>NZ_JBIVUZ010000003.1:0-742377 GCF_044768565.1 Streptomyces sp. NPDC091280
CAACGGCAACGGCCTCACCGGTCGCGAGACCGAACAGTTCGCCTGGTGGCTGCGGGCGGCACATCCCTGCCGCTTCTTTGTGTTAGCCGTTGTTATGGGCCATGCTCCGTGACAACAGGCGCTTCACCTCCACCCCACTGGCCCCCCAATCGGCTTGACACCATCATTGAGACTCACTCCACGAGCGCATGTGGCAGGTCAAGTGCGGCAGGATGGATGACCAACGAGGCCCCCGAGCAACGTGATTGAGACGTCAGACATCTCGATCAACAGCCTGGGGGCCTCGGTCGTTGCGCTTCACGGACCGTCACCCAATCAGTGGCCAGCTCGAAGAGGCTCATTGTTCGCCAATTCGGCCGCCGCCTCCGATGCCGCTCCAGGAATCCACACCGGATCACGCAGGGCACGATCGCCGAACTTGAGGGTCGTCTCAAGAGCCTCCCAGTTCTGAGCGACCGCCAAGTGATGATCCATTTCCCGTATCCGCCTCACCTCGCCAGCCAAGACCTTGCAGTCTGGCAGCACCGGCTTCTCGTCACCGAGGGACTTTCTCGTCCTTCCCGGCTCCCGCTCTCGGCGCGCGCCCAACATCCCCGGGCGCGCTGCTGTTCGCGGCCGTCTGCCGCTGCTGGGCGATGGTGGCTGCGAGGACGGCCAGGTCGAATTACCACCGGGGAGCCGCTGGGGGCAGATCAGCGCAGACACAACAGCCCACCCGACAAGGAAGGGCACCGAACAGCTCGCTGCGCTACTGAAATCTTCAGAGCCACCTGACACGAACCTCAACACCAGACGGACAGCAATCACATTCCGTGAGCGCACTGAAATCATTCGTGCGCTACCGAAATTTCCACTGAAATGAATCTTGCGCTACTGCAATCTTCAGAGCCATCCGACAGCCGCCCTCGTGGCCCGTGTTGAGCGCGGCCAGGAGGTGAACTACTTCAGGGCCTCGCACCTCTCCGACGACGAGCCGGTCCGGCCGCATCCGGAGGGCCTGGCGGACCAGGTCCTGGAGCGTGACGAGGCCAGCGCCCTCCTGGTTGGCGGGTCTGCTCTCCAGCCGTACGACATGCGGATGGTCCGGCTTCAGCTCCGCCGAGTCCTCGGCGAGCACGATCCGCTCGCCCGGCCCGACCAGCCCGAGCAGCGCGCTCAGGAGTGTCGTCTTTCCGCTGCCGGTTCCGCCGCTGATCAGGAAGGAGAGCCGCGCCCCGACGACGGCCCGCAGGATGCGGTCGCCGCCCGGCGGTACCGTGCCCGCCGCGACCAGTTCGCCGAGTGTGAACGCGCGCGGTCGTACGACACGGAGCGAGAGGCAGGTGCAGCCGACGGCGACCGGGGGCAGTACGGCGTGCAGGCGGGTCCCGTCCGGCAGCCGGGCGTCGGCCCAGGGCCGTGCGTCGTCCAGTCGGCGTCCGGCCACGGCGGCCAGGCGCTGCGCGAGGCGTCGTACGGCCGCCGCGTCGGGGAAGGTGACGGCGGTCAGTTCCAGGCCGCCGCCCCGGTCGACCCACACCCGGTCCGGGGCCGACACGAGGACGTCGGTGACCGAGGGGTCGGCGAGCAGGGACTCCAGCGGGCCGCTGCCCACCAGTTCGGACCGCAACCGCTCGGCCGCGCCCAGGACTTCGGCGTCCCCCAGCACCCGCCCCTGCTCCCGAAGCGCCTGTGCCACCCGCGCGGGCGTCGGTTCGCCCCCGCTCTCGGCCAGCCACCGCCGCACACCGTCGAGCATCCCGGCGGGCATACCCGGAGCGGGACCGAAGCCGCTCTCCGGCGGCCCGCTCATACGCCACCCGCCTCGACCAGCGCCCGCTCCCAGAACTCACGGCAGAACCGCGCCAGCGGCCCCCGACCGGCCGCCCCTGGTGGCGCCTTGCCCTCGTGCGGTCGCAGCAGGCCCGATTCGAGCGGTACTTCACCGGCCAGTGGCAGCCCGAGCAGACGGGCCACCTCCCGGTCGTCGAGGCCGGGGGCGTACGGCCCGCGTACGGCCACGCGCAGATCGCGCAGGACCATGCCCACGGCGGACGCGACGCGGCCGGCCGCCGCGACGGCGCGCAGTTCGGCGGGGACCACCAGGAGGCCCAGGTCGAGCTGGGCGAGGGTCTCGGCGACGCCGTCGTCGATGCGGCGGGGCAGGTCGACGACGACCGTGCCGCCGCGCCTGCGGGCCGCGGCGAGCACCGCGCGGACGGCCTGCGGCGGGATGGCGACGCAGTCGCCGCGGTCCCAGCTGAGTACCCGGAGCGAGTGGAGTTCGGGCAGGGACTCCTCCAGGGCGCCGCCGCCGACCCGGCCGCGCGAGGCGGCGAACGCGGGCCAGCGCAGGCCTTCCGCGCTCTCTCCGCCGAGGAGTACGTCGAGTCCGCCGCCGAGCGGGTCCGCGTCCACCAGGAGCGTGCGCAGTCCCTCCCGCGCGGAGGTGACGGCGAGGGCGCAGGCGAGCGTGGACGCTCCGGCGCCGCCGCGGCCCCCGATGACGCCGACGGTGAGGGCGGGGCGGCCGACGCCCTCGGCCACGTCGGCGATGCGGTCGACGAGCCACTGCTCGCCGTCCGGCAGCATCAGGACGTGGTCGGCGCCGATCTCGACGGCCCGCCGCCAGACCCCGGAGTCGTCCTGGTCGCGGCCGACCAGCACCACTCCGTTGCGGCGGGCGGCCCCGCGCACCCGGCGTGCCGCGTCGTCGCCCACCAGGACGAGCGGCGCCGTCTCCCAGCCGCCGCGGCGCTCCGGGACCCCCGGATGGACCTCGGGAGTCGCGCCTGCCGCCGCGCACAGGCGCAGCAGGTCGTCGAGGAGTTCGGCGTCCTCGGTGACGATCAGCGGTCCGCTCTGTCGCCCGCCGGCGGCACCTGGCGGATCGTGTGTGACAGTTCCGGCCATTTTTTCCATCCCCCATCGCTGTGTCTCTCGCGTGACTCCTGCGGTCCCGCGATTCGAAACGTGTGAAGAACCGGCGATCGGCCTCCATATGCACGGCCGACAGAAACCGGCCGAACGCGTCCGACAAACGGAACCGGCCATGAAGTCGCCGCGAGCGAGGACGCGTTGGAATCACGGTGCGGGCATCACGGAAATCGTGTGGATCTTGGTCGAAAACTGTGGACAACGCGGGCCCTGTGAATATCGCCGTCACCCATACCGGTGACCCCTGTACTGGCCCCTGTGCGAGTTCCGCAGCGCAGCACCGCGACTACGCACCGTGACGGGCTCTGGGCATGAAAAAAGGCGGCCTCGGCCGCCTCGGGATGGCCTCACGACCACGCGCGAAAAGGGAAAACGGGTCCGGACATGCGACGACCCCCACCGGGGGGGAGAGTGGGGGTCGTCTTCACGGCCGACTCGGGGGGGGAGGAGCCGGGCCGCGTTAGCACGGTCGCGAACGATCCGTGACTTCCATGGTGTACCCGAGAGCCCTCTCAGGCAAACCCACGCGCCACACCTTACGCCGAATGGGCTGCGCCTATGCTCTGGGTTGTGGAAAACCACTCCTTGCCCCGCACAGCAGCCTTCTTTGACCTGGACAAGACGGTCATTGCGAAGTCGAGCACGCTCACCTTCGGCAAGTCCTTCTACCAAGGCGGACTGATCAACCGCAGGGCCGCGTTGCGGACCGCCTATGCGCAGTTCGTCTTCCTCGCCGGAGGCGCCGACCACGACCAGATGGAGCGGATGCGCAAGTACCTGTCCTCGCTCTGCCGCGGCTGGAACGTCCAGCAGGTCAAGGAGATCGTCGCCGAGACACTGCACGACCTCATCGACCCGATCATCTACGACGAGGCCGCCTCCCTCATCGAGGAGCACCACCGGGCCGGCCGCGATGTGGTGATCGTGTCCACGTCGGGCGCCGAGGTGGTCGAGCCGATCGGTGAACTCCTGGGCGCCGACCGGGTGGTGGCGACCCGCATGGTGGTGGGCGACGACGGCTGCTTCACGGGCGAGGTGGAGTACTACGCGTACGGCCCGACGAAGGCCGAGGCGATCAAGGAGCTGGCCCAGTCCGAGGGGTACGACCTCGACCGCTGCTACGCCTACAGCGACTCGGCGACCGATGTGCCGATGCTCCAGTCCGTGGGCCGCCCCTACGCCGTGAACCCGGACCGCGCGCTGCGCAAGGAAGCCATCGCGCGCGGGTGGCCGATTCTGGACTTCAACCGTCCGGTCCGGCTCAAGCAGCGGCTGCCCACGCTCTCCGTGCCGCCCCGCCCGGCCCTCGTGGTGGCGGCGGCCGTGGGTGCGGCGGCGGCCACGGCGGGGCTCGTCTGGTACGCGAGCCGACGCAAGGCGGCGACCGTTTACACCGGTTAGTGACCCTTTGAACGCAAAAGTAAAGAAGCGCGGTAAGGGGTTCCGCTTCCTCCGGCGCGGGAGTACAAAGGATTCAACGGCCCGCGAGACCAAGGACATCCGAAAGGATCACCTTAATAACGCATTTGGCCCCACGGACCGCGCATGAACACCGAGCACCCACGCGACGTCGACCCGTCGATTACGGGCCAGCCGCACCAGGCGACGGGCAATGTTCCCGACCTGATGGGCAAAACTTCGAGGACGCTTGGTAACCCGGTGGAACATGCCAGCGGCGGTACGAATCCTCGTACCGCCGCAACCCGTAACGGCCCCCTCCGTAGGGGGCCGTTTTCCTGTCTCAGGCGGCTCCGCGCTGGAGTGCCTCGCACACCGCGGTCGACTCGCGCGCGCCCAGTTCGACGGCCCGTCCGCAGTGGGTGATCCACGCGGCCATGCCCTCCGGGGTGCCGGAGACATAGCCGTCCAGGGCCGCCAGATAGGCCGCGCGCCCCAGTTCGGCGTGGCCGACCTCCGCCGGGCACACGGACTTCGGGTCGAGGCCGCTGCCGATGAGGACGATCCGCTCGGCCGTGCGCGCGACGAGTCCGTTGCGCGAGGTGAAGGGGCGCAGCGCGAGCAGTTCGCCGTGCACCACGGCGGCCGTCACCAGGGCCGGCGCCGAACCGCCCGCGATGATCAGCTCCGCGAGTCCCTCCAGGCGCCCGGAGACCTCGGCCGCGCCGGGCAGCGGCAGTTCGACGAGCGGCTCGTCGACCGGCTCCCCATCCTGGCGCGGCCGTCCGACCTCGCCCTCCTGGCTCGCGGCGGCCACCAGGTGCAGCCGGGCGAGCACCCGGAGGGGCGACTGCCGCCAGATGGACAGGAGTTGGCCCGCCTCGGCGGACAGCCGCAGGGCCGCGCCCATGGTGCGGGCCTCCTCGTCACCGCTGAAGTCGGTGCGCCGACGTACCTCTTCGAGTGCCCAGTCGGCCCCGGAGAGCGCGGCGGAGCCACGTGCCCCGCGCAGTGCGGCCTCGGCGGTGATCTCGTTGCTGCGGCGGCGCATGACCCGGTGCCCGTAGACCCGGTCCACGGACTTGCGCATGGACTCGACGGACTCGGCCACTCCGGGCAGCGTGCCCAGGGCCGCGAGCGGATCGGCGTTCGCACCTGTCGTACTCATGAGTACGACAGTAGCCATCCCGGCGGGGCGCCCCACGATGGAGTGGTCTTCTTCACGCACACCTGCCACATACAGCTACGAGCCGACTACGCTTCGTGAACATGAAAATTGCTTTCGTCGGGAAGGGCGGCAGCGGAAAGACCACCCTGTCCTCCCTGTTCGTCCGCCACCTCGTGGCCACCGCCCAACCCGTCGTCGCCGTCGACGCCGACATCAACCAGCACCTCGGCCCCGCGCTCGGCCTGGACGAGGCGGAGGCCGCCGCGCTGCCCGCACTGGGCGAGCACCTCCCCCTCATCAAGGACTACCTGCGCGGCAGCAACCCGCGCATCGCCTCCGCCGACACGATGATCAAGACCACCCCGCCCGGCGCGGGCTCCCGGCTGCTGCGGGTGCGCGAGAACAATCCGGTCTACGACATCTGCGCGCGCCCGGTGGAACTCGACGGCGGCGCCGCCCGTTTGATGGTCACGGGGCCTTTCACGGACGCCGACCTGGGAGTCTCCTGCTACCACTCCAAGACGGGAGCGGTGGAGCTGTGCCTGAACCACCTGGTGGACGGGCGCGACGAGTTCGTCGTGGTGGACATGACGGCGGGCTCGGACTCCTTCGCCTCCGGCATGTTCACCCGCTTCGACATCACGTTCCTGGTGGCCGAGCCGACCCGGAAGGGGGTCTCCGTCTATCGCCAGTACAAGGAGTACGCCCGCGACTTCGGCGTCGTCCTGAAGGTCGTCGGCAACAAGGTGCAAGGGCAGGACGACCTCGACTTCCTCCGCGCCGAAGTCGGGGACGACCTGCTGGTGACGGTGGGGCACTCGGACTGGGTGCGTGCCATGGAGAAGGGCCGCCCGCCCCGGTTCGAGCTCCTGGAGGACGTCAACCGCCGCGCCCTGCGCATGCTGGAGATCGCCGCCGACGCGACGTACGAGCTGCGTGACTGGGAGCGCTACACACAGCAGATGGTGCACTTCCACCTGAAGAACGCCCGGAGTTGGGGCAACGAGCGCACCGGGGCCGACCTGGCGGCGCAGGTCGACCCCGGATTCGTGCTCGACGAGAGCGTCACCGCACCGGTGTGAGGCACGCTCCCCGCCGACCCGCTACTGCTTGGCCGCCGGCGCCCCGGGCACACCCTTCGGGGCCGGGGCGGGGCGGCCGGTCAGGAAGGACGCCCAGCCCTGCTTCGGTGCCTCGCCGACGTTCAGGGTGCGCAGCTTGGCCAGCGTCTGCGGGTCCTGGGCGTCCAGCCAGTCGGCCAGCTGCCGGAAGGAGACACAGCGCGTCTCGGGCTTGTTGCAGACCTTCTCGATGACCTCGTCGAGGGCACGCATGTAGGTGCCGCCGTTCCAGGACTCGAAGTGGTTGCCGATGACCAGGGGCGCGCGGTTGCCGTCGTAGGCCCGGTCGAAGCCCTTGAGCAGGCCGTCACGCATCTCGTCGCCCCACTGGCCGAACTTGTCGGGGTCGCCCTGGGTCTGTGTGCCGGACTGGTTGACCATGAAGTTGTAGTCCATGGTCAGCTGCTCGTAGGAGTGGCCGGGGAAGGGGACCAGCTGCATGGACAGGTCCCACAGCCCCTCCTTCTTCTTGGGCCAGATCTGGTCGTTGACCCCGCTGGTGTCGTAGCGGAAGCCCAACTGGCTCGCCGCCTTCATGAAGTTGGCCTGGCCCTCCAGGCAGGGGGTGCGGGCGCCGACGAGTTCCTTGTCGTAGTCGAAGGGCAGTGCGGACGCCTTCTTCATCCCGGAGTTGGTCTTCCAGGTCTTCACGAACTGCTTCGCCTGGGCGATCTCGCTCTTCCACTCGGCGACCGACCACTCGCCGACGCCGCCGTTCTTGCCGCAGAAGTGGCCGTTGAAGTGGGTGCCGATCTCGTTGCCCTCCAGCCACGCCAGGCGCAGCTGCTTCACGGTGTCGGCGATGCCCTGCTCGTCGTTGAAGCCGATGTCCGAGCTGCCCGGCGAGTGCTCCGGGGGCTTGTAGAGGTCGCGCTTGTCCTCCGGCAGCATGTACACGCCGCTGAGGAAGTACGTCATGTTCGCGTGGTTGGCCTTGGAGACCTTGCGGAAGTGCGAGAACAGCTTCTGGCTGTCCTCGCCGGCGCCGTCGAAGGAGAAGACGACGAACTGCGGGGGCTTCTGACCGGGCTTGAGCCGCTCGGGTCTGGGCAGATGCGGCTGCGCCCCGGTGTACGAAGTGGAGCCGTCCCCGATCAGGCGGACTCCGCTCTTGGGTGCCGGGGCGGGCGCCGCCTTGTGCGGACCGTTCGCTCCGTGCGGGGAACCGTTGTCACCGATCGCGCAACCGGCGAGCGACGCGGCACAGGCCGCGGCGATCACGGCGCCCGCGGTGATCCTCTGGGTGGCGGCCATGTCCGCCCACCTTCTTCCTTCGTTCGGACCGACGCCGATCAGGGCGTTTTCTGGCGATGTGCCGGGATTCCCGGCAGCGCCGCCAAGGTCGCACGGGGCCGAAGGTGGGATTAGTACGACAAGCCGATGAAATTTTCACTTCATCCTGCAAGGTGACTTATTAACCCATTCGCCAGAAAAGTCTATGCTTGACCTTTACTCTGCATTACGATTCGTTTACCGAGCGTTGAGATATCCCGCCGCTGCACGCCGTGACCCACGGCCGCGACCGACCCCCGCCATCGACGGGGACCACCAGTTCCGCGACCGCGCTGCCCCGGAGGAGACGGGAAGACATGTCAGCCTGCGTACCCACCCGCGCCACCGACTCGACCACCCGTCGGACGAAGCGCGCCGCCCATCCCCACAGCCCACCGCCTCCGCACCGCCGCTTCCGCATCGCGGGCGCCGATGTGTCGGCCTCCATCGCGGTCTTCCTGATCGCCCTGCCCCTGTCCCTCGGCATCGCGCTGGCGACCGGCGCGCCCCTCCAGGCCGGCCTGGTCGCCGCCGCCGCGGGCGGTCTGGTCGCCGGACTGCTCGGCGGCTGCCCGCTCCAGGTCAGCGGCCCGGCCGCCGGACTCACCGTGGTCACCGCCGACCTGATCCACCGGTACGGCTGGCGGACGACCTGCGCGATCACCGTCCTCGCGGGCCTGGCCCAACTCGCCCTGGGCTGCGTGCGCGTGGCCCGCACCGCGCTCGCCGTCAGCCCCGCGATCGTGCACGGCATGCTCGCCGGCATCGGTGTAACCATCGCCGTCGCCCAGCTGCACATCGTGCTCGGCGGCACCCCGCAGAGCTCGGTCCTCGCCAACCTCCGCGCACTGCCCGCCCAGTTGGCGGACCTGCACCCCGCCGACGTGGCGATGAGCGCGCTGACGCTGGCCCTTCTGCTGCTGTGGCCGCGCGTCCCCGGCCGGCTCGGGCACCTGATGCGGAAGATCCCGGCCGCGCTCGTCGCCGTCGCCGGCGCCACGCTCACCGCCTCCCTCGCGGGGCTGACGCTGGCCAAGGTCGACCTGCCGTCCTGGAGCAGCCACGCGCTGGCCGGACTGCCCGAGGGCCCGGTGCTCGGCCTCGTCGCCGCCGTGCTGACCACCACGCTGGTGTGCAGCGTGCAGTCGCTGCTCGGCGCGGTCGCCGTGGACAAGCTGGTCGCCGGGCGGCCCGGGCTCTCCGCCCGCGTCGGCCGCTCCGACCTCAACCGCGAACTACTGGGCCAGGGCGCCGCCAACATCGTCTCCGGCGCGCTCGGCGGGCTGCCGGTCGCGGGCGTGGCCGTGAGAAGTTCGGCGAATGTGCAAGCGGGGGCCGTGAGCCGGAACTCCACGATGCTGCACGGCGTTCTCGTAGTGATCGCCGCGCTGCTGATGGTCCCCGTGCTGGAGCTGATCCCCCTCGCCTCGCTCGCCGCACTCGTGATGGCCGTCGGTATCCAGATGGTGTCCCTGCACCACATCCGCACGGTGACCCGCCACCGGGAAGTACTGGTCTACGCCGTCACCACCCTCGGCGTGGTCCTCCTCGGTGTCCTGGAGGGCGTGCTGCTCGGAGTCGCCGTGGCCGTCGCCGTCGCCCTCAGCCGCCTCGCCCACACCCGCATCACGCACGACGAGAAGGAAGGAGTCCACCACGTACACGTCCGGGGACAGCTGACGTTCCTCGCGGTGCCGCGGCTCAGCCGCACCCTGCATCTCGTACCCCAAGGGGCCCACGCCGTCGTGGAGTTGGACGGTTCGTTCATGGACCACGCGGCGTACGAGTCACTACAGGACTGGCAGAACGCGCACACCGCGCGCGGAGGCTCCGCCGAACTGACGGGCCGCCGTACGGGAGTCGGGGCCGGCGCGACCGGTTCGGAGGCCTGTCGCTGTCACCCCTGGACACCGTGGCGCGAGCACCGGTGCGAGCGCCCGGGGTCGGCACCGCGCGGCGGCGGGTCCGCCTCCGGCCATCGACTCGCGCGTGGCATCAGCGCGTTCCAGCGCAACACCGCGCCCCTCGTGCGGGATGAGTTGGCGCGGCTGGCCGAGGAGGGGCAGCAGCCCTCGCAGCTCTTCCTGACCTGCGCCGACTCGCGGCTGGTCACATCGATGATCACCTCCAGTGGTCCGGGCGACCTGTTCGTGGTGCGGAACGTGGGCAACCTCGTGCCGCCGCCCGGCGAGGAGAGCGGCGACGACTCGGTGGCAGCGGCGATCGAGTACGCGGTGGACGTGCTGCGCGTGAGATCGATCACCGTGTGCGGGCACTCCGGGTGCGGGGCCATGCAGGCGCTGCTCAACTCCCGGCCAGGAGAGGGCGGTTCGCCGCTCAAGCGGTGGCTGCGGCACGGGCGGCCGAGCCTGGAGCGGATGTCCGACGACGACCGGCCCTGGGCGCGGCTGGCGACCAGGGCGCCCGCCGACGCCGTGGAACAGCTGTGCCTGACCAATGTGGTGCAGCAGTTGGAGCATCTGCGGCGGCACGAGTCGGTGGCGCGGGCCCTGAGGGAGGGGGAGTTGGAGCTGCACGGGATGTACTTCCACGTGGGTGAGGCGCAGGCGTATCTGCTGACGGAGGAGGAGTTGTTCGACCGGGTGGGGGTGGTGGACGCGTCCGCCTGAACCACGCTCGCCCGGCGTCCGTGGGTACGGAAGACCCGCGCCACGCGGATCCGCCCGCAGGTCCGATGACAGGTCTAAACCAATATTTCGACGACCCTTGTCATCGGACCCCCGGGTCTGATGAGCTGGCCCGGGACACAACGGACACCCTGGGAAAGGCAGATGCCGTGAGCAACGAAAGCCTGGCCAACCTGCTCAAAGAAGAGCGCAGGTTCGCACCCCCCGCGGACCTGGCGGCGCACGCCAATGTCACGGCGGAGGCGTATGAGCAGGCCAAGGCTGACCGGCTCGGCTTCTGGGCCGCGCAGGCCCGTCGCCTGAGCTGGGCGAAGGAGCCGAGCGAGACGCTGGACTGGTCGAACCCGCCGTTCGCCAAGTGGTTCAAGGACGGCTCGCTCAACGTCGCGTACAACTGCGTGGACCGGCATGTCGAGGCGGGCAACGGCGACCGGGTCGCCATCCACTTCGAGGGCGAGCCCGGCGACAGCCGCGCGATCACCTACGCCGAGCTGAAGGACGAGGTCTCCAGGGCCGCGAACGCCCTGCTGGAGCTGGGAGTCCGGAAGGGCGACCGGGTCGCCGTCTACATGCCGATGATCCCGGAGACGGCGGTCGCGATGCTGGCCTGCGCGCGCATCGGCGCCGCGCACTCGGTGGTGTTCGGCGGCTTCTCGGCGGACGCGCTCGCGACCCGCATCCAGGACGCGGACGCCAAGGTCGTCATCACCTCGGACGGCGGCTGGCGGCGCGGCAAACCGTCCGCCCTCAAGCCGGCCGTGGACGAGGCCCTCACCAAGGTGGACAACGTCGAGCACGTGCTCGTCGTACGGCGTACCGGGCAGGAGGTCGCCTGGGACGACAGCCACGACGTGTGGTGGCACGAGATCGTGGACCGGCAGCCGACGGAGCACGTGCCGGAGGCGTTCGAGGCCGAGCAGCCGCTGTTCATCCTCTACACGTCCGGTACGACGGGTAAGCCCAAGGGCATCCTGCACACCTCCGGCGGCTATCTCACCCAGGCCGCGTACACCCACCACGCCGTCTTCGACCTCAAGCCGGAGACCGACGTCTACTGGTGCACGGCCGACGTCGGCTGGGTCACCGGCCACTCGTACATCGTCTACGGCCCGCTGGCCAACGGCGCGACGCAGGTCATGTACGAGGGCACCCCGGACACCCCGCACCAGGGCCGCTTCTGGGAGATCGTGCAGAAGTACGGGGTGACGATCCTGTACACGGCGCCGACGGCGATCCGCACGTTCATGAAGTGGGGCGACGACATCCCCGCGAAGTTCGACCTGAGCAGCCTGCGGGTGCTGGGTTCGGTGGGCGAGCCGATCAACCCCGAGGCCTGGATCTGGTACCGCAAGCACATCGGCGCCGACCGGACGCCGATCGTGGACACCTGGTGGCAGACCGAGACCGGCGCGATGATGATCTCGCCGCTGCCGGGTGTCACCGAGACCAAGCCCGGTTCCGCGCAGACACCGCTGCCCGGCATCTCGGCGACGGTCGTCGACGACGAGGCGCACGAGGTGGCGAACGGCGGTGGCGGCTACCTGGTGCTGACCGAGCCGTGGCCGTCGATGCTGCGCACCATCTGGGGCGACGACCAGCGCTTCCTGGACACGTACTGGTCGCGGTTCGAGGGCAAGTACTTCGCCGGTGACGGGGCGAAGAAGGACGACGACGGCGACATCTGGCTGCTGGGCCGGGTGGACGACGTGATGCTCGTGTCCGGGCACAACATCTCCACCACCGAGGTCGAGTCGGCGCTCGTCTCCCACCCGTCCGTGGCCGAGGCGGCCGTGGTCGGCGCGGCCGACGAGACGACCGGTCAGGCGATCGTCGCGTTCGTCATCCTGCGCGGCACGGCGAACGCGGACGACGCGAACCTGGTCGACGACCTGCGCAACCACGTCGGCGCCGTCCTCGGCCCGATCGCCAAGCCCAAGCGGGTCCTCCCGGTGGCCGAGCTGCCGAAGACCCGCTCCGGCAAGATCATGCGGCGGCTGCTGCGCGACGTCGCGGAGAACCGCCAGCTCGGCGATGTCACGACCCTGACGGACTCCACCGTCATGGACCTCATCCAGGCGAAGCTCCCCGCGGCGCCCAGCGAGGACTGAGCAGGTAGGTCACGCGGACGTACGTCCGTGAGGGGTGTCCGGCGCGGCGCGCGCCGGACACCCCTCTTAGGTAATCTAAGTAATCCAAGCAAAAAGTGACCCTCACGGTGTGCCGGGAAGTCTGGTCGGCGAGTAGTTCCGTCCTGCCCACCGACCGGAGGTCCCCCCGATGGCCGCGCCCCGCCCCTCCACCCCCCGCAGCGCGCTCGGACGGCTGTCCCTGCCCGAGCGGAACTTCGTCGCGGAGGCGCTGCGCACCGAGACCGTCGGCGGTGTCCTCCTCCTGATCGCCGCGGTCGCCGCCCTGATCTGGGCGAACGTCCCCGCCCTGCACGACAGCTACGAGAGCGTCAGCCACTTCCACCTGGGCCCCGCGGCCCTCGGCCTGCACCTCTCGGTCGCCCACTGGGCCGCCGACGGCCTCCTCGCCGTCTTCTTCTTCGTCGCCGGCATCGAACTCAAGCGCGAATTCGTCGCCGGCGACCTGCGCGACCCCAAGGCCGCCGCCCTGCCCGTCGTGGCCGCGCTGTGCGGAATGGCCGTACCGGCCCTCGTGTACACGCTCACGAGCGTGACCGGCGGCGGCTCCCTCCAGGGCTGGGCGGTGCCCACCGCCACCGACATCGCCTTCGCGCTCGCCGTCCTCGCGGTCATCGGCACCGCCCTGCCGAGCGCCCTGCGCGCCTTCCTGCTCACCCTGGCCGTCGTCGACGACCTCTTCGCGATCCTGATCATCGCGATCTTCTTCACCGCCCGGATCGACTACGCGGCGCTCGCCGGAGCGGTCGTCGGCCTGGTCGTCTTCTGGGTGCTGCTGCGCCGGGGCGTGCGCGGGTGGTACGTCTACGTCCCGCTCGCGCTCGTCATCTGGGGGCTGATGTACAACAGCGGCGTGCACGCCACGATCGCGGGCGTGGCGATGGGCCTGATGCTGCGCTGCACCACCCGCGAGGGCGAGACCCAGTCCCCCGGCGAGCACGTCGAACATCTCGTACGGCCGCTGTCGGCGGGACTCGCGGTGCCGCTGTTCGCGCTGTTCAGCGCCGGGGTCGCGATCTCCGGCGGCGCGCTGGGCGACGTGTTCACCCGGCCCGAGACCCTCGGTGTGGTCCTCGGGCTGGTCGTCGGCAAGGCGGCCGGGATCTTCGGCGGGACCTGGCTGACGGCTCGTTTCACCCGGGCCTCGCTCAGCGAGGATCTCGCCTGGCCGGACGTGTTCGCGGTCGCCTCGCTGGCCGGCATCGGCTTCACCGTGTCACTGCTCATCGGGGAACTCGCGTTCGACGGCGACCCGGTGCTCACCGACGAGGTCAAAGCGGCCGTCCTGACCGGCTCGCTCGTCGCGGCCCTGTGCGCGACCGTGTTGCTCAAGCTGCGCAACGCCCGGTACCGCAGGATGTACGAGGACGAGGAGCGCGACGAGGATCTCGACGGCATCCCCGACATCTACGAGCAGGACGACCCGGCGTACCACCTGCGCATGGCCGAACTCCACGACCGCAAGGCCGCCGAGCACCGCGCGATCGCCGCGGCGCAGGCCGCCGAACAGGGGCGCGGGCGGGCGGAAGTGGCGGGCGGGGCGGGCGAGGACCACGACGGTCCGGCATGATCTGACCAGACGGTACGAACACATGGGGAAGAGGGAGTACGCGATGAGCGCACCCGACGGCAGCCCGGTCGGCGCCGAACGCAGCATCGGCCAGCTGTTCGCCTCGGCGACGACCGAGATGTCCGCGCTGGTGCACGACGAGATCGCACTGGCCAAGGCGCAGCTCAAGCAGGACGTCAAGCGCGGGGTGGCGGGCGGCGGCGCGTTCACGGTCGCCGCGGTGGTGCTGCTGTTCTCCCTGCCGATGCTCAACTTCGCGCTGGCGTACGGCATCCGCACCTGGAGCGGCTGGAACATGGCGCTCTGCTTCCTGCTCTCCTTCGCCGCGAACGTGCTCGTCGCGCTCGTCCTCGGCCTGATCGGCGTGCTCTTCTTCAAGAAGGCCGCCAAGAGCAAGGGCCCGCAGAAGGTGGCCGCCTCGGTCAAGGAGACCGCGGGCGTCCTCGGCAACGCCAAGCCGCATCCGCGCGCGGCGATCGAGGACCGTGTCCCCGAAGCCATCGAGGCTGTGGCACGCTCGTCCTCATGACGGACCCCGCCTATCCCTGGGCACAACCTGCTTCGGTCGTACGGCTCGGCGTTCCCGACGGGCGCGAGGTGACCCACCGGGATGTCGCGGCCAACGGCGCCCGCTTCCACATCGCCGAGGTGGGCGACGGGCCGCTGGTGCTGCTGCTGCACGGCTTCCCGCAGTTCTGGTGGACCTGGCGGCACCAGCTCGGCGCGCTGGCCGACGCCGGGTTCCGGGCCGTCGCCATGGACCTGCGGGGCGTCGGCGGCAGCGACCGCACCCCGCGCGGCTACGACCCCGCCAACCTCGCCCTCGACATCACCGGCGTGATCCGCTCCCTCGGCGAGCCCGACGCCGCGCTGGTCGGCCACGACCTCGGCGGCTATCTCGCGTGGACGGCCGCCGCGATGCGCCCCAAGCTGGTGCGCCGGCTCGCGGTCTCCTCGATGCCGCACCCGAGGCGCTGGCGCAACGCCATGCTGTCCGACGTCCGGCAGTCCGCGGCGAGTTCCTACATCTGGGGCTTCCAGCGCCCCTGGCTCCCCGAGCGGCAACTCCTCGCCGAGGACGCCGAGTTGGTGGGCAAGCTGATCCGGGACTGGTCCGGCCCGCGGCTGCCGGACGACGACGCGGTCGAGGCGTACCGGCGGGCGATGCTGATCCCGTCGACCGCGCACTGCTCGATCGAGCCGTACCGCTGGATGGTGCGGTCGATGGCGCGCCCGGACGGCATCCAGTTCAACCGGCGCATGAAGCGGCCGGTGCGGGTGCCGACGCTGCATCTGCACGGCTCGCTGGACCCGGTGCTGCGCACCCGCAGCGCGGCGGGATCCGGCGAGTACGTCGAAGCGCCGTACCGCTGGCGGCTGTTCGACGGTCTGGGGCACTTCCCGCACGAGGAGGACCCGGCGGTCTTCTCGGCCGAACTGGTCAACTGGCTCAAGGATCCCGAACCCGATCGGTGACGGAGCCGTCGCGCCCGGTATCCGGATCTGAACATCTGTACTACGAACGTCCACTTGCCCGGCGCATACGCCAATTGGGCCCCCAAGGGGTGGTTATCGACCTTGGGGCAGGGGCAGACGTCGGGGTATGGGCTGGACGCACGACTACAGTGACGCAGCACGCAACCGCCGCTCGGACCACGGTCCGGGCTCCCACCAACGGGGTGCCCCGCAACTCCCGGGCACCGACCTCAGGGTGGGGATCCCGCGCATTCTGCGCCGCCGGGCCCGCTGGGTCTCGGTACGGCTGCGCCATCCACGCGGCTAGCCGCTCCACACCCCGTCATAGCGCGCAACTGTCGCTGCCCACCTGCTCGTTGGCACTGCGGCCCTTGACGATGTCCGGCTGGATCTCGTCGGCGGTGAGCGCGTACCCGGTGTCGGGGTCGTCGAGGGACTTCGCGAAGACCACGCCGTACACCTTGCCCTCGGGCGTGAGGAGCGGGCCGCCGGAGTTGCCCTGGCGGACGGTCGCGTAGAGCGAGTACACATCGCGGCGGACCGTGCCGCGGTGGTAGATGTCGGGGCCGCTGGCCGTGATGCGGCCACGCACGCGCGCGGCCCGGACGTCGTACGACCCGTTCTCCGGGAAGCCGGCCACGATCGCGCTGTTGCCGCTGTCCGCGTCCTTGGTGGCGAACTCCAGGGAGCGCGCCCGCAGGTCCGGGACGTCGAGTACGGCGATGTCGCGATGCCAGTCGTAGAGGACGACCTTGGCGTCGTACTTGCGGCCCACGCCGCCTATCTGGACGGTGGGTTCGTCGACGCCGCCGACCACGTGCGCGTTGGTCATGACCCTGCGGTCGCCGAAGACGAAGCCGGAGCCCTCCAGGACCTTGCCGCAGCTCTGGGCGGTGCCCATGACCTTGACGATGGACTGCTGGGCGCGGGTGGCGACGGCGCTGGAGGCGAGGGCCGGGTCGGGCGGCTGGACGTCGTTGATCGGCTCGTTCGCGAACGGGCTGAAGACCTGTGGGAAGCCGTTCTGCGCGAGGACCGAGGAGAAGTCGGCGAACCAGGTGTCGGCCTGCGCGGGCAGCGCCCGGGACACCCCCAGCAGGACTTTGGAGCTGCGGACCTCCTTGCCGAGCGTCGGCAGGGTGGTGCCGGCCAGCGCGGAACCGATCAGCCAGGCCACCAGGAGCATCGCGAGGACGTTGACGAGGGCCCCGCCGGTCGCGTCCAGGGCGCGGGCCGGGGACCAGGTGATGTACCGGCGCAGCTTGTTGCCGAGGTGGGTGGTCAGGGCCTGGCCGACGGAGGCGCAGACGATGACCACGACGACCGCGACGACGGCCGCGGTGGTGGACACCTCCGCGTTGTCGGTCAGTGCGTCCCAGACGACGGGCAGCGTGTAGACGGCGACGAGACCGCCGCCCAGGAAGCCGATCACCGACAGGATGCCGACGACGAACCCCTGGCGATAGCCCACGATCGCGAACCACACGGCGGCGACCAGCAGCAGGATGTCCAGCACATTCACGAGCGACACCTTGTCACGACCGCCAGTCGAGGGGGACCTGCTTCTCGCGGTCCCAGGGGCGCTCCCAGCCGGAGTAGTGCAGCAGACGGTCGATGACTCCGGCCGTGAACCCCCACACGAGGGCCGATTCGACCAGAAATGCCGGACCCAGGAAGCCGCTGGGGTGGGACACCGTGACCCGGTTCGCCGGATCCGTGAGATCCGCCACGGGGACCGTGAACACCCGGGCCGTCTCGTTCGGATCGACCACGCCGACCGGCGTCGGCTCCCGCCACCAGCCCAGCACCGGGGTCACCACGAAGCCGCTCACCGGGATGTACAGCTTGGGCAGCACCCCGAAGAGCTGCACTCCGGCGGGGTCGAGCCCGGTCTCCTCCTCGGCCTCCCGCAGCGCGGCCCGCAGCGGGCCGTCGCCCTTCGGGTCGCCGTCCTCGGGGTCGAGGGCACCACCGGGGAAGGACGGCTGCCCCGCGTGGGAGCGCAGCGAACTCGACCGCTCCATGAGCAGCAGCTCGGGCCCCTGATCGCCCTCCCCGAACAGGATCAGCACCGCGGACTGCCGGCCCGCCCCGTCCTCCGGCGGCAGGAAGCGGCTCAGCTGGAGCGGCTCCACCGTCTCCACCGCGTGCACCACCGGGTCCAGCCAGCCCGGCAGGCCCTCCTTGTCGAGCCCCACGTCCTGGGCATTGCTCGCGCGCGTCATCCCCCACCCCCGTTCACACCGATCAACGCCCGGTACCTCCGAGATCGTTCCGTCATCCGGTCCCCGATGCCCTCGCCGTGCCGATCCCCGTCGTCATGCCGATCCCAGCGGCGGGGCCGGTTTTCCGCCCGCGTCCAGATAGGCCTGCGGAGGGTTCAGACGCTGGCCCGGATAGCCGCCCTTCTCGTACTTGAGCAGCTTCTTCGCCTTCTCCGGGTCGGTCTCGCCCTCGCCGTACGCCGGGCAGAGCGGGGCGATGGGGCAGGCGCCGCAGGCGGGCTTGCGGGCGTGGCAGATGCGGCGGCCGTGGAAGATCACATGGTGGGAGAGCATCGTCCAGTCGCTCTTCGGGAAGAGCGCTCCCACGGCGGCCTCGATCTTGTCGGGCTCGGTCGCCTCGGTCCACTTCCAGCGCCGTACGAGCCGCTGGAAGTGGGTGTCCACGGTGATGCCGGGGCGCCCGAAGGCATTGCCCAGCACCACGAAGGCGGTCTTGCGGCCGACACCGGGCAGCTTGACGAGGTCTTCGAGCCGTCCCGGAACCTCGCCGCCGAAGTCGTCGACGAGCGCCTTGGAGAGCCCTATCACCGACTTCGTCTTGGCCCGGAAGAACCCGGTCGGCCGGAGGATCTCCTCGACCTGCTCCGGGTCGGCGGCGGCCAGGTCCTCGGGGGTCGGGTACTTGGCGAACAGGGCCGGTGTCGTCTGGTTGACCCTCAGGTCGGTGGTCTGGGCGGACAGGACCGTGGCGACGACGAGCTGGAAGGGGTTCTCGAAGTCGAGCTCCGGGTGGGCGTACGGATAGATCTCGGCCAGCTCGCGGTTGATCCGGCGGGCACGGCGGACCAGAGCGGTGTGCGACTCGCTCTTGCCGCGCTTCCCGCCCGTCCCGCTCTTGTCACCCTGTCCACCCTTCTCACCCTGCACAGCAGCCACCCGCTTTACCCCCTTTGCCGCTTTCCTGCCGCCGTCAGGGCTCTGTTCGCCCACGGCGGAATCACGAGGTACAGCCATCCGCCCAGCCCCCTTGGCCTGTGCTCTCACCGGCGATTTGGACACCCGGCCAGCCTAGAGCCCGCCACTGACATCCGCCCCGGACCCCGAAGATCAGCCCCCAATTGGACCCCTGCCGCTTACCTCGGGACACCTGTGCGGCATCCTTGTGACAGATCACACTGTTTGGACGGTCCGGCAAAATGGGGAGCACGGTCCCCTGGTACCAAGGGGGAGCACCATCCCCTGAGCAGGTCGACAAGGAGAGAACTCGTGGACGACGTTCTGCGGCGCGCCCCGCTCTTCGCGGCGCTCGATGACGACCAGGCCGCCGAGCTGCGCGCCTCCATGAGTGAGGTGACCCTCGCGCGCGGGGACTCGCTCTTTCACGAGGGCGACCCGGGCGACCGGCTCTACGTGGTCACCGAGGGCAAGGTGAAGCTCCACCGCACCTCCCCGGACGGCCGCGAGAACATGCTGGCCGTCCTCGGCCCCGGCGAGCTGATCGGCGAGCTGTCGCTGTTCGACCCGGGCCCGCGCACCGCCACCGCCAGCGCGCTGACCGAGGTCAAGCTGCTCGGCCTGGGCCACGGCGACCTCCAGCCCTGGCTGAGCGCCCGCCCCGAGGTGGCCTCCGCGCTGCTGCGCGCGGTCGCCCGCCGACTGCGCAAGACCAACGACGCGATGTCCGACCTGGTCTTCTCGGACGTCCCCGGCCGCGTGGCCCGCGCGCTGCTGGACCTCTCCCGCCGCTTCGGCGTGCAGTCCGAGGAAGGCATCCACGTGGTGCACGACCTCACCCAGGAGGAGCTGGCCCAGCTGGTCGGCGCCTCCCGCGAGACGGTCAACAAGGCACTCGCCGACTTCGCGGGCCGCGGCTGGCTGCGACTGGAGGCCCGCGCGGTGATCCTGCTGGACGTCGAGCGACTGGCGAAGCGCTCGCGCTGAACCGCATGTCTTCTTGCTGAACCGCACGTCTTCTTACTGAAGGGCCCTGCTGCGGCGGGGCCCTTCAGTGTGTGCCGGGTCTTCTTGCGGCGGGTCTTCTTGTGGTGGGCCCTTCACGTAGCACGCCGGTGGGGAACCCAAGGTGCTGCCGTCGCCTCCTGGAAGGGCGTCGGGCCGAGCTGACGCCGCACGCCCTCGACCCGCGTACTGGACGCGATGACCCCACTTGGCCGCAGGCGAAAACGCTCCCCCTGGAGCCGTCTCCCGGCACAGTGATCCCATGGCCGCAATCGTTGACCGCAGAGGGCTCGACGCCCAGGGATACATCGAGCGCGAGGGGTCCCTGGCGCGCGTCCCGCGCGTCTTCCGCCCGGTCGTCGCCGCCGCGCGGGACCGGCTGCTCGACGTCTACGGGGGACGCCTCGACAGCGCGTACCTCTACGGGTCGATCCCGCGCGGCACCGCGCGCGTGGGGCGCAGCGACCTGGACCTGCTCGTGGCGACCCGGCAGGAGCCGACCGAGGCGGACCGGGACGCGGCACGGAGCCTGGGCGAGGCGCTCGACAAGGAGTTCCCCGAGATCGACGGGACCGGCATCCTCCTGTACGGCCGCGCACGGCTGCTGAGCGAGCCGGAGACGTACGACATGGGGTGGTTCCTCGCGTGCCTGTGCACACCGTTGCTCGGGGAGGACCTCGCCGAGTACCTGCCCCGCTACCGCCCGGACTCGCTGCTCGCCCGGGAGACCAACGGCGACCTGGCGCTGCTCCTCCCCCGCTGGCGTGAGCGGATCGCCGCCTCCGAGGACACCGAGGAGGCCCGCGGGTGCCTGGTCCGCTTCATGTCCCGGCACCTGGTCCGCACCGGCTTCACCCTGGTCATGCCCCGTTGGAACGGCTGGACCAGCGACCTCGCGGAGATGGCCGGGGCGTTCGGCGCGTACTACCCCGGGCGGGCCGACGACCTGCGCGCGGCGGCCGTCCTCGGACACGAACCGACCGGCGACGCGCGCGTGCTGCGGTCGTACGTCGACGATCTCGGTCCATGGCTGGCCGAGGAGTACGCGCGCGTGCACGGCGTGAAGACACCGCGCCCGGACGGCACCGCCTGAATCAGGCCGCCAGAGCATGCCGTCGGGTCAGACCGTCGGATCAAGCCCTCGGATCAAGCCGTCAGGTCAAGCCGTCAGATCAGGCCGTGTTCCTTCAGGTACTCCAGCTGGGCCCGCACCGACAGTTCCGCCGCCGGCCACAGGGAGCGGTCGACGTCCGCGTACACGTGGGCGACGACCTCGGCCGGGCTGCGGTGGCCATTCTCCACGGCCGTCTCGATCTGGGCGAGCCGGTGGGCGCGGTGGGCGAGATAGAACTCGACCGCGCCCTGGGCGTCCTCCAGGACCGGTCCGTGGCCCGGCAGGACCGTGTGGACGCCGTCGTCGACCGTGAGCGAGCGCAGCCGCCGCAGCGAGTCCAGATAGTCGCCCAGGCGGCCGTCGGGATGGGCCACCACGGTCGTACCGCGCCCCAGGACGGTGTCTCCCGTCAGGACGGCCTGATCGGCCGGGAGATGGAAGCACAGGGAGTCCGCGGTGTGCCCGGGCGTCGACACGACGAGCAGTTCCAGGCCGCCGACCCGGACGGCGTTCCCGGCGGCGAGGCCCTCGTCCCCGAGGCGCAGCGCCGGGTCCAGCGCGCGGACCTTCGTGTCCGTCAGCTCGGCGAAGCGGGCGGCGCCCTCCGCGTGGTCGGGGTGTCCGTGCGTGAGCAGGGTCAGGGCGACGCGCTTGCCCGCCTTCTCGGCGGTGTCGACGACGTTGCGCAGATGCCCCTCGTCCGACGGCCCGGGGTCGATCACCACGGCCAGTTCGGAGTCGGGCTCCGAGACGATCCAGGTGTTCGTGCCGTCCAGGGTCATCGCGGACGCGTTGGGCGCGAGGACGTTCACCGCGCGCGCGGTGGCGGGGCCGGTGAGGACCCCGCCCCTCGGCTGCCCGGGAAGCGCTGCTGCGTCGGTCATGCGGGGGCTCCACCGGTCGAGAGGTCGGGCGACGGGGCGGGCGGGAGACCGGGCGACGGGTCGGTCGGGATGTGCTTGGTGAACTCCTCGTGGCCCGGCCAGGAGAGCACGATCTCGCCCTCCTCCAGGCGGGCCCGCGCCAGGACGGGCGTCAGGTCGCGCTCCGGAGCCGCCGAGAGGGCCTCGGCCGCGCTGCCGTACGGAATCAGGCCGCGCAGGGTCGCGATGGTCGGCGGCATCATCATGAGGTCGCCCTTGTCGTACCCGGCCGCGGCCTCTTGGGGGGCGATCCACACCGTGTGGTCGGCCTCCGTGGAGGCGTTGCGGGTGCGCTGCCCCTCCGGGAGGACGGCCACGAAGAACCAGGTGTCGTAGCGCCGGGTCTCGAACTCCGGGGTGATCCAGCGGGCCCACGCGCCCAGCAGGTCGGAGCGCAGGACCAGGCCCCTGCGGTCGAGGAACTCGGCGAAGGACAGGTCACGGGCGACCAGGGCGGCACGGTCCGCCTCCCAGGCATCGCCCGTGGTGTCACCGACCACGGAGTCGGGGGTGGGCCCGGCGAGCAGGACGCCCGCCTCCTCGTAGGTCTCCCGTACCGCCGCGCAGACGATCGCCTGGGCGACGGTCTCGTCGACGCCCAGCCGGTCGGCCCACCACGCGCGCGGGGGACCCGCCCAGCGGACGTGCAGGTCGTCGTCGCGTGGGTCGACACCGCCGCCCGGGTACGCGTACGCGCCTCCGGCGAAGGCCATGGAGGCGCGTCTGCGCAGCATGTGGACGGCGGGACCGGTGTCCGTGTCCTTCAGGAGGAGCACGGTGGCCGCCCGTCTGGGCACGACCGGAGTGAGCGCGCCCTCGGCGAGCGAGCGGATGCGTTCGGGCCACTCCGCCGGGTACCACTGACCGTTCGCCATGGGCGGAGGCTATCCCGTGGCGCGCGGATGTTCGAGAGGCAACAACACGCATCCCGGGGGCAGCGACAGCACCGGCTCGCGCACCCGGGACGGCGAACACCGCGGTTACGGCTGTGTCAGCTCCACCTGGACCTCGACCTCGACCGGCGAGTCCAGCGGCAGCACGGCCACGCCGACCGCGCTCCGCGCGTGCACGCCCTTGTCGCCGAGGACCTCGCCGAGGAGTTCGCTGGCGCCGTTGACGACACCGGGCTGGCCGGTGAAGTCGGGCGCCGAGGCGACGAACCCGACGACCTTCACCACGCGCGCGACGCGGTCCAGGTCACCGGCCACAGACTTGACGGCGGCGAGGGCGTTCAGCGCGCAGGTGCGGGCCAGTTCCTTGGCCTCCTCCGCGGTGACCTCGGCGCCGACCTTGCCGGTGACGGGCAGCTTGCCGTCCACCATGGGCAACTGCCCGGAGGTGTACACGTAGACACCGCTCTGCACGGCGGGCTGGTACGCGGCGAGCGGCGGGACGACCGCCGGCAGGGTCAGACCGAGTTCGGCCAGCCGGGCCTCGACGGCGCCGCTCATGCCTTCTCCCGCTTGAGGTAGGCCACCAGTTGCTCGGGGTTGGGCCCGGGCACGACCTGGACGAGCTCCCAGCCGTCCTCGCCCCAGGTGTCCAGGATCTGCTTCGTGGCGTGGACGAGCAGCGGCACAGTCGAGTATTCCCACTTGGTCATGCGGCCGACTTTAGCGGCTGCGAACCGGCCGTCCGCGCTCACGTTGTCCACAGCCTCTGGCTTGGTTCCGGCGCGGACTGGTTAGGCTCGAAGACGTGAGCAGGCTCCAGGTCGTCAGTGGCAAGGGCGGTACCGGCAAGACCACGGTGGCCGCGGCCCTCGCGCTGGCCCTGGCCACCGAGGGGAAGCGGACGCTTCTCGTCGAGGTCGAGGGTCGCCAGGGCATCGCGCAGCTCTTCGAGACGGAGACGCTGCCCTATGAGGAGCGGAAGATCGCCGTCGCTCCCGGGGGCGGGGAGGTGTACGCACTGGCCATCGACCCCGAACTGGCCCTTCTGGACTACCTCCAGATGTTCTACAAACTCGGCGGCGCCGGCCGCGCCCTGAAGAAGCTCGGCGCGATCGACTTCGCCACCACGGTCGCGCCCGGCCTCAGGGACGTCCTCCTGACCGGCAAGGCGTGCGAGGCGGTCCGCCGCAAGGACAAGAGCGGGCGGTTCGTCTACGACTACGTCGTGATGGACGCCCCGCCGACCGGCCGCGTCACCCGCTTCCTGAACGTCAACGACGAGGTCGCCGGGCTCGCCAAGATCGGCCCGATACACAATCAGGCGCAGGCGGTGATGCGGGTCCTGAAGTCCCCGGAGACGGCCGTGCACCTGGTGACGCTCCTGGAGGAGATGCCCGTCCAGGAGACCGCCGACGGCATCGCCGAACTCCGGGCGGCCCGGCTGCCGGTGGGCCGGATCATCGTGAACATGGTGCGCCCCGAGGTCCTGGACGCCACCGACCTGGATCTCGTACGGGGCCTGCCGCGCACCGCGCTCGCGCAGGCGCTGTCCGGCGCCGGACTCGGCGGGGCCCGGCGCGGCGGCAACGCCGAGAAGCTGGTGGACCCGCTGCTCGCCCAGGCCGAGGAGTACGCCGAGCGCTACACCCTGGAGCACGACCAGCGGGCCGTGCTCGCCGAGCAGGGCCTGCCGCTGCACGAACTGCCGTTGCTCGCCGAGGGCATGGATCTGGCGGGCCTGTACGAACTCGCCACCGAGCTGCGGAAGCAGGGGATGTCATGAGCCCGGACCAGGAGCAGGGGCGCGACGGCGCCCGTCGGCTGTCCTCCGCGCGCGTGCTCGACGTCGACCCGCTGCTCGACGACCCGGAGACCCGCATCGTGGTGTGCTGCGGCTCGGGCGGGGTCGGCAAGACGACCACCGCGGCGGCGCTCGGGCTGCGGGCGGCCGAGCGGGGCCGCAGAGTGGTCGTCCTGACCATCGACCCGGCGCGTCGGCTCGCCCAGTCCATGGGCATCGACTCCCTGGACAACACCCCGAGGCGGGTGAAGGGCGTCGACGGGGACGGCGAACTGCACGCCATGATGCTCGACATGAAGCGCACCTTCGACGAGATCGTCGAGGCGCACGCGGACCGCGAGCGGGCCGCCGCGATCCTGAACAACCCCTTCTACCAGTCGCTCTCGGCGGGCTTCGCGGGCACCCAGGAGTACATGGCGATGGAGAAGCTGGGCCAGTTGCGCGCCCAGCACGACTGGGACCTGATCGTGGTGGACACCCCGCCGTCCCGCTCGGCCCTGGACTTCCTGGACGCGCCGAAACGTCTCGGGTCGTTCCTGGACGGCAAGCTCATCCGGCTGCTGACCGCTCCGGCGAAGCTGGGCGGCCGGGCCGGCATGAAGTTCCTCAATGTCGGCATGTCGATGATGACCGGAACCCTCGGCAAGCTGCTCGGGGGTCAACTCCTCAAGGACATCCAGACGTTCATCGCCGCGATGGACACCACCTTCGGCGGGTTCCGCACCCGCGCGGACGCGACGTACAAGCTGCTCCAGGCGCCCGGGACGGCGTTCCTGGTGGTCGCGGCCCCGGAGCGGGACGCGCTGCGCGAGGCGGCGTACTTCGTGGAGCGGCTGGCGGCCGAGGACATGCCGCTGGCCGGACTGGTGCTCAACCGGGTGCACGGCAGCGGAGCCGCCCGGCTGTCGGCCGAGCGGGCACTGGCCGCCGCGGAAAATCTTGAGGAGGCCCGCATTGTCGATCAGGTGGGCGGGAAAGCTGGACTTCGTAACTCTCCCGACACGTACGACAGTTCAGAATCCGCCGGTGCCGGATCTCCCGGTTCCGGGGCAGCGGCTCGTGACGAAGGCTCCCCCGCCACCACGCACGACGAGCGCCCCGCCGACAAGCGACCCGACGACGAACCCTCCGTCGACCGACTCACCGCAGGCCTGCTGAGACTGCATGCCGACCGGATGCGGCTGCTCGCCCGCGAGCAGCGCACGCGTGACCGCTTCACCGCGCGCCACCCCGAGGTGGCCGTCGCCGAAGTGGCCGCGCTGCCCGGCGACGTGCACGACCTCGCGGGGCTGCGGGACATCGGGGACCGGCTCGCGGCCGGTCGGCCGGAGCTGCCCGAGACGACGGTCTGACGCCCTGGGGCGAAGGACTCGACGCCCAGGACGACGGTCTGACGCCGGGGCGAAGCCGCCCGGGACGAAGGCCGGACGCGCGGCCCCGGGGATCGCCCGGGGTCGATCGGCCCCCGGAGGGGCCGGCGTCAGCCCACCGCCGCGTAGTTCTCGTAGATCTCGTCGTCGTCGAGGGGGATGATGCCGACCCCTCGCTCGTACTCGATGCGCGCGGTCTCCAGTAGCCGGCGCCATGAAGTGACAGTGGGCCGCCTGCGCAGCAGTGCGCGGCGCTCCCGCTCCGTCATTCCTCCCCACACGCCGAATTCGACGCGGTTGTCGAGCGCATCGGCGAGGCACTCCGTGCGTACCGGACATCCGGTGCACACTGCCTTCGCCCTGTTCTGCGCTGCTCCTTGAACGAACAGTTCATCCGGATCGGTAGTGCGGCAGGCCGCCTGCGCACTCCAGTCGGTTACC
This sequence comes from Streptomyces sp. NPDC091280, assembly GCF_044768565.1. Classification (NCBI taxonomy): domain Bacteria; kingdom Bacillati; phylum Actinomycetota; class Actinomycetes; order Kitasatosporales; family Streptomycetaceae; genus Streptomyces; species Streptomyces sp. NPDC091280. The sequence goes on from NZ_JBIVUZ010000003.1 coordinate 26,443, forward strand.
CAGCCCATACCGGCGCCGTCCTCTCCCGAATCGAGGCTCCCCCACGGCGGCAGCGGCATATTCACCGCCGCCAGTTGAGGACGTTACGGAAGGTGGGCACAGCGCAACACCCCCTTCGGGCCCAATCTTGAATGGCCCGAACGGACTATGCGTAAGCGGCAGATCACCCGGGGGAGTGAGCCCGCGACATACGTGACTTTCCCGGCAGAGCGGGACAGTTGTCTTGCGTCACAACGGACGCCAGGTGACACAGGAGGCGGATTCGGACACGCCTCCCACAAAAAAACAGGGAACGACCGGAACGATTCGGGGTCGCCGGACGTATTGATACGTGACCGCTCTGCTGTGACAGTTGAGAGCAGCTTAGGCCAAGGCCTTTACACCTGTCCGGCGAATGAGAACGTAGACGGCTCCTGTCGCCGTGCCGTCAGGTTCCCGGGACGGGTCCGCCGTCCGCGGCGCGGTCGTAGCACCACTGATGCCGCTGCCTACGACAAGGCACTTGCCCATGGATGTCACGATCCCGCACCCGAACATCCCGAGACCCACCCGCTCCCCGGGGACGCCCCGGGTGAGGGATTAGGCTGCCCCCATGCCAAAAAAGCGCTCGGGTGGTGGTCTGTCCCCGCTTCAGCAGGCCACCAAGTTCCTCGGTGTCAGTGTGCTCGCCGGTGCCGTCATGGCCGGAATCGCGTTGCCCGCGGCCGGAGCGCTGGGCCTCGCGGCCAAGGGCTCGGTCCAGGGCTTCGACGACATCCCGGACAACCTGAAGAGCCCTCAGCTGAGCCAGCGCACCACCATCCTGGACAGCAAGGGCAACCAGCTCGCCTCGGTCTACTCGCGCGACCGCACGGTGGTGGAGCTCAAGGACATCTCGCCGTACATGCAGAAGGCGATCGTCGCGATCGAGGACTCGCGCTTCTACCAGCACGGCGCGATCGACCTCAAGGGCGTCCTGCGCGCCCTGAACAAGAACGCGCAGAGCGGTGGCGTCTCCCAGGGCGCCTCCACGCTCACGCAGCAGCTGGTGAAGAACTACTTCGTGGAGGAGGCCGGCGACGACCCGACGAAGGTCGCCGAGGCCACCCAGCAGACACTGGGCCGCAAGGTCCGCGAGCTGAAGTACGCGATCCAGATCGAGGAAAAGCTCGGCAAGAAGAAGATCCTTGAGAACTACCTGAACATCACCTTCTTCGGAGAGCAGGCCTACGGCGTCGAGGCCGCGTCCGAGCGCTACTTCTCCAAGCACGCCAAGGACCTGAACCTCCAGCAGTCGGCGCTCCTCGCGGGCATCGTCCAGTCGCCCACGCGCTACGACCCGATCAACGACGAGGCCGAGGCCAAGAAGCGCCGTAACACCGTGCTGGCCCGCATGGCCGAGGTCGGCGACATCTCCAAGGCGGAGGCCGACAAGGCCGAGCAGACCGACCTGGGCCTCAAGGTCAGCCAGCCGAAGAACGGCTGCATCACCGCGGTCAAGGGCGCCAGCTTCTTCTGCAAGTACGTCGAGAAGGTCTTCCTGAGCGACCCGGTCTTCGGCAAGACCAAGGAGGACCGCGCGAAGATCTGGAACCAGGGCGGTCTGACGATCCGTACGACCCTGGACCCGCAGGCCCAGGACTCGGTGCAGGCCTCCCTGAAGGACCACATCTACAAGTCCGACTCGGTGGCCGCCGCGGCCACCCTCGTCGAGCCCGGCACCGGCAAGATCCTCGGCATGGGCCAGTCGAAGCCCTACGGCTACGGGAAGAACGAGACGGAGTACAACTACTCGGTCAACGCCGACATGGGCGGCTCGAACTTCGGCTTCCCGACCGGTTCGACGTTCAAGCCGTTCGTCGCGGCGGCGGCCCTGGAGCAGGGCCTGCCGGCCACCCAGCAGTACCCGTCGCCGTACTCGATGAACTACCCGAGCCCCGTCTCGACGTGCAGCGGCAAGAACTGGGTCAACACGGACAACGCGACCGTGGAGAACGAGAGCGAGTCGGAGCACGGTCCGTACGCGCTGAAGGAGGCGATGGCCAAGTCGGTCAACACCTACTTCGTGCAGATGATCTCCGACATCGGCCTGTGCCCCGTGGTGAGCATGACCAACAAGCTGGGCGTCGTGCAGGGCAACGGCGACAAGATCCCCGAGGTCCCGGCCATCGCGCTCGGCTCCAAGGGCCTCTCGCCGCTGACGATGGCCACCGCCTACGCGGCCTTCGCCAACGAGGGCACGTACTGCACGCCCATCGCCATCGAGTCCATCACCCAGAAGGTGGGCAACGAGCAGAAGTCGCTCGCCGTCCCCAAGTCCACCTGCTCGCGGGCGATGAGCAAGAAGACCGCCGACACCATCAACACCGTGCTGCGCGGCGTGGTCGACTCCGGCACCGGCCAGGAGGCCGGCCTCACCGACCGCGAGAGCGCCGGCAAGACCGGTACGACGGACTCCCGCAAGAACGCCTGGTTCGTCGGCTACACGCCCCAGCTCGCGGGCGCGGTCTGGGTCGGCAGCGCCAAGCAGAACGTCGAGATGACCAACATCACCATCGGCGGCGTCTACCACTCCGAGGTCTACGGCGCCGACACCCCCGGCCCGATCTGGAAGGACGCCATGTCCGGCGCCCTGGAGGGCAAGCCGGCCCAGTCGTTCCAGCTCGTCAACATCCCCGACCCCGTCAAGGACAAGGGCAACAACGACGGCGGCAAGAACGGCGACAACTCCGGGAACAACAACGGGGGCAACGACAACGGCGGCACCACCGACGGAGGCACCACCCCCACCCCGACGTTCTCCTTCCCGGACGGCTTCATCCAGGGCACGACGAACGGCGGCAACAACGGCAACGGGAACGGCGGCAACAGGGGCTAACTCCCCGCGCGGCCAAGGTCCGTTCAAGCTGAGGCCTGAGGCCTGAGGCCCTGGCTCCGGCTCTGGCTCTTCGTCTACGACGACGGGGGCGCCCCCTTTCCGCAGGGGGGCGCCCCCGTCGTCGTACGCGAAGAACCCTCCCGCGCGCGGGTCAGCCGGCGAGGAGCTTCTTCACCACGGCGGCGACGCGACCGCCCTCGGCGAGACCGGCCACCTTCGGGTTCACGATCTTCATGACGGCACCCATGGCGCGCGGGCCCTCGGCGCCGGCCGCCTTCGCCTCCTCGACGGCCTGGGAGACGATCGCGGCCAGCTCCTCGTCACCGAGCTGCTTGGGCAGGTACTCGGCGAGGATCTCGCCCTCCGCCTGCTCCTGCGCGGCCTGCTCCGGGCGGCCACCCTGCGCGAAGGCGTCCGCGGCCTCACGGCGCTTCTTCGCCTCCTTGGTGATCACCTTGAGGACCTCGTCGTCGGAGAGCTCGCGCTTCTCCTTGCCCGCGACCTCCTCCTTGGTGATCGCGGCGAGCGTCAGCCGGAGCGTGGAGGAACGCAGCTTGTCGTGCGCCTTGATCGCGGTGTTGAGGTCTTCCTGGAGCTTCGACTTGAGCGTGGTGGTCATGCGTCTGATTCTCGCAGGTGCGCGACCGGCTCCGCCCGCCGATTTACCGGGCCCCGGCCGACGAGGTGTCAGACGGGGTGTCAGGCGTGTCAGTGGGGTCTGACACGATGGAGGCATGCGCGCGCGATACGGAGTACCCCTGGGAATTGCGGCGGCAGGCGCCGCCGGTCTGGTCTACGCGGCGGGCTTCGAGGTCCGCTCCTTCCGTCTGCGCCGGGTGACGGTCCCGGTGCTGCCCGCCGGGATGCGCCCGCTCAGAGTCCTCCAGGTCTCCGACATCCACATGGTCGGCGGCCAGCGCAAGAAGCAGCGCTGGCTGCGCTCGCTCGCGGGCCTGCGCCCCGACTTCGTGATCAACACCGGGGACAACCTCTCCGACCCCGAGGCCGTCCCCGAGGTACTGGACGCGCTGGGCCCGCTGATGGAGTTCCCGGGCGCGTACGTCTTCGGCTCGAACGACTACTACGGCCCCACGCTCCGCAACCCCGCTCGCTACCTGTTCGAGAAGACCGCGGGCCGCCACGGTCTGAACGGCAACCCGCCCGTCGTAGGAGCGGTCCACAACCCGTGGGAGGACCTGCGGGACGGCTTCGACGCGGGTGGCTGGCTCAACCTCACGAACACGCGCGGCACGCTGAAGATCGAGGGCACGGCGGTGGAACTGACCGGCCTGGACGACCCGCACATCAAGCGCGACCGGTACGCGCGCGTGGCGGGCGGCCCGTCGGACGACGCCGACTTCTCGATGGCCGTGGTGCACGCGCCGTACCTCCGCGCCCTGGACGCGTTCGCCGCCGACGGCTACCCCCTGATCCTCGGCGGCCACACCCACGGCGGCCAGCTCTGCATCCCGTTCTACGGCGCCCTGGTGACCAACTGCGACCTCGACACGGACCGCGTGAAGGGCCTCTCCACGCACACGGCGGACGGCCGGACGTCCTACCTGCACGTGTCGGCGGGCTGCGGGACGAGCCGCTACACACCGGTACGGTTCGCTTGCCCGCCGGAGGCTACGTTGATGACGTTGGTGGGGCGGGGGTAGGGGGGCGGGGGGGCTGGGCCGCGGGGGCGGGCGGTGGCTTGAGTGGGCTGTGTGGCTTGAGTGGGCTGTGTGGCTTGAGTGGGCTGCGTGGCTTGGCTCGGCTGGGCCTGGGTGGCTTGGCGCGGCTGAGGTCGGCTGGGCCTGGGTGGCTTGGCGCGGCTGAGGTCGGCTGGGCCTGGGTGGCTTGGCGCGGCTGAGGTCGGCTGGGCCTGGGTGGCTCGGCTTGACGCGGCTCGGTTTGGCTCGGCACGGCTCATGTGGCGTGCCCGCGTAGCTCGTGCGGCTCACCCGTATCGCCCGGTTCGTCCCCTCTGTCTAGCGTGAGGGCATGACCGCTCCGATGCCCAGGGACATCCCGGACCTCCCCGCGGTACCCGGTATGCCCGCGCTGCTCGCCTCACCCGTTCCCGCCACCGCGGTGGTGGCTCCGTACCGTCGCCCGGCGGCGGCCGTGTACCGACTGCTGGTCGCGCTGGTGGCGGCAGCGGCGGTGAGTGCCGACCTGTTCCTCGGCAGCCCGATCAGGGTCCTGACCTACTTCACGATCCAGAGCAACATCCTGCTGGCCCTGGTGATGATCGCCACGGCCCGCCGGGCGTGGACGGCCCGCCGCCCCCTCTCCCCCTTGGTGACGGGCGCGTCCCTGCTCTACATCACGATCACCGGCCTGGTGTACCACCTGATCCTGGCGCACGCGTCGAGCCCGTTCGCGATGACGGGCGGCACGACGGCCCCCACCGGCTGGCAGGCGGTGACGAACCAGATCCTGCACACGGTGACACCGATCGCGGCGGTACTCGACTGGCTGCTGCTGACCGCACCCGGCCGGCTGCATCTGCGGATGGCGGCGACGTGGCTGCTGTACCCGGCGACGTACCTGATGGTGTACCTCGCCCGCGGCGAACTGATCCTGCCCGGCACACCGGGCCGCTACCTCTACACGTTCCTGGACGTCGAGCACCACGGCTACAAGAGCGTCCTGGGCAACGCCCTCCTCCTGGGCCTCGCCTTCTACGCCCTCTCCGTCCTCCTCGTGGCCCTCGACCACGCCCGCCCCAACCCGCTCCGCCACCGCGCCAAAACCGGATTTCGTCTCCAGCCACCGGTGGGCTAAAGTAAACGACGTCGCCGCGACGAGCGGTAACACCAGCAAGATCAGTGGCGACATCGGGGTGTAGCGCAGCTTGGCAGCGCGCTTCGTTCGGGACGAAGAGGTCGTGGGTTCAAATCCCGCCACCCCGACAGCCTAGTGGCAGTTCAGAGGGCCCTCACCAGATCGGTGAGGGCCCTCTGGCGTTGCTGAGTGTCTAACTGCGTGACTATGCGTTGCCAGCAGGCTCGGAGGAACCATCAGCCGATCCAGCAGCACCCCGTCACTGGGCGTTTGCCTTAACTGCCGGAGCGAGCTGAGCGCACCAGGTTGACGTCTGCCCAGCGAGGCATCGGTGGTCTTCGGGCACACGTGACTCCATGCGTGTGCACAGGAGTTCGCCGAGTACACGCGCCCTATTGTCGGGCTCATCGCCCGGCGGACGTCGAGCGCCGCCTCCCGCTGCTCGGCCAGCCGAGCATGAGGAGCTTGCGCGTGCCGGAAGGGACGTGGGCGATGCTCTTGGCCGAGTCCAGGCCGCCAACGCCCCTCATCGCCGGGCTTGTCCTTGGAGATGGCCGAGGAAGCCGAACTGGCTGGTCATGCCCGGTTGCGCGGCTTATCCCTCGGCATGTAGAGCGCGAAGGGCGAGGTCGTGCATGTGGCAGCGGTGCACGGCCGATGGCCTCAGCAGCGTGATCGGGCCGATTCAAGCGGTCGCGAAAATTCGGGTCCGTATCGGCATCGCGCCACTGGTTCAAGAACCCATACTCGCAAAGTCGCAGGTCAGAAGCCCTTCATGGGGAGGGCGAACAGGGGAACATGAAGGGGCACCACAGCGACCGCCGACAAATTCGCGAGAACTCGAATCGGCTCCCCGCGCGATGCAGTCTCCTCCGTGTCCGGGGGCGCCACAGGACACGACCAACTGACTTGCGCGGCTAACTCCCCGCCGGTCGATGGTGCCTTCCCCGACTCACCGCGTGCTTCTGCATGCCCGAGAAAACAGAGGTTTGCCATGCCCATCACAAGCAACCACCCGGATGACCCGCCGCCGCACACGCCGGAGGCAACCCCCGCGGAGCAGCCGTGCGCACAGAACGGCCTCGCCTGGGCCACGGTCGGGCTGTCCGCCGCCTGCTTCACTGCCGGTGTGGTCCTCTCCCTGACAGGCCACGAGGAAACAGGCGGGGCCCTCATCACAGCAGGGTCCTTGGGACAAGGAGTCAACACCCGGAAGTAGGGCGGGGTCGCCGCGCGGGCCACTGCTGTTGGACGCATCCCGTCCGGCGGCAGTGGCCGGCCTCCGTGGAAATACGCGGGGCATCTTCAACCAGACAGGACATCAGCCCGGTCGCAGGCTCCACGGCCTCGGGTCGGAACTCCGGGCCGTGGCTGAGTTCGCCGGCCGCCGTCTCGCCGAAGGACCGAACCCAGAAGCCGGTGCCTTGAGGCGCGTGCGAACGCGGTTGCCCCGTCGACGCCTGCGTGCTGGAAGAGTCGGTTCAGGTGGTGTGGCGACCACCGATGCCGTCTCCGTCAGCTCGCGCCGCCCCACACCGCCTCCAGGTCCCGGCAGCGGACCAGGATGCTCGCGTCGGTCAGCGCGATTTCGTGTGTGCAGCCGCCGTCCTCGTCCGGAAGGATTTCGTCGAGGAGGACGGCGTCGACCAGCATCCAGTCGATGGAGTGTTCATAGTCGACGGAGAAGTGCGTCACGCCCGAGTAGCTGATGCGCAGGCCGGAGTCGTGCTTGAACTTGTTGGGCGCGAAATCCAGGACCAGGCTTCCGCTCTTGTCGGTGGCGAGGTGGACCCCGGCCAGTTCCAGGTCCTTGACACAGTGGGTCGCACCCGCGATGTCGTAGTGGCCGGGGTCGGTGGCGAAGGACCGCGCACCCGGGGGTAGGTCGGCGCGCAGACGCGGTAGTTCGGCCAGGTAGGCCCCTGGATCCACGAGGAACCCTCCGTCGTCCCAGACGGCCGTGACGTACTTCATTTGCATCCTTCCGCGGCGAGAGGCGGTCGCCTCCATTTGTCGCCGGTGATGTCCTCGGTCCCCTTGGGGTTGATGCGGCCGACTTTCCGCAGCTCGTAGATCATCCGTCCCTTGATGGCGTTCTCCACGCCGGGCGGGACCTCGACCTCCGAAGCCTTGATGCCGTGTTTGTTGAACCAGCCCTGGCTGTTGTACAGCCCGACTTCACGCATGGACTTGTCATAGACGTGGATCTCCACGTCCCTTCCCTTGTTGCCCACCGGGAAGATGTCACGCCGGCCTGTATACCCCTGCCCGAAGTCCAGTGGGTTCTTCGGCCCCGACGGTCCCTTCCCGGCAAGCCCCAGGTGGTCGGTCCAGCCCAGTGGGTTCGGAACATAGGCGTGGTGATCGGGTGCCGGGACGAGACCCAGCGGATCAGCACTGATGTACCGCGCCGTCTCCGGGTCGTAGTACCGGTGAAGGTTGTAGTGCAGGCCCGACTCGGGGTCGGCGTACTGGCCCGGAAAACGCAAGGGACAGTCCACCAGCGACGCGTCCTCCCCCGGAGCCGGGAGATGGGTACCCCACAAGCCGGTACGGCGCTGCCAGACCAGATCTCCCGTTGCGGCCACCAGTTCCGTGGGCGTGCCCACCACGTCGGTGACGACGGCATACAGCAGGGCCCCGTGCTCCGGAGCCGATTCCTCCGCCAGCTGCGCCAGGAAGGACTTGTTGTCGGTTGGTGCGGTCGGTCTGTGGCTCGTCTGCGCGACCGGACGAGGATCGTCATTCGCGTAGTCCCAGGTGGTGACCCAGCCGTCCGGCGTGATCTGCTCGGCCAGGAGCAGGTCGTCCCAGACGAAGTCCGTACGGTCGGCCACGGAACCGTCGTCGGCCACCCGGTGCGTGGAGACGCGTCGGCCGAACGGATCGTACGCGTAGTGCCAATGGCTGCCGTCCGGAGCAACCAGGTCCGTGAGACGGTCCTCGGCGTTCCACGCGTAGCTCCACACACGGGTCTGGCCGTTCAGGAGCTTGCGGGTCCTGCGGACGAGGCGGCCTTCGGCGTCGTGCTCGTACGAAGTACGACCAGCCGAGCGGACGAGCGTGCCGTCGAACCGACGTTCACCATCTGCTTCTTGGTCCGGCGACGTGGCGTGCACGAGGTTGCCCGCCGGATCGTACGCGTACCTTTCCGTCCAGCCGTGGGCACGGACGCCGCTGACCCGACCCATGGTGTCCAGGTCGAAGCGGCGGGTGCCTGACGTCAGTTCCCGGATCTCGGTCACACAGCCGTCGGCCTGATGAGCGTAGGTGCGGTGTTGGAGGAGGCGGTCCGCTCCGAACACCATGGAGGCGGAGGCCGCGGTCAGAGTCTGCGCGGTCAGCAGCCCCACCGCGCTCCAGCACTGCGTCAGCGTCACATTCGCGCCGACGTGGCGCTCTGTCTCGCGGCCCGCGGCGTCGTGGACGAAGTCCAGCGTGCCGGCGGGCGAGCACAGGGCGAGCGGGCGCCCGGCGGGGTCGTACGTCCAGTCCGAGGCCAGCCCGGACGGCATCACCCGACGGGTGCGGCGGCCGAGAGCGTCATGGACATGTGTGGTCACGCGGCCGTTCACGGTCTCCGTCAGCACCCGGCCGAACGCGTCACGCGTCAGCACGACTTCCGCGTCCGCGTTGGCCGCGCGGCACAAACGACCGTCAGGGCCGTAGCCGAACGTGGTGACGTCACCCGCGCCCGAACGCTGCTCCACGACCCTCCCGAGCGCGTCCCGCGTGAAACTCAGGGTCTCTTCGGCGCCATTGGCGCGCGACCGTAGCCCACCGGCAGCGTCGTGCGTGTACCTGAGGGTGCGACCGTTGAAGTCCGTCTCCGTGGCCAGGCGGCCGGTCTCGTCGTAGGTGTACGACCAGGTCAGGCCGAGTGGGTTGGTGACGGCCGTGAGGCGTAGTTCGGTGTCGTAGGCGAACTCGTACTGTGCGCCGTCCGGGTCCGTGCGGGAGGCCGGGGCACCGAAATGGCTCGCTGTGTGGTGGGTGGTGTTGCCCGCCGGGTCGGTGTGGGTGAGCGGGTTGCCTTGGGCGTCCCACGTCCACGATTCGCGCGTGCCGTCGGGGTGTTCGCGCCAGGAGGGCTTGCCCTCCGGGGTCCATCCCAGCCGGGTGCTGTGTCCCAGCGGGTCGGTCGCCTCGACGACACGGCCGAAGGGGTCCCGGCGTATCGACGTCGTGTGGCCCAGTTCGTCGGTCAGGGACATGGGCAGTCCGGCCGGGTCGTAGGCCACGGTGCGGGTGTGGCCGAGAGCGTTCGTGATCGCCGTGGGATGGCCGTGTCCGTCGCAGATGTAGCGGGTCTCCGCGCCGGTCGGGTCGACGGTTGTGAGGAGGTTGCCCCGCTCGTCGTAGGTGTGCTGCCAGACGGCACCGCCCGGTTCGACGAGTTGCGTGGGCAGGCCGAGTGCGTTGTAGGTGGCACGCGCCGTCGTGCCGTCGGGGAGGGCGAGTTCGGTGAGATTGCCCGTCTCGTCGTAGGCGTACCGGGTGGTGTGGCCGAGGGGGTCGGTGACGGTGAGGGGATGTGTGCCGTACTCGTCCCACTGGGTGCGGGTGGTGTTGCCCAGCGGGTCGGTCTCCTCCTCGACCAGACCCTCCGCATTGTGGCGGTGGGTGGAGACGCGGCCCTGGGAGTCGGTGTACGTCGTCGTGCGCGTGGTGTCGTCGTAGGCCAGCGTGCCGGAGAGGATGCCGTCGACGCCCTCGGTACGGACGACCCGGCCGCGTTCGTCGTAGGTATAGGCGAACCAGGTGCCGTTGCGGTCGGTCCACTTGGTGACCCGGCCGTACTCGTCGTAGGTGAACCGCAGTGGTTCGCCGCTGGAGTTGATGACCTCGGTGAGGTTGCCTGCGCTGTCGTAGCCGTAGCGCATGACGAGTGTGCCCTCGTCGGCCGCGGGGGTCGGACGGTAGCGGGAGGGGGGTTCGTCGAGCAGGCGCAGGGCGGTGATGCGGGGGCCGGTGGTGTCGACGGCGACGTAGTGGCCGCCGGAGTGGCGGATGCCGAACGGGATGCCGTCGTCGTCGCGTTCGACGTCGATGCGGTTGCCGTTGCGGTCGCCGAGGGAGTCCAGCGCCAGGTGGAAGACACCGAAGGAGGGGGAGGGGACGGGGGCGGCGAAGGTGCGGGTCACGCCGGTCGCCGGGTCGGTGACCGTCATCGCGCCGTCGGGCTTGCCATCCCATTCCAGGGGCCAGCGGGCGCCCTTGGCCGGCATGACCGGCACGCCCGGTTCCGGTACCGGGTAGACCAGGCGCATGCCGTCGGCGGCGGCGAACACCACGCCCTCGCCGTCGATCTGGAGGCACTCGTCGAGGGTGGAGATCCAGGCCGGGCCGAAGCAGACCCCGCCCCGGTAGGAGGAGAGGTGGGTGCGGGTGAACCGGAGCGGCAGGCTGCCCGGCAGGGCCAGGTCCGTCGCCGTCATCAGCATCGCGCCGGTCGCCACGTCGATCGGCTCGCCGACGCACGGGGTCCCGTCGGCGTTGCGGGCCGCCGGGCCCAGTTCGACGAGGTCGGGGCGGAGGGACGGCGGGCGCAGCAGGAGCGGGGTGGTGTCGGCGAGCCCGCCCTCCATGGTCGCCTTCAGTACGCCGCCGCCCGCGCCGAGCGCGCCGCCGAAGAGCATGCCGTCCTTGGCGGCCTGGTTGACCTCGTCCAGGCTGAAGCCCTGCTGCAGACCGGTCGCGATCTTCAGCGGCTGCGCCACGGCCAGGTCGACCGTCACCGACTCGATCCCGCCGAACGACGCCGCGACCAGAGTGCCCGCGGCGATCTCCGCCACCGTCGTGGAGACCGCGACGCCCAGGCCCGCCCCGAACTCGATGACCAGGTCGGCCGCCGCGACGGCCGCCCCCGAGGCCAGGCCCGCGGTGAAGAAGGCCAGCGCGACCCCGCCCGCGATCACCGCGGCGTCGATACCGATCTGCGTCCACAGCTTGTTGATCGCGTCGTCGATGGCGTCGGCGAACTTGTCCAGCGCCGTGGCCATTCCGCGCCCGGAGTCGGCCAGGTCCTTCAGCCAGCCGGTGTCCTTGTCCTTGGCATACCGGCCCCAGAACTTCCCGAACGCCTCGATGGACTCACCGGTGTTGTGGTGGATGATCGACGATGCGCTCTGGCCGACCGGGCCGCGCAGGTCGTCGACGGCGCCGGCGAAGGTCCGCCAGGCCGTCGCCGCCGACCGCAGCTTCCCCGAGTCCGCCTCCGGCCACCACAGGCCCAGGTCGAGCAGGATGTGGCGGGCCTTGTCCTCAACGCTCACCGGCACCGTCCGCGCCGGTGGCCTTCACAGTCGTGAACATCCCGGCGATCAACTCGTCGTTGTCCACATGCCCGTCCGCCAGATCGGACATCGCCTCGTGAATGCTCGTCAGCCCGAGCACCAGCGTGCCCGCCGCGCTCTCGATCTTCTTCTGCAGCGGCTTGTAGGAGTCGCCGAACTCCTTGCCCTGCTTGTCGTTTCCCCAGGGCTCACCCAGCCCGTCCAGGGATTTGACGAGTGCGGTCAGCGCCTTGCCCAGATCAACTGCCGCCGTCTGGAAGTCCGGCGCCACCCGCTTCAGATCGGCGGTCTTGATGTCGAGGACCTTGGCCGGGTCCTTGCCGTCACCCATCGCGCGTTCCCCCGTTCGCAGCTGCGGCCTACGACCCTAAGGGAGACAGGGTCAAGGGATAGTCATATCGAAGGCATGCACAGGCAATGTGCTGACGGCGGAAATGCCGGCCACCGAGGTCGAGTTCGTCGTCCTCAGTCAGCTGGGAGACAGCGCCTGTCCGTTGGTGGCCGTGTCTGGCGGCATTGCCCGGCAGACCGGTGACACCGGCCCTCCGCCATCGCAAGCGCAGCCCATGAGACCCGGGCGATCGCCACTTCCACGTGCGGGCCGACCGCAGTCTGCCCAGAGAGACACTCGGGATGCACCAACGAGCTGGGGCGCCGCAGCCGTCTGTTCAGCAGCCGAACGGGCCTTGACGACGATCTACCGTGGCCTGTCCCTTGCTCGGCTGCAACAGCGAAGGGGTTGAAGGCAGGCCGTCCGGGTTGTCAGTCGTAAGCGGAAATCCATGGTGTCCCGTAACAACGTTTCGGGACACCATGGGGCTATCAGAGCGCGATCTCGCGTGCGTGTAGAAGTTCGCTGAGTACGCGGACCGGTGACGTGGGACTCATCGCAAGGCGAACATCGAGCGCCGCCTCCCACTGCTCGGTCAGTGCGAGCATGAGGCGCGTGCGCATCCCAGGGGTGGCGTGGGCGTAGCGCGCCGAGACGGAGCCGTCGATGTGGCCCATGCGGTGGTCCATGAGGACCTTCTCGGTGCCGAGGTCCTCAATGAGCGGTGGCAGCATCGGCGAGCGCGTCGCCTGGTACCGGCGCCGACGCGGCCTTTCCCAAGAAGTCCTGGCCGGCCTTGGCGGGCGGACCACGGACTGGCTGAGCAAAGCGGAGAACAATCGGATCGAGCTCGACCGGCTCTCGGTGATCACCTCACTCGCCGAGGCTCTCGACGTCTCCCTCGGAGACCTGCTCGCCGAACCGACCCTCATGGAGTGGTCCAACGACGCGGCCGCACGGTCCCCGCCCTGCGCGAAGCCCTCATGGACTACAAGCAGCTCACGCCTCTGCTGGGACCTCCGCCCGATGACGAACCGCCCGCCCTGAAGGACCTTCGGGCCAGCGTGAAGGAGATCCTCGACGCCTTCCCCTCGTACTGGCCGATGCCCTCGCTGCATCCCGCGCGTACTCGGGACGAAGTGGTCGTGGGTTCAAATCCCGCCACCCCGACGCTGGTCAGAGGCCCATTCGCTTGATCGCGAATGGGCCTCTTTCATGCCCGGGGGTCAAACAGAGGGCCGAGGGATCGAGTAAGGCCACCGCCCCGCCCGTCTCTCAGTACGTCAGCGCCTCCTGCGCGCTGCTCAGCCAGTACGTCACCCGGAGCGAGTCGTCGATGTAGACGCCCTTGCTGGGGAGTGCCGGGGTCGCCGCCGGGCTGATGCTGTTGTTGTTGCGGTCGAAGAAGTAGACGGAGAGGGACTTGGCGGTGCGGCCGTTGGTGCCGCCGCCGTCCGTTCCGCCGGAGAGGGCGACGCCGGCGTAGCCCGACTGGCCCGGGACCAGCGTGGTCACCGCCTGCGGCTGGGAGTCCTTGATGACCGGCGGTACGGACTGGGCGTCCGCGAAGTCGACGGCCGGGTAGTAGTAGAGGTCGCAGGTCTTGGAACCGGTGTTGGTGACGGTGAGCAGCATGTGGTTGACAGGGCGGTTGACCAGCCGTGCGGTCACCTTGGTGTTGGCACCGCTGCACGTGACCCTCTTCGTGGAGCTGCTTGAAACCGAACCCGACCCCGACCCCGAACCCGCCCCCGAGCCGGACGTCGACCCCGAGCCGCCGCTCGTCCTGCTGCCGCCCGACCCCGCACCGCCAGCGGTCGAGGACCCACCCGTTGACGAACCACCCGTGGAGGAACCACCACTGGACGCACCACCAGCGGACGAACCACCCGTCGCCGACGGCGTCGAGGAGGTCGTCGCGGAGGACGAGACCGGAGAGGAGACCGCGCCCTCATCGTGTACTCCTGCTCCCAGCTTGCCGTTGCAGGCGGTGAGTGAGAGCGCGGCGAGTGCGACGGTGGCCGCGGCGAACAGGCGGGTGCGAGGGCGGGCGGTGAACGCGGACATGGGTGTGATCTCTTTCCTGGAGGCGGGAACTGACAGGCCGTCCGGCCGTTCGGCGGGCGGCGTGCTTTGATGACCGCAGCCTGTGCCGCTTTCCGTCCCACCCGCCACAGCAGCCGGGAGTTACGGGAACCTGGAACGTTCGCACCGGCTCTTACCTGGGCGAACAGGGTTTCCCTGGAACGCCGGACTGGAACGGGGGCTGGGCAACGGTGCTGGACGAGACGGCCGATTTCGCGGCGCTGATACGGGAGCTCAAGGACCGTTCGGGTCTGAGCTACGGCGTGCTCGCGAAGCGGCTGCACATGAGCACGTCGACGTTGCACCGCTACTGCAACGGCGACGCCGTACCCACCGAGTACGCCCCCGTGGAGCGCTTCGCCCGCCTCTGCAAGGCGACCCCCGACGAACTCGTCGAGGCCCACCGCCGCTGGATCCTGGCCGACGGCGCCCGCCAGCGCGAGCGGAAGTCCACCACGACGGCTACCCCTCCAACTCCCACCCCCACTCCCGCTCCGGAAACAGCCCTCCACTCCACCGCACCGGAGCCCACACCTCCCCCCGCTTCCCCCACACCCACTCGCACATCCGCCCCCACCCCCGAACCACCCGCCCCCGCACCCACACCCGCCCCACGCAACCGCCCCCGCACCGCCCTCTTCGCCGCCGCCGCCGTAGCCGTGGTCCTCACCGCCACCGCCCTCGTCCCCCGCTTCCTCTCCGGCGACGGCGGTGACGGTGGCACCGGCCGGAAGCAGGACGCCGGCTCGGTCGCCGCCGCCGGGCACGGCACCCCCTCCTCGTCCGCCTCCGGATCCGCGCGCTCGACCTCCTCGCCGTCCGCCTCCGGCTCGCCCGCCGACTCCACGAGTGCGAGTGCAAGTGCGAGTGCTTCCGGGTCCGCTACGGCGAACAGCGGGGCGTCCGGCTCGGCGGGCGCGAGGTCCGGCGGGGCCGCTGACGTGGCGGCGGCCGTTCCGCTGACGGTGACGACCCGGCCGTACGCCTGGGAGAGTCCGTGCAGCCAGACCTATCTGGTGAACCGGGACGCGGCCAAGGTGCCGCCACCGCCGACCGAGCAGGACGCGCCGGGCTGGGTGAGCGCGCTGGGTGCCGTCTCGGCCGGCAGCCAGTACCTCGAACTGACCGTGCAGGGAACCGGCCAGGAGACCGTGGTGCTCCAGTCGCTGAACGTCCGTGTCGTCGGCAGCGCCGCGCCACCCGCCTGGAACGCCTACGCCATGGGGTACGTCGGCGTCGGCTGCGGCGGCGGGGTGCCCACGCACTCCTTCGGCATCGGGCTGGACGCGGGCCGCCCGGTGGCCACGCCGGAGTCGGGGCAGACGGGTCTGCCGTACAAGGTGAGCGAGAGTGAACCCGAGGTCCTGTACATCACGGCCGCCGCGGCCTCCCACGACGTGCGTTGGTATCTGGAACTGACCTGGTCCAGCGGCACCCGCAACGGCGTGCTGCGCATCGACGACCAGGGAAGGCCGTTCCGCACCAGCGGAATGGCCGGACGACCTCAGTACGGCTACTCGCTGGACGACGGCAAGTGGGTTCCCCACAAGGCCGATTGAGCCACGGACAGCCGGGCCTCCGCAGCACCCCCAGCCCGCTCCTGCCGCCCCCGCCGATACCCCGCCTTCAACTCACCCCACCGCGCCGCCTGTTCGACAGTCAGCGTGCCCCGCAGCTCCGCCAGCTTCAGCAGGTTCGCCTCCGCCTCCGCGCCCAAAGTCTGTGCCTCGGCGCTGTAGTGGTCGTCCAACACCGCCGACAACTCACGAGAGTTCATCACCGGCTCGATGCGCCGGGCGATCCGGTTCATGCTGCGGTACGACCCCTGGAGCCGGAACGGCGGTTCGGTGCGGGCCTCTTCCGTGGTCGCCGCGGACGCCATGTACGCGGTGTTGACCGCGAGGACGGTGTCCCGAGCGGCGAGCAGCTGCCGCAACACGGCGACGGTACGGGCCAGTTCGGTGGGGTCGCAGGCGTAGGAGAGACGGTCGGCGCGGGCCGTCGTGTCGTCGCGGGCCAGCCGGATCAGCAGGTCCAGGTCGTCGCGGTCGCGGCCGGCGAGCGGGGCCAGGACCGGATTGGAGGTCAGCGCGTTCTCGATGAAACTCAGGGCGAACAGCGCCTCCTTGCCGGTCAGTACGTCGCCCAGGTTCCAGACGTCGGCACGGTTGGCGAGCATGTCGGGGATGCGGAACCGGCTGCCCGACTCGGTGTACGGGTTGCCGGTCATACAGACGGCGAACCGCTTGCCCCGCAGGTCGTAGGTGTGCGGCGCGCCCTCCCACACGCCCTCCATCCGCCGGGTCGCGTCGCACAACGTGATGAATTTCTGGAGGAGTTCGGGTGATGTGTGCTGGATGTCGTCCAGGTGGAGGAGCACGTTGTTGCCCGCCGCGAGCGCGAAGTCGACCTTCTCCACCTCCTGTCGGGCGGTCGCGTTCGGCGCCTCGGCCGGGTCGAGGGAGGTGACCCCGTGTCCGAGGGCGGGGCCGCTGACCTTGACCAGGACCAGTCCGAGCCGGTCGGCGACGTACTCCATGAGGGTCGTCTTGCCGTAGCCCGGTGGGGAGATGAGCAGCAGCAGTCCGCCGGTGCCGACGGCTCCGGCCGGCTCGCCCGCCGTGCCGAGTTGCCGGGCGAGGTTGTCGCCGATCAGCGGGAGGTAGACCTCGTCGACGAGCCGGCCCCGGACGAAGGACGACAGGACGCGCGGACGGTACTCGTCGAGCCGCAGCCGGGCGCGCTCCGCCGCGACCAGGGCGGTACGGCGACGCTGGTACGCGCGGTGCCCGGGAACGTCCCGCGCGCGGAACTCCCTTGTGCGGCAGAGGAGTTCGTCGAGTCTGAAACGCAACTCCCCGCCCACCAGGCGGGGATGACTGCCGAGCAGTCCGCCGACCGTCTCGGCCAGCTGTGCGTCCGACTCGTAACGCGGTGTGCCGGGGCAGAGTTCGGCCGCCACCGCCTCCGCCAGGTCCCCCGGGTCGACCCGCGTCCCGGACGCCGTCGTGTACGCCGTCAGCCAGGCCTCCACCAGTTGGTGCCGGGCGGGCAGGTCGTCGGCGAGGGCGGTCAGGTCGTCGTCGTAGGCCGAACTGCCCACCGCCCTGCGGAACTTGTCGAGCAGCGCACGGGCGCCCGTGCTGATCACGAAGCCCTCGGGGGCGCTGGTGAGTTCGTCCAGGAGGTAGGCCGCGGCGGCCTCGCCGCCCGATCCCGTTTCCGCCGCAAGTTCCGCGCGGAGTTCGGCGTCGGCGGGGGTGGGTCCGAACAGGTCGCGGGCGCGGGCCAGGGATCTCGCGCGCCGGGTCCACTTCTCGCGCGCCCGAGGGTTCGTGCGGTGCGTCCAGAAGAGCAACGCGCCTGCCCGGGCCGCCGGTTGGTGACGCAGCAGGCCCGCGTCCTCGTACCGGCGGAGCAGCGCCGCGAGGATCGCGGTCGCGTCGTGGTCGTGCACCCCGCGTTCGTAGCCTTCGTCGTACGACTCCTGCGCGGCCCGGCGGACCAGGGCGCCGAGGTCGGCCTCCTGGGCGAGGGCCGGTGCGCCGTGTTCGTCGAGGAGGCGGGCGGCGAGGTGTTCGGCGCGGTAGACCGACGGCGACTCGGAGGGCAGCGGGCGATCCCAGTACGGGCGGGTGGCCGCGAACTCCGGGTCCCTGACCGGTGATCGGTAGTCCGTGCCGGTGAGAGCGAAGGCCAGGCCCTCGCCGGAGGGGACCAGGGTGAGGTCGAGAGGCTCGGTGTGCACGGCGAAGCGGTGGCGGCCCAGGCGGAGCGTCCGGCCGCCGTCCGCGAAGAGGTCGGCGCGGTCGCGCAGCGCGCGGACCGCCTCCGCGTGGGCGGCGGTGAGCCGGCCCGTCAACTCCTGCGCCCTGGTGCCCTCGCCGAGTTCGCGGAGTTGGTCCGCGGTGCGGCGGATCCTCGTCACCATCAGGTCGGAGGCGAAGTACGTGTTCACCGCGTCGGCGTCGGCGAGCGCGCCCGCCCGCCGTCCCACGGTCTCCAGCACCTGGGCCGCGGAGCGCGACAACTGCTCTGCCTTGCGGGCCCGTTGGTCGACCAGGGTCTGCTTGCGGGCGGAGAGGGTCTCGTGGATCTCGACGCGCTTGCCGGTCAGTTCGGCGAGGAAGTCGTCGAAGTCCGCGAAGCGGGCTTCCAGGTTCTCCAACCGCACCAGCAACAGGGCGAGTTGGGTGTCACAGGCCTCCGGGGTCGCCGCGTCCGCGAGCGCCCCGGTGACCGACTGGGCGAGCAGCGCAAACTCGGCCGCGAACTCCGCCCGGCCCTCCCGGTCCCGGAGTTCGGCGCGGCGGGCGTCCAGAATGGCGCGGGCGCGGTTGACGCCGCCCAGCACCTCGGCGACCCGTTCCAGGATCGACGTACGGACCGTGGTGTCACCGATGTGGACCGTGGCGTCGCCGATATGGACCGTGGCTTCGCGGATGTCGAGTCCGGCGACCACCTCGGTCACCGTCCGCAGCCCCGCGGTCAGTTCGTCCAGCCGGGCCGCGACCGGGGCCGCCTCGGCGGCCTTGGCCAGCGCCCCGGACTCCGCGACGAGGCTTTCGATCAGCTCGTGGTGCCCGGCGAACGCGTCCTCGCGGGCCAGGAACGCCACCGCCCGCTGCCCGAACGCCCCTAGATCCGCCTCGACTTCGGCCGCCGCCTGCTCGATCCGCGCGGTGTCCGCGTACCGCATCTCCTTCAGCGTCAGCAAGTGCCCCTGTGCTCGCCGGAGTTCGGTGAGCCCGCCGACCCACCCCGCCGCGTCCCGGGGCGCCTCGCCCCGCAGCCGCCGTACGAGAGAGGTGAGGCGGTCCGTCGCGTCGGTGAGGGCGTCGGCGGCCCGCGCGGTCAGCGTCCGGACCGTCTCGAACTCGGTCAGGACCTGCTCCGCCGTGTCCCGCACCTCCTCCAACGGCCCCCGCAGATCACCGAGTTCGGCATCCGCCAGCCAGTGATGCGTGTCGGCCGCCCGGACACACGCGGCGACCAGCGCCTCGTACACCTCCGCCGCCGGCTCCATGCCCACGACCGCGCCCGTCACCGACAAGCAGTCGGAGATCCCGCGCACGAGATCGGCGTTCCCGACCCGGAACAACGGCCCTGAGCCGGTCAGTTGAGCGGCGGCGGCACAGGTGTCGGAGACGAACGGGGTACGCCACAGACGCACCGGGTGGACCCGAGCCGCTTCCCCCTCCCCCAGCACCACCAGCATGCCGTCCTCGAAGAGCGCCCACCCCCGCCCGGGCAACGGCGCCGCGACCTCTTTGCGAATCATGTTGTACGGCAGCAGCAGGCTCCGCCCCGACACCCTCGCCCAGTAGCCGAACAGCACGTCCTCCCCGTTGGGCGAGCGGACGATCCGCTCCAACTCCAGCCCGTCGGTGGCCGTTTCGAAGGTCTTGCACTCCCCCGTGGCCAGGCAGTACCCACCCGGGAACACGATCCCCTGTTCCTCCGGCAGCCGTTGGCACGACAGCCCGATCCCGTCGAGCCGTACGACCCCCTTGGTCAGCGTGTTGAAGACCAGGTGACGGTGGGCGTCCTCCTTGTAGGGCCGCACCCGCAGCAGCACCAGCGCGCCCACCCGCGCGTACGAGATCTCCGCGTCGGCGGGCGACTGCAACGGCTCGTCGACCGGTTCGGCGTAAATCCCCTCGCCCGTCTCGGTGTTGTCCTCCACCTTCACGGTGAGAGTGCCGCCCAGCGTGTCGACGTAGAGCCCGTCCTGGATCCGCACATGCGGATGCCGTCCGGCGACGAGGTCCTCGCGTCCCGTCCCCGTCCAGTCGAAGTCGTACGGTGGCGGGAAGACGTGGTCGCGTTCGCCGTGCGCGTCCAGGAAGGTCGCCGCCCGGCCGTCGTCCGTGAGCGCCCAGCGGAGTACCCGGATGTCGTCGGTCTTCTCTCCGGTGCGGAAGACGGCCAGCAACTTGCCCTCGACGCGCCGGAGTCGGAGGAGTCGCGCCTGACGGTAGTAGCGGTGCAGGGCGGTGAACTCCCGCACGAACTCGGGGTCGTCGAGCAGTCCGGGCACGGCGTCCTCGGGCAGCCCGCGCAACTCCCGCCCGTCGTACAGGCCGAGGACATCGGCCACCGCCGTCTCCCGCGTGACACCGGGGGACGTCTGGTAGCCGAAGAGGAGCGCGTCCCCCACGGCGACCACGTCCCTCGGCGTCGCCGGGTGCTCGGTGGTCAGGCGGCCGGTACCGGTGAGGTCCAGCCGGGTCGAGCCGAACTCCTCGATGCGGCGGGAGTTGAGCGCCTCGGCCCGGCGGGCGAGTTCGGCGGCCTGTGCGGCGAGGCGGTCGCGCAGGACCTCGTAGGTGCCGGTGTCCAGGCCGGTGGTCATGGGTCCCTCTCAGGATCTCGGGGTGGGGATCAGGAGTGGTCGGTCAGGAGTGGTGGGTCCGGAACTGCCGTCCCCTGTGCGGCAGTTCCGGACCGTCTGTGGGGGCCGGGCCTCGGCCGGGGGAGGTGTCAGGCCTTCGCCGGGTGGCCGTTGAGCGCGCTCAGCGGAGTGTCCGCGAGGCCCAATTCGCCAGCTCTGTCCAGTAGTTGTCGTAGCTGACCGGCGTTCGCCGTGTCCGTGCGCATCAGCTTCATCAACAGGGCGGACACCGTGAGGTTCTGGACGTCGGCGGTGGAGACCGAGCCGAGCACCCGCCCTAGGTCGTCGGCGATGTTCGACGTGCCGTCCAGCCACGGGCGCGCCAACGCCTGCGCCGTCTGGGAGTTCTGGACGAAACCGTCGACGCTGCGGCCCAGCGAGATCGACGACATCAGCCGGTCCAGGAAGACCGTGTCACCGCCGACGATGTCGATGTCGGCGTGCTCCAGACCGGTCGCGAGGACCGTGGCCTGCGCCTCGGCGACCTGCCGTTGCGCGTCGAGACCCGCGAGCCGGATCTCCTTCTCGGCCTGGAGCCGCAGCCGGTACTCCTCGTGGCCGCGCGAGGCGTCGTCGAGGGCGGCCATCGCGGCGGCCTTCTCGGTGAGCCCCTCCGCCTCGGCCTTCAACTTCTCACCGATACCGGTGGCTTCCGCGAGCGCGTTCGCCCGTACGCCTTCGGCCTGCGCGAGCACCTTCGCCTGCGTGCCCTCGGCCTCCGCGAGCGCCTTGGCCCGGGTGCCCTCGGCCTCCGCGCGCAGCCGGGCCTCGGTGCCTTCCGCCTCCGCGCGCAGCCGCGCCCCCGTGGCCTCGGCCTCGGCGCGGCCCGCCTTCACGGTGACCTCGGCCTCCTTGTCGCGGACCTGCACCTCGGCGAGTCCGGCCGCGGCGGCCTCCGCCTGGAGGCCCTCGGCGAGCCGGAGCTTGGCGCGGGCGTCGAGGTCGGCGGACTTCAACCGGGCGTCGGCGAGGGTGAGTTGCTCCCCGGCGCGGTGCCTGGCGGCGGCCTCCGCGGCCTCGGCCGCCTTGATGTCCTTGACCAGTTTCTCCTGCGCCTCGGCCTCCGCGGCGATGATCACCGCCTGCCGGGTACGCTCCGCCTCCTCGACCATCCGCAGCTTCTTGATGGCCTCCTCCTGCTCGGCGACCGTACGGTCCACGGCGATCCGTTCCCGGACCACGTCCGCGACCTCGCGTCGCTCGACCTCGATCTCCTTGTCGCGGGCGATCCCGGACAGGCTCGTCTCCCTTTCGCGGGCGATGACTTCGAGCAGCCGGTCCTTCTCGATGCGCTCGTTCTCCACGGCGATGACCCGCTCGCGGTTCTTCTGCGCGACGGCGATCTCACGGGCCTGGTTCTCGCGCTGGACGCCGAGTTGCTCCTCGGTGCGCAGGAACGCGGCCTGCGCGCCGAGCCGTTCCTCCTCCTGCACCTTCGCGGTGGCGGCCTCCTCGCGTGCCCGCAGCACCTCCACCTCACGACGCTGCTTGATCTCCGCCTCGGCCTGCCGGCGCTCCAACTCCAGGATGGTTTCCCGGGCGTCGACGTTCTGCCGGGTGATCTCCTTCTGCTCGGCGCGCTGGAACTCGTTGGTGCGGACGTGCTCGATCGTCGTCAGCTCGGTGATCTTGCGGATGCCCTGCGCGTCCAGGATGTTCTGGCTGTCCAGTTGGGTCATCGGAGTCTGTTCGAGGAAGTCGATGGCCGCGTCGTCGAGGTGGTAGCCGTTGAGGTCGGTGCCGATGACCTGGATGATCCGGTCCCGGAACTCCTCGCGCTTGGTGTAGAGATCGACGAAGTCGAGCTGTTTCCCTACGGTCTTGAGCGCCTCGGAGAACTTCGCGGCGAAGAAGTCCTGGATCGCCACCGGGTCGCTCGCGGTCTGGGTACCGATGGCCTGCGCGACCTTGATGACGTCCTCGACGGTCTTGTTGACCCGCACGAAGAAGCTGATGTGGATGTCGGCGCGGATGTTGTCCTGGCAGATCAGGCCCTCGCGCCCGGTGCGGCGGATCTCGATGGTCTTCACCGAGATGTCCATGAACTCGGCCTTGTGCAGCACCGGCAGGACGACCGCGCCGGTGAAGGTGACGTCCACCTTCTTCGTCTTGGAGACGATCAGCGCCCGCCCCTGCTCCACCTTCCGGAACAACCGCCCGACCAGCAGAAGCAGCGCGAGCGCGATGAGCAGGACAACGGCGACGAACACACCGATGCCCACGGTGATGGCGTTCATGACATGGGTCCTCTAGGTAGGGGTGAGTTGGGGTGGGTATGGGCGGGCGTTTGAGGGCGGGGCGGGTGTCCGAGGGCGGGGCGGGTGTCTGAAGGCGGGCGTCTGTCGGTCGGTGTGGGTCAACTGGTGTGGGTCTACGAGCGTGGGCCAACGGGCGTTGACTGGACGGGGGTTGCCTGTCGGGGCGTTGCGCTGGAGGGCCCTGGTCCGCGGGGCGTTGGCTGGCGGGGCGCCGGCTGGCGGGAGGCCTTGACCTACGAGCGTTGACCAACAGGCGTTGACTCGCGGCTCCGGCGGGCGCGGGCCACCGATCGCGTCGGTCGCGAGCCAATGGCCGTGGTCCAACACCCGTGGGCCAACTCGCGTGGGCCAACCGCCGTAGGCCAACCCGCGCGAGCCAACCGCCGTAGGCCACCGATCGTTGGCCACCGATCGTTGGCCACCAGGTGTTGACCACCAGGCGCGGCGAGCGACCACCGAGCCTCGGCGACCCGACCCGTCCCAACGCGGCGAGCGACCACCAGCCCCGGCCACGAACCCCAGCGCCCGGCACGCGACCACCGCCCACCGCCCACCCGCCAACACCCGTAGGCAACCGACCGTAGGCAACAACCCGCAGGCCAACCCCAGTTGGCCAACTCACGCAGGCCATCGCCCGTAGGCCCACACCCGTGGACCCCCACACGCAGGCCACCGCCCGTAGGCCAACACCCGTAGACCAACAGCCACAGACCAACACCCGTAAGCCACCACGCGCAGACCAACATCCGTAGGCCAACACCCGTAGGCCACCCACGCGTCGGCGGTCTACCCCGGATTGCCCCCAGGTCCGGTCCTCGGGTCCAGCGCGCTGTCGTAGGGCGCGACCCAGAAGAACTCGCCGGGTTCGTCGTAGGCGTAGAGGAGTCCGGTGCTGCCGCTGGCGAGGGCGTCGTTGCCCGTCTGGCGGACCTGGACCGTCGCGGCGGAGCCGTCCGCGGCCCTGACCTCGGCCTGGCCGAACCCCGCGTCCACCCGCCCGGTGCGGATGGTGCAGGTCAGCCCGACGAAGTCCAGCCGGGACGGCCCCTGTTCGTCGGGGAACAGCGGGTGCAGTGGTCGTACGAGGAGTTTGGTCGCCGACCAGGAGGCGTAGGCCGTGGCGATCAGTACGATCGCTCCGACCAGGAGGCCGGCCGGGCCCGAGGGTACGAACAGCGCGTTCGCGCAGAAGCTGATGAGCCAGCCGACCGCGACGAACAGCGAGAAGGCGAGGGTCACCGGGACCCCGCCGAGCCACTGACTCCCTGCGGGCCCACGGCCGTTGACCTGCCCACGGCCGTTGGCCTGCCCACGCCCGTTGGCGTGCCCGTGCCCACGGACGTGGATGTGGACGTGCGCATGGGCATGCGCGTGGCCGTGTGCGTCGGCCGCGCCGAGGGCGACCAGCAGCCAGTAGAGGACGACCACGACGAGCGCCGCGGTGAAGACGACGGTGGGAAAACCGGTCGCGGCAGCGATGAACGCCCCCATGATCCCGGCCCCCCGTTCTCTTACTCGCCCGAATGTCGAGGGGATGCGCGGATCACGGTCCCGGTGCGGGACACCTGCCGGTGTCCGGCACCGGAACCATCCGTGGTGCTCCCCTGGCGCCATGGTGCACGCGGGGTGCGCGCCCGCGCATTGCCGGAACCCGGCAGTGTCCATTAGGGTCTTGATGCCGGTGGCGCGCTAAGAAAGCGTCACCAGGGCGTCAAGAAAACAGGGGGCGGCGTTGCCGGAGGGCGGAATACCTGAGCAGTATCTGGCGGGGTACGCGCAACTCCTGGCGGAGGTGGCCGCCACCGGACGGCGCCTGAACCGGGCCGAGTTGGAGGCCCGTCGCACCCTGGGCGAGCTCGCGGCCGAGGCCGGACACGGACTGCGCGCCCTGGTCAACGCCCATCTCGCCGCCACCCGCACCGCCTGGCCGGAGACCCCAGGCGCCGCCGACTGCACACTTGCCGCTGTCCAGCAGGTGGTTGACGCCTTCACCGAGGGCTACGAGCGGGCCCAGCGGCTCGCCGTACGCCAGGAGGAGGCGGCGCGGCGGGAGTTCATCGACGATCTGCTCTACGGCCGCAGTGATCTGGGCCGGATCGCCGAACGTTCCGAGCGTTTCGGTCTGCGCCTGTCCCACTCGCACGCGGTCGCCGTCGTGCAGGGGCCCACCGCCTACGACGAGAGCGCGCCGGTGCCGCGTCAGGTGGAGCGCGCGATGATCAGCCGTTTCGGTGACCGCAACATCCTGCTCACCACGAAGGCGGGCCGCATGCTGTGTGTCGCGCCCGGCGACCAGGACGACATCCTCACCCACTTCGCCAAGCAGTCGTACGCGGCGGCGGTGGGCTCCCGGGTGGCGATCGGCCGACCGCAGCCGGGCGCGGGCGGGATCGTGCAGTCGTACGAGGAGGCTCTGAACACCCTCGAACTGGCCGAGCGGCTCGCCCTGGAGGGCCCGCTGCTGCGCGCCGCCGACCTGCTGGTCTACCCGGTGCTCACCCGGGACCGGCAGGCGATGGCCGATCTGGTCCTCGACGCGCTGGGCCCGCTCACCAAGGCGCGCGGCGGCCCGCGACCGCTGCTGGACACGCTCTCGACGTACTTCGACTGCGGTTGCGTGGCCGCGGAGGCCGCCCGGCGCCTCTCGCTGAGCGTGCGGGCACTGACGTACCGCCTCGAACGCATCCACCAGCTGACCGGCGCCGATCCGGCGGATCCCGGCCAGCGTTACATGTTGCAGACGGCGGTGATCGGCGCCCGTCTGCTGGACTGGCCGGACAAGGAGCTGTGACGCGGAGTGTGCCCCGGGAGGGGCGGGGAGCGCGCGGAGGCGTCAGCCCAGGGGAGTGTCGATGTACGACGTCGGTTCGGGGCCGGAGTCCGCGGTGGGGGCCGCGGCGGAGGTACCGGGTTCGGGGGCGGCCGGGGTCGGTGCCGGCGGGGTCTCGTGGCAGGTGAAGCCGAGGCGGGTCAGGGCCCGGGTGACCTCGGAGGCGGTGAAGTCACGGCGGTCCTGCTTGGTGATCACCTCGCCGACCTGCTTGACCGGGTACAGCTTGCGGCTGATGACGGCGCAGGGGCCGCTGACGGGCTGCTCCGGGCGGACGCCCTTGAGCATCTGCTCCACTTCGCTCTTCGTCAGATCGAAGGGGTAACGGGCGATCACGCAGCGCATGGTGCCTCACCAAGGGGTTCGAGCGGGAGGAGAGGGGAGGATTTCTCCTCGGGGAAAATCGGGAAGCCGGAGAACGTTCGGGAAGCCGGAGAACGGTCGAAGAACAGCGGGTGACCGAAGTACAGCGGGTGACCGAAGAACGGCGAGCGGAACAGCGGCCGGAACTGGGCCTGGACTGGAACTGGGCCTGGAACAGGGACTGGAACGGCGGGTAAATGAGCAGATACGAAAAGGGGCCCGCACCCAAGGTGCGGGCCCCTGTTTCGCAGTCTCGCGTGCTTAGGCGGGAACGATGTTCTCCGCCTGCGGGCCCTTCTGGCCCTGCGTGATGTCGAAGGTCACCTTCTGACCTTCCTGCAGCTCACGGAAGCCCTGGGTGGCGATGTTCGAGTAGTGGGCGAAGACGTCGGCGCCGCCGCCGTCCTGCTCGATGAAGCCGAAGCCCTTTTCCGCGTTGAACCACTTCACGGTACCGGTGGCCATGTCTTAACTCCTAGGCAGTGCTGGAGATACGCACTTTACGAATCTCCTCCATCGCCGTGATGATCACCTGCCCGGAGAACCGGTTCAAAATTGGCAACCACAACTGCAACTGACGGCAGCCTAGCACGGAACCCATTTTCGCGACGGCGGAATTGCGGGAGAAAAGCGCTGCCCGAAACAGTGAATTTCTGTTTCGGGCGCATCAGATTTTCTAGCGGTGGGGCGACCGGCGCAGCTCCTCGTTGACACGCAGCGCCTCGTCCAGCCGGTCCTCCAGGCTGATGATGCGGCAGGCGGCCTCGATGGGCGTCCCCTGGTCGACCAGCTCGCGGGCGCGCGAGGCCGTACGGAGCTGATGGCGCGAGTAGCGGCGGTGACCGCCGTCCGACCGCGTCGGCGTGATCAGCCCGGCCTCACCCAGTGACCGGAGGAAACCGGGGGTGGAGGCGATCAGCTCGGCGGCCCGGCCCATGGTGTAGGCAGGGTAGTCGTCGTCGTCGAGCCGGTCGGCCGCGGGCTGCTGGCTTTCTGCGGGCATGTACACCTTTCCTGCGGGCCGCCGGAGAGGGACGGCCCGCCGCGAGGGAGCGTGTTTCCCCTTACAGGAACTCTAGTCGCACCCGGGGAATCCCTGTCGCGGCGAGCACAGATGTCCTGACGGCCGTGGACGGCGGTTGACGCGCTCAGCGGCCCAGCAGCAGGACCTGGCAGGCCCCGGCCGACGGCCGCGGATCACGCGCCTGAGCCACCACGTCCCGCCAGCCCCAGGCCCGGTACACGGTCAGCGTCTCGGTGTCGGCGGCGGGCACCAGGGTGACGCCGAGGGCGGGCGCGTGGTCGTCGAGGAGCCTGCGTTGCAGGCGCCGGGCGAGGTTCCACTCCCGGTCCTGGTAGTGGGTGCGCACCCGGGGCGGGACGACGATCCCGGAGACCGCGAAGAGCCCGCCGCTGACCGCGAGCCCGCGCACGGTCCGGGGCAGCCGGGTGTCGCACCCCTGCCACCACGGATCGGCGCCGCGCACCGGGAAGCCGTAGGCGCAGGCCGTCAGGGTGGTGTTCTCGGCGATCAGCAGGGTGAAACCGGGCCGCCGGACCTCGCCCGCGAGTCGGCGCAGGAAGGCGGCGCGGGAGCGGTTGCCGGTACGGTCGCCACCGGCCCCGAGGGTCGCCTCGTACAGATCGCCCAGGTCCTCGAACCGGTCCTCGATCTGACGTCGGCTGAGTGGGCGCAGCCGGTCACCCTGTCGAGGGGACGGGCCGCGCTCCCGGCCCGGCGACGACCGCGGCTTCTCCCCCGGGCCCGTGCCGGCGCCACCCTGCGCGTCCGCACCACCGCGCGCGTACGGCTCCGCACTGCCATGCGTGTACGGCTCCGCACTGCCGCGTGCGTCCGCCACCGCACTGCCGTCCGCGTACGCCTCCGCGTCGCCGTACGGGTCCGTACCGCCGTGCCTGACGAGGTCCTCGGTCGTCGGCCGACCGGGCACATTCACGGTCATGGGGCGAGCCCTGCCCCGGGTGCGGACACGTCCGCGCCCGGCGTCGTCCTTCGCCGAGGACGGCACCGGCGCGATCCGGCGCGCGAGAAATCCCCGGTCTCTTCACGGTACGCCCGCGAGCTGTGGCCCGGCCGGGGCCAGGGGTCCGAGGCCCGGGGCCAGGGCCCGGCGGTTCTACGACGGTCCGCCGGCCCCGCCCTACGGCGTCACTGGTTCCAGCTCTCGTCGTACGGGTCCTTCGGTGTCGGGACCGGCTTGGCCTCGGTGACCTGGAGGTAGGGGATGGGACGGTTGTTGACGGGGTCCTTGGTCTGCTTGGCGGAGTAGGTCCCGGTGACCAGCAGCCAGGTGTCGGGCTGGAGGACCGGCGGGATCTTGCCGGTCAGCGCGATCTTCACCGGCTGGGCGTCGGCGGCACAGCAGTTGAGGGCCATGCGGACGAGGTAGGGGGCGCCGGACTTGTCGAGGGCCACGAAGCCGGTGACCTTGAGCTGACGGTCGCCGAGGGAGTGCCCGTGGTCGTAGACCGCGCGGGTCGCGTAGTCCACCAGGCCGATGGTCAGCGGGTTGCTCGCGGGGAGCTTGGCGAGGCCGTAGGGCTGCTGGATGGCCGTGCCCGTGCGGACCGCGCTGTACGAGCCGAGGGCGGGCGGGGCGACCAGGATCAGGGCGAAGAGGGGGAGCAACAGGAGCCAGGAGATGCGGGGTTCGCGGTGCACGTGCGCGTGACCACCGTGACCACCGTGACCGGCGGGCTCGCCGTGCTCCTCGCCGTCCGCCTCCGCGTGGGCCGCCTCCGTCCCCGTTTCCGCGTGGGCGGAATCCGTCCCCGTCCCCGCGACCACCACTGCCAGTGCCTTCTCCGCCTGCGCCTTCTCCGCCCGTGCCCGGCGCCACTCGTACCAGGCCGTCGCCAGTGCCGCCAGGATGAGTACGCCGCCGGAGAGCAGCAGCAGCGGTTGGAGGCCGGCCTTGACGTACCGCAGGTAGAGGTTGGTGAAGCCGGCGTGCAGCAGGGCCGTGCCGATCAGGAACAGGACCGCCGCCTGTGCCTGCCGGCTCACAGGAGCACCGCCGAGGTGACGACCGCGCCCGCGATGGCGAGGACGAACGTGGCGGGCGCGAAGCGCAGCGCGAAGCCGCGTCCGAACGTGCCCGCCTGCATGGCGAACAGTTTGAGGTCGATCATCGGGCCCACCACCAGGAACGCGAGTTTCGCCGTGAGCGAGAACTGGGTCAGCGAGGCGGCCACGAACGCGTCCGCCTCCGAGCAGATCGACAGCAGGACGGCCAGTATCGAGAGCGCGAGGATCGCCACCACCGGGTTGTCGGCCGCCGTCCGCAGCCAGCTCGCGGGTGCCACCGCCTTGAGTGTCGCGGCGGACATCGCGCCGAGCACCAGGAACCCGCCCGCCTGCATCACGTCGTGCCGCACCGAGCCCCAGAACGCGGCCCCCTTGGTCTCCCCCGCGTGCGGCTCGTGGGCGGGCAGCTTCAGCCAGTCGGTGCGGCCCATCCGCGTCCACAGCCAGCCCATCACGCAGGCCACCAGCAGGCTGCCCGCGAACCGGGCGAGGACCATCTCCGGGTTGCGCGGGAACGCCACCGCCGTCGCCGTCAGCACGATCGGGTTGATCGCCGGGGCGGAGAGCAGGAACGCGATGGCCGCCGCCGGGGTGACGCCCCGGCGCACCAGCGCCCCGGCCACCGGTACGGACGCGCACTCGCAGCCCGGCAGGATCGCGCCCGCCATCCCGGCCACCGGTACGGCGAGGACGGGATTGTCCGGCAGCGCGCGGGTGAACCAGGTGGCCGGCACGAACACCGCGATGGCCGCCGACAGCAGCACGCCCAGCACCAGGAAGGGCAGCGCCTGTACGACGACGGCCACGAACACCGTCATCCAGCTCTGCATCACGGGCGCGGACAGGGCCGTACGGATCGGCCCCTGCGCGAGCACCACCAGGAGCAGCACCATGGTCAGCACGAGCGGCGAGTTGAGCTGCCAGCCGTCCTTGGCCGCCGCCCGCGTCCCGTCGGCCGCCGTCTGCGGCTCCTTGGGCGCCTGCGGCTCGTCGGCCGCCGCCTGCGGTCGCGGTGGTGTTTCCGGGGTCGGCGGAGTCTCCGTGGTCGGCGCGGCTGGTTCGGTGGTGATGGCCACGGGTGTACTACCTCCGGCGGGTGCGGGGTTTCGCGAGTTTTGCTCCCTCGTTCTGCATACGGCAGTAGGGGCACGGGTGTTCAGCGGAATACTGGAACCGCCCGCCTCCTTGGGGCAGTCTTTCCCCTCGTGGCGAGCAGCGTTCCTCATCAGACCCCGCCGGGCACCCCCCGGGCGCACATGGTGGTGTGCGGCGACGACGGGCTCGCGCACCGGCTCGCGGCCGAACTGCGTTCCGTCTACGGCGAACAGGTCACCCTCGTCGTGCCGCTCACCGACGCCTCCGCCCGGCCGCCGGTCGTGGGCCGGGCGCGGGCGGCCTCGGTGGCGCTGCGCGACCGGGTCAACGCGGCGGTGGCCAGGGCGAACGGCAACGGTGTCCCGCACACCCCCGAAACCCCGCGCGGGGAACGGGTGCTGGAGGTCGCCGAGCTGACCGAGGCGGTGTTCGCGGAGGCGGGCGTGGAGCGGGCGGCGGCACTCGCCCTCGTCTACGACGACGACGAGACCAACATCCGCGCCGCCCTCACCGCCCGTCGCCTCAACCCGCGCATCCGGCTGGTGCTGCGCCTCTACAACCGGCGGCTGGGCCAGCACATCGAGGAACTCCTCGACCAGGCGGCCTCGTTGGCGACCGGCGACGGCACCGCGAGCGGCTCGGGACTCGACGCGTCCACCACCGTCCTGTCCGACGCCGACACCGCCGCGCCCGCGCTGGCCGCGACCGCTCTCGCCGGCACCAGCAAGGTCGTGCAGACCGACGGGCTGCTGCTGCGCGCGGTGGAACGCCCGCCGCCCGGACCCGGCCAGGTCGCCGACCCGGGGCTGGCCACC
The DNA here is from genome assembly GCF_044768565.1 of Streptomyces sp. NPDC091280. Lineage (NCBI taxonomy): Bacteria > Bacillati > Actinomycetota > Actinomycetes > Kitasatosporales > Streptomycetaceae > Streptomyces > Streptomyces sp. NPDC091280. The sequence goes on from NZ_JBIVUZ010000003.1 coordinate 57,591, forward strand.
CTCGCCCTGCTCTCGGCGACCAGCAGCGACCCGGCCGGCGCGGACGGCTCCGAGGGCATGGGCGAACAGGGCCCGCGCCTGCTGCCCGACGCGGCGGCCGTCGCCTCGGCCACCGGGCGCGGGACCGTCGTCCTTGAGCAAGTGGCGTACGCCGGGCCGCAGTTGCCGGGCGGACGCGGGGGCGGTGTGGTGCCGCCCTTCGCCTCCCTCTTCTCGCGCCGGCTGCGCTGGTCGCTGGCGGGCATGGTGGCGTGCGTGATCGCGCTCGCCGTCTCGCTGTGGCTGGTGACCGGTATCCATCCCGTGCGGGCCTTCTATCTGACGCTGCTGGACCTCTTCGCGATCGACGACCCCGCGATCGGGGCGCCGCTGGGCCGCCAGATCCTCCAACTCCTGTCCGGTCTGGTCGGGTTGCTGATGCTGCCGGTGCTGCTGGCCGCGGTCCTTGAGGCGCTGGGCACCTTCCGTACGGCGTCCGCGCTGCGCAAGCCGCCGCGCGGGCTCGGCGGGCACGTGGTGCTGCTCGGGCTCGGCAAGATCGGCACCCGGGTGCTGACCCGGCTGCGCGAACTGAACATCCCCGTGGTGTGCGTCGAGGCCGACCCCGAGGCCCGCGGACTCGCGGTCGCGCGCCGGCTGCGGGTCCCGGTGATCCTCGGGGACGTCACCCAGGAAGGCGTCCTGGAGTCCGCGAAGGTCCACCGCGCGCACGCCCTCCTCGCGGTCACCAGCGCCGACACCACCAACCTCGAAGCGGTGCTCTACGCCCGCTCCGTCCGCCCCGACCTGCGGGTCGTGCTCCGGCTCTACGACGACGACTTCGCGACGGCCGTGTACCGCACCCTGCGTGCCGCGCACCCCGGTGCCCTCACGCGCAGCCGGAGCGTCTCCCATCTGGCCGCGCCCGCGTTCGCCGGGGCGATGCTGGGCCGGCAGATCCTGGGCGCGATCCCCGTCGAGCGCCGGGTGCTGCTGTTCGCGGCGATGACCGTGGGCGGGCATCCCCAGCTGGAGGGCCGGACGGTCGCCGAGGCGTTCCGCGCCGGGTCCTGGCGGGTGCTGGCCCTGGACACGGCGAACCGGGACGCGTCGGAGGACGTACGGCGGTCGGGCCTGGTGTGGGACCTGCCCGACACGTATGTCCTGCGGAGTTCGGACCGAGTGGTGCTCGCGGCCACCCGGCGGGGTATGGCGGAGCTGCTGGGACGCAGGCCCCGGGAGCGGGCGGGAACGTAGGGGAGGGAGCCGCCGGGCCTCGGCCCCCTCCCCCGCGAGCACCGCTACGTCCCCAAGTGCCGCTCGGCGAAGTCGAGTTCCAGTCTCACCTGCTTGATCCGCTCGTCCACCACCAGGGACCCGTGGCCCGCGTCGTACCGGTACACCTCGTGGACGGCGCCGCGCTTCTCCAGGCGTTCGACGTAGTTGTCGATCTGCTGGATCGGGCAGCGCGGGTCGTTGACTCCGGCCGAGATGTAGACGGGGGCCGTGACCTTGTCGACGTAGGTCAGCGGGGAGGACGCCTCGAAGCGGTCGGGGACCTCTTCGGGGGTGCCGCCGAGCAGGGTGCGGTCCATGGCCTTCAGGGCTTCCATCTCGTCGTGGTACGCCGTGACGTAGTCGGCGACCGGGACGGCCGCGATGCCCAGGGTCCACGCGTCGGGCTGGGTGCCGATGCCGAGGAGGGTGAGGTAGCCGCCCCAGGAGCCGCCGGTGAGGATCAGCCGGGCGGGGTCGGCGAGGCCGGAGGTGATCGCCCACTCCCGGACCGCCGCGATGTCCTCCAGCTCGATCAGGCCGACCCGGTGCTTCAGCGCGTCGGTCCACGCGCGGCCGTACCCGGTGGAGCCGCGGTAGTTGACCCGGACGACCGCGTACCCGTGGTCGACCCAGGCCGCCGGGCCGGCCGCGAAGGAGTCGCTGTCGTGCCAGGTCGGGCCGCCGTGGATGTCGAAGACCGTGGGAAGGGGGCCGCTCGCGCCCGCGGGCTTCTGGACGAGGGCGTGGATACGGCCGCCCGGTCCCTCCACCCACACGTCCTGCACCGGGACCGAGCCGGGCGACTTCAGGCCGGGCGGGTCCAGGACGACCTCGCCCGTCGTCGAGCGCACGGCGGACGGCTCGGCGGCCGACGACCACAGGTACTCGACGCTGCCGTCCGGGCGGGCGGTGGCGCCGGAGACCGTGCCGGGCGGGGTCGGCACCTTCTCCAGGTCGCCGGTGGCGAGGTCGTAGCGGAAGACCTCGCTGCGGGCCTCGAAGCTGTGCGCGACGAGGAGGGCCGAGCCGTCCGGGTACCACTCGGCGCTCACGTCGCCGGGCAGGTCCAGGCTCAGGTCCGTCTCGCCGCCCTTGACCACGTCCCACACCAGGGGCTCCCAACGGCCGCGCCGCTGATGGCCGATGAGCAGCCGGGTGTCGCCCTCCACGGGGGCGAAGCCGAGGACCTCAAGGCCCAGTTCCTCGGTGCCGCCCGCGGTGTCGTCCAGGTCGGCGACCGCGGTGCCGTCCGGGCGCAGGACGCGCAGCGCCGAGTGCATCGCGTCGCCGTGCTCGGTGTGCTCGATCGCGATCAGCGAGCCGTCGTGCGAGAGGTCGCCGACGCCCGCGGACTCGCGGTGGCGGTAGAGCAGCGTGGTCTCCTCGCCGGTGCGGGCGAGGTGGATCGTCGTACCGTCCTCGTCCGTGGAGCGGCCGACGACCGCCGTGCGGCCGTCGCGCGCGAGGGCCAGTCCGGCCGGGTAGGAGGGGTCGAGGCCGGGGACGGCCGCGTCGTCGGGGCCGCCCTTGAAGGGCTGGCGGCGCCAGACGCCGAACTCGTCGCCGTCCTTGTCGTCGAACCACCAGATCCACTCCCCGTCCGGGGAGAGCACACCGTCCGTCGTGCCGTTCGGCCGGTCGGTGACCTGGCGTTGCTCGCCCGTCGCCCGGTCCCAGGCGTACAGCTCATACGTCCCTGTCGCGTTCGACACGAACAGGGAACGGTCGGGTGCGTCCTCCGCCCAGTCGGGCAGGGACACGCGGGGCGCCCTGAAGCGCTTCTCCCAGTCCGGTGTGTACGCGGACCCGTTGCTCTCAGTCATGGCCCCATACTGCCCGCCTTCACAGACATTGCACTGACCGGATCCTCAGCCTGTGGATAACTTCGACCAAGACCCGGCCGGAGCATTGCCGACGGCGAGCGCGCCTGTGCGCCGACCCCCGGGCCGAAGCCGTCACGGCGGCCCCGTACCGTGGAAGGCGTGTACCGGTTTCTGCTGACATCGCGCTGGTGGGGCATCAACGTCTTCGTACTGCTCGCCATCCCCTTCTGCGTCTTCATGGGGTCGTGGCAGCTGAGCCGGTTCCAGGCACGCGTGGACAGCAGCCACCAGGCCACCCGGCAGGTGCAGACGGACCGCACGGAGGCCGCCCGCCCGCTCGCCGAACTGCTGCCCGTCGACCAGGCCACCTCGGGCCGGCAGACCACCGCGACCGGCCGCTACGGCAAGCAACTCCTCGTCCCCGACCGCCAGTTGGACGGGAAGAACGGCTTCTACGTCCTCACCCTGCTGCGCACCGACGACGGCCGGGCGCTGCCCGTGGTGCGCGGCTGGCTGCCCGGCGGCCCCGACGCGGCGAAGGCACCGGCCGCGCCGACCGGCGAGGTCACCGTCACCGGCTCGCTCCAGGCCTCCGAGACCCCCGGCGACAACGGCGTCAGCGCGCAGGGCGGGCTGCCGTCCGGCCAGACCGCGGCGATCAGCGCGGCCTCGCTGGTGAACCTGGTGCCCTATCCCGTGTACGACGCGTGGATCACGCTCGACAAGGCCGACTCCGGGATGACGGCCGTACCGGCGACCGCGCCCGCGAACACCGGCCTGGACCTGAAGGCGTTCCAGAACCTCGGCTACACCGGCGAGTGGTTCGTCTTCGCCGGCTTCGTCGTCTTCATGTGGTTCCGGCTGCTGCGCCGCGAGGTGGAGTTCGCGCGGGACGCGGAGCTGGGACTGGTCCCCGAGGACGGGGACGGGGGCGAAGTCGGGGGCGAGGACGCCGATCGCTCGCGGTCGTCCTACGACGCCGACAGCACGCCCGTGCGGTAGATCGTCCCCGCGCACGCGTTCGGTACGACGGCCGTGGTCGTCGGTGAGCCCGCCTCCGCGGTGTGGGAGACCTGGACGCTGCCGTCCAGCGTGCCGTCCTCGGGGAGCAGCTGGGCGGACGTGCCGGTGTCGCCGGTCGTGGAGCCGCTGGTGGTGCTCGCGTCCGCCGAGGGCGAGGGGCTGGCCGTGGAACCGCCGCTGGTGCTGCCCCCGGTGCTGCCGGTGCTGGTGGGGCAGGTCTCGGAGGGCACCCAGGCGAACTTGACCTGGTAGGCGGCGCCCGGCAGCAGCACCAGTTCGGCGGGTTCCGTCGACGGGTCGGGCAGGCCGGTCGCCGCGTCCCCCGCCGCGTGCCGCTGCACGGAGATCTTGGTGCTGTCCGCGGCCCCCAGCGCGGAGTACCCGACCGTCCCGGCGCCGCCGACGGTACAGCTGGTGCCGGAGGTGTTGGTGACGGTGAAGGTGCCGTAGACCGCGCCCGTCGAGTCGGCGGCGGCCACGGTCGAGGTGGCCGAGCCGAGCTGTTCGGCGGCGCAGACGGGGGCGGCCGTACCGGTGCTGGCGGAGGGGTCGGCGCTCACCGTGCCGGAGCCCGGGCTCTTGCCGCCGCCCTCGTTCTTCTGGCCGCCCGGGTTCTGTCCCGACGTCTGTCCGGCGGAGCCGCCGGAGGTGCTGGCGCCGCCGTCCGGGTTCTTGCCCTGACTGGTGCCGCCCTGGGCCTGTGAGCTGTTGCCCGCCATGGACGGGTCGACGCCGGAGCCGGTGGAGTTCGAGACGTGCACGAGGGCCGGGATGGCGGTGCCGAAGAAGAGCGCGGCGGCGGCCATGCCGACGACGGCCTGGCGCTTGCGGGCCCGGCGGGCGGGCACCGCCTTGCGCAGGTGCTCCAGCGTGCCGTCGCGCGGCTCGACCTCCTGGACCGCCTGGTGCAGCAGCCGGCGCAGCGCCAGCTCGTCCGGGGCGAATCCCTCGGTGTCCTCGGGGCTCTCAGGGTTCTCCCCGGCAGGGATGTGCCCGTCGAGGCTCGGCCCGGTGGGGCTCTGTTCGTCGGGGCCGTGGTTCACGATTCCGTTCCCAGCATGTGATTCGTTCGGTTCTTCCCTGCGGGCCCAGGTCGGGCCGCGCCGGACTTCCGGCTCGCGCCGTTCGCGCGCGCCGTTTCCGTCGGCGTTCTCGCTCATGCCGATGCCTCCATCGCGATCCGGAGGGCGGCGATGCCGCGGGAGCCGTACGCCTTCACCGAACCCAGCGAGATGCCGAGCGACTCGGCGACCTGCGCCTCGGTCATGTCCGCGAAGTAGCGCAGGACCAGGACCTCGCGCTGGCGGCGCTGGAGACCCTTCATCGCCTTGATGAGGGAGTCGCGCTCCAGCTGGTCGTAGGCGCCCTCCTCCGCGCTGGCCATGTCCGGCATCGGCTTCGAGAGGAGCTTGAGGCCGAGGATGCGGCGGCGCAGGGCCGAGCGGGAGAGGTTGACGACGGTCTGGCGCAGATACGCCAGGGTCTTCTCAGGGTCACGGACGCGTTTGCGCGCCGAGTGGACCCGGATGAAGGCCTCCTGGACGACGTCCTCGCAGGAGGCGGTGTCGTCGAGGAGGAGTGCGGCCAGGCCGAGCAGCGAGCGGTAGTGCGCCCGGTAGGTCTCGGTGAGGTGGTCGACGGTCGTTCCGGCCGCGACGGTGTCGTCGGCACCGTCGCGCTGGTTCGGGATGCGGGCGGGCCGCGCTGCGGGCATCGGCGCGATCACCGGCATGCCGCCGGGCGCGCGGGATCCACGCGGAGGCCGGAGGGCCGTGCCGCGTGCCGCAGAGAAGTCGAGTACCTGAGCCACGCAAGTTGGACACGCTTCCCCCCGTCGGGGTTGTACGCGTCGACCGTCACATTTATGTCAGACGAATCAAACAGTCCACCCACCCGTCTGGTGTCAGGCAGCACAACCGGCAGTGCGTCGAACACCCTCATGCCTACCCGCTCTTCCCCTGTGTCACATAAGGCCGGGGCGTCCCCACGCCCCTCACCGCATCCCCGCGCCCGCTGAAGGGCGTCCGCAAAGACGCTCCCCGCCGACCGCGCGGTTGCGGACAGCGGGGAGTGAAATCTTCGGCTGCGGAGGTGGCTGGATTCAAGTGGTCCCAACCATTAATCCGGCCACATCGCGCACGGTGATCCTACAAACCCGTGCGCCACTGGCCAGCGGATTTACGGCCGGGCGGAGTGAGCGGGTCCGTTTCTCAGCCGAGGTCCCGCGCCACCAACTCGGCGATCTGCGCGGTATTGAGGGCCGCTCCCTTGCGCAAATTGTCGCCGCAGACGAACAGTTCGAGCGCGGTCGGGTCGTCCAGCGCGCGCCGCAGCCGCCCCACCCAGGTCGGGTCGGTGCCCACCACGTCGGCGGGGGTGGGGAACTCCCCGGCGGCCGGATTGTCGAAGAGGACGACACCCGGGGCCGTGGCGAGGATCTCGCGGGCCTTGTCGACGGTGACCTCGCCCTGGAAGCGGGCGTGGACGGTGAGGGAGTGCGTGGTGACCACCGGGACGCGCACGCAGGTCACGGCGACCGGGAGCGCGGGCTGCCCGAGGATCTTGCGGGTCTCGTCCCGCACCTTCATCTCCTCCGAGGACCAGCCGTCCGCCCGCAGGGACCCGGCCCACGGTACGACGTTGAGCGCGACCGGCTCCGGGAACGGCCCGGTGTTGTCCCCGACGGCCCGGCGCACGTCACCGGGCTTGGTGCCCAGTTCGGTGCCGGCGACCAGGGCGAGCTGCTGGCGCAGGGTGTCGACCCCGGCCCGCCCGGCCCCGCTGACCGCCTGGTACGAGGACACCACCAGCTCGCGCAGCCCGAACTCGGCGTGCAGCGCGCCCACGGCGACGATCATCGACAGGGTCGTGCAGTTCGGGTTGGCGATGATCCCGCGCGGTCGCCACCGCACCTTGTGCGGGTTGACCTCGGGCACCACCAGGGGCACCTCGGGGTCCATCCGGAAGGCGCCCGAGTTGTCGACGACCACCACGCCCTTGGCGGCGGCGATCGGCGCCCACCGGGCCGCGACCTCGTCGGGGACGTCGAACATCGCGACGTCGACGCCGTCGAAGGCCTCCTCCGTCAGGGCCACCACCTCGACCTGCTCCCCGCGCACGGCCAGCTTGCGGCCGGCCGAGCGCGGAGAGGCGATCAGGCGGATCTCGCCCCAGATGTCCGCGTGCTGGGACAGGATCTGGAGCATGACCGTGCCGACGGCCCCGGTCGCTCCGACGACGGCGAGCGTCGGACGCACGGTCGCTCCGGTGGTGGCCATCAGCGGCCGGTGCCTCCGTAGACGACGGCTTCGTCGCTGTCGGAGTCCAGGCCGAACGCCGTGTGCACGGCGCGGACGGCCTCGTTGACGTCGTCGGCGCGGGTCACGACCGAGATGCGGATCTCGGAGGTCGAGATCAGCTCGATGTTGACGCCCGCGTCGGACAGCGCGGTGAAGAAGTCGGCGGTGACGCCCGGGTTCGTCTTCATCCCGGCGCCCACCAGCGAGATCTTCCCGATCTGGTCGTCGTAGCGCAGCGACTCGAAGCCGATGCCGTCCTTGTTCTTCTCCAGGGCGTCGATGGCCTTGCGGCCCTCCGCCTTGGGGAGGGTGAAGGAGATGTCCGTCAGACCCGTCGAGGCCGCCGACACGTTCTGCACGATCATGTCGATGTTGACCTGGGCGTCGGAGATCGTCCGGAAGATCACCGCGGCCTCGCCCGGCTTGTCGGGCACGCCGACGACCGTGATCTTGGCCTCGGAGGTGTCGTGCGCGACACCGGAGATGATGGCCTGCTCCACCTTGCGGTCCCCAATCGGCTCACTGCTGACCCAGGTGCCCTGAAGTCCGCTGAAGCTGGACCGCACATGGATCGGGATGTTGTATCGGCGGGCGTACTCCACACAGCGGTGGAGCAGCACCTTGGAGCCGGAGGCGGCGAGCTCCAGCATGTCCTCGAAGGCGATCCAGTCGATCTTCTTCGCCTTCGGCACCACCCGCGGGTCGGCGGTGAACACACCGTCGACGTCCGTGTAGATCTCGCACACCTCGGCGTCGAGAGCGGCGGCCAGCGCCACGGCGGTGGTGTCACTGCCGCCGCGCCCCAGCGTGGTGATGTCCTTCTTGTCCTGGCTCACGCCCTGGAACCCGGCGACGATGGCGATGTTGCCCTCGTCCAGCGCGGTCCGGATGCGCCCCGGCGTGACATCGATGATCCGGGCTTTGTTGTGGACCGAGTCGGTGATGACGCCTGCCTGGCTGCCGGTGAACGACTGGGCCTCGTGCCCCAGGTTTTTGATCGCCATGGCCAGCAGTGCCATGGAGATCCGCTCTCCGGCGGTCAGCAGCATGTCGAACTCACGCCCGGCGGGCATCGGAGATACCTGCTCGGCGAGATCGATCAGCTCGTCCGTCGTGTCGCCCATCGCGGAAACGACGACGACCACCTGGTGGCCGTTCTTCTTCGCTTCCACGATTCGCTTGGCGACGCGCTTGATGCCCTCGGCATCGGCTACGGAGGAGCCTCCGTACTTCTGCACGACAAGGCCCACGTGCGCTCCTCGCTCAGTCCTGGTGTGTCGGCTCAGTTTAACGAGCACCCGAAATTCGCTTCCGCGGTATCGCATCGTGAGATCCGCGGGCTTCGGACGCCCAGGTCAGCGCATGCCCACTGGAGAGCCGCCGGAAAAGTGCCGAGCGTCACAGGTGACAGCCTGGAGGTGGGTTTCCCGCACTAAGGTGCGCCGTGTGCGCGTACTTCTGGTGGAAGACGATGAACCCGTGGCCGAGTCGCTGCGGCGCGGACTGCTGCGCTACGGCTTCGAGGTCGACTGGGTCACCACGGGCGGGGCGGCGCTGAGCCACGGCGAGCCCTACGACGTCGTCCTCCTCGACCTCGGCCTGCCCGACACCGACGGCCTCGACGTGTGCAAGGCGCTGCGCGCCCGCGGTGACGTACCGATCATCGTCATCAGCGCGCGCAGCGACGAGACGGACCGGGTGGTCGGCCTGGAACTGGGCGCCGACGACTACGTGTCGAAACCGTTCGGGGTGCGTGAGGTGATCGCCCGGATAAGGGCGGTGATGCGCCGTGCGCAGCCGCGGGCGGCGGCGGAGGCCGCCGGTCCCGACGCCTACGGCAGCCGCCTCACCATCGACCGCAAGGCCGCCCGGGTGCGCCTCGACGGCGAGGAGGTGCCCCTCGCCCCCAAGGAGTACGACCTGCTGTCGTTCCTCGCCGAGGAGCCGGGCGCGCTGATGTCGCGCGAGCAGATCATGGAAGCGGTCTGGGACGCGAACTGGTTCGGCCCGACGAAGACGCTCGACGTCCATGTGGCCGCGCTGCGCCGGAAGTTGGCGGGCGTGATCACGATCGAGGCGGTACGGGGCGTGGGCTTCCGGCTGGAGATCGTCGACGGGCCCCCGGCCTCATGATCCGGCAGCTGATCGTCAGCTACGTCCTGCTGGTGGCCGTGGCGCTGACGGCGTTCACCGTGCCCGTCGCCTTCACGCTCACCGCCCAACTGCGGGGCGACACCGAGCAGTCGGTGCGGCGCGAGGCACGGACGATGGCGCTGCTGCTGAGCGGCGACGCCGCCTCGCGCGCCGCGCTGGACCGCATGGTGGTGGCGTACGCGCAGGAGACCCCCGGCACGGCCGAGGTGCTGCCGGCCGCGCGGGCCAAGACCGCCACGCACTGGGGCGACGGGCGGCTGGAGGTGACGGCACCGGCACAGCGCGACGGCCGGACGGTGGGCGCGGTACGCATCACGTACCCGACCTCCGACCTGACCCGGCGCCTGGTGCAGATCTGGGGTTTCCGCGCGATCCTCGCCCTCGCGGTGCTGGCGGTGGCGGCGGGCCTGGGCGCGCTGGTCGCCCGCCGGCTGACCCGTCCGCTGCGCCAGCTCAACGACATGGCGAGCAGGTTCAGCGACGGCGACCTGACGGCCCGCTCCCCCGTGACGGGCCCGCACGAGACACAGACGCTGGCCCGCACCCTGAACCAGGGCGCCGAGCGCCTCGACACCCTGATCGCCTCGCAGCGCATCTTCGTGGCCGACGCCTCGCACCAACTCCGCACGCCGCTCACGGCGTTGCGGCTCTCCCTGGACAACATCGCGGACGGGGTGGACGACGAGTTCGTGCGCGAGGACGTGGAGCAGGCGACCGCCGAGGTGGTCCGGATGAGCCGGCTGGTCAACGGCCTGCTGGTGCTGGCGCGGGCCGAGGCGAAGGTGACGGCGGCGGAACCGCTGCCGCTGCGGGAGATCGTCACCGAACGGCTCTCGGTGTGGAGACCGGCCGCCGACGAGCGCGGGGTCGAGATCGCGCTCAGGGGGAGTGTTGTCGACGGCCGGCCGCTGGTGCTGGCCAGTCCCGGTCATCTCGAACAGGTCCTGGACAACGTGCTGTCGAACGCCCTGGAGGTGTCACCGGACGGCGCGACGATCACCGTACGGTCCGAACTCCGGGGCGACGAGGTGGAGTTGACGGTGGCCGACCAGGGCCCCGGCATGTCCGACGCGGACAAGTCCCGCGCCTTCGACCGCTTCTGGCGCGGTCAGGGCCTCACCGGGCGCTCCGGTTCGGGCCTGGGCCTGGCCGTCGTACGCCAGTTGCTGACGGACGACGGCGGCACGGTGACCCTGCGGGACGCGCCCGGCGGGGGGCTGGTCGTCGCGATCAGCCTTCGGGCATCGCCGAGGAGTGGTGGTTGACGATCAGCCACTTGCCGCCGCGCTTCTCGTACTCGTAGGTGTAGCGGGCCTCCACCTCACGCTTCACGCCGGTCTTCGGGTCGGTGAGCGTGAACTCGTAGACGCCGGTGTCTATCGCGGAGTTGCTGTCGAGCACGTTGACGATCGTCTCGACCTTCTTGCCGACCGGCTTGTTCGCCAGGAAGTGCTCGAAGTAGTCGACGATCTCCGCGCGATCGGTGCGGATCTTGTTGGACACGGTCGGCAGCAGTACGGCGTCGGAGGCGTACCGGTTCGCGACCTTCTCCGGGTCGCCGGTCTGCAACGCGGCGTTCCAGCCGTCGAAGAGGGCGGCGATCTGCTTCTTGGAGGGCTTGGCGTCCTTCTGCGGACCGGCGGTCGCGGCGACGGTACCGACGGTGCCGAGGGCCAGGACGGTGGTGACGGTGACGACGGCTGCGCGCTTGCTGATGGTCCGGCGGGTCATCTCAACTCCAGTTGTACTGGTGCCTTTTGGGATGACTCCAGCCTCGCTTCCGGCCGGTTAGGGCCCGTGCAGCGGACGTACAGGGGTGAGGAAGGGCTGCTCCAATTAACGCGCCGTGGTCGACCGGCCACGGTCCCGGACGAGGCTGACCCCGGCCCCCAGCGACACGACGCCCATCCCCACGGCGGTCATCACGCCCTGTGTTCCGTCGACCACGAAGGGTGCGACCGCGGCGACGGCCAGGTTGAAGAGGAAGAGGAACCACAGGACGGGCTTGGAGGAGAGGAAGTTCTTCATGGCGGGCACCTTCGGGATCCGGGCCGGTGGCTCGTTCACCGGCTGACGAGTTCAACGATCCCGTTTCCGCAGGTCGGCGACGAGGGAGCCCACTCCCGAAGCCATGGTGTAGCGGACTACACCCCCGGCCGGAATGATGTCGCCCCATGACGGGGGACATACCGCTGGCCGCGATCGTCCTGCTCGGCTCGTCGGTGCAGTGGCTGACCGGCATGGGCTTCGCCCTGGTGGCGGTACCCGCCCTGGTGCTGCTCCTCGGCCCGGCGCAGGGTGTCGTCCTCGCCAACTGCGCGGCCGGCGCGATCAGCGTCGTGGGCCTGGCGGGCGGCCGGCACCGGGTCCGGGCCCGCGCGATGGTCCCGCTGTGCGCGGCGGCCGTCTGCACGGTACCGGCGGGCGCCTGGATGACCCGTCAACTGCCCACGCCCGTCCTGCTCCTGGTGATGGGCGGCCTGGTGACGGCGGCCGTCCTGCTGGTGATGAAGGGGGCCCGGGTACCGGCCCTCCGGGGCACTCGCGGTGCCGTGGCGGCGGGCGCGGCGGGCGGCTTCATGAACGCGGCGGCGGGCGTCGGCGGCCCGCCGGTCTCCCTCTACGCGGTCAACGCGGGCTGGACGGTACGGGAGTTCGTCCCCAACGCGCAGTTCTACGGCGTCGTCGTCAACGCGTTCTCGGTCGCGGCGAACGGGGTGCCGTCGCTGAGCATGGCCCGGTGGATCACGGTCGTCGCCGCGATGCTCGTGGGCGGGGCGACCGGGCGGGCGCTCGCGGGCCGGACACCCGAACCCCGGGCGCGGGCACTGGTGTTGACGCTGGCGCTGGCGGGCGGGGTGACGGCGGTCGGAAAGGGAGTGTGGGGGATGTGGGGGCCGTGACCCCCGACACCCCCGCCTCCGGGGCTACTTGACCGGACGGATGCCCAGCGGTTCCCCGAGTTCCTCCGCCATGACCCGGCCCGCCTCGAACTCCAGGGTCTCGTCGCCCATGCTCTGGTCCGTGTCGAGGCCGTCCAGTTCCGCGAGGGGCTGGTTGAGGCGGACGTGCGCCACCACCGACTGGAGGGCGCGCAGGGTCGCGGAGGCGGTGGAGCCCCAGTTGGAGAAGTAGGAGAACTGCCACCACCACAGGGCCTCCGTGGTGCGGCCCGCGCGGTAGTGGGCCATGCCGTGGCGGAGGTCGGTGATGAGGTCGGCGAGGTCGTCGGAGATACGGGCCGGGACCGGGGCCTTGCGCGGCTCGTAGGGGTCGAAGACCTCCGAGTAGACGTCGATCGGCTCCAGCATCACCGCGAAGCGCTCGCGGAGTTCGTCCACGTCCGGCTCCGGGCCCAGGTCCGGTTCGTAGCGCTCGTCCGGGACGATGTCCTCGTGCGCGCCCAACCGGCCGCCCGCCAGCAGGAGTTGGGAGACCTCCAGAAGGAGGAAGGGGACCGCCGAGTCGGGGTCCTCGCCCTTCGCTACCTCCGACACGGCCACCAGGAAGCTCTCGACCTGGTCCGCGATCTGGACCGCGAAGTCGTCCGGGTCCTGCGCGGTGGCATGCAGTGTGGCGTCAGACATCTAGGAGTCGTCTCCCCTCGAAGGCGCGGCCGAGGGTCACCTCGTCCGCGTATTCCAGGTCTCCGCCCACCGGGAGGCCGCTGGCCAGGCGGGTGACCTTTAGGCCCATGGGCTTGATCATGCGGGCGAGGTACGTGGCCGTGGCCTCGCCTTCCAGATTCGGGTCCGTGGCAAGGATCAGCTCCGTGACCGTACCGTCGGCCAACCGCGCGAGAAGTTCTCGTATACGCAGGTCGTCCGGTCCGACCCCTTCGATCGGGCTGATCGCGCCGCCCAGGACGTGGTACCTGCCCCGGAACTCGCGCGTCCGCTCGACCGCCACCACGTCCTTCGGCTCCTCGACCACACAGATCACCGAGGGGTCGCGGCGCGGGTCGCGGCAGATGCCGCACAGCTCCTCCTGCGCCACGTTGCCGCAGGTCGCGCAGAAGCGGACCTTCGCCTTGACCTCCATCAGGCACTGCGCGAGCCGGCGGACGTCCGTCGGCTCCGCCTGGAGGATGTGGAAGGCGATCCGCTGCGCGCTCTTGGGACCGACGCCGGGGAGCCGCCCCAACTCGTCGATGAGGTCCTGGACCACGCCCTCGTACAACGGACTGCCTGCCCTTCCTCGGGATCGTGCGGGAGGTACGTACGTACCGTAGTTGGCCGTGGCCGGTCTTAGAAAGGCAGGCCCGGGATACCGCTGCCGCCGCCCAGCCCCTGCGCGAGCGGGCCGAGCTTCTGCTGCTGGAGGGTCTGCGCGTTCTCGTTGGCCGCCTGGACGGCCGCGACGATCAGGTCCGCCAGCGTTTCGGTGTCTTCGGGGTCGACCGCCTTCGGGTCGATCCTCAGCGCGCGCAGCTCGCCGGCGCCGGTGACAGTGGCCTTGACCAGACCGCCGCCGGCCTGTCCGTCGACCTCGGTCCGCGCCAGCTCCTCCTGCGCGTTCGCCAGGTCCTGCTGCATCTTCTGGGCCTGCTGGAGCAGCTGCTGCATATTGGGCTGGCCACCACCGGGAATCACGATCAGCTCCTGGTTTCGTACGGCTGTCAGTCAGGGGTACGGCTGTGCGGGCGAGGTTTTCCCCGCTCGGCACGAGCCTACGTGGTCCGGGCAGTCATCGCTTCAGCACTCTTTCGAGTGAGTCCTTACCGCGTCCTATACCTGATCAAGACCCACTTCCGGGCGGAAAAGCGGTGAAACCGGAGCCTTCGCCACCCATTGGGCGGTAGGAAGGATCCGGCACATCAGCCTCAGGTGTCACACAACGTAAGGGAGTACCGGGTGGGTCAGCCCGAGATTCAGCCCGAGGGTGGCGATCTGGCCGGGCGGACGTTTCCGCCCGGGGACTGGGGCGAGCCGACGGCCCGGCTGGACGAGCTGTACCGGTGGGTCGAGCGCGGGGCGCTGGAGACGGCGGCCTGGTACCTCGCCGACCGGGTGTGGAAGCGGCGCGGGGCACGGGTGCTGCGCACGGGCGCCACGCTGGGCACGGTCGTCGGGGCGGCGCTGCCGCTGCTCGATCTCACCGGGGTGCTGACCGGGCTGGCCTCCTGGGGCTATCTGGCGCTGCTGCTGGGGGCGGCGTGCGTGGCCGGGGACCGGCTCTTCGGGATGACGTCCGGGTGGATGCGGGACGTCGCTACGGCGCAGGCGGTGCAGCGGCGCCTTCAGGTGCTCCAGTTCGACTGGGCGTCGGAGGGCGTCCGGGAGATGCTGGGGCCGGCCGAGGGAACGGCGAGCGAGGCCGCGGACCGGTGTCTGGGGGTGCTGCGGCGCTTCACCGAGGACGTGACGGAGCTGGTGCGGATGGAGACCGCCGACTGGATGGTGGAGTTCCGCACCGGTTCGGCGCCGCTGGTCATGCAGTCGACGGTGGCCGGCACAGGACGCCAGGAGGGCACGGTCGTGCACGGGCGATTCCCGCTGCCGCCGGGTCCGGGCGGTCCCGGCGGCCCCGGCGGTCCTGGCGGCAACCGGCCGAACATGCCCCGCCAGCGGCCCCCCGAGCCCCGCTGACGCGGGCTGCGACAGGCCTTACGCGCACAGTTTCATGCCCTCCACCGTCCAGCACGGGATGTGGCCGTGGATGCGGATCACGTCCTGGCCGTTGCCCCGGGTCAGATAGGTGAGGAAGTTCGACGTGAGGGAGTCGGACGGGGGCTGGCCGTAGGTGTAGGCGTACTCGATCTCGCGGTACGGGTAGGCGCTCCGGCCGTGTTCGATGGCGTCCACGGACGCGGCGTGGCCGTCGAGGGCGAGCACCCGCAGGCCCTTGGCGTGCGAGGCGAGGGTGAGTTCGCTGTAGCCGATCGCGCCGGGGACCTCGGCGACCTCGGACAGCACCTGGTCCGTGGAGTCGAGTTCGCAGCGGATGACGGGGGCCGTCGGATCGTCCTTGTGGACGCAGTCGACGGAGGAGTTGGCGATCTCGCCGCGCTTGAGCACCCGGCGCTGGAAGACCTGTCTCGTCCCGGAGTTGGCGTCCCGGCTGACCAGGTGCACCGCGACGTCCGGTCCGCCGAGTTCGCGCCAGTTCCTGATCTCGCCCCGGTACAGGCGCCGTACGTCCGCGGTGCTCAGGTTCTTCAGCCGGACGTCGTCGTTGACGACGATCGCGAAGACCGACAACGCGACCCGGTTCTCCAGCAGTTGGGGCATGTCGCTCGGTTTGGGCCCGTCCGACAGGGCCACGACCGCCGGTGAGCCCTTCTTCGACGCGAGCCCGGCGGTCTCCAACTCCCGTACGCCCGCGGTCGATCCGTGCGGGTCCACCACGACCTTCGCGCCCTCGCAGTCCTTCTCGTACTTCTTCGCGACCTCCTCCATCACCGGCGCGAAGGCGGTCGAACCGGTGACGGTCAGGGTGCCGCGCGCGCAGCCGATCGGCGGCGGGGTGTCGTCGCGGGCCACCACGATCGTCGCCAGGGTCACCACGCACACCGTGAGCATGATGGTGATCAGCCGGGAGGCGCGGCTGAACAGGGGCGCCTTGTCGTCGGGGGTGGCACTGCGGTTGGGGTGCACCTCGCCGTCGCGGAGGCCGCCGATGAGCCGGATGTCGCAGCCGACGTCACCGCCGGACAGCAGCACCAGCAGCTTGAAGTGGTCGCGCGGGTTGAGCGGGACGCGCGGGATGCGCAGCGTGTTGGAGTCGTAGCCGAGGCCCGCCGCCGGGGTGAAGTGGTCCATCAGATGGTCGGTGCCGACCGGCTGGGTGACCGAGACCCCGCGGATCGTGCGGTCGGTGAACACCGCGGTGAGGCCGTGGAGTTCGCGTCCGGTGTAGTCGTTGTCGGCGATGCTCTGCGAGCCGTCGTTCTCGATGCGCAGCAGGACGAGGGTGGCGTCGGCCATGCCGGGAGCCTCGTCGAAGAGGCCGAGGCGGCGGTTGGCGCGGCCCGAACGGACGTCGTCGCCGATGGGGTTGTCCATCTGGACGCGATAGCCGATCCGCTTGCGGCGCGGCACCCGGCGTTCGTACCAGACCATCACGCCGGACGCGACGATACCGAGCACCGCGGTGCCCACGGCCACGACGTTCTCCGCGCTCAACCACTCCACTGCGGGCCCCCGCTCCCCAGTCGGATCGTGGGGTCACGGTACGGGCGGCCGACGAACCCGAGGGGGCCACCGGCCGAAGCCGGGGTGACGTTCAACTGTCCCTGGGACGAGGGGACTTCAGCCCGACTTCGTGTACGTCAGCTTCTCGCCGCTGTCGGTGTTCACCCGCTGGAGGGTGCCGTCCGACAGCAGGGTGACCTCGCTGGCCGCGCCCGGACTGCACGAGGACAGCGGCTGCCCCGAGGTGACGGTGGAGGCACCGATCCGCAACGGGCCGTCGCCGCCCGGCTTCCGGGTGAGGTCGGCGCTGAACACACAGTGGTAGCCGGGTCCGTCCGCGACCAGCTTCAGCACCGGGTCGCCCACCGTCCCCTGGGTGATGGTGAGTTGGCGGGTGTTGTGGCCGGTGGAGTTGTCGATGGCCGCGTCCCAGGTGCCGAGGTAGCCGCTCGGTACGGCGTCGTCGCCGGAGGGTTTCGCGGCGGCCGACGCCGAACCGGTCGGTGACGGCTGCCCGTCGGCCGACCCCGGGGTGGTGGGCGCGGCGCTGGTGGCCCGGCCGCCCGAACCGGTCGCCGTACGGCTGCCGTTGCCGCCGCCCTTCATCAGCGCGTACACCGAACCGCCCGCCCCCAGCGCCACGACCAGCGCGACCAGGACGAGCAGCGCGGTCGACCGCCTGCTGCGGCGCGGCTCCCGGGGCTCCAGGTAGGACCCCGCGCCGTAGGGCTGGGTGGGGGCGGCGCCGTTGTTGTGCGGATAGGGGTTGTACGGCACCTGCCCGCCCCACCCGACGAGTTGCCGCCCGGGAAGCTGGGGGTAGCCGTAACCGGGCGCGGGCTGGGGGTGCTGCTGCGGGTCGGCCGGGGCGGCACCGGTCGCCGCCGCGGGGGGCGGCGGGGAGAAGTCGTCGGAGGCGGGGGCGTGTTCGGGGGAGGCTTCGGAGACGGGGGCGGGGCCGGGCGCGGCCCCCTGAGCCGGCTCCAGAGCCAGGGGCTCGGCGGCCTGAGGCGCGGCGGCCGGGGGCTCGGCGGCCCGGGTCTGGAGGGCCCGCGCCACGGGGGTGTTCTTCTCCAGCCGGACCGGTTCGACCCGCTCCAGCTCGGCCGTCTGCGGGTCCTCGGTGTCGAGCAACCGGACCGCGTGGCGGCCGAGTTGGGCGACCAGGGCGTTCGGGAGCCAGGGGTCGTGGGAGCGGCCCGAGGAGACCGTGTCCTCCGCGCCCGTGCGGTCGAGGATCTGGTCGAGGGTGGGCCGGGCGCCGGGGTCCTTGCGGAGGCAGTCGCGGACCAGTTCGGCGATGCCCTCGGGGATGCCCGTGAGGTCGGGTTCGTCCTGGGCGATGCGGAACATCAGCGCGTGGACACCGCTGTTGGCGCTGCCGAAGGGGAGCGTGCCGGTGGCGGCGTAGGCGAGGACGGAGCCGAGGCAGAAGATGTCGCACGCCGGGGTGATGCGGTCGCCCCGGACCTGTTCCGGTGCCATGAATCCGGGCGAGCCGACGAGTGAGCCGGTGCGGGTGAGGCCGTCCCCGGCCTGGGTCTCCAGGGCCCGCGCTATGCCGAAGTCGATGACGCGGGGGCCGTCGATGGTGACCAGCACGTTGGACGGTTTGAGGTCGCGGTGGACGATGCCGGCGGCGTGGATGTCCTGGAGCGCGTGCGCGAGCCCGGCCGCGAGGATGCGTACCGACCGCTCGGGCAGCGCTCCGTGATCGCGGCCGACGACCTGTTGCAGGCTGGGCCCGGCGACGTACCCGGTGGCCACCCATGGCACCGCGGCCTCGGTGTCGGCGTCCAGGACGGGCGCGGTCCAGTACCCGCCGACCTGCCGTGCGGCCTGCACCTCCTGCCGGAAGCGGGCGCGGAACTCCTCCTGCGCGGCCAGGTCCTCCCGCACCAGCTTGACGGCGACCGTCCGCCCCCGGTCCGACCGGGCCAGATACACATGCCCCATGCCACCGGCCCCGAGCCGCCCCAGCAGCCGATACGCCCCGATCCGCTGCGGATCGGCCGCCCCCAGTTTCTCCACGACCGCGCCGCCTCCCCTGAAATCCCCGGTCACGCCCCCGGCCTCGGTCCTGTCCCCGGCGCTCCGCGACAGACCGAGAATAGTGCGGCGAATCGACGAGACGGCCGGGGCGGTGTCTACGGTTCCGTAACGGCGGAGCCGGACTCGGCAGCAGCAGGAGGTCTGCAACAGCCGACAGCACACTGCCGGGAAGCAGCGTGCTGTCAACTGGCTCGGCCACGGACGAAAGAGGTATCCGTCGGCTCGTGAAAACGGGCAGAGACTCACCCCTGAAGCCGGAACGCCACTGCCGCCGCGACGGCTATCACGACTACCAGCAGGCACAGGCGCGCGGTCTTGGACCAGCTCTGCATGGCTTCGGTGACGACTTTGCCCAGCACTCCATACATGTGTTTCACCCCCTTCCCCGCGAATTGATTCAGCAGGGGACAAAGGGAAGCGCCCATTCGATCGAAAGAAGCGCAACGCCCTGGCAATGCAATTTTCACATGACGGTCTTCTGTTTCGCCAGGGCGGCAGGGGGCGCATTCAACGAAAAAGGAGGAGCGAATCGCCCCGACAACTCCAGCAAAACAGGATCATCAGGACGATTCACTCACCGGCCCGCAGTAGCCGCTGCGAACCGCTCGCTGTCCGCCAACACGGGACAACGGATACCTCTTGCTCTCAGTATCCGAGCCCGGAAGCGATCTGCCAAGTGTCAGATCGCCCATTTTCCAAAAGCTGTGACGCGCTACGCCAGGATACGGGGTTCACCGTGCGCGGCTGCAAGCACGCAGAGCTACCCATGCAGCCGAGCATATGCAAAGAGCCAGTTGGCGGATGGCCGTTGAGCCGGATGCCACCCGGCGGCAGGCGGAACGAGCTATGCCGAGGAGGCCCTGGCCACGCCAGATGACATCCAAAACCTGGTGTGATACCTATGATGCCGCTCTCGGCTCACGATTCAGGGGCCGCCCGTCATGCCCAGATCAATGCGCCGGAGATCTCGATGAACCAGCCTGCCGTACCGCCAGCACTGTTCCGCAAAAGCAGTGCCAGCGATACTGGGAATTGCGTCGAGGTCGCCCTCGGAAAGGATGTTCTGGTGCGTGACTCCAAGAACAGCAGCGCTTTTCTCCTGAGGTTTTCCCAGGGCAGCTGGACGGACTTCGTGAGCACCGTCGCCTCGGCTTCCGCTCAGGGAGTTTCGAGAGTGTCCGGCGAGGCGTTCCCGTCGGTCTGATCCGGATGGGTGTTCTCCGTCGATGCGGCCGGAGCGGGTACAACCGCTTCGGCCCGGGAGTCCTTGGCGTGATCGGAACTCTTTGCCGCCGGCTCTGAATGCCGTGAGAGGGCGAGATCCAGCAGTCCCTCGGCCGCGTCTCTCTTGGCGAGCTGCTCAATACCGAAGAACGACTCCAGATAGCGGGCGGGAGCGTCCGAGTCGGCCCAGCCCTGTCCCTCACGGATGACCGCCTGGGTGTTCTGCTCCAGGTAGAGGACGAAGTCCTCTTCGGGATCCTCGAACTCGTAGAGCACGTAGGGCGTCTTGTAATGCTTGTACAGGCCGGATGCGAAGGGCAGGACTCTGAGGGTGATCTTGGGGTGATCGACGATTGTCTTGAGGCGTCTGATCTGGCGGCGCATCACGGAGGCGCTCGCAACCGCCCGCG
Organism: Streptomyces sp. NPDC091280; assembly: GCF_044768565.1. Classification (NCBI taxonomy): domain Bacteria; kingdom Bacillati; phylum Actinomycetota; class Actinomycetes; order Kitasatosporales; family Streptomycetaceae; genus Streptomyces; species Streptomyces sp. NPDC091280. The sequence goes on from NZ_JBIVUZ010000003.1 coordinate 77,966, forward strand.
TGATCGCGCTCTCGTCGATGATGAAGTGCATCTCCGGGCCGTCCGGCCGCAGCAGACGCTCCTGCCGCTCCAGACGTAACTCCACAAGCGCCTCCGCTTCGAGCACCCCCGCCACCCTCAGCACTTCCCGGGTGTACTCCTCGGTCTGCAACAGCCCCGGGACGAGCGAGGGTTCGAAGCTGCGCATGATCGAGGCGGAGTTTTCGTACCCCAGGGACAGCAGGAAAGCCGGGTCCGCCTTCCCCCGGTAGCGGTCCCACCACGGCCGTTCCTTGGCGGCACGCGCCATGCCGATCAGCGTGTTCGACTCCGCCGGGTCACTGACTCCGTAGTAGCCGATCAGCGCCCTCAGATCGGTGATCGAGATGCCGACCGTCCCCGTCTCGATGCGAATGATCTTCGAGAGGGACCACTCCATCTCGTCCGCCACCTGCCGCTGTGTGAAACCCGCAGCCTCCCGTAGCCTGCGCAGCCGGTCGCGGAGCTTCCGGCGCTGAAGAGCAGGATCTGTGAGCGGCAACTGCCACCCCCCGTCGTGTCCGTGCGTTCCAGAACTGCGTCAGGCGGGCGCTGCCAGCGCGCAACCAGCGATACGGCGACAGGCCGGGTGCACAACGGCCACCTGGAGTTCAGCATCGAGCAGAAAGACCGACCCGACAAGCGCCGGGTCCGGACGATGTCGACACACTGTCGCGTCTCGCCCCGTCCCGCAGACAGGACGCCGATACCTTTCCGTATCGCGGACATTTAGGCTCGGCGCCATGACCCCTCAGCCCAATCCCCAGGCCGGTGCCGCCGTGAAGGCCGCGGACCGTGCGCATGTGTTCCACTCCTGGTCCGCGCAGGAGCTCATCGACCCGCTCGCCGTGGCCGGCGCGGAGGGGTCGTACTTCTGGGACTACGACGGCCGGCGCTACCTGGACTTCACCAGTGGGCTCGTCTACACGAACATCGGCTACCAGCACCCGAAGGTCGTCGCCGCGATCCAGGAGCAGGCCGCGACGATGACGACGTTCGCGCCCGCGTTCGCGATCGAGGCCCGCTCGGAGGCGGCCCGGCTGATCGCCGAGCGGACACCCGGGGACCTGGACAAGATCTTCTTCACCAACGGCGGCGCGGACGCGATCGAGCACGCGACGCGCATGGCCCGGCTGCACACCGGGCGGCCGAAGGTGCTCTCCGCCTACCGCTCGTACCACGGCGGTACGCAGCAGGCGATCAACCTCACCGGGGACCCGCGCCGCTGGGCCAGCGACAGCGCCTCCGCCGGGGTCGTGCACTTCTGGGCGCCCTTCCTGTACCGGTCCCGTTTCTACGCGGAGACCGAGGAGCAGGAGTGCGCGCGGGCGCTGGAGCACCTGGAGACGACGATCGTCTTCGAGGGGCCGGCGACCGTCGCAGCGATCGTGCTGGAGACCGTTCCGGGGACCGCCGGGATCATGGTGCCGCCCCCGGGCTATCTCGCCGGGGTCCGTGAGATCTGCGACAAGTACGGGATCGTCTTCGTCCTGGACGAGGTGATGGCCGGTTTCGGGCGGACCGGTGAGTGGTTCGCGGCCGACCTGTTCGACGTCGTACCGGATCTGATGACCTTCGCCAAGGGCGTGAACAGCGGATACGTGCCGCTCGGCGGGGTCGCCATCTCCGGCGCCGTCGCGGAGACCTTCGGCAAGCGGGCCTACCCGGGCGGGCTGACGTACTCCGGGCACCCGCTGGCCTGTGCCGCCGCCGTGGCGACCATGAACGTCATGGCCGAGGAGGGGGTCGTGGAGAACGCGAAGCACCTCGGCAGGACCGTCGTCGAGCCGGCCCTGCGGGCGCTGGCCGAGCGGCACCCGAGCGTCGGCGAGGTGCGCGGGGTCGGCATGTTCTGGGCGCTGGACCTGGTCAAGGACCGGGAGACGCGCGAGCCGCTGGTGCCGTACAACGCGGCCGGTGAGGCGAACGCGGCGATGGCCGCGTTCGGGGCCGCCGCGAAGCAGCAGGGGCTGTGGCCGTTCGTCAACATGAACCGCACCCATGTCGTCCCGCCGCTCAACGTGAGCGAGGCCGAACTGAAGGAGGGCCTCGCCGCGCTGGACACGGCCCTGTCCGTGGCCGACGAATTCACCTCGTAGCACCCGGAATGGGCGGGTCCGTCTCCCTGGTGCCCGGATACGGGCAGGGCGGGAACCCGAACGCGTAAGGTGACGTGCTCGTAGAGATATACGAGTACGCCATCGAACGCGACGAGGGAGACGCTCCGACGATGCCCGGAAGCAGCGGCAACGGCGCCGTGACCCGCAGCACCCTGCGGCAGCAGATCGCCGACGCGCTTCGCGACGAGGTCCTGGCCGGACGGCTCCAGCCCGGCCAGGAGTTCACGGTGAAGGAGATCGCCGAGCAGTACGGCGTCTCCGCCACCCCCGTCCGGGAAGCCCTCGTCGATCTCTCCGCGCAGGGCCTGCTGGAGGCCGACCAGCACCGGGGCTTCCGCGTCCACGAGTACTCGGTGGCCGACCACCGCGGCATGATCGAGGCCCGCGCGCTGGTCACCGAGGGCATGTTCCTGGCGCTGGCCGGCGGCCACCCCGTCTTCGACCGCACCGACGACCCGCGCACCGTCGCCGCGCTCGCCGGGGTCCGCCGCCGCGGCGAGGAGGCGCAGCGCGCCGCCGAGGCCGGTGACCTCACCGTGCTGATCGGCTACGACCTGCGGTACTGGCGCGAGCTGAGCACCATGTTCGGCAACCCCTACCTCGGCGACTTCCTGCACCGTGTGCGCGTGCAGTCCTGGGTGTGCACGGTGCAGCATCTGCGCCGACTGACCGATCTGCGCGGGCAGTTGTGGGCCCGGCACACCGAACTCGTCGACGCCCTGGCGTGCCGCGACACCCCGGGCGCGCGCGCGATCGTCCAGGCGTACAACACGCACTCCCTCGCCCTCATCGAGCGGCTGGCCGCCCGGTGACCGGACCGGAAAGGGCCGCTCCGGCCGTGGACCCCAGTGTCGTCGTCGTGGACCTCAGTGTCGTCGTGCCCGCCTACAACGAGGAACGGCGGCTCGGGCCGACGCTCGACGCGATCACCACGTATCTCAGCGACAACGAGAGCCGCTTCGGCGCGTGGGAGATCGTCGTCGCCGACGACGGCTCCGACGACGGCACCCGCGAGGTCGTCACCTCCCGCACCGATCCGCGGGTGCAGTTGGTCACCAGCCCCCGCAACCGCGGCAAGGGCCACGCCCTGCGCCTGGGCGTGGCCGCCTCGCGCGGGCGCCGGGTCCTGGTCACCGACGCCGATCTCGCCACGCCCATCGAGGAGTTGGAGAAGCTCGACAAGGAACTCGGCGAGGGCAGCGCGGCGGCGATCGGCTCCCGGGCCACACCCGGCGCGACCATCGAGAGCCACCAGCACCCGGTCCGTGAACTCCTGGGCCGCGCGGGCAACTTCCTGATACGCAAGGCCGCCGTGCCCGGCATACGCGACACCCAGTGCGGCTTCAAGCTCTTCGACGGCGACCGCGCCCGCGAGGCCTTCGCCGCCTCCCGGATCAACGGCTGGGGCATCGACGTCGAGGTCCTCCAGCACTTCCGGCGCGCCGACTGGGACGTCGCCGAGGTCCCGGTGCGCTGGTCCCACCAGTCCGGGTCCAAGGTGCGGCCCCTGGACTACGTCCGGGTCCTCGCCGAACTCGCCCGCCTGCGCGCCCGTTCCCTGCGCCCGGTCGACGTCCTGGTCACCGTCCTCTTCCTCCTCATGTCGGTCGCCCTCTACTCGGGCCGCTTCTTCGACCCGAGCCACCGCTATCTGGAGGACTCGCTCCAGGACCAGAACCAGTGGGAGTGGTTCTTCGCGGTCACCGCCGACAACGTGGCCCACCTCCACAACCCGTTCTTCTCCGACCTCCAGGGCTTCCCCGACGGCGTGAACCTCATGGCCAACACGGTCATGCTCGGCCTGTCCGTCCCCTTCGCGCCGCTGACCCTGCTGGCCGGTCCGGCGGTCTCCCTGAGCGTCTGCATGGCGCTGGGCCTCGCGGCCACGGCCGCCGCCTGGTACTGGCTGATCGTGAAGCGCGTCGTACGCCAGCGGGCCGCGGCCTTCGTCGGCGCCTCGCTGGCGGCCTTCGCCCCGCCGATGGTCAGCCACGCCAACGCGCACCCGAACTTCGTCATCCTCTTCATGATCCCGCTGATCATCGACCGCGCCCTGCGCCTGTGCGCGGGCACGCGGGTGGTCCGCGACGGCGTCGTGCTCGGCCTGATGGCGGCCTACCAGATCTTCCTCGGCGAGGAACCCCTGCTCCTCGCCTCCCTCGGCATGGTCCTGTTCGCCGCGTCCTACGGCGTCCTCGACAGGCAGGCCGTCAAGGCGGCGTGGCGCCCGCTCCTGAAGGGCCTGGGCATCGCGGCGGGGATCTGCGCGCCGATCATCCTGATCCCCCTCTGGTACCAGTTCGCCGGCCCGCAGAGCTACAAGAGCGTCCTGCACGGCGACAACGCGGGCAACAGCCCCCTCGCGCTCCTCTCCTTCGCCGAACGCTCCCTGATGGCGGGCAACGAGGTCCGCGCCAACTCGCTCTCCCTCAACCCCACCGAACAGAACGCCTTCTACGGCTGGCCGCTGGTCGCCCTCGCCTTCGCCATCGTCGTACGGCTGTGGGAACACGCCCTGGTCAAGGCGCTCGCCTTCACGGCCGTCGCCGCCGCGGTCCTCTCCATGGGCCCCAAGATCCGCATCCCGCTCACGGACGCGATCTACCCCGGCCCCTGGGCGCTGCTCGCCCACCAACCGCTCTTCGAGTCGGTGATCGAGGGCCGGGTGGCGATGATCTGCGCCCCCGCGCTCGGCATGCTGGTCGCGCTCGCGGTCGAACGGCTCGCCGCGACACGGGAGTTGGGCACGCAGTACGTGGGCCTGCTCGCCGTCTCCCTGGCGCTGCTGCCCCTCGTCCCCGCACCGCTGAAGGCGGTCGACCGGGCCGCGGTACCGGCCTTCTTCACCGACGGCACCTACAAGTCGTACGTCCGCGCCGGCGAGTCCCTGGTCCCCATCCCGCTCCCCGACCCCGGCGCGGCGGAGCCCCTGCACTGGCAGACGGCCGCCCACCTCGGCTTCAACATGCCGGGCGGCTACTTCAACGGCCCCTTCGGCACCGACCGCATCGGCATCTACGGCGCCGCGCCCCGCTACACCTCCAACATGCTGCGGGACGTCCGCTACACGGGTGTCCTCCCCACCATCGGCAAGAACTGGCAGGCGCAGGCGAAGGCGGACTTCGCGTACTGGCACGCGGGCGCCCTCGTGGTCGCCCCGCAGCCCCACGACGACAAGCTGCGCACGGCCGTGACGGAACTGGTCGGCAAACCCGGTAAGTGGGTGGACGGCGTGTGGGTATGGGACCTGCACGAGGGGAGCTGACCCGGGCCGCACCGACTACTCTTCCCTCTACTCTTACTTGACCACTAGGAGCCCTCTTTGGCCTGTGACCTGTGGCTGGTCCCGCTCGTCGACGTGTTGTGCCACACCCCGGACAACCCGTTCGCCGACGAACTCGCGCTCTACAACTCGCTGCTGGCCGAGGCCGGGCTCCCTCCGGTGCCGGTGTACCAGTACATGCCGGGACTGTCCGGCGAGGTCGCCCCGGTGGCCGGATTCGACTACGACGCGCTGCACTTCCTGCGCCGGGCCTACCTCCTCCAGGTCTGCGGGCTCCCGGTGACCCCGGTGGACGACCTGGGCGGCGACTACGAACAGCTCCTGGAGATGTTCGAGAACACGGCCCAGCAGTCCCACCTCGTCTGGCACTACGACCACGCGGGCGCCTACGTCCCGGTCGACTTCCCGCACCCCCTCGCCAACGACGAACTCCTCGCCGGAGGCGGCCCGTTGGGCTCGTCCCAGACCCTTCTCCGCGAGCTGGAGTTCGTCGCCCCCACGATCGGCATCGACCCCGCGAACCCACCCACGCCGCCGCAGCCCCCGACCGCGCCCACGGAGTTGGAGGAACCGGCCGTCGCCGCGCCCTACGACCCCAGCCCGTTCGCGCGCGAGCGGCACGTCTGGCTGGGGCTGCACGCGGCGGCGACGCGCAGCCTGGCCCAGGGCTCGATGATCGTGTTCAGCTAGCGGACCGGTGGACTAACGGATCTTGGCGAGACCGCTCGCGACGTCCTCGGCGTTCATCACCGGGGCCCAGGTGAGTTCGGCACCCAGGTTGAGGAAGAACGGCTCACTGATCGACGGAATGTCGGAGGCGTCCTTGAGGTCGAAGAACAGGAACGCGGTGCGCTTGCCGCCTTCCGCGGTGAAGTAGGCCGCCTCGGGCTTGATCTGCTCCAGGGACTCTTCCATGAGCTTCCCCAGGGTCCCGTTGCGGATGGCCTCGTTCCCCTTCTCGGTGTCCATGCATGCCTTCAGCATCATGCGCATCGCAGTCACCTTCTCCTGGTCGGCGTGCGCGGGGTGGACCACTTCAGGATATGCCCGGACAAAGGGGCCGTCCCGGCGAGGAGGCCCCTCCATCACCTTCGCCCTCGCGATCAGTTCTGCTCGACGATGCGGATCGTGCGGATGCCGGTACCGCGATACCGGATCGGCGTCCTGGTCAGGACGGGCCGGCCGCGCGGCCACTCGACGGTGGGCAGGGCGAGATGCAGCACATGGGCACCGCTCCAGTCGACTTCACCCTTGTCGCCGCCGGCATCGGGATCCACGCCACCGGCGACCCGCAGGCACTTGCCCACGGCCGTGGCCGCCGCGAGGTCGAGCCCCTCGACGGCCACGGACGGCAACGCGCCGACATGTTCGGCGACGCCCGCCCGTTCCCGTTCGGCGGCGGCCAGGCTGAGCGCCGGGACGTAGACGCGCAGAGCGGGATCCTTCTCGGCCTCGACGACGAGCCGGGAGGCCATGATGTTGCCCGCACCGAGCGCCAGCGCGGCGGTGTCGTCGAAGATGACGGCACGCGGCAGCGGGTACCGCTCCTCCCCCGTCACTGGACCTCCCCGATCCGCCCGGCTTCGAGGTCGGCCCACAGCTCCTCGCCGGCCTTCTCGTCCTCTTCGGTGTAGGGCCTGCCGAGGAAGTGCTCCTCCACATACGCCCTGGTCTCCTCGTACCGCTTGCGCAGTTCGCCCTTGGTGGGAGTGGCCCCGGCCAGCTCCGCGACGAAGTCCCGCATGCTGATTCCACGCTCCCGGGCGAGTTCCTGGAGACGGTCGCGGACTGCGGGGTCGACCTTGATCGTGGTGTCAGCCATGAGCACAGTATACCGGCGGTATACCGCCTCGGACCTGTCGAGCAGCAACGCGGTCATCCCACTCCCTCCGTCCGGGACTGAAGGGCCGTACGCAGCAGGAGCGTATGGACGAAGTGGTCCGGTGACGTCGGGCGGTAGCGCCAACTCAACGGCCACGTCTGACCGTTGATGGCCGGGACCGGGATGTACGAGACGCGGTTCGGGCCGGCGGTGAGGCGAGTCACTCCGGGTGGCCAGGGGCGGTGCGAGGTGCTGCCGGGCGGGACGAGGAAGTAGACCGGCCGGTTCCCGGTCGCCTCCTCCACGACCGGCCCCGGCACCCCTCCCGTCATCCGGGCCAGCCGGTCCGCGAGTTCTCTGCCCTCGTCACCGTCCACCCGCACCGCGTCGAACTGGACCCCCGCCTTGCGGAGTTGGATGCCGGTCACGGGGATCCATTTCAGGTCACTTCGCGTATCCATGCCGACAGTTTCCGCAGGCACGGCTACCTTTTTCCATGACTCTGCGTCGACCGTCCGCGACGGTCGGATGCGGGCGTGAGGTGTTGGTGACCGGTTGAGTTCGGTTGAGTTCGGGGGTGACCGTGATGGCGCGGGCGGAGAACAAGTCGGAGGCGAGCGGTGTAGCGCGCCTTGTCGCTCTCCTCGCGAAGGCGCTGCGTGAGCAACAGGGCCTCACGCAGGTGGAGTTGGGCAAGATCACCGGTTACACCGGGTCCGCGATCAGCGCGATGGAGACATGCGCGCAGCCCGCGAGCGACGAGATGCTCGTCAAGCTGGAGGAGGCGATCGGGGGCGGGATGCAGATCTTCGAGGAGGCCCGCACGTACGTCCTGCTCGACAAGTACCCGCCGCAGTTCAAGAACTTCGCGCTGATGGAGGCGGAGGCGGTGACGTTGTCGTCGTATCAGACGTACGTGGTTGGCGGCCTCTTCCAGACCGAGGACTACGCCCGGGCCTTGATCGGCGGCGGTTTCCCCAAACTCCCCGACACCAAGGTGGAGGAGCTGGTCGAGGCTCGCGTGACCCGCCGGAAACTCTTCGACCGCGATCCGACGGCCATGATCGAGCTGATCCTCGACGAGTCGGTGTTGAGGCGGCCGTTGGCGAATTGGGACGTCCACCGCGGACAGCTGCGCTCGCTCGCGGAGGATGCAGAACGGGACAATGTCAGTGTCCAAGTGGTGCCGATGGAAAGGGCATTGCGCGGCGGACACGCGGGAACTCGCGGCGACATGGTCATCGTTGAGACGAAGGAGCATCGCCACGTCGTCTACCTGGAGATCGAGGACGAGAGCATCCTGATCAGTGATCCCGCCAAGGTGGCCCAACTCTCGCACCGCTATGCGAAGATCCGTACGCAGGCTCTGAGCCCGGACGACTCCCTGAGCCTCATCCGGAAGTTGGCAGGAGAAGAGCGCGCATGACCAGCAACCTGCGGTGGATCAAGTCGAGTTACAGCAACGACAGCGGCGGCGAATGCCTCGAAGTCGCCACCTGCCCCACCGCCCTCCACATCCGTGACTCCAAGAACCCCGACGGCCCCACCCTCACCGTCTCCGGCGAAGCCTGGGCCGTGTTCGTCGCGGCTGCCGTCTGAAGTTCCATACGGAGACGCACATGGCGACAGATCTGATCAGCCGTCTGGAAGAGGCGGCGGATCGCTTCGTGATGCCACTGCGTATGAACGAGGGCTTCGATGAGCAAGCGCTCCTCACGCTGGAGGAGGAGATCGACTGCTGCGGGACGGCATGGAGGGCAGCAGACCACGTACCGAAACGTGCAGCGTTGATCCTCGCCGAACTCCACCCAGCCATCGAGGCCTGCGCCTGGCTGTACGAAGGGGACATGCGTCAGCGGATCCAGGAGGCGGGAGTGATGGTGTCTGAGGCGGTGATCGCCGCTCTGGACCGAGCACCTTCCTAGACCCCGGCGCGAAGGCGTTGGAGGGATCCGCCGTGATCGAGGATGTGCAACCACTGGGCGGCGGAAATACGGGACTGGCAGAGGCCGACCGACGGGCTTCGCCGGAGTGCCGTTACGTCATTCGCCGTTGGCCGAGTTCTTCGTGGCCTTACCGGACTTCCTGAACCGGACGATTCCGACAGATATTCCGGCAACGATCAGAAACACCACCAGGAAGATGGCGACCTTCGAGCCGGTATCCATTGTTCCGTACATCAACGTTCTCCTTCGTCAGACAGAGATGTCCGCACCGTGAGGATGTCGCCGGGCTGACATTCCAGGACTTCACAGATGCGGGTGAGCGTGCTGAAGCGGATCGCTTTCGCGCGGCCGTTCTTGAGGACGGACAAGTTCACATTGGTGACGCCCACACGCAGGGCCAGTTCGGCCAGCGTCATTTCACGACGGCGCAGCAACGTGTCGAGGTGCACGACAACAGCGTGGCCGTCTCCTTCTTCCGGGGCCATCAGACGAGCCCCTCAAGGTCTTCGCGCATTTTCGAACCGGCGCGGGTGATCCGGGAGAAGGCGAGCAGGCCGAGGGCGACCAGGATGGCCAACCATGGCGCGTGCCACGCCTGGAGCCAGGAGAGCGCCGTGAGGTCGGCGTCCCGGGCGAGCGACGCCAACAGCGCCGTGCGCGCGAGGGCGGCCACGGTCGCCGCCAGCACGCTGCCCACGAGGAGCCACCACCCCAGCAGCCGCAGCCGGCCGGCGGTCTGCGGCGTGTGCACCCCCTCGCGCGCGGCGCCGCGCAACAGCAGGTTGAGGAGGAAGAGGCCTCCGAGGTTCACGGCGAGGGAGGTGAGCGGGCCGAGCATGGCCAGGGTGTTCTGCGCCGCCGTGGCGTTTTCGGCGCAGTACCGCGGGATGGAACCGACACGGGCACCCGACTCGGCGGTGAAGCCCCGTGGCGCGTAGGAGCTGTTGGAGTTCCAGTCCGTGACGCAGACATCGTGGCCGCCCCAGCCATGGACGGTGGAGAGGACGAACGCGGCGACGGTCAAGGCCATGACGAGACGCAGGGCCACGGAGGCCACGGTGGCGATGGGTTCGAGCAGCTTCTGGTCCTGCACCACGACATCCGCCTCGCATATCGATGAACGATGTTATCGAAAAACGATACACGAGGCGGGCCGTAGAGAGAACCCCCAGATCACGGCGGGGAGTTGCGGAACCAGCCCCGGCGGAGCACGGGGCTACTTCAGGTATCCGCCGACGAAGCCGCCGTAGTCGGCCCACACCCGCTCACGCGCGGACCAGGAGCCGAGACCGCCCGTCCAGGTGGCCGTCCAAGTGGTCTCCGTCTGCGCGTTGTCGGCGGAGGAGATCCACTCCTTCACCGGCGAGTTGGAGAACGACGCGGCCGGGACGTAGTTGTAGTGGGAGGCGCTGCCCGGATAGACCTTGGTCGTGTCCTTGCCCTTGACCTGATAGTTCGTCCGGACACTGACCTTGGTGACCTTGATTCCGAAGATCTTGTCGTACACCGTGTACGAGGCCCACATGTCCTTGTAGGACGCCGCGGCTGCCGCAGCAGACTTGGCCGACTTGGCGGCACCCTGCGCCTGCGGCGCGACCTCCCCGGTCTCGGTCACGGTCTCGACCTCGTGCCCGGCTCCGAGCAGCTGCGTGGACGATCCCGGGGCGGGAGGCGTGTCGGAGGCCTCGTCGCCCACCTCGCTCACCGTCTGGGCGTAGGCCTGGGTCGTCTTCGAGTTGCCGATCAGCGTGAGGAATCTGAACTGGTTCTCGATGGAGAGCGCCTGGAACTGCTTGGATATGCCGCTCGCCTCGGCGTCCCCCGCCTTTGCCCTGCCCTCCAGGTAGGCCACGTAGTTCTCGGCGGTGGTGGTGGGCCCCGGAGGCTGCACGCCACCGGCGACGGCCGTGCCGGGCACCCCCACCAACGTGATCACGGCGAGACCCGCGCCCGCAGCCGCGATGGAACTTTTGCGCATGACTGAACGCATTACCTGCATTCCCCCTCTTATGAGTTCCGATTCCGAGTACGGAAACGGAGACGGGGGAAATTGCAAACATCCCCTATGGATATGCGCACGCCCCCCGCCAAGGGGTTCAACTGACGGTCAATTCAACTGAACCCGCGTCGATCATGCGACACCTTCACAGGGGCGTCAACGAAGTTCCCGATCATCTGAGCCTTACTTGAGCCTCAAGGCGACGGTCTTCCATAACAGGGCCTGACTCAGGTGGATTTGGGCCACCTACCCGGACGGAAGTCTCCCAACTGGCGCACCGCTGTGCGAAGATCCGCGCACAGGCTCTGAGCCCCGACGATTCTGAAGTTCCAAGAGGAGCCCCCCATGGTCCTGCTCGTCGCCCTGTCCCTCCTCGTCGTCATCGTCCTCGCCGGGTGCGCCTGCGTGTGGTGGGCGTCCAACGGCGGCCCCCGCTGGGTGCGGGCGGTCGCCGTCGTGACCCTGGCCGCCGGCGAACTCGTACGCGCGGACGCGAAGCGGAAGACCCGGCGGAGCCAGGACTCCTCCGCGGCGGACGGGTAGCGTCGCCGGGTGCCGACCTCCGGGAGGCCCGGAGGCGGTCCTCCCGGACTGACTGGCAACTCCTAGGACACCACCGGGCGTTGGGCGTCCCCGTCCGGGCTCGGGGCCGGAGTCGGGGTCGGGGCCGTGTCCGTGGGCTGGGTGTCGGCGCGGGCGCCGCGGATGTAGCGGGCGGCGATCACCGCGAGGAGGGACGCCGCGGTGAGGGTGTAGAGGCCGCCGTTCGTCGAGCCGGTGGTGTCCTTGAGGTACCCGAAGAGGAACGGCGAGACGAAGCCGCCGAGGTTGCCGATGGAGTTCACCAGCGCGAGGCCCGGCGCCGCGATCCGCAGGTCCAGGCCCGCCTGGGCCATCGGCCAGAACAGGGTCGCCGCGCACTTGGAGCCGACGCCCGCGAGCGTGATGGCGACCAGCCCGAACCAGGGGCTGCCGAGGGTCGCGAGATACGTGCCGATCGCGGAGAGGACCAGCGTGATCGCCAGGTAGGGGCGGCGGTCCTCGGCCCGGTCGGTGAAGTGGCTCATCGAGTACATCGCGATCATCGAGCAGACGGCCGGTATCGCGGAGAGCAGCCCGACCTGGAAGGACGACAGCCCGCCGATCTCCTCGATCAGGCTCGGCAGCCAGAACGTGATCGCGTACCCGGTGAGCGTCATCGCGAAGAACGCGCCGGTGAGCAGGGCGACTTGGGGGTGGATCATCAGGCGCAGCCGGGAGACCTTGGGCGCCCTGCTGCGCACCTGCTCGTCCTCCGTGACCGCCGAACGCAGCGCCTGCTGCTCCTCCGTCGACAGCCAGCGCGCGTCCTCGATGCGGGAGACCAGGAAGAAGCCCGCGGCGATGCCGACGGCGATGGAGAAGGTGCCCTCCAGCACGAACATCCAGCGCCAGCCCGCGAATCCGCCGAGGCCGTGCAGTTCCAGCAGGGCTCCGGTGATCGGGCCGGTGACGATCCCGGCCGCCGCCGAACCGCCGAGGAAGATCGCCGTGGCCCGGCCGCGGCTGGCGTCGGGCAGCCACTGGGTCATGTAGAGCATCGCGCCGGGGAAGAAGCCCGCCTCGGCGACGCCGAGCAGGAAGCGCAGGGCGTAGAAGACCGGCACGCTGTGGATGAAGCTCATCGCGACGATCACCAGGCCCCAGGTGATCATGATCCGGGTGAGCCAGACGCGGGCGCCGAAGCGTTCGAGCAGCATGTTGCTGGGTACCTCGAACAGCGCGTACCCGATGAAGAAGAGGCCGGCTCCCAGGCCGTAGGCGGTGGCGCTGACGCCGATGTCGGCCTTCAGCTCGTCCTGGATGAACCCGACGTTCGTCCGGTCCAGGTTGTTGACCAGCAGCATGAGGACGAGGAGAGGCATCATGCGGCGCAGGAACTTGCCGACCGCCCTCTGCTCGACCTCGGACACCACAGACATCGCAGACATCGTTGTCGTACCCCTGTTCACGTACGTGACTTGCCATCACATGCGTGGAGACCATACGGAGCCGATCAGTCCGGGTCAACGGGTTGGGCTGATATTCACATCCTTGAACATTGATGTCGGCACTGCACCGGACCGCGGGCGCGAAGGCGCGCTAGAAGTCCTGAAGGATCCACAGGGACAGCGTCAGCACCGCGACCCCGCGTACGGCGGTCAACACCAGGTTCGCCGTGTTCAGACGCCGCCCGCCGCCCCGGAGCGCCCAGGTCACGGCGAGAGACCCCGCCACCGCGAGAACCACCACGAAGTCCGGCCGCGTGTAGGCGGAGTTCCGCGAGGGCCACAGCAGATACATCCACCACACCACGGCCGTCGCACTCAGCGCGGACTCCAGCATCAGCGCGACACGTGCCTCACGGGGCTCGATCATCCGATTCCTCATGCTCGCTGGATACACCACTGCCCGGGGGTCGGTTGTCCCCGGGCAGTGGTGCGAGAGATGTCCGGGGTCTAGAAGACCGCCGTCCCGCCCTGCGTCAGCTTCCAGTTGGTGGCCGCGAACGTCGACGGGTCGATGGTGCCCTTCGCCGTCGCGTAGGCGACCATCAGGTCGCGGACCTGGTTGGTGGAGCTGTAGGCGATCTCCGCCGCGGCGATGTGCGGGTAGCCGGAGCCGCCGTTGGCGCGGTAGTTGTTGACGGCGACGACGAAGACCTGGTCGTCGGCGACCGCCGTGCCGTTGTACGTCAGGTTCTTGATGCGGGAGCCCTCGGCCGCCGCGATGTCGATCTCGTAGTCGACGCCCGTCGCCATGTCGTACATGTAGTCCCAGAAGCTGTTGGCGTTGGTGAGGGTGGCGGTGTCGACGGCCGTGCCCACCGGGACCTGGTGGTAGTACTTCGCCGCGTACTCCAGGTAGTCCTTGACCTGGGCGCCGGTGAGCTTCTTGCCGTACAGGGTGTTCTCGTAGACGTAGAGGCCCGCCACGTCACGGATCGTCACGTCGCCGGCCGGGATCGTGGCCGTACGGCTGAAGCACGCGGCCACCGAGATCAGCGGGAGCGCCGCGTCGGCCGCCGACAGGCCCGCCTTCACCGCGTCCATCTGGACCTGCTGGATGAAGTCGATCGCGGGCACGTCCTTCCAGCAGGCCTCCGCCGTCGACATCGCCTCGGTGCAGGTGCCGATCGCGGTGTTGACGTACTTGACCACCAAGTTGTGGTCGGCGGTGAGGAGTTCGGTGATCCGCGGGTCCTCGGCGACCGTGTTGCTGTTGAGGGTCGTGGCCGTCTTGGAGGTGATCTTCCAGCAGCCGCGCTCCAGTTCGAGCTCGAAGTCGAAGACGGAGAGGCGGTAGCCGTAGCAGTACGGCTCGGAGAGGAGGACGTCGTCGCCGGTCTCGGCGTTCTTCACCGTGTACGTGGGCACGTCGACGTGGGTGTGGCCGACGAGGATCGCGTCGATGCCGGGCACCTGCTCGGCGACCAGGTTCGACGCGTTCTCCACGTAGGGGAGTTCGTCGCCCCAGGAGGTCGTACCGTCGAGGCCCGAGTGGTCGGTGAGGAACACGACGTCACAGCCCAGCGCGCGCAGCCGGGGCACGTACTTCTTCGCCTGCTCGACCAGGCCCGTGAAGGCCATCTTCCCGGAGACGTTGTCCTTGTCCCACAGGGCGATGCCCGGGTTGGTGAGGCCGAGGATGCCGACCTTGATGTCCGGGGCGCCCGGCACCTTGATGTGCTTGACGGTGTACGGCTCGAAGGCGGGCTTCAGGGTCTTGGCGTCCAGCGCGTTGGCGCCCAGCAGCGGGAAGTGACACTGCTTCTCGAAGGTGCGGACGACCTCGATGCCGTAGTTGAACTCGTGGTTGCCGAGGGCCGCCGCGTCGTAGCGCATCTCGTTCATGGCGATGGCCATGGGGTGCTTGGGGCCGCGCTTGCCGTTCTTGCCGGTGATGGGGTCGACGCTCGCGTAGTACGAGGCGAGGGAGGTGCCCTGGATGATGTCGCCGGCGTCGACCAGCAGGACGCGGTGCTCGCCCTTCTCCGCGCGGATGTTCTTCACCAGGGTGGCGATGCGCGCGATGCCGTAGGTGTTGCCCTTGGAGTCCACCGGGGCCGCGTTGGTGTAGTAGTCCCAGTTGAAGACGTGGCTGTGCAGGTCGGTGGTGCCGAGGATGGAGAACGACCAGGTCTTCGGCTTGGGCTTCGGCCGGTGCCGGTCGGCGGCCTCGGCCGGGGTCGCCGCCGCCGTCCCCGCGACGGCCACGGCGGCGCCGGTCACGGCGGACTTCTGCACGAACTCACGGCGGTTCATGGGATTGAGGGGCATTCAGGACTCCTGGATGAGCACAGAGGACGGGCGTGGCGTGCGGGGCGCGGCGGGCTACCCGCGTAGATGCTGGCCCCCACCCGTTACCGGCGTAACCACGGACAGCCCAAGGGCCGGTCAAGGATTCCCAAGACCGGCCCAAGTGCCCCGCTCGACCACCGCGACTCGACCGCCGCGACTCAACCGCCGTCCTAGATGAACGAGTTGATCTCGATCGTCTCCGTACGGCCGGGGCCGACACCGATCGCGGAGATCGGGGCGCCCGACATCTCCTCCAGCGCCTTCACGTACGCCTGCGCGTTCTTCGGGAGGTCCGCGAAGGTCTTGGCCTTCGTGATGTCCTCGCTCCAGCCGGGCAGGTTCTCGTAGATCGGCTTCGCGTGGTGGAAGTCGGTCTGCGAGTACGGGAGTTCCTCGACGCGCTTGCCGTCGATCTCGTAGGCCACGCAGACCGGGATCTGCTCCCAGCCGGTGAGGACGTCGAGCTTGGTGAGGAAGAAGTCGGTCAGGCCGTTCACGCGGGTCGCGTAACGCGCGATGACCGCGTCGAACCAACCGCAGCGCCGGTCACGGCCGGTGGTGACGCCCCGCTCGCCGCCGATCCGGCGCAGCGCGTCGCCGTCCGCGTCGAACAGCTCGGTCGGGAACGGGCCCGAGCCGACCCGGGTCGTGTAGGCCTTGAGGATGCCGATGACCCGGCTGATCTTGGTGGGGCCCACGCCCGCGCCCGTGCACGCGCCGCCCGCCGTGGGGTTGGAGGACGTGACGAAGGGATACGTCCCGTGGTCGATGTCGAGGAGCGTGCCCTGCCCGCCCTCGAAGAGGACGACCTTGTCCTGGTCCAGCGCCTGGTTGAGGACGAGGACCGTGTCGGCGACGTACGGCTTGAGGCGGTCCGCGTAGGACAGCAGCTCCTCGACGACCTGCTCGACGGCGATGGCGCGCCGGTTGTAGAGCTTGGTGAGCATCTGGTTCTTGATGTCGAGGGAGGCCTCGACCTTCTGCGTCAGGATCGACTCGTCGTAGAGGTCCTGGACCCGGATGCCGACGCGGTTGATCTTGTCCGCGTAGGTGGGTCCGATACCGCGGCCCGTCGTCCCGATCTTCCGCTTGCCGAGGAAGCGCTCGGTCACCTTGTCCACCGTCACGTTGTAGGGCGTGATGATGTGAGCGTTACCGCTGATCAGGAGCTTGGACGTGTCGACGCCGCGCTCGTTCAGCCCGTTCAGCTCGGAGAACAGGACCGACGGGTCGACGACGACACCGTTGCCGATGACCGGAGTGCACTCCGGTGTGAGGATCCCGGAAGGGAGCAGGTGAAGGGCGTACTTCTGATCGCCCACGACTACCGTGTGGCCGGCGTTGTTGCCGCCCTGGTAGCGCACCACGTAGTCGACCGACCCACCTAGCAGGTCCGTCGCCTTTCCCTTGCCTTCGTCACCCCACTGAGCACCGAGCAGCACAAGTGCGGGCACGCGCGTACACCCCTTCCGGGCGGGGCATGTCCAAGGTCAGGGGCGTACCCGGCACGGCATGTGCCTCGTACGCCTGCGACCCTCGTCGGTCGCTACCCGTCGGACCGGATGCCCCGGAATAGACGAAGCCCCTGGCGCAATAGCGCAAGGGGCTCTTGCACAAAGATGCTACCCGAGGAAGCGAGGCAGGACCGAGGTGGCGACTTCCGCGACTTCCGACGCGCACTCCGATCAGCTCCTGGTCGTGATCGATCCGGTCGCCCGGCGCATCGACGGAGAGTCCGTCCGCATCGCGAAAGACGTGCTCAGCGCGGGTGCGGCGACCAAGGTGTGCATGCCGGAGGGGCCCGAGGAGTTCGCCCGGGCACTGGCCCGGCGGGGCGCGCGGCGACCGGTGCTGGTGGGCGACGACCGGGCGCTGATGCGGGCGGTGTCCCTGTTGCACCGGCAGCGGGAGCTGGCCGGATGCGCCCTGTCGATGGTGCCGGTGGGCGGCGCGCTGTCCCTGGCGGGGGCGCTGGGGGTGCCGACGGGCGCGGTGGCGGCGGCACGGGCGGTGCTCGACGGGATCGTACGGCGGATGGATCTGCTGGTCGACGACAGCGACGGGGTGGTGCTGGGCGCGCTGCGGATCCCCTCGCCGCCCTCGCCCGCGGTGCCCTCGCCCGCCGGTACGGGGCACGCGTCGTGGCTGCGGACCTGCCAGTCGCTGGTACGGACGCTGGTGCCGGCCCGCCCGCCGCGCGAACCGCTCGTCGGTGTGCCCCGGTTCGGCCCGGCCCGGCTGCGGGTCGAGGTCGACGGGGTCACCCTGGTCGACCTCGACCAGCCGGTGGAGGCGGTCTCCGTCACACCGGGACCCGCCGGGCTGGCCCAGGTCGAGGTACGACCGGTGTCGGTGGGCGCGGAGGCCACCCCGCTGTGCGCGCGGGGCCGCTCGGTGACCGTGTCCGGGGCGGATTTCCGCTACCGGGCGGACGCGGTGGTGGCGGGTCCGGTACGGACCCGGACGTGGGTGGTGCGGGAGGGGGCCTGGGGGCTCACGTTGCCTTCGGTGAGGTGAGCGCGTCCGACTCGTGCTTCGGTGAGACCAGCGCCTCCGACTCGTCCTTCGGCGGGGTGAGCGCGTCCGACTCGTCCTTCAGGGCCACTCCCGTCGCCCCCGACACCACCGCCCGCTCCATCAACCCCGCCAATTTCCCCGCCGCCACCTCGTACGTCAGGCCCAGCGGTGGGCGGATGTTGCTCAGGCAGTTCCGGTCGGCGTCCGTCGTCACTCCTGGCTTCGGGCAGTAGGTCAGGTACGCGCCCAGGGAGTCCGCCGCCGACATGCCGGGGCGTTCGCCGACCAGGACCACGACCATCGTCGCGCGCATCGCCGACGCGATGTCGTCGCCGAGGGCCACCCGGGCCTGTTCGGCGAGGATCACCGGTGCCACCTGCCAGGACGCCGGCAGCAGTGCCGTCGTCGCCCGCACCATCGCCGCCGCGTGCTCGTGCACCGCCCGGCTGGAGAGGCCGTCGGCCACGACGAACACCACGTCCCACTCCCCCACCGGCAGGTGCGCCCGGTCGGCGGGGTCCAACCGGCGTCCCAGGTCCGGGCGTTGGAGGTAGGTGAGCCGGTCGGGGGCCGCGCTGCGCACCCGGACCGTCGGCTCGCCGCCCAGCGCCGCCGCCACCACGTCCGGCGCGAACGGCGAGTGCACCGCGTCCCGCGCCGCCGCGTGCGCGGCCTGCAACTCCAGCCGGTGGTGCGTCGGCAGGCCCGAGCCCGCCCGGCCCAGGCCGATCCTGGCCTGGGTGTGACGGCGCAGCGTCGGCCACAACTCGCCGCCCAGTAGCTCCACTTGAGTGGTCGTCATGCCACCAGTTCCCTTCCGATCGCCGTCAACGGGTGGCTCGTGGCCGAGACGTCGCTGATCGCGCCGTCCTCGCCCAGCAGGCCGATCGCGTCGAGCCAGGCCTCGAACTCCGGTGCCGGGCGCAGCCCCAGGACCTCGCGGAGGTACAACGCGTCGTGGTAGGAGGCGGATTGGTAGTTCAGCATGATGTCGTCGCCGCCCGGGGTGCAGATCACGAAGGACGCGCCGGCCACGCCGAGCATGGTGAGCATGGTGGCGATGTCGTCGTCGTCCGCGTCGGCGTGGTTGGTGTAGCAGATGTCCAGGCCCATGGGCAGGCCGAGCACCTTGCCGCAGAAGTGGTCCTCCAGGGCGGCGCGGAGGATCTGCCGGCCGTCGTAGAGGTACTCCGGGCCGATGAAGCCGACGACCGTGTTCACCAGCAGCGGGTCGTAGCGGCGGGCGACCGCGTAGGCGCGCGCCTCCACCGTCTGCTGGTCCACCCCGTGGTGCGCGTCGGCGGAGAGGGCGCTGCCCTGGCCGGTCTCGAAGTACATGACGTTCGAGCCGACCGTGCCCCGGTCCAGCGCCCGGGCCGCCGCGTACGCCTCGTCGAGGAGGTCCAGCGTGACGCCGAAGGACGCGTTGGCCGCCTGGGTGCCGGCGATGGACTGGAAGACGAGGTCGACGGGCGCCCCGCGTGCCATCAGGTCCATGCTGGTCGTGACGTGGGACAGGACGCAGGACTGGGTGGGGATCGCGTACCGCTGGATGACTCCGTCCAGCAGCTCCAGCAGGTCCCGTACCGCCTTCGGGCTGTCGGTCGCCGGGTTGATGCCGATCACCGCGTCGCCGGAGCCGAGCAGCAGCCCGTCGAGAAGGGCCGCGGCCACGCCCGCCGGATCGTCGGTGGGGTGGTTGGGCTGGAGCCGGGTGGCGAGCCGCCCCGGCAGCCCGATCGTCGAGCGGAAGGCGGTGACGACCCGCACCTTGCGCGCGACGGCGACGAGGTCCGCGTTGCCCATCAGCTTGGACACGGCCGCGACCATCTCGGGCGTCAACCCGGTTGCCACGGCGGCCAGTTCAGCCGTGTCCGCGGCCAGCAGCCACTCCCGGAACCCGCCCACCGACAGCCCGGCCACCGCCGCGAACGCGCCCGTGTCGTGCGTGTCGAGGATCAGCCGGGTCACGTCGTCGCTCTCGTAGGGGACGACCGGTTCGGCGAGGAAGGCGGTCAGCGGTACGTCCGCCAGCGCCCACCGCGCCGCCACCCGCTCCTGGGCGCTCTCGGCCGCCAGCCCCGCCAGCCGGTCGCCGGAGCGCTCGGGGCTCGCGGCGGCGAGCAGGCGCGCGAGGGAGCCGAAGCGGTAGGTCCGGCCGCCGAGGGCCGAGGTGTACGTGCTCATGGCGGCGACCGTACGAGGCGCGTGTTGCCCCCAGGTTTCCCCAGATTTCTAAAGGTCTGGTTGACAAACATTTAACGCGCCGCAGCCTCTCCCCGACTCATTCGGCAGACAGAGTTCCGCACCGTAGAACCACCCGAGCAGCAGGAGAGGAGCCATCCCGATGGCAGTGGACGAAGGAGTCGCCCCCGCGGCGGACACAAGCGAGGACGGCGCCGTTCACCGGCTCAAGCCCAACGCCATCGGCCTGCTGGGCGTGGTCTTCATGGCCGTCGCGACCGCCGCCCCGATCACCGCGATGACCGGCAACGTGCCCTTCATGGTCTCGTCGGGCAACGGCATAGGCGCCCCCGCGAGCTATCTCGTCGCAATGGTCGTCCTGGCAATCTTTTCCGTCGGCTTCACCTCGATGGCCAAGCACATCACCTCGACGGGCGCCTTCTACGGCTTCATCTCCTACGGCCTCGGCCGCACCGTGGGACTCGCGTCGGGCCTCCTCGCCACCTTCGCCTACGTCGTGTTCGAGCCGGCGCTGATCGGCATCTTCTCGGTCTTCGCCACCGGAACCCTCAAGGACCAGACGGGACTTGACGTCCCGTGGTGGGCCTGCGCGATCGTGATGCTCGCCGTCAACGCGACGGGCACCTGGTTCGGCGTCTCGGTCGCGGAGAAGCTGCTCGTCGTGCTCCTGGGCACCGAGGTGACCGTCCTCGCGGCGATGGCGATCTCGGTCGCCCTGCACGGCGGCGGCCCGCACGGCTTCACCTTCGGCCCGGTCAACCCGGTCAACGCCTTCAAGGGGACGTCCGCCGGTCTCGGTCTCTTCTTCGCCTTCTGGTCCTGGGTCGGCTTCGAGTCCACGGCCATGTACGGCGAGGAGTCCCGCGACCCCAAGAAGATCATCCCCAAGGCGACGATGATCTCGGTCCTCGGCGTCGGCGTCTTCTACGTCTTCGTCTCCTGGATGGCCATCATCGGCAACGGCGAGACGGAGGCCGTGAAGGTCGCCTCGTCCGCGAACCCGCTCGCCCTCTTCTTCAACCCCACCGAGCACTACGTCGGCCACTGGGCCGTCGACCTCATGCAGTGGCTGATGATCACCGGCTCGCTCGCCTGCGGCATGGCCTTCCACAACTGCGCCAGCCGCTACATGTACGCGCTGGGCCGCGAGGGCGTCCTGCCGAAGCTCAAGAACACCATCGGCCGCACCCACGCCAAGCACGGCTCCCCGCACATCGCGGGCCTGGTGCAGACCGTGGTGAGCGCGCTGCTGATCCTCGCGTTCTGGGCCACGAGCAAGGACCCGGCCAACGCGATGTACGTCCTGCTCGCCATCCTCGGCACGATGGCCATCCTGGTCGTACAGGCGGTGTGCTCGTTCGCGGTGCTGGCGTACTTCCGCGGCAACCATCCCGAGAGCCGCCACTGGTTCAGGACGTTCACCGCCCCGCTGCTCGGCGGTGTCGCGATGCTGGCGGTGGTCCTCCTGCTGGTCTCCAACATGAGCGTGGCGGCGGGCTCGGAATCCGACTCCCCGCTCCTCAAGGCGACCCCGTGGCTGGTGGCCCTGGTCGCGGCGACCGGCATCGGCTACGCCCAGTACCTCAAGCGCCGGTCCCCCGAGCGGTACGCGCTGCTGGGCCGCACCGTCCTGGAGGAGACGAAGGAGCGCTGAGCCGTACGCCCCGTGCCCGCCGCCTGCTGCCTGTGCCCGCCGCCTGCTGCCGAGCAGGCGGCGGGCACAGGTCGTCAGCCGGTCAGCACTCGCCGCTGCGGTTGTCGGCGAACCTCTTGAACGCGGCCTGCGTCGCCGGTCCCGCGACCCCGTCGATGCTGCTGTCGTAGCCCCAGTACGCGGCCAGCAGACGCTGCAACGCCGAGACCGTGCCGCCGCCGACATCGCCGTCGATCGCGCCGGTGTAGCCCCAGTACTCCTTCAGGTTGCGCTGGAACGCCTTCCAGCTGTCCGGGCCGAGCTGTCCGTCGATCCCGTCGGTGTAGCCCCAGTAGTTCCGCAGCCAGCACTGGACGTACTCGGCCTGGAGCGTGCTCAGGCCGAGATTCACCACGGCGCTCGACGTGACGGCCCTGGAACCCACCGTCTGCGTCGAGGCCGACGTGAACGACGACGCCGGCGTCGCCGCGAAGCTGCTGCTCGCGCCCGCCAGAGTCCCGGCGGCGAGCGCGACGGCGGTGGCGAACCCGGCCAATGCCCTCGGAACGGTGTTCGGTCGCATCTGGTCCCCTCCTCGGTTCGTGGATCATCGCGGTCACGGGGGACGCCTCCCGATCCGGCACTCCGGACCGGGAAGCCACCCCGCGGTCACCGATCCTCCGGCGCGCCGGATCCGGGTGTCGACGGCCCACGGCGATCTGCCGGAATCGCGGCACCGCACCGCCTCCGACCTGCACCGATCCGCGCTCGTACGACGGATGCGCGGGTCGCCGGGGAGAGGGCGGCGGCGACCGGGACGAGTGCCGGGGGCGCGACGGCGGGGGCGAGGGTCAGGGCGACGGTACGGAGTAGCACCTCGGGGTCCGCGCCGACGTCTCGTGGAGACAGGCCGTGAGCCGGGTGGCGGGACCGGTGACGGCGGCCAGGGCCGTGTAGACGAACCCGTCGGCCTCGCTCGAAAGAGTCACGGTGACGCTCTGCCTCGGCCGGCCGGGAGCCGTGAAGGTCAGCACGTCCCCGAGACGGGTGCTCCAGACCCTGGCCCAGGCCGCACGGCACGTCGGGCTGTAGCGGATCTCCAGCCCGAAGCCCGACCGGGTCTGCCGGTGCAGCAGCGTCCGGGGTTCGACCCCGCACTTCTCCACCCCCGGATCGAGCCCGTCGCAGGCGGTCCCGGTGCAACCGACGTGGAAGGCCTCGGTCGACGGCGCGGCCGTGGCGGCGGACGCGCCGGAACCGGTCCACGGGTGCCCGGTGAACCCCAGCAGGACGGCGAGCAGCACGACGGTCGCGCCGACGGCCGCCGCCGTACGCCACCTCGGTGACCGCCCCGGCCCCGACACGGCCGCCCCCGGCACGGCCGATCCCGGCACGGTCGCCCCCGAGCCGGCCGGCTCGGGCACCGGCTCCGTGGCAGCCGGCCGCGCCTCCACTCCCGCAGGCTCCTGCGCGCCGGCGTCCGAGGCACCCGCGTCCGAGGCACCCGCGTCCTGGGCATCGGCGCCCTGGGCGTCGCCGCCCGGGGCGTCGGCGATCGCACCGCGCCGGCTCCACGCGGTCTCGGCCAGTTCCCACACGGCCCGCAGCCGCGGCTCCGGCTCGCCCGCCAGGACACACAGCGCGCGCACGGCCAGCCACGGCGGCAGCGCGCGGCCCGTCAGATACCGCTGCCACGACGACTTGCTGTACGCCGACTCGACGGCCAGCGCGGACAGGCTCAGTCCCGAACGCTCACGCAGCAGCCGCAGTTCCGCGGCGAGACGGACGCATTCGGGCGGAATCCGGGTCATCCCCTCATCCCCTCAGCGCCGCCCAGGTCTGCGGCCCCACTTGACCGTCGATGTTCAGGTGGAACGCCTTCTGCGCGCTGATCACCGCGGACTCGGTGAGCGGGCCGAAGTTGCCGTCGACGCCGCCCGGCGAGTCGCCCGCCCGCTGGAGCAGACACTGGAGCTCCGCCACCTCGGGTCCCCACATGTCCACCTGGAGATGACCGGTGCGGGTCACGCTGTTGCCCGCGTACCACAGCCCCGCCCGGCGGACGTAGTGGCAGGTGTACGGCGTCGCGCTCGGGACCTGGGTCGCCGCCGCCGCGCGGGCGGTCCCGGCGGCCGACGAGCCGTGGTCCGGTTGCATGGCCAGCACGGCGATCGCCGCCCCGGCCGCGGCCGACAGCCCGATCGTCAGCAGCCGCCGCAGGACCGCGGGGACCGGGGCCCGGGGCGCCGCTTGAACGTCCTCCGGAGCAGGGGCGGTCGCGGCCTCCGGCTCAACATCCCTTCCGGTCGCGGGGAGTTGGTCGGGACGCCACGCGTCCCTCGCTCTCTCGTAGCGCGCGAGCAGCCGGTCGGCGTCCGCCGCGACCAGTTCGGCCATCGACTCCACGGCCTCGCGCGGCGGCAGCAGCCGGCCGCCGAGATAACGCTCCCACGAGGAGGAGCTGTAGCCCGTGCCGGTGGCGAGGTCCCGCAGGCTCAGCCCGGACGCGTCCTTCAACCGCCGTATCTCCGCCACGAATTCCACGACCGCCTGGTCGAGTCCGGCCGGTATCGCTTTCCAACGTGCCACGTCTGCCCCTTGGTTCGAGCCACGTGAGACGCCCCCGCGCCCCGGAGCGATAGTAATGTCGTCGGTCAGCTCCGCCCGAAGGTCTGGTCCCGGTGCGTCCGCCAACGTTCCATCATGGCCGAGACCTCACCCTCGACGAACTCGAAGAACGCGAGCGTCTCGGCCATCCGGCGTCCCGCGGGGGTGTCCGCGCCAAGGCTGCTGACGCCCTCCCGCAACGCGGCCTCCCACCGCTTGATGAGCGCCTCACGGTTGGTGAGGGCCTCGTACCACTGGTCGCCGTGCACCACGTACCGCTCCCGGCGCGAGCCGGGTTCCCGCTCGCGCGAGACCATGTGCGTCTGGGCCAGGTAGCGCACCGCCCCGGAGACGGCCGCGGGACTGATCCGCAGCTGTTCGCCCAGGTCGACCGAGGTCATCGCGCCGGCGTCGGAGGACAGGAGCGCGGCGAAGACCCGGGCCGGCATCCGCTGCATCCCGGCCTCGACGAGCTGCGCGGCGAAACTCTCCACGAACTTCGAGACCGCCTCCTGGTCCCGCTCCGCCTGATCCGTCATGGCACCACCCTATCCGGGCTTCATACGCTTCCTTAACTTCACAAATTTCTGAAAGAAGCGTACGTTCTGAAGCATGACGAAGGCAAACCCCGCGATCGAGGTGTCCGGCCTCCACAAGTCGTTCGGCAGGACGCAGGCCCTCGCCGGTCTCGACCTGCGCGTGGAGACCGGCGAGGTGCACGGCTTCCTCGGCCCCAACGGCTCCGGCAAGTCCACGACGATCCGCGTCCTGCTCGGCCTGCTGCGCGCCGACTCGGGCACCGCCCGGCTCCTGGGCGGAGACCCGTGGACCGACGCCGTCGAACTGCACCGCCGGGTCGCCTACGTCCCCGGCGACGTGACGCTGTGGCGCAATCTGTCCGGCGGCGAGGTCATCGACCTCTACGGCAGGCTGCGCGGCGGCCTCGACACGTCCCGCCGTACCGACCTGATCGACCGCTTCGAACTCGACCCCAGCAAAAAGGGCCGCACCTACTCCAAGGGCAACCGCCAGAAGGTCGCGCTGGTCGCCGCGTTCGCCTCGGACGTCGACCTGCTGATCCTGGACGAGCCCACCTCGGGCCTGGACCCGCTCATGGAGGAGGTCTTCCAGCGCTGCGTGGAGGAGGAACGCGACCGGGGCCGTACGATCCTGCTCTCCTCCCACATCCTCAGCGAGGTCGAGGAGTTGTGCGACCGGGTGAGCATCATCCGCAAGGGCCGCACGGTGGAGAGCGGTTCGCTCGCCGACCTGCGCCACCTGACCCGCACCAGCGTGACGGCCGAACTCGGTGGCCCGCCCAACGGGTTGGCGTCCCTCCCCGGCGTGCACGACCTCGACATCCAGGGCCGGCGCGTCCGCCTCCAGGTGGAGACGGACCAACTCAACGCCGTACTGCGGTCGTTGAGCGACTCGGGCGTACGGTCGCTCACCTCGAAGCCGCCGACGCTGGAGGAACTGTTCCTGCGCCACTACCAGGACCAGGGGGCGGAATGACCACGGCCACGCTCGCCCCGCGCACCGGCTCCTCGCGCCGACTCACTGGCACCGGCGCCCTGTTGCGGTTCAACCTCCGCCGCGACCGGGTGGTGATCCCGGCCTGGGTCGCGGTGACGGCCCTGCTGGTGCTGTCCCTCCCCGGCTCCCTCAAGAGCGTCTACTCCACCCCCGCCGAACGCGCCGACCTCGCCCGCCAGATGCTCACCAACAGTTCGCTGCGCGCCACCTACGGCCCGGTGTTCAGCGACTCGCTCGGCGGCCTCACCGCCTGGCGCATCGGCGGCTACGCGGCGGTCCTCGCCGGGATCATGAGCCTGATCGTCGTCGTACGGCACACCCGTGACGAGGAGGAGAGCGGCCGGCAGGAACTGGTCTCCTCCGCGATGGTGGGCCGCCGCGCACCCCTGACGGCGGCCCTGCTGACGGCGTTCGTCGCGAACCTCGCGCTGGCGCTGCTGATCACGGCGGGAATGGCCGGACAGGGCGCGGCGGGCGCCCTGGCGCTCGGCCTCGGCATCGGCGCAGTGGGCATGGTGTTCGCGACGCTCGCGGCGATCGTCGCGCAGTTCACGGACAGCGGCCGGCTGGCGAAGGGCCTGACGGGTGGGCTGCTGGGAGCGGCGTTCGTGCTGCGCGCGGTGGGCGACTCGGCGAGCAGTGACGCCTCCTCCCCGCTGACGTGGCTCTCCCCGATCGGCTGGCTGGAGAACCTGCGCCCGTACGCGTCCGAACGCTGGTGGGTGCTGGCCCTGTTCGCGGCGGCGGCATGCGTACAGGGCTTGCTGGCCTACGAGTTGGCGGGCCGCCGGGACGTGGGCATGAGCTTCCTCCCCGCCCGTCCCGGTCCGGCCCGCGGGCGGCTCGGCACGGCGGGCGCGCTGGCCTGGCGGCTCCAGCGGGGTGCCGTACTGGGCTGGAGCCTCGGCTTCCTGGCCGCCGGGGTCGCCTTCGGCGGCATCACCAAGGGCGCGGCGGACCTGGTCGGCGACAACGCGAAGACCCGCGAGATCATCGAGCGGATGGGCGGCCACTCCGGCATCGAGGACGCGTTCCTGGCCACGATGGTCGGCATGTTCGGCATGCTGGCCGCGCTGTACACGGTCTCGTCGGTCCTACGGCTGCACGGCGAGGAGACCGGCGGGCACGCCGAACCGATCCTCGCGAACGCGGTGGGCCGCCTGCGCTGGGCGGCCGGCCACCTCACGATCGCCTTCGCGGGCGCGGCCTGGATCATGCTCCTGAGCGGCCTCGGCCTGACCCTCGGCTACGGCGCCGAACCGGGCCCGATCCTGACCGCCTGCCTGGTCCAGCTCCCGGCGGTCTGGACCCTGGGCGCCCTCGCCGTCCTCCTCCACGGCCTCTCCCCCCGCCTGTCCCCCGCGTCCTGGGCGGCGGCCGGCCTGGCCCTCCTCCTCGGCTGGATCGGCCCCGCGCTGAACCTCCCCCAGGCGGTCCTGGACCTCTCCCCCTTCGGCCACCTCCCGAAGCTGCCGGGCGGAGAGATGACCTGGGGACCACTGGCGGTCCTCATGGCGATCACCGCCGCCCTGGTCGCCACAGGACTGACGGGGCTGCGGCGACGGGATCTGACGACCTGAGCGTCCCGCTCCCCCTCCCCCGGCACGCGGGCCCTCAGACCGTGACGCTCAGGCCCTCCAGTCCCCGGATCACGAAGTTCGGTTTGCGTTCCGGTTCTGTCGTGAGGGCGAGTGTGGGGGCCCGTTCCAGCAACGCCCGCATCGAGGCGGCCAGTTCGATGCGGGCCAGGGGGGCGCCGATGCAGTAGTGGATGCCCGCGCTGAAGCTGATGTGCGGGTTGTCGGCGCGGGTGAGGTCGAGGCGGTCGGGGGCGGCGAAGACCTCCGGGTCGTGGTTGGCGGAGCCGAACAGCATCGCGATCTCCGCGCCGCGCGGGATCGTCGTGCCGTCGATCTCGACCTCGTCCAGCACCCACCGCTCGAAGAGCTGGAGCGGGGTGTCGTAGCGCATCAACTCCTCGACGGCGGACGGGACCAGGGAGTGGTCAGCGCGGAGGGCCGCGAGCTGGTCGGGGTGGTGGAACAGCGCCGACCAGCCGTTGACCGTGGCGTTCACCGTCGCCTCGTGTCCCGCGTTCAGCAGGAGGACGGCGGTGGAGATCATCTCCTGCTCGGTGAGCCGGTCCCCCTCGTCGTGGGCCGCGATGAGACCGGAGATGAGGTCGTCGCCCGGTTCCTTGCGCCGGGCGGCGATCAACTCGCGTAGATACGACGAGAATTCGACCGAGGCGCGGACCGCCTTCGCCGCCGTGTCCTCGGACGGGCCCAGCTCGTACATCCCGCAGATGTCCGCCGACCAGGGACGGAGCGGGGCGCGGTCGGACTCCGGGATGCCCAGCATCTCGGCGATCACCGCGACCGGCAGCGGCTCCGCCACATCGGTCAGCAGGTCGCCGCCGCCGCGCGCCACCAGCCCGTCCACCAACTCATCCGCCAACCGGCTCACGTACGGCTTGAGCTGCTCGACCGTCCGGGGCGTGAACGCCTTCGACACCAGTCGCCGGATGCGCGTGTGGTCCGGCGGCTCCAGGTCCAGCATCCCGAAGTCGTTGAGGGTGTGGAACGGCTCGTGCTCGGGCGGGGGCGCCGTACGCCCGAAGTCCTCGTGGGTGAACCGGTGCTGGTACGTCCGCCCCAGACGCCGGTCGCGCAGCAGCGCCGACACGTCCGCGTGATGCGGGACCAGCCACTGGTCCGTGGGCTCGAAGTACTGCACACGGCCCCGGGCACGCAGTTCGGCGTAGGCGGGGTACGGGTCGGCGAGGAACGCCGGGTCCCAGGGATCGAAGGCTGCCATGCACGGACGTTATGCCGACGATCCCCCTTCTGACCAGGGGTGTCCCGGCGGGGCGGCACCTGTCCCACCCCCTCCTACCCCGGTCGCACCAGTCTCGCCTCGTACGCGAACACCGCCGCCTGTGTGCGGTCCCGCAGGCCCAGTTTCACCAGGACGCGGCTGACGTGGGTCTTGATCGTGGACTCGGCGACCACCAGCCGCTCGGCGATCTCGCCGTTCGACAGGCCCTGGGCGATGAGGACCAGTACCTCCGTCTCCCGCTCGGTCAGGTCGCCGTAGGCCCCCTGAGCGGTGGCGGTCAGGCGGGGCGCCGACTCGGACAGCTTCGAGAACTCGGTGATCAGGCGGCGGGTGACGGAGGGGGCGAGCAGGGCCTCGCCAGCCGCCACCACCCGTACGCCGTCGGCGAGTTGGCGTGCCGAGGCGTCCTTGAGGAGGAAGCCGGAGGCGCCGGCGCGCAGCGCCTGGTAGACGTACTCGTCGAGGTCGAAGGTGGTGAGGACCAGGACCCTCGCCGCGTCGTCCGCGGCGACGATCTCCCGCGTCGCCTCGATGCCGTTCATCTCGGGCATCCGGATGTCCATCAGGACGACGTCCGGGGCCAGTTCGCGCACCCGCTCGACCGCGTCCCGTCCGTTCACCGCCTCGCCGACGACCTCGATGTCCGGCATCGCGCCCAGCAGGACCGAGAAGCCCTCGCGCACCATCATCTGGTCGTCCGCGATCAGCACCCGGATGGTCATACGTCCCCCTCGGCCGCGCTCGGCACCGGCAGGAACACCGTCACCTCGTAGCCGCCTTCGTCGGTCCGCGCCGCCGTCATCTCGCCGTTCAGCATCGAGACCCGCTCCCGCATGCCCGTGATGCCGTGCCCGGCGCCGGGCGAGGGCTTCACCAGACTCGGTTCGGGCGCCGGGCCGTTGACGATCCGCAGGCCCAACCCGCCCAGCACGTAGGCGATCTCGACCCGGGCGCTCGCGCCGGGCGCGTGCCGCAGGGTGTTGCTCAGCGCCTCCTGCACGATCCGGTACGCCGACAGCTCGACGCCCTGCGGGAGTTCACGCACCGCGCCCGTCACCGTCTTGTCGACGCGCAGGCCCGCGTCCCGCACATTGGCGAGCAGCGCGTCCATGTCGGCGAGGGTGGGCTGCGGGGCGTCCGGCGCCTCGTAGTCCTCGGCGCGCACCACGCCCAGGACGCGGCGCAGTTCGGTCAGGGCCGCCACCGCGTTCTCCCGGATGGTGACGAACGCGCGCTCCAGCTCCGGCGGCGGGTTCTCCACCCGGTAGGGCGCGGCCTCGGCCTGGATGGCGACCACCGACATGTGGTGGGCGACCACGTCGTGCAGCTCGCGGGCGATCGTCGTGCGCTCCTCCAGGAGGGTGCGGCGCGAGCGTTCGTGCGCGGTGACGGTCCGCTGGGCGGTGACCTCCTGGCGGGCCTCGCGGCGGATCTGCCAGACCGCGACACCGAGCAGGGCCAGCGCGGAGAGGAACAGCATCTGCGGTGTGTCCGAGGAGAAGGCGTGGCCGCCGACGAGGTTGCCCGCGACGAAGCCGTAGCCCGCTGTCAGCGCCCACATCCAGGCGGCCGTCCGCGGCCGGGTGCGTATCGCCACGATCGTCAGCACGAACAGCTGGCAGGCGAAGCTGCCCGCGGGCCACGGCCACGAGTCGTCCCACTCCGTCGCCAGGGCGGTCGCGATCGGCGTCGCGGCCATGGACAGCCAGAACGCGCCCACCGGCCGCACCAGGGTCATCAGCACCGGCGCCAGGGCGAGCAGGCCGAGGACCGTGTTGCTGCCCGCGCCGCGGATGCCGTCGTTGGAGGCGATGGCCATCGCGAGCAGCCCGGCCGCGACGACCAGGACGTGCGGGGTCCAGGCCGCGTACTCCCGCGCCCGCCCCGTAAGGCGCCGGAACAGCGGGCCTTCGGCGGTGGAACGGGGCAACGGGCGGTAGGCGAAGGCGTCGTGGTGGAACAGTTCCTGCCGCAGCCCGCGCAGGGCGTCCGCGGCGAGCCTGAACTCCGGGCTGCGCTGCTTCGCCCCGCCCGCCGGCGGCATCTGCTGGGTCGTCTCGGTCACGTTCGAAACGGTAGGCGGGGCCGTACGTCGCCGTCGTCACCTGTGAGAAGGGTCTTCGCCCGTCCGTCTCAGGTACTACGCGCCCCCGCGCCTACCAGGCCAGCTGGGCGATCTCCTCCGCCACCACCGCGCACGCGTCGGCCGCCGGGTCGATGAGGGGGAAGTGGCCGACGTCCTCCAGCAGCGTGAGGCCCACGACCTCGCCGGACTTCGCCGCCGCGTCCGCGTACGACTCGGCGACCGCCTGCGGGACCACGAGGTCGGCGCGGCCCTGGACCAGCGCGGTCGCGATGCCGGTGGGCAGCAGCAGCGTCGGATCGGCGTACGGCAGACGTTCCGCGAACGTGGCCTCCCCGCCCAGGAGTTGACCCGCCGCTCCGCCGCACACGCCGAGTTTTTCGGCGACCGTGAAGTCGGCGATCGGGGCGAGGGCGACCACACCGCGCAGCGCGGCGGGGGCGTCGGTGCGCCAGGCGGCGTCCTTGGGCAGGACGTGCCGGGCCGCCGCCCACAGCGCGAGATGGCCGCCCGCCGAGTGGCCGGTGAGCACCGTGCGGCGCGGATCGGCCTGCGGAAGGGCCGCCCGGACGAGCGCGGGCAGCGCGTCGAGCGCCGCCGCGACATCGTCGAAGGTCTCCGGCCAGCGGCCCGCGACCGGGCCCGTGCCGCCCTGCGCGGGCAGCGCCGGGCCCCGCCGGTACTCGACGTTGGCCACCGCGAACCCCCGGCGGGCCAGGAAGTCCGCGAACGGCGTGATGTGCCGCCGGTCGTACGGCGCCCGCCACGCGCCCCCGTGCAGCACGACGACCAGCGGCGCCGCCTCGCCCGGCACCCGCTCGCCGTGCGGGGCGTAGAAGTCGATCACCTGGTCGGGGTGGTCGCCGTACGCGGCGCTGCTGTCGGGGTCCACGGCGGGGTGCGAGAAGGCGGACTCCTCCTCCGCGGCGGCTGCGGCCCGTACGGCAGCGGCGTCGTCCGGCATGCTCCAACCTCTCAGCGACGATGGGGGCACCTCCCAGGCTTTCGGCCCTGGGGGAGGGTTTGGGCGGTACGGATGTACGGATGTGACGGACCTGAAGATGCTCGCGGCCGTTGGCCGGACGCTATCAGGCCCGTGACATGCGCGGAGCCGCCGGCCGTCACGCTCGGTGAGGATTGAACGGTTCTGCGGGGAAAGGGCTCGGTCTACGTCAGCAGCCCGCCCAGCACCCGGGCCGCCCGCTCCACGTCCGCGAACCCGACGTACAGCGGAGTGAAGCCGAAGCGCAGCACGTCCGGGTGCCGGAAGTCGCCGACCACACCCCGTTCGATCAGCCGCCTCATCACATCCCCGGCGTCCGGGCAGCGCAGCGCGACCTGGCTCCCGCGCTCCGCGTGGGCGAGGGGGGTCAGCGACTCCACCCGCCCGGCGGGCACGTACGCCGCCACGCACTCCAGGAAGAAGTCCGTCAGGGCGAGGGACTTGGCGCGCACGGCGCCGATCGAGACGCCGTCGCCGTCCCACACGTCGAGGGCCGCTTCGAGCGCGAGCATGGAGAGGATGTCCGGGGTGCCGACCCGGCCGCGCGGCGCGCCCGGCGCCGGTTCGTAGGCGGACCGCATGCCGAAGGGCTCGGCGTGCGAGTTCCAGCCGGGCAGCGGGGAGTCGAAGCGGCTCTGGAGGCCGGCGCGCACATACAGGTACGCCGGTGAACCCGGGCCGCCGTTCAGGTACTTGTAGGTGCAGCCGACCGCGAGGTCCACCCCGTGCTCGTCGAGTCCGACCGGCAGGGCGCCCGCGCTGTGGCACAGGTCCCAGACGGCC
Organism: Streptomyces sp. NPDC091280; assembly: GCF_044768565.1. Taxonomy (NCBI): domain Bacteria; kingdom Bacillati; phylum Actinomycetota; class Actinomycetes; order Kitasatosporales; family Streptomycetaceae; genus Streptomyces; species Streptomyces sp. NPDC091280. The sequence continues at coordinate 110,678 of NZ_JBIVUZ010000003.1, forward strand.
ACGGCGCCCGCAGCGTGCGCGGCGGCGGTGAGCGCGGGCAGGTCGTGCAGCCGGCCGGTGCGGTAGTCGACATGGTTGAGGAGCACCACCGCCGTACGGTCGCCGAGCACGCCCGGCACCTCGGCCGGGGTCACCGGCCGCACCGTGCGACCGGTCATCCGGGCCGCCGACTCGGCGATGTACCCGTCGGTGGGGAAGGTCGTGGCGTCGACGACGATCTCGTCCCGCCCCGGGCCCGCCATCCGCACGGCCGCCACAACCGCCTTGAAGACATTGACACTTGTGGAGTCGCCGACCACGATCTGCCCCGCCGCGGCCCCGACCAGCGGGGCGATCCGGTCGCCGATCCGCTCGGGCGCGGTCCACCAGCCGCTCTCGTCCCAGGACCGGATCCGCAGCTCGCCCCACTGCCGCCGTACGACGTCCTCGACCCGGCCGGGGACCGCCACCGGCAGCGCGCCGAGCGAGTTGCCGTCCAGGTACACCACGTCGTCCAGGACGAACTGCGCGCGGACGCCCGCCAGTTCGTCGGCGGCGTCCAACTTCTCCGCCCTCAGCGCCAGTTCAGACATGCGACCGCGCCGTCCACAGCTCGGGGAACACGTTCTTCTGCGCGCGTTTCTCCAGCCAGGCCACTCCGGCGGAGCCGCCCGTGCCGGTCTTCGCGCCCATCGAGCGCCGGGTGGCGACGAGATGGTCGTTGCGCCAGCGCCACACCAGCTCGGCGACATCGGTCAACGCCTCGCCCAGCCGGGCCAGTTCATCACCGGCGTCACCGGAGTAGAGGGCGGTCCACACCTCCTCCACCTGCTCCGACGGCTCGTGGCGCAGCGACACGTCACGCGTCAGGACGGATTCCGGGACCGGGTGCCCGCGCCGGGCGAGGAGCCTCAACACCTCGTCGTAGAGGCTGGGTTCGTGCAGTGCCTTCTCCAACTCGGCGTGCACGCGCGGCGCGCCGCGGTGCGGGACGAGCATGGAGGCGGACTTCTCGCCGAGCAGGAACTCCATCCGGCGGTACATCGCGGACTGGAAGCCGCTGCCCTCGCCGAGGGCGGCCCGGTAGGAGTTGAACTGGGCCGGGGTGAGCTGGCCGAGGGGCCGCCAGGAGGCGTTGAGCGCCTCCAGCTCGCGTACGGAACGCTTCAGCGCGTCGATCGCGACCGGCACCCGGTCCTCGCGCAGGGCCCGCGCGGCGGTCTCCCACTCGTGCACGATCACGGTGAACCACAGCTCCATGACCTGGGTGGTGACCAGGAAGACCATCTCTCCGGGGTCGTCGGAGCGGGTGTGCTGGAGGTGGGTGAGGACGTCCGCCTGGACGTAGTCCTCGTAGGGGGTCGTCCCCTGGAAGTCGAGATGCGGGGCCTCGGGCTCCTGCGTTTCCTGAGCCTGCTGGGACATCGCTGTCTCCTGATGCGTACTCCGGGTAGCGGTCCGCCCCTGCCGAATTCCGACACGGGGGCCCCGGTCCCCACCGGGCATCCTGCACAATCCTCCCGCGGAACCGCAAGGTCCGCCCGGTCACACCGGACGGACCCGCGGCACCGCACCCGCCGTACTAGCCCAGCGTCTGGGCCGCCGTCGGCGAGGAGTCCTTCAGGAACTGGCTACAGCGCGCGTACTCCTCCTGCTCCCCGATCGACTGCGCGGCCCGCGCCAGGGCGTGCAGGGCGCGCAGGAACCCGCGGTTCGGCTCGTGCTCCCAGGGCACCGGACCGTGCCCCTTCCAGCCGTTGCGCCGCAGCGAGTCCAGCCCGCGGTGGTAGCCCGTACGGGCATAGGCGTACGACTCCACGACGCTGCCCCGCTCGAACGCGTCGTCGGCCAGCAGCGCCCAGGCGAGCGAGGAGGTCGGATACTTCGCGGCGACCTCGGCGGGCGCCGCCCCGCCCGCGAGGAGGTCGCGCGGGCCGGGGTCTTCGGGGAGGTGGGTCGGGGGCGGTCCCCCGAGGAGGTTCTCGTGAATCGTCATGGGTTCCAGTCTCCCCCAGCCGCGGCCGTGGCCCGGCACCCGGCGGCCCCTACCCCGCGTCGAGCCGCCCCTTCCCGAGCCGCGGCTCCAGCGGCGGGGACGTGATCGAGCCATGGGTCAGGCACTCGGGGCGGCGGCAGTCCGGGGCCGGGCGCCGTACCGTCGCGAACGCCAGCACCGACCCCACCACCAGCGTCCCCGCGCACCAGCCCATCGCCCGGTCGAAGGCGTGGTCGAAGGCGGTCGCCGAGCGGTACGCCTCCGAGCCCATCCCGGCGAGCAGCGGCAGCGCGGCGATGGCGACGAGACCGGCCGCGCGGGCCGCCGCGTTGTTGATGCCGCTGGCCAGGCCCGCCCGCGCGGTGTCGACGGAGGCGAGGACGGTGGCCGTGAGCGGGGCCACCAGGACGACCATGCCGGAGCCCATGACGAGGAGGGCCGGTACGACGTCGGTGAGGTAGGAGGCGTCGGGGCCCACCCGCAGCATCAGCAGCATCGCCGCCGCGCACAGCAGGGGGCCGACGGTGAGCGGGATGCGCGGACCGATGCGCTGGGCGAGTTCGCCGGAGCGGGCCGAGAAGAGCAGCATCAGGGCGGTCGTCGGGAGCAGGGCGGTGCCCGCCCCGAGCGCCGAGTAGCCCGCCACGACCTGGAGTTGGAGCGCGGTGAGGAAGAAGAAACCGCCGAAGGCCGCGTAGACGCAGAGCGTCACCAGGTTGACCGCCGTGAACTGGCGGGACGCGAAGATGCCCGGCGGCATCATCGGGTCGGGGCTGCGCCGCTCGACGAGGACGAAGGCGATGCCCGCGGCCACCCCGGCGACGGCGGTCACGGCCACGACGACGAGTGAGCCGTCGCCCGCCTCGATCAGCGCGTACGTCACGAGGGCGAGCGCCGCGGCGCCCAGTGCCGCGCCGAGCACGTCGAAGCGGCCGTGCGCGCGGCCGTCCGCCGACTCGGGGACGTGGCGTACGGCGATGGGGGCGCAGAGCAGCGCCATCGGTACGTTGATGAGGAACACCCAGCGCCAGCCGGGGCCGTCCACCAGCCAGCCGCCCAGGAACGGGCCGATCGCCGCGCCGATACCGCCGAAGCCGGACCACAGGCCGACCGCGCGGGCCCGGTCGTCGGGGTGGAAGGAGGCCTGGATGAGGGCGAGGGAGCCGGGGGTCAGGAGCGCGCCGCCGATGCCCTGGAGGGCGCGGGCGGCGATCAGGACACCGGCGTTCGGGGCCAGGCCGCACAGCAGTGAGGCCGCCGCGAACCACACCACGCCCAGGACGAAGATCTTGCGGCGGCCGTAGCGGTCGCCGAGGGAGCCCCCGAGGAGGATCAGTCCGGCCAGGGTGAGCATGTACGCGTTGACCGTCCACTGGAGGGCGGCCAGGTCGGCGTCCAGGTCGCGGCCGATGCGCGGCAGGGCGACGTTGACGACGGTCGAGTCCACCATGGCCATGCTGGAGCCGAGGACGGTGGTGAGCAGGATCCACTTGCCCTGGGGCGAGGCGAGGCATACGTCGGAGGACATGCCCCAGGTATACAACGAGCCCGGTGCCGTGGCACCGGGCTCGCCGAACAGCCGGACGGGCGGCGGGACTTACTTGATCTTCGTGCCCGTCGAGCGCAGGTTGGCGCAGGCCTCGGTGACGCGCGCGGCCATCGACGCCTCGGCCAGCTTGCCCCAGGTCCGCGGGTCGTAGGTCTTCTTGGAACCGACCTCGCCGTCGACCTTGAGGACACCGTCGTAGTTGCGGAACATGTGGTCCGCGACGGGGCGCGTGAACGCGTACTGGGTGTCGGTGTCGAGGTTCATCTTCACCACGCCGTTCTCCAGCGCGGTGGCGATCTCCTGCTCGGTGGAGCCGGAGCCGCCGTGGAAGACGAAGTCGAAGGGCTGCGCACCGGCGGGCTTGCCGTACTTGGCGGCGATGCCGTCGTTCAGCTCCTTCAGCAGCTCGGGGCGCAGGACGACGTTGCCCGGCTTGTAGACGCCGTGCACGTTGCCGAAGGACGCGGCCAGCAGGTAGCGGCCCTTCTCGCCGAGGCCGAGCGCCTCGACCGTACGGATCGCGTCGTCGACCGTGGTGTAGAGGGAGTCGTTGATCTCGTGCGAGACGCCGTCCTCCTCGCCGCCGGTCGGGGTGATCTCCACCTCAAGGATGATCTTCGCGGCGGCGGCGCGGGCCAGCAGTTCCTGCGCGATGGCGAGGTTGTCGGCGAGGGTCTCGGCCGAACCGTCCCACATGTGCGACTGGAACAGCGGGTTGCCGCCGGCCTTCACACGCTCCTCGGAGACCGCGAGCAGCGGGCGGACGTAGCCGTCGAGCTTGTCCTTGGGGCAGTGGTCGGTGTGCAGCGCGACCGTGACCGGGTACTTCTCGGCGACGATGTGCGCGAACTCGGCGAGCGCCACGGAACCCGTGACCATCTCCTTGGCGTACTGGCCGCCCAGGAACTCGGCGCCACCCGTGGAGATCTGGACGATGCCGTCGCTCTCGGCCTCCGCGAAGCCGCGCAGCGCAGCGTGCAGGGTCTGGGTCGAGGTCACATTGATGGCCGGGTAGGCGAACTTGCCTGCCTTCGCCCGGTCGAGCATCTCGTTGTAGACCTCGGGGGTTGCGATGGGCATGTGTCCGCTCCTTGTATCTGCGGGTTGGCGTACGGCGTGCTTACGGCCCTGACCTAGACCTTGTGGGGGTGCGACCTCATCGTCGGCCCCATCTTTCCAGACTCGGCCGGATGCTTCGCCAGAGGCGTCCAGCCTGTGGATAACTCAGTCGAGACCCAGCTCGTCCTTGGAGTACGCGAAGAGATACGGGACGCCCGCGCCCTGCTCGATCTTCTCGGCCGCGCCGGTCGCCCGGTCCACGATCGTGGCGACCGCGACCACCTCCGCACCGGCCGCGCGCACCGCCTCGACGGCGGTGAGCGGGGAACCGCCGGTGGTGGAGGTGTCCTCGACCACCAGGACCCGGCGGCCCGCGATCTCCGGACCCTCCACCTGGCGCTGCATGCCGTGCGCCTTCGCGGCCTTGCGCACGACGAAGGCGTCCAGCCGCCGCCCGCGCGCGGCGGCTGCGTGCAGCATCGCGGTCGCGACCGGGTCGGCGCCCATGGTCAGCCCGCCGACCGCGTCGAAGTCGAGGTCGGCGGTGAGGTCGAGCAGCACCTGACCGACGAGCGGGGCGGCCTGCCCGTCGAGGGTGACGCGCCGGAGGTCGATGTAGTAGTCGGCCTCCAGCCCCGACGACAGGGTCACCTTGCCGTGCACCACGGCCTTGTCCTTGATCTCGTGCAGCAGCGTGCCGCGTACGTCCGTCATGCCTGTCAGCTTAGAGGCGTCACAGACGCGTCCAGGTCCAGGTCATCGTGGCTTCCAGCGGCTCGATGGGGGTGACCAGGCGGGGGAGGGTGTTCAGTCCGTTCGGCGGGCCGGTCTGCGGTTCCACGCAGACGGCGGCCTCCTGCTCGTCGTAGACGACGACCCACTGCTCGGGGCTGGTCACCTTCAACTCCAGCTGTCCCGGCCAGGTCAGGGTGACGTCGACGCCGTCCGGCATGCCGAAGCAGTCGTCCCAAGGGCCCGGCTTTCTCTCGACGCGGTTGCCGGTGGGCAGGTGGTCGTCGCCGCGCTCCTCCTGCCAGGCGGGGCTGAAGTCGACGGTCACGTCCTGGCCGCCGAGGTTGCGGCGGAACCACGGGTGCCAGCCGATCTGCGCCGGGAACGAGTCGCCGTGCGCCTCGACCGCCATGGTCAGCGTCAGGGCGTCGGCGGTCAGCGCGACGGCCTGGGTGACGCGGCCCGGGAAGGGCCACGGCTCGACCAGGTCGTACGTGATGACCGTCTCGTCGGCCGTCTTGCGGGCGGTGCGCCAGGCGCCGTCGCGGACCGTGCCGTGGATGGCGTGCGGCGGGGAGTTGAGGGGCATCTGGTGGAGGGTCCCGCCGTCCAGGAAGCGGCCGTCGCGGATCCGCCCGCACCAGGGGACCATCGGGAAGCACCCGAACCGCTCGCCCTGGCGCAGGAGTTCGGTGCCGCCGACGCGAAGTCCTCCGACACGGCCGCCGTTGCCCGGCTGCACCGTCACTTCCGCGTCGCCCGCGGTCAGCGTGATCTCTTCGTTACTCACGGCACGACCCTACTGGGCGGATCGGGAGGGCGGACGGCGACCCGTCAACGGCGTTTGCGCAGCACCCTGTTGACCACGATCGCCGACGCCAGGACCAGCGCGGCGGCCGGCGCCGCCCAGCGGAGGGTGGCGTTCGCGGAGACGGTCTGCGGCGCGGGGACGGGGGCGTAGCGCCCGCGCGGCGGCGCGTGGTCGACCTCCTCCGCGCTGCGGCCGATCATCGTGCGGCGGGCGTGCGCGGCCTCGGCGGGGGGCTGCGGGTGCCCGGCGAAGGTCTCGGAGACGTGGAGTTCCTCGATGGCGTCCGCGATGTCGATCTCCGGGTCGTCCAGATCCACGTCGTCGGCCGCCAGGTCGTCGACGTCGACCGCGTCGACCACGTCGGTGATGTCTTCGGTGTCGTCCTCGGTGGCGTCATCGGTGGCGTCATCGGTGGCGTCATCGGTGGCGTCCTCGATGGCGTCCTCGATGGCGTCCTCCGTGTCGCCCCCGTCGTCCGTCGTGCCGTCGGCCCGCTCCGGCTCCGCGCCCAGGTTCGCGGCGAACCGGTCCAGCAGCCTGGCCGTGGCCGCGCTCACCGCGTCCGGGGGCAGTTCGGTGACCCGGCCGGCCGCCGTCGCCGTACCGTCGAAGGTGATCGTGGAGCCGCCGTCGGACGCGCGGACGCGCAGGGTGAGGGCGAGTTTCACCGAGCCGGTGCCGCGGGCCTCGGTCGCCTCGCCCTCGACGGCGTGGGAACCGTCGTCCCGGGCCAGCACGCGGAGCGACCCGCGGTAGGTGATGGAGTGGCCGCCGACGCGCACCTTCAGGCGGCCGGCGACGGGTTCGGTGCCGGCGTCCTGCTGGAGGCCGGGGACGGCGCGGGCGACCCGGGCGGGGTCGCCGAGCGCGGACCGCAGCCGCTCGGGGGGAACCGGAACGTACACCTCATGCTCCATGTCTGCGGAGCCTACCCAGGTCGGGCGGGGCTGCACCCGGCGTTGCGCGGAAGTGGCGCCGTGTTGCCGCCGGGACCCGCTCAGTACCGGGGGTGGACCAGGGTGGAAGCCGCCAGCCCCGGCACCCGGGTCCGTTCCGCCGCCCGCTCCTCGCGCTCCAGTCCCGGCGGCACGGGCGGCGCCTGCCGTGCCGCCAGCACGAACCCCCAGTCGCGCGGGGAACGGGACGTGCCCACCGCGCGGTCGGGGCCGGTCGCGAAACCCGGGGCCCGGCCGCCGACCCGGTAGGGGACGGGGTGCAGACCGGCCGCGCGGACCGTGGAGACCACCGTCCAGAACACCCGGCGCCGGGAGGCCACCGACCCGGCGTGCACGACCAGGCGGCCCCGCTCGGTGAGGGCGCGGCGGGCGAGGCCGTAGAACTCCTGGGAGTACAGCTTGGTGCTGGCGGTGATGCCGGGGTCGGGGAGGTCGGCGATCACCACGTCGTACGTCCCCGGGCGGACCCGGCGCAGCAGGTCGAAGGCGTCGCCGATGGTGACGTGGACGCGCGGATCGCCGTAGACGTGGTCGTTGAGCGCGGCCAGGGCCGCGTCGTGGCGGGCCAGCCGGACGACCGCCGCGTCGCGTTCGACGATGTCGACGCGGCGCACGCCCCGGTGGCGCAGGACGTCGCGGGCCGCGAGGCCGTCGCCGCCGCCGAGGACGAGCACGCGCGCGTGCGGGCCGTCCATCGCGGGGCCGACGAGGGCCTGGTGGTAGCGGCGCTCGTCGCGTCCGCTGACCCGCAGGCGGCCGTCGAGGAAGAGGTCGAGGGGGCGGCCGTGGTCGCCGCCGGTGAGGACGACCTCCTGGACGTCGCTCTGGAGGGCGACGCGGACGTCCTTGCCGTAGACGGCGTGGCGCGCGGCCCGTTCGAAGTCGTCGACGAGGACGGCGGCGGAGGCGAGCAGGCCGAGGACCGTGAGGTTGGTGATCAGCAGGAGCCAGCGGCCCCGGCGGGTGAGGTCGCGGCGGAACAGGCCGAGGACCAGACAGCCGCCGGCCACGACGTTGACCGTGCCGGTGAGCAGGGTGCCGGTGAGCTGGCCGAGGAAGGGCAGCAGCAGGAAGGGGAAGGCGAGGCCGCCGACCAGGGCGCCGACGTAGTCCGCCGCGAAGAGGTCGGCGACGGCGCCGCCCGCGTCCTGGCGGCGGATGCGCTGGATCAGCTCCATGAGGAGCGGGACCTCCGCGCCGATGAGCAGACCGATGGCGAGGGAGAAGGCGACCAGCAGGCAGCGCGGGCCCTGTGCCCACAGGCCGCCCCAGTTCCCGGTCCAGGCGAAGACCGCGTACAACGCCATGGCGCTGCATCCGCCGACCAGCGCGAGGGCCGCCTCGACCGCGCCGAAACCGGCCGCCGCGTGCCAGCGCAGCCGTTTCGCCGCGAGCGAGCCGATGCCCATCGCGAAGACCATGACGGACAGCACGACGGAGGCCTGGGTGACCGAGTCGCCGATCAGGTACGAGGCGAGGGCGACGAGTTCGAGTTCGTACACGAGTCCGCAGGCGGCGCAGACGAAGACGCCCGCGAGCACCAGGAACCGGCCCGTGGCCGGCCGGACGGGCAGCCGCGCCGGGCCTGCCCACGGCGGCTGGGTACCCGGCCGGGCCGGCGCGTGCGGTTCGATCACGCTGCGACGTTACGTCACGCGGCAGGCACGCTTCGTCACCCACACGTGTGGAATGTGTTTACGGCGACCGGGTGCGGTGTGCGCCGAACGGCTCACACCGGCGCCCCGGTCACGACCGTACGGCTCACGCCGACGCCCCGGTCACGACGACCGTACGGCTCAGACCGGTGACGGCACCGGGTGCCCCACCGGCACCGGCACCGGCACCCGCACCCCCACCCGGGTCCGGGTCGCCACCAGCTGGCCGTCCTGCGGATAGGCGTGCCAGGTGCGCCAGTGCACCTGGCCCTCGTGCCGCTGGGCGAGCATCGCCGTGAAGGCGTGCGGGCTGCCGGGGAAGACCCCCGCCAGTCCGTTGGGATGGTCGGCGACCAGGGCCAGCAGCTCCTGGGCGCGGCCCGCGAACTGCCCCGGGGACAGCACCTCGACCCGGGCCGCGAACTCGTACTCCCAGTCGCCGACCCGCTTGGCGACCCCGAGCGGAAGCGGCGTGCTGGAGCCCGGGATGCACGCGACCGTCTCCGAACAGCTGCCCCGCTCCTCGTCCAGGAGGACCTGGTGGGACGCGCCGAGCAGTCTCAACTGGAGCCGCGCACCCGCGAGTTCGAGGTCGAGTGTGGCCAGCGCGGGAAGCGGCTCGCGGCCCAGGGTCCAGGCGAGGTCGGCCGCGCGCGTGTCGGTGTAGGAGGTCTGAAGGGTCGTGAGCATGGATCGGCTCCGCTAGCACGCAAAGAAAGGGGAGGTGTGGGTCCGGCGCACCCCGGTAGACACCGGGGGATCGGCCCGGTCAGCCCAGTCGGGAGAAGGTGTCCGCGGGCTTCCGAGGGGCCGCGTTGGTGATTTAGAGGGAATCATGAACGGTGGCGCCACCACAGTGTTTTTACCCAACTTCGTGGGGTTTCCATCCCTCAGGGGGCTCCACAGCTCAACTGTTCAACCAAGGCGTACGCCCAGGCGTGTCGGGCGCGCGCCGGAGCGCCCGCCGGGAGCGGTCTCCCGACGGGCGCCTCGACCCCCCTCGCACGGGTCAGTTGCCCCCGCCGCCGCAGCCGCCACCACCCCCGCAGGACGAACCGCCGCCGCAGGACGAGCCCCCTCCGCAGGAGGAGTGCCCGCCGCCGCAGGAGTGGTGGCCACCGCCGTGGTGTCCGCCGGAGTGACCACCGCCGCCGCCCGAGGACGCCGACCCGCCGTCCCCGGCCCACCAGCTGCCCGTACCGGCGGCACCCCCGCCGCCGCCCCCGTACGCCCCCGCCCTGCGGCCCGACTTGCGCCCCGCGCGCACGACCGCCCCGATGAAGACGACCGCGATCACCGCCAGGATGACGAAGAAGAACATGGCGTCACCCTCCTTCCGATTCCCCCGAAGCGGCCCCCCGTGGGCGCCTCGTGTGGTGCGTGAAGCAGGGATGCCCGGCCGTCTCACCAGCCAAAGCAGAGTTGAGGAACTCCAGAGCTTGGGCGCAGGATGACGGGCATGACCTCCAGTGCACGCCCTCTCCTCAACCGCCGGCTCGCCGAGTTCGGGACGACGATCTTCGCCGAGATGTCCGCGCTCGCCCTGAAGACCGGGTCGATCAACCTCGGCCAGGGCTTCCCGGACACGGACGGCCCCGAGGAGATCCGCGAGGCGGCGGTCCGCGCGCTGCGCGACGGACACGGCAACCAGTACCCGCCGGGCCCCGGAGTCCCCGAACTCCGCACCGCGATCACCGCCCACCAGGAGCGCCGCTACGGCCTGTCCTACGACCCCGACGCCGAGGTCCTGGTCACGGCGGGCGCGACGGAGGCCATCGCGGCGGCGCTGCTGGCCCTGGTGGAACCGGGCGACGAGGTCATCGCCCTCGAGCCGTACTACGACTCCTACGCCGCGTGCATCGCGATGGCGGGCGGCACCCGCGTACCGGTCACGCTCCGCCCGCACGAGGGGGCGTTCCGCCTCGACCTCGACGAACTGCGCGCCGCCGTCACCGACCGCACCCGCCTCCTCCTGATCAACACCCCGCACAACCCGACCGGCACGGTCCTCACCCGCGAGGAACTCACCGCGATCACCGAACTCGCCGTCGAACGCGACCTGTTGGTGATCACCGACGAGGTCTACGAGCACCTGGTCTTCGACACGGCCGAACACATCCCGCTCGCGACCCTCCCCGGGATGCGGGGGCGCACGGTGTCGATCGGCTCGGCGGGCAAGACGTTCTCGTTCACGGGCTGGAAGGTGGGCTGGGTGACGGGGACCCCGGACCTGGTCACCGCCGTACGCTCCGCGAAGCAGTTCCTCACGTACGTGGCCTCGGGCCCCTTCCAGTACGCGGTCGCGGAAGCGCTCTCCCTCCCCGACTCCTACTTCGACGCCTTCCGCGCGGACCTGCGCGCCAAGCGGGACGTCCTGGCGACGGGCCTGGCGGAGGCCGGCTTCGGGGTCTTCCGCCCGGCCGGCACGTACTTCGTCACCACCGACATCCGCCCCCTCGGCGAGACCGACGGCTTCGCCTTCTGCCGCGCCCTGCCCGAACGCGCCGGGGTCGTCGCCATCCCGAACGCGGTCTTCTACGACCACCGGGAGGCGGGGGCGCCGTTCGTACGGTTCGCGTTCTGCAAGCGGACCGCCGTGCTGGAGGAGGCGGTGGGGCGGCTCAAGTCACTGGCGGGCTGAGCCTGAGATCGATCCAGGGAATCCTCTCCCCGGGCAGCACATACCGCTCGGTCGCCGCGCGCGTTCCCGTACCTCGTCCAGGGAGAGGGTGTGGGTGGGGATGATCACGTCGTGGACGGGCAGCGAACCCGAGGACCTCCTGCACGTCAACCGATAGAGCCCGGCCCCGGTACGCGACCGTGATGGTCACGTACGGGGCCGGGCTCTCGTCGACACAAGGCCGTGCGGGTACGACTACTCGTCGTCGCCCTCGTCCTCCGGCTTCTCCGTCGCCTCGTCGACCTCCTCGGTCAGGCCGAGCTGTTCGACGAGCCAGCGGTCGAACTCGATGGCGGCGCGCACCCAGCTGACCGTCGAGGAGACGAAGTGGTTCAGGTCGACGCCGGTGCCGACCAGCATCTGCGCCTCACCGATGAGACGGACGGTGCCGTCGTCGTGGGTGTGGCTGTAGACCTTGGGCCACAGGGTGCGGCGGTTCCAGTCGTCGATGGACTCCAGCAGCTGCGGCTTGGCGTCGATCTCGTGGGGACGGTCGTAGAACGTCCGGACCGAGAAGACGAGCTGGTCGTCCTCGCCGCGGAACATGAAGTACGTACGGAACTGCTCCCACGGCGCCGCGAGGTCACCCTCGTCGTCGACGACGTACTTCAGCTCCATCTGGTCGAGGAGCTGCTTCACGAGGTCCTGATCCGGGACGACGGGGCCCGCCGGTCCTTGCTGCGGCTCGGGCTGGCCCCCGAAGTTCGGAATCGAGGACGGGTCGATGCTCACCGTGTATTTCCCTTCGTACGGATTCCGCCATCCTCCCCCATGCGGGGCGGGGGGTGGCAACCCCCGCCCCGACTGGTTCACCTCCCGTTGGCGGAATTCAGCTCAGAGCGTTTTCCCGGTCGCCGGTCCCACGATCAGCCCGTCCCCGAACGCGTCCACCCGGACCGTGTCGCCGTCCTTGATCTCGCCCGCGAGGATCTCCTTGGCGAGGCGGTCGCCGATCGACGTCTGGACCAGCCGGCGCAGCGGTCGCGCGCCGTAGGCCGGGTCGTTGCCGTTGTCCGCGAGCCAGGTCAGGGCCTCGTCGGTGATCTCCAGGGTGAGGCGGCGCTCCGCGAGGCGCTTGGCCAGGCGGTCGATCTGGAGGGCGGCGATGCGGCCCAGTTCCTCGCGGTTGAGGGCGGAGAAGACCACCAGGTCGTCCAGGCGGTTCAGGAACTCCGGCTTGAAGGAGGCGCGGACCGTCTGGAGGACCTGTGCCTTCTTCTCGTCCTCGCCGGTGAGCGGGTCGATCAGGAAGGTGCTGCCCAGGTTGGAGGTGAGGATCAGGATCGTGTTGCGGAAGTCGACCGTGCGGCCCTGGCCGTCGGTCAGCCGGCCGTCGTCCAGTACCTGGAGCAGGACGTCGAAGACCTCCGGGTGCGCCTTCTCCACCTCGTCCAGCAGGATCACCGAGTACGGGCGCCTGCGCACCGCCTCCGTGAGCTGGCCGCCCTCCTCGTAGCCGACGTAGCCGGGCGGCGCGCCGACCAGCCGGGCCACGCTGTGCTTCTCGCCGTACTCCGACATGTCGATGCGGACCATGGCGCGTTCGTCGTCGAAGAGGAAGTCGGCCAGGGCTTTCGCCAGTTCCGTCTTGCCTACGCCCGTCGGGCCCAGGAACAGGAAGGAGCCGGTGGGGCGGTCGGGGTCCGCGATGCCCGCGCGGGTGCGCCGTACCGCGTCGGAGACCGCCTGTACGGCCTGCTGCTGGCCGATGAGCCGGCGGCCCAACTCCTCCTCCATGCGCAGGAGTTTCTGGGTCTCGCCCTCCAGGAGGCGGCCCGCGGGGATGCCGGTCCAGGAGCCGACGACGTCCGCGATGTCGTCCGGGCCGACCTCCTCCTTGACCATGGTGTCCTTGGCGGACTCGGCCTCCGCCTCGGAGGCTTCCTCCAAGTCCCGCTCCAGGGAGGGGATCTCGCCGTAGAGGAGTTTCGACGCCGTGTCGAAGTCGCCGTCGCGCTGGGCGCGTTCGGCCTGGCCGCGGAGTTCGTCGAGCTTCTCCTTCAGCTCGCCGACCCGGTTGAGGGACTGCTTCTCCTTCTCCCAGCGGGCGTTGAGGCCGCGCAGTTCCTCCTCGCGGTCGGCGAGGTCGCGGCGCAGCTTCTCCAGGCGTTCGACGGAGGCGGCGTCCGTCTCCTTGTCGAGCGCCAGCTCCTCCATCTTCAACCGGTCGACGGAGCGCTGGAGTTCGTCGATCTCGACCGGGGAGGAGTCGATTTCCATCCGCAGCCGGGAGGCCGCCTCGTCCACGAGGTCGATCGCCTTGTCGGGGAGGAAGCGGGAGGTGATGTAGCGGTCGGACAGGGTCGACGCCGCCACCAGCGCGCTGTCGGCGATCACCACCTTGTGGTGCGCCTCGTAGCGGCCCTTGAGTCCGCGCAGGATCGCGATGGTGTCCTCGACGCTCGGTTCCGCGACCAGCACCTGCTGGAAGCGGCGCTCCAGCGCCGGGTCCTTCTCGATGCGCTCGCGGTACTCGTCCAGCGTGGTCGCGCCGACCATGCGGAGCTCGCCGCGGGCGAGCATCGGCTTCAGCATGTTGCCGGCGTCCATCGCGGAGTCGCCGCCGGCGCCCGCGCCCACGACGGTGTGCAGCTCGTCGATGAAGGTGATGATCTGGCCGTCGGACTCCTTGATCTCGGCCAGGACGGTCTTCAGCCGCTCCTCGAACTCGCCGCGGTACTTCGCGCCCGCGACCATCGCGCCGAGGTCCAGGGAGACCAGCCGCTTGTTCTTGAGGGACTCCGGCACGTCCCCCTTGACGATGCGCTGCGCGAGCCCCTCGACGACGGCGGTCTTGCCGACGCCGGGCTCGCCGATGAGGACGGGGTTGTTCTTGGTGCGGCGGGAGAGGACCTGCACGACGCGGCGGATCTCCTGGTCCCGGCCGATGACCGGGTCGAGCTTGCCGTCGCGGGCGGCGGCGGTGAAGTCGGTGCCGAACTTCTCCAGCGCCTTGTACTGCCCCTCGGGGTCGGGTGTGGTCACGCGGCGCCCTCCCCTGCTCTTCTGGAACGCGTCCAGCAGCTTCTTCGCACCGGCCCCCTGCTGGGAGAGTACGTCCCCGGCGGCGCCGCCCTTGGCGGCGATCCCGATCAGCAGGTGCTCGGTGGAGAGGTACTCGTCGCCGAGTTCCTTCGCGCGCTCGTCGGCGTCCGCGAGTACCGCGAGCAGTTCGCGGCTGGGCTGCGGGGGCGCGACGGTCGACCCGGTCACGCTGGGCAGCCCGGCGAGCACCCGCTCGGCGCCGGACCGTACGGCGGCCTGGTCGGCGTCGACGGCGGCCAGCAGGTCGGTGATGTTCTCGTTGTCCTCGCCCGCGAGCAGCGAGAGAAGCAGGTGCGCCGGGGTCAGATCGGCGTGCCCCCCGGTCACGGCGCGGCTGCTGGCCGCGTTGATCGCTTCCCGGCTCCTGTTGGTCAGCTCGGCGTCCACGTTCCGGTACTCCTCCTCCTACGGCCTTCGTGCACGGACTGACTCGGTCAACGTGCACAAAGTTGAGTCTATTCCACTCAAGGCGGTGACGGGGCGGATCGGGGGACTAAGTTCCGGGACCATGGCTTCCCCTCCGGTCGACCCCGGCGCTCCCGATCCGTCGTACCTCACCTTCTGGCAGGAACGGCATCTGTGCACCCTCACGACCCCACGCCCGGACGGCAGCCCGCACGTGGTGCCTGTCGGAGTGACATACGACCCTGAGGCGCGACTGGCTCGGGTCGTCGCGAACAAGGCGAGCCGGAAGGTGGCGAACGTGCTGGCGGCCGGCCCGCTCGGGGCCCGGGTCGCGGTGTGCCAGGTGGACGGGCGGCGCTGGGCGACGCTGGAGGGCCGGGCCTTCGTCCGCGCGGAGCCCGACCGGGTCGCGGAGGCGGAGCGCCGGTACGCCGGGCGCTACGGGCGCACTCCGTCGCCGAACCCGTCCCGGGTGGTGATCGAGATCGAGCTGACGCGGGCGCTGGGGAAGTACTGACCGGGCGACCGGGTGACGACACGATCAGTTCCGGCCACCGGGGCGCGGCCCATATCCGGATATTCCGCACAAACTGCAGCGGCGTCACCGTGTTCAGGTCACGGTGACGCCGCTGCGGGGGGAAGCACCTGAGCGATCTGTTACGACGGGGGAATCGCGTCAGGCACTGCGGGGGGTGGCTGAGATGGTCTGGACGTCGGGGGCATCCGTTTCCACCAGCCGGTGGTCTCGCTGGTCAAGATTCACAAAGATCATTCCGTACCGGATGGCACATCGCACTGGCTGCGGTGCCCCCCGAGGCCGCCGCAGGCACCGGTACGCCCGTACGTCCTCGTCCTCGTCCCGGGTCACGACGACCGGCTCACCGAACACGGTCACCATGAGCGAGTCACCGCTGTGGGGGATGGCGGTGGCCAGATCGATGAAGTGCCAGCCGGAGCGGTAGGCCGTGGCCATCTCGCGACGGAAGGAGCGGTCGTCGGGGGGAGTGGTCATGACTCGGCGACCCACGTGCTGTCGGTCGGGGCGACCCAGGTGCTGTCACCCGGGACGTCGGACGCCACGACGATCCACGTGCTGTCACCGGCGGTCACGTTGGTCGTGCCCCAGGTGCTGTCATCGGTCACCGCAAAGCCACTCAGCGCCCCGAAAGCCACAACGGCAGAGAAGGCAGCGACAAGCGCCGAGCGAAGCATTCTCTTATGCATAGTCGGCTTCGTCCTCATTTGAAGTTCACCTCTCCCCCGTCGACTACGACGATGGCGCATTCCGGCACGTCGTGGCCACACAATCGATGCATCATGTTCCTGCACGTTCAGGACCCTGGGGGGTGGAGATTTGGTGACCAACGAGACTAATCAGACACATCCTCACGAGCTGACCGATCTGTGCGAGGACGGGCGTCGCCTCTACGGGAACGCTCTCCGGACCGGGCGCGTGGCCCGCACAGATGTCGAGCCGGCGCCCTGTTTGATGGAATTCGCCCTTCTTCATCCCGACCCCGACGATCCGAACTGGCTGCGGCCGGTGCCCCCGTCGATCGCCCTCGCCCAACGGCTCAACCCGATCGAGAGCGAGATCACCCAGCGACGGCGGATGTCGATCGAACTCGCCGAGGCGTTCGGGCCGTTCATGGCGCTCAGCGCCCAGTCGACGGCGACCACGCACTCGATCACGGTCCTTGAGGGCCTGGACCGGATCAACGCGGCGCTCGATCTGGCCACCGCGCAGTGCCAGACCGAGATGCTCACCGTGCAGCCGAGCCGCCGCCGGCTGGAGCACACCCTCGCCCAGGGCCTCAACCGCGACCGGCCGCTGATCGAACGCGGCTGCCGCATCCGGACGCTCTACCAGCACCCGGCCCGCTACAGCCCCGAGACGCTGGCCTACGTGGCCCAGTTCACCGACGGCAAGGTGGAGTACCGGACCATCGACGAACTCGTCGAGCGGCTGATCATCTGCGACGAGACCGTGGCCTTCATCCCGACCCGCGACGACGGGGAGATCGCCCTCGAACTGCGCCATCCAGGACTCGTCCGCTACCTGATCAAGGTCTTCGAGTTCATGTGGAACCGCGCGGTCCCGCTGAGCGCCGGCGCGCCCTACGAGACCGCCCCCGACGGCATCACCGAGATCCAGCACTCGATCGCCAAGCTCCTCATCGAGGGCCACGTCGACGAGGCCATCGCCCGCCGCCTGGGCATGAACGTCCGCACCTGCCGCGCCCACATCGCCAAGCTCGCGACAGCCCTGGGCAGCGGCAGCCGCGCCCAACTCGGCTTCCTCATAGCCCAGTCGGGAATCCTCAAGCAGGAACCCTGACCCCACCGCGGCAGTCCGCCGAGCGCGTCGGCCGGCTCAGCGCACGGTCGGGGATTCCTGGTCGGCGGGGGTGAGCTGGGCCGGGACGTCCGGGATCCGGGAGGCGGCGCCGTCCAGGCCCGCCTGGGCGATGCGGACGCCGAGCTGGGTGCGGCTGGCCGCGCCGAGTGTCTCCGAGAGCCGGGCGATGTGGGCGCGGCAGGTGCGGACGCTTATGCCGAGCCGTTCCGCGATCACCGCGTCCTGGTGGCCCTCCGCGAGCAGGGCCGCGATGGACTGCTCGCGGTGCGAGATGCCCTCGATGCCGGTGTCGGGCAGTGGCGCGGCGACGGGGATCGCCAGCCGCCACAGGCGGTCGAAGACGGTGACGAAGTAGTCGATCAGCGCCGGGTGGCGCAGTTCGAGGGCCATCGTGTGGTCGGCGCTGGCCGGGATGAAGGCGACCGTGCGGTCGAAGAGGATGAGGCGGTCGACGACCTCGTCGAGGGTGCGGGCCTCGACCGCGTCGCCCATCAACTCCAGGTAGTTCAGCAGGCCTTGGCCGTGCCGGGCGACGTGGGTGTACAGGTCGCGCATCCGCACCCCGCGCGAGCGCAGCGCCAGCGCGCGGTGCAGGCCCTCGGTGAGTTCCGGTTCGCGACGGATGCCGCCGGGCTGGACGGTGAGGACCTCGCCGGTGCAGGCCTCGGTCGCGTCGTCCATCGCGGCCTGGATGCGGGCGAGCCCGTCCAGGACACGGATCGCGGCGCCCTCCAGGGACCCCGACGCCGTCGCGGACGCCTCGACGCGGCGGCCGAGCCCGGCGTACCGCTCGAAGGCGTCGACCGCCGAGCCCACCCTCCGGTGGCTCTCGCTGACCTGGTCGTAGACCCCGCGCAGCAGCCGGGTCATGACCTCCTGCGGGGAGGTCGGCACCAGCCAGTCCATGTCGTCGGGGTCCGGGTGGAGGAGGGCGAGCTCCAGCAGGCACGGCACCGGTCCGGCGTCCGTGCGCGGTACCCGGCCCCGCAGTACGGCCCGGGAGTACACCAGGTCCCCGGCGTCGCAGAGCCGGTCAGCACCGTGTGGATGCTCGTCCGTCCCGTGCCCGGCCATCGCCCATCCCACCCCCGGTTCCCGGCTCTTTGCAGCGCAACTATGCGCGGCCCCGACCTGCTCCGCAACACGGCTCCCCCTCGAACGAGCCCCGAAAACCACCGATATCAATAAGTATCTCCCCACCTCCGCGCGCCACCTTGCAACAAGCTGGGGGGTACCCGCCCGCTTCCGTCCGATCCGTCGTCGTATCACTTTCCGCGTGAGCTGCCGGAAATCACTCAGAGACCGTCGTGTTACGTAACGCCTCTAACGTCCCCTCATGGCGGACATATTTGACGCGTACGCATTGGCCGATGCGTGGGACGAGATGTTTGTGCGGCCGGGTGAGGTCAGAACCGCCTACGAGCCGGTACTGGCGGCACTCCAGCCGATCGAGCCGAGTGAACTGCGCTTCCGCGCGGACCAGATGGCCCGCGCGTTCACCGACCGGGGGGTCACCTACGCCTTCGCGGGCGAGGAACGGCCCTGGCCGCTGGACCTGGTGCCGAGGATCATCGACGCGCTGGAGTGGGACCTCGTCCAGCGCGGGGTGGCACAGCGGGTGCGGGCCCTTGAGGCCTATCTCTCCGACGCCTACTCGCACTGCCGGGCCTTCGAGGACGGGGTCGTGCCCTGGCGGCTGCTCCTCAACTCGGCCCATTTCCACCGGGCCGCGCAGGGCGTCGAGCCACCGGGCGGGGTCCGCATCCATGTCGCCGGCATCGACCTGGTGCGGGACGAGGCCGGGGAGTTCCGGGTCCTGGAGGACAACGTGCGGGTCCCCAGCGGGGTGTCGTACGTCATCGAGAACCGGCGGGCGATGACCCGGATCTTCCCGTCGCTCTTCGCCGAGCAGCACGTGGTGCCGGTCGACGGCTACGCGGGACGGCTGCTGGCCGCGCTGCGGGCCGCCGCGCCCGCCGGGACGACGGACCCCAGGGTGGTGGTCCTCACCCCGGGCCCCAACAACGCCGCCTACTTCGAACACGCCCTGCTGGCACGGCTGATGGGCGTGCAACTGGTGGAGGGCCACGACCTGGTCTGCCGCAACAACCGGGTGTGGATGCGCACCACCCGCGGCGAGGTGCCCGTCCATGTCGTATACCGGCGCCTGGACGACGACTTCCTCGACCCGCTGCACTTCCGCCCCGACTCGGTGATCGGCTGTCCGGGGGTCATGAACGCCGCCCAGGCCGGGAACGTCACACTCGCGAACGCGGTCGGCAACGGCATCGCGGACGACAAACTCCTCTACACCTACGTCCCCGACCTCATCCGCTACTACCTCTCCGAGGAACCGATTCTCCCCAACGTGGAGTCCTACCGCCCCGACGAGCCGGGGCAGTTGGAAGCCGTCCTCGACCAGATCGAGCACCTGGTGATCAAGCCGGTGGACGGCGCGGGCGGGCAGGGCATCGTCATCGGACCCAAGGCCGACGCGAAGACCCTCGAACGCACTCGCAAAGCCGTCGCCGCCGACCCGCGCGGCTGGATCGCCCAGCGGCCCGTCGCCCTGTCCACCTCCCCCACCCTCGCGGGTGAACGCATGGCACCGCGCCACATCGACCTCCGCCCGTTCGCCGTGAACGACGGCAGCGACATCTGGGTGCTGCCCGGCGGCCTCACCCGGGTCGCCCTCCAGGAGGGCAACCTGATCGTCAACTCCAGCCAGGGCGGCGGCTCCAAGGACACCTGGGTGCTCGCCGAGGGCCCCACCCACCAGCCCGAGCCGCTCACCCCGGACGGCACACCCCCCGAGGTGGCCCCGCGCCAGCTCGGCCCCGACGGCAACCCCGCGGTCGTACAGGAAGGGGCGCAGCAGCAGTGAACGACGTGATCCTCTCCCGGATAGCCGAGGCCCTGACGTGGACGGGCCGTTACGTCGAGCGCGCGGACGCCACCGGCCGCATTCTGGACGCCTATCTGCACCGCCTCCTTGAGGACCCCTGGCGCGACGAGGACGCGGCCTGCCGTTCGCTGTACGCGATCCTCGGGGTCGACGCGGGCGGTCAACGCGTCGACATGCAGCAGGTGCTGGACCAGCTCGCCTTCGACGCCCGCTCCACGTGCTCCATCGAAGGCGCCCTGGGCGCCGCCCGGTTGAACGCCCGCAGCGCCCGCGAGGCGGTCTCCTCCGAGATGTGGGAGTGCCTCAACTCCACCTGGCACGCGCTGGCCGACCAGCGACTGGCGGCCCGCCGTACCGGCCCCTACGCCTATCTCGAACTCGTGCGCAGACGTGCCGCGTTGTTCTTCGGCCTGGCCGACTCCACGATGAGCCGCGACGACAGCTGGCGCTTCGTCGTCCTGGGCCGGAGCCTTGAGCGGGTGGACATGACCGTACGTCTGCTGTCCGTACGGGTGCTGGACGCGGCGCACGCGCCCGACTGGCCGACGCTGCTCAGCGCGAGCGGCGCCGACGAGGCGTACGCGCGGGTCTACGGCGGCTTCGGCGACACCCCGCGCGTGGCCGAATTCCTGCTCCTGGACCGGGACTTCCCCCGCTCCGCACTGCACGCGCTGACCACCGCCGAGGAGTGCCTCACCGCGCTCGGCCGCCCGCGCCAGGACCCCGCGCGCCGGCCCATCGGCCGGCTCCGCACCCGCCTCGAATATCTGGACTCACCCGCCCTGGAGGAACAACTCCCCGCCCTCCTCAAGGACTTGCAGCACGCCTGCATGGACTCGGCGGAGGCGGTCGCCGAACTGTTCTTCCCGTACCAGGGCCACGTCGAGTGGGCCCAGGAAGGAGCCTGAGATGACCCTGCCCCGCAGACTGCGCATCCGCCACATCACCCGCGTCTCGTACGCCCAGGCCGCCGTCTCCTCCCACAACGAGGTGCGGATGACCCCGCTGACGCTCCCCGGCCAGACCACGCTGGACGCGCGCGTCACCGTCAACCCGACCGCGCCCACCTGGTCGTACTGGGACTACTGGGGCACCCAGGTCACCGGCTTCGACCTCATGGACCCGCACGCCGACCTCACGATCACCGCGTCCAGCCTGGTCGAGACCTCCCCGCCGGACGCGCTCGGCCCCGCGCCGAGCTGGCAGGAGGTGACCGAACGGACCACGAACTCCCGGCTGTTGGAGTTCATCGGCCCCACCGTCCGGACGACCGTCCCGCCGAAGCTGCTGAAGAAGGCGCGGAAGGCCGCCGCGGGCCTCGACCCGCACGGGACCGCGGAGGCCGTCTCCGCGCTGGTCGCCGACCGGGTCGCCTACCTCCCCGGCGTCACCGGGGTGAACACCTCCGCCGCCGAGGCCTGGGAACAGGGCGCCGGGGTCTGCCAGGACATCGCGCACGTCACCATCGCCCTGCTGCGGGGCCTCGGCCTGCCCACCCGCTATGTCTCCGGCTACCTCCACCCGGAGCGGGAGGCGGAGCTGCACCGCCCGGTGGCCGGGCAGAGCCATGCCTGGATCGAGTACTGGGCGGGCGACTGGTGCGGCTACGACCCGACGAACCGGACACGGCCGGACGAGTCGCATGTGGTGGTCGGGCGGGGGCGGGACTACGACGACGTGACCCCGCACAAGGGCATCTACCGGGGGGTGGCCGGCGGGCCGCCGGAGGTGACGGTGGAGTTCACGCGGGTGGCGTGAACTCCGTGCCGGCCGGCCCCGCTACTTCAGGCCGGCCGCGTCGCACGCCGCCTTGTACTTGCTGGTGCAGATGTCGGAGATCTTGTAGATCCCGTCCGCGACCACCGTCGACTTGATGTTGTCCTTCGTCAGCGCGACCACGGACACCAGCTGCGAGGGGATCTTCTTGTTGGTGGGGCTGTCCACCGAGTCACGGGTGAGGGCGTCGAACTCGATGTCCCTGCCCTGCACCTTGGCGACCGCGATCTTCGCGGCGGCCTCGGCCAGGTCGGGGTAGGGCTTGTAGACACTCATGTACTGCTCGCCGGTCACGATCCGCTGCACGGCGGGGAGTTCGGCGTCCTGCCCGGTGACGGGCGGCATCTTCGTCACGCCCGCGGCCTTCAGGGCCTCGATGATGCCGCCGGCCATCGCGTCGTTGGCGGAGTACACCGCGGCGATGTTGTCCTTGCCGAGCTTGCCGATCGCCTCGGTCATCTCCTGCTTGGCGATGTCCGGGTCCCACGCCTTGGTGTTGTAGCTGGCGGCGACCGTCACCTTGCCCTGGAGCTCGGACAGCGCCCCCTGCTTGAACACCCCCGCGTTGGGGTCGGTCGGCGAGCCGTTGATCATGACGACCTTGTCGGAGGTGTCCACGTTGCTGCCGAGCGCCTCGACCAGCGAGCGGCCCTGCACCTCGCCGACGAGTTCGCCGTCGAAGGAGACGTACGCGTCGATCGGCCCCTCGGCCAGGCGGTCGTAGGCGATGACCGGGATGCCGGCGGCCTTGGCCTTCTTCACCATCGGCTGGATGAGGTGCGAGTCGACGGCGTCGAGGATGATGATGTCGACCTTCTGGTCGATCATCTTCTGCATCTGCTTGTCCTGGACGTCCGCGACACCGCCCGCGTTCTGGTACTCGGCCTTGCCCTTCTTGTCGGTGAGTTCGCTCACCGTCGACTTGATGATCGGGAAGTCGAACTCGGCGTACCGCGTGTTCGTCTTCTCCGGCATCAGCACGCCCACCGTGATGTCGTTGCCCTTGGCCGGGGTGGCGTCCGAGCTGCTCCCCGACGAGTTGAGCACGCCACAGGCGGCCAGGGGGAGGGCCAGCGAGGACGCGGCCACGGATATGGCGATACGACGCATTGGGTTGCTCACTTCTGGTGCCGTCCGGACGTGGGTGCAGCATTGCAACCCAGGTGACTGAAAAGCCAACGCGGCTGCGGCCACCGGCGTCAAGCGGAACTACTTAACGAGATGGCAACACCACGTTCCGTTCGGTATGTGGAGACGTTGCGGAACCCCATCCAAACGCTCTTTACGGACCCTGCACTCAACGGGAGTTCAGGAGACGGCAAAGATCGGCACAACCAAGTCCGTTCTTCGCGAGTCGTGATCATCGGCGGCCATGCGCCGCCCGAACCGATCCGACAGAGGAACGCATGAACCCAGCCAGACTCGCGACGGCCACCGCCGTCGCCCTCTCCGTCGCGGGCGGCCTGCTCGCCGGCGCGACGAGTTCCGCCTCCGCCGCGGCCGACTGCGCCTCCCCCGTCCACAAGCGGCAGTTCTTCGCGAACACCACGTTCTCGGGGAGCGCGAAGAAGACGGACTGCGACACCACGATCGACGAGAACTGGGGCACGGGCGCCCCGGCCACCGGTCTCCCGAAGGACAACTTCGCCGTCCGCTGGTCCGTGACCCGCGACTTCGGCTCCGGCGGCCCCTTCTCCTTCGCCGCCGCCGCCCAGGACGGCATCCGGGTCTACCTCGACGGCAGCCGCAAGGTCGACCTGTGGAAGAACGTCTCGACCACGGCGAAGAAGACGGTCGACGTCACCGTCCCCAAGGGCAGACACACCGTCCGCGTGGACTACGTCAACTGGACCGGCCGGGCGAACGTGAAGTTCACGTACACCCCCCGGACCTCGGCGACCGTGGACAAGGTCGCCCCCCTCGCCCCGACGGGCACCGCTGTCTCCTACGACGCCACGGCCGGCCGCGCCAAGCTCAGCTGGTCGAAGAACAAGGAGCTGGACCTCGGGAGCTACCGGGTCTACCGGCGCCTCAAGGGCACGTCCTTCGGCGGCACCCCGCTGAAGACCACCACGTCGACGTCGTACACCGACACCGCCCTGCCCGCGGACGGCCGGACGTACTACTACGAGGTCCGCGCCACCGACAAGGCGGGCAACGCCTCGCCGGGCTCGGCCGACCAGGGCGTGACGACCGCCGACCGCACGGCTCCGGGCCAGGTCACCGGCGTGGCCGTGCGGGGCAGCACCGCGGGCAACGTCGTGACCTGGACCGCCTCTTCGGCGAGCGACCTCGACCACTACGTCGTGGAGAGGACGCGCAACGGGGAGCCGCTGGACCCGGAGTACATCGCCCAGGCCACGGACTACACGGACATCGGTGCCGAGGTCGGCGTGCCCTACACCTACCGCGTCGGCGCGGTGGACACCGCCGGGAACGTCTCCCCGCTCACGGCCGTCGTCACCGCCACCCGCCCCGCGGCCTCCGCCGTGGCCGCCCCCACCGCGCTGACGGGCACGCCCGCCGACGCCTCCACCGGCCTCACCTGGACCGGGGCGGACGGCGCGACGAGCTACCACGTCTACCGCCGCACCTGGCTGTACGGCGGCTGGACGCTCCTGGGCAGCACCACCAGCGCCTCGTACGAGGACACCACGGCCCCACGGCGCACGTCGTTCTACTACGTCGCCGCCGTGGACGCCACCGGCGCCGAGTCGGCGCCCTCGGCACAACTCACCGTCACACGGACCACCGCGGCCACCGCGACCGGCCCCGCCGCACCCCGCCTGACGCTGGTGTCGCCCGGGATGCCCGCACGGTCCGCGATCAGGGTGACGGCCGCGCCCGGCGCGGGTGACGAGGAACGGGGTCTCCAGGGCTACTCCTGGGAGATCGGCGGCGCCTGCGGCAGCAGCGGCACCAAGCTGTCCACGACGGGCGACATCAGCTGGACCCCGCCCTACAACGGCCCCTGCACGGTGACGGTGTACTCCGTGGACGCCTACGGGCGGCAGGGCGAGCAGAGTTCCTCGCTGGAGTTCTTCGTCGGCCGGTGACACGCGGCAGGTGACACGCGAAGGGGCCCGGAGGCAGAACCTCCGGGCCCCTTCCGGGCACGTGCGCGTCAGTCCGAGGACTGTCGCTTGGGCCGCCACACCACCAGCGCGCTGGTCTGCTGGACCTCCTGGTACGGAACCAGGTCCCGGCGGTAGGAGGCGTGCACGGCGGCCTCGCGCTGCTGGATCGCCGCCGCCGCTCCGTCGACCGCCGCCTGGAGTTCGGCGACGCGCTGCTGGAGCGCCACGACCTGGTTCTCCAGCTCGATGATGCGCTTGATGCCCGCCAGGTTGATGCCCTCGGTCTGCGACAACTGCTGGACGGTGCGCAGCAGTTCGATGTCGCGGGCCGAGTAGCGCCGGCCGCGCCCGGCCGTGCGGTCCGGGGAGACCAGGCCGAGGCGGTCGTACTGGCGCAGCGTCTGCGGGTGCAGGCCGGAGAGCTGGGCCGCCACCGAGATGACGTAGACCGGGGTCTCCTCGGTCAGCTCGTACGGGTTGCGTCGACGGCCGTCCATCACTCTCATGCTCCCTTCGCGGCCTGGAACAGCTCCGCCCGCGGGTCCTCGCCCGCGGTCGCCTCTCTGTATGCCTCAAGCGCGTCACGAGCATTCCCCGTGACGTCCTTGGGGACACTCACCTCCACGGTCACAAGGAGGTCACCCCGGGTGCCGTCCTTGCGGAAGGCGCCCTTGCCGCGGGCCCGCATGGTGCGGCCGTTGGGCGTGCCCGGCGGCAGCTTCAGCGTCACCGGGGGTCCGCCCAGGGTGGGCACCCTGACCTCGCCGCCCAGCGCCGCCTCGGTGAACGTCACCGGGACCGTCACCGTGAGGTTGTCGTCCTTGCGCCCGAACACGGGGTGCGCGTCGACGTGCACCATGACGTACAGGTCGCCCGAGGGGCCGCCCCGCTCACCCGGCGCGCCCTTGCCGCGCAGCCGGATGCGCTGGCCGTCGGTGACCCCCGCGGGGATCCGGACCTGCATGGTCCGCGACGACTTGGCGCGCCCGCTGCCCTTGCACTCGGCGCACGGGTGCTCGGCGATCAGGCCCCGGCCCTTGCAGTCCGGGCACGGGTCCGTCAGCGAGAAGCCGCCGCCGGAGCCGCGCGCCACCTGGCCGGTGCCGACGCAGGTCGGGCACACGCGCGGTGTGCCGTTCTTGTCGCCGGTGCCCGAACAGGCCTTGCAGGGCTGCTGCGAGGACATCCGCAGCGGGACCGTGGCCCCTTCGATGGCCTCGGTGAAGCTGAGCGTCACCTCGGACTCGATGTCCTGGCCGCGCCTGGGCTGGGTACGGGTCGTACCGGCGCCGCCCCGGTTGAACAAGCCGCCGAACACGTCCCCGATCCCGCCGCCGAAACCGCCGGGCCCCCCGGCGCCACCGCTCTGCGCGCCGCCTCCGAAGAGGTCGCCCAGGTCGAAGTTGAAGTTGCCGCCGCCCGCGCCGCCCGGCCCCGGACGGAAACCGCCGTTGCCGAAGAGCGCGCGGGCGTCGTCGTACTCCTTGCGCTTCTTGGGGTCACCGAGGATGTCGTTGGCCTCGGAGATCTCCTTGAAGCGCTCCTCGGCCTTGGCGTTGCCCTTGTTGGCGTCCGGGTGGAACTCGCGGGCGAGCTTCCGGTACGCCTTCTTGATCTCGGCCTCGGTGGCGTCCTTGGGCACGCCGAGGACCTTGTAGTAGTCCTTCTCGATGAAGTCCTTGGTGCTCATCCTCGACGTCCCTCCTTCCGCCCGGTGTCCGTCCGCCCGGTGTGTGCGTCAGCCCTCCTCAGGGCCGTTGTCCTTCTCGTCGCCGGCCTCGGACTCGTCCTCGGCCTTGACCGCCTGCGCTCCGGGCTGCGGTTCGGCCACGGCCACCCGCGCGGGGCGGATGGTGCGCTCGCCGATGCGATACCCGGGCTGGAGGATCGCCACGCAGGTCGTCTCGGTGACGTCCGGCGCGTACGAGTGCATCAGGGCCTCGTGGATGGTCGGGTCGAAGGGCTCGCCCTCCTTGCCGAACTGTTGCAGTCCCATCTTCGCGGCGACGGTCTCCAACGACTCCGCCACGGACTTGAAACCGCCGACGAGTTCCCCGTGTTCCCGCGCGCGGCCGATGTCGTCGAGGGTGGGCATCAGCTCGGTCAGGAGGTTCGCGACGGCGATCTCCTTGACCGTGACCCGGTCCCGCTCGACCCGGCGGCGGTAGTTCTGGAACTCGGCCTGGAGCCGCTGGAGGTCCGCCGTGCGCTCTTCGAGCGCCTTGCGCACCTGGTCCAGCTGGGCGGTCAGACCGGCGATCTGTGCACTTGATGCGTCCCCGGCCGGGGCCGCCCCCTCTCCCGTGGAGGAGGAGGCGGCGGCCTGCGGCTCGGCGTCGTCGGGGGTGGCGCCGGAGGGGACGTCGGGCTTCTCCTCGAAGCCCGGGGTCTCCTCCGTCACGCGGCACCGTCCTTGCGCTCGTCGTCCACGATCTCGGCGTCCACCACGTCGTCGTCCGCCTTGGGCGCCTCGGCACCCGGGGCGTCGCCGCCCGCGGCCTGCGCGGCCTGGGCGTCGGCGTACATGGCCTGGCCGACCTTCTGGGAGACCGCGGCGACCTTCTCGGTGGCGGTGCGGATCTCGGCGGTGTCCTCGCCCTTGAGCGCGGCCTTCAGCTCCTCGACGGCGGCCTCGACCTCGGTCTTGACCTCGCCGGGGACCTTGTCCTCGTTGTCCTTGAGGAACTTCTCCGTCTGGTAGACGAGCTGCTCGCCCTGGTTGCGGGACTCGGCGGCCTCGCGGCGGCGGTGGTCCTCGTCCGCGTACTGCTCGGCCTCCTGGCGCATGCGGTCGACCTCGTCCTTCGGCAGCGAGGAGCCGCCGGTGACGGTCATCTTCTGCTCCTTGCCCGTGCCGAGGTCCTTCGCGGTCACGTGCATGATGCCGTTGGCGTCGATGTCGAAGGAGACCTCGATCTGCGGGACACCGCGCGGGGCCGGCGGCAGACCGGTCAGCTCGAACATCCCGAGCTTCTTGTTGTACGCCGCGATCTCGCGCTCGCCCTGGTAGACCTGGATCTGCACGGAGGGCTGGTTGTCCTCGGCGGTGGTGAAGATCTCGGACCGCTTGGTCGGGATCGTCGTGTTCCGCTCGATCAGCTTGGTCATGATGCCGCCCTTGGTCTCGATGCCGAGGGACAGCGGGGTGACGTCGAGGAGCAGGACGTCCTTGACCTCGCCCTTGAGGACACCGGCCTGGAGGGACGCGCCGATGGCGACGACCTCGTCCGGGTTGACGCCCTTGTTGGCGTCCTTGCCGCCGGTCAGCTCGCGCACCAGCTCGGCGACGGCGGGCATCCGGGTGGAGCCACCGACGAGGACGACGTGGTCGATCTCGTTGATGGAGATGCCGGCGTCCTTGATGACGTTGTGGAACGGCGTCTTGCAGCGCTCCAGCAGGTCGGCCGTCAGCTGCTGGAACTGGGCGCGGGTGAGCTTCTCGTCCAGGTGCAGCGGGCCCTCGGCGGAGGCCGTGATGTAGGGCAGGTTGATCGAGGTCTCGGTGGAGCTGGACAGCTCGATCTTGGCCTTCTCGGCGGCCTCGCGCAGACGCTGGAGGGCCATCTTGTCCTTGCCCAGGTCCACGCCGTGGCCCGCGGCGAACTGCTTCACCAGGTAGTCGACGACCCGCTGGTCCCAGTCGTCACCACCGAGGTGGTTGTCGCCGTTGGTGGCCTTCACCTCGACGACGCCGTCACCGATCTCCAGGAGGGACACGTCGAAGGTGCCGCCGCCGAGGTCGAAGACGAGGATCGTCTGGTCGTCCTTGTCGAGCCCGTACGCCAGCGCGGCGGCCGTCGGCTCGTTCACGATGCGCAGGACGTTCAGGCCCGCGATCTCGCCGGCCTCCTTCGTCGCCTGGCGCTCGGAGTCGTTGAAGTAGGCCGGGACGGTGATGACCGCGTCCGTGACCTTCTCGCCCAGGTAGGCCTCGGCGTCGCGCTTCAGCTTCTGCAGGATGAAGGCGCTCATCTGCTGCGGGTTGAAGTGCTTCCCGTCGAGCTCGATCTTCCAGTCCGTGCCCATGTGGCGCTTCACGGAGCGGATGGTGCGGTCAACGTTGGTGACCGCCTGACGCTTCGCGACCTCGCCGACGAGCACTTCGCCGTTCTTGGCGAAGGCGACGACGGACGGCGTGGTCCTGGCGCCCTCTGCGTTGGTGATGACGGTGGGCTCGCCGCCTTCAAGAACGCTGACGACGGAGTTAGTCGTGCCCAGGTCGATGCCGACCGCACGTGCCATGGTTGATTCCTCCAGCAATGACTTGAGTGGAACGGACTCAAGTGTGCACCACACTCACCGCTGGGTCAACAGAGCTGAGTCGAGCAGACTCAACTCTTATCCGTTCCTTACACGCAACTGGGCCCTGACCTGCGTCGACACGGCCCTGCGCCCCCCGTAGACAGTGACTTTGAGCAGCCCTCCTACGACGACCAGGGCCCCGCCCGCCACCCACATCACGGCGGATTCACCCGCCCACCCGTTGTGCACGAGCACTGCGACGAGCACCCCGGAGAAGCCTCCGAGCCCGAGCAGCACCACCGCCCCCTGCGGGGTGAGCCCCAACTTCCGCAGCCTGTGCGCGAGATGGTCCGGGCCGCCGCGCAGCAGCGCCCGCCCGGCCAGTCGCCGCGACAGCAGCACCAGGACGGCGTCGGCGCTCGCGAGGGCGGTGAGCGCGAACAGCACGCCCGCGGTGGAGGCGAGTCCGTGCCCGGCCCGGGTGACCACGGCGGCCGAGGCGAGCACGAAGCCCGTGAACAGCGATCCGCAGGCGCCGAGCGCGATCCGCGCGGGATGCCAGTTGTGCATCAGGAACCCGGTGAGCGCGGCGGCCAGCACACTCAGCAACACCGCGAGCCCGTCCATCACTTCCGTCGCCGCGCAGGCCCCCACCCCGAAGGCGGTGACCACCCCCACGGTCCCGGCGAGCCCGTCGGCGTGGTCGAGCCCCTTGAAGGCCCCGGCGACGAACACGATCCAGGCCGCCGCCAGCAGCCCGCCGGGCACCCCGAGTTCCCCGTACGGCACGACACAGGCCGCCGCCACCGCCGTACCGAGAACCAGGAACCGCGTCTTGAGCCGCCAGACGTCGGCGACCAGGCCGAGCGCGGCCACGGCGGACCCGGCGACCAGCAGGCCGGCGACACCGTCGCCCAGCGGCGCCACGGCGGTCCAGTCGCACCCCCAGGTCACCGCCGCGACGGCGATCACCACGGCCAGCCCCCCGAGCAGCGGTACCGGGCGCGTGCGCCGCCGCCGGTCGACGATCCGGGCGCGCAGGGCGGGCGCCCGGAGCAGCGCGGCGAGCAGGGCGGAGAGGAGGAGAGCGGTCGTGGCGGCGAGGATCCCGTAGAGCACGGTTCCAAATTAGACGCAAATGTACCAATTCAGTACGAATAACACGATCGGACCGTCGCGGGTTTTTAAGGCAACCCTCAGCGACATAGATCACCGCACGGCTGGCTACAGTGCGACAGAGAATGGGGGTAATCTCGGTCGGACCGATTAAGTTACCGCTTAGTAATGTTCTTGGTTTGGTAATGACCCCTCGCAGGCCCGAGGAGCCCTGAAATGCAACTCGCCGCGATCATCGTGTCGCTGGTTCTGATCGTGGTCGGTGTGGCGCTGTTCGCCCGTGCCGTCCTCCAGATCTACACCTTCATGCGACTCGGCCAGAACGTGCCCGCGGGCACCCGCACCGACGAGCCCGTCCAGCGCACCGTCACCGTGGCCAAGGAGTTCCTCGGCCACACCCGGATGAACCGCTGGGGCGTCGTCGGGGTCGCGCACTGGTTCGTGGCGGTGGGCTTCTTCTCGCTGCTGCTGACGATCGTCAACGCCGTCGGCCAGCTGTTCCAGGCCGACTGGCTGCTGCCGGTCATCGGCGAATGGGCGCCGTACAACGTCTTCGTCGAGTTCATCGGCACCATGACGGTCCTCGGCATCCTCGCCCTGATCGTCATCCGCCAGCTCAGCAAGCCGAACAGGCCGGGCCGCAAGTCCCGCTTCGCCGGCTCCAACTTCGGCCAGGCGTACTTCGTCGAGGCCGTCATCCTCGTCGTCGGCGTCTGCATCTTCATGCTGCACGCGCTCGAAGGCGCCCAGCACCACGTCGACGCCTACGAGGCCTCCTTCTTCATCTCGTACCCCGTGGTCTCGGGCCTGCGCCACCTGGACGTCTCCACCCTCCAGAACCTCACCTACTTCTTCGCCGGCCTGAAGATCGCGACCTCCTTCATCTGGATGATCACGGTCGCCCTGAAGACCGACATGGGCGTCGCCTGGCACCGCTTCCTCGCCTTCCCGAACATCTGGTTCAAGCGCAACGCCACCGGTGAGACGTCCCTGGGCGCGCTGCTGCCGATGACCTCGGGCGGCAAGCCGATCGACTTCACCGACCCGGGCGACGACGACGTCTTCGGCGTCTCCCAGATCGAGCAGTTCTCCTGGAAGGGCCTGCTCGACTTCTCCACCTGCACCGAGTGCGGTCGCTGCCAGTCGCAGTGCCCCGCCTGGAACACCGGCAAGCCGCTCTCCCCCAAGCTCCTGATCATGTCCCTGCGCGACCACGCGCACGCCAAGGCGCCCTACCTGCTCGCGGGCGGCGGCAAGTCCATGGAGGGCGAGGAGAAGGCCACCGAGGAGCAGCTGGCCGGCGTACCGGCGGCGGCCCTGGCGGAGGCGGAACGCCCGCTCATCGGCACCCTCGAAGACAACGGCGTCATCGACCCGGACGTCCTGTGGTCCTGCACCACCTGCGGCGCCTGCGTCGAGCAGTGCCCCGTCGACATCGAGCACGTCGACCACATCGTCGACATGCGCCGCTACCAGGTGATGATCGAGAGCGCGTTCCCGTCCGAGGCCGGGACGATGCTCAAGAACCTGGAGAAGAAGGGCAACCCCTGGGGGCTGGCCAAGAAGCAGCGCCTGGAGTGGCTCAAGGAGGTCGAGTTCGAGGTCCCGGTCGTCGGCCAGGACATCGAGGACCTCACCGAGGTCGAGTACCTCTACTGGGTGGGCTGCGCGGGCTCCCTCGAAGACCGCGCCAAGAAAACGACCAAGGCCTTCGCCGAACTCCTCCACATCGCGGGCGTCAAGTTCGCGATCATGGGCGGCGACGAGAAGTGCACCGGCGACTCCGCCCGCCGCCTCGGCAACGAGCCCCTGTTCCAGGAGCTCGGCATGGAGAACGTCATGGCACTGAACATGGCGTTCGGCGAGGAACTGGACGACGACGGCAAGGTCGTCCCCGAGTCCGCGAAGCCGAAGTCGGCGAAGAAGATCGTCGCGACCTGCCCGCACTGCCTCAACACCATCGGCAACGAGTACCCGCAGCTCGGCGGCGACTACGAGGTCATCCACCACACCCAGCTGCTCCAACACCTCGTGGACGAGGGCAAGTTGGTTCCGGTGACGCCGGTCGAGGGCATCATCACCTACCACGACCCGTGCTACCTGGGCCGGCACAACAAGATCTACACGCCCCCGCGCGAGATCATCGCCAGCGTCCCCGGCCTGCGCAACGAGGAGATGCACCGCCACAAGGAACGCGGCTTCTGCTGCGGCGCGGGCGGCGCCCGCATGTGGATGGAAGAGCGCATCGGCAAGCGCATCAACAACGAGCGCGTCGACGAGGCACTCTCGCTGAACCCCGACATCGTCTCCACGGCCTGCCCCTTCTGCCTCGTCATGCTGACCGACTCGGTCAACGGCAAGAAGAACGACGGCAAGGCCAAGGAGTCCATCCAGGTGGTCGACGTGGCCCAGCTCCTCCTCGACTCGGTCAGGACACCGACCGACGACGAGCCCCCGGCGGGCACCGCGGAACCGGAGAACACCCCGGAGCCCGAGCCGGTGAAGTAACCACCACCCCTTCCGCCACGACGACGCCCCGCACCCTCCTCGAAGGGTGCGGGGCGTCGTCGTGGCGTCAGCCGTCCCCGATGGTCCCCACGGACGTGCGGGCGTGCACGAGGAGGACGAGGCCGGACGTCGCAGGGCCTCGGGCCCGGCCGTGAAGGTGCACACGGCGGCGGCACGCTCCCGACGACATGACGAACACGACAAGCACGACGAGCACGACGAGCACGAAGGCGAGCAGCGCGTCCCGGCCGTCCGCCCCGCCCGAGAAGGCACTCCAGCGGCCCCCGACGAGCGTCCTCAGATCCTTGCGCTCGTGCACGTACCCGCCCGGCTCCGGCGCCGACGGAGCCCACAGGACCTCGACCTCGCTACCGGCGCGGGGCTCGTCGTAGGTCTACGCCCCCTTCACGGCCAGCCGCCCCGGACCGCCGGGCACGGCGACCACCAGCCGTGCCGTGCGGCCCCGTACGACGTCCTCGCTCAGGTCCTCCCGAACCGCGCCAGGCCGCTCCACGACGGTCGCGGCACTCACCCGGGCGCCGGCGTCCCGCAGGGCGTCGACCCGGTCGTCACCGCCGCCGGTGCCCAGCAGCCCGACGAACAGCGCGGCGGAGGCGAAGCCGACGAGAAGCCACACGGCGCAGGTAGGGGCCCTGATCCACCCCCGCGAGTCGAAGTCGATCCCGAGAACGTCGCCCAACGGCGGGAAACGACCGCCGACTTCGGCCCCCGGCCGCCCATGGACCGTCGAACTCCCCGCAGGATCAGGCTTGTTGAGGGAAACACCCCCGGCGGCCCCCTCGACCCGCCGCGTCCCCCACAACGCCCCCGCCCTGACCACGGCACACCCCGCGGCGACGGCTCCCCACGCCGACGGCCCGTTCCACGGCCGCGGTACGCCCTCGACGCCCAGCAGTCACGCACAGGCGACCGCGACGGCCACCCATCCCACCAGACCGCACAGCCGCACGGTCCACACCGGCGCGGCACGCACGAACCCCACCCTCCCTGTCCCCGGCCATGGTGTAGCGCGCTACACCATGCATTCGGGAGAACGGTCCCTCGTGACGGCGAGCGCGCGACGGAATCGTAGAGACCAGAGAGATCAGCCCCTCGGATCCACTCCCCCTCCCCTCCTCTTCTCCTCCTCTCCCGTCGAAGGAAACCCCGTGAACTCGCTGCTCGCCGCCGTGAAGTCGTTCGTCTCCAACCTGCTGCTGTGGTCGTTCTTCGCCGGCGGCCTCGCCGCGAGCACGGCCTCCGGGGCGGTGCTCGACGGTACGGCGAAGACCGCGGCCACCTTCACCGGCATCGCCGTCTCGTTGGTGACGGGCTCCCGTATCGCGAAGAAGCCGAAGATCAAGGCGTTCCTGTCGAAGACGTCGACCCTGTGGTTCCTGTTCCTGTTCAACGGCGGTGTGGCCGTGGCCAGTTACTTCGCCATGGACGGCGCCAAGGGCATCGCGACCGCCGCCGGAATGGGCCTGGTCGCGCTGGGCGCGGCGGGCGGCCTGATCGGGAACCGCCGTGCCAGGCCGACCGCCAAGACCCCCGCCGTGAACGAGCCCTGGGCCTGACCGCTCGATCAGCTCGATCAGCTCGATCAACCGCCCCGCGCCACACCCCATCGACCGAAGGGCACACCCCATGACCACGAACCGCAGCCGCCACCGTCGTCGTACGACCACGCTGACCCTGACCGTCACGGCCCTGGCCCTGACCACCGGACTTCTCACGGCCTGCGACCCCACGGACACGTCCGACGCCTCCGACTCCCTCAGCTGCCTGAAGAGCTGGAGCACGATCACCGACAGCCTCAAGTCCATCCACGACACCGGTGTGGCCGCGGCCGAGGATCCGTCCGACCGGTCCAAGAGCGACAAGGCCATCGAGACACTCGAAAAGAACGTGTCCAAGATCGGCTCCGGCTCGGACGACAGCAAGGTCGACAAGGCCGTCGACGACCTGGACAAGGCGATCTCCGACTACAACAAGTCGATCCTGAACGGCGACACACACCCCGACTCCAGCAAGATCGACGCGGCGGCGGACAAGCTCAAGGACGTCTGCACGTCGTGACGCCGACGGACCGACCGTCCGGCGCCCGGCCCGAAAAGCGTGTCACTTTCACCCGAAGTGACACGCTTTTCGGTGTCCCCACCCCACCCCCGGACACCCGCCGCCGTCCCTTAGGGGATGTCACAGCTCGGCAGCAAAGCCCCGCCCGAAACCCCCGGTCCGACCCGTGACTCTGCGGAACCAGGTACGTTCGATGACGTGGCTGGATTCAGGATCGGACGCGGCGGCCGGGACGGCCGGGCCCCGCAAGCGCGCCCTCAACAACCTCCGTACGGGCAGCAGGCGCCCCCGGCACCGCAGGGAGCACCGCAGAGACAGCCGTACGGCTACCCCCCTGCACCGCAGCAGCAGCCGCAGTACGGAAACCCCGCGGGCGGCGGCCGGCAGTGGTCCCAGAGCAACGGCGGCTACGGCGGCTACGGCGACGAGCCGGAGTACTTCGGTGACGGCGGCGGATACGGCCAGGGTCACCCGGGCACCCCCGACCCGTACGCGGCGAACAACCCGGGCAGCACCCAGGCGTTCGCCGTAGGTGAGGACCCGTACACCCAGGGCGGTACGTACCGCGCGGGCTCGGCCCAGGCCCCCACCGGCCCGGTGGGCCCCCGCCTGCACTGGAAGGACCTGCTGCGCGGCATCGTCCTCGCACCCCAGCAGACGTTCCTCCAGATGCGGGACTACACGATGTGGGCCCCCGCCCTGATCGTGACGTTCCTCTACGGCCTGCTCGCGGTCTTCGGCTTCGACGGCGCCCGCACGGATGCCATAAACGCCACGCTGGCGAACGCGGTCCCGATCGTCCTGGTGACGGCCGTGGCCCTGGTGCTGTCGTCCTTCGTCCTGGGCGTGGTCACCCACACCCTGGCCCGCCAGCTGGGCGGCGACGGCGCCTGGCAGCCCACGGTCGGCCTGTCCATGCTGATCATGTCGATCACGGACGCTCCCCGCCTGGTCTTCGCCATGTTCTTCGGCGGCGACGCGACCTTCGTCCAGGCCCTCGGCTGGGCCACCTGGGTAGCGGCCGGCGCCCTCCTCACCATGATGGTGAGCCGCTCCCACGACCTCCCCTGGCCCAAGGCCCTGGGCGCCTCGGCGATCCAGCTGATCGCCCTGCTGTCGATCGTGAAACTGGGCACGTTCTAGAGACCGTCACCGGAGACTCCTGCGCCGGGAAAGCGCAGGAGTCCTCGCTCAGGCGTCGAGAACCTGACCGGAGCGGCGCACCACCGGGGGTTCGTCGGGCAGGGATCGTTGACCTCATGAGGGTCGTGACGCACGGTGGATCACCGCAGGTCAGCAGCGATGCGTTCAGCTCTCCGCACAACGAGAAGGCCCGGCACGAGGCCGGGCCGTCCGTCGGACTTCAGATGGATCTCAGATCGAGGTCAGCGCCATACAGGTTCGATCAGGCTCGGATCGAACTTCCGCTTCCCCCGACCGGCGGGATGGATCAGCACGGCAGACAGGCTGTGCAGGATCAACGCCTGCTGACGCTCGATCGGGAGAGACCTGAAGTCCTCCCCGATGTCGGCACTCAGGGACTCAGCCTGTTGCCGCGTCTTGCTCGCGTGTCCGTGTCGAGGGTGACGGCCGTGGAGTTGTTGCCCAGGCCCGGACCGTGCTGCTGGTCGAGACGAACGGCAAGTCTGCCCTGGACACCGCGATATCCGCGGCACTCACGCCGTGGCGTAAGCCACGGGCCGTGTACGGTCCGGTCTAACGCCACGTCC
The DNA here is from genome assembly GCF_044768565.1 of Streptomyces sp. NPDC091280. Classification (NCBI taxonomy): domain Bacteria; kingdom Bacillati; phylum Actinomycetota; class Actinomycetes; order Kitasatosporales; family Streptomycetaceae; genus Streptomyces; species Streptomyces sp. NPDC091280. The sequence goes on from NZ_JBIVUZ010000003.1 coordinate 147,337, forward strand.
AAGACTGGCTGATCCAGTTGTTACCAAGGAGCTTCTGGCCGTCTCCGTCGTTAGCCACGTCCCCTTGGGCCGACATGGAGATCATGTAGGCGCGCCCCCGCCGACCTTCCATCCAGGGGCCGCTGCAGCCCTGCACATAGGAGGACTGATTCATGCGACTGGCGTATCGGTTTTGGAATTGGCAACGCCCGTACCTCGTTGCCGCCGAGCCTTCCTTCCACCCGCCGTCGATGATCACATTCTTGAACGTGAGACTCGGTTCTTTCAGCGCACGCCCAGCTGGGCAGGAAATTCCGCCGGACGGTGGAAGCCCGACACTCAAAGAGCAGTCGACCGGCCAATCGACCCGGAACTGCCACCGACCGCGCACCATCCAGGATCCGTTGGGCTGGGGCGCCGTCCATTCCAGGCAGACGCGCTCAGCCACCCTGGCCCACTGCGTCCGCGTCTGCCAGACCTTGCTGTTCGTGTAGTCGGAACACGACACGTGCGTCGCAGGTTCAGCAGCCGAAGCCGAAACGCCAGAGACAAAAGAACCCAGCAGGCCCAGCGAGGCCGCTACGGCCAGCTTTCGGATAGAGTTTCGACTTCTTTTCGACATTTCTCCCCCATTGCGGTTTCGCCTGCGCCCGTTTTGAGTGCGGCGGCAGAATTTGAACGCCTCCATGGTGCAGCACGCATTCGCTCCAGAAAACGATTTTTGTCGAAAATCCCCGGTCGGCGGCAGAGAATACGTCGATCAACGGGGCGCACGGGAGAGCGCAGAAGTAGCGCGCACAGCCCGTCCAGGCGCCCCGAGCCAACCTCTCCCCAGCGTTGCGTTTTCGCGAGTGAGGCGTATCCGCGTGTTCGTGTTGAGGTCGGCGAGCGTGGAGTCATCTCACAGTCCGGGGCGGTGCTGCTGGTCGAGACGGTGCGCAAGTCCGGCCTGGACACTGCGATATCGGTTGCACTGACGTCATGGTGCAAACCGCGGACGGTGCTCGATGCGGGCAAGACCTGCTGGATTTGACTCCGGCCGTCGCACTCGGCGGGGACTGTCTGGCGCGCGTTGGCATACTCAGGGCCGAGCCCGACATGTTCGGGCCAGTGGCCTCCGATCCGACGACCTCCCGTCTCGTCGATGTCCTCGTCGCAGCTGGCCCGGAGGCCCTCGCATCGACCCGATCGGCACGCCCGCCAGCCCGACTGACTTCCGTCGGCGGGCGTCCGTGCCACAGTCGAATGAGATGCAGGAATCAGTCACGGTCAAGTACACGCCCGCTCCTCGACCGGCAAAGAGCCGCAGCTCAATATTAGATCACCACCCGGCCTTTCGCCGAAATCGGTGATTGCCAATCGCCCCCTGATAGGGCGCGGATGGGATGCTGTCGATGCCACACGATCCGTCTTACTGCTGCAACTGAGGTGGTGCCTCACTTGATGTCGAGCCATCCATTGCGGACCGAGGCATAACGACTTCCAGGAATCGTGGTCGCGAGCTTTCCTGAAGTTCCTCAACCTCGCGCACAAATTCGTCAAATTTGGAACTGCGCTCCACCGAAGAAGAGCGTGCCACCGCAAGTCGGTATCTGCGACACGCACGAGACAGATCAACCGCCATCAAATGGTTTTCCAATCCCAGGCGATTGTCTTGTCTAATTTGCTGAACGCCTTGAGCAATTCCAGCCAAGGCAGCCAAAGCAGCAGCTGACCAACTTGGAAGCGACGCAGCGATCACCACCGGCACCGATGCAGTTGCTGTGAGACTTACTGTGCCAAGAACCTGGGCTGTCCGTAGCCGAATTTTGGCAAGGTGGTTGTACCTTCGGCTGCGGGCTTCAATGTATTCCAGAAATTCCTTCTCATGCGCTCGCAGGCTGCGCGGTGCAGGCTTCAAGTCCTCAGCATCATAGTCTCCCTCCTCTTCCTCCTCAATAAGAAGAGTGCGAGCTAGCGCCGAGAAAATTCCCAGAAAGATTAGAGGCTGAAATACCGCCGCCAAGAACCGATCAGTGGCCGTCCGCATAGTCCAAGGTTGACACAACTCTGAAGCTGAGGCACGAAGTTCACCAAGATCACAAAAACGTACTTACGGAAGGACTGCATGATGTGTTGCCGCTCAGCGGGCAAGACCATTCCACACATGCTTGATCTGCCACCCACCACCGTGGCTGACTATCGTCGGGTGAGACGGAGCACTCCTCTCCCCCTACTCCACTCATGAAGAGGGCGTGAAGCTGACGGACTGGTCAAAGGGAAACGGGGAGCCAGCAGCTGTTGGGGTCCAACTCCCACCGAGGGCAGCCCTGATGGCTTGGGCGACGTCCGACGGCAGTGCAGCCGGTCTCCAGACCAATCCAGTTGCTCAGATTCGGCTGGTTAGTGGTGACCACAAGCGTTATCCCTGGAGTATCAGCATGACCGTGAACGTGCTCGGCGACCAAGCCAAGCCCTGGAAGTACGGTGGCCGGCCCCGCAGCTGCCAGCGTTAGGGCGTGCCGTCGGCGACGATCCGTCGTGATCCCTTGCGGACCAGTCCATGATTGCCCCCTCCAGCAGCGGGCTGTTGGCGAGCTCGGTATCCGCCGCCCGTCTCAGTTTCCTTCTCATTCAGCGCTGTTCACGGCTGTTCAGACGAGACCGCAGGCGGCGGACAGTCAGTCACCCGACTGCGCACGAACGCAGGCGAGCACCCCTGCACGAGGCCCACCACCCCACCCCCACAGTTGGAAAGCGTGTCGGTCCAACACTCGGAGATGAGCGAAGGACGTAAAGCAAGTGTCGACGCAGGCCCAATGGTTGAGGATGCCACCAACGCCAACATCCTGGTGGCATTCCCCAAGACGCGCCTGGACGAGGACGCCGACCAAGCCCGGCTCTGTGACGGGGCCGAGTCTCTGCGAGGGGCACCGTGCCCAACTGCGGGTCCATCGTGGCCTGCGTGGGGTGCTGCCATCCCGACCACCATCGCCCCAGGCAGAGCCGAGCAGAAGCGGCCCATGGCGTCCATGCCGTTCGCACAGCGGCGCGCTCCACCTAGACGCCATGAACCACGCCCGCTCCACGGTGCGTGGGCCGACGGCAGACGGGATGGGAGCCGAGGAAGGTGGTGGGTTGAGCACCGAGCAACCGGTCCATGCCGCTACTTGTTGAGGTACACCGCCGCAATGGTGGCGCAAGCACCCAATACTGCGCCTACAACAGCGCCAGCCACACCACTCCAGACGGAATTGCTGGAGTCAAATCGCCTCCTTCTTATCTCATGGCGCCGGAGAGGAATAATCTCTACGGCTCCGCGCGCTTTCCATGACCTAGGCTGGATAAACAGGAACCAAATCATGGTCGCCGTCAGAATTCCAGAGGCCCAATAGCCGGTCGCTCGCGAATCGGGGGAGGTCAGGAACAGGCTGCATCCCACTATCATTGCCCACTGTACAGAGAGAAGCGTCATGAACAATGACGGATAGACGATCTTCGTCGACAGCGGCTTTGCGTTTACATAGTTAGCGACATCCTCGACCAGGTCGATTAGATTTCGCTCATCCGAGTCGCAGACAACGTTCGCGCCATCCCTGTTGAGGGTGACAGTGAATGATTTGGTTGGGATATTCAGTACAACAGATGCCAGGTCCTCATCATCGGCGTCTGCGAGATCCGGTATCCCATCCGCATCGTATCTGCCCACTTCGACAAGGACGGGTTCGCCGGTCTTGGTAGCGAGGAGCCTTTGCAAGTCCTGCAAGTCGTCTAGGTTGAGCTTGACCGGTCCAAGCCGAGCCACCTGCACTCGGCGTCTCGGTCTTCTGGCCAGTACAAGCCCCATGAATCCTCCCCCTGCCGTACCTCACACGGCGGCGTAGCAAGAAACCACCAGGTCAGAGCGCTTCTTTGTTGCGCTTAGCCGCCTCTCCCGACCTATGTACTGGAGGCAACACACTCCACGGGAAGTTGATCCAGTCGTCGGTGCGCTTCCACACGTACTCGCACTTCACCAGTGACTGCGACTTCTCGTAGACGACCGCGCTGCGTACCTCGGCGACGGTGTCCAGGCAGAAGTCGCGGACCAGTTTGAGCGTCTTGCCCGTGTCGGCGACGTCGTCGGTGATCAGGACCTTCTTGGAGGACAAGTCGATGACGTTCGGGACGGGGGCCAGCATCACGGGCATGTCGAGAGTGGTACCGACGCCGGTGTAGAACTCCACGTTGACGAGGTGGATGTTCTTGCAGTCGAGGGCGTAGGCCAGGCCGCCGGCGACGAAGACCCCGCCGCGGGCGATGCTGAGGATGATGTCGGGCTCGTAGCCGTCGTCGGCGATGGTCTGCGCGAGCTCGCGGACGGCGACGCCGAACGTCTCGTAGGTCAGGTTCTCCCGTACGGCGTCCATGCTCACACCTGCGTCCGGTGGAAGTTGAGGAAGGAACGGGAGGCGGTCGGGCCGCGCTGGCCCTGGTAGCGGGAGCCGTAGCGCTCGCTGCCGTAGGGGAACTCGGCCGGAGAGGTGAGCCGGAACAGGCACAACTGCCCGATCTTCATGCCCGGCCAGAGCTTGATGGGGAGCGTCGCGAGGTTCGACAGTTCCAGCGTCACGTGCCCGGAGAAGCCCGGGTCGATGAACCCGGCGGTGGAGTGCGTGACCAGCCCGAGCCGGCCGAGGGAGGACTTGCCCTCCAGGCGGGAGGCGAGGTCGTCGGGGAGCGTGATGACCTCGTACGTCGAGGCGAGCACGAACTCGCCGGGGTGCAGGATGAACGGCTCGTCGCCCTCCGGTTCCACCAGCCGCGTCAGGTCCGCCTGCTCGATGGAGGGGTCGATGTGGGGGTAGCGGTGGTTCTCGAACACCCGGAAGAAGCGGTCGAGGCGCACGTCGACACTGGACGGCTGCACCATGGATTCGTCGTAGGGATCGATCCGTACCCGCCCGGCGTCGATCTCGGCCCGGATGTCCTTGTCTGAGAGAAGCACGCCCCGAGGATACGCAAGACGCGCGGACCGACCACAATCGGACGGACCCGCGCGCCAGCGACTGCCTACGGTGTCGCCACCACCGCTTCCCTGTTACCGCTTCGCTGTTACTGCTTCTCCGCCACTGCTTCTCCAAGGGGCACCAGCACCACACTGCGGAGCCGGGCACACCGTGGACACCGCACGAGCCGGCCGGGGCCGAGCCGCTCCGCCTGCTGCATCGGGAACGAAGCGGTACTGAACACGTGCCCATCGGCACAACGGACGACGGTGCGCTCCATCAAGTCCATGAGTCCCTTCCCCAAGAGCCGCGTCCGGCTGCTGCTCGCCGGACGCCAAATGCCACATTACGGGATGAAAGGAACGACTCTCCAGGCGGCACTCCGTCCCACCCGGACCCTCTTCCACGCCTCCACCGTACGCCCCAACTCCGGCCCCCCGCAGCCCCGTCCACCCTCCGAAACACGACCGAACCCCACGGTCCCGGCACCGCAACCCGGCCATGAGGTAGAGTGAACGAGCACTTCGACACCGGCTCAACCGGCGTCTTTCGCGGGTGTAGTTTAGTGGTAGAACATCAGCTTCCCAAGCTGAGAGTGCGAGTTCGATTCTCGTCACCCGCTCTTTTTGAATCCCCAGGTCAGCGGCCTGGGGATTATGTTTTGCCCGGGCTCTGTCGACAGTTCCCAGCCCTCTGGCGCTCGAAGATTGGGCACGCGAAGGGCACGAACGCCGGGCGACAGCCGCACACGAAACCCGCCCGATGTCGACACCAGGCATTGACCTGCGACTTCGCCCCTCGCGGCGTAACCTCCCGCGCCGGCAAGACCTCAGCCTGCTCGTCCCCGAGAAGGTCTGATCGTCGATGCGTGCGCTGCGGAGGCGCTACTTGCCGAAGTCCCTTTCAGCCACTGGGGCTTCGAGATGGAGCGCTCCCACCACACCAGCAGGTCGTCGGACGGGACCCGGAAAGCCTTGCGCCACCTCATAGAGCGGACGGCGCGGACGTCACGCCGGTCGAGGGTGAGGGCCGGCTCGCCTGTACAAGCTGCTCCCCGTACCGGCCACTCCCCACCTCAATGGTCATGTGCAGGCAAAATGCTAAGATCCGGCCACTTGCCTGGGGGGTTGTCGGAACGTCATCTGTTCCGCGGGTCCATGACCTGCGGTTCAATGGCGCGCGCACAAGTCTCTCCAAGCCTTCGTCCACCGCCTTGGAGAGGTTCTGAATGGGCAGACGTGCGCTCGTACGAGGCGCCACCGCCGCAGCCGTTTCCCTCGCACTGGCCCTCGGCCTCGGCCCGCTGACGATCGGCAGCGCACACGGTGAAACGGTCACCGGAGAGGTGGTCGTGCCGGCCACCACGTCCCTGGTTCCCCGGACGGGCCTGCTGAGCGCGGGACCCTCGGGCTTCCTCAGGTACGAGGAGGGGCGAGGCCAGCTGTGGACGACGTACGACGGTGTCGACACGGTCGTCGACGCGTCGGGCACGGACGCCTACGGCGTCACCAGTGCCGGAGCGGGCTCGGACGTCGTCGCCCGCTACGACAGCTCCGCCAGGACCGTGACGCTGCGGAACATGAGGTCTGGCCAGGTCAGTACAGTCGCACTCCCCGACGGACACACGTACTTCAGCACGCTTGGATCGACGGTCGTCACGACGGCGGGGACCGCGGGCACCGACGCGGTGTGGCATCTGCTGGACGCCCAGGCCGACGGCTCCGTCACCGACCGCACAGTGGAAGGGGTCCCCTCCGGCGTCAGCCTGTGGTCCGCCGCCGGGCTGGGCGACGCGCGCGGACAGGTCGTGCGGTACAGCAAGGGCGACGACTGGATCACCGGGTGGCTCGACATCGAGCAGGGGCGCTTCACGACGCTGCCGTACACCGTGCAGTCGTGGTACTACCTGGTCGCGCTCAGCCCCACCCACCTGGTGTGGCTCTACGACACCACGGTGTACGTCGCCTCCCGCCAGGACCCGGCCGCCCCCGTGCGGACCGTCGCGGTCGGCAATATCGCGCAGGTGCTGGGCATGGTCGGCGACACCGTCATCGTGTCCAGGTACGACTCCGCCCTGGGCCGCGCCGACACCAACCGCGCGGTCGCGAGGGTCGAAGCCGTCCCGCTCGACGGCTCCGCGCCGCGGACGTTGCTGGCCAGGACATCACGGGAGGCCGTGGCGACTCCCGACGGCGGGCTCCTGGTCGCGGGCGGCGCCGACACGGACCACTGGGGCGTCAACCTCGTCGAGGCCGCCGAGGACGGCGGGGTCACCGTGCGCGAGATCGCGGACGCGTACCCCCGGGAGGCCGTCCACACGGTCTCCCAACTGACCCTCGCACAGGGGCGGTTGACCACCCTGGAGACGGACCCCGTGGGTGACTGGTCGTATCTCCACACCCGGGAGACCGGCGTTGCCGACTCCCCCACGGCCGGGATACGCACCACCCGCGGTCGGATCGTGCTGGAGAACTACTCGGAAGCCCGCCCGCGTCTCCTCGACACCGGCGACGGCCGGACGGTCATCTCCGGCTACGGCACGAGCGCCGCCCAGCAGCCCCGGCTCCTCGGGGCTGGCCAGTCGCTGCCCGGCACCCTGATCGACAGCTCCCGCAGCTACCTGACCTCGACCGCCGCGAGCGGCCGCTTCGCAGCGCTGACCGGGCCGTACAACAGCTCCGACGTGGCGGAGACCCGGATCGTCGACCTCGACACCGGGAAGACGGTGTACACAACGACCGAGAAGGTGCGGGCCCTCTGGGGCACCACCCTGTGGGTGATGTCCGGCAACAGCACCGTGGTCCCCTTCGACGTCCTGACCAGGCAGCAGAGCGAGCCGGTGTCGTTCGGGCGCGGCTGCCTGCTGAACGACTTCCAGGCGGTGGGCCGTTGGCTGCTGTGGAACTGCGTGCTCAACTCGGAGGGCCAGGGCGTCTACGACACCGTGACCAAGCAGAACCTGACACTCGCGGGCTCCGACTGGCAACAGGCGCAGCTCGGCGACGGCTTCGTCGCGACCGTCGAGTCCGGGCAGCTCAAGGTGATCGACGTTCGCAGTGGGACGGCGGTGTCGCACACCGCCGGGACGTTCGAGGGGAACGCCTGGGACGTCGACCCGTATACCGGCGTGATCGCCCAGCTCCGCTCCGACAACACCATCCGGCTGACCTCCAGCGACGTCCCCGTCTCTGCCCTCGTCCAGCGCGATGCCACCGTCACCACCTCGGTGGACGTCAAGGGCGGCGCTGTCCAGTGGAGCCCGAAGTGGTGGCTGAACAAGCCCGCGGCCTCCTGGAAGCTGGTGATCACCAACAAAGCCACCGGTACGGTCGTCCGCACCCTCTCCGGCGGCCTTGCGCGCGGTGTGGTGACCGCCGCGTGGAACGGCAAGGACGGCTCCGGCCGACTGGTAGCCAACGGCGCCCACGCCTGGGCGCTGACCGTGACCCCCGCGGACGGGCAGGGCGCGGCTCTGACCAGGACAGGCACGGTCAAGGTCACCGGAGCCGCCGCGGTCCGCCGCGACTTCGTCGGGTCGGACGGCTTCGGCGAGCTGATGACGCTCAACGGTTCGGGCGGGCTGACGTACCAGTACGGGACCGGGAGGGGAACGTTCACCGGGAAGGTGACCAAGAGCGGCTGGGCGACATCGGTCAAGGCCGTGCCCTTCGGTGACCTGAGTGGCGACCGCTGCAACGATGTCCTGGTCCGCTACACCAGCGGCGCCCTGCGCCTGTACAAGCCGGGCTGCGGCAAGGCGGTGACCCCCGCGACGTCGTACACCACGCTGAGCAGCAGCGGCTGGCAGCAGTACGACGTGCTGACCTCGCCCGGAGACGTGAGTGGTGACGGCCGACCGGACCTGATCACCCGCAACGCCTCCACCGGCACCGTCTACCTGTACAAGGGCACCAGCACCGGGAAACTCTCCACTCGCGTCAAGCTCTACGACAACTGGAAGACGTACAAGAAGATCGTGGGCGCCGGGGATCTGAACGGCGACGGCATCGGTGATCTCCTCGCCCAGGACAAGTCCAACAACCTGTACCGGTACTTCGGCACCGGCAAGGGCGCCTTCAAGGCCCGCGTGAAGCTGTTCGCCGACTGGGGCGGCTCGTACAACGCAATCGTTGGTGTCGGGGACATCACCGGGGACAGCAAGGCGGACCTGGTCTCCCGCGACAGCAGCGGGAACGTCTGGCTCAACGGCGGCAACGGCAAAGGCTCTTTCGGCGGACGTACGAAGATCGCCACTGGCTGGCAGGGGTACAAGAGCGTGTTCTGAGCCGGCCTTCGCGACCACACCGCGGGCCCGGACAACGTGATTCGTCCGGGCCCGCTCCATGCCGGGTGCGCCAATCAGTTGCGCATGCAATGCCGTTCGGCAAGCTTGCCCACCCTGCGCATGACACCCTGGCCACAGGGTTTTACGGCGGCGTTGAACCGCACAGTCCGAAGCCGTGCCCATAGCGTGCCCATAAGACCGGGAAATTACGGTCAACACCGGTGCGAGCCAGCTCCCTCGGGCGGCACGCCGGAGCACATACACCCAGGTCAGATGCCACCCGCCCCCACAAGCGCCGTCGCTTCCCAAGCTGAGAGTGCGAGTTCGATTCTCGTCACCCGCTCCAGTAGAAACCCCAGGCCAGTGGCCTGGGGCTTGTTTTTGTCTACGCCCTGTGGGACCGGATTCACGGGCCCGGCCCCACGTCAGGTCAGCTCAGGTCAGCAGGTATGCCTTCAGGATCGTCACCGCGTAGGTGTTGCCGGTGGTGTCGGTCAGGGTGGATTCGAAGGAGACCGAACGGGCGTCTGCCGGGTGGGTCAGGGTGAGGGTTCTCGCGCCGTGGGCGGTGGTCACCGGGGTGCGGGACCAGGTCTTGCCAGCGTCGTAGGAGACCTTCACCGTCAGGGACTTCAGGTGAGTGGCCGCAGGGCCCTGGAGGGAGAGGGGGATCGTGGCGCGGCGGCCCGCGGGGGCCGTGCCGGTCGGGGTCAGCTTCGGGTGGAAGCGGACCGTGGAGAGGGGGAGGGAGACGGCGCCGGGCGATGCCGTACGGGACGTGAAGGTCCAGGTCGCCGTCAGGCGGCTCGTGGTCGTGGCCACGCTCGTCGGGCGGGTCAGGTCCGTCCGGATCGTGTAGCGGGCCTGGGTGGACGGGAGTTTCTCGATCGTCTGGCAGAGGTCGCCGTCGTTGTCGAGCAGGGTGCTGCCGTCCGCGGTGACCGTCGTGTGCCGTTTCGCGGTGGAGGCGGCGGGGTGCCCGGAACCGTCGGCGAGGTCGGGGACGCACAGGTCGAGGGTGTCGCCGTCGCGCCGTGCGCCGTAGCCGCCGCCGGTCGTCGGGCTGAAGACGCCGACGTTGTACGTGGCCGCGTAGGTCCGGCCCGCCCGGTACGACCTCGCGCCCTCCGTGCCGTAGAAGACGTCCAAGTCGTCGTCGGAGGCGTTCTGTTGGCCCAGGGCGGCCGTCCACCGGAAGCCCTTGGGGGTGGTGACGTAGATCTTCGCGGTCGCCGGCAGCGGGAAGGGGGCGCTCACCGTGCCCAGTGACAGGGTGGGGCCGCTCCACAGGACGTTGGCGATGCCCTTGCGGTGCGCGACGGACGAGCCGAAGTTCCGCTTCAGCAGGGCCAGTTCGGTCATGCGGGTGGTGTGCCGGTAGCCGGTGGGGAAGCGGTCGGGCAGGTTGTGGAGCAGGTGGTACGTGGTGCTGCCCTTCTGCCACAGGCCGCCCAGTTGCGTGCTCAGCCGCCCGGCCGGGGCGGCCGGCCCCAGGGTCGCGGTGCGCAGGTTCTTGAACGCCCCCAGGAACAGGGTGCTGTTGTGCGTCTCTCCCCCGCCGGCTCCGGTGCCCACCGCGAGGTTGAGCTGGCCGTCGGACATCCTCGCGCCCTGCGGCGCGGTGATCCGCACCGGCTTCGCCTTGCGCGCGTCGAAGACGACCGTGGTGTCCTTGGTCAGCGAGAGCCTCGGCCGCACCAGTGCGGAGGTGACGCCGGCGTCGTCCATCACGGTGTCCACGACGTAGTCGCCGCGCGGGGCCCGTACCCGGTAGACGCCCTTGGAGAGTTGCTCGGAGTCCTCCAGGTTCGTGGTCCAGTACGCGCCCGAGTACCCGAGGATCTCGGTCAGCGGCGCGCGCACCGGTTTGCCGCCCCGGTCCAGGAACTTCAGGGTGAGCTCGTGGGCCTCGGCCTCGCGTACGACGCCGAAGGCGGTCCGTACGGTCACGGGGTCGGCGCCGTCCTGTGCGGTGGCGACCACCGTGCCCGCGTAGGCGCCGTCCGCCGCGTCGACGCGGGTGTCCGACGTGAGGTCGACGCCGGCGGTGCCGCCCGCCGGGACGGTGAGGTGTGCGGAACTCAGGGTGAACATGCCCGCGGGGGCCGTGCTGCCCTCGGGGCCGGTCGCGGAGGCGGTGAGGTCCAGGGTGACCGGGCGGTCGCCGTCGTTGCGGTAGGTGAGGTGCTGGGTGACCGGCCGGTCGTCGGTGTGGGGCCACAGTTGCTTGCCGAAGGACATGGAGGTCTGTTCGCTCACCACGGTCTGGCCGAGCGCCCGGGACACGTCGACCCGGCCCGTCCCCTGCTGGTAGCCGGTCGTGCCGGCGGTCGGGGTGGTGGACGCGGTGAGCGCCTGCTTGAGCTGTGCGCCGGTCCAGTCGGGGTGCCGCTGGGCCAGGATCGCCGCCGCCCCCGCCACATGCGGCGTCGCCATCGACGTACCGGACATGGAGACATAGCCGTCGGCGGCCGGGTCGCCCATCCAGCCGTGCACCGCCTTCGCCGAGACGATGTCGACGCCCGGCGCCGTGAGGTCCGGTTTCAGTGCGCTGTCGGCGGTCGGACCGGTGCTGGAGAAGTCGGCGATACGGTCCTCGCCGTCGACGGCGCCCACGGTGAGCGCCGACTCCGCGGCCCCCGGCGAGCCGACGGTTCCCGCGTCGGGGCCCTCGTTGCCGGACGCGGCGACGGTGAGCATGCCGGTGCTCGCGGAGAGGGCGTTCACCGCCGCCTCGACCGGGTCCTGGCCCGGGGTGTCGGCCTGGCCCAGGCTGAGGTTGGCGACCCTGGCACCCTGCGCGGCGGCCCACTCCAGGCCCGCGATGATGCCGGACTCGCTGCCCTCGCCGCTGTCGTCCAGCACCTTGGCGTCGAGGATGCTCGCGCCGGGCGCGACCCCCTTGTACCGGCCACCGGACCGTGCGCCCGAGCCGGCCAGCGTCGCCGCGACGTGCGTGCCGTGGCCGGCCCGGTCGTCGGTGCTGCCGGTGCCGCTGAAGTCCTTCGACTCCGTCACCACCGAGGCGAGATCCGGGTGGGTGGTGTCGACACCGGTGTCCAGGAGGGCGACCTTGACGCCCTTGCCGTCGTACCCGGCGGCCCAGGCGGCGGGGGCGCCGATCTGCGCGACGCCGCTGCCCGTGTCCTCGGCCGTCCCGCCGGTCGTCCCGTCGGCCGTCCCGCCGGTCGTCCCGCCGGTCGTCCCGCCGGTCGTCCCGCCGTCTTCGTCCGCGTCCGCCGACGCCTTGAACCGACCGTCCAGCCAGACCCGGGCGACGCCCTGTTCCTTCGTGAGGGTCCGCCAGGCGTCGTCGGCACCGGCCTTGGGCACGGTGAGCGCGGCGCCGGACACACTGGGCAGCTCCCGGCGCACGGTGGCGTCCGCGTCCGTGACCAGCGACTTCTGTGTACTCCTGTGCTGGGCGGCCTTGCCCTTGTACGACACGATCAGCGGGAGCGTGCCGCGCCGGGTGTCGTCGTAGCCGGCGCGTATCAGGCCGCTGACGTCGAACAGCCGTTGGTCCAAAACGCCCCGGCCGATCAGGGCGGCGGCGTCGGCGGGGACGACGTACTGGTCGCCGCCGATACCGCGCACCGACACCGGGACGTGCTCACGGCCCGGTGCCTGCCGTACGCCTGTCACCCGGCCCCGGGCGTCCAGCCGGACCCGGTCGCCGGTGAGGAGGGTGACGTACCGGGCGGCCTGGGAGGCCGGGTTCGCCGTCCGCGCGCCGGGAGTCGTGCCGCCGGGCTCCGCGACCGTGGCCGTGCCCGCCGTCCGTACACCGAGGCCGGAGCCGGTGGCCGCCACCGACATGCCCGTCGTCAGCCCTGCCAGCAGCAGGGCGGCCAGCGCGGCGCCGGTCGTCGTTCTGCCGCGCATTCAGCTCGCCTGCCCGGGGAGCTGCTTGTTGGCGTCGACGATGCCGCGTTCGGTGATCGCGCTGGTGAAGGTGACGGTGCCGACCTTGAAGTGGCTGCCGGTCACGGTCTTGACCACCACGGTGCGCTCGCCGAGGAACTGCAGGGTCTTCTTGTCGAAGATCCACTCGGTGCGCTCGCCGTCGGCCGGGTTCTCGCGGGCGATCGCGACCCCGTGCCGGCCCGTGGCGTCGGCCGCGTCGTCCACCGCGACGACTCCGGGGATCTTGGCCGCGGCCTTGTAGAGGGCGGCGCCGAGCTCGGCGGGCGGGTAGCTCTCGGTCAGCAGATCGCCGATGGCGACGAAGGCCGCCTGGTCACGCGGGACTTCGGCATCCCGGTGGGCGTTCGACTCGCGGTAGATGCGCTGCAGCAGCGTGTCGGGGTCGGTGGGCAGTGCGGCCAGGGTGTTGTAGGCACCGGCCGGGGCGACCTTGCTCGCCAGGGTGATGCCCTTGTCACTGGTCTGACCGGCCTCGATCAGCCAGCCGTCCTTGCCGTCGAGGGAGCTCCACACCTGGCGGGAGTGCAGCTGGTCGCTGACCACCTTGGAGTCGTCGCCGTCCTCCCGGTAGTAGGTGCTGGCCACCTTCGAGGCGATGTAGACGTACTGGCCCTGATGCGGGGTGGGCGCGGAGGTGGTGGCGGCGGCCAGGGAGATGCGGTCGAGGAGCCGGGGGGCGCCCTTGGCGTCGGCGGTGCCGATCCGGGTGGTCAGGGCGGGGCCGGTGGCCAGGGCGGTCTTGCCGTCGTCCGCGCCGCCGCCGGCGGCGGTGAGGGCGAGGCCGCCCACGACCGCTCCGGCCAGGGCGAAGGCCATGGCAGGCAGCAGGATCGTACGGCGCAGGAAGGGGTTGGGTCGCTTCACGGGCGTGCCGCGAGTGGCAGTGGCCGTAGCGGTGGCGGTGCGGAGGTCCTCGTGGATCTGGGCCATCATCTGCTCCTTGTGGAACTGGTGGCGGCCCGCCGGCAGATCCCGCTCGGCGGAGGGCAGCAGGCTCTGCGTCTCCGTCCACTCAGCCGGGTGGGGCTGGCGGGAGGGGTTGGCGTTCATCGGTTTCCTTCCTGTGCGGACCGGACCGCGTATCCGCGATCACCTGTTATCTGCCGGTTCGTGCGGGTGAGTTCCCGTTTTTCTACGAGGAGTTGTGCGTCGGCGAGCTTGCGCAGCTTGGCGCGGGCACGGGAGAGGCGGGAGCGGACGGTGCCGACCGGGATGCCGAGGGCGCGGGCCGCCTCGGCGTACTCCATCCCCTCGTACAGACACAGCGTCAGGACCTCGCGCTCGGGGCGCTTGAGGAGGCTGAGGGCGGTGAGTGTGGCGTTGATACGGCGGCGGTCGTCCACGCGGCCAGCGGTCTCCTCGGCGTGGTCCTCGACCTGTTCCCCGGCGGCGTTCGCGGCTGCCGCGGCGCTCGCCGCGTTGCGGTAGCGGCGGTTGCTGCGGTGGTGGGAGCGGGCGACGTTGGTGGCGATGCCCAGCAGCCACGGCCGCAGCGAGTCCCCCTCCGGCTCGACGGAAGCACGCCGCCGCCACGCCTCCATGAACGTGGTCGACAGGACGTCCTCGGCCGCGGACCAGTCGGCGGTCAGCCGGAAGGCGTGGTTGTACACCGCGCGGGCACACTCGTCGAAAAGTTCCGCGAAGGCATCCGGATCCCCGTCACGCACCCGGGTTCGCATCTCTGTGGTCACCTCTTGAACTGCCGGTCGGCACGGATGAGTTCCAGTGAGCTATGTCACGCGAGTCGCACGGACCGTCGCGGCGGCGACCGGAGGCGGCGGCTGCTGGCAGGCGGCGGCCACCGGCGGAGGGCACCCTTCGCGCCGTCCCGCCGGGAAGCGACGGCGCCGCTGCCGCTGCCGTAAAGACACCACGTCTGGCCACCTCCAGGGCCTCCCTCCTCGCCCTCGGGGGTGGACGTCGCGAAGCCCGCGTTCACCGACTGGCCGGGGTCGAGCGTCACCACCACCTGCATCGCGCCGCCCCCCGTCCGGCCGTGCGCCCTGTCGAAGTCCGCGATCAGCTCGTCCAGGTCGTCCCGCTCGATCTGCCTCTGAGCCGCCTTCTCGAGATACGCCGAGACGCCCCGCTTGCCGACCCGCTCACGGATCGCCTTCAGGGTTCCGGCGGTCAGCGTGACGGAGATGCGACTGGTGGGGCCGTCGCCGGGCACGAAGTCAACGTCGTCATCAGCCACTCTCCGATTACGCCATTGAGAATGGCATAGCGGGTGGCGTGCACCACGAGGCTCTCACCGGATGGCGAAGGGATCTGATGCCGGAGGTCGAGGGATCTGATGCCGGAGGTCGAGGGATCTGATGCCGGAGGTCGAGGGATCTGATGCCGGGGGTCGAGGGATCTGATGCCGGGGGTCGAGGGATCTGATGCCGGAGGCCCTTAGCCGTCGCTCCCCAAGCTGAGAGCGCGAGTTCGATTCTCGCCACCCGCTCTATGTGAAACCCCAGGTCAATGACCTGGGGTTTGTTTGTCATATAGCGCAATTCACGCCTACGGGCGCTGTCGGGCATCGTCCGGCGCACGCGATCAGACGGAGGACTCCCGCACTACCGCCAGTACTTCGACCTCGACGCCGTCGTGGATCACGAAGCCCTCACGTGGGAAAGCACCGTCGGGACGGCGGTGTCGTGGTCCGGTGCCGAGGTCGACGAATTCGCAGTGGTGAGAAGAGCGCGGGCCCGGCGTCCCAAGGGGTCGATGCGCGTGGCGACAGAAGTGATCGCACGTACAGCCATCTCGATGTCACGACCTGGGGCTCGGAGCAGCTGAGAGTATCCGGCGACCGTCCTCATCGACGATCCGAACTCAGTGAAGTTTGCGGTCCCCGACCGGGTCGACTCCACTATCTCGATGACCTGGTGAAGGAAACTCACCATGTCCTCGTCCCGTTCGGCCGACGGTCGGTCTTCGATGATGTCGAGTGACGCGTGCATACCGGCTTCGATGTCGGCCATGCGTTCGGCGAACGTCTCGGCGCTGGCGCGGAAGGCGGCAGCCGGCTCCGCGACAGCCGTGGAGAACTTCCTGACAAGCGCGAGCCGGGCGCTCGCCGGCAGACTGGCCTCGTTGGCAGAGTTCATCTCAAGGGTGCTCTCTTTCGCCACCTCGCCGATTCGCACGACCGCCTCACCCATGGCCTCAACGTCAGCGAGGACTGATTCCATCTGTTCCTCGGCCTGTGCCAGCCGATCCACGATGCCAGGCACCTCGTCGTCCACGCCGTCCTCGTCATTGGCTGGAGCAGGACCAGACGTGGTCACATCGGCGTAGGTCACAGTCCTGAACCCGTGGGTGACGCCTTCGTAGAGGACGCGGCTCAGCTGTTCGCGGGCTCCGTACAGGCTCGAGTCGGTCCGCCGGAAGCGAATGGTCCGCAACTGGGCGATGTCGAACGGCAGGTCGCCGCTTTCACCGATGAGGATCACCGGTTTGCCGCGACCGATGCGGAAGCCCAGCTCGTACATGACGTTGGGATTCCCGCCGCTGACGTCGGCGATCACGATGTCGTCCTCATGGAGCCGTCGGTGGATCTGGTCGGTGATCTCCCCCGTGTCCGCGATGGCGTCGGCACGCAGCGGGACCAACCCGTGGGCCTGGCAGGCGGCACGGATGACCTCGTCGTAGACATACAGCGCCTCGTCGTAGAGGAGACGCTCCGGGCTTCCGTGCTCCGCATGCTTGTCACCAATGGGGCCGATCACGAAACAGTTCCAGGTGGGCCGGGACGAGTCCTCCGGGGCTGCCTCAATCGCTGTGCTCACTGCCTGTCCTCCTGTTCTTCGGCGTCATGCGTCAAGGCGGCGGACATCTCAGCGCCGGCCTCGACGTCCGCCGCATAGACGGGAAGGTTCTCGATGCCCAGGGCGCGCATGAGCGACGCGGTCGGGATGCGGTACTGGTGGCCGATGCGAACCACGCGGCACGGGAAGCGCCCCAGGTGCACCAGTCGGTATGCGGTGGCCGGACAGACTGCGAAGGCACGGGCCGCAGTCTGCAGGTCGACGCTCAACGGGAGGTCGAACGCCTCGGCGAAAGTGAGTGTTCGGCGGGTGCGGTTCATCAAGGGCTCCCGTAGGGGGCTAGGGACAGGGTGCCGATACGACGCCCCGGGCCGGGACGCCTGGCACGGTGGACCACATGGCCCAGGCCCATGCCCTCGGCGAGGGCACCGAGGCGTTGTCCCTCGATGCGCCTGCTCGATGTCGTGAAGCGGATAGGTGCGGCAAGTCCGTCGGCACGGTCAGGGGGCGCGATATGTACGGCCCAGGGGGACGGGTCGCCATCCTCGTACGGCAGCGCGGGAGGCACAGCAGCTACGTTGGCATGGTCCGGGACGAGGCGTTCGGGTGCCGTACTGCGGGCGAACCGCCAGGCGCGACCGGAAGCCACCCGCATCAGTCGTTCAGCTTCTCCGAGGGCCAGCGGCTCGACTGCTCTGATCCCTTCCAGAACACCCTGCACGACCTCGGCTTCGAGATCCGCCCGGTCGGCCGGAAGGCGTGACGAGATCCGCCACACGGTCCGGCGAAGTCTGGGAACTGTGCACCACACGAGAATCAGGACCGAGACGCCGCCGGGGTCCGGATCCGTGGCTGCCTGGGCCAGAACATCGCTCCAGATCGCCTGGGCCGCCGGTTCATTACGTGACGGGCCGTGCATCAGCACCCGTGCCTCCCGCAGCGTTAGCTCCGTGGGTGCAGTGTCCGTGGAGCCGCAGAAGCGGAGACCGGTCGGGAGGGTTTCGACGTGCGCCTCGATGTTGTCGAACAGACTGGTGAACTTCAGCTGGGTCATGCATTCCTCCTCAGGCACTCGGCGTCCGACGCGCTGGAGAAGCAGCGGCACGACGCATGCGGAGGCACGTGCGCGGAGGGGATGGGCAAGCCCGCGAAGACTTCGGCCGCCGCGTGGATACGGTCGGCGAGCACAGCGAGCCGACTGGTCAACCTCCGTAGCCCGCCGAGTGCCTGAACCAGGCTGACCGCTGGGCCGCTCGGCGCGATGCAGGACGGGACCTGGCTGCTCCCGGGAGAGGAGCCGTAAATGGTGATGTGGTGTGCCGACACTCGGTGAAGAGCGGTCCCGCACCCCACATACTGTCCGGTGAGAGACAAGCGTTCGACTGGGTCGTGGTCGGGTTCGGGCCGGTCCGACGCCGTACTCACGAGCAGTCCGGTCCTCGCTGCGGTGCGCCACGATGGTGGACGTCACGCAGGGTGCTGTCCATGATGGCGACGCCGGACTCCACGTGCTGGACACGAGCCTGAACCGGTCGTGAGCCGACAGGGCCAATTCCCTCTGTCTCTCCTGCTGGCCTATTCACAGTTGCCGTTCGGGGGACGGGGTGACGGAGCAGGCCGCCGGACGGCGACGGTACGTACATCCAGGCGCTCTGAGTGAAATCCTTCCCCGTGACTTCCGCCTGCACCTCGGTGAACCGAGAGGGTGGCACAGCGCAGTAACCGCCGAGGACCACTGCGCGATGGACATCGTCGGAGACGATGACGACGAGGGGTGTGCCGTCCTCACCCGCGTCGGCGAGCCACACTCGCGCGGCCTCGCAGTCCAGGAGGCGGTGCGTCTCGCTGCGGGGAGCGGCGTTACCGTCGCCAGGCAGTCCCGGAGCGACAGGAACCGGCCCTACGTGGATGCTCATCCGAAGCCTGATCTGCGGGTCGGCTCCTGTGTTGTGCCGATGGAGAAGGGTGTCCAGCACGTCGGCGAACGGGCTGATGACGAGCGGAAGCCACGACGGATCGAAACCGAAAGCGAGCCCGTCTCCAGTATTACTCTCGAATTCCCTCCGCATTTCGCTCAGGCCAGCGTCTTCCAGGCCACAGTAGATGATTTTAGTGATGAACCTGCTGAGCGGGGCCTGCTGAATCGACGGCAGTCGGGTCGAGCCCTTTGCGTCCACTGCCAGAATGCCAAAGTAGGGCGGCAGCAGACAGCTACTGGCCCTGAACGGCCGGGACTGATCGGACATGCACATCTCCCTCCAGAAGAATGTCAGGAACTGCTGTCGGGTTCAACGATCGGAAACTGGCGGCAATGCTGTGCGGAAGAATTTCCGCTCCGCGCAGTGACGTCGGTCACCTCCAGCTCGGACGCTGTCGATGGATCCGCACCCTCATGCGTCGCTGCGTGCCAGTTCCTTCAGTACGGCCTCGTCCGTGATGTGGACCACAGGCCAACGCGTGGAGATCGCACCCCGACACCCAAGTTCGGCAACGGCCCCGTACAGCGTCCGAGGTGTCACACCGAGAACCTCAGCCAGGACCTTCTGGGGAACCCCGGCCACCAGGGGCACGCCAGCGGTTTGGGCCAGGTCGAGCAGTAGCCGGCTCAGCCCACTGACCACGCCGAATCGCCGCAAACCGGCTCGCATATTGGCCGTCTTGTGCACCTGCTGCGCGTCCAGCAACATCCCGACCAGGACGTCATCGCACCCAAGTCCGGCAAGGAACCGTTCGTAACCGATGACTTGGACAAAAGTGCGACACACGGCTGTCACATCCGCATTTCGCGGCTCACCCGACAATGCAGAGGTCTCCCCCAGAAGCTGACCTCTGCCGCGGATCTCCAGAAAGGTAGGCGTGCCGTCCGGGTGCGGATCGGTCACCAAAGCCCATCCCTCGACGACCCGTAGAACGTTTCCCTTCTGGCTACCCTTCAAGAGCATGGGCTGTCCCGACCGATAGCAAATAGTCCTGCCGCGGGAGAATACGCTATCCCAACGCAGATCAATATTCATCGCATCCCCTCCGAACTTGGCGTCTCTGCCCAGCTGCCCCGAGAAATATTGGACGCTCCCACACCTTTAATGGCAGGGCGCACGAGGGGCGAATATAGGCGCATCCGGACACTCGCCAAAGATCATGCGCTTCCGCACGCCAGCCGGAACGGCGGACTCCAACCTTGTGCGCGGCCCGACCGGCTACCGGATGGCGAACAGTCGAAGCAGCGCAGACATTCGATCGCGAAGAGCTTGCGCTAAGTCTGCGGATCACACAGCCCACCGCAGGCTCATCCTGGATAATCGACGCATGGCAACACAGCCCGGTCTCTCTGATCTTCGTCGTGCCAAGTTCGCTCGGCGTGCGCCCGCCGCGCTCTCCGAGCTCGTCGGCCCTCAGCACGGCACAGTCACCCTGCCGCTGCATCTGGCGTGGTCCGGGCTAACCACGTTCGATCTCGATCAGCCGCGGCTTCGGATGAGCTACTACCGGATCGTCCTGGCTGAGGGTCTACGCGACGATCTGGTCCGGTATCTCCATCGTGACCTTCTGGTCAGCCTGTGGCCCACACTGCGCACACTTGTCAGCCCTGATGTCCGGGGGGTGTGGGAGAGTTCCTTCGACGAGCTGACCCACAGGGCCCAGGCCGCCGCATGAACCTCACAGATCTACACGGTCGTTTGCTTGCGGATGTCCTTGACGTGGGCGGTGTCTACCCTCTGGCGCTTACTGGTGGTTATGCCGTCCAAGCACACGGGTTGGTCAACCGGCTCAGCCAAGATCTCGATGTCGCGACCGAGAACCCGGAGCGTATGGAAGACATTGCAACTGCGGTGTGCACCGGCCTCGAAGAGCGTGGATGGCACGTAAGAGCACTGGAAACAGATCCGCTGTCGGCACGGCTCATCGTCACCGATCCCGCCAGCAATGAGGAGTGCGAAGTCGACGTCCTCAAAGAGACACTTTGGCGGCCTCCTGTGCACACCGAGCACGGGCTGGTGTTGTCCCTTGAAGACGTCGTCGGCACCAAGGTTCGCGCGCTGGCCGACCGAGGGCTCGCCAGGGATCTGGTCGACGTACAGGCCGCGGCGGACCGCTGGAGCCACATCGGGCTCGAAGAGCTTGGACGTCGTCACGCCCGTGACTCTTTCGACCTGCGTGAGCTTCAAGCTCGATTGGGTGGGGCTGACTGGATCGACGACACAGAATTCGCCGCCTACGGGCTCGATGATCCAGCGATCACGGAGTTGCGTCGGTGGGCACAATCGTGGGCCGACGACATCGGTGAACGACTTCAGGAGCTGGAAGCTCTACCCGATGACTGAAGACCTCAAAAGCGCCACCGGCTACAGCGCGGCTACTCACGGCCCAATAGCGTTCCAGTCATGCTGGTGGTCGCCTGCGTGGTGGGCGACGCCCCACCTCAGCAGCGGTGAGGCCCAGACGGTCGCGTAGTGGCCGAACTCAGTGCACATACGCAGGTCACCGCCTCTGCCATCCCGCCGTGAGGCGTCTGTGCCGGAGCGCACCGCACCGAGGACGAATGGGTAGCGTGACTGGCCCTGGAGCGGTCCCGGTACTGGACTCGTGAGAGTATGCCCCGGCTTCACACCGGGCACTGTGACCATCACCACGCGATCACACATCACGGTCGCCAATCTTGCGTCCAGTGAGTCTGCGACGGCTGATGCCGATACCGAAAGAGGCCACAGCACCCTGTTAGCCGAAGTCATGCCCATCGCGTGCCCTTCAGAGCGGACAACCACGGTCGGCAGCGGTTTCATCAGGCCGCCATGTCTACAGTGGTACGACGAATCAGCGCAGGTCAGAGAGCAGGGAGCCGCCAAAGCGCCATCGCTCCCCAACCTGAGACTGCGAGTTCGATTCTCGTCACCCGCTCCACTACAAAGGCCCAGGTCACCTGACCCGGGCCTTTGTGCTGTTTGCGTACGGTCGCGTCCGGACCGGACGTGACTTCCTGTTGTCGGGTGTCAGGCGATGTAGCCCTCCAGGTCCGCGACGATGTCGAGGGAGCCGGCGGCGTTGTGGATGTGGAGGGAGCCGTTGGTGTCGAGGGGGATCACGGCCAGGACCGGGCGGGTTTCGCCGGGGGGCAGGTTGGTGTTGGAGGCGTTCGGGAGGGTGCCTGCGCCGTAGGCGGTCAGGTGGGTGGCGGTGGTGGGGGTGACGCCGGTGAGGTTGACCAGTACGGCGGTCGCGTCGGCCGGGACGCCGTCGACGCCGGCGACCTTCACGGTGAGGGTGCTGTTCGCGCCGAGCCGGCCGGCCGGGGCGCCGGTGCCGTCGCGGGTGTCGAGGAAGCGGGTGGGGTCGGTCGGCACGAAGGGGCTGCCCCAGGGGGAGGTGCCGTCGGTGACGGAGTTGGTGTAGAGGCCCTGGAGGTCGGCGATCAGGTGGACGTGTCCGCCGCTGTTGTAGAGCCTGATCTTGCCTCCGGTGCACACCTGGGTCACGACCAGGTTGGAAACGGTCTGCCCGGCACGGTAGTTGAGGTTCGACGTGCTGGGGCGGCTGCCGCAGTAGACGGTGACCACGCCGCTGGCGGTGCCTCCGGTCACGGTGACGTCGAGGACCGCGCCGACGGTGCCCGAGCCCTGTCCCGCCTTCGGCAGGGTGACGGTCGTCGTGCTGCCGGAGGCGACCTCGCCCTTGGCGGCGCCGGTGCCGTTGCGAGTGTCCAGGACCCGCGTGGGGGTGACGGGGGCGAGGTTGCTCATGCGGTCGTCGCTGGAGGCGGCCCTCGTTGTGAAGTAGCCCTGTACGTCGGCGACCAGGTCGACGTGGCCGTGCGCGTTGTACAGGTCGACATAGCCGCCCGCGCCCACCCGGACCGTGACCAGGTTCGGGTTGGTCCGCCCGGCGGCGAAGTCGAGGTCGGACGCGGTCGGGCGGCTGGTGCCGTCCGGATACACCGTGACGTAGCTGCTCGCGGTCGCGCCGGTGTCGGTGATGTTCAGGGTGACCGCGGTCGTACCGGAGGCCGGGACACCGGCCACGCCCAGGACCTTGAGGCGGACCACGCCGCCGGGGCCGACCTGCCGCTTGGCGGCGCCGGTGCCGTTGCGGGTGTCCAGGACGCGGCTCGGGCCGGTGGCGACGTAGGACGGGCCGACGGTGGTCAAGGTGGTGGCGGTGGCGGTGCGTCCGCCGGAGTCGCTGAGCCGCTGGGTGACGGTGTACGTGCCGGCGGCGGCGTACGTGTGCCGGACCACGCCCTTGGAACCGGTCACGGAGACCGCCGTCGAGCCGTCGCCGAAGGTGATCAGGTCACTGGTGATCGGGTAGCCGCCGAAGCCCGCGGTGGTGAAGGCGCAGCCGGCGGTGTCCGGGAGGGAGGGGGCGATCTGGATGGAGGCGCTTCGGCAGTCGAGGCGCCCGGTCAGCGCGGGCAGCGGACGCACGGCCAGGTAGGTGCTGACCTCGGTGCCCATCGTGGTGCCGTCCGGCCGGTACACCGTGACGGTGGCGTAGATCTTGGTGCTCGTGGTGGGTTGCGTGTACGTGTGCGCGACCGAACCCGTGGTGGAGGGGGCGGTGGTGCCGTCCCCGAAGTCGAAGGTGTAGCGGTAGCCGTCGAGGGAGTCCGACCACGGGTTGACGAAACCGGCGGTGAAGGTGACGGGGACGCCGACGTAGACGTCCTCGGACGAGCGGCCCGCGATCCCCAGGCCCAGCGGGTCCTGTACCTCGGTCGCGCCCCGGTCGTAGTCGCCGGCGCCCGTGCCGGTGTCGGCGACCAGGGGATCGTCGACCCGCTGCGCGCCGTGGAGGTCGGTGGCGAGTTCACCGGGCGCGTCGGCGTCCGCGGAATCGATCAGCGGCGTGGTCTGCGTGGACAGCGTCACGTCCGTCTGGTCCAGGTCGTGAGCCCCCTGGCCGGTGCCGGTCAGGAACGCCCGGCTGGTCTCGTACGCGGTGCCGGCCCAGTCGTAATCGGTCCCGGTCGACAGGGGGTTGACCGCGTTGTAGTCGGCCGTGACCTGCGGTGCCGAGGCGGTGTCCACCGTGATCTCGGCGGGGGTGCCGGTGTCCGAGCAGGATGCCGTCGTGTCGGGTCGTACGACGGTGTTCTCCACGGACCCGGAGGTGCCGTCGGTCAGGCTCACGCCGTTGCCGCACGTCGTCACGATGGTGTCGCCGGCCAGCTGGATGCCCGTGGTACCGGTGGCCGATATGCCTCCGCCGAACGACGTGGTGTCGTCGGCCAGCGTGATGTCCTGTGCTCCGGACGCGCTCGCGAAGGCCGGACCACCGGACTGGGGGGTGATCTGCAGCCGGGTGAGTGCGATGCCGGAGGAGGAACCGTCGACGGCGATCGTCCCGCCGGTACCGGTGGCCGCCTGGGCCGTGTTGACCGAACCCTTGTCGTAGGAGATGTGCTGGGACAGGGAGAACACCAGCGTGCTCGGCCCGCTCGACGAGAGGCTGAACCCTGACACGTCGACGTACCGGGCGCCGGAGAAGGTCATCGCCGGTGTCGAGGTCCCGGCCAGAACACGGACGGTGGCGGTGGCTGCCGGGTTGTCGCCGGGAGCCGAGACGAAGGTGACGGGTGCGTCGGAGGTGCCGGCCGACCCGATGGTCACCGGGGCGTACCGGGTCGTGTTCCGTGCCACGTGGACGGTGTCCCCGGGGCCCGCCGAGTCCGCGGCCGGCTGGATCTGGCAGAAGGGCTCCGCCTGTGAGCCGGGTCCGGTGTCGCTGCAACCGGTGGCGTCGTCGTCGACGTACAGGGCTGTGCCGGCGGTGGCGTGGGCGACGCCGGTGCCGAGGCCGCCGAACAGTACGGAGAGGACGGCGGCGGATCTCACCAGCAGTCGCCTGCGGCTCATGGACGTGCTCCCCCTGGGCCGTGGGGCGGGCGTCGGACGCCGGCCGCACAGCCGTTCAAGATCCAGTCACCTGTCAGCTGGAGTTGGCGGAACGGTACGGCAGGTGGAGTGGGTCGACCGGCGAAAATACGAACGCCCTGCCGCAGAGCACGACTTCGAGGGAAGAACTTGGTCATCAGAAGGGCATCGCCCGGCAGACTCTTGAGCCTTCCATTACCTCGGGCGACAGTTCGACGACCATGGTGTACGACGCGTACGCCGTGGGCCGGAGGCCGGAGGCGGGAGGCCGACCGGGTCTCGGCCGCCGCCCGGTGCCGGGGCGTTTTCGCGCGTCAGGCGGAAGGTCGTCGTGCCGACGCCGGACCCGGGGACGGGTCAGTCGGAGGCAGGGGCGAAGGCGAAGGCACGGGCGAGGGCACGTAAGTGACACCGAAGCGGAACTCCCTCTGCCGCCCAGGCCTCAGCGCCAGCGCGGTCGCGTGTTCGGGGCGGTTGAAGGCGTCGGTCGTCGCCTCCACGGGTTCCAGGGCGATGGATGCGCGTCGGTCGCGGGTGAGGGTGTCGCCGGTGAAGACGTGCAGGTGGCCGCCGTACTGCCACACCCGTAGTTCGTCTCCGGTCGCGGGGTCGCTCAGGATCGTCTCGGTGCGGCCGTCGGCTCCTGGCGTCAGGTCCGTGAAGCAGGCGTCGATGACGGCGGCGCCGAGCCTTCTGGGCCGGCGGAAGTCCATGTCGGGGCAGTCGTCCAGGGGCAGTTGGGCCTCCTTGCCGCGCAGGGGGATGAGGGAGGCGTCGGTGCGGATCAGGGTGTCGGCGGGGATCTTGAGGACGAGGTCGTCGATCGGGCGGGAGAGGGTGAAGTAGGGGTGCCAGCCCGCCGCGTAGGGGGCGGTGGTGCGGCCCACGTTGGTCGCCCGGATCCCGATGCCGAGTTCGCGGCGGCCGATGGTGTACTCCACGGCGAGGTCCAGCGCGAACGGGTACCCGGGGTACCGGCCCGGTCTGATGCTCGTGCCGTGCAGCAGCAGCCGCGCCGAGTCGGCCGTCAGGGTCGCCCCGACGAGCCTGAACGGCGCCTCGCGCGCGAAGCCGTGGTAGACCGTGCGGTCCCCGAGGCGGCCGGGCAGCAGGTCGTGGCCCCGGCCGTCGTAGTGGTAGCGGCCGTCCGCCACTCGGTTGGGGAACGGGGCGAGCAGGCCCGCCCGTACGCCGTCCTGCGCGCGCAGTTCGGCCTCGTCGCGGTAACCGTCCGTCAGTTCGGTGCGCGGACCGGCCGTTCCGCGTCCGACCTGCCAGCTCAGCAGGGTCGCCCCGCGCAGGGCGAGGACGGCGCGCACCAGGCCGTCCGGCGCGGAGACGGTCAGGGTGGGTTCGCCGCCGAGGCGGCCCTCGGCGATCCGGTACGAACCGGCCGTCCCGCTCCCGTCAGCCGTCCCACTCCCGCCGACCGTCTCGCTCCGGCTGGCCGTCCCGCCCCCGCCGGCCGTTCCGCCCCCGCCGACCGTCCCGCCCTCGTCAGCCCTCTCACTCCCGTCGACCGTCTCGCTCCCGCCAGCCGTCCCGCCCCCGCCGACCGTCCCACTCCCACCGGCCATCCCGCCCCCGCCAGCCGTCCCGCCCCCGCCGGTCACCCGGCCTCCGGTACGAGCTTCTTCGCGCCCGTCATGATGGCGACCGCGTCCTCCATGGAGTGCGACTTCGGGGTGATGACCCCGGCGCAGCCGCCGAGGCGCTGGATGTGGATGCGGTCGGCGACGTCGAAGACGTTGGGCATGTTGTGGCTGATCAGGATGACGCCGAGCCCCTGGTCGCGCAGGTCGCGGACGAGTTTGAGCACCTGGCCGGTCTCGCGGACGCCGAGCGCGGCGGTGGGTTCGTCGAGGATGACGACCCGGCCGCCGAAGGCGCCCGCCCGGGCGACGGCCACCGACTGCCGCTGGCCGCCGGAGAGGGTCTCCACGGCCTGGTTGATGTTCTGGAGGGTGCTGATGCCGAGCCGCTTGATGTGGTCGGACGCCTGACGCTTCATCTCGCCGGTGTCGAGCATGCGGAACACCGAGCCGAGCACACCCTTGCGGCGGATCTCGCGGGCCAGGAACAGGTTGCTGGCGATGTCCAGCGCCGGGGCCACGGCGAGGGTCTGGTAGACCGTCTCGATGCCGGCCTCGCGGGCGTCCTGCGGCCGTTTGAAGGCGACCTCCTTGCCGTCCACGAGGATGCTGCCCCGGTCGGGGACGAGGGCGCCGGAGAGGCACTTGATCAGGGTGGACTTGCCGGCGCCGTTGTCGCCGATGACGGCGAGGACCTCGCCGGGGTAGAGGGTGAGGTCGACGTCGTTGAGGCCGACGACCCGGCCGAAGACCTTGACCAGGCCCTTGGCTTCGAGAACGGGGGCGGTACTGGTCGTCACGACTTCACACTCCGGATCCACTGGTCGACGGAGACAGCCGCGATCACCAGGACGCCGACTGTCAGGACTTGGTAGTTGGGGTCGATCCCGGCCAGCGCCAGGCCGTTGACGAAGACCTGCACGATGAGCGCGCCGATCAGCGAGCCGAGCACCACACCGCGTCCGCCGAACAGGCTGGTGCCGCCGATGACGACGGCGGTGATGGACTGGAGGTTGGCGTTGAGGCCGCTGTTGGGGTCGCCGCCGCCGACCCGGCCGACCAGGATCCACGCGCCCACGGCGATGGCGAACCCGCCCACCACATAGGCGCTCAGCAGCACCCGGTTGACGGAGATGCCGGCCAGGCGGGCGGCCTCGATGTCGTCGCCCACCGCGTACAGGTGCCGGCCCCAGGCGGTGTAGCGCAGCGCGTAGCCGATCACCGCGTACAGGGCGATCATCAGCAGGACGCCGGTGGTCAGGTTCAACTGGCCGATGGAGACGGTGTCGGCGCTCCACATGAGGATGTTGCCTGGCTGGAGCGAGACGGTCTGGCCCTTGGCGTAGATGAGCGTGATCGCGGTGAAGATGCTGAGGGTGCCGAGCGTGACGATGAACGGCGGCAGCTTGATCCTGGTCACCAGCAGCCCGTTGACGGCCTGCGCGGCGACGGCCACGGCGGCTCCGGCGAGCAGGGCGAGCACGCCCGGCAGGTGGTTGTCCGCGACGAGCTTCGACATCAGCAGCGAGGCCAGCACCATGACCGCGCCGATGGACAGGTCGATGCCGGCGGTGAGGATGATGACGGTCTGGCCGACGGCCAACGAGCCGATGACGGCGACCTGTTGGGCGACGAGCGACAGGTTCTGCAAGGCGTAGAAGCGGTCGTTCACCAGGGAGAACACGATGGCGGCGAGCACCAGGACGATCGCCGGGCTGAGCGCCGGCTGACGGTGCAGCACCGACTGGATGCGCTGGGCCGCCGTGGCGGGCCGGTTGAGGAAGTCCTCCGCCGGTGCCGGTACCGGTGACGGTGTCGCTTCACTGTCCACGTGGGTGGTCACAGGGGGTCCTTCCGGTTTGTTCCTCGTACGGGCCTTCGTGGGGGCCTTGATCGGGGCTCACGGAGTACGGGCTCCGGAGTACGGGCTCATCGGCCCGTACGGTCCGGGTGCGCCGCCGGTGTCCTCGCGGCTCGCGGCGGCGCACCCGGCCGGGCGGGTCCGCAGGTCAGAAGATCAACGGGTCCGCAGGTCAACGGGTCCGCGGGTCAAGGGGTCCGCAGGTCAGCGGGTCAGCTGCCCCAGCAGGCGGAAGCGGCCTGCGTCGGGGACTGGACCGTCAGGCCCCCGAGGGACTTGGCGGCGACGAGCGCGGTGCCGGTGTCGTAGAACGACTTGCCGTCGGTGACGGTGGGCTTGCTGCCGCCGCGGGCCAGCTTCGCGATGGAGCTGACACCGAGGGCCGCCATCTTGCCCGGGTACTGCACGGCGTCGGCGGCGAACTCGCCGCTGGTCACGTTCTTCAGGCCCGAGCAGCTGCCGTCGATCGCGTAGATCGCGACGCTCTTCTCCTTGTTCGCCGCCTTCAGCGCGTTGTACGCGCCCTCGCCCGCCGGTTCGTTGATCGCGTAGACCACGTTGATGTCCGGGTTGGCCGACAGGCAGTTCTCCATCGCGGTGCGTCCGCCGTCGATGGCGCCCTGGGTGGGCTGGTGGCAGGCGATCGTGTAGGTGCCGCCCTTGCCCCCGGTGTACTTCCCGGACTTGGCCTCCTTGCCGTTCTCGGTCTTGCTGCCCGGGTCGATGCCCATGCCCTCCAGGAAGCCGTGGTCGCGGTCGATGTCCACCGAGACGACCTGGTTGTTGAAGAGGTCGAGCATGGCGATGACGGCGGGCTTGCCGTCCAGGGCCGCCGCCGCGTACTGGCCGTCGAGCTTGCCCGCCTGCTCGTTGTCGGTGGCGTAGGTGATGTCCGCGACGCTCGGCGGGTTCGGCGCGGTGTCCAGGGCGATCACGAAGAGGCCGGCCTGCTTGGCGCGCTTCAGCGCGGTGTTGACGGCGTCGCCGTTGGTGGTGATCAGGATGCCCTTGTCGCCGCGCGAGACGGCGTTGTCGATGGCGGTGATCTGGGTCTGGGTGTCGCCGTCGGACGTTCCGGCCGCCACGGTCAGGCTCACGTTGTCCTTGGCGGCCTGGGTCTTGGCGTCCTTCTCCATGCTCACGAAGTACGGGTTGCTCAGCGTCTTCAGGATCAGTGAGACACCGACCTTCCCGCTGCCGGACGACGAGGAGCTTCCGTCGGAGGAACCGCAGGCCGCGAGGGTGGCACCGAGGCACATGGTGATGCCGATCGCTGCCGCCCGGGTGCGCCGACTGCGCAGGCCCGACGCCTGGCTGGAGGTGAGGTTCATGGCTTGATCCCTTTCGGAGCCGTCCCGTGGTCGACGCTGAGACAACGTTGACTCGACGGGATACTGGGCCCGTATGGACGAGCGCGTCAAGACACTGGTAGACATGCGTGGGCAACGACTGGGTAACGCACGATCGGTGGGAGACAACGATGACTCTGGGCGGGCCGCAGTCGCCGTCACCCCGCAGCCGCCCCACCATGCGCGAGGTGGCGGCGCTGGCCGGCGTCGCCATCAAGACGGTCTCCCGCGTGGTCAACGAGGTGCCCACCGTCGATCCGGCCATCGCCGCCCGGGTGCGTGAGGCGGCCGACAAACTGGGCTACCGGCCCAACCTGACGGCCAGCAGCCTGCGCCGCGGGGACGGCCGGACGGCGACGATCGGGATGCTCGTCGAGGACTCGGCCAACCCCTTCTCGGCGGCCCTGACCCGCACCGTCGAGAACGTGGCACGCGAACGCGGAGTGCTCGTACTGGTGGGAAGCCTCGACGAAGACCCGGCCCGGGAGCGGGAGTTGGCCCGGGCGCTGATCGACCGGCGGGTCGACGGCCTGGTGATCGTGCCGGCCGGTGACGACCACAGCTACCTGATCAGCGAGCAGCGTTCGGGCACCCGCATGGTCTTCGTCGACCGCCGGCCCAGCCTGCTCGACGCGGACACCGTCGTGTCCGACAACCGCGAGGGCGCCCTCACCGCCGTCAACCACCTGCTGAAGGCCGGCCACCGCCGCATCGCCTACCTCGGCGACCGGGCGACCATCCCCACCGCCGCCCAGCGCTTCCAGGGGTACCGGCACGCCCTGGAGGTCGCGCACATCGCCTACGACGACGAGATCGTCCGGCACACAGGGGCCAGCGAGGAATCCGCGATCGCCGCGACCGAGCGGCTGCTGGCGCTGCCGGATCCGCCCACCGCGCTGTTCACCAGTCAGAACCTGGTGACCATAGGGGCGGTACGGGCGCTGCGCGCGCTCGGCGTCCAGAACACCGTCGCCCACCTGGGCTTCGACGACTTCCCCCTGGCCGACCTGCTCAGCCCGGGGATCTCCGTCATCGCGCAGGACGTCGAACGGCTGGGCAGGACGGCCGCCGAGATCCTCTTCCGCAGACTCGACGGCGACCAGTCACCCACCCGCACGGTCACCGTCCCGACCCGGCTGGTCGAACGGGGATCGGGGGAGATCACGGGGGAGGGCCTTCGCCGGGACTGAGCAGACACATGCAACGGCACGCGCGCCAACTCCCGTGCCCGGCGCGCCCCTTCGGGAACGCCCCCGGCACGGGCCCTCACTCGTACCGGTACTTGAGCGACTCAGCCTCGGTCCGTTCGATGTCGGCGATCGTCAGGCCCGGCATGCGGAGTTGGGCGAGTGTCACCTCGGCCGAGGCGGGCTGGGCGTCGGCCGGGAGCCACTGGTCCGGCTGCCACGCGCCGCTGCGGAGCAGGGACTTGGGACAGTGCGGGTAGACCTCGTCGATGCCCACGACCAGCGCGCTGGCCGGCGGCTTGCCCACCGCGGTCAGCTGGGACAGCAGGTCCGGGCGGGTGGACACGCAGGCCCGGCCGTTGACGCGCAGGGTGGTGGTACGGCCCGGGATGACGAAGAGCAGGCCGGCCCGTCCGGTGGCGACGACATTCCGCAGGGTGTCCAGCCGCTTGTTGCCGGTCGCGTCCGGTATCGCCACCGTCCGCGCGTCCAGCACGGTGACGAACCCGGCGGGACCGCCGCGCGGGGAGACGTCGCAGTTGCCCTCGGCGTCCGCGCTGGCGACCAGGACCAGGGACGAGCAGTTGATCAACCGCCGTGTCTGCGCGGTGAGTTCGGTCATCTGCTTCCGCACGGCGGCGGCGCCGGGAAGGTCGTAGACCTCGCGCAGCGCGTCCTGGTCGGACACGGCGTCGAGACGGAGCGAGTCGAAGGCGGTATCACCGGCGGGAGACGTCGTCATGTCTACGACCCTACGACTCGGTCGGGCCCTGGCCAGGAGACCTGGAGACTTGGAAGCATGGAGGCAGGGAGGACTGGAGGCCCCCGCACCCCACCTCCCCCCCGCCCTATTGCACACCTGTGACAGCCGAAGCACAGCCCCGTCACCCCGCGTCTGAATACTTCGTACTTGTCGCGAAGGGCAGCGGACCGAGCGGGCCTGTTCAGGTCCCGGGGACGGCCGGCGGTTCCCGCGAGAGTCCGATCGCAGTGGCATTCACATCAGCAGGGGGAACACCGATGTCCGCTCGTAACCGTCGGCGCGCCGGCGCAACCATCGTCACCGCAGGCGCCGCCGCCCTGCTCGCCCTGTGCGGCACGGCCGCCACCGCGCTGGCCGCCCCGGCCTCCGGCGGAGCCAAGGGCAGCGCGGCGATGGTCGCCGCAGCCGCGTCCACCCACACGCTCACCGTGCCGAGGGGACTCACCCTCAGCAACGGCACCCGCCACGTGATCGTCAACGGCAGGTCGATCGACTTCGGTACCACGGTCCGTGACCTGGCCTGGAACCCGAGCGGCAGCAAGGCCGCGTTCGTCGACGGGCACGGCAACCTGGTCGTCTCCGACCCGGACGGCAGCCACCGTGTGACCGTCGCCGCCAACCCGGGCGGGCAGACGTGGTCGCACCCCACCTGGCAGGTGGCCGCCGCCGACCGGACGAACCAGATCCCCGCGAAGAACAACATCATCTTCTCGGCGAAGATCCACGGCAGCACCGTCCTGGAGAGCGTCAAGGCCACGAGCAACCATGGCAGGCCGGCCAGGATCAGCCTCAACGGCTACGCGGGCGACGGCGCCGTCCCGCAGACCGGCAACACCTGGCCGAACGTCGGCGGCTCGTACGGCACGGCCGTCTACGAGAACACCCACACCGGCGAGGTCTACATCCGCGACGACTACCTGCGCCAGCAGGGCGGCGCGCTCGCCAAGGGTTCCGAGCCCGCGCTCTCCCCCGACAACGAGGAGGTCGTGTTCGTCCGTTCCGTGCACGGCCACGACCACCTCTTCGTGGAGGACTTCGGCGGCACCACGACGACCGTCAAGGACGTCACCCCCACGGCCACCACCGACTACACCGAGCCCACCTGGTCGCCCAACGGCAAGACCATCGCCTTCCGAGCGCCGACCGGCACCTACACGATCACCAAGACCGCCCACGGCTTCGGGCGGCCCGTGAAGGTCTCCACCCACACCGGCCTGCCCGCCTACCGAGGCTGACCGCCACCCGGCCGCCCGCCCGACCGCCCGTCCAGGCGGGCGAGTTCGGCCCGCAGCTCGGGCAACTGCTGGTCGGCGGTGTCGTGCGGCAGGTACTCGACCAGATCGAGGAAACGGAACAGGACCTGCCGCTCGGTCACGGCGAACTCGTAGTCACCGAACCCCACCACCGCACCCGACTCCCCTCGCACAGCGCCCCGGACGACATGCGCGGTCATGTCGTCCGGGCCCTGCGCCGTCAGCCCCCGCCGCGCGTTGGGACGCGCCAGGTACGGGCACACCATCGACGCGTAGAGCATGCACGCGCGATGTCCCGGCCCCTCCAGCGTCGCCGCCATGTTCCGGTACGGCCGCCCCGCGTCGAGCGCCTCCCGGATCGCCGCACTCTCCGCGCCGCCGACCACCCGCCACACCGGCCCCTTGGGCATCAGAGTGCCGCAGACGGAACACAGCCGCCCCCGCGCGCACTCCGCGCTGCGCCCGTAGTCGGTGAGCGCGAACCGCGGCTGGTCGCCCTCCCACGGAGTGATGGCGGGCACGGGATAACCACGGCTGTCCCGAGGCCTGGCCTCGACACCCACCGGCATGGGAACGGAATCGAATCGCACACCTCATGGTCGACCACATCACGGCCCACCGCGACGGTCGGGCGGAGATTCACCGGCGTGGTGCCCGTCCCGCTCCGGTCCGGCCGGCGCATGCGCGCCTCGCGACAGTGCCACGCGGCGGGCGAGCCCTCGGCCCCACCTCCGGCTCGGCACCTCGATGTACCGGTAAGTCAAGGCGCAGAGCGGCAACAGCACGGCGACGAACGCCATCTCGGCCACGGGACTGTCCTGCCGCGACCGGCCGATCGTGGCATCGGTCACCGCCAGCAGCACCGGATGCACGAGATAGACCGAGTAACTGATCGTTCCCAGTCCGGTCAGCCCGCGCGGAATCCGTCGGTGGCGCAGCACCAGGCCCGTGCCGAAGGTGAGTACGGCCAGGAGGAAGGCGACGATCCAGCCGCGCCGGGTGAACTGGGACCCGCCCGGCCCGCCCCCGTCGCACAACGCGCTTCCCACGGCACAGGCGATCACCACAGCGACCGTGCAGGCCGCGTACCGCCAGGTGTCCGGACCGTGCACGGCCCGGTGGACGGCGGTGCCGAGGAACATGACGGCGAGAATCACCAGCCCCTCCCACATGGGGACCGTGCCGTTGAAGGCGACCAGGACCAGCGCCAGCACTCCGCCCAGTACGCCCCCGAACACACGCAGCGCGGGGGTTCCGGTGCTCGCACAGCCGATGGCGGCCACCATGGCGAGCGAAGCGAACGTGATCAGCGGGCCGGTACCGATCGCGCCGGACAGCGCGGAGGCCGGCAGCACGCCCCCTGCCGTCGCACTCACGACGGCGAGTGCGGCCAAGGTGACGGCGACCGCCGCCGACGACCGGTGAAGGCGGACCGTGAACAGGGCGACGACCAGCAGGTAGAAGGCCATCTCGTACGAGAGTGTCCACAGCACGAGCAGGAGACTGGGCGTCCCCAACACCTCTTGCAGCAAGGTGACATGCGCGACGACCACCGCCGCGGCACTCTGCCCACCGAAGTCGGTACGGATCTCCGCGCAGCCCGCCAGCCGCAGGGCCAGGACCGCGCCGACGGAGACCGTCAGCAGCGGGTACACGCGGAAGACCCGCCCGATCCAGAAGGTCCTGACGCACCCCTGTCGTTCGAGTGACGCGGGGATGATGTACCCGCTGACCAGGAAGAACACCATGACGCCGTACCGACTGGTGTTGAACTGCGGCATCAACTCCCGCCGAAACTCCGCCATGAACGCGTACGACGTGTGGTCGAACACCACGACGAGGGCCGCGATACCGCGCAACGCGTCCAGCCAGCCCCACCGTGACGGATCGACCGACACGGCGACCGAAGGTGATTGCTCGACGACGGAGAGTGATGTCTCTGGCGATGGGGGACACCCCTGTGGAGGTTTCATACTCGGGCCGAGTCCTGTCGAGTGAGGCGGCTTCCGCCGCCGGTGTCCTAGTGGTCCGGCAGGGCGCTCTTCACCGGAACGCAGGGTTCGGCTTCGCTCCTGGTCGCGTAGAACTCGACCGCGCGCGGCCGGGAACTGCCCCTGGTGTTCTCGAAGGCCAGGACGTTGCCCCGGCGCAGGGTGCCCTCCCAGGTGCTCGGCAGCTTCCAGCTGCCCTGCGCGGGGGCGACGGGGAAACGGTGGCCGTACCGATCGACCAGCGCGAGCGGGGCGACCTGGCTGCGCTCGCAGACGTAGCCGGAGGGGAGCAGGTCGATGGTCACCTTGATGCCCCACGGCCGCACTTCGGCCGCGAGTTCGCGCTGTGCGGCGATGTCGATGGCCTGGTCCTTGAAGGTGAGCGTGACCGTGCCGTCGTGGTGGCGCTCCACCGCGTACGCCTTCGAGCCGACCGGTGCCCCGGGCACCATCACCGCGGCGAGCCAGGCCGCCGCGCAGACCGCCACCACCACGGCGATCCTGCGCGGAACGACGAACCGGCGCACGGAAGTGCGCTCCTCGGCCCCGTCCGTCCCGCTCTTGGCCCCCGAGGTCCCGCGCATGACGGCCTCGCGCAGCAGGATCTCCCGCTTCAACTCGCCCAGCAGACGGTCCTCGAACGTCGTCCTCGTACTCACGTCTCTCTCCCTACGACGTACGCCAGCGATACGTCCGACACCGTCATCGCGACCGTGGAGTCCGCCTCCCTCCGCAGCGCCTTGCGCGCCCGGTGGAGTCGCACGCGGGCGGTGACCTGGCTGATGCCCAGCACGGCCGCCGCCTCGGTGACACTGAGCTGATCCACCGCGATGAGCTCGATGACGGCCCGCTCGCCCTCGGGAAGCCCCGCCAGCGCGGCCAGCATCCGACGGGCCGGTCTCTCCGCGTCGAGCTTGTCCTCGATGCGGACGATGTCGTCGGCCTCCAGCAACCGCCGTCCGGAGACCCGCAGATCACGCTCGGTCTCCCGGGCGACCCGGCGGCGTTCCGACGACACGACATTGCGCGCGATGCCGTACAGCCATGCCGTCTCGCTGCCGAGGTCCGGCCGGTAGGTGCGGGCCGAGTCGAGGACGGCGAGGAAGATCTCGGCCGTCAGGTCGGCCGCCGTGTGGGGGTCGTTGACACGGCGGGCCACGAAACGCAGCACCGCGTCCACATGGCGCCGGTAGAACTCCTCGAACAGCTGCGGGTCATGTACCGCAGCGCCAGGTCCACCGCCCCGTAACCGTTCCACGCCATCCACAGGCGGCTCCTTCTGGTCGGAGGCTTCATGGTCCTCCGCGCCGGCGGAGGACCATGAAGTTCCTCAAAGGCACTTCACCTGTTCTTGGGCCGGGGCGCGAAAAGCGTTACAGAGGAGTCACCCGAGCTTTGGTGTCGTGCTCCCCACTGCTGAGCCGGGTCCGGGCCGCCGCGTCCCAGAACCCGCAGTGATGGCGCGCCCCCGCCGTGCGGGTGGGGGCGATGTGGTCCGGCGCCAGTGAAAGCACCGTGTTCCGGGGCCAGTTGGGGGACGCCGGACCGTTCGGGTCTGCGGTGCGGGCGAATCGGGCCCAGTAGTCGATCATGGTGTCGGCCAGGCGGTGCTGGGCGGCGGTGAGGTCGCGGGGGCGGCCTCCGAGGTCGAAGAGGTACGGGAGTTCACTCGCGTGCGGTGCGCCGAGCGGGAACGGTGGCGTGCCGGAGGTGAGCGGTGGAGCGTGCTCGTCGGCGAACTCGTAGCGCCAGGTGGGGACTTGGGCGGTGCGCAGGGCCGTGGTGGTGCGTGCCGTGGGGCAGGTGAAGTTCGCGTCGCCGATGACGGCGCCGAACACCGGGCCGCCGTCCGTGCGGTGTACCGGGTACTCGTGGACGATCCCGGCGGCCTGTCCCGGGGCGGGGAAGAACGTGGACACTACGTCGGGCCAGGTGTCGGGGGTGACGGGGTGGCCGGCCTGGATGATGCCGGCGGCCCAGCCGTTGCCCTCGTCGTGGTTCGTTCCGATGAGGACGGGGACGTGGTGGAAGCGGCCCGCCGTGATCGCCGCGCCGGGGTCGGCGGGCAGCAACCGGCCCCCGTAGGCTGGCTGTTGATCGGTGTCCTGGGCCGCGAGCAGGCGAGGGACCGAGACCCGCCGCAGGCAGGCCGACGTGTCGTGCGCCGGGCCGCAGCCGACCTTCGCCGCGAGGGCCGCGCCCGTGGCGCGTGCCGTGGTCAGGGGTACGGCGGACGGCGCGAACGGGCGGTCGGGGCTCGCGTCGCACGGGCCGCTCTCGATGATCGCCCGGTCGAAGAGGCCCGCGGCGGCGGGCGCGGCGAGCTGGGCGCAGACGCTGTAGCCGCCCGCCGACTCGCCGGCCAGTGTCACATCGCGCGCGTCACCGCCGAACGCCCCGATCTCGGCCCGCACCCACCGCAACGCGGCCTGCTGGTCGGCCAGTCCGAAGGTGCCGGAGCCGGGCAGCCCCGCGTGCGCGAGGAAACCCAGGGCGCCCAGGCGGTAGTTGACGGTGACGACCACGACATCGCCCCGGGTCGCCATGCGGTGGGCGTCGTAGGAACTGCCCGCTCCGGTGGTGAAGCCGCCGCCGTGCAGCCACACGATCACCGGCCGGGGGCGGGCCGGTGCCGCGCCGTCGGGCGTGGTGACGTTCAGGTGGAGGCAGTCCTCGTCCGTGCTGCCGCCGGGTACCTCACCGGCAGGCTGCGGGCAGGCGCTCCCGGGCCGGGTCGCGTCGCGCACCCCGGACCAGGGGACGGCGGGGTGCGGCGGCGCCCAGCGCAGGCCACCGACCGGCGCCGCCGCGTACGGGACGCCCTCGAAGGTGCGGTAGCCGTCGTGGGCGGCGCCCCGCAGCACGCCGTCGTCGACCCGTACCTCGGTGGCGGGCCGGGGCGGCGCGGACCAGGCGACGGTCGCGAGTACGGCGGTCAGGGCGCAGCCCAGGGCGGTCAGTACACGGCGATGCAGAACACGCCGATGGTGGTGGTGCGTGTGGTGCGTGTGCATGGTCCTCGTCTCCCCCGTTCGTCATCTGTCGTCCGTCGTCCGACTGATGGCATCCGCCATCCGCCATCCGTCCCCTGTCACCCGCCGCCCATACCGCCCTGCGCCGCGATCATCGTCGTCGGCAGTGTGCGTACGGCCCTGTCCAGGCCCGGTGCGAGGGTGGCGAGGGAGTCCGTGCAGGCGTCGATGCGGGCGCGGTATGTCCTGCGGTCCCGGCGTGACACGACCGCGCGGATGCCGCCCGCGGCGGCCAGTGCGAGCAGTGCCGCGTCGGCCATGGGCAGCGCGGTCACCGGGCCGTCCCCGTGCAGTGCCCCGGAGACGCGGGCGCGGACGGCGGCGAGTGCCGCGTGGTCCGTGACGGTCACCCGGCGGGTGCCGAACCGGGTGCGGGGCGCCAGTACACCAGCCGTCCCGGCCGCGACGAGCCGGTCCTCCACCTCCGTGAGCGTCTGCCCGCGCCTGCGGTGCACGAGCCGTTTCCAGTCGCGCCCGCCGTCCTCCCCCGGCAGGCCGTGCGACGCGAGGTCGATCAGGGTCGCGGCCCGCACCAGCAGCCGGGTGCGGGGACGGTCGTAGAGGCGCCCGGCGGAGTCGTCGTAGGCGAGCAGGTACGTGAGGCAGGCGAGGTCGTCGTCCATGGTGCGACGCTACGGTCGGCCGGTCCGTCGCCGGATCGGCCGTGGGAACGGGACCGCGCTGGGAGCGCGGGAGGAGTGCGGCGCGGTGTCCTCCCTGAGGAGGAGGCCGGTGGTCAGGGGCGGTGCGGGCGGACCAGGCCGTGGTCGTAGGCGGCGACGACGGCGTGGACGCGGTCGCGCAGGCCCAGTTTGCGCAGGACCGCGGTGACGTGGTTCTTGACGGTGGCCTCCGACAGGCCGAGCCGTTCGGCGATCTCCGGG
Source organism: Streptomyces sp. NPDC091280 (assembly GCF_044768565.1). Classification (NCBI taxonomy): domain Bacteria; kingdom Bacillati; phylum Actinomycetota; class Actinomycetes; order Kitasatosporales; family Streptomycetaceae; genus Streptomyces; species Streptomyces sp. NPDC091280. Next base: position 186,033 of record NZ_JBIVUZ010000003.1, read on the forward strand.
TTCGACAGGGCCTGCCCGATCAGGGTGAGGACTTCGCGTTCGCGGCCGGAGAGTTCGCGCAGCGAGGGCGGCGGTGCCTGGTCGGGGGCGGTGCTCAGGAACCGGTCGAGGACGCGGCCCAGGACGGCCGGGGCCAGCAGCGCGTCGCCGCGCGCGGTGACCCGGATCGCGTCGGCGAGTTCGCCGGGGCGCATGTCCTTCAGCAGGAAGCCGCTCGCCCCGGCCCGCAGAGCGGCGACCATCTGCGCGTCCACGTCCCAGGTGGTGAGCACCAGCACCCGGGCCGGGCCGCCGTCCGCGACGATCCGCCGGGTGGCCTCGATGCCGTCCAGCACGGGCATCCGTACGTCCATCAGCACCACGTCGGGGGCCAGTTCACGGGTCAGCCGGACCGCCTCGCGGCCGTCCGGGGCCTCGCCGACCACCGCCAGGTCGTCCCGGGCGTCGATGATCATCCGGAATCCGGTACGGACCAGGGCCTGGTCGTCGGCCACCACCACCCGCACGGTCACGACCCGCCTCCCAACGGCAGCCGCGCCACCACCTCGAACCCGCCGCCGGTCCGCGGCCCGGCCCGCAGCCCGCCGCCCACCAGCCGCGCCCGTTCCCGCATCCCCACCAGCCCACGTCCGGTACCCGTACCCATACCCACACCCACACTCGTCAAGGACGAACTTCCCTTTCCACTTCGGCCGTTGTCGACCACCGTGACCTCGACGCACTCCGCGTCCGCCGTCACGCGCACGCTCACCTCGTCGGCGTCGGCCGCGTGGCGCAGGGTGTTGGTGAGTGCCTCCTGGACGATCCGGTACGCCGTCAGGTCCACGCCCGCCGGGAGGCCGTCGAGGGCGCCCTCGCGGTGGACGCGCACGGTCAGGCCGGTCGTGCGGACCGCGTCGACGAGTTCGTCGAGGCGGGCGAGGGTGGGGGTGGAGGTGGAGGTGGGGCCTGGGTCACGGGGTTCGGCTGTCGTGTCGTCGCTCGGCTCCTCCGGTCCGAACGCCCGCAGCAGCAGCCGTAGTTCGCCGAGTGCCGAACGCGCGCCGGTCTCGATCGCGCGCAGCGCCTGCCGGGCCTGGTCGGGCCGCCGGGCGAACACGTCGTCGGCGGCGCCCGCCTGGACGACGATCACGGACAGGGTGTGCGCCACCACGTCGTGCACCTCGCGCGCGATCCGCGCCCGTTCCTCGACCACGGCCCGGCGCGACTCGGCTTCCGTGCGGGCCCGTTGGGCCCGCCGCCACTGGCCGGCGGTCCACGCGAGGACCACCGCCAGCAGATAGACGACCACTCCGGCGGGGCCGCCGCCCGCGGTCAGGGCCAGCGGTGCGGGCAGGCACAGCGCGGCGAGCGCGGCGAGCGAGGTCCGGCGCGGCGCGAGGGCCGACAGCACGCAGAGCGTGACCTGCGCGGCGAGCAGCGCCCCCGTCAGGGACACCTCGGGCAGCAGCGCCCACACCGCGAGTCCGGCCGCCGCGTTCACGGCCAGTACGGCGACGGGAGCGCGCAACTGCCGGCGCAGCGCGAGGACCTGCGCGAGGACGAGGGGCAGGGCCACGGCCAGTCGCGGCCCGTGCCCGGCGCCCGCGACCAGCACCGAGGCACCGGGCACGGCGAGCACCAGCCCGGCCGAGCCCCACCACAACGCCCGTACCTCCACGTCCCGAGCGTAGCGAGCGACCGGGCCGCTCCACGGATCGGACGGGTCGGACGGGTCGGTCAGAGGGTCACCAGTACACCGTCCAGGGTGACCGTCGAGCGGGCCGAGGTGCTGCCCGTGAGGACGCGGAGCTGGATCTTGTGGGACTTGACCGTGGTGCCGAGGGTGGCGGTGAACACCACCTGGCGGTAGGCGGTCTTCGAGGCGTAGGTGTTGACCGTGCCGATCGTCTTTCCGTCGACCACGACGGCGAAGCGGCCCCCGTTGGACTTCTTGGTGGCCACGACGCGGAGTTGGGTGCCGTTCGCCGTCAGGGAGACGGACGCGCCCTTGGTGGCGGAGGTGCGGACGGTGCCCGCCCACGCGGCGGTCGAGGACGCCGACTTCCAGGTGCCCGTGTAGCGCAGGGCCGCGGCCCGGTCGTCGAGCGGGATGCCCGTGCTCGCCGCCTTGCTCCACGCACCGGTCTGGCCGGCGTCGTCGTGGGCGCGGACGAAGAAGCGGTAGGTCACTCCGGGCACCGGCTTCAGCGGGCTGTCCGCCTTGCCGAAGGCCGCCGACGTCGCCGTGGTCGCGGTGCGCCAGGTCCGCAGCGGGCCGAGCGTCCAGGCACCCGAGCTGTCGCGGGTGGTCACCCGCCAGCCGATGTCGTACGACGTGACGCCCGCCGTCTTCGCCGACCAGGTGACCGGCACGGCGGCGGTGGTTCCCGCGCTGCTCGCGACGGCCGGTGCGGTGACGGTGGCGGCGGGGGCGGTACGGCGCAGGGTCACCTTGCCGGTGGCGTCGGCCGCCGGACGGCCGGTGACCGTGTCGGTGGCGGTCAGCGTCCAGGTGTAGGCGCCCTCGCCGGCCGCCGTGCCGGTCTGCGTGGTGCCGTTCCACGAGGGGGCGACCTTGCCGGTGGAGCTGGTGCCGGTGAGTGAACGCACCTGTGTGGAGCCGGACTTGAGGGTGAGCGTCCAGTTCACCGGGCGGTCGTAGGTCCAGGTCGGGGTCCAACTGTCCGAGGAGCCGTCGCCGTTGGGGCTGAAGCCGGTCGGGGTGGTCGCGGCCTTGGCCGCGGTGGGGACGCCCGCCCAGGTCACGTGGGTGACCCCGGAGTCGTCCAGCCAGGCCGCCCATGGTGCGTCACGGTCGACCGTCCAGCGTTCGGCGGCGGCGGTGTTGGCCCGGCCGGGGAGCGTGAAGAGGGCGTGGGCCGTGGTGTCCGTGCCGGTCAAGGACTGGACGTTGAGCGTGACAGCGGCGCTGCCCGAGGCCTTGGTGAAGGTGTAGAGGACGTCCGTGCCGAGGATCGGGGTGCGCACGGAGGCGTCCACCGTGGTGGTGGCCGAACTGCCCGCCGTGAGCAGCAGACCGGTGGTGGTGGCCGCGCCGCAGGTCGTCAGCAGGATGCGGGAACCGCGCACCTGGAGGCCGCCGGGAAGGCAGTTGACGGTCGCGGCGGTGGTGACCGTGCCGGTCGTCAGGTCGGTGCGGCGGATCGACCAGGTGGTCGTGGTGCCGTTGCGCGCCGAGGAGTACACGGCGCCGCCGGAGAGGGCCGAACCGGCGGGCACCCGTTGGGAGTTGCCGGTGGCGAAGGTGTAGAGGAGGAGGGTGCCGTCGGAGGTGGTGGTCCGGTCGGAGAGCAGCGCGCGGGCGCCGTCGAAGTCCGCGACCGTCACCGCCGAGGTGTCCGTGGCGGCCAGCGGGGTGCCGACCGGGGTGCCGTTGTCGTAGACCTCGAACCGGCCCGCGCCGGAGGCGTCGCTCTGCGCGACCAGGACCCGGCCGCCGGCGGCGGCGAGCGTCTGGTGCACCGGGCCGCCGGAGTACGCCAGCACCCGCGTCGGCGTGCTCGCAAAGGCCCCGGACGGGCCGGCCGTCAGGTTCGAGCGGAGCAGCACCCCGTCGCGGCGGGACGAGTCGTCGGCGGTGTAGAGCGCGCCGCCGGACAGGGCGAGCGCGTCCAGCCGGGCGGGGCCGGCGGGGATCGTGGTGGCGTCGCCCGCGGTGGTGGAGACGCGGCCGGCGGTGAGGGTCTGGATCGCGGCGTCGACGTCGGGGCGGTAGAGCGAGGCGCGCATCCTGCCGTCGTCGCCGACCTCCACGTCACGGAAGCTGCCGCCGAGGTCCTTGGCCGCCGTGGATCCGTCCCTGGCGGCAGCGAACAACTCGTTCGACGCGTCGCCGTCGTTGCGCTGGTACCAGGCGAGGGTGTCGTCGCTGATCCAGCGGGCGTCGGCGACGGGCAGGGTGACGGTGGCCGGGCCGTCGCCGGGCGCCGCGCGCCGCCACTCGGTCAGGGTCGCGCCGTCCACGACACCGAAGTGGTCCGGGGTGAACTCCAGGGCCTGGGGCAGCTCGCCGGTGGTGGGCTCGGCCACGGTGACCGTCGTGCCGGTGGTGAGGTCGACGTAGACGATCTCGTAGCCCCAGCCGGGCGCGGTCCGCCGTTCCACCAGGGCGCCGGCCGCGTCCGAGTCGAGGACCTCGTACTGCGCGTCGCCGGACAGGACGGTGCGGTCCGCGGCGCCCGGGGCGCGCAGCACCAGGCGCACCCGGTAGGCGGAGGAGTCGTCGTAGTAGGCCTGCTGGACGAGGATGCCGTCGCCGGCCTGTCCGCGGTAGCGCTCGTCGCCCGCGGCGCCCGAACTGTCGTAGGCGACCGGGAGGACGTCCTCGGCGCCGGAGTCGAGGTGGCGCAGGGTGACGTGGTCGGCGAGATCGCCGTTCGGGTTGGCGGAGGTGGCCGCGGCCACGACACCGTCCTGCACCGACACCGGGTGGACGGTGACCGTCTCACCGGTGTCGGCGAGGCGGCCGAGGTCCTGCGGGGTGCCGCCGGCGACCGCGAGCCAGCCGTGCGGCGCCGTGTCGGCCGTGGTCGTCTGGCTCCACACGACCGCCTGGCCGGAGCCGGAGAGGTCGGTGGCGGCGGGCACGGAGGTCGTCCGCGCGGGGAGGGTCGTCGACACGCCGGCCGGGTCGGACCCCGTCGCGGGCGCGGCGACGGCCGGGACGGTGGCGGCGGCCTGGGCCACGGCGAGGGCCGTGAGGGCCGCGACCGGGACAGCGAGCAAGCGGCGTCTGTGGGAAGGCATGGCAGCCCGATCTCTCCTCGAACCCTCTTCGAAGCCCCCTTCGCACCGCTTCGAGCGATGTCGAGCGGCTTCGAACATCAGGTCGGGATTGTCACACGGAGATCAGAACCGCCCTACGGCGGGCTGCCGTTCGTCCGGTCGTGCGACCGGCGCGGGGAGTTCCACGGTGACGCGGAGTCCGCCCGCCGGGCGGGGCGTGAGGGTGAGCGTGCCGTCGTGCGCGCGGGTGATGGTCTCCACGATGGCCAGGCCGAGGCCGACGCCCGCCTGGTCGCCGTGCACCCGCTCGGTGCCGCGCTGGAACGGTTCGGTGAGGGTCGAGACGCGCTGCGCGGTGAGTGGCTCGCCGGTGTTCTCGACGGTGAGCGCCACCGTCCTCGGGCGGACCTCGGTGCGCACCCGCACGGTGCCCTGCGCGGGCAGGTTGTGGACGATCGCGTTGTGCACGAGGTTCGTCGTCAACTGGAGCAGCAGCGCCGACGATCCGGTGGCCGGCGCGATGTCGCCGCCGGTCTCCACCAGGACCCCGTGCTTCTCCGCGAACGGCAGGAGCGTCTCGGTGGCCTCCTCGGCCAGCAGCGACAGGTCGACGTCCTCGCGGGTGAAGGACCGCTGGTCGGCCCGGCTGAGCAGGAGCAGCGCCTCGATCAGGTCGATCGCCCGGGTGTTGACGGCGTGCAGGCGGTCGATGATCTCGCCGGTGTCGCGGGCCGGGTCGGTGCGGGCCACTTCGAGGAGCGTCTTGGAGACGGCCAGCGGGGTGCGCAGTTCGTGCGAGGCGTTGGCCGCGAACCTCCGCTGGGCGGCGACATGTGTTTCGAGCCGCGCGAGCATCGTGTCGAAGGAGTCGGCGAGTTCGCGGAACTCGTCCTTGCTGCCCGGCAGTTGTATCCGGTGCGAGAGCGAGCCGGTCGCGGCCAGCCGGGTGGCGGCGGTGATCCGGGTCAGCGGGGCGAGCATCCGGCCGGCCAGGAACCAGCCTCCGACGAGCCCGAACACCAGCAGGCACGCCATCGAGACGGCCGCGACCGGGGCGAAGGCCCGCACGACGGCGCCCTGGTACGCGGGCATGAGGAGCAGCCCGACATGCGGCACCCGGCGCAGGAACACCCACACGGAGGCGAGCAGCAGCACCCCGGCGACCATGAGGAACCCGGCGTAGCTGAGGGTGAGTCTGACGCGGACGCTCAGACCGGCGGGCCTATCCACGCGGGCCTCCGTCGGCCGCCGGGCCGATGCGGTAGCCGACGCCCGGCACCGTGACGATCAGCCAGGGCTCGCCGAGCCGTTTGCGCAGGGCCGAGACGGTGATGCGGACGGCGTTGGTGAACGGGTTGGCGTGCTCGTCCCAGGCCCGTTCCAGCAGGTCCTCGGCGCTGACGACACCGCCCTGCGCGGCGACGAGGACCTCCAGCACGGCGAACTGCTTGCGGGTGAGCGCCACATGGCGTCCCTCGCGGAAGACCTCCCGGCGGAAGGGGTCCAGCCGCAGCCCCGCGATCTCCCGCACCGGGGGCCTGCTGTGGGCGCGTCTGCGGTCGAGCGCCCGGAGCCTGAGCACGAGTTCGCGCAGTTCGAAGGGTTTCGTGAGGTAGTCGTCGGCGCCGAGTCCGAAGCCGGACGCCTTGTCGTCGATGCGGTCGGCGGCGGTGAGCATCAGGATCGGCAGGCCGCTGCCGGAGGCGACGATCCGGCGGGCGACCTCGTCGCCGGAGGGGCCGGGGATGTCACGGTCGAGGACCGCGATGTCGTAGGCGTTGACGTCCAGCAGTTCCAGGGCGGTGTCGCCGTCGCCCGCGATGTCGGCCGCTATCGCCTCCAGCCGCAGACCGTCGCGGACGGCTTCGGCCAGATAGGGCTCGTCCTCGACTATCAGCACACGCATGCCGTCGAGGCTACGAGCCCGCGCGTATCGGTGACATATCGAAAAGCGCATACGCCCCGGCAACACGGCACGGCCTGGACTGGCGGCATGGACGGGACGAGCGGGACGGGCACGATCAGCGGGACGGGCGGGACCGGCGGGGTGAACGGGACCGGCGGGACGAGCCGGGTGCGTCGAGCCGCGCGGGCCCTCGCCCGGCCGGGGCCCTGGCGGCGGGCCCGGGTGACGGCCGTGCTCGCCCTGTCGCTCGGGCTGCTGATGCTGCTGCACGCGGAGATCCCGGACCGGGTCTGGGGGATCGGCAGCCTGGTGGAGACGTTCCTGCCGTGGTTCGGGCTGTTCGTGCCGGTGTTGCTGGCCCGCGCGCTGTGGCGCCGCTCCGCCGTCGCGACGGTCGCGCTGGTGCTGCCGGTCGTGGCGTGGCTGAACCTCTTCGGCGGGCTGCTCGGCGACAGGTCCCAGGGGGTCGGGGACCTCACCCTGGTCAGCCACAACGTGAGTGCCGGCAACCCCGACCCGGCCGGTACCGCCCGTGACCTGGCCGCCTCCGGCGCGGACGTACTGGCGCTGGAGGAACTGACCCCGCGGGCGAGCGTCACGTACGAGAAGGAGTTGGCGACGGCGTACCCCTACCACGCGGTGCTGGGCACGGTCGGGGTGTGGAGCAGGCTGCCGCTGTCGGGCACCCGGGCGGTCGACACCGCGATGGACGTCGGGCCGCTGGCCGACCGCCTGCCGGCCGCGGTCAGGGCGGCCACCAACCGGGCGCTGCGCACCACGGTGACCACGGACCGGGGCCCGCTCGCGGTGTACGTGGCCCATCTCGGATCCGTGCGGGTGCTGCCCAGCGGCTTCGGCACGGGCGACCGCGACCGGGGCGCGCGGGCGCTCGCCGAGGCCGTCGCCGCCGAGCCGGACCGGCGGGTGGTCCTGCTCGGCGACCTCAACGGCACCACGGACGACCGCGCGTTCACCGCCCTGACCGCGCGGCTGCGCTCGGCCCAGGACGCGGCCGGGAGCGGCTTCGGCTTCAGCTGGCCGGCCGGGTTCCCGGTGGCGCGGATCGACCAGATCCTGGTGCGGGGCGTACGGCCGACGAAGGCGTGGGTGCTGCCGGCCACGGGCAGCGACCACTTGCCGGTGGGGGCGTCGGTCAGCTGGTGACACCACCGGTCGCCGACGCCCGAAGAGGGTTTCCCCGTACCGGTGCCGCCACTTCCCGGCGGCGGGCCGCTAGCGGAGCGACTGCTCGTTCGAGGGGACCGGGCGGTCGTAGACGTGGTCGGGGGTGACGACCTCGGTGACCGCGCGGGCGACGAGGGAGGACGGTTCCTGGCCGCCGTAGGTGATGTCGGTGTTGAGGATCACGACCAGGGTGGCCTTCAGCGGCGGGAGGTAGACGGTCACGGTCTCGTAGCCGGGGATGGAGCCGTTGTGGCCGATCCAGCCGCCGCTCTCGAAGATGCCTAGACCGTAGTCGAGGCCGGGGAAGCCGGTCGGGAGCATGCGCAGCCGCTGCCGTTGGGTCTCCGGGCTGAGCAGGGTGCCGGTCGCGACGGTCCTGGCCCAGCTGCGCAGGTCGTGCAGGTCGGAGATCATCGCGCCGGCCGTCCAGGCCCAACTGGGGTTCCAGTCCGTGGCGTCGGCGACCGCGCCGCTCAGCGTCTGGGCGGTGTAGCCGCGCGCGTGCGGGTCGGGGAACTCGGGGCCACCGGGCAGCAGCGTGTGGCCGAGACCGGCCGGGCGCAGCACGCGCCGGTCGATGACGTCGGCGGCGCTCCGGCCGGTGACCTTCTCGATCACCAGGCCGAGCAGCACCAGGTTGGTGTTGGAGTACTCGAACCGCTCGCCCGGCGCGAAGGTGTTGTCGTGCCTGAAGCCGTACGCCAGTGTCTCGCGCGGGGTGAACGAGCGGCCGGTGTTGCTCAGCAGGTCGTGCACGAAGTCGGGGTCGGCGGTGTAGGGGAAGAGCCCGCTGCGCATCTCGGCGAGGTGGCGCAGGGTGATGTGCCGGCCGTTCGGCACCCCGCGGACGTAGCGGGAGATCGGGTCGTCCAGGCGGATCCGGCCCTCGTCGACGAGCCTGAGCAGCGCGGTGACGGTGAAGGTCTTGGTCTCGCTGCCGATGCGCGCGTACAGGCCGGTGGTCATCGGGCGGTGCGTGGTGGTGTCGGCGACGCCGGTCGCGCGGACGTAGCACCCCTTGCCCGGCAGCCACAGCCCGACGACGACACCGGGGATGCCGGCCTGGCGGCGGACGTCGGCGACGGCCTTGTCCAGCCGGGCGGTCGTCGTACGGCCGAGCCCGGCCGCGGCGGCGGGCGGACAGCCGTCCCGGTGGGGCGCGGAGGTGGTGCCGGTCACCGCCGTGGCCGTGGCCGTCGTGGCCACGGCGGATGTCATCGTCGTCGGGATCAGTACGGACGCCGCCAGCAGCGCGGCTGCCACCAGGCGTCGGGAGGGGGTACGTCGCATGCCGGGGCGCTTCTTCCGGTCGGGGGTTGAGGTGGCCACGCCACCATCCGGAGCCCGGCGGCGGGCCGTCCTGCGTCACGCGCCCCCGCGAGTCCACTCGATCGGACGGACGTTCGTCCCGCCGGACAGGGCGGGTCCGCACCCCCCTGGCCCGGACCCGCCCGCCCCCCTCCCCCGGGAACCGGTCCCCGCACCCTCCCCGTCCCCCGGGAACCGGTCCCCGTCCTCACCTCCCGGTTCGCCACCCGGGGTCGAGGTGCGTCAGGGCCGTCTCCTGGTCGGCGGTGAGGTAGTGCCGTACGTGGGGCAGCCGGGCGGTGTCCAGGGCCCAGGCCAGGACGGTGGGCCGGCGCGGATGGGACCGGGTCCGTCCGTCGCCCAGCCAGTCGAGGCAAGAACCCACCAGGGAGCGGTAGTTGGTGCGGCTCGCGTTGTCGGACTCCAGGTCCGTGCCGTAGCCCGGGCCCTGTTCGCGGGCGAGCGTCACCCAGGGTTCGAGCACGCGCAGCGCGATGTCCGGGCCGCCGCTGCGCAGCGCGCCGTACACCATGCCGAACCGGTGGGAGCCCTCGGTGAAGTACCGGTCCTGACGCATCGTCGCGCGCAGCCCGGTGTCGGCGTCCGCCAGGGTCACGAGCGCGTCCCTGCGATGCCCCTTCATCAGATGGTCCTCGAACGTCCACTCCAGCAGGTGGAACCGGACGAGCACCGCGAGCTGCTCCTCGCCCTCCCGCTCGGCCCGGGACAACAGGGCGTCCAGGCGGGCCCGTTCCTCGCCGTGCTCCCACGGCCACGCGTGGCGGGGATACGTACCGCTCCCGCAGTCGGCGCAGCGGCGCGGGATGCCGGGGCGCGGATCGTCGAAGTACCCGCCGCCCCCGCAGTCCGGGTCGTCGCACTCCCAGCCCCGGGCCAGGGCGCCCGTGGGTGCCTGGTAGCCGTCCCTGCTGGGCGGCAGCCGCCTGGGCCCCAGCAGTCTCTGCAGAATCTCCATCAACTCCCCCTTGTCGTACGGCAGTTCCGGGGCCGGCCGGCCGTGGCGCTCATGCCCCGGGGACCCGGGCGCGCTCGGCGGCCCGTGCCTCGCGGTCGCGGGCGGCGCGCTCGGCCGGGGTGAGCCGGCTGATCCGGCCCGAGCGGCTGCCGGGCCGTACGCCCCACGGCGAGGTGGGCTGCCCGCCGAACAGCCACACCGCGAGCGTGATCTCCCAGCCGATCGCCTTGACCACGCTGAACAGGAACCACTCCGGGCTCATCAGGATCAGCATCGGCGGCACACCGTGCCAGAACGAGCCGCCCGCCCGCCCGTTGAAGGTCCAGAGCGCGATCGGGATCCCGAGCAGATGCACGACCACCAGTGTCATCACCATGGGCTTCTCCCCCTGTCTCTCGTGCTGTCCCGGACCCGAGTGCCGTTCCACGCGGGCCGGTTCCCCGTTGGTACCGCGCCGGCGGCACCGGTTCCGGGCGCGTTGCACGGCTCGCCGAACGCTGCAACGACGGCCGCGCGGCGGCGCGAAACGGGGTACGGCGGTGAGATTTGTCGTCCTTGCCCGGGTGCTGCCCGACTCCTGCCAGACTGGCCGGATGGACGTTCACGCGGCGGTCGCCGCGGGTGCCGCACCGGGCCGACGGGCCCGCGTCGCCTGGCTGTTACGGGTCAACCGGCTGCTGGCCGGGGAGAGTTCACTGAGATCGCTGCCGGCCTTCGCGACGGCCTTCCACGGCGGGAGCTACGACCGCGAGGTGAGCGTCAGCACCGTCTCGCGCTGGGAGACCGGCCGAACGCCCGTTCCCTGGCAGGCGGTTCGCCGCTACGAGGAACTGCTCGCGCTGCCCCGCAACACGCTCACCGCCACCGCGCGCACCGTGTGGCGCTTCTGGGCACCCGGTCCCGTCCTCGGCGTCGACCCGGCGGGCCCCGCCGCGAGGCCGATGGAGGACCTGCTGGAGCAGGCGGTGTCCCACGACGTGATGACCGGTGACGACTGGGACCAGCTGGTGGACGGCCTGTGCGCGCGCCCCGACGTGGTGCTGATGCCGTCCGGCACCTGGTCCGCGCTGGCCGAACGGCTCGTCGAGGAGATGGTGATCGCCGACGACCTGCCGTGGATGCTCCGCTTCGAGTCCCTCAACCGGCTGCTGAACCACCGGCGGGGCGGCCCTACCGTCATCGCCGTGTGCGGGTCGATGGCCGCCGGACGGGCCCGGCTGACGGCGACCGAGATCGTCTGCGCGCTCGACAACTGCGGGCATCCCGCCGCGGCCGACCTGGTGCTCAGCGAACTCGCCTGTCCCAGCGGGCCGTTGGCGCACCGGGGCGCGGTCATGGCGTGCTTCCGCAAGATGCGCTACCGGCACTTCGACGACGGCCAGCTGCGGACCCTCGTGCGGGCGGTGCGGGACTCCAGCGGCGGCGCCCCGTTCGGCGACCAGCTCGGGCCGCTGCGCGGGCAGTTGTCCGCGCAGCACCCCGAGTACGCCCGCGCGGTCCTGGGCCGGCGCCCCGGGGACGCGGACCGGGACCGCGACCGGGAGGCCCCCGACCCGGACGCCCACGCGCTGGTGGCTGCGGCGATCCGCAGAGTGACGGCACGACTGGGCACCGTGGAACCCGACCGGGTGTGCGATCCCGCGGTCCCGGCCGCGCTGGTCGCCGAGACGCTGGGCAGCCCGCTCTTCGACGTCCGCCTCTACGCCGCGTTCCTGCTCGCGGCGACCCCCTACCGCCCGGTGCTGGCGGACGCGCTCGCGGCGGAGCTGGTCCGCCCCTCGGCCGTACGGCACGAACGGCTCGCGGTGGTGCTCCTGGAGGGGCTGCGCGTGCTGGGCGACCACCGCCACCGCGGGCTGCTCCAGCGGCTGGCGGTGCTGCCGAGCGTGCCCCGGTCCACCGCGTACGCCGCGGTGCGCGGCCTGGGCCATGTCGCGGCCGACCGCGCCACCGGGGACTTCCTGCGGTCCGCCGTCGCCCACCACCACGCGGTGTGGCTGACCGACCGGGACCCGGTGACCGCGGCCACGCTGGAGAGCCTGGTCTACGCCCTCGGCATGGCCTCGCGCGACGACGTCCTCACCACGATCCTGACCGGCGCCGACCACCTCCCGGTGGCCCGCACGGCGGCGGCCTGGTGGCTGGACATCCCCGGCCACCGACGCGCGAGCGCGCTGCGGTAGCCGGGGCCGGGGCCAAGTCCAAGTCCAGGCCCGGGTCCGGGTCCGGGTCCAAGTCCGTTTCCCTGGGCGCTCATTGGGCGCGGATCGCGTCGGCCGGCGGGGTGCGCAGGGCCTGGCGGGTGGGGAGTTCGACGGTGAGGAAGGCCGTCGCGGTGACCGTGAGGGCGAGCGCGGGCAACAGCCAGAGCGGGCCCGCCGGCCAGGGGCGGCCGAGGAAGCCCTGCCCCAGCAGGGCGAGCGGGACCGCGGAGAGCAGCACGGCGGTGGTGAGCGCGGTGGCGGCGGTCACCGCGGCCTCGCGGCGCATCATCGCGCGGATCTGCCGGGGCGTGGTCCCGTTGAGACGGAGCGCGCCCAACTCGACCCGGCGCTGCGCGGTCGCCGCGACCAGCTTGTTGGCGATGCTCAGCAGCAGGTAGACGAGCAGCACCACGATGGTCGCGAGGTTGATCCACACCTCGGGCGGCGCGTCCTTGAGGCCGCCGGTGGACGGCGGTTCGGCGGGCGCGAGAGCCAGGCCGGGACGGTCGGCGACGAGCGCGGTCAGCCGTTCCCGGGCCCCCGCCGTGCCGTCCGTGCGGATGAGGAGGGACTGGTCGAGCGCCGTCGTGGTGTGCCCGGCGGCGAGGTCGTGCGAGAGCACCACCGTGCCGAAGCCCAGGCCCCGCCCGTACACGGCGACGACCTTCGCCGCCACGCGGGTGCCGTCCCCGAGGACCAGCCGCACCGTACGGCCCACCGTCGCGGAGCGGCTGCGCGCGACCTCGGAGCTGACCGCGACGGTCGCCCCGGTGAGCCGGTCGAGACCGCCGTCCCGCACGTCGAGGTCGATGACGCCCGCCGCGTCCGGGGTGAGGATCGTCGCCGCGCCCGACTCCGCCACCTTGTCGCCGAACTGCTCGTACTCCCACACCACGGTCGTCGTACCGGCCGGCGCGGCGGCCCGCACCCCGGGCGTCTTCCGTACGGCGGCGCGGGTGTCGGCGGGCAGTCCGCCCAACCCCGGTGCGCTCAGCCGCAGTTGCGCCAGTGTTCCGGCTCCGGTGTCGTGCGCGGTGGCGGCCAGCACGGTGGTCTGGGTGAAGGTGTACGTCAGCACGAACACGACCGCCATGGCGAGCGTGGAGACGATGCCCGCGTTGCGCAGGGCGTAGGCGCGCAGGTTGGCCGTCGCCAGCCAGGTCGGCGCCGAACCGCCGTGCCGTGCCGCCCGGGCCGCCGCGCCGCCGACGCCCCGCACCAGCGCCGGACCCGCCAGGGCCAGCCCGATCGCCCCGACGATGCCCGCGATCGAGGTGGCCGTGGCCGCGAGGACCGTGCGGGAGAACAACGGCAGCGCCGACATCGCCAGCGCGCCGGCCATGACGACGAGTCCGGCCCGCGTCCGGGCCCGCGAGGGCTCGCGCGGCTCGCTGCGGGACTCGGCGACCGCCTCGGTGGCCGGCATCCGCGAGGTCCGCCAGGCCGAGCAGCGGGCCGAGACCTGCACCGCCAGGAGCAGCAGCAGGATCGCCGCGAGCGCGGGCAACGGGCTGTAGGTGAGCGGCAGTTCGGGCGGTACGACGCCCCGGTCGGCGAGCAGCCGCCGGAACTGTCCGGCCAGCAGATAGCCGAGCCCGACACCGGGGACGACGGCCACCGCCGCGACGACGGTGGACTGCGCGGCGGCCAGCCGCCGGATCTGCTTCGGGCTCGCCCCCACGGCCCGCATCAGCGCCAGGTCACGGCGCTGCCCGCCGATCGCCACGGCCAGCGCGCTCGCCATCACGAACCCGGTGATCAGCACGACGATCCCGGACAGCGACCCGGCCAGCAGCACCAGCAGCGACCGTGACGCCCCGGCCCCCGGCGCGGTCGTGTCCCCCCGCCCGGCCCCGGTGACGGTCCGCAGCCCGCTGCCCGCCAGCTCCTTGCGCACCTCGGCGGCGACCCGCGCCTCGGCACCGGGATCGGCGAGCACCCCCACCAGATCCACCCGCCCGGAACAACCGCACAGTCCTGCGGCAGACTTGTCGGCGAAGTACACACCCGCGTCCGGTGCCTCGACCACCGCCGAGACCCGATAGGCCCTGGCCGGGCGGGCGTTGACGACGACCCGCACCTCGTCGCCGGGCCCGACGCCCGCCGCGGCGGCGGTCGCACGGTCCACGGCGATCTCGCCGGACCCGGTCGGCGCCCGGCCCTCGATCCGCGGCGCACCGGCCAGCAGCCTCGTCGAGGACCAGCCGTGCCCCGCCACCCGAGGGTCCTTCGCCACTACGACCCGCCCGTGGGCGTCGAGCAGCGCGGCGGGGAAGGCCAGGTCACCGACCGTAGCGCGGACACCCGGCAACCCGGCCAGTTCGCCGACGAGCCGGGCGGGCAGGCGGCGCCGTTCGGGGAGGGCGAGCGGGAGGTCGCCGGGCGGGTGGAACTCCTGGTCGGCGGCGACCACGACGGACGCGCCCGCGAGCCGCCCGGCGGGCAGGTGGGAGCGGAGGCCGGACTCGGCCAGGACACCGGTGACGGTGAGCAGCGCGGCACCGCCGAGGACGGCGCAGGCCACGGCGACCATCGAGGTGATGCGGTGTCCCACCAGTTGCAGCGCGAGACGGAACACGGCTCAGACCCTCCCCAACTCGACGAGACGCCCGGCCAGTTCGGCGGCGGTCGGCTCCTTCAGCGCCTCGACCACTCGCCCGTCCGCCATCACCAGCACGTGGTGCGCGCGGGCGGCGGCGGCCGGGTCATGGGTGACCATCACAACGGTCTGGCGCAGCTCGGTCACCAGGTCGCGCAGCAGATCCAGCACCTCGTGGGCACTGCGCAGATCGAGCGCGCCGGTCGGTTCGTCGGCGAACACGACGGCGGGTCGCGCCACCAACGCCCGTACCACGGCGGCCCGTTGCTGCTGTCCGCCGGAGAGCTCGGCCGGACGGTGGGCCAGCCGGTCGGCGAGCCCGACCCGCTGCACCAGCGTGCGCAGCCAGTCCCGGTCGGCGGTGCGTCCCGCCAGCCGCAGCGGGAGGGTGATGTTGTCCTCGATGGAGAGGGAGGGGATCAGGTTGTAGGCCTGGAACACGAACCCGACGCGTTCCCGGCGGAGTTCGGTGCGCCGGGTCTCGTTCAGCCCGGCGATCTCGTGTCCGTCGATCCGGACACTGCCCGACGTCGGCGAGTCCAGCCCGGCCGCGCAGTGCATCAGCGTGCTCTTGCCGGACCCCGAAGGCCCCATCACGGCAAGGAAAGTGCCGCGCTCCACGGTCAACGACACGTCGTCCAGGGCCCGTACGCCACCCGGGTAGGCCTTGCTGACGCCTTCCAGGGCGATGGCGGGGGCGTCCACGGCGGTGGTACCGGCGGTGTTCGTCGCCGCGCCCCTCGACTCCCTCCACGCCTTCATCGACGGCCCCGCAGACTCCGTACGACGAGGGTGCCCGCGCACAGCACGGTGATCGCGCCGCACAGCAGATGCACCCAGGTGTCGGCGCCCC
Organism: Streptomyces sp. NPDC091280; assembly: GCF_044768565.1. Lineage (NCBI taxonomy): Bacteria > Bacillati > Actinomycetota > Actinomycetes > Kitasatosporales > Streptomycetaceae > Streptomyces > Streptomyces sp. NPDC091280. Next base: position 201,792 of record NZ_JBIVUZ010000003.1, read on the forward strand.
CGAAGGAGGCCGCCATGTTGCCGAGCGCGCTGGCCACCACCGCGACCCAGAGCAGCGCGCGGGCGATGTCACCGGCGGCGATCCGGTCGGCGGGTCCGACGGGTCCGACGGGTCCGGCCGGATCGGCATGCCTGACGGGATCGACGGGATCGACGGGCCCGGGGGTCGTCGTGTGCTGTGTCGGGGTGTTGCGCATCGGGGCTGCTCCCGGGGTCGTCGTACGGCATCCGCTGTCGTCGTCGACGCTAGGGATCGGACCCCGTCCCGGCCGATCCCGCAGACCGCCCGATGCGGGGTACAGCAGGCTGTACTCCTGCGGGTCGACGGCCGCGCCCAACCGCCTTACGGCATAGGGTCGTTCGCATGACAGCGAGCGCGGGCGGAGCCGGTGGCGGGGCGACAGGCGTGGGGATCACCGCCCCGCGCGAGAGCGTGCGGCACCTCGCGCTACGGACCCTGAGCACCGCCGGTCAGGCCCTCGCGCAGCTCGCCTCGGGCCTCAACACGGCCGTGCTCGCCGGGCTGTTGACGCTGTGGCTGGCCGTCACCGCCGCGACGAGCGTCGTAGGAGTCGGACTGCTGACGGCACCCGCGTTCCTGCGTGCCCTGCACGCGCTGGCCGGACGGGAGCGCGCGCGGCTCGCCCGCACGGGGCCCGAGGTCGTCGCCCCGCAGCCGCCGCCCACGCGGTTGCGGCTCGCCCTCGCCGACACCACCACCCACCGCGAACTGCGCTGGCTGCTACGGCACTTCGCCCTGGGCCTGCCGCTCGGTCTGATCGGCGTGCTGCTGCCGGTGCTCGCCGTGCGGGACACCGCGTTTCCGCTGTACTGGAAGCTCATGCCCGAGGGCGCGACGGCCACCTCCGTCGGCGTCGGCAACGCACACGGCTGGCCGGACGCCCTCGCCGTGGCGCTGCTGGGCGTCGGCTGGATCGCCATCATCCTGGGGCTGACGCCCGGCATGGCCCGCCTCCAGTCGGACCCGGGACGACGGCTCCTGTCGGCCGGTCCCGACACCGATCTCTCCCTGCGCGTCGCGGAGTTGACCGCCACCCGCGCCGCCGCCCTGGATGCCCACGCCACCGAACTGCGGCGCATCGAGCGCTCGTTGCACGACGGAGCGCAGAACCGCCTGGTCTCCGTGGCCGTGTTGATCGGGGCGTCCCGCCGCATGGTGGCCCGCGACCCGGCCGGGGCCGACGAACTCCTCGAACGCGCCCAGTCCGCCGCCGAACAGGCACTGGCCGAACTGCGCACGGTCGCGCGCGGCATCCTGCCGCCGGTACTGGCCGACCGGGGCCTCGCGGGCGCGCTGTCCGGTCTCGCCGCGGACTGCGCGGTGCCGTGCCGGATCGACGTCGACGTACCCGGGCGCTGTGCCGCCTCGGTCGAGGCGACGGCCTACTTCGTCGTCGCCGAGGCGCTGACCAACATCGCCAAGCACAGCGGCGCGCGGCACGCGATCGTCACGGCACGCGGCGGCGCCGGCCGGCTCCTGCTGAGCATCGAGGACGACGGCCGGGGCGGGGCCGGCGGCACCGCCCGGGCCGCCGATTCCGGGGGATCGGACGGCGGGCCCGGGGGCACGGGCGGCGGCTCCAGGAGAGCGGACGCGGGTTCCAGGGGCGCGAACGCCGGTTCCGGAGGAGCGGACGCCAGTTCCGAGGGTGCGGGCGGCGGCTCCGGCAGAGCGGACGCGGGTTCCGGGGGCGCGAACGCCGGTTCCGGGGGCGCGAACGCCGGTTCCGGGGGCGCGGACGCCGGTTCCGGAGGACCGGACAGCGGCTCCGGGAGAGCGAACGCCGGCTCCGCGGGCGCGGGCGGCGGCTCCGGCCTCACCGGCATCCGCCGCCGCGTCGCGGCCCACGACGGCACCCTCACCCTGACCAGCCCACCCGGCGGCCCGACCGTCCTGACGGTGGACCTTCCCTGTGGATCGTGACGAACGGAACCCGAGCTGTGGAGCCGCCATGCGGATCGTGATCGCCGAGGACGACGCCTTGCTGCGCGAGGGGCTCGCGCTGCTGCTGCGCGCCGAGGGCCTGGACGTGGTGGCCACCGCCGGCACCCCGGACGAGGCGCTGGACGCCATCGCCGTACACCGGCCGGACGTCGCGATCCTCGACGTACGGATGCCGCCGACGCACACCGACGAGGGGATCGTCGCCGCCGTCGAGGCCCGGCGTCGCCGCCCCGACCTGGCGGTCCTCGTCCTCTCGGCCTACGTCGAGCAGAGCTTCGCCACCGAACTGCTCGGCGGCGGCGTGAACGGCCTCGGCTACCTCCTCAAGGAACGGGTGGGCCGGGTCGAGGAGTTCCTGGACGCGCTGCACCGGGTGGCCGCCGGGGGCACCGCCATCGACCCCGAGGTCGTCGCCCAGCTCTTCACCCGCTCCCGCCAGGACACCCGCCTGGAACGCCTCAGCCCCCGCGAACGCGACGTACTCGCCCTGATGGCCGAGGGCCTGGGCAACTCAGCCATCGCCGGGAGACTCGTCGTCACCGACGGCGCCGTCCACAAACACATCCGCAGCATCTTCGCCAAGCTCGACCTGTCCCCGACGGACCAGGTGGACCGCCGGGTGGCGGCCGTCCTGCGGTATCTGGAGGATCTACGGCGACTGGTCTGAGGGCCGCCCGGCCCTCGCCCCCGTCCCAGCCCCCGCCCTCGTCTCCCGTCCCTCGTCCGCGTCCGACGGGCGGAACACACTTGCGGTTAAAGTTAGGTAACCCTTACCGTTCCCTTTCGCACCATCAAGGGCCTCGACCGCACCCCGGTCCGCCCACGGCGAGCGCTTCACCGACGCAGCCTGGCCGAACTCCCCAGTGCCTCGACGGACGGGGAGATCCCCCCAGCCGCACCGCGCTCACAGGACGGGCCCGTGAATCACTCGACCTTCGGTCTGTACGACCCTGCCCGCGACCACAGTGACTGCGGTGTCGGCTTCCTGACCCGGCTCGACGGGACGCCGAGTCACGAGGTGATCCGCAAGGGCGACGAGGCGCTGCGCGCCATCCCGCACCGCGGCGGCAAGTCCGCCGAGGGGGTCGGCGACGGCGCGGGCGTCAGCGTCGACCTGTCGGTGGAGTTCTTCGGGGCGCTGAGCGGGCAGCCGCTGCGCGCCGGCCGCTTCGGCGTCGCCAACTGCTTCGTCCCGAAGGACACTTCGGGCCGGGCGGCGGCCGTCGACCTGGTCGGCCGCAGCATCACCGACCAGGGCTTCGAGCTGCTGCTCGTACGGGACGTACCGGTGGACCACTCCGTGCCCCGCCCCGCCGCCGAACGGCACCAACTCCCCCTCGTGCAGTGGGTGTTCCGCGCCCCGGAGGCCTGGGAGCGCCCCACCGTGGACGCCGCCGCCCACCGCGCGCTGCTCGCGATCGAGGCCGTCGCCTACGCCGACGACAGCTACGCGGGCCTGTATCCGCTGTCGCTCAGCGCCCGTACCCAGGTCCTCAAGGGGCGCCTCAACTCCGGTGAGGTCATCGGGTACTTCAAGGATCTGACCGACCCCCGCCACTCGGTCCGCTCGCTCTACTTCCACACCCGTTTCTCCACGAACACCGAGCCGCACCCCACCATGGCGCAGCCGTTCCGGCTCATGGCGCACAACGGGGAGCTCAACACCGACCGCAAGAACCGGCTCAGCGACGAGGCCCTGGCCCGCGCCCGGACCCGGAGCATCGTGCGGCCCCCGGGCCAGTCCGACTCCAGCCGGCTCGACCAGACCGTGCAGAGCCGGGTGTTCGACGACGGGCTGGACCTCGTCGAGGCCGTCGTGTCGCTGATGCCGCCCGCCTGGGAGAACGACCGCACGCTCCCCACCGCCGTACGGGACATGCTCGAATACTTCTCCCTCTACGAGGAGAAGAACGACGGTCCCGCCGCGGTCGTCTTCAGCGACGGCGACGTCATCGGCGCCCGCCTCGACCGCCTGGGCCTGCGCCCGCTGCGTACCGTGGAGACCGCCGAGTACCTGATGGTCGCCTCGGAGGCGGGCCAAGTCGCCTTCCCCGAGGGCGAAGTCGTGCACCGGGGCCGGATCGAGGCCGGCGGCATGCTGGTCGTGGACCACCGCACCGGACGCCGGCTGCGCACCCGCGAGATCCTCGACACGCTGGCCGCCCGCCGCCCGTACTCCCAACTCCTCGACGCGGCCCGGGTGAACCTCGACGACCTGCCCGCCCCCGACTACTACCGCGGCACGACCACCCTCGGCTACGACGGCGATCTCGCCCTGGCCGGACGGTATGTGGCGTACTCGCTGAACCAGGAGAGCTTCCGCTTCCTCCTCGACCCGATGCTCGCCAACGGCTCGGAACGCATCTCCGCGATGGGCTACGGCGCCGCCATCAACGCGCTCAGCGACACCGAGGGCGGCATGGCGAAGTACTTCTCTCAGCGCTTCGCCCAGGTCACCAACCCGCCGCTGGACAGCATCCGCGAGGCGGACGGCATGAGCATGCGCGTCGCGCTCGGCCCCAAGCCGGACGGCACAGGAAGCAGGGGTGGCCGCCAACTCGTCGTCTCCTCACCGGTGTTGGGCCACCTCGACATGGTGCGCCTGCGCGACCAGCGCATCGTGCCGCTGGAACGCTTCGCGATGCTCTACGACCCGGTACTCGGCGACGAGAGGGCGAACGCCGACTCGTTGCGCACCGCGCTGGAGCGACTCTGCGACGACGTGGAGGAGTTCGCGGCGCGGGGCGGCGGCATCGCCGTCCTCACCGACCGCGCGATCTCCTCGACCCGGGCCCCGCTCCCGGTGATCCTCGCCGTCGCCGCCGTGAACCAGCGCCTCATCGAGACCGGGCTGCGGCTGCGGGTCTCGATCGTGGCGGAGAGCGGACAGCTGCCGTCCTCCCACCATGTCGCGACCGCGCTCGGCTTCGGCGCCTCGGCCGTCTACAGCCTCAGCGCCCGGCTGCGCGCCGAGGAGAAGCACCCGAGCGCACCGGCCCCGGCGGGCGAAGTCACGGAGACCGACCGGGCGTTGGCCCGCTTCCGCAAGGCGGCCGAGAAGGCCCTCGCGAAGACCATGGGCCGGGTGGGGCTGTGTACCGCCGAGAGTTACATCGGCGGCGCGTTCTTCGAACCGAACTACCTCGACACCCGCGACGACGTCTTCGCCCGCGTCTTCCCGCACATGGAGGCGCCGGTCGGCGGGGTCGGCTTCGCGCGGATCGCGCAGGCCGCGACCGAGTGGCACGAGCGGGCACGGGCCGTGCGGAGCGAGCAACAGGTGCCGCTGCTGGGCCTGTTCAAGGAACGGTCGGACGGCGCCGGGCACTCCTTCGGGGTCTCCGCGGTCCGCGGATTCGGCGACATGGCGGAAGAACGCCCGGAGTTCGGGCGCGCGGCCGACCCGGACGCCCTCCGCCTGCTCACCCTCGGCCAGCTCGACGACGCCTTCGGCATCAGCGACACCGCCTACCGGAACACGGGCTACGACGCGCTCAGCGACGCGGAGATCGACGCGTTCCGCATCACCCCCGGCTACCGCTCCTTCCTCCGCACCACGCACGAGGAACGCTCCCGCCGCCCCTCCGCACTGCGCGACGTCCTCGCCCTGCCCGCCGACGTCACCGGCCTGCGCACACCGGAGGACTTCGCCCGCGAACTCGGCCGGTTCTCCACGGCGGGCAACGCGAGCGTGACGGTCCGCGGAGTGACCGTATCGGCCCTGGACACGGGATCAGCCCTGGACACGGGATCGGTCCCGGACACGAGGACGGCCCCGGACACGGTGACGTTCCGGCTCACCCTCGCCGGGCACCCCGACCGCCACACCGCCCTCGCCGACGGCCTCGCCCTCGCGCACCCCGGCGAGGTGGAGACGGTCGCCGCAGGCCCGGAAGGCGTCACCGTCACCGCCACCGGCACGGCGGCCCGCCTCCTGACCCTCCTCCGCCCCGCCCCCGAAAGCCTCCAACTCGCCGACGTGCAACCGGCGCACGAGATCACCCGCGCCCTCGCCTCCGGCGCGATGAGCCACGGCGCGCTGGTGGCGACCGCGCACGAGGCCGTCGCGCACGGCACCAACATGGTCGGTGCGATGTCCAACAGCGGCGAGGGCGGCGAACACCGCTCCCGCTACGGCACCATCCGGGGCTCGCGGATCAAGCAGTTCGCGTCGGGCCGGTTCGGCATCTGGGCGGGCTATCTCGCCGACCCGATGCTGGAGGAACTGGAGATCAAGATCGGGCAGGGCGCCAAGCCGGGCGAGGGCGGCCAGTTGCCCGCGCCGAAGGTCACCGTGGACATCGCGGCGGCCCGCGGCGGCACCCCCGGCATCGAGCTCATCTCCCCGCCCCCGCACCACGACACCTACTCCATCGAGGACTTGGCCCAGCTCATCCACGACTGCAAGGCGGCGCGCGTCCGGGTCGTGGTGAAGCTGGTGTCCTCCGAGGGCATCGGCACGATCGCGGTCGGCGTCGCGAAGGCGGGCGCGGATGTCATCAACGTGGCCGGAAACACCGGCGGTACGGGCGCGGCGGCGGTCACCAGCCTGAAGTACGCGGGCCGTTCGGCCGAGATCGGTGTGGCCGAGGTCCACCAGGCGCTGGTGGCCAACGGGTTGCGCCAGAAGGTGATCCTGCGCTGCTCCGGCGCGCACCAGACCGGCGGCGACGTCGTCACCTCCGCCCTGCTGGGCGGCGACAGCTTCGAGTTCGGTACGACGGCGCTGATGATGCTCGGCTGCGTCATGGCGAAGAACTGCAACGTGAAGTGCCCGGCCGGACTGACCACCAACTCCGAGGCGTTCGAGGGTGATCCACGCGCGCTGGCGCAGTACCTCCTCAACATCGCGCACGACGTGCGGCAGATCCTCGCCCGGCTCGGCCTGCGCTCGCTGCGCGAGGCCCGGGGCCGCACCGACCTGCTCCAGCTCCTCGACCATCCGGCGAGCGTCGGCCGCCTCGACGTCCGCCGCCTCCTCGCCCGCGTCCCGGAGAAGGTCGTGACCGAACCGGAGTACCTGGAGAAGGACTTCACGACGGACGACACCCTGCTCGACCATGTCCGCACCGCGCTCGTGGACCGTCGAGAGGCGGCGGTGCGCGTCGACGGCATCCAGCTCCGCAACAGCGACAAGTCGGTGGGCGGCCAGCTGTCGATCGACGTCGAACGCCTCCTCAACCACGAACTCACCCTGGACAGCGACGCGTTCACGACCGACGACCGGGGCCGCCGCCGGCTCGTCGACGACGCGGTCCGCGTCCGCACCACCGGCTCGGCCGGCCAGTCCTACGGCGTCTTCTGCAACGACGGCATCACCCTCGAACACACCGGCACCGCGAACGACGGCGTGGGCAAGAGCCAGAGCGGCGGCCGGATCGTCGTCCGCGCCCCCGGCGGCGGCAGCACCGAACGCGGCGGCAACGTCCTGGTCGGGAACTTCGCGCTGTTCGGCGCGACCGGCGGCCGGACGTTCGTGCAGGGCGAGGCGGGCGACCGGTTCGCGGTGCGCAACTCCGGGGCGACCGCGGTGGTCGAGGGCCTCGGCGACTTCGGCTGCGAGTACATGACCGGCGGCACGGTCCTCAACCTCGGCGGCTTCGGCAAGGGCCTGGGCAACGGCATGAGCGGCGGATTCCTCTACCAGTACGACCCCTCGGGCGAACTGGCCGACCGCGTCAGCGCCGACTCCCTCCTCGTCTTCCCGGTGACCGACACCGCGCACGGCGCCTTCCACGAGGAGGCCGTACGCCTGCTGCTGACCTGGCATCTGGAGTCCACCGGCTCGGAGTTGGCCGCCCGGCTGCTGCACGACTGGGACTCCGAACGGCGGCACGTGTACTGCGGAATGCCCCGCGCGCTGCTCCTCTACCAGGACGCGACCGAGATCCTCGCCGCCGCGACCCGGGGCGAACTGCTCGACGAACTCGCGACCTCCATCGCCACCGACAAACTCCGCGCGTTCAAGCTCGACTACCGCGACCGCCGCACCGTACTCGACGGCAGGGCACCGGAGTTCGGCGACCAGGGCAGCGACGACATGTTCTCCCTGCTGTCCTCCTACACCGTGCTCGCCGTCGCCCAGGACCTGGCGCTGCAACGCGTACCGGGCGCCACCGGCGCCGACGACCCCCGGGTCGCCGAGGCCGTCCGCAACCTCGTCCTCACCGAGGACTTCTTCGTCAGGCAGCGGGTGGTGAAGTACCTGCGCGGCACCCTGGAACGCTTCCAGGACGACGAGTTGGCCACCCTCATCGCGAGCAAGCGCCTGGACGACTACAAGCGGGCGCTGCGCCTGCGCAACAACCTCAGCGTGGACGCCCCCGGCACCTACGGCTGGATCCTGCACCAGCACACGAAGAACGCGGGGCGCGTACGGGCCGCCCGCTTCGACGAGTTGCTGGCCACGGCCGCCCTCGACGACATCGCCACGCGCCGCGCCCCGCAGGCCCCGACCGAGACGGTGACGACATGACCCTGCTGCCCCCGACCGGCTCCCTCATCCCGTCCGACGCCCCGTTCTCCGCCCAACAGGAGTCCTGGCTCGCCGGTTTCATCGCCGGCATAGCGGCGGCCGGCCGCAGGGAGGCCGCGTCCGACGCCACCCCCACCGCGACGGTCAACATCCTGTACGGCACCCAGACCGGCAACGCGGAGTCCCTGGCCGAGGAGTTGGCGACGGCCGCCCGAGCACGCGGCCTCGCGGGCTCGACGAGCGCGCTGGACGCGACGCCTCTCGACCAACTGGCGGCCATGTCCCACGTGTTGGTGGTGACGTCGACGTACGGCGAGGGCGAACTCCCCGACAACGCGGGCCTGTTCTGGGAGGCCCTCCAGTCCGACACGGCACCGCGCCTGGAGGGAGTCCGGTACTCGGTCCTGGGCCTCGGCGACACGGGCTACGACGACTTCTGCCAGGCCGCCAAGCTCATCGACACCCGACTGGAACAGCTCGGCGCGACCCGCCTCCACGAACGCGTCGACTGCGACGTGGACTTCGAGGACCCGGCGGCCCAGTGGTCGGCGGCGGTACTGGAACGGGTGACGGCGGAGACGGGCACAGCAGGCACATCAGCCGCACAGGGCACACCGGGCGCAGGCGCGGAGGTCGCCGCCGCCCGCCCCCGCTCCCCCTGGAACAAGCGCACCCCCTACCGCTCCCGGCTCGCGGTGAACCGGCTCCTCTCCTCCCCCCGGAGCGAGAAGGAGATCCGCCACTACGAGTTCGACCTGGGCGACAGCGGCATCACCTACGAGGCGGGGGACGCGCTGGCCGTAGTCCCCCTGAACGACGAGACGTTGGTCAGGTCTCTCCTCGACCACCTCGACGCGGGCACGGACGAGGAGACGGCCCGGCTCCTCCGCACGGAACGCGAAATCCGCATCCCCTCCAAGGAGTTGATAGCGGAGCTGGTCGAACGGTCCCCGTCGGGCGAACTGGCGGCGGTCGTGGCCCACGGCGACCGCTCGGACCTGGACTCCTGGCTCTGGGGCCGAGACATCCTCGACCTGCTGCGCGACGCGGGCCGGACGGCCCCCACCCTCCCCGAACTCCTGCCCCTGCTCCGCCCGTTGCAGCCGCGCCAGTACTCGATCTCGTCCAGCCCGCTGGCCCACCCCGACCGCATCCACCTCACGGTGGCGTCCGTCCGCTACGGCAGACACGGGGGCGTGGCGTCGACGTACCTGGCGGACAGAACGGACGGGCAGGACGGCGAAGTCGGCATCTACGTACACGCGAACGCGACGTTCGGCGTCCCCGCCGACGACGACGCCCCCATGATCATGATCGGCCCCGGCACGGGCATCGCCCCGTTCCGCGGCTTCCTGCACGAACGGGCCGCGCGCGGCGCGTCCGGCCGCAACTGGCTGTTCTTCGGCGACCGCCACCGCGAGACGGACTTCGTCTACGAGGACGAGCTGACCGAGCTGCGCGAGCGCGGCGTCCTCACCGAACTCGACCTGGCGTTCTCCCGCGACCAGTCCGAGAAGGTGTACGTGCAGACGCGCATGCTGGAGCGCGCAGGCGAGTTGTACGCCTGGCTGGAGGACGGCGCCCATGTCTACGTCTGCGGCGACGCCTCCCGTATGGCGAAGGACGTGGAGGCGGCGCTGCTGGCGGTCGTGGCAGGGCAGCGCGGACGCGGCGACGACGACGCGGCGGAGTACCTCGCGGACCTGCGCCGCGCGAAGCGCTACGTACGGGACGTGTACTGAGATGGACGTGTGCGGATGACCGACAACCAGGGTTGCGGGCACGAGAGTTGCCGCGGTCGACGCGGCGGCGGAGGCGGTGGCGGCGCACGGCTGATCGACGCCCGGATGCCGGAACTGGCCCGCTGCCTGACACTCTTCCAGCACGTCCACGCGATCACCGGCGGCCCGGCCGCCCGCATCGACCAGGCCGGCCCCTACGCGGTCCCGACCCTGCGCGGCGAGGCGTTCGCGATCCACCAGGGGGCAATCACCCTCCGAGTGGACCCGGCCGGAATCGCGGCGGCGCTGATCGCACGCGACGAGGACGCCGTAGCCCTACGACTCCTCGACCGGGCCGGACGGACCGTGCACCAGGGGCAGTTGCTGTCGGAGGGCGACCGCCTGCTGGCGGGGCTGGCACCCACGGTCGAGGCGGGAGCGTCGCGCGAGGGATGGCCGCCCCCGCCACCCGAGGTCCCGCCGACCTGGCAGCGAGGCGACCAACTGGCACAGCTGGACGCACTGTTGACAGACGACGCCGGAATCGCCCGACGCACCGCATTCCACGAATACCGCGGTGGCGCGTACCGTCCGATCGAGGTGGAGGTCGTCGCCTCGGTCCTGGACCACGTCTGCTCGGTCGGACTCCCCATCGGCGTGGCGGTGTTCGCCCCGTCGACGATGCAGGCGTGCGCCGGCAAGGTCCACGTCACGGACCGGACGGCAGGGGGAAGGGTGTTCGCGGCGGTGGCGGACAGTTCGCTGGAGCTGGACATGACCTCCGTCCGAGCCTGCCACCTGGTCCGCTCCACTGCGCCGCACGGCCCGACCTCGGCCCTGGAACTCGACGACGAGAACGGCCGCTGCGTGGCCGTGATCACCCAGTTCGGCATGGTCGGCGAGGACGTCCACGCGGCCTGGGAACACCTGGCGGAGTCCCTGCCGGACGCCTGACCGCCCCGCCGGAAAACCCGTACCGGCTCGGCGGCCCCGAAGCGCAGACTCGCCTGCATGGTCGACATGGTGAGCACGGAGAAGACGGAGAGGTTCCGGGAAGCGGTCACGAAGTGGGCGGCGACGGCTGAACCCGGGGATCCCGCGACCGAGTTGGCGGCGGAACTCGGCGTCCGTACAGCCGTACTGCTCGAAGGCCCCAGCGACGTGGCGGCAGTCGAGACACTGGCGGCGGCCCGGGGCCGCGACCTGCCCGCCGAGGGAGTCTGCGTCCTGTCGATGGGCGGAGCGATGAACGTAGCCCGCTACGCCCGCCTGCTTTCCCCATCACCATCCACCCCCACGCCCACCCCCGCCCTACGCCTGACGGGCCTGTGCGACGAACGCGAACGCCCGTACTACACAAGGGCGTTCAACGAGGTGGGCGCACCGCGGCAGGCGATCCATGTCTGCACGGCGGACCTGGAGGACGAACTGATCCGCTCGCTGGGCGCCCCCCGGGTCATGGAACTCATCGAAGCGGAGGGCGACTTGCGCCCCCTGCGCACCTTCCTGAACCAGCCCGCGCAGCGCGGCCGTTCGACCCACCAGCAGTTGAGACGCTTCTTCGGCACGACGTCGGGCCGAAAGATCCACTACGGCGGAGCCCTGGTGGCGGCCCTGCCCCCCGACCGCACCCCCACCCCCCTCCACAACCTGCTGACCACGTTGTAACCGAGGCGGGCGGTGGAGGCCGTGAACCCACCGAGCGCCGCACACCGGGACATTCAACTCTCACCATGAGAGTGGACTTGCATAAAGAGAGCCAACCCCCTACCTTCATGAGAGCCAGCTCTCAGCAAGCGCCAAAGCCGAGGCGCACCCGCGCCAAGCGAAAAGGACCTCACCATGCCCACCCCCACCACCCGCACGATCACCCTCCCTGGCGAACTCAGCGTCACGATCAAGGAGTTCGGCGAGAACACCGAGGGCACCGGAGTCCTGGTACTCCACGGCGGCGCCGGCCCCCGCACGGTCGCCGGCCTCTCCAACGCCCTCGCCGAGCACGTCCACGTCGTCACCCCGACCCACCCCGGCTTCGACGGCACCCCCCGCCCGGACCACTTCGACACCGTCGCCGACCTGGCCATCGCCTACCTGGACCTGCTCGACACGCTGGACCTCAAGGACGTCATGGTCATCGGCAACTCCGTCGGCGGCTGGATCGCCGCGGAGATGGCCCTGCGCGACAACCGGGGCCGCATCGGCGCCCTGACCCTGCTGAACGCGGTCGGCATCCACGCCCACATGGTCGAGAACCGCGTACTGGACCCGCGCACGATGGCCCCGTCCGACGTCAGCCAACTCTCCTTCGCCCAGGCCGAGTTCCGCCCCGACTTCGCGTCCTTCACCCCGGAACAGCGAGCCGCGGCAGCCGCCAACCAGCAGACCCTGGCCGTCTACGGCGGCGACCACTTCACCCACGACCCGAAACTCCGCACCCGCCTCCACCGCGTCACGATCCCGGTCCTGGTCATCTGGGGCGAGGAGGACGGCATAGCCCCCCTCAAGTACGGCCGCGGCTACGCCGACGCCTTCCCCAACGCCCACTTCACCCCGATCCCGAACGCGGCCCACTTCCCCCAGATCGAACAACTCGGCGCGACCTTGGGCGCGATCGGCGAGTTCGTGGAGACGGTGGTGAAGCCGGGGGCCAGGGATTGATACTCAGGCTGCTTCAGCTCCGTAGGGGAGGCCGGGGTGGGTCCGACGCGGACGACAGGACAGCGCTCCTTCTCCTCCCGGATGGATCGGCACTGACGACAAGTACGCTCCACGTATGGCTCTCACAGTGCGCATCCCCGAATATCTGGAGGACTGCGAGCTGATCGCGGGCGAGGATCTCGCGCGCGAGCCCGCCTTCTGGCTCGCGCATCTCCTGTTGACCGTGGGAGATCCGAGCGAGGACCCAGCGCGCTACGGGGTGGACGCATCGGTCTACGAAGAGATGGTGGGGCGCCTCAGCGACCATGAGGCTCCCTGGCCGGTGCTGCGGGTGCCCTTCGACGGAGGGCATACCGCATACGCGGTGTACGCCAACTTCGACGACGCGAACAACGTCGACTTCTTCGTAGGCCACCCCGAGTGGGGACGTCTCGGTTACCTCGGCCAGTGCGGCGCCGACCAGGCCGGCCCAGGACTGTCCTGGACGGAACTCGCCGCGCTCGCTGAAACCCCGCAGACCAGCAGCGAGGGTTTGACCGACAGCTCACAGCGCCTCCTGCTCCTGCTCCCGATGCTCGGCGACGCAGAAACGCCCCCGGAAGCCCGGCAGAAGGTGGCGCGAGCGCTGACACGCTGCGGCATACGTTCCGACGCGGCGGACGAGTTGGCCACCGTGCTGGTCGGCGAGCAGGCGGCCGAGAGCGAACCCCGATGGACCGTGACCGAGGACAGCCCGATCGCAGTGTGTTCGTCGCGCTTCAGTCCCCGGCACGTACCGCTCGCCCTCGGCATCACACCACACCGAGCCCAAGCCCTCGCCGACGCCCTCGACGGACGCGGCTGACATCCACGACGGACATCGACCTCGGACTCCAAGAAGGCCTGTCCACTGCGGAGTCGGGCATCAACGACGCGCCGCACAGTGGCGAACCGCCCCAGAGATTCACCATTCGGATCTCGACCGGCCTTCTGTGCCGAAAGCGCGCCCCACCCCCGCCCTTAGGGTCCTCCCATGAGGAAACGCACCTGGTTCGAGGTCGACGACCCGGACGACGACTTCGAGTTCACCGACGCTGAACGGGACTTCGCCGCCGCGCTGAGCGGGCACTGTGCGGCGTGGGCGCCGGATGACGTCACGGGGCAGGTCGGGCGGCCCGACGACTGGGATGCACTGCTCGCCTACGTCGGCCTCTGCGACTGGGGAGAGGGAAAGCCGGAGACAGGGAAAGAGACAGCGGCAGAGTCCCATCGGCCTCTGCATCTGATCGATCTGGGGGTGCACCTGGCCGGAGACCGCGTCCGGGGGGACCGTCTGCACAATCAGCTGTACTCGCTGCCGGATCAGCCCCACGCGTGGGCACTTGACGCCACCGGCTCCACGGAGCAGCTCGCCCGTGCCGCCGCCGACTGGTTCCGCACCGTCCTGGACAAACCGATCGTCCTGTACGTCTGGCTCCACGAGGGCTACGCCTACGCGGCTCGCTACGCCTTCGCCGACAGCGGTGAGACCCTCTGCCAGCTCTACGCGAAGACGAGGGCCCCGGACGGCCAGGCCGACGCGCTGATCGCGGCAGGGCACGTACACGGCAGAGGGTGGATCCAGACCGTGGGCCTGCCGACTCCCAGTCTGTACCTGCACATCCGGGGCGATCTCGACAAGGACCACGTCATACCCGGAGTCCGGGAGACGACCAAGCGCGGCCCCTTGCGAGGACCGTGGTACGAGTGAAAACGAAAGAACACGGGTGAACACGGGTGGCCCCCGGGTCGAGTCACCGACCCGGGGGCCACCCCCAGCTCAACCGACCTACGGCAGCTTCACCACCGTGTAGTCGTCGCAGTACCCCGCGCCGGAGCCGGAGTTCTTGTAGCAGTACACCGACGCCGCCGTGTTGGAGACGCCCGTCGTGAAGAAGATCGGCTCCTGTGCGTACGTCGTCGTCGACGCGCGCAGGTACGTCTCCGTGCCGCCGAAGCTCTTCACTCCTACGGCCACTTCCTCACCGGAGGTGGCCACCTTCGCCCAGGCCGCCAGCAGGTAACTGCCGCCTGCCGTGAGGCCGCTGACGGTCTGGATGGCGCCGCTCGCGCTCACTCCGGTCTGGAGCGAGTACGTGCCGGTGCGGGCGCTGGACGAGGCCACGCTCGACGCCGTGCCCGTGCTCTGGGTCCACGGGGTCAGCGCGCCCGTCTCGAAGCCCGGGTTCGTGACCGTGTTCGTGGCGGAGGTCAGGGGCTCGACCGCGAGGTCGTCGCAGTAACCCGCGCCCGTTCCACCGGCGTTCTTCCAGCAGTAGACCGTGGCCGTCGTCGACGACGCACCTGTCGTGAAGAGGATCGCCGCCTGCGAGTACGACGTCGACGCCACGTTCGTGTAAGTCTCCGTGCCGCCGAAGCTCTTGACGCCGATCGCGAGGGTCTCGCCCGCCGTCGCGACCTTGCCCCAGCCCGTCAGCAGGTACGTCGTCGACGGGGTCAGGCCCGTCAGCGCCTGGTTCGCGCCGCTGCCGCTGGCCGCCGTCGTCAACGCGTCGGCGCCGGTACGGGAGTTGGACGCCGTCACCGAGGACGCCGTACCGCTCGCCTGCGTCCAGGGAGACAGACTGCCCGTCTCGAAGCCCGCGTTGGAGAGGAGGTTGCCGCCGGTGCCGTTGTACGCGCCGATGTTGGGGGCCGCCGTGGCCGACACCGCGTTGCCGAAGGCGTCGTAGCCGCCGTTGGAGGAGATGACCGCGCCCGCCCTGATCACCGGCGAGGACGGGTGGACCTGGTAGGCGTTCTTGCCCGTGTACGACGAGGACGTGTTGGCGTTGCCCGCGTTGCGGAACTCCGGGTCCGAGGTCACCTTCGCCGCGTCGGCCGGTTCGCGGGAGGGGTGGTTGCCGTAGAAGAGGTTGTTGGAGTAGGTCGACGTGCCGGTGGTGGTGAAGTAGTTGCCGGAGCCGTAGTTGAAGACCGCGTTGTTCTGGAAGGACAGCGCGCCGCTGATCGACGTGCCCGAGCGGGAGTAGAGGATCGGGGTGCTCAGGCCGTCACGGACCGAGAACGTGTTGTTGTAGAAGAGCGGGACGGCGGACGAACTGCCGCTCTGGTTGGGGACTCCGCCCACGAAGTGGAGTACTCCGCCGCCGTGGGTCTGGGTGCCCGAGGCCGGGCAGCCGGAGTTGCTGCCGTCGTTCTCGCTGATGTTGTAGCGGACCACCGTGCCGTCGCTGGGGACCGTCGAGGTGGGCTCGTTGGCGATGGTGAAGGGGGGCATCACCAGGAGGAAGCCGCCGAGGTTCTGGTGGCTGTAGTTGTACTGGAACGTGGTGTTGTGGTTGCCCCAGTCGACGTCGAAGCCGGTGCCGTCGGCGCCGTTGATGTGGCAGTAGACCTCGTTGTTCTGGACGACGGTGTTGCTGCTGCCGGACATCCAGATGCCGGCCGAGGCGCCGTTGCAGTACTGGCCGGACGGCGGGCAGGTCGACTTCGCGCCGCCGTAGCCCGCCTTGTTGCCGTCGATCAGGGCGCCGTCGTTCTTGACGACCAGGATGTCGTCCGCGCCGTCGTACGTCATCGTGTTGTTGCGGATGACGGTGTTGGTGGTGAGGCCGGTGCCCTGGCCGTCCGCGTCCGGGGTCACCGCCACCGCTATGCGGTCCACGTGGTCGAAGGTGTTGTTCTCCACGACCACGTCGTTCCACGTGGAGACCGGGGTCGTGTGGTCGGTCTGGACGCCCACGCCCGCGTTCGTCGAGTACCAACCGCCGCCGTAGCCCGCGATGTTGTGGATGTACATGTCGTGCACGCGGATGTGGTTCAGGACTCCGCCGGAGCTGTTTTCCGCCAGGACGCCCGAACGGTAGGCGGGCGACGAGGCGTTGTCGATCAGCTCCAGGCCGCCGATGTCCCAGTACTGCTGGTTGAGGAGGTGGATGACCGCGCCGGTCGCGCCCGCCGCGTCGATGATCGGCTTGGCGCCCGAACCGTACGACGCCATGGAGATGTTGCTGCCGGAAGCGCCCGAACCGCCGGGGGTGAGCTGGCCGGTGCAGGTCGTGCCTGCCTTGAAGAGGATGCTGTCCCCGGCCGCGAAGGTCGTGCTGTTGACGCTGCTGACCGTGTTCCAGGGGCTGGCACTGGTGCCGGTGCCGTTGGCGGAGGCCGAGCAGTCCACGTAGTAACTCGTGCCCGCCGCCGCGGCGTCGGTCGCGGTGACGGGGACGAGCAGGGCGCCCGCCATGGCGGCGAGCAGAGCGAGGATTCCCGGCTTTCGCCGGGTGGCGGAAACTGGCCTGTCGGGCGAACCGAATCTGCGACGCTTCATTGCGCGCTCCTTGGATGGGTGGATGTGTCCCTCGCCGCTGCGTGCGGCGAGATTCCCCTCTTCACCAGGCGCGATGACCGGTTGCCGCCGGTGCGCCTGGAGCGTGTGGTGCTGTCCCGACGCCGGATTCGACGGCGTCGGGGCAGCGTGGAGCCAACGACCGCCTGGTCAGCGGCCGTTCAGGTGGCGCATCACCAACTCGCCAGTGAACCGTCCGCGTTGCGCCACACCGGATTGCGCCAGCGGTGGCCGCGTTCGGCGGCGGCACGGACCTTGTCCTCGTCGACCGTGATGCCGAGGCCGGGAGCCGTCAGACGGTGGATGTAGCCGTCCTGGACCTCGAACGGGGAGGCGTCGGCGAGATAGCCGAGCAGGCCGCTGCTGTCGCCGTAGCCGATGCCCAGGGACTGTTCCTGGATGAGGAAGTTCGGTACGGCGAAGTCGAGTTGGAGGCTCGCGGCGAGCGCGATCGGACCGAGCGGGCAGTGCGGGGCCACCAGTACGTCGTAGGCCTCGGCCATCGCGGCGATACGGCGGGTCTCCGAGATGCCGCCCGCGTGGCTGATGTCGGGCTGCGCCACCGCGATGCCCGCGCCGAGGACATCCCTGAAGTCCCAGCGGGAGAAGAGGCGTTCACCGGTCGCGATCGGGATGGAGGTCGCCCGGACCACGTCACCGAGGTCGCGGGTGAATTCCGGGAGGACCGGTTCCTCGACGAACATCGGCAACAGCGGTTCCAGGTACGGGAGTACGCGCCGCGACATCGCCCCGCTGAAGCGGCCGTGAAAGTCCAGCGCCAGGTCGCGGTCCGGGCCGATCGCCTCCCGTACTGCGGCCACCCGGGCCACGATCGCGTCGATCGCGGCGGGGGTCGCCAGCGGTTCGAGCTGGGCGCAGGGGTTCATCTTCACGGCCGTCAGGCCCTTGGCGACCTGGCCCGCCGCCGACTCGGCGAGTTCCTCGGGGCTCTCGCCGTAGAGCCAGCCGTAGATGCGGACGCGGTCGCGGACGTGGCCGCCGAGGAGCTGGTGCACGGGGACGCCGTGCGTCTTGCCCGCGATGTCCCACAGGGCCTGGTCGATGCCGGCCAGGGCGCTGCTGAGGACCGGGCCGCCGCGGTAGAAGCCGCCCTTGGCGAGCATCTGCCAGTGCTCCTCGATGCGGGCGGGGTCCTGTCCCGTCAGGTAGTCGAACATCTCCTCGACCGCGCGGGCCGTGGTGTGGGCCTTGCCCTCCACGATGGGCTCGCCCCAGCCGGATATGCCCTCGTCGGTGTCGACACGCAGGAAGAGCCAGCGGGGTTCGACGAGGAACAGCTCGTATCCGGTGATTTTCATGCTGCGGACCTCCGGGTCCTACGGGTATGGCGACTACGGGTGTGACGGCTGCGGATTTGGCGGCTACGGCTACGGGGAGCGGTTGTCGCGGGAACGGAGAGGTCCTACTCCTGCGCGCTGATGCTGCGACCGCCGTCCACGACCAGGTTCTGGCCGGTGATGAACGACGCGTCGTCGGAGCCGAGGAAGGCGACGGCGGCGGCGATGTCCTCGGGTTCGCCGAGCCGGCCGACCGGGGTGCGGGCGGCCGTCTGGGCCCGGTACTCGTCCGGTGCGTCGGTCCACAGACCGGTCTCCACCGCTCCGGGCACGACCGCGTTGAACCTGATCCGGCCCGCGTACTCGACCGCCAACTGCCGTACCAGCGCGCTGACTCCGCCCTTGGCCGCCGCGTACGCGGGGAAGCCGCTGAAGCCGAGGACCGCGTGCACGGAGCCGGTCACGACCACCGCGCCGCCGGCCGCCGAGAGCAGCGGTACGGCGGCCCGGACGCCGTAGAAGACGGAGTCGAGGGCGAGGCGGAGGTGGCTGTGCCAGGAGCTGTCGTCGAGTTCGTGGATCGCGCCGGGGAGGTTGCGGCCGGCGTTGAGGTGCAGCAGGTCGAGGCGGCCGGTCCACTCCTCCACCGCGCCGATCGCCGTCGGCCATGCCGTAGGGGAGGTGACGTCCAGGCCGAGGTGGCGCGCGTCCCCGCCCTTGGCCCGGATCTCCGCGGCCACGTGCTCGGCACCGGCCGCGTCCACGTCGGTGACCAGCACGGACGCGCCCTCGTCGGCGAGCCGCCGGGCGGTGGCGGCACCGATGCCGGAGGCGGCGGCGGTGAGCAGGGCCGTACGGCCGGTGAAACGAGAGGCGTGACGGTCGGGGTGGTTCTCGGGGTGGCCCTCGGGGCGGTTCTCGGGGGTGGTGCGGCTCATGGTGTTCCTCTCGGCGTGACCGGCCCGTCCGGTCATCCGTCCATCGGTGCTGTCCTGCGTTCCTCGCTGCGGTCCTGCGTGCCTACGGTCCTGCGGTCCTGCGGTCCTGCGGTCCTCGCTACGGTGCTGCGCCCCCGGCTACGGTCCCGCGTGCCTCGCTACGGTCCTCCGCCCCCGTCCGGCCGGCGGCTCGGTCGTCCCGGGGAGCGGTGGGCGGTGGGGGCGGTGGCCCCTACGGGTCAGCCCGTGGGGGCCGGCCGGGCCGTGGAGCCCCGCTGCACCAGCCGGGGCTCGGTCGGTACGACCACGTCCCCCGGTGGCTCGCCGTGTATCTCCGCGACCAGGGCGTCCACCGCGGCGGTGCCCAGTTCGTGCAGGGGCATCGCGACCGTGGTGAGCGGTGGGGTGAGGTAGCCGGCGACGGGGAGGTCGTCGTTGCCGACCAGGGAGATGTCCTCGGGGATGCGCAGGCCGCGTTCGTGGATGGCCCGCATCGCCCCGATGGCCTGGGCCAGTGAGCTGGTGTACAGCGCGGTGACCGGGGGCCGGTCCTCGGCGGGGGTCAGGAGTTCGTGGGCCGCCGCGGCGCCGCCCTCCTCGGTGAAGTCGCCGGAGGCGACCGGTGCCGCGAGCAGTCCCAGTGCGGCGGAGTGCCGTAGGAACGCGTCCCTGCGGTCCTCACTGGGGGTGATCCCGGAGGGGCCGGCGATGTGGCCGATCACCCGGTGGCCGAGTCCGTGCAGGTGGTCGAGGGCGGTGACGCTGGAGCGGGCCACGTCCATCGTGACGTTGCGGCCCGAGCCCTCGACGGCGCGGTTGAGGAAGACGTGCGGAACCGGGTTGCGGCTCAGGGTCTCCAGCAGGGGGTGGTGCGGGCGGGCGGAGGCGATCAGGAGGCCGTCGACGCGGCCCTCCTTGACCAGGTCGTTGAAGGTGTCGTCGGCCTCCTGGCCGTCGAAGTCCTCGGCGAGCAGGGAGAGATAGCCCAGTTCACGTGCGCGCCGGTAGGCGCCCCGGGAGATGGTGACGTAGGTCGGGTTGTTGAGGGCGGGCACCAGCAGGGCCAGCGCATGGGTGCTGGCCCCGGCCAGGGCGCGGGCCCCGGAGTGCGGGCGGTAGCCCAGGGCGGCGGCGACCTCGTGGACGCGCTGGCGGGTCTCGGGCCGGACGGACAGGTCCTGCCGTCCGTTGAGCACCTTGGACACCGTCGCCTTGGAGACTCCCGCCTCCCGTGCGACGTCCACCAGCCTTGCCCGTACGGGCTGTTCAGTCACGCGAGTCCTCCCTGTCAACCACGCTGTCGACGACCCCGACCGTCCTGCGAATCATGCCCTGCTGCCGGATTCGCCTGGGGTGTGGCGATCGGCGTGGGGTGTTGCGTTTGACCTCTTGACACCTTCTGGCGCCGCAACCTAGCGTTCGCCGAAGTCGTTGGTCAACCGGTTTCCTTCGATGGATTTCAGTGATATATCCATTCAGGCCCGGCAAACCATGATGGTTCTCGCACAGCCGACGGGACTCGGCGAACCAAGAGGACCCTCAACTTTCCGTAGAAACCCCTGCAAGCACGACGAAATCGGCATGCGCCGATGATGGGTGAGGTGTGCAATGAAGCGCTCCGGGAGACTGCTCACGGTCGCCACCACGGTCGCCGCCCTGGCGACGTCGCTCGCCGCCTGTGGCGGCGGCTCCGACTCGACCTCGGCGGACGGGACGGTCACGCTCCACGTGGAGGCGTGGAAGGGCGGCGGCGCGGAGCCGGCCAACATCGCCGAGATCAACAAGGCGTTCGAGGCGGCGCATCCGAAGATCAAGATCGACTTCAAGTACACCACCGCCGACCCCACCTACACGCAGAAGCTCCAGCCCGAGCTGCTGGGCGGCAAGGCCGGCGACGTCATCATGGTCGACGCGGACAAGATGAAGAAGTGGGGCGCCTCCGGCTACCTCGCGGACCTCTCGAACGAGTCGTGGGTCAGCTCCATATCCTCGGCCGCGAAGCCGTTCACGCAGAGCGGCGGCAAGACGCTGGCCATGCCGATGGAGCTGATCGGCATCGGGCTGTACGCCAACATGGACCTGCTGAAGAAGGCCGGGATCACCGAGGTCCCCGCCGACTGGCCGACCTTCCTCGCCGACCTCGCCAAGCTGAAGAAGGCCGGCGTCACGCCCATCTCCCTGCCGGACAAGGCGGGTTGGACCGGCAGCTCGATCTTCCAGGCGAGCGGTTCGACGACCGTCTACCAGAAGAACAAGCAGTGGGACACGGACTTCCTGGCCGGCAAGACGTCCTTCGCCTCGGACTGGAAGGAGCCGCTCGACCAGCTCAAGACCCTCGGTGACAAGGGCTTCGTGAACTGGAAGAACGAGCTGGGCGTCGACGAGTGGTCGCAGGGCCCGCAGGACTTCAGCGCGGGCAAGAGCGCCTTCTGGTACCAGGGCGCCTGGCAGGTCTCCAACATCAAGAAGGCCGGTTTCCCGGTGTCGTTCGCCCCCTGGCCGGGCGGCGCGGCCGGCACCAAGCCGAACGCGATGCTGTTCTCCGGCACGGCGTGGGGCGTCAACTCCCAGTCGCAGCACGCGGATGCGGCGAAGGAGTACGTGAAGTTCTGGTCGCAGAGCGCGAACCTGGCGAAGTACCTGGACGCCGAGCACGCCGAGTCCCCGTTCACCGGTGGCACCACGCCCGACTCGACGGAGACGACCATCTTCAACACCGCCTTCAAGGAGGGCCGTTACCGGGTGCTGCCGTCCAACACCTGGTACGGCTCCCAGGCGGAGACCGACACCGGCTCCAAGATCCAGTCGTTCCTGCTGGGCCAGTCCGACGCGGCGAAGACGCTGAAGGACATCCAGACGGCCGCGTCGGCCAAGTAGCCCCGTACGTACGGGAGTCGCCGGGCCGTTCCGGGACCGCCGCGGTGCGGGCCGAGGATCCGGGTGCTCACCCCGCGTCCACCGCCCCACCGCGGCCCACCCGGGCCGCGACCATCCACTCCCCCAAGGGGCCTGACGGCCAAGGAGGTTGATCCCCCGTGTTCCACCGACGGCGTGCCACCATGGCCGCCTTCCTGCTCCCCGCGATCGCCATGTACGCCCTGTTCATCCTGTATCCGCTGTTCAGGGGCGTCTACCTGAGCCTCACCGACAGCGTCGGCGGTCCGATCTCCCACTTCGTCGGCATGGACCAGTACACGGCGATGGCGGACGACCCGCAGATCTCCGCCGCCCTGTGGCACACGGTCCTGTACGCCGTCGTGGTCGTCGTCGTGCAGAACGGCCTCGGGCTGCTCTTCGCGTCGATGCTGTTCCGCCGCGAGCGGGTGCGAAAGGCCCTGAGCGTCGTCCTGTTGACCCCGACGCTGATCTCGCCGCTGATGGCCGCGTTCATCTGGTCGTACCTCTTCGCACCGAACGGCGGCCTCAACGCCCTGCTCGACGGGGTCGGTCTCGGCGGCCTCAAGCACGTCTGGCTGGGCGATCCGTCCACCGCGCTGTACTCGGTCGCCACGGTCAACATCTGGATGTTCACCGGCTACTCGTGCGCGATCTTCCTCGCCAGCTACATGAGCATGCCGACCGAACTCCTGGAGGCCGCCGCCCTCGACGGCGCGAGCGGCTGGCGGCGGTTCCGCAGCATCGAGTGGCCGCTGCTGGCGCCCGCGCTCACCGTCAACGTGACGCTCAGCCTGATCGGTTCGCTCAAGGTCTTCGAGTTCCCGCTCGTCCTGACCAACGGCGGCCCGGCCGGCGCCACCGACACCCTGACCCTGCTGGTGTACCGGAACATCTTCGGCGGCGGGAAGTTCGCCTACGGCGTCGCCATCGCCGTACTGCTCCTGGTGACCGTGGTCGTCCTGTCCAGCGCGACCAACTCCCTGCTCAGACTGCGCGAACGGCGCGTGTGACGACGTACGGACGCCCTCAAGTGCGCACGCCCGCCGCGCAGTTCACCGTCGACACTGCTGGAACCGGCGACACCGCTGGAACCGTCGGCACCGTTGGAATCGGACGGATCACCCCATGACCTCACCCCTCTCCGCACCGGAGCTCAGCCGCCCCGCCCACCAGCGCGACATCCCCCGGCCCGGACCGCCGGCCCGGCCGCGCGCCGCCGGGTGGAGCGCGCGCCGGCTCGCCACCGGCCTCGGCACCACCGCGCTCGTCCTCGGCACGGTCCTGTTCGTCCTGCCGTTCGTCTTCACGATCGTCACCTCGCTGCGCACCGCGGCGGACGTGGCGCGCGCCCCGCTGGGCATCCCGCACTCCTTCACGCTGAAGAACTTCACCCAGGCCTTCAGCCAGATCCACTACGGCACCAGCACCCTCAACACCCTTCTGATCACCGGGCTTTCGTGCGTGCTGATCACCGTGCTGGGCGCGCTCGCGGGCTATCCGCTGGCCCGCATCACGGCGGGCTGGTCGACGGCGGTGTACCGGCTGTTCATCCTCGGCACGTCGATCCCCGTGTTCGTCGTGGTCGCCCCGCTCTACCTGCTGATGCGCGACCTGAACCTGCTCGACACCTACGCGGGCGTCGTGTTCATCTACACCGCGCTCAACCTGCCGCTCGCCGTGTTCTTCTACACCAGCTTCATCCGCCAGATCCCGCCCGACCTGGAGGAGGCGGCGGCCCTCGACGGCTGCGGCGCGCTGCGCACCTTCTTCGTGGTCATCCTGCCGCTGCTCCGCCCGGTCACCAGCACCCTGCTGACCTTCATCTCGCTCCAGATCTGGAACGACCTGCTGGTCCCGCTCGTCTTCCTCCAGGACCCGGACAAGCGCACCGTCATGGTGAACGCGTACTCCTTCATCGACCCGCACACCGTCCAGCCGACCACCCTGTTCCCGGCCGCGCTGCTCGGTGTGCTGCCCCTCCTGGTCATCTTCGTCTTCTTCCAGCGCCAGATGGTCGCCGGAATGTCAGCGGGAGCGGTCAAGTGACGGACAGTCAGTTCCTACGGCCGCTGCTCACACCGCAGTTGGCCGCCACCCGGGTGATGGCCATCCTCCGGTCGGCCGACGCCTCCGCGCTGCCCGCCGCCGCCCGTGCCCTCGCGGCCGGCGGGGTCACCTGCCTGGAGGTCACCCTCACCACCAGCGGCGCGCTGGACGCGATAGCCCGGATCAAGGACGAACTCGGCGCCGGGATCTCGGTCGGCGCCGGTACGGTGCTCAGCACGGCGGACACCCGGGACGCGCTGGCGGCGGGCGCCGAGTTCCTGGTCGCCCCGAACGTCGACCCGGACGTCATCCACGACGCGGCCGACCAGGACATCCCGTTCTACCCGGGAGCGTGGACGGCGACCGAGGTCACCGCCGCCTGGCGGGCGGGCGCGGCGGCCGTGAAGCTCTTCCCGGCCTGCACCGGCGGCCCCGCCCATCTGCGCCAACTCCGCGCCCCGCTCCCGCACATACCGCTCATGGCGGTCGGCGGCGTCGACCTCGAAGCGGCCGGGCGGTACATGGCGGCGGGCGCGCTCGCCGTCGGCGTAGGCTCCCCGCTGCTGCGCGACACCGACCGGGACCCCACCCCCGAGGCGCTGGACGCCCTCACGGCCCGGGCCCGCGCACTTCTGGAGACGGTCAGGCCCGCCACCGGGTCCGAGGAGAAGAACCCCCTGTGAACACCCGTAAGCCTGTTGCCGAGAACGACGAGCCCTACCTCGTCACCGTGGGCGAGACCCTGGGCGTGCTGTCCGCCGCCGGTCCCGGCCCGCTCACCCTGGGCACCACCCTGCGCCTGGGCATCGCCGGCGCCGAGTCCAATGTCGCGATCGGCGTAAGTCGCCTGGGCGGCAGGGCGACTTGGATCGGCCGCGTGAGCGAGGACGAACTGGGCGAACTGCTGCTGCGCGAACTCCGGGCGGAGGGGGTCACCGCCCTCGCGGTACGCGACGCGGCGCCGACGTCCCTCCTCCTCAAGGAGAGACGCACCAGCACGCACCACCGGATGCGCTACTACCGCACCGCGACGGCGGGTGTCCGGCTGTCCCCGGAGGACGTCCCGGAGGAGGTGGTGGCGGGGGCGTCGGTCCTCCACATCACCGGCATCACACCGGCGTTGGGGGAAGGACCGGCACGCGCCGTCCGCCGGGCGGTCGACATCGCCCGCGAGGCGGGGGTGTTGGTGTCCCTCGACGTCAACTTCCGTTCCCTGCTGTGGAACGAGGACCAGGCGCGGGAGGCGGTACTGCCCCTCCTCCACGACAGCGACCTGGTGTTCGCGGGTCCGCACGAGGCGCGGCTCGCGGTGCCGGACCGCCACGAGCCCGAGGAACTGGCCAAGGGGATCTGCGAGTTGGGGCCCTCCGGTGCCGTGATCAAGCTCGGCGCGGAGGGGGCGTTCGCCCTCCTGGACGGCCACCCGTACCGCCAGCCCGCGCTGCCCGCCCGCGTCCACGACTCGGTCGGCGCCGGGGACGCCTTCGTGGCGGGCTACCTGGCCGAGCTGCTGGCCGGGGCACCGGCAGCGGTACGGCTCGACACGGCCGCCCGGGTCGGCGCGTTCGCGGTCGGCACGGAGGGCGACTGGGAGGGCCTGCCGCGCCGGGCCGAACTCCCGCTGCTGGACCACCATGACGACGTACTCCGCTGAGGGCTGAAGCGCAATGACAAGCACACGTACAGGCACGAGCACAGACACAAGTACCGCCGTCCCAGGGCACGTCGAGATCCTGACCGGTTCGTACACGCCGGACACGGGTGGGGAGGGCGTGGGCCTGACGGCGCTGCGGCTCACACCGGAGGACGGCGTTCTGAGCGTGGTGGACGCGGTGGCGGCGAGCGGCGCGTCCTTCCTGGCCGCGCATCCGAGCCTGCCCGTCGTCTACACGACGCACGAGTCGACGCCCGGCGCGGTGGGGGCGTTCAGCCTGCGGGAGGGCGCCGCGCCGGTGCCGCTGGGGGCGCCCCTGACCAGCGGCGGCGCGAACCCCTGCCATCTGACGGTCCACCCGGGTGGCGACTTCCTGCTGACCGCCAACTACGGCACGGACACGCTGCCCGGCACGGTGGCCGTCCACCGCCTGGACGCGGACGGCCGGCTGGCGGACCTCACGGACGTGGTCGAGCACAAGGGTTCGGGCCCGGTGACCGGCCGCCAGGAGGGCACGCACGCGCACCAGGTCGTCGTGGACCCGGCGGGCCGCTACATCCTGGCCACGGACCTGGGCGCGGACACCGTGTTCGCCTACCAACTGGACCTGACGACGGGCAAGTTGAACCAGGTCGGCGCGTCCCGGCTCCGTCCGGGCTCCGGCCCCCGCCACCTCGCGTTCACCCCGGCCGGCGACCTGGTCGTCAGCGCCGACGAACTGTCCTCCACGGTGACCTGCCACCGCTACGACGCCGAGACGGGCACCCTGCACGAACTGTCCCGGGTACCGGCGACGGCGGTGGCGGACCTCCCCAACCAGCCCGGCGGGATCGTCACTTCGGCCTGCGGCCACTACGTCTGGGTCACCAACCGGGGCGCGGACACGGTGGCCGCGTTCCGCCTCACGGGCACGACCCTTGAGCCCCTCGGCGAGGTCCCCAGCGGCGGGAACTGGCCCCGGGGCCTGACATCGGCCCCCGGCAGACTACTCGTGGCGAACCAACACAGCGGGACGGTGGCGGTGTTGCCGGTGGGGGCGGACGGGACGCCGGGGGAGGCGGGGGTGGTGGTGGAGGTCGCCTCGGTGGTGTGCGCGCTCACCCTCTCTTGACAGCCAGTCACATTACCGAAACGTAACCTACCGACGGGTGCGGCCGGGAGCCCGCGTCAAAGGGGCAGGTCGTCCGGCAGGACGCGGAACGCCTTGTGGGTGCCCAGCGGACGTACCGCGCGGAAGTCTCGGCGGTCGAGGGTGAGGATTGCGTCGGTGTCGTAGTCGGCGGCCAGTGCCACGTTCACCGCGTCGGCGAGGTCGAGATCCAGGGCGCGGTAGCGGATCCGGACCGACTGCGCGGCGGCCAGGTGGTCCTCGGTGATCTCCGGGACGACGACCCGGCCGCGCCGCATCCAGCGGCGGATGTCGTCGACCGCGCTGAGGGCGGCCTCGCGGCCCAGCTCACGCGTGGCGACGTGGTCGAGCTCCGCGAGCAGAAGCGGGGACATGACCAGAAGGCCGGCGGCCATGATCGCCTCGTTGGCCCCTCCGTGCTCCGGGTGCGTCGAGTCGAGGGCCGCCAGCAGTCCGGACGTGTCCGCGATGACGACGATCACGCGGCGCTTCCGGCGTCCGTCTCGCGGCGGACGGCGTCCACGACCGCGTCACGGACCTCGGACCCGGACAGCGTACGGCCCGGCCCTTCGAAGGTGCGCGAGAACAACGGCTCGTCCCAGACCCGGTTCGCCATGGCCGCGAGATGGATCCCCTGGCGGATGATCTCGGCCTCGCTCACACCGCGCCGAGCGGCGGCTTCCTTGATGATCGCCAGGTCCTCGGGGTCGGCGTAGACATTGGTGCGCTTCATGGACATGTACCAAGAGTAGGTCATGTACCAGAATGATGTATAGGGAGGGGCGGCGTCACAGGGCTCCGCACCGCTTCCCTCGATGAGTTCGGGGGATGCGGGAACCGGCGGTCGGGGTGTGCGGAAGAATGCGCGCATGGCTGACAGTGGGGAGTTCCGGGACGGTCTCGCGGATCGCATCGCGGCCTTCGACCGTGAGGCGGCCAGCGGCGACGCCGCCAGGGCCGAGGAAGCCCGGCGGGGGGTGGTGGAGCAGTTCCCGCTGGATATCTGGGCCGACCTGCCTCTGGAGCGGTACGCCCTGGGGCCGACGGCCTACAGGAATCCGTCGTACTCGTTCTGCCGCCTGTTGGAATACGGCACCGACAACATCGGCAGCATCCGTGGCGGCAGCGCGGCGAAACACATCGTGTACCAGCACCGGTCGGGCGAGTGGCGAATCGTGCCCACCGCGCTGCGCGGACTCCGCGTGCACGAGGCGTGGGAGAAGGTGCGGGCCGAGTTCGATGCCGCCTTCACCGCCGCGGCTCAGGGCCGGTACGAACTCATCGACGAGTTCGAGTCGCTGTCGTACGGCCAGGCGCTGACCACCAAGGCACTGGCGATCTACTTCCCCGGCGCGTTCCTGCCGATCTTCTCCGCCTCGCACGTCCGACACTTCACCGCGCTGATCGGTGGCCGTCCGCACCAGTACTCCTCGGGGGTACGGACCTGGCGGGCCAACCGGGAGCTCCTCGAACTCGTGCGCCAGGTACCGGAGTTCAAGGGCTGGCTGCCGCATGAAGTGATGGACTTCCTGTACACCTTTCACGATCCACGGCCGAAGGACCGGGTGATCTGGAAGATCGCTCCGGGCGAGCGCGCCAGTCTCTGGGACGACTGCCTCACAAACCGGCGGATCCGGATCGGCTGGGACGAGATCGGCAGTCTCGGCCAGTTCGAGAGCGATCAAGAACTCAAGGAAGCGCTGGACCAGTACTGGCCTGGCAGCGCCGGCGCCAACCTCCGGCTCGCCCGCCAGATGCTCGCCTTTCGCGATCTGGAGCCCGGCGATCTGATCGTCGCCAACCGGGGCAAGTCCGAGGTGCTGGCCGTGGGCACGATCGCCGAGGGCTACGTCTACGAGGCGAGCCTGGAGAAACACCGGCACACCGTGGGCGTCAACTGGGACATGTCATATGCCCAGTTGTTCGACTCACCGCGGCACGCCTGGCAGCAGACCCTCGCCAAGGTTCCGGCCAAGCTGTGGCGGGAGATCCGCAACGGACGGCAGGCGTCCCTCACCGAGCCCGTCGAGCCCGAGGCCGCGACGGAGTCGGACGCCGAACTGCCCGACGTCGTACGCGAAGTACGTGATCTGCTCCACCACAAGGGGCAGGTCGTGCTCCAGGGTCCGCCCGGTACCGGCAAGACGCGGCTGGCGCTGAGTGTGGCTCTCGCCCTGGCCGGCCGCGCCGATCTGATCGACGCCCCGCCGGACCAACGGGCCGCCGCCCTCGCCGAGTTGTCCCAGGTGCCGGACGGCGGCACGGACACCGCGCGCCTGACCATGGTGACCTTCCACCCGTCCTACGGATACGAGGACTTCGTCGAGGGATTCAAGCCGAACCCTGCGGAGGCCGGGGCAGGGCTCAACCTGATGCTGACCGACGGGTTGTTCCGCCGGGTGTGCGCGGCGGCTCAGAAGGCCCCCGACCAGACCTTCCTGATCATCGTGGACGAGATCAACCGAGGCGACCTGCCCCGCATCCTGGGCGAGTTGATCACGCTGCTGGAACTCGACAAACGGGGCTCCGTCTCCATCACCCTGCCCACCAGCGGCCGACAGCAGAGCGTGCCGCGGAACGTGCGCATCATCGGCACAATGAACTCCGCCGACCGCAGCGTGGGGCACATCGACGCCGCGATCCGACGCAGGTTCGCCTTCTTCGACGTACCACCGGATCTCGACGCGCTGGACGGTGAAGTCGAGGGGCTCGGCCTGGCCGGCTTCCTGGAGGGGCTGAACGCCAAACTGGACGCCGCCTTCGGGCCGGACCATCTGCTCGGGCAGGCCTATCTCCTCGCCGACGACCGGCCGCTGGTCACCGCCGAACAGCTCTCCCGCGCGTTCCACCACGAGATCGTGCCGCTCGTGACGGATTACTGCCTGGGCCAGCCCGAACTGCTGCGGAACGTCCTCGGCAAGCTGGTGGACGACGGGACCGGACGAGTCGTCCAGACCAACCCGCAGGACCTGCCCAAGATCCTCGCCGACGAGTTCGCGGACACCACGTCCGTCGGTGAGGAACCGACGGGCGACGTGGACGGCGCCGGCTGGGGCGGGGAGTAGCGGGGTGCCCCGTACGGCCGCCCGGCACGAAGTGGTCATCGAGGAGCACAGATCCGCCCTCGTTCCCCGCTCTTGGCTCTACGGTGACGACCTCGACAGACTCCGTTCGACCAAGGTCGTGGACGTCGTCGAGGTCCGCGACGGCTACGCGCTCAGGACGAGGGCCACCACCGGGGTGCTCCAACTCGAACGGATACGGCTCGTGCTGCGCCCCAAGTTCCCCATCGCCGGGCGGCAGTTGATCAACTGGCTGTGCTACGCCAACGACCGGCGGACGCCCGACGAGACGCTGCGCAACTGGCCTCTCGGCCAAGACGGTTACGCCGGTCTGGTGCCCGCCGCCCTGCTCCACGAATGCCGACTGCTGCTGCGCCGCGGCCTGCGCCGGGACTACGTGCGCCGCCCTCGTATCGACACGACACTGCGCGGCCGACTCGACATGGAGGCGCAGGCGACCCGGTGCTACGGCGCGATCGACCGGCTCCATCTCCAGACGTTCGAGTACGAGGACGGCGGCTGGGAGAACCTGGTGTGCGGCGCCGCGCTCACCGTCGCCGCACGGCGATCCACCGACCCGGCGCAGATCCGGCGGCTGCTGGACACCGCCGCGCAGTTCCCCGCACCGCTCCGGCCGCTGGACGCGGTGCCGCTGCTGGCGCGAGGGCAGTACACACGGCTGAACACGCACTACCGGGCGGCCCACGCCTGGGCACGCATGGTGCTCGGCGGCGGTGGCGTCTCGGACCTGCTGGATCCGTACGGCTTCGGGGCGAAGAGTCTGCTGCTCAACCTGAACGTGCTGTGGGAGCGGGTCGTGCGCCGCATGGCCGTCGACGCGGCCGTCGCCGTGGGCGGGAGGGGTGCGCGAAGGGAAGAGGGAGTCATCCGTACCCATGGCGGGTTGGCGGACAGGACTCCGCCGTTCAACCCCGATGTGCTGCTGGCCTTCCCGCCGCAGGGTGAGGGGTCGACCGCGCCGCGCTTCCTCGCCGTGGACGCGAAATACAAGAACTACGCGGCGAAGAACGTCTCTTCCACCGACCGTCACCAGCTCCTCACCTACATCGCCGGCTACACCGACCCGGAGCATCCGCTCGCCCTCGTCGTCCACCCCGCACCGGACGGTCCCACCGAGCGCGACCTGCGGATCGAGGGGCCGCGCGGCGGCATGGGCCTCATCA
The DNA here is from genome assembly GCF_044768565.1 of Streptomyces sp. NPDC091280. Classification (NCBI taxonomy): domain Bacteria; kingdom Bacillati; phylum Actinomycetota; class Actinomycetes; order Kitasatosporales; family Streptomycetaceae; genus Streptomyces; species Streptomyces sp. NPDC091280. The sequence continues at coordinate 233,147 of NZ_JBIVUZ010000003.1, forward strand.
AGGTCCTGGGCCTCGACACCCGTACGAGCCCTGAAACCTCCGTGGCACCGCTGCGCAAGGCGATCGCCGGATTCGCCGCTTCCGCCTCCCCGGCGTAGTCGACTTTCGCAACAGGCGGCCGTACGGGACAAGTTGGCAATCCTGCACGCGGACGGTCCTGCGGTGTACGCCCCACCGCCGACCGGGCTCGGTGAGCGGGCGCGTCCGCATCGCCCCGAACCGATCGCCGCGACTTGACAGCCAGTCACATTACCGAAACGTAACCTACCGACGGGTATCACGAGTAACTTACCCGCAGGTAAGTTCCAGGCGAACCACTTCCGGGCGGTGCCGGTGTGCGTGCGTGGGACGCGTGCGCGCGCCATCGCGCCGCTGCTTCCTGACGGCCGCTCCACAGGAGGTTCGCCATGCCCGCACGCCAACGGCGCCTGCTCGGCGCCGCGTTGACCGTCGTCGCCTGCCTCGGGGCCCAGGCCCTGGTCGCCACGACCGCGACCGCCGCCACCGGCTCGGACGAGGTCGTGTCCCGGGGCGTCACGATCCCCGCGTTCTACAACCCGCCCGCCACCCTGCCCGCCGCGAACGGCGCCCTCGTCCGCAGTGAGCCCCTCCCCCTCGCCCTGAGCCTGCCCGGCGTCGACGGCCCGCTCCCGGGCACCGCGACCCGGCTGATGTACAAGTCCACCGACTCCAACGGCGGGCCCGTCGCCGTCACCGGCGCCTACATCGAACCGACCGCGGCCTGGTCCGGCAGCGGCCCGCGCCCCCTCGTCGCGGTCGCCCCCGGCACCGTGGGACAGGGCGACCAGTGCGCCGCCTCGATGGGCCTTGAGCACCCCCTCGTCTTCACCGACCAGACCGTCTCGGTCGGTTACGAGGACCTGGCGATCTACCGCCTGCTCGCCGAGGGCGTCGCCGTGGTCGTCACCGACTACGTCGGACTCGGCGCCACGGACCGCCTGCACACCTACGTCAACCGGGTCGACGAGGCGCACGCGGTGCTGGACGCCGTCCGCGCCGCCCGCTCGCTCACCGGGACCTCGGTCACCGCCGCCTCACCGGTCGGGCTCTACGGCTACAGCCAGGGCGGCGGCGCGACCGCCGCCGCCGCCGAACTCCAGTCCTCCTACGCCCCCGACGTCACCCTCTCCGGAACCTACGCCGGAGCCCCGCCCGCCGACCTGACCTCGGTCACCAAGGCCATCGACGGCAGCGAACTCGCCGGTGCGCTCGGCTGGTCGCTCAACGGCTTCCTCCAGTCGGACCCGGCGCTCAAGCCCCTGGCCGAAGCCCACCTCAACGACGCCGGGAAGGCCGCGCTCGACGACCTGTCGACCATGTGCGTCGGCGACGCGCTGCTCGGCTACGCCTACAAGAAGAGCACCAGCTGGACCACCGACGGCGAGTCCATCAGCGACATCATCGCGTCGACTCCCGCCTTCCAGAGCTTCCTCGACGAACAGCGCCTCGGCACCCTGAAGCCGTCCGGGCCGGTCCGGCTGGCGACCGGCGTCAGCGACAACCTCGTCCCGCACGCCCAGGCCCGCCAACTCGCCCTCGACTGGTGCGCGAAGGGTGCCGACGTCACCTACAAGGCCGTCCTGCTGCCCAGCGTCGGCAGCGCGCTCCTCAACCACTTCGGCCCGCTGCTCACCGACCAGGGCGACGCCATCTCCTGGCTCACCGACCGCCTCTCCGGCACCCCGACCGTCTCCAACTGCTGGAGCATGCCCGTCCAGCTCTGAGACCGGGCCGGAGGAAGGAAGAACAGAGTCCTCCGCACCGGCGGAGGGGGAGGGGGTGGCGGGCAGGTGCGGGGCACCGCGCTCCCGTCACCCCCTCCCCCCGTCGCCGGTAACTCCACTTCCCTGTAAGAGAATTACGTTTTCATTCATTGACAGTGACATGCTCACCCGCGCTACGCTCCCCGCGGCCCGCACTCCCCTACGGCTTGCCGGAGTCCCCCCATGCGCGAGCACACCTCCCCGAACACCACCCCCGCACCCGCGCCCACCCCCACCGCCACCCCCACTCTCAGCCGCCGCAGCCTGCTCGGCGCGACCGCGCTGGGTGCCGTCGCGCTCACCGGCGCCGCCCAGACCCGAGCCGCCGCCGCCTCAACTCCCGCCGCCGTCACCGAACTTCGCGAACGGGCCGTGGTCGTCGGCACCGGTTTCGGCGGTGGCGTCAGCGCGTTGCGGCTGGCCCAGGCCGGGGTCTCCACCCTGGTCCTGGAGCGTGGACGGCGCTGGCAGACCGGCCCGGACTCCACCACGTTCTGCCGCTTCGCGAACATGGACAACCGCTCCGCCTGGCTCACCGACCACGCGATCGTCGGCGGCGTCGACAAGACCTGGACGCCGTACACGGGCGTGCTCGAAGCCGTCGTGGGAAACGGCATGACCGCCATGTGCGGAGCGGCGGTCGGCGGCGGCTCGATCATGTACCACGGCATGACCCTGCAACCGACGAAGGCGGACTTCGCCACCTCCGTCCCGCAGGCCGCCGCCCTCTACGACGACCTCGACCTCTGGGCCTACCCCACGGTCTCGCGGATGCTGGGCATCTCCACCGTCCCCTACGACGTCCTCGCCTCCGACCCCTACAAGTCCTCCCGCCTCTTCCAGGACGTAGCGCCGCGGGCCGGCCTCACCCCGTTCAAGGTGCCGCTGCCCATCGACTGGGCGTATGTCCGGGGCGAGTTGGCGGGCGTGTACGACGCGACGTACACCACGAGCGACATCGCGTTCGGTGTAGACAACGGCGGCAAGCACTCCATCGACGTCACCTATCTCGCACAGGCGGAGTCCACCGGGCTGGTGCGGGTGGCGCCCTTGCACGTCGTCCGCGATCTCGCGATGGACGCGAACAAGAAATGGGTGCTGTCCGTCGACCGCATCGACACCGCCGGCACGGTCCAGGAGAAGATCCGGATCACCGCCGACGCCGTGTTCCTCAACGCCGGTTCACCCGGCACCACCCGCCTCCTGGTCAAGTCCCGCGCCAAGGGCCTGATCCCGGACCTGCCGGACGCCGTCGGCACCAAGTGGGGCAACAACGGCGACCGGATCTGGGCCTGGATCAACCCGTCCGGCGACGCGGGCACGCAGCAGGGCGGCCCCGCCTGCGTCGGCGGACGCGACCCGAACAGCGGCATCCCGCTCACCGTCGTCCACGCCGGATCACCCATCCAGCAGCCGGGTGTCACAGCCCTCACCGTCGTCGGCTTCGGCATCGTCGACGGCGCGGGCACCTGGGCCTACGACGCCGACACCGACGACGCCGTCCTGACCTGGCCGACCGACACCGACGCCGCGCTCCAGGCGCTGATCGCGGCCAAGATGCAGGACATCGCCGCGGCGGGCGGCGGCATCATGATCGACACCAATGCCCAAGCCCCGTCCACCTGGCACTCGTTGGGCGGTGTCCCGATGGGCGACGCCGTCGACCTCACCGGCCGCGTCCTCGGCCACCGGGGCCTCTACGTCCTGGACGGCGCCCGCATCCCCGGCTCGACCGGCGCCTGCAACCCGTCCATGACCATCGCCGCGCTCGCCGAACACAGCATGCGGACGATCGTGCGGCAGGACCTGGGGCTGGTGTTCTGAACGACCGGGCCGACGGCTCGGTGACGGTCGTCATCGGCACGTATCGGTTGCCCCGGCTGATCGTTAGGGAGGCGTTCGCTCCGTCGCCGGGGCGGCGCTCACCGATCGTTCCCAGCCGGAGTGCCCATGTCCGACGACGCAGTCGCCCGTCCGCCCGCCGACGTCCTCGCGATCCGCGAGAGCGATCCGTACCCGTACTTCGCCTGGCTCCGCCGGCACGCGCCCGCCCGGGTGGAGCGCCGCCCCGGCCGGCCCGCGGTGTGGCAGATCTCCCGGCACGCGGACGTCCGGGCCCTGCTGACGGACCCGCGGCTGAGCAAGGAGCCCGGCCGGGTACCCGGCTACGTACCGGGACCGGCCGGGCTCAACCGGCATCTGGTGCACGCCGATCCGCCGGATCACACCAGGCTGCGGACCCTGGTCAACGCGGCGTTCGTGCCCCGCCGCATCGCGGAACTGGAGCCCGTCGTCACCCGCGTCGCGAACCGGCTGCTGGACCGGGTCGAACGGAACCCGCACGTGGACGTGATCGCGGACTTCGCGGCGCCCCTGACGTTCCGCATGATCTGCGCGATCCTCGGCGTCCCCGACGCACTCGACACGGCGGCGACCCGCGACACCCTCATGGCCACCATCGCCCCCGCTCCCGGCACCGGCCCCGACCACGGCGAGCGCGACCTCCACGCCCTGCTGGACACCCTGATCGCCGGAAAACGCGCGGGCGGCGAGCAGAGCGGCGCTGATCTGCTGGGCGCGCTCGTCCGGGCCGGTGACGAGACCTCCGCGATGAGCGAGGAGGAACTGCGCTCCACCGCCTATCTGCTCCTCCTGGTGGGCCACGACACCACCATGAACCTCATCGGCAACGGCATGCTCGCCCTGCTGCGCCACCCCGGCGAGGCAGCACGGTTCCAAAGCCCCGAAGCGGGACCGGAGTTCGTCGCCACCGCCGTGGAAGAGCTGCTGCGCTACGACTCCCCGGTGCGGGACGCCACGTTCCGGTGCGCCGCCGAACCGGTGCGGCTGCACGGGCAGTCGATCGGCCCGGGGGACATCGTGAGTCTCCTGATCGGTTCCGCCAACCGGGACGAGACGTGCTTCCCGGACGCGGACCGGCTGGACCTGGGCCGGAGCCCCAACAGCCATCTCGCGTTCGGCCACGGACCCCACTTCTGCATCGGCGCCGCCCTGGCCCGGCTCGAAGGCGCCGTCGCCTTCCCCCTGCTGCTCGACCGGCTGGGCCCGGTCCAACTGGCCAAGCCCGCCGCCGAGTTGTCCTGGCGTCCCACGCGCGTGATGCGCGGACTGGCCGCACTGCCCGTCGTCCGCCGCTGACCGCCCCGCGCACCGCGCGAGCACGCGAGAAGCACCCGTGACCCGTGAAGCACCCGTCAATCCCCAAGAACCCCCAAGAGAGGGGACCCCGCCATGGAACCCGCACCCGCCCTCGCGCCCGCCCCCGGCCCCGTGGTGGTGACCGCCCGCCAGGACGGCACGCTGATCATCACCCTCAACCGGCCGCACGTCCGCAATGCCATCGACCGGCACATGGCCGCGGCCGTCGACGCCGCCCTGACCGAGCTGGAGGCGGACCCGGCCCTCACCGTCGGCGTCCTCACCGGCAGCGGCGGCCACTTCTGTTCCGGCATGGACCTCAAGGCCTTCCCCGTCGAGGGCGTCCCGGTGGTCGCCGACCGGGGGCTGGCGGGGCTGACCCGGGCCCGGATCAGCAAGCCCCTGATCGCCGCCGTCGAGGGTGCCGCCGTCGCCGGAGGCTTCGAACTCGTCCTCGCCTGCGATCTCGTGACCGCCGCGGACACCGCCTTCTTCGGGCTGCCCGAGGTGGCCCGCGGTCTGGTCGCCGCCGAGGGCGGAGCCGTCCGGCTGCCCGGCCGGCTGCCGCGTCAGCTGGCCATGGAACTGCTGCTGACGGCCGCACCCCTGCCGGCCGCCACCGCCGCGCGGCACGGTCTGGTCAACCAACTGACCTCCGAGGGCAAGGCACTCGACGCCGCGCTGGCTCTCGCGGCCCGCGTCCAGGCCCACTCGCCCGAGGCCGTGCGCGTCACCAAGCGGATCGTGCGGGACACCCAGGGCCTCGCCGACGGCGCCGCCTTCGCCGTGCAGGACCCGCTCAGCGCACCGGTGTTCGCCACCTCCGCCGCCGTCGAGGGCAGTCGCGCCTTCACCGAGAAGCGGCCACCCCGCTGGCGTGCGTGACCTCGCCCGACCAGGTCACCGGGAGCGCCCGCAGCCCGTACACGATGGCGTCCCGGTTGTAGGCGAGCCGGTCGGCGGGGACGGCGAGCCGCAGGCCGGGCAGGCGGCGGAGCAGGGTGGTCAGGACGGTCTGGAGTTCCACGCGGGCCAGGGTCTGGCCCAGGCACTGGTGGACGCCGTAGCCGAAGGCGACATGGCGGCGCGCGTCCCGTGTCACGTCCAAGTCGGCGCTGCCACCGCAGAGTTCACGGTCCCGGTTGGCCGTGGACAGCATGCAGATCACGCCGTCCCCGGCCGGGATCGTCACCCCGCCCACCCGTACGGTCCCGGTCGCCGCGCGGCCCAGGCCGAGGTGGATGATCGTGAGGTGGCGCAGCAGTTCCTCCACGGCGCCGGGGACCAGACCGGGGTCGGCCCGCAACAGGGCCAGCTGGTCGGGGCGTCGCAGCAGCGCGAGCACACTGACGGCCGTCATGTTCGCGGTCGACTCGTGCCCGGTGACCAGGAGGAGGAAGCCGAGCGACGCGGTCTCCTGCGCGGTCAGGTCCGCGCGCGCGGCGAGCCGGCTGAGGATGTCGTCGCCGGGACGGCTGCGCTTGCGCCGACCCAACTCGGCCAGGTAGCCCATGAGTTCGGCGTGCGCCCGCTCGGCCTCGGGCCGGGCGGTCCGGTTGTCGAGCAGGGTCCGGCTGAGCGACTGGAACAGCTCGTGGTCCTCGTACGGCACGCCGAGCATGAGGCAGATGACCAGCGAGGGGATCGGCAGCGCGAGGTCCGCGACCAGGTCGGCCGAGGTACGGCCCTCGGTCATGCGGTCCACGGCCCGGTCGACGATGTCCTGGATGGCCGGGCGCAGTTCCTCGATCCGTCTGACCAGGAAGTCCTTGCTGACCATCCGGCGCAGCTGGGCGTGCTCGGGGTCGTCCATGCGGATGAAACTCGGCTTGGCGGTGGCGAGTTCGCGCTGACCGGCGGAGAGGAAGGGGAAGCCCGGGGTGCGCGCGTCGGCGCTGAACCGGGCGTCCGCCAGCACGGCCCGGACCTCGTCGTAGCCGGTGACCAGCCAGCACGCGGTGCCGTCCGGCAGCACGGCCCGGGTGACGGCGGCCTCGCGGGCGGCTTCGGTGTAGGCGGGCGGCGGGGAGAGGGGACAACTTCCGTAGGGGGCCGGGAGGTTGACAGAGGCGGTGGTGGTCGTCACGGGCGGACCGCCTCCCGGGGGTCGACGAGCGAGATGGCCCCGCTGGGGCACAGGTCGGCGGCCAACCGCAGTTCGGCCGCGTGGCGCGGGCCCGGCTCCGGTACGAGCAGCGTGACCCGGCCGTCCTCCTCGTCCTGCTCGAACACCTCGGGCGCCGCGCCCACGCACTGCCCCGCGCTGCAACAGCGTTCCCGGTCCAGGCGGACGGTGACGGAGGGCCGGGCGGTGGTGTCGGCGGGGGTGCGCAGGACGTTCAGGGTGGTGCACATGGTGGCGGTCTGCCCGGCCAGCACCAGCAGTTCCAGGAGCTGTTCGGGCCGCAGGTCGCGGGACAGCCGGGCCCAAAGCCCTTCCGAGACAGGGATGTTGGCGGCCAGCAGGTCGGCCGCCTCCAGCAGGGTGCGGTCCTCGCCGGCCCAGGGGTGGGCGTCGAGGTCGGCCGCCGTAGCGTCGATCTCGGCCGCCGTCAGGCCCACTTCGGCGGCCGAGGCGCGGTGCCGCTGATGGACGTAGGGCGCGTCGAGGCGGTGGGCGACGCGCAGGACGGTCAACTCGCGTCTGCGGTGGCCGAGGGTGCCCTCGTGGGTGAGGACCCGGGCCAGGGAGAGCCAGGCGTGGGCCAGCGCGGGGTGGTGGGCGAGGGTGCCGAACAGGTTCTCCCGGCCGGGCCCGTCCTGCCGCGACTCGGAGAGCAACGTCCGCAGGACCGGGGGCCATTCGGCGGGCGGGAGGGGAGGGATGCGGGGGGTGCGGGTCGAGGTCATGGTGCCTTCACCTTCGTACGGTGGCGTGCGGACCGGGGGTCGACGGGGGGCGACCCCCGGGAGGGGCGACGGGGATCGACGGGGTTCACCAGCGGGCGACGACCACGCCCGCGCTGGCCCCGCTCGCGAAGCCGAACATGCCGACCAGGTCGCCGCGTCGCAGCCGTCCGGCGTCGAGGGCGGCGGCCAGTTGCAGGGGGATGGTGTTGGTCGCCACGTTGCCGTGGGTGGGGAAGGTCGCCAGGACGCGGCCCGGGTCGACGCCCACCCACTCGCAGACGACCTTGGTGAACGGCACCGAGGGCTGGTGCACACAGACGAGGTCCAGGTCCTCGCCCGTGAGGTCCAACTCCCGCAGCGCGCCCCGCACTTTGCCCGGCAGTCCGTCGAACGACCCCAGCAGCTCGGCGGAGTCGATGCGGAGATGGCCGAGTGTGCGGTGCTGGGCGTACGGATTGGGCAGGGTGGCGGCCCGCCAGCCCCAGGAGTTGGCGAAGAACCGGGAGCCGAGGATGCCGGGCCGCTCGTCCGCCTCGACCAGCAGCGCCGAGCCCATGTCGCCGGTGCTGAGGCTGGGCAGCGCGGTCGCCAGGTCGGCCGGGTCGTCCAGTTGCCAGCGGCTCTCCCGGGTGCTGACCTCGGCGGTGGTCACCAGCACCCGCCGGTACCGGCCGCCCCGGACGAACGCGTCGGCGACCTCCAGCGCGTTGAGGACGCCGTTGCAGGCGTTCTTCAGGTCGAACACCGGGCAGCCCAGGCCCAGTTTGTCGGCGACGACATGGGCGGTGGCCGGCTCCTCCAGGTCGGCGAGGATGCCGGCGTAGAGGAGCAGGTCGATGCCGGCCAGGTCGGTGCCGGTGTCCTCGAAGAGGCGCCGGGCCGCGTGCGCGGCGAGGTCGGAGGGCTGCTCCAGGTCGTCGGCCACGGTGCGCTCGGCCAGCCCGTACATCCGCTGGAGCACCCCGCGCGCCAGCGGCACGGCGGGGCTGCCCGCCCGGAAGCGGTCCTCCACCGCGGCCACGCTCTGCCGCCCCTCGGGGATGTGGACGGTGGCGTGGACGATCCTGCTGTGAACGGTCATTGGTCCTTCCTGCGGTCGGTCCCTCGGTGCGCGACCCTCGGCGTCCTGCCTTCGGTGCTCGGTCGTCAGTCCTCGGCGGTGAAGAGCAGCACCACGTTGTGTCCGCCGAACCCGAAGGAGTGGCTGACGGCGGCGCGGACGCGCTGGCGGCGGGGGAGGCCGGTCACGCAGTCCAGGTCGTAGGGGAGGTTGTCCGGGGTGAGGTTGGCGATCGGCGGCACGGTGGAGCGCTGCACGGTCAGGGCGGTGAGCGCGGCCTCGATGGCACCGGCCGCGCCGAGGCCGTGGCCGAGAACTCCCTTGGCGGCGGTGACACTCGGCCGGTGCGGCAGCACGCGCTCGATCAACTCGGCCTCGGTGAGGTCGTTGAGCGGGGTCGAGGTGCCGTGCGCGTTGACGTGGTCGACGTCCCCGGGGCCGAGCCCGGCCTCCGCGAGCGCGGCCCGCAGCGCGGCCTCGGCGTGAACTCCCCCTGGTGCCGGGGCTGTCGGGTGGAACGCGTCGGAGGTCTGGCCGACACCGGCGAGGCGGGCGTAGCGCCGACGGCCACGGGCGCGGGCGTCGGCCTCCCGCTCCAGGACGAGGACGGCGGCGCCCTCGGCGATCACGAACCCGTCCCGGTCCGCCGCGAACGGCCGTGAGGCGGCGCCGGGTTGGCCGGTCCGGGACGACAGGGCGCCCATCCGCTGGAAGCCGGAGGTGATCACCGGGGTGACGGCCGCCTCCGCGCCGCCCGCCACCGCGATGTCGCACAGCCCGGCGAGCAGCAGCGCGCGGGCGGTGGCCAGGGCGCTGGCACCGGAGGCGCAGGCGGTCTCGGTGGCCATCGAGGGGCCGTGCGCGCCGAGGTCCAACAGCACTTCTCCCGCGGCCATGTTGGAGATCAGCATGGGCACGAGCGCGGGCGAGACCAGCTCCGGGCCGCCCTGGTGGTGGCGGAGGGTCTGGTCCTCCAGATGGGCGGCCCCGGCCAGGCCCGAGCCGATCACCACCGCCACCCGTGCGCCGTCCCACCCGGCGGGGTCGAGTCCGGCGTCGGCGACGGCCTCCCGGGCGGCGAGCACGGCGAGCTGGCTGAAGCGGCCCATGCGCCAGGCCTTGCCGCCGCCGATCCGGGCCTGTTCGGGGGTCATGAGCGGGATACGGCAGGACAAGTCGACGGCGCAGCCCTTGAGTTCGGGGTCGGTGGCGGCGGTGGACCGGCCGCTGAGGACCCCTTCCCAGGTCGCCGCGCGGCCGACCCCGGCCGGGGTGATGAGCCCCAGGCCGGTGACGGAGACGGGTGCGCAGGGGGCTTTCATCACGCGCGCTTGGCGTTGAGCGTGGCGACGAGCTCACCCACGGTGCTGTGGCGGGCGGCCTCCTCCTCCGCGACCGGCACCCCCAGCTCCTCCTGGAGCGCGAGGGCGAGTTCGGCGAGCGCGAGCGAGTCGAGGTCGAGGCTCTCCAGGGTGGCCTCCGGGCGGATGAACTCGGGGCTGACCTCGAACTTCTGGGTGAGTACGGCGGTCACGGCACTCTGCACGGGGGACATGGCGTTCCTTTCGAGTGGTGGGCGGAGCGGCACAATCGGGGCGCCGCGCGGGGCAGCGCCGCACTGTCGGGGCGCTTGACCTGTTTCGCGGTACGCGGACGGCAAGCACCGGCGGACGGGAGATGCGGGCGAGGGCGGTTCCGCCCGCGAACGGGCGAGGTCTCAGGCGACCGGTTCCCGCACGGCGGGTTCGCGGCCATCGGCACCGCCGGTGCTGTCGGTACCGTCGAAACCACCGGCACCACCGGCACCACCGGCACCACCGGCACCACCGGAACCGTCGGCACTGTCGGCGGCCTCGATCCCGGGAACCGCCGGCAGCTCCGGCCACACCACGACCGCCGAGCCCCAGGTGAGCCCGGCCCCGAAGGCCGTGAGCAATACCCGTTCCCCGGCGTGGAGTTCGCCCCGCGCGGCGGCGTCGGCCAGGGCCAGCGGGATGGAGGCGGCACCGGTGTTGCCGACCCGGGCGATGTTGGTGACATGCCGGTCGTCGGGCACGGGGACGCGGGCGCCCACGGCGGACAGGATCCGGGCGTTGGCCTGGTGGGCGCAGAACCGGTCGATGTCCTCGGCCGCCCAGTCCGCGCGCTTGAGCACGGTGTGGGCGGACTGTGTCATACGGGTCACCGCGTGCTGGAAGACGTCGTGTCCCCGCATGCGGAAGTAGCGGTCCCCGGGGCCGAATTCGCCGGGGCGGGAGCGTTCCAGCGCGCCGCCGCCGGGCACTTGGACGAGGTCCTCGCCCGAGCCGTCGCTGCCGAGGTCGAGGGCGAGCACCGCGCCGGGCTCGTCCGGTGCGCCGCGCCGCAGGAGGGCCGCCCCGGCGCCGTCGCCGAACAGGATGCCGGTGGAACGGTCCTGCGGATCGAGGAGCGTCGAGTACACCTCGGCCGCGACCAGCAGCACCCGGTCCGCGCAGCCCGAGGCCAGGGCGCCCACGGCGGCGGCGAGGCCGTAGACGAATCCGCTGCACGCGGCGGAGACGTCCCAGGCGGCCGGTCCGCCGAGGCCGAGGCGGGTGGCGAGCCGGGGTGCCATGGCGGGCATCGGCCGGTCGGGGGTGGAGGTGGCGACGATCACGGCGTCGACCGGTGGCCGGCCGGCGGCCGAGAGGGCCCGGTGGGCCGCCTCCAGGGCGAGGTCGCCGGTGCTCACCCCGGGTGCCGCGCGGCGCCGTTCGCCGATGCCGGTGCGTCTGCGCACCCAGGCGTCGTCGACACCCCACGCGGCGGGCAGGGCGTCGTTCGCCACCGCCTCCGGGGGGACGAAACCGGCGATGCCCTCAAGCACGGCCGTCCGCGACGGCGTCAAGAGGGGGGCCGCGCTGGGCAGTCGGTGGGTCACACACGCCTCGTTCGTAAGTGATCTTGGACGAGCGAGCACGACTGTAGATCGGATCAAGAACGGGCCGGGAGCGCGACACGAATCGAAAGCGTGCGCCAAATTCCCTTTCCCACCAGCAAAAACGCAGCTCAGCGGCCGAAGTGAGGAAACGTTACGCCCGTTATGCCGTCCACGGATCACCCGAAAGAGGACGGCCGGTGACGCCGTTCGGCACACAACCGCCCCGGAGGACCGGCCAGTTCACCGGGCCGAGGGAGGGCGCTGGGACAATGGCCCCATGAGCATCGTCAAGATCAACGTACTCACCGTCCCCGAAGAGCAGCGCGAGACGCTGGAGAAGCGGTTCGCCAACCGGGCCGGCACGGTGGACGGCTCGGACGGCTTCGAGTGGTTCGAGCTGCTGCGCCCCGTCGAGGGCACCGACACCTACCTCGTCTACACCCGCTGGCGCGCCGAGGAGGACTTCCAGAACTGGATGTCCGGCATGGGCCAGGCCGCGCACCGAGGCGCGTCCCAGTCCCAGGAGGGCGCGGCCCAGGGCGAACGCCCGAGGCCCGCCGCGTCGGACGCGACGCTGTGGACCTTCGAGGTGGTCCAGCAGGCGGGCCCCAAGCAGGACTGAGCCGTCCGGCGGTACGGCACCGGCGCGCTACGAGGCCGCCTCCCGCACCGCCGTCAGCTCCCGCAGCACGCGGGTCAGGTCGGCCGGTGCCGCCGCGAGGCGCACCGGGCGGCCCCCGTCGTCGAGTTCGGCGATGTGCCAGTCGCCGGGCACGGTCTCGCCGTCGCCGCCCCGGACCCGCCGTACGCGCTTGACGGTGAGCCGTTCCACCGGGATCCGGCGGGCCGCGAACCGCCCCGGGCCCGGGGTCACCGCGGGCGGCCCGTCACCGAGGGCGATGTGCGTGCCGAAGCCGTACGGGTTGTAGTCGGTGTGCTCCAGGAAGCGCGCGACGACGAACACCTCCCCCGCCAACCCGCCTCGCCCTACGGCCCGTTCGGCCTCGTCGGCCGGCCGGACCCCGGTCGCGTGCCAGGCCCGGGCCAGCAGCGCGAGGGTGGCGAGCGTGCCCGCCGCCGCCCAGGCGATCGTGGTGGCGGAGCCGAACAGGGTCGTCGGGTGCAGGTAGCACAGCGGCAGCAGCCACAGGGCCGTGGCGGCGAGGGCGAACGCGAACGGCAAGGGGGAGGGCAGGACTTCGTCGTCGGGCAGCCGGCGCCCGCGCAGCCGTAGCGCGGTCAGCGCGGCGGGGTAGCCGGCGGCGAGGGCGGTCCCGGCCGACACGAGGGCCAGGAGGCCGGGGTCCGGAGCGGGCCGGTGCCAGACGTACCGCGCCCCGCTGACGGTCCACACCTCGCCGCGCCAGTACGTCAGTTGGACCCGGTCACCCGCGCGGAACCCCTGGGCGGCCTCCACCGTGACCTCAAGACGCCGCAGCGGCCGGTCGTCGGTGAAGTACAACCAGCTGGACTTCTTGGGCCGGTTGGGGTCGGTCCGCGCGATCACGGCCGAGGTGTGGGTCAGGCACTCGCCGCGCTGGGCGACCGGGGTGGCGGCGGCGCACGGGACGGCCGCGCGCCAGGCCCGCCGGTCGGCCGCCGCGCCCGACACGAACGCGGCGGCCACCCCCGCCACCACCAGCAGCCCCGCACACCACAGAACCGCCGCCCGGGCCCACCCGCGCCCGGCGCTGCGGTCCGACACGACGGGGACGGAGCCGGCCGCCGAGTCCTCGACCCCGACCCCGTAGCGCCGATGCAGCGCCCGGAGACCGGCCAACTTCTCCTCGAAGACGTCGAGTTCGTACGGTCCGTTCGCGACCGGCAGGGGCAGCGTGCGACGGCGCCCGTCCCGCAGCAGCACAGCGACGCGCCGGACCTGCCCGCCCCGCGAACCGCTGCTCCGCTTCAGCCGGATCCGCAGTGCGACGACCTCGGACCAGGGCGCGCTCCAGCGGCGCAGCAGGGTCTGTGAACGCAGACCGCGCGCGTCGGCACCGACCCGGGCGGTGACCAGGTAGAGCGCCCCGAGACCGAGAACCGCGAGGGCCCCACCGCCGAGCACCCACAACACACCGGGCCCGTGGAACGCCCCCCGCCCCGCCCACGCCGCCCACCCCGCCGACGCCCCGGCGCCCACCGCCGAGAACGCCACGGACGCCCACAGGGCGCGGCGCGGGCGGGCACGGCAGTGCACTTCCTGGATGTCGGTCATGGCTCCGACTCTGCCCCGACCGGCGCGGCAAGCGCTTGTGGGATCTCCGGCAGCGTTCCGGCCCGCGAGGTTGCCCGGAGGAGACAAGGTGCCCGAAAACCTCCAGGAGTGCCCTCGTTGGCGCCTCCTCCACAGCAGCCCCACCGAAATGACATGACCCGTTCACTGATCCTCCACATACGAAGCGCTGCGTGGCAAGAATCCGGCCATTGACTCACTCCGCGCGGCATCCACGGAGTCGCGAAGCGCCTCGTTCCGTACCGATCCATTCCGTTCGTTTCGTTTCGTTTCCGCAGGTGGAGGGACACGTGCTGTCCGCGCAGAAGGGCTCCGACCGAACGGAGCCCCACAGACCCGTGCTCGACCAGCCACCCAGGCGGCCCCAGGCAGCCCGCGGGCTCGGCGACCGCGTCTTCCGCTACCAGTTGACGGCCACCGGGGTCGTCGTCCTCGGCATCATGGCCGCCGTAGGACTGTTCCTCCTCCTGCGGGCCACGCAGGCGCTGCGCGCGACCGGGCCCTCGTTCCTGACGACGGCCCAATGGCAGCCGGACGTCCACAAGTTCGGCATCGCGGCGGTCCTCACCGGCACCCTGCTGATCGCGGCCGTGGCGGTCACGATCAGCGTGCCGCTCGCCGTCGGCACCGCGCTGTTCATCTCCGACGTGGCCCCACGGGGCCTGCGCCGCACCCTGGTCAGCCTGGTCGACCTGATGGCGGCGGTGCCCTCCGTGGTCTACGGCCTCTGGGGCCTGTTCTTCCTCCAGGCGCACGTGATCGGCCTGTCGCGGTGGCTGTCCGACTGGTTCGGCTGGTTCCCCCTCTTCAAGGTCGACGGCACCCACCCTGGCGACCCGCTGGCCTCCGCGAGCGTCTACACCGCGTCCGCGTTCGTCGCCGGGATCGTGGTCGCGCTGATGGTCGCGCCCATCCAGTGCTCGGTGATGCGCGAGGTCTTCGCCCAGGCACCGGCCGGCGAACGCGAGGGCGCCTACGCGCTCGGCGCCACCCGCTGGGGCATGATCCGCGCGGTCGTCCTGCCCTACGGCAAGGGCGGCATCATCGGCGGCACGATGCTCGGGCTGGGCCGGGCGATGGGCGAGACGATCGCCGTCTACATGATCATCTCGCCGGTCTTCGTGATCCAGCCGCACATCCTCCAGACGGGCTCCAACTCGGTCTCCTCCCTCATCGCCCTGCACTACGGCGACGCGTCCACCTTCGGCATGTCGGCCCTGATGGCGGCGGGCCTGGCGCTGTTCCTGCTCACCCTGGCGGTCAACTTCACCGCCTCCACGATCGCGGCCCGCTCCCGGTCCGGCGCGCAGAGCGAGGCATGAGATGACAGTCGTGGAACAAGCGGCGATTACCCCCCAGTCGGAGTCGTCGGCCCCCCAACTCCCGGACGTGCCGCGGCGGATCGGCGGCCTCACCCGCTCCGGGGTACTGGCCCTGTCCGGCGCCGCGGTGTCCGGCCTGTGCGTGAGCGTGCTCCTGTTCGGCGAACTGGCCCCCTTCTCCGGGGCGTTGGGCTTCGCGGTCACCTGGTACGCCGTCTTCCTCTGCGTCTACGCCGTACTCACCGGCCTGGAGGAGAACGGCCAGGCGGTACGCGACCGGGTGATGACGGTGGTGCTGTGGACGGCCGCGGCCCTCCTGTTCTGCGCCCTCGCCCTGGTCGTCGGCTTCACCCTCTGGCGGGGCCGCGAGGCGCTCACCTACCTCAACTTCTTCCACCAGGACATGCAGGCGGCGGGCCCGCTCGACCCGCTGGGCGTCGGCGGTATCGCCCACGCGATGGTCGGCACCCTGCTGATGATCACCATCGCGCTGCTGATCACCGTCCCGCTGGGCCTGGCCTGCGCGGTGTACCTCAACCAGATCCCCGGCCGGTTCTCCCGATTCGTCCGCACGATCGTCGAGGCGATGACCGCGCTGCCGTCCATCGTGGCCGGCCTCATGGTCTACGCGGTGTGGGTCCTCCAACTGGGCATGGAGAAGTCCGGGTTGGCGGCGGGCTTCGCGATCAGCGTCATGATGCTGCCGATCGTGATCCGGGCGGCGGACGTGGTCCTGCGGCTGGTCCCCGGCACGCTCACCGAGGCGGCCGAGGCGCTGGGCGCGCCCCGCTGGCGAACGGTCTGGCACGTGGTCCTGCCGACCGCGCGCTCCGGCCTGGCCACGGCGGTCATCCTCGGCACGGCCCGAGGCATCGGCGAGACCTCCCCGGTCCTGCTCACCGCGGGCTTCACCGCCGCGACCAACTACAACCCCCTGCACGGCCCGATGATCTCCCTCCCGCTCGCGGTCTTCAGCTTCGTCCGCTCCCCCGAACCCGCGATGATCGCCCGCGGCTTCGGAGCGGCGGCGGTCCTGATGGCCCTGGTCCTCATCCTGTTCGTGATCGCCCGGGTGATCGGTGGCCGGGGCCCCGGCCAGCAGTCCCGCTCCCAGGCCCGCCGCACCGCGAGAGCCTCCCACCGAGACACCCTCCGCTTCACCGAACTCCACTCCCCGGGCCTGTCGTTGTTCGCCCCGCACGAGCCACCGACAACGACGCCACCCCCCACACCTGAACGCACCGCACCCGCCAACGGCGACGCGGCCTCAGAGGGACGACCGGCACCCGAGGACGGCGAACCCGCCCGACAGGGGCCACCCGCAGCCGCCGACGGCGATGCAGCCCCGCAGGGTCGACCGGCACCCGCCCACGACGATGCAGCCCCACAGAGGCAACCCGCACCCGCCCACGGCGCACCCGCCACAACCAGCGCCCGCAGTGGCGGCGAAGCCGACACGGAGGGCGCACCCGGAAACGACGAGCCACCCGCAGCCGCCGACGGCGATGCAGCCCCGCAGAGGCGACCCGCAGCCGCCGACGGCGAACCCGCCCCACAGGGGCCACCCGCACCCGACAACGCGACTGTCACGGGTGGTGCGGGTGGGAACGACATCGCTGCCGACGGCGTAGCCGAGGCCGAAGAAGCCGCGCCCGCACCCACCCCCACCCCCGCCCCCGGAGAGACCGACTGATGCCCAGCCATCTCACCCTCCCCCGCTCGATACGGGCGCTGGGAACCCTCGGCGCCGTGTTCACCGCCCTCGTCGCCCTCCTGGCAGGCCCCCTCGCCGGGCCGGCCGCAGCCGACAGCTACACGCCGATCGCCGGCGCCGGCTCCACCTGGGCGGAGAACGCCGTCGACGAGTGGCGCCGTGCCGTCAACCAGTACGGCATGCGGATCAGCTACGCCGGCACCGGCTCCTCCGACGGCCGCCGCCAATTCCTCAGCGGCACGGTGGACTTCGCGGTGTCGGACATCCCGTTCCAGACCCATCCCACGGACGGCAGCGCGGCGGAACGCCCCGGCTCGGGCTCGTACGCCTACATGCCGATCGTGGCCGGCGGCACGGTCTTCATGTACCACCTGACCGTCAACGGCAAGCGGGTCACCAACCTCCGCCTCTCCGGCGCCGTGGTCACCAAGATCTTCACGGGAGCCGTCAAGACCTGGGACGACCCGGTCATCAAGGCCGACAACCCGGGACTCCAGCTCCCGCACCGCACCATCGTGCCGGTCGTCCGCTCGGACGGCTCCGGCTCCACCGCCCAGTTCACGATGTGGATGGCGGCCCAGCACAAGTCCCTGTGGAACGCGTACTGCGCGAGGGTCGGCCGCTCGGGCGCCTGCGGCCAGACCTCCTACTACCCCACCGTCTCCGGGATGATCGCCCAGTCCGGCGACCTCGGCGTGGCGGGCTACATCGCCCAGAACTACGGCGAGGGCGCGATCGGTTACGTCAACTACTCCTACGCCCTCAACGCGCACTATCCGGTGGCGAAGGTCCTCAACCACGCGGGCTACTACACCGAACCGACCCCGCAGAACGTCGCGGTCTCGCTCCTCAAGGCGAAGATCAACACGGACAAGTCGTCCGCCGACTACCTCACCCAGCAGCTCAACGGCGTCTACAACGACACCGACCGGCGCAACTACCCGCTCTCCAGCTACTCGTACATGATCCTGCCGCTGAAGGTGCAGGGCACGTTCACGAAGACCAAGGGCAAGACGCTGGGCGCCTTCTCCTACTACTTCATGTGCCAGGGCCAGCAACAGGCGCCCTCCCTCGGCTACTCGCCCCTCCCGATCAACCTGGTGCAGGCGGGCTTCGACCAGATCCGCCGTATCCCGGGCGTGCAGACGCAGAACATCAACATCAGGAACTGCAACAACCCGACGTTCACCACGGACGGCCGCAACAAGCTGGCGGAGACCGCGCCGTACCCGTCGGCCTGCGACAAGCAGGGCGCGACGGCCTGCACGACGGGCAGCGGCGGCGCCAAGTCGACGTCCAGCAGCGGTGGTTCGGGCGGCACCGGCACCTCCGGCGGCAGCACGGGCGGCACCTCGGCCGGAGGCACGACCACCGGTGACACGACCGGCGGCGGCTCCGCGCAACCGTCCGTCGACCCGGACACCGGCCAGGCCCTGACCTCCGGCGGCACGGGCACCGGAACCGCCTCCGGCGGAACCGGCTCGGGCACGGGCACCGGGAGCGCGGCGACCGCGGCGGACGGCACGATCGCCCTCGCCCAGCCGGTGGCCGTCTCCGCCGCACACGGCTGGACCACCACCCAGACCCTGATGCTGCTCGCCGCCATCCTGATCCTCGGCCTGCTGCTCCTCCCGTCGATCGCCTCCCGCCTGATCTCCTCCCGCACCGACGACCGCCAGGACGAGGTGAGTTCGCGATGACCGCCATCCCCGACCCGCACCCGCCGACAGCGCATCCGCCGCGGCGGCGGCGAAGGTTCCTGGTCCGGCTCCTCGCCGGCGCCGCCATCGGCGCCCTCGTCGGGCTCGCCGTGGGGCAGACCGCGCCGCCCGCCACGGCCGCGACGGCGACCGGTTCCGCCGTGACGGTCGCCGGGCGGGGCGAGTTCAAGGACATGAAGTTCACCGTCGACCAGACCACCCACCTCACCAGCCAGGCGGTGACGGTGAGTTGGACCGGCGGCACGGCGACCACGTTCGCGGGCACGCTGTTCGACACCGACTACGTGCAGATCATGCAGTGCTGGGGCGACGACGACGGCACCGTGCCCGCCAACCCGGGCCCCTCCCGCACCCAGTGCCAGTACGGCGCCTCCCCGACCACCGACCGCGGCAGCTGGCCCGGCAACGACTACGACGACACCCGCAAGGTCTTCTACAGCGCGGACCCCACCAACTACGGCCAGGACAACCGGTACGGCGCCGCCAACCCGAACGCCCCCGGCGAGGTCCCCTTCAAGTCGGTCGACGGCACGGTCATCACCAGCGGCACCCAGAACAACGCCCTGTTCAACCGCAACACCACCAACGAGATCGACTTCGCCCGCACCGGCGCCGACGGCACCGGCAAGGAGTACTTCGAGATCCAGACCGCCAACGAGGCCCCGCACCTGGGCTGCGGCACCCCGGTGACCACCAACGGCGTGACCAAGCCCCGGAGTTGCTGGCTGGTGATCGTCCCGCAGGGCCATCTCGACCTGGACGGGAAGCCGTACGCCGACCAGAGCCAGGTCAACGCGGGCTCCCCGGTCTCCTCCACCAACTGGAAGAACCGCGTCGCGATCCCGCTGCACTTCAACACGGTCGGCACCAACTGCGCGCTCGGCGCGAAGGAACGCGCCACCACCGGCAGCGAACTCGTCGCCGACGCGATGACCAGCTGGCAGGCGGCCCTGTGCCCGACCGGCACGGTCTACGGCTACACCGAACTCGGCGAGCCCGACACCCGCTCCCGGCTCACCGCCGACGGCACCTCCGGACTCGCCTTCACCACCCGCGCGTTGGGCGCCGACGACGGCACGACAGCACCCTCCGGTACGACGTCGTACGCACCGGTCGCCCTGTCCGGAGCCGTCATCGGCTTCACCATCGAACGCAGAGCCAAGTCCGGTGCCCCGGAGTCGGTCCAGAAACTCGACGGCACGAAGGTCGAGTCCATCGATCTCACCCCGCGTCTGGTCGCCAAGCTGCTCACCGAGTCGTACCGCAACTCCCCCTGGGGCGCGGTGCTCAGCGGTACCGCCGCCAAGGGCTACGGCTGGGCGAGGAACAACCCGGCGGGTCTGGCCAGCGACCCCGAATTCATCGCCCTGAACCCGCAGTTCGCGTATCTCTCGGTCGCCGAGACGCCCTCCACCGACACCGATCTGATCACCGCGCTCGGCCACAGCGACACGGCCCGCGCCCTGTGGCAGTGGATCATGTCGGACAAGGACGCCCGCCAGTTCCTCGGCGGTGTCTCCGACGACTACGGGATGCGCGTCAACCCGTACTACTCCACCAACGCGGACGTGAACCCGACCGGTATCGCCTTCGACCCCGCGCACTCCGACGACTTCCCGAAGAGCGACCCGTGGTGCACGATCCCGCCGGGCACCGGCGCCACCGACAAGCAGTGCATGGGTGACTTCCACCCGTACGTCGACGACATGCACTCCGGCGCCCTGCACACCCGCCGCGCCGACACCCTGTGGAAGTCGACCTGGGACGCGCTGGCCAACCCGCCCGTGTTCAAGAGCCCGGGTCCGCAGGTCGTCGGCTCCCGGTTCGTGATCACCGTGACGGACGCGGCCTCGGCCGCCCGGTACGGGCTCCAGACGGCCAGACTGCGCAACAGCGCGGGCAGGTTCGTGGCTCCCACGGCCGCTTCGCTGACCGCCGCCGCGAGCACCGCGACCGGCAGCCCGGTCGCCGAGATCACCCCCGCGTCCACCACGGCCAGGACCGCCTACCCGCTCGCCGAGCTGGTCTACGCGGCCGTCCGCCCCGGTTCCCTGGACGCCGCCGCCCGCAAGGACTACGCGGCCCTGCTGCGCTACACCGCCGGCAGCGGCCAGGTCAGCGGCGCCGACCCGGGCCTGCTCCCGGCCGGTTACGCCCCGCTGCCCACGAAGTTCCGTACCGCCGCGGCGCACACGGCGACCGCGCTGCTCCACTACACCGGCCCGAGCACCGCGAGCGGCGGCGGCTCGGGCGACACGGGGACGGCCGGCTCCAGCAGCGGCAGCGAGACGATCGGCACGGGGGAGGGGTCCAGCGGCCTCGTCTCCGGCGGGCCGGCCGGCGACACCACGCCGTCCGCGGCCGGTGTCGTACCGAGTGACTCGCCGTCGTACGACGGCGGCAAGGCCGTGGAGACGACAGCGGCGGGCACCACGCCTGCCGACCCGGCGAGTCCGCTGCGGTATGCCGTCCCGGTGGGGGCGGCGCTCGGAGCTGTAGCGGGTGTTGGCGCGCCGTTCGCCGGTGGCGGGCGGGTGTCGATCGGCTCCGCCACGGAGGTGCTTCGTCGACTGCGGGCGCGTCGTGGCTGGTCGCGCCCACGCGGCGGAGCCGCAAATTAATGCAGCCCCGCGCCCCTAAAGGGGCGCCCCCCATGAACGGCCGTCCGCCCCGAAAGGCAGTCGGGGCGGGCGGCTTGTACCAACCCTGCCAGATCCGCCTCACCCATCTCTCCCTGGAGAACCGCAATGCGCAGAACGCGCCTTTCGGCGGCCATGGTCGCCGCCGCCGTGGTGTCCGGCACGCTGGCTCTGGCGAGCCCGGCGTCCGCCGACCCCACCCCCGCCGGGACCTTCCGCCAGCTCGTCGGCGTGGGTTCCGACACCACCCAGGACGTGCTGAACGCCCTCGCGGGCGACACGGTGAACGGCACGAGCTACGCCGCCACCGCGGTCACGGCGGACGGCGCCGGTATCGCCTCCTACGACGCGATCGAGCCCGGCACCGGCTCCACCACGTCCACCATCACGACCCGCTCCGGCGGCCCGGCGTTCCTGCGCCCGAACGGTTCCGGCAACGGGCGGATCGCCCTCAGCATGGCGCTGACCGGCGACAAGTACCCGAACAGCACCGGTGTCGCGGTGAAGGGCCAGATCGACTTCGCCCGTTCCTCCGGTGGTCCGTCCACCTCCGGCAGCGCCCTCACCTACATCCCCTTCGCCCGGGACGCGGTCGGCGTCGCGGTGCAGGGCACGGCGCTGAACACCCTGACGGTGGCCCAGCTGCACGACATCTACGCGGGCCAGCTCACCACGGTGAACGGCCAGACCGTGCACCCGAAGATCCCGCAGAGCGGCTCCGGCACCCGGAAGTTCTTCCTCGCCGCGATCGGCCTGACCGACGCCACCATCTCCGCGGACATCCCGGTCGTCCAGGAGAACCAGGGCAACGCGGCCCTCACCGAGGACGGCGCGCTCGTCCCGTTCTCGGTCGGCAGCTGGATCGCCCAGAACAACGGCGTCTCCCCCGACTACAGCACCACCGCGGCCACCGCCGGCGGCCACCTCGCCTCCGTCGTCCTGCCCGGCGACAGCGGCGCGACCAGCCCGGTCACCACGGTCAACGGCAAGCTCACCCCGGTGAGCGGCTACTACGAGAACTCCACCTTCGGCCGCGATGTCTACAACGTCGTCCCGAGCCGCGCGATCGACACGACCAGCATCTTCTTCGACAAGGCGCTCTACGACGTCTTCGTCACCAGCGGCACCCACGAGGCGGGCCTCGCCTCCGACAGCGCCGAGTCGGTCATCTCGTCCTTCGGCTTCATGAACGAGTCGTACAACGGCTCGATCAACCTGGCCAAGCACGCCAAGCTGGGCGGCCTGGAGGAGTCCGGCGTCGACCTGTCGACGCCCGCCGCGCCCACCCTGAAGACCACCCTCGGCGACGCGAGCGTGAAGCTGGCCTGGACCGCCCCGGCGTCCACCGGTCTCCCGGTCACCGACTACCGCGTCACGCTGACCGACGCGGACGGCGCCGTCGTCGCCGTCAAGGACCTGGCGGCCACCACCACGTCGTACACCTTCAGCGGTCTGGCCGTCGGCACGTACAGCGCCTCGGTCTCCGCCGCCAACCTCAACGGCACGGGTTCGACGTCGAGTTGGACCGGCGCGGTCAAGTACGCGAGCACCACCAAGGCGACCACCGCCACCACCGCGTACGGCACGACCCCGAAGGTCGCGGTCACCGTGACCGGCACGCACGGTGTCGTCCCCGGCGGCAAGGTCACCGTCAAGGACGGCTCGACGGTCGTCGGCACCGGCACGCTGAACAGCTCCGGCAAGGTCACCGTCAACGTGTCGAACCACCTCAAGGTCGCCACGCACAGCCTGACCGTGTCCTACGGCGGCGCGACCAAGCTCAACGCGTCCTCCGCGACGGTCTCCCTGAAGATCACCAAGGCGACGGCGGCGGTCTCCAAGACGGCGCCCGCCTCGATCGGCCACACGGCCCGCGCGAAGGTCACCGTCAAGGTCACCGCGACCGGCACCACGCCGACCGGCACCGTGCGGATCTACGAGGGCAGCCGGATCATCGCGACCGGCACGCTGAGCGGCGGCAAGGTCACCCTCACGCTGCCGAGGCTGAGCCGGGGCAACCACACCCTGCACGCCTACTACGCGGGCTCCACGACGGTGAACACCAAGTCCGGCGCCAACTTCACCATCAAGTCCACCTGATCCAGGCCGAGTCGACCGCGCGGCCGGGGAGGCGCACCACCGTCTCCCCGGCCGCCGCCGACCGGCCCCGACCGCGAAGGAGGCGGGCCGCCGTGACCGTCGCCACCCCCGTCAGGCCCACCCCGGCCGCGCCGCGCCCCCGCGTCGGAAGCGCCTGGGGCATACGGACCGCGCGGAGCGTCACCGCCGTCCGCCACCTCGCGCGCGGCGGCCTGCTCAGCCTCGCCGCGCTGCTGCTCGGGATCACCGCGCAGCTGCTCGTGTTCAGCGGCGCCCAGGAACACTCCGCGCAGCACGCCGCGTTCGACGAGCTGCGCGGGCAACTCGCCCTGGGCACCGCCCCGGTGTCCCAGACCGACCAGCAGGGCAGGCTCCTCGCGCCCGGCACGCCGGTCGCCCTGATCCGTGTCCCGTCCCTGGGGCTGAGCCAGGTCGTCCTGGAGGGCACCGACTCCACGGTCCTGGCCGACGGTCCGGGCCACCGCCGCGACACCCCGTTCCCCGGCCAGTCCGGCACCAGTGTGCTGATGGGCCGGGCGGCGGCCTACGGCGGCCCGTTCGGGCGGCTGGCCGAGCTGCGCGCCGGGGTCGCGTTCACCGTCACCACCGGGCAGGGCACGGCGCACTACCAGGTCACCGACGTCCGCCGGGCCGGCGACCCGGCGCCCGACCCGCTCGCCGCGGGCAAGGGGCGGCTGGTGCTGGTCACCGCCACCGGCCCGCACTTCATGCCGTCCGGCGTGCTGCGCGTGGACGCCGACCTGGTCTCGACCGCCTTCCAGACGCCGGCCGCGGTGATCCGCTCCGGCACCCTGCCCGGCGCGGAGGAGCCGCTGGCCCGTCCCGACGGCGTGCCGTGGCCGCTGGTGATGTGGTTGCAGGCGCTGCTGCTGGCCGCCGTGGCGGCCGTATGGGCCTGGCACCGCTGGGGCCGTCACCAGACGTGGATCGTCTTCGCCCCGCTGGTCGCGGTCCTGGGCCTCCAGGTCGCCACCCGCACCACCGAACTGCTGCCGAACCTGCTGTGAACCGAGGGAACCCGACATGACCCTGACCGACACCGCCGTCCTGCCCGCCGCCGGCGACCCGACGGCCGCCCCCGCGACCCTCGAAGCCCGTGCCGTCTCGGCCTGGTTCGGCACCCACCAGGTGCTCGGGCAGGTGTCGCTGACCATGCCCGCGGGCCAGGTCAGCGCGCTGATCGGACCGTCCGGCTGCGGCAAGTCGACGTTCCTGCGCACCCTCAACCGGATGCACGAGCTGATCCCCTCGGCGGCCTTCGGCGGCGAGGTGCTCTTCGAGGGCGAGGACATCTACGACGCCTCCTGGCGCCTGACGGACGCCCGCCGCCGTATCGGCATGGTCTTCCAGAAGCCGAACCCGTTCCCCGCGATGTCGATCTACGACAACGTGGTGGCCGGTCTGCGGCTGACCGGCACGCGGGCGAGCCGCCGGGAGAAGGACGAGCTGGTGGAGGAGTCGCTGACCCGGGCGGGCCTGTGGAAAGAGGTCCGCGACCGGCTGCGCCAGCCCGGCGGCGCGCTGTCCGGCGGCCAGCAGCAGCGGCTGTGCATCGCCCGCGCGCTCGCCGTACGCCCCCGGGTGCTGCTGATGGACGAGCCGTGCTCGGCGCTCGACCCGACCTCCACCCGCCGGGTCGAGGAGACCATCCACGAACTGGCCGGTCAGGTCACCGTGGTGATCGTCACCCACAACATGCAGCAGGCCGCCCGCGTCTCCCAGCAGTGCGCGTTCTTCCTCGCCGAACAGGGCACGCCCGGCGGGATCGTGGAGGTGGGCGCCACCGACGACGTCTTCGGCTCCCCGAAGGACACCCGGACGGCGGACTACGTGGCGGGCCGCTTCGGCTGAGCGGCGGGCATGTCACGCTCGTGGCGCGGGTCGCGCGGGTCACACGAAGGCGGGGGTTTGGATCGCGGGAAGGCGGTGAGGCGAGCGGGATGCGCGCTTCTCCCACCGCCTCCGCCGAGACCCCCGTACGACCGCCCGCCGCCACCGGCACGGCACGACCCGCCACCGGCACGGCACGACCCGTCCCCGGGAAGCAGCGCGACCCCTTCTTCGACAACGCCAAGTACCTGGCGATCGTGCTGGTGGCGATCGGCCACGCCTGGGAACCGCTGCGCTCCGGCAGCCGCGGCGTCACCGCGCTGTACACGCTGGTGTACGCGGTGCACATGCCGGCCTTCATCGTCGTCTCCGGCTATTTCTCCCGGAGTTTCCGCGCCACCCCTCCCCAGATCGGGCGGCTGGTCACGGGGGTCGTGGTGCCGTACGTCCTCTTCGAGACGGCGTACACGCTCTTCACCCGCTGGACCGACCACCAACCCGACCGCGCGATCAGCCTGTTGGACCCGCTGTATCTGACGTGGTTCCTGGCCGCCCTGTTCGTCTGGCGGCTGACCACCCCGCTGTGGAACCACCTCCGCCACCCGCTGCCGCTCGCGCTGGCCGTCGCGATGTTGGCGACGCTCTCCCCCTCCATCGGCGACGACCTCGATCTCCAGCGCGTGCTCCAGTTCCTGCCGTACTTCGTGCTCGGTCTCCGTCTGCGGCCGGAGCACTTCCAGCTCGTACGGCGGCCCGAGGTACGGCAGTTGGCCCTTCCGGTGGTCGGGTGCGCGCTCGCGGTGGCGTACTGGGCGGTGCCGCGCTTCGACTACGCCTGGCTCTTCCACAACGCGAGCGCCGACCAACTCGGCGTCCCCGACTGGGAAGGGCCCCTGATGACCCTGGCCCTCTTCGCCTGCTCGACGCTCCTGGTCGCCTGCTTCCTGGCCTGGGTGCCGCGCCGCCGCACCTGGTTCACCGCCCTGGGCGCGGGCACCCTCTACGGCTATCTGCTGCACGGCTTCCTCGCCCAGGGCGCCAAGTCCTGGGGCTGGTACGACCCTTCGTGGGTGCGGGGCCCCCTCGGCGAGATCGTGGTGACCCTGGCCGCCGCCGCGGCGGTGACCGCGCTGTGCACCCCGCCCGTGCGCCGTGTCTTCCACTTCGCGACGGAGCCGGAACTGCGGTGGGCGTTCCGCCGGGACACGACGGAACTGGCCCGAACTCCCTAGCCATTAGCGATGGTTGTCGTGGATCGTCGGGCCATCCGGTGAATTCGCGCGGAAGCGCGGGTGACGATTCGGACCTGCGGGACACCCGTGCGAAAAGCCGCACAACCAAGCCCCGTGCGGCCGGGTCAGAGGTGGTGCCGGAACCCGAACTCCTCGGATTCCGCCAACTCCCCTACGCTTCACGGAGGTTGTGCGATGCCCACGCGTTCCGCCACTCGTTCCGCCACTCGCCTGCTGGCCCTGACCCTCACCCTCGGCACCGGTCTGGCCGCTCCGCTGCTCCTCGCCCCGGCCGCGGGCGCGGCCACCGCCCCGGCCACCGCCGCGCTCGGCAACGGCGGCAACGAGGTCGTCTACACGGCCGCCGCCGGACAGACCAACAAGGCGGTCGTCACCGCGTCGACGACCGACCTCTCGACCATCACCTACGTCATCGACGACGTCGTCACCATCAGGCCCGGCACCGGCTGCGCGTACCCCACCGCCTCGGACCACACCAAGGTCTCCTGCACGGTCGCCACCTACGACAGCCAGGACCCTTACCCCACCGTGCAGTTGACGCTCGGCGACGGCAACGACACCCTCACCTACCACAACAGGACGAACCAGACGTACTACTTCGCCTCGGCCGACCTGGGCGCCGGCGCCGACAAGTACACCGAGGACGGCCGCGTCGACGGCTCCTACGTCTCGGGCGGCACCGGCGACGACACGCTCACCCTCGGCACGTACTCGGTGGGCTGGGGCGAGAACGGCGCCGACACCCTCCACGCCGGTGCCGGAACCATCGCGCAGGGCGGCAACGGCAACGACACGATCACCACCACGGGCGACGCGGCCGACGGCGGCGCGGGCAACGACCGGATCACCGGCGGCGCGGGCGGCCAGAGCCTGACCGGCGGCAGCGGCGACGACAGAATCCTCGGCGGCGCCGGAAACGACTTCCTCTACGGCGGCACGGGCAACGACACCCTCTACGGCGGGGCCGGAAACGACACCCTGTACGGCAACTCCGGCAACGACACCCTGTGGGGCGGCACCGGCCGGGACGTCCTGTCGGGCGGCCCGGGCCGTGACAGCGTCCACCAGAACTAATCCCTTTCCCACCTGTCACAGGCATGCCATACGCTGCACACAGCAGCCGCGCCCCGCGCGTCACCGCGTCTCTCATCCGCGGTCACGCCCGGGTGCTGCGCGGCGCTCTCAACTCCCGGTCTGCCGACCGGTTTTCCATGTGGGGGGAAACAGCACGTGCGGATGCGCAGCATCTCCACCGCGACAGCGCTCGCGGTTCTTCTCGGCTCGGCGGCGCTCAGCGTCGTAGCGGCGGGTACGGCCTCGGCGGCCACCGCCACCGTGACCTCGCCCGACGGCCTGGTCGCGGACGGCGCCCTCAAGCGGGTGTTCGTGGGCGACAGTTCGACCGGCCGGGTCACGGCCACCGACTACTCGGGCAACGTCCTGGCCTCGGTCGCCGGCATCGGCGGCGTCTCCGACCTGGCCGTCTCCGAGGACGGGGCCACCGTCTACGCGGCGGTGCAGAACACCCACGAGATCGTGGCGATCGACGCGGCGACCCTCGCCGTGAAGACCCGCTACGCGATCCCCACCGACACCGGCCCGCGGCACATCGCGTTCGCCGGCGGCAAGGTGTGGTTCAGCTACGGCGACCAGTGGGACGGCGACATCGGTTCCGTGGACCCGGCGGTGGACCCGGCGGGCACCACCGACCCGGTGACGATGGCGCAGTTCCCGACCGAGGGCACCTCCATCGGCATCTGGGGCCAGGCCCTGCTGGACACCGACCCGCAGCGGCCCGGCCTGCTGGCCATCGGCGAGACCGGCATCTCCACCGACTCGATGGCCGTGGTCGACGTGTCGAGCGGCACCCCCGCGCTCACCGCCTGGTACTCCGGCGACTACACGCTGAACAACGGCATCGGCGACATCGACCTCGTCGCGGGCGCCGACCAGGTGCTGGTCAACGGCTCGGTACGGGACGCCTACGCGGACGGCAAGTTCACGGCGGCCGGCTCCTACCCGTCCGGCCAGCAGGCCGACATCGCCCCGGACGGCACGGTCGCCCAGGTCAACGGCAACACGATCGCGACGTACCGGCCGAACGCCACGAAGGCGATCCGCACGTACGACATCGGCTCCTACGGCGCGGCCGACCTGACCTGGGCCCCGGACAACTCGCGGATCTTCGTGCTGGCCGGGAAGTCCGGCGGCGGCTACACGCTCAAGGCGCTGACCGACCCCGAGAAGAACGTCCCGACCCTCACGGTCAACGCCCCCGGCTCCGCGCCCCGCGCCAAGAAGCTCACCGTCACCGGCAGGCTGTCGGCGGCGGTCGCGCTGCCCGCCGGGGTGAAGCTCCAGGTCACCCGGACCGACCTGGAGTCCCCGAAGGGCAAGGCGCTGCCCGCCGTCACGGTGAAGACGGACGGCACCTACTCCTTCGCGGACACCCCGCCGGCCGGTGGCACGGTCACCTACAAGGTGGCCTACGCGGGCGACCCGGCGCACGCGGCGGTCAGCGCCTCCGACAAGGTCTCCGTGTCCCGCGCGGCCACGAGCCTGAGCCTGAACAACAACGGCAAGCTGTACGCGTACGGCGCCGACGTGAAGTTCACCGCGCACCTCGGCAAGACCTACAAGAACCGCACGGTCGCGATCTACGCGGACCCCTTCGGCGGCGACAAGCCGAAGAAGCTGGTCAAGACCGGCAAGGTCAACTCCAGCGGCAACCTCACGGTGACCGTGGACATGACCCGCGACACGGCCGTCTCCGCGGTCTTCGCCGGTGACGCCCGCTACGCCTCGAAGACCGTGAAGGTCAACGCGTACGCGAAGGTCAGGATCTCCACCGCGATCAGCAAGCACTACAAGACGGCGAAGATCGGCTCGACGTCGTACTACTGGTTCCACAAGAACTCGGCGCCGATCTTCACCACCACGATGACCTACTACCCCAACCGCCAGGAGCGGCTGGACCTTCAGGTCTACTACGACGGCCGCTGGTACGACTCCGACTCCGAGTACTTCGGCCTCGGCACCAACGGCAAGGTCGCGGTGAACCTCGGCGCGCCCGGCCAGTCCGGCATCAAGGCCCGCATCCGGGCCGCGTACATCAACGGTTCGTCCGGTGACAGCGTCAACTCGACGACGTACAGCGGCTGGAAGTACATCTACTTCTCCAACTGACCGTTCCACCAGGCCTGATCACCAGGTGTAGGGCAGCTCCGCCGCGACGACCGTGGGTCCTCCGGCGGGGCTGCTCACATACGCGGTCCCGTCGAGGGCGGCGATCCGGCGGCGCAGCCCGAGCAGTCCGGTGCCGCCGGCCTCCTCGGCACCGCCCTTCCCCTCGTCCCGCACGCACACCGTCAGCCCGTGCGGCACCCGGGCCAGCCGCACCTGCGCGTGCTCCGAACCACTGTGCTTGACCGCGTTGGTGAGCGCCTCGGCGACCAGGAAGTACGCGGCGGCCTCGACGGCGGCCGGAGCACGCGGACCGGTCGCCAACTCCTCGACATCCAGGGCGACTTGCAGCCCACTGCCGGCGGCGAGCGCCTGTACGGCACCGGCCAGCCCGCGGTCGGTGAGGATCGGCGGGTGGATCCCGCGCACGACGTGCCGCAACTCCGTCAGCGCCTCCTCCGCCTGGTCCTGCGCCTGCGCCAGCAGCCGCCGGGCGGCCTCGGGATCACCGCCGCCGTCGCGGTCGTAGGCCCGCTTCGCCAGTCCGATCCGCATCGACAGGGCCACCAGCCGGGCCTGCGTCCCGTCGTGCAGGTCCCGCTCGATCCGCCGCAGTTCGGCCTCGTGCGCGGCGATCACCCCGGCCCGGGTCACGGCGAGTTCCTCGACGCGCTCGGTGAGCAGCGCGTTCGGGGACGGCTTCAGCAGGGCGGTCGACCAGCGCGCGTCGAGGTCGGCGAGCCGCCCGAGCAGCGGCAGGACCAGCGCCCGGCGGCGCAGCAGCCCGCACCGCACGGCGTCCACGGGCAGTCCCACGATCCACAGCGGGACGGCGATCAGTCCGAGCAGCCCGTACCCGTACTGGGCGAGCATCCAGCGCAGGTCCCGGAACGTACCGGGATCGCGCACCGCCACCACGAACCGCTCCCGCAACGGCAGCCCGTCCAGCGGCCGGTACGCCTCGGGGATCCCGCGCCCGCTCCACCGCGCGACCTGCTGCCGCCTGGCGCCCGCGATCCGGCGCACCAGCAGCACCACCTCGGGCAGCATCCAGGCGCCGACCACGAACAGCGTCCCCACGGCGGCGATCAGCAGCGCGGTGACGAAGAGATATGTCCCGAGGGTCATGGCCACGCCTCTGGCCAGTTGAACCGTCGCCCGTGTCGCCTGCCGCACTGTCTTACCCATGCTCACCAGGCTGGCACCGGACGCCGGGCGGCGCGGGGGAGCAGGGTGCCGAATCCGTGGTGTAGCCGGCTACACCGTGTCCAGTCCTGTCATGAGCTGGCCGTAGGCACGCTCGGCCTCCGCCACGGCATCGTCGTACGCCTCGTCGGCGGTGCGTCCGGCGGCCATCGTCCGCCAGTTCTCCTTGCCGAGTTCCTGCTGCACGACGATCAGGTGCGTGGCGGCGAGCCGTCTGGTGAGCGGGGTGGAGCCGCCGGTGCCGGCGGCCGTGTCGGCGGCTGTGCCGGGTCCCGCGTCGGCCTCGGCCTCGGCGAGTGCTTCCGCGAGCGCGTCGATCTCCTGGACCCGGTAGCGCTGCACCAGGCCGGTCTGGAGGCTCGGGGTGCCGTACAGCAGGTCCATGAAGCTGAGCACGTCCGGGTGGTCGTTGAGGCCGGTGATCGGGT
This sequence comes from Streptomyces sp. NPDC091280, assembly GCF_044768565.1. Taxonomy (NCBI): domain Bacteria; kingdom Bacillati; phylum Actinomycetota; class Actinomycetes; order Kitasatosporales; family Streptomycetaceae; genus Streptomyces; species Streptomyces sp. NPDC091280. The sequence continues at coordinate 264,552 of NZ_JBIVUZ010000003.1, forward strand.
CGCGGGCGGCGAGGCGGTCCAGGAAGTGGGCGCGCAGGGCCGCGGTGGGAGTCAGGGCCGGCGGGCGTTCGCGTACGACGCGGGCCGCTTCGCCGAGGTGGTCGGCGAAGCGGTGCAGGACCAGGTCCTCCTTGACCGGGAAGTACCGGAACAGGGTGGCCTTGGAGACCTCGGCCGCCGCCGCGACCTCGACGACCGACACCTCGTCGAAGCCCTTCTCGCGGAAGAGGCGCAGGGCTTCCTGGGCGATGAGGTTCCGGGTGCGTTCCTTCTTGCGTTCGCGCAGGCCTGCGGGTTCGTCCATGCGTGCCACATTACCAGACGATGAGACCCGGAACCAAACGAGACCGAGAAATGAATGAGTCCGAGAATCTTCTGAAACCCGGTTGCATTTTCTTCGGGTTCGGTGTTCGCTTGGCACAACGACGACGAGAGGGATTCGAGATGACCGACGACGTTCTGGACGTTGTGGACGTGCTGATCGTGGGCGCCGGACCGACCGGGCTCACGCTCGCCATCGAGCTGGCCAGGCGCGGTGTGGGGGTGCGGATCGTGGACGCGGCACCGGCCCCGCACCGGGAGTCCCGGGGCAAGGGCATCCAGCCGCGCACGCTGGAAGTGCTGGAGGACCTGGGCGTCACCGAGCGCGTGCTCGCCACCGGCACGACGGACCTGCCCTTCCGCAAGTACTTCGACGGGGAGTACGTCAACGACACCGCCCGCCTCGCGGACGCCCGCCCCACGCCCGACGCGCCGTACGAGCGAGGGGTGCTCATAGGGCAGTGGCAGGTGGAGCGGATCCTGCGCGAGCGGCTCGCGGAGTTCGGGGTCGACGTCGAGTCCGGCACCGAGGTCACCGGGTTCGAGCAGGACGCGGACGGTGTCACCGCCTTCCTCGCCGGTGGGGAGCGCGTCCGGACCGGCCGGCTCGTCGGCTGCGACGGCGGGCGCAGCCGGGTGCGCAAGGCGCTGGGGGTGAGGTTCGACGGGACGAGCGAGCCGGAGCAGTCGATGGTCGTCGGGGACGTGGTGGCCGAGGGCATCGGACGGGACGCCTGGCACCAGTGGTTCACGCCCGAGGGCGGGGTGATGCTGTGCCCCATGCCCGGCACGGACTCCTTCCAGTTCCAGGCGGGACCCGAACTCGACGCGGACGGCGAGCCGTTGCCGCCGTCACTGGAGAGCTTCCAGCGGATCTTCGACCGGCACGCGCGCGTGCCCGGCATCACGCTCACGGACCCGACCTGGCTCTCCGTGTGGCGGGTCAACGTGCGGATGGTCGACCGGATGCGGGTCGGCCGGGTCCTGCTCGCCGGGGACGCGGCCCACGTCCATCCCATCGCGGGCGGACTCGGCATGAACACCGGCATCCAGGACGCCTACAACCTGGGCTGGAAGCTGGCCCTGGTGGCCACCGGCCGGGCGGACGCCGGGCTGCTGGACACTTACGAGGAGGAGCGCCTTCCGGTGGCCGCCTGGACCCTGGGCGTCTCCACCGAGCTGTTCGCCAAGGTGCTCGAAGCGGTCAAGGAACCCGGCACCGGCGTCGAGGTCGCCGCGGCGCCCCCGATGGGCACCGGATATCCGTGGAGTTCCCTCGCCGCGCCGGCCACCACCGGCGAACCGGACGTGCTGCGCCCGGGCGACCGCGCCCCCGACGCCCCGTGCCTCGACGCCTCGGGCGATCCGGTCCGGCTCTTCCAGATGTACGCGGACCCGCGGTTCACGCTGCTCGGCTTCGGCGCCGAAGTCGCCGAATCGGTGGGCAAGTTGGCGGCCGAGCACGACGGCCTGATCCAGGCGTTCACGGTGGACGGCGGCGACCTGCGCGACCACGAGGGGCATGCGCGGCGGGCGTACGGCGTGACGGGTCCGGCCCTGGTGCTGATCCGCCCCGACAATCACGTGGCCCTGCTCGCCCAGGACCCCGCGGAGGTCACCGCTTATCTCCAGCGGATCGCCACATTCACTCCCAAAGAGTGATACTCGGAGTATGAGCACGGCAGCGTATGAGGTGCTGGCCGCGTCGTCGCACAACGGACTCGACGTGACCGCAGCCTTCCTGGGTGGCCTGCTGATCGCAGGCGCGCTGGTCTGGGCCATACATTTCGGTATGAAGGTCCGGGACCAGGAACTTCCCCGGCCGCTCCCCGAGGAGCAGCCCCACCTCCCCGCCACCGGCGCGGTCCACGAGATGCGCGAGATGCGGGAACCCGACGAGATGCCCGTCGCCTCGGAGGAACGGGAACGGCTGATGCCGTACCAGCTCCACCACTCCGGAAGCAGAACGGGAAAGGACCAGAAGCGGCAGCGCTGGCTGCCCGGGAGGAGCGGTTCCTTCGGTGGGGGCGGCATCGGACACGTCTGACCCGTCCGAACCGTCCGGCAGATCCGACCCGTCCGACCCGCCCACCACCGGTTCCGCTGTCCGCGGCTACTGGCGTGCCCCGGAGGCCTTCGGGTCGTAGACGGCCAGGGCCCAGATGACGAACACGTCGACCGCGATCATGATGACCGACCAGATCGGGGCGTACGGCAGGAACATGAACTGGAGGATCGCGCTGAGGCTCGCGAGGACGATGCCGCAGACGCGGGCCCAGCTCATGCCCCTGAGGATGCCCCAGCCGGTGACCGCGCCCACGGCGCCCAGACAGAGGAGGATCACACCCCAGCCGGTGAGGTTGATGCTGTACACGTAGTCGCCGACGCGGGTGTAGACGTCGTCCTTGGCGAGCGCGGAGATGCCCTGGAGGATGGCGATGACACCGTTCATCAGCATCAGGACACCCGCGAAGACGGCGCCGCCGACCGCGAGGCCGCTGCCGGAGGGGGACGGGCCGTAGCCGCGGGCGTCCTGGGGCCGGCCGGTGTGCTGACCGGTGTCGTTCCAGACCGGTGGTTTCTCCTCGCCGCCGGTGGCCGTCGAGTGCGGCTGCTGTGTCGAATGCGGCTGCTGCGTCATGGCCGTGCCCCACCTCTCTGTGGTCCGTGGTGCTTCGGTGCTTCGACCATCCGGCCCTGGCACCGCCGCCACCAGGGGGGTTACGCCGTTCGGGTGATACCCGGGGCGGCCTCGGGCCCCTCCTCCGGCTCCGCCGCCAGGAACTCCACCACCGCCAGCGCGAACAGCAGCGCCAGGGCCAGCCCCACCACCACCCACCCCGTCGGACGCGACCACAGGAGGTACGCCAGCAGTGCTCCGCCCACCAGCACCCAGCCGATCCACTCCCGGTACCGGCGCGCGAACGGTCCCACCGGCCCCGTGCTCAGCCCCGCCCCGTCGGCCGTGGCCCGCACGGCCCGGATCCCGGAGATCCACAGCCGCCGGACGAGACCGGCCCGCCGGCCCGGTCCGGTCAGCCAGGCGCCCAGGGCGACGGTGACGCCCAGGGCCACGACCATCCGCACGGTCGTGGCCAGGAAGCGGGTCAGCGCGTCGTAGACCGCCCCGGCGGCGGGCTGTGACACCCCGGACGGGAGCGCGTCCAGATACAGGGCGCGGGCGATCCCCAGCCCGAGGCCGAGCAGCGCCGTCGCGGCGGCCACGCCCAGCGCGCCCGTGACCAGCGCCCTGCGCCGCCGCCGCGCCAGCAGTACCCCGGCCGCGACGAGGAGGACGGCCACCAACGGCAGCCAGAAACCGGCGAGTTGGAGGAGGCGGAAGTACTTCCGGTAGGCGTCGAGGTCGTCGTTCCTGACGAGGGTGATCGACGTGTGGATCTCGGGGATCTTCCCGGCGACCGTCATCCCGTCGTCGACCAGCCGCTGTTTCACCTGGTCGACGACGGGGGCCACGTCGAGCGTGACCGCTCCGCCGTCGAGCTGTACGGCACCGCCGCCGCTGCCGGTCAGGGCCTTGTCCACAGTGCTGTGGACACGCCGGTTGGCGTCCTTCCAGATCCTGGCGAAGGCGTCGGAGGCTGCGACGGCCCGCGCCTTGTCGTGCACGAAGGCGCGGACCGCGTCCTCAAGGGAACCGCCCAGCGCCCCCAACGCCTTCTCCAGCAGCGGCCGTTGGGCGGGAGCGACGCCGGACAGCAGGGTGGTGAGGTCGAGGTGGTCCATCACGGCCGAGGTCACCCGGCCCGCCACGGCGTCCTGGATGTCCGGCTGGGTGGCGAGGGGCGCGACCGTCTTGACATAGCGGTCCGTGTCGCCGACCGTGTCCGCCGTCCACGCGGCCACCACGCCCAGCGGGGCGAGCACACACCCGAGGACGACCAGCAGTACGGCGACCAGCGAACGGACCGGGTGCCGGGGCCCGCGCGCCCGTTGCGCCTCCAGCTCGGCCACCCGCGCCCGCAGCAGGTCGAGTTCCGTCGCCCGTTCCGTCACCCTGCCTCCTCCACGGCGGGGACCGCCGCACGAACCCCCTCTCCCGGTCGGTCAGTTGGCGCGCGCCTTCGCGAACTCCCGTAGGAACAGCGCCTCCACGTGTGCCATGTGCTCGATCTCCGTGGGGTCGACGCTCTCGTTCGGGGCGTGGATGAGGCAGCGGGGTTCCTCGACGCCCATGAGGATGATCTCGGCGCGGGGGTAGGTCTCGGCGAGGACGTTGCACAGGGGGATGGAGCCGCCCTGGCCGAGGAAGGCGAGGGGCTTGCCGTAGACCTCGCGCATGGCGGTGCCGAGGGCGGTGTACGCCGGTCCGTCGGTGGCGGCGCGGAACGGGGAGCCGGTGCCCTCCGTCTCGACCGACACCCGCGCACCCCAGGGGGCCGCGTCCGTGAGGTGCGCGGTGAGGGCCTCGCGGGCGGCGCCCGGGTCCGTGCCGGGCGGGACGCGCAGGCTGACCCGGGCGCGGGCGGTCGCGGGTACGGCCGCCGCCGAGCCGACCACCGGCGGGCAGTCGATGCCGAGGACGGTGACGGCGGGCCGGGCCCACAGCCGGTCGGCGACGCTTCCGGTGCCGGTCAGCCGTACGCCGTCCAGCACCCCGGCGTCCGTGCGGAACTGCTGCTCGTCGTAGCCGACGCCCTCCCAAGTCCCCTCGCAGTCCAGGCCGTCGACGACCGTGGCGCCGGTCTTCGGGTCGCGCAGGCAGGACAGGATCTGGATGAGCGCGGCGAGGGCGTCGGGGGCGGGGCCGCCGAACATGCCCGAATGGACCTCGCCCGCGAGGGTGTCGACCCTGACGACGACGTTCGCGAGCCCGCGCAGGGTCGTGGTCGCGGTGCCGACGCCCACCGCCGCGTTGCCCGTGTCGCACACCAGCAGGGCGTCGGCGAGGAACTTCTCGGGGTGCTGGGCGACGTACTGCTCCAGGCCGCCCGTGCCCTGTTCCTCCGAGCCCTCGGCGACGAACTTCAGCCCGACCGGGAGGTCCTCGCCGAGCGCGCGCAGCGCGGTGAGGTGCATGACGATGTTGCCCTTGCAGTCGGCGGTGCCGCGCCCGTACCAGCGGCCGTCGCGCTCGGTGAGCGTGAACGGCGGGGTGGTCCAGGCGTCGTCGTCGAGCGGGGGCTGCACGTCGTAGTGGCAGTAGAGGAGGACGGTGGGCGCGCCGGGCGGCGGCGGGCGGTGGCCGATCACGGCGTGGCTGCCGTCCGGGGTCTCCACGAGGTGGACGTCCCGCAGCCCCGCCCCGGTGAAGGCGTCGGCGACCCACTGGGCCGCCTTGCGGCACTCCTCGGGCGGGTACTGGCGGGGGTCGGCCACGGACGGGATCGCGACGAGTTCGGTCAGGTCGGCCTGCGCGCGGGGCATCAACTCGGCTATGCGGGACGCCAGTTCGGTCATGATGGTCACTGCCTCACCGTGTCGTCGGTCTTCAGGTCGTCGATCTTGTCCTGGATCTTGTGCAGCTTGTCCGGGCAGTAGATCTCCAGGATCTTGATCTCGGCCCGCAGCGCGGCCGAGTCTCCGATCACCGGGCGCTGGCCGACGAACGCGGCCCCGTTGGACACGTTGATCTTCCACAGCGCCGACTTCAGCGCGCTGCCCGGGTTCTCGCAGACGATCCCGCCGTCGGTGCCCAGCGCACGCGAGACGGTCTTGGTGTCGGGCCGCGGATAGCCGGCCGCCACGGCCGCGTCGGCGAGCTGATTCGCCTTGTCCGCGGCCTTGTTGGTGGTCTTCACGCTGTCGTACTGGATGACCCCGACGACGGCGAGCACGACCAGCACGACGATCGCGCCGACGTAGATCCAGCGGTGTTCGGAGGCGAACCGGGTGGGGCTCATACGGCACCACCGGCCGCCGTGTCCGCCGTGCCCGCGTCGGCCGCCTCCGTGCGCCAGGACGGTTTGCGGAACTTGAGGAACGCCCAGGGGATCAGCAGCCCGAGGATCACCAGGCCGCCGCCGATGATGCCGATGTACGACCAGATGCTGCCGCCGCCGAACTGCGAGGGCGGCACGAAGCCGATCGCGAGGGCCGCGACGGACGCCAACAGGCCCACCGTGCACAGCAGATGGAGGGCGGGGACGCGGTAGCCGCGCGGATGGTCGGGCTGTGTCCTGCGCAGCCTCATCGCGGCGGCGAACATCAGCAGGTAGACGATCAGGTACACCTGCGTGGTGATGGTCGAGAAGATCCAGTACACGCTGGAGACATTGGGCAGCAGCGCGTACCCGAGGGCGATGACGGTCGTGACGACACCCTGCGTGACGAGGATGTTCTGCTGCACCCCGAACCGGTTCAACTTCTGCAGGAACGGCGGGAGATAGCCCTCGCTGCGGGAGATCTCCAGCAGCCCCTTGGACGGTCCGGCCAGCCAGGTCAGCATGCCGCCGAGCGAGGCGGAGACCAGCATCACGGCGGCGATCGGGGTCATCCAGCCGATGTGGAAGTACGAGAAGAACGCGTTGAACGCCTGCATCACGCCCGCGGTGAGGCTGGTCTGGTCCGAGGGCACCACCCAACTGATCGCCAGCGCGGGCAGGATGAAGATCAGCAGCACCAGCCCCATCGCCAGGAACATCGACTTGGGGTACTCCTTCGCCGGGTCCTTCAGCGACGACACATGGACGGCGTTCATCTCCATGCCGGAGTAGGAGAGGAAGTTGTTGACGATGAGGACGAGGCTGGCGAGGCCCGTCCACTCGGGCAGCAGGTGGCTCGACGTCATCGGGGCGGCCGACGGGTTGCCCTGGGCGAGGAAGACCATGCCGAGGACGACAAGGATCGTGCCCGGTACGAGCGTTCCGATGATCAGTCCCCAACTGGACAGCCCCGCAAGGGCCTTGGTGCCACGCGAGGACACCCACACCCCCGTCCAGTACAGGACCATGATGACGATCGCGGTGTAGAGGCCGTTGGAGGCCAGGGCCGGGTCGATGACGTACGAGATGGTGCTCGCGACGAAGGCGAGCAGGCTCGGGTAGTAGAAGATCGTCATCGCGAACTGGCACCACACGGCGAGGAATCCGAGCGGTTTCGACAGCCCCTCGCTGACCCAGCGGTAGACACCGCCGCTCCAGCCGGAGGCGAGTTCCGCCGAGACCAGCGCGGTCGGCAGCAGGAACACGACCGCCGGCACCAGATAGAGGAACACGCAGGCCAGGCCGTAGACGGCCATCGTCGGGGCGGCGCGCAGACTGGCGACCGACGAGGTGGTCATCAGCGCCAGGGTGACCCAGGTGATCGTGGGCGCGGCCCGGGTTCTGGCCTCCGTACGCACCGCTGCTTGTCTTGACTTCGGCAGGTCGGCGGGGACGTCCATCGAGGCCACGGGCCCTCCAGAGGGATCTCGGGGATGCTGCAAGGCTCGGCGCCGGAGCGGGCGGACGCAGGTCGGGTGGGCTGTTCGGGTGAGGGCGACGGCCCGGGATGCCGACCGGGCGGGCAGCGTTCATGCTGGTCAGGCCGGTCAAGTCGGCCACATCCGCATCGGCCTTCTGTCGGCGACATCCGCTGTCTCTGCTGTCTCTGCTGTCTCTGCTGTCTCTACGATCTCCGCTGTCTCTGTTATCTCCGCTGTCTCTGCTATCTCCGTGTGAGGGAGGCGTCCGTGGACCAGCGGCGGACGACGACGCCCGCGCTCGACGAACTCACCGTTTTCCTGGCCCGGTTGACCGGGCTGCTGCTGCGATCCAGCGGTGAGGGCGCCGAGTTGATCGAGCACTCGGTACGGTCGGCAGCCCGGGCCCTGGGCGGCGAGGCGACCCTGCTGCTGGTCCCGGACGCGGCGGCGCTCACCGTCACCGCGGGCGGCGGCACCCGGACGGTGACCGTGCGCGGCTTCCCCGAGGTGTTCCGCCTCGACCAGGTCACCGCGCTGAAACCGCTGCTCACGGACGTACGGGCGGGCCGCCTGGACGTGGCGGCGGCGGACCGGCGGCTGGCCGGCATCGAGAACGCGAAGGCCCCCTACCCCTGGCCCCTCAAGCTCGTCGGCATCGTGCTGTTCGCCCTGGGCTTCGCCCCGCTCATGCAGCCCACCTGGTACGAGGTCGGGTCGACGGCCGTGCTGGCCACGATCGCGGCGGCGCTGGCGGTCGCCGCGGACCGGCTCCCGCGCCTGGCGAAGGTGTTGCCGCTGGTGGTGTCGACAGTGGTGTCGGTGACGGCCCTTGAGGTCTTCGCCCGCGAACCGTCGCACGGCGGACCGGTGTTGCTGATGCTGCCCGCCCTGTTCTTCTTCGTCCCGGGCGACTATCTGAGCGCGGCTGCCGCCGAGTTGGCCGCCGGTCTCATCACCACCGGCGCGATCCGCCTCGTCTACGCCGTGTTCCTGCTGGTGCAGCTGTATCTGGGCGTGATGCTGGGGGTGTTCGCCACCGGCACCTCCACCCACGCGCTCTGGGACATCGCGGCGGACTCGGACATGGCGCGCTGGGCACTGTTCCTGGGCTGGATCGTGTTCACGTTCGGCACGGTGCTGGCCTTCGCCGTCCCGCGCCGCCTGTTCTGGCCGCTGCTCGTGCTGGTGTACCTCACGGTGGGTGTGCAGTCGCTGTTCACGAAGCTGGTGGGGGAGGTCGGGGGCACGTTCGTGGCGGCGGCGGTGCTGTCGGCCGCCGCCACGCTGACCGCCCGCGCGGACCGTCGCCCGCCCCGGCTGGTCCTGCTGCTGCCCGCGTTCTTCACCCTCACCGTCGGCTCCCTCGGCATGCGCGGCCTGACGACGCTGGCGGGCGGGCATGTCATCGAGGGCTTCCGCGACCTGCTGAAACTGGTCACGATCGGGACGGCCATCGCGGTGGGGATGGTGTTCGGCGCGGCCCTGACGGAGCGGGTCCGACGGCCGTAGGCCGTGTCCGCGATGTCAGGGGATCGGGAGCCTCGGCCGGTCAGGCCATCCAGAAGAAGACGGCGGTCATCCGCTTCTCCTCCAGCGTGCTGCCGTGGTAACCGGTGGCGCTGTGCACGAGGTTGGCGTGGTACAGCAGCAGACTGTTGTACCGGTGCGGCACGCGTACGTCCTCCTCGAACGCGTCGGGCGCCACGAACCGCGTGCCCAAGGCCTCGACGAGGTTGTTGTGCGGGGCCTGCACGACATTGCCGCCGAGCCGCCCGCCCGGCAGATGCTGCCGGTAGAAACTGGTGCCGCAGTCCTTGGGCACGGAGGGGTTGAGGTACAGCACGGCGGCGTAGCGGCACAGCGACCGCGAGTCGGTGTGGGGCCGGGGCTCGCTCTCGCCCTCCCCCACGACCTGGACGCAGTTGTGGTTGAGCGTCCCGCCGCCGGGTGCCTTCTGCACCCACAACTCCTTGGCCCCGGTGGCCTGTCTGACCAGCCGCTCGATCCGCCCCAGCTCGGCCGGCTCCAGCCCCGGCATGGTGCGCAGCCCCGGCCAGGTCTCCGAGGTGTACGGATACCCCTTCACCCAGTCGTCCTTGGCGAGGCACCGCTCCCGTACGGCGTCGGCGTCCGGGAGCACGTCGTTGAGCACCCAGTAGTCACGCCCCTTGGTGGGCTTGCGGTACGGGAGTACGGGGAGCGGGGCCTGTCGGACCGGCCGCTGGGGGTGTGGGGGGAGTGGTGACATGCGGCCGAACGTATAGCGGGGGTTCGCCAATGCTGTGCCATGCAGGGGTCAACATTCCGTCAACGACGGGCTGTTGACCCCTGGGGTGGTCAGCGCTTCAGCGTGAACACGAAGTCCTCGGAGCGTCGGGTGTTCAGGCGGGCCGTGGAGACCAGGTTTCCGCTCGTGATCAGGGTCTCGACCTCGGAGCGCGGCAGGGCGAAGCCTTCCGCGATCAGCCGGACCGGACGAACCGGGATACGTGCCGTGAAGTGGACCGTGACATCGATCGCCTCGTCGGCCGGACGGTCCGGGCCGCCGGTGTCCAGACGCCAGGCGCCGGACCAGTCGAGGGCGACACGGTTGCGGCGCAGTACGGCCGGGGACCCGAGCAACTCCGCTGTCAGGACTGGGTCGTTGGCGTGGAGGCGGTCGAGGAGTCCGGGGTGGACGGAGCGGACGTTCGCCCGTTCCATGACCGTGAGTTTCGCGGTGTCCCCGCACCCCGCGCAGAGCACGAGGAGCCACACGTCCAGCAGTTTGTGGTGGGCGTTGACGCGGAACTTGCCGCTCGCCCGGAAGCCTCCGGCCCCGCACGCGTGGCAGCGGCGGCGGACGAGGGGCAGGCAGGTGGGAGTGACCACCCAGTTTTCGAGCACAGAAGTACACCGTTTCCAGTGAGAAGACCGCAGCAAAAGGGAGCGCGGCGCAGCTGCGCGACGCGCGACGATTCAGCTCTCGGGGGGTCTCACACGGTGTACAACGGCACGTCCTCGCCCAGACGACTCGGTCGGGCAGCACGGTAGGGGCGGACGGCGGCGCCGCTCCACTTCTTTTTTCGCGCCGTGTCACATTCCGGCCGCCTCGTTTCGTCAGTCCGGTGAAAGCAACGGCAACGAATCAACGAGGAGCCCCTCATGAGCGCTCGACTCAACGCCTTCGCCAGCCCTCTCGCAGGCAAGGCCCTGAAGCACTTCGTCGCGGCGGGCAAGGTCGTCGCCGAATCGTCGCTGCCCGCCGCCACACAGGAGCTGGTGAAGATCCGGGCGAGTCAGATCAACGGGTGCGGGTTCTGCACCGACATGCACACCAAGGACGCGGCAGCCGCCGGCGAGACCTCGGTACGGCTGAACCTCGTCGCGGTGTGGCGCGAGGCCACCGTGTTCACCGACGCGGAGCGCGCCGCGCTGGAACTCGCGGAGGAGGGCACCCGCATCGCGGACGCGGCCGGCGGGGTGAGCGACGAGGTGTGGGCGACCGCCGCGAAGCACTACGACGACGAGCAGCTCATGGCCCTGGTCTCCCTGATCGCCCTCATCAACACCTTCAACCGCATGAACGTCATACTCACGATGCCGGCGGGCGACTACCGGCCCGGTCAGTTCAACTAGCCCTCCGTACAGCCCAGGTGGACGAACCGGGGCGCGGAACCGGAGGCGACACCCGCCACTTGTGACGCGCCCCACTCGGGCTTTACCAAAACCAAAGACTTCGAACGCTTCCGCGATCCGTACTCCCCACTGTCCGTACCGCTGACGGGCGGCCCACGACACAGGAGGCACGGTGCGCTTCTCGCGGAATGCGACAGGAACCATGGTGGTGGGCGGTGCCCTCAGCCTGACCCTCGTCGCCCTCGCCTATCCGGCAATGCTCGGCGTCAACACGGTCTCGGCGAACACCTCACGGGTGATCGCCAACACGCAGTGGGGGCCGCTGACCGAGGCGGACCGCGACTTCGTGGTCAAGGTGCGTGCGGCCGGGCTGTGGGAGTACCCCGTCGGGCAGATGGGCCTGAAGAAGGGCGCCAGCCCGGCGGTCATCACCGCGAGCAAGCACCTGATCGACGGACACGCCGCGCTGGACGCCAGCTGCCGCAAGATCGCCCCGATGCTCAACATCACCATCCCGAACCTGCCCAGCCCGCAGCAGCAGGGATTCATCAACACCCTGAACGCGGACAGCGGCAAGCAGTTCGACACGGACTTCGCCAACATCCTGCGCGTGACGCACGGTTCGATCTTCAACACCATCGCGAAGATCCGCTCCACGACCGAGAACACCCTGGTGCGCATCCTCGCCAACCAGGCCAACGCGACGGTCCTCGACCACATCACCGTGATGGAGGAGACCGGCCTGGTCAACTTCAGCCAGGTCCTCTTCCAGGAGACGACCCCGCCGAAGCTGCCGGCCGTGGACCTGACCCCGCCGGTCCCGGCCGCGGGCCAGCCGCAGGTGGTGCTCACCCCGCCGGTGAACAGCACCACCCAGCCGCCGCTGCTGCCCGGCGAGACACCGAGCGGAAGCAGCGCGGCCACCGGGACCCCGACCGTGGGGTGACCGCGCTACGCCCCCAGCCACACCGTCGTGTCCGGGGCCAGCAGTCCCGACCGCCCCTCGCCCGCCGCCGGTCCGCTGCTCAGCAGCACCTCCCCCGGCGGCCGGGCGACCGGACCGGCCGACAGGTTGGTGACGCACCGCCAGCCCTCGGAGCGCGTGAAGTCCAGCACTCCGGGCGGGCTGTCGGCGGCCCAGGTCAGCGCCTCCCCGTCGAGCAGCTTGCGGCGCAGCCGCAGCGCGGTGCGGTAGAACTCCAGCGTCGAGCCCTCGGTCCCCTCCTGTGCCTCGACGGCGTACGACGCGAACGTCGTCGGCTGCGGCAGCCACGCGGGGCCGGACCCGAAGCCGTACGACGGGCCGGTCGTGGTCCAGGGCAGGGGGACCCGGCAGCCGTCGCGGCCCTTGTGGGTGTGGCCCTGTTGTTCCCAGATCGGGTCCTGGAGGACCGCCACGGGCAGGTCGGCGACCTCGGGGAGTCCGAGTTCCTCGCCCTGGTAGACGTACGACGAACCGGGCAGCGCCAGCATCAGCAGGGTCGCGGCCCGTGCCCTGCGCAGGCCTGCCGCCGGGTCGACGGGCGGGGTGCGGCCGTCGGAGAGCAGCCAGCTGTTCGGGTCGGTGCCCGGCGGGAGCATCAGGCGCGAGGCGTGCCGTACGACGTCGTGGTTGGAGAGCACCCAGGTGGCGGAGGCCCCTGCCGCGCGGGCCGTGGCGAGCGAGCCGGTGATCACCTCGCGCAGTTCCTCCGCGTCCCAACCGGCCTCCAGGTACTCGAAGTTGAAGGCCTGGCCGAGTTCGTCGGGGCGGGCGTAGAGCGCACGGCGGGCGGCCGGCACCCAGGCCTCGGCGACCGCCATGCGCGGCGGGACGAAGGTGTCGAAGACCGTACGGCGCCAGTCGCGGTAGATCTCGTGGACCTCGTCGCGGTCGTAGTAGGGGTGGCTGCCGGGCGGGATCGAGTCGAGGACGGCCTCGGCGTTCGCCGCGAGCGGGCCGATGTCGCGCAGCGGCTCGGTCAGGTCCTTCACCAGCGCGTGGGCCACGTCGATCCGGAAGCCGTCGACGCCCCGGTCGGACCAGAAGCGCAGCGTGGTGCGGAAGTCGGCCCGCACCTCCTCGTCGGCCCAGTTGAGGTCCGGCTGTTCGGGGGTGAAGAGATGCAAGTACCACTGCCCGTCGGGCAGTCGGCGCCATGCGCTGCCGCCGAACACGGACGGCCAGTCGGTGGGCGGGAGTTGGCCCTCCTCGCCGCGCCCGTCCCGGAACACGTACCGGTCGCGGGCGGCGGAACCGGGCCCCGCGGCCAGCGCCTCCTGGAACCAACCGTGCAGATGCGAGGTGTGGTTGGGCACGATGTCGACCATGACCTTCAGGCCCAGCCGGTGCGCCTCGGCGACCATCGCGTCGAAGTCGTCGAGGGTGCCCAGGCGCGGGTCGACCGCGCGGTGGTCGGCGACGTCGTAGCCGCCGTCGGCGAGTTCGGAGGGGTAGAAGGGGCTGAGCCAGAGGGCGTCGACGCCCAGGGCGGCCAGATGCGGCAGCCGCTCGGTGACGCCCCGCAGATCGCCGAGCCCGTCGCCGTCCGCGTCGGTGAAACTGCGCGGATAGACCTGGTACACAACGGCCTGACGCCACCAGTTCGGGTCACGGGAGGACAGGTCGGTCACGTGGTCTCCTTATGAATTCCCTCTGCGCCGAGGCAAGTTGACAGTCAACTTCCGGTGGACCCACGATGTGCACACGCTGTGGCGCATGTGACCAGTGAGCCCGGTGTTTCTCGCGTCGCGTTGCTCCACACCCTCCACACCCTGAACACGCCAGATGGGATCAGTATGTCCATAGCCAGTCGTGTCACCGTGCGCCGCCTGTTGGGGACAGGCGCCGCCTCCCTCGCCCTCGCCGCCGCCTCCGTGGCCGCCGCGTCCGGCGCCTGGGCCACCGGCGGACACGGCGGCGGCGGTGACGGCTGGGAGTCCGGCGGCCACTACAAGCCAGGTTCGGGCGCCGGCACGGTCACCGAGACCGAGGGCTGCCAGTTCTCGCTGGACGGCACCGGCTTCTTCCCGTCCGTCAAGGTCGACGACCAGAACCTGAAGCCCACCGACGACGGCAAGGTCCACATCAAGGTCCGCACCGCGGGCGACGCCTCCACCTGCACCGCCTCGCTCGCCTCGTACACCGCGCACGGCCCGACCTTCGCCACCTCCGGCCAGCAGGTCTTCGTCGACTTCGACACGGTCACCGTGAAGAAGGGCCAGACCGACTCGCTCGACATCTCGGTGCCCGACCAGGGCTGCTTCGCGCAGATCGACCTCTACCGCGGCGCCGTCAAGTTCGACGGCAACCCGGCCGCCGGCGACGGCTTCGTCCACGGCGACCTGCCCAAGGGCCCCGACCACCCGGTCATCAAGGACAAGCTGATCGCGGCCTGGAACGGCGGCAGCAAGGACTGCACGAGCACCGAGTCGCCGTCCCCGACCCCGTCCACCCCCGCGTCGGTCCCGCCGCCGGCCTCGGAGTCCACCCCGCCCGCCTCGGAGTCCTCGACCCCGACGCCGACGCCGAGCGCCTCCGAGTCGACCCCGGGCTCGTCGTCCACCCCGCCCCCGTCCGCCTCCGAGACGACCGCCACCCCGGCGGCCCCCTCGCCCAACGGCGGTGGCGGCGACCTCGCGGAGACGGGTGGCGGCAGCAACACGGGCGCGCTGGTCGGCGGCGCGGCGGTCCTGCTGGCGGGCGGCGCGGCGATCGTGGTCGCCACCCGACGTCGGCGGGCTTCGTCGCACTCGTAGCCCTCGCGGGCGGCGACCGAGCGGAGTACGTACGGGACCGGGGATCGGGTGGGGGATCTCCCCTGGTCCCGGTCCCGTCTCCCGGTCTAGCCTTCCACGGTCGCCAGCCACAGCTTCACGTAGCGCTCCACATCCACGTCCAACCCGACGTCCACCAGGGCCTGTTCGCGGGCGCCGCCGTGGATCTCGGACTCGCCGTGGCGGGGGCGGCGGTCGACGATCGTCTGCCCCCGGCCCGGCCCGGGGGCGAGGGAGACCTCGACCGGCAGGAGGCGGGTGGTGAGGCCGGCCGGGTCGGCGACCGCGCAGACCGCGCCCGCGTCGCCGAGACCGCCGGTGGGCGTGGGGTCCCCGGAGGCGGCCGGGTCGCGGTGGGCCAGCAGGTCGCCCGCCAGCCTCAGCCGGGGTTCCGCGCTCTCCCGCAGCCGCTGGACGTCGGCGGCCGGGACCTGGACCCGCTCGAAGACGTCCAGGCCGTACATCGTGATCGGCACCCCCGCGGTGAGCAGGATCGCCGCCGCCTCCGGGTCGTGCCAGACGTTGAACTCGGCGACGGGCGTGGCGTTCCCGACCGCCACCGCGCCGCCCATGAACACGATCCGCTCGATGTTGGCCGTCACCTCGGGGAACGTGCGCAGCAGCAGCGCGATGTTCGTCAGCGGCGCGGTGGGGATCAGGGTGACCGGGCTCGGCGAGGCCAGGATCTCGCGGCGCAGCAGCGTCACCGCGTCCACGTCGACGGGCCTGCGCGCCGACGCGGGCAGCCCCAGGTCGCCCATGCCGTCCTGCCCGTGGACGTGCGCGGCCGACCGCGCCGGTTCGATCAGCGGCCGGGCCGCGCCGCGCGCGACCGGGATGTCTGCGGCACCGGCGTGGTCCAGGACGATCAGGGTGTTCCGTACGACCTGGTCGACGTCCGTGTTCCCGGCCACGCAGGTCACCGCGCGCAGGTCCAGGCCCGGGTGGCGGACGGCGAACAGCAGCGCCAGGGCGTCGTCGACCCCCGTGTCGCAGTCGATGATCACGGGGATGGGCTGACCGGTCACGGCAGGGTCCTCTCGCAGCTGTTCGGCGGATCAAGGGTGACCTTACGCATCCGCCCACAGTTCGGTGCCGCGCGCCCCGACCCGCGCGGTGACGCGGTGCAGCAGCTCGGCGGGCGGCAGCGGGTCGACCCGGCGACCGTCCCGCAGCCGTACGGCGACCAGGCCCGCGTCGGCCTCGCGTTCCCCGATCACCACCTGGTACGGGACCAGCCGCGCCGCCCGGATCCGGGCACCGAGGCTGCCCTCGGCGGCGACCTCGGCACGCAGTCCCCGGGCGCGGGCCCGCTCGGCGAGGTCGTGGGCCTGCCGCTCCTGCGCCTCGGACACCGGGAGGACGGCCAGTTGCACGGGCGCCAGCCACGCCGGGAACGCCCCGCCGTGCTGCTCCACCAGCTGCGCCACCGCCCGCTCCACGCTCCCGACGACGCTGCGGTGCACCATGACCGGCCGGTGTTTCGCCCCGTCGGGGCCGATGTAGTCGAGGTCGAAGCGTTCGGGCTGGTGGAAGTCGATCTGGACGGTGGAGAGGGTGGCCTCGCGGCCGGCCGGGTCGACGATCTGGACGTCGATCTTCGGCCCGTAGAAGGCGGCCTCGCCCTCGACGGCGTCGTACGCGATCCCCGAACCGTCCAGCACCTCCCGCAACAGTGCGGTGGCCCGCCGCCAAAGGGCCGGATCGGCAACGTACTTGGCGCCGTCGCCCGGCAGCGACAGCCGGTGGCGGGAGGCGCGGATGCCGAGGTCGGCGTAGGCGCGGGCGATGAGGGCGAGGGCGGCGCGGGCCTCCTCGACGGCCTGGTCGAGGGTGCAGAAGATATGGGCGTCGTTGAGCTGGATGGCCCGCACGCGGGTCAGCCCGCCCAGCACACCGGACAGCTCGGAGCGGTACATGCCGCCCAACTCGGCGATCCGGAGCGGGAGTTCGCGATAACTGTGCGACCGGGACCGATAGATGAGCGCGTGGTGGGGACAGAGACTGGGCCGCAGCACGACCTCCTCACCGCCACCGCCCAGCCGCATCGGCGGGAACATGTCGTCGCCGTAGTGCGCCCAGTGCCCGGAGATCTCGTACAGCTCGCGCTTCCCCAACACCGGCGAATACACGTGCCGATACCCGGCCGCGCACTCCAACTCCCTCACATACTCTTCCAGTTGATGCCGTACGACGGCACCGTCCGGCAGCCAGTACGGCAGTCCCGCGCCCATCAGCGGGTCGGTGTCGAAGAGACCGAGTTCGCGGCCGAGCCGTCGGTGGTCGTGCAAGTGCTGGTCGTGCAGGTGCTGGTCGTCCATGGTGAACTCCCTCGGTGATCTCGGAAGCCAAGGAGCGAGCACCACGAAACCCCGGGGCACTCGCCCCGGGGCTTCGACTTGGGTCAGCAGTCAGCGCGCCGGGACACTCTCCGGCGTCGTCGTCCTGGCGGACTCGAACGGCTTGGCGCGCTTCATGCGGCGGACCGTAGCAGTCGTACGACCGCCCCGGCCACGGATTTTCAGGCGCCCAGCTTCTTGAGGAGCTCGTCGGCGACCGGCGCGGAGGACGCCGGGTTCTGACCGGTGACGAGATTGCCGTCGACCACGACGTACGGCGCCCACGGCTCGCCGTGCCGGAAGTCCGCGCCGAGTTCCACCAGCCGGTCCTGGAGCAGCCACTTCACCTTGTCGGCGAGGCCGCCCTGGGTCTCCTCGTCGTTGGTGAACCCGGTGAGCCGCCGCCCGGCGAAGGCGTTCGTACCGTCCTCCTTGGTGGCCGGGAGGAGCGCGGCGGGCCCGTGGCAGACCACGCCGAGCGGCTTGCCGGAGGCGAGGGCCAGGGTGAGGAGGCGGCCGGAGTCGGCGTCGACGGCGAGGTCCTCCATCGGGCCGTGGCCGCCGGGGTAGTACACGGCGTCGTAGTCGGCGAGGTCGACCTCGGTCAGCTTGACCGGGTGCTGGAACTCGGGGCTCGACGCGAGCAGGGCGGCGACCCGGTCGGCGTTCTCCTGGCCGCCGTTGAAGTCAGCGGCCAGGCTGCCCCGGTCCACGGGCGGTACGACCCCGCCGGGCGTCGCTACGACGACCTCGTGGCCGGCGGCCTTGAACGCCTCGTACGGGGTGACGGCCTCCTCGGCCCAGTAGCCGGTGGGGTGCGGGGTGCCGTCGGCCAGGGTGAGGTGGTCGGCGCCGGTCAGCACGAAGAGGATCTTCGACATGGGGGGTCTCCAGGAGGTCGGATCGGCTGGACGAGGTGACTTCGACAGTAGTTCGACCGTAGGCGGGGCGCGGACGCGCGGCCAATGACGAATCGAATGGCCGGTATTGGTTTCCCGATGGCCCGCGCGGAGGCGGCCCGTCACCCGGACGGCCCGGAGCGCTGGTGGGCGGGCACGGGCGATGGTGCCGTGGGAGCACGCGCCGACACCAGCGCCACACAACCGCGCCACGCGCGTCCGCCCCAGGAGGGACCCTTGATGACCCGTTCCCCGGCCCGTGTCCTCCTCCTCGTCTCGGCGCTGTCGGCGAGCGCCGTGCTGACGGCGGCGGGCTGTGCGAACGAGGCCGCCCTGCACAAGGTGACCAGCGCGCCCTCCCCCTCGGCGGTACGCACCCCGGCCGCCCACGCGTCCCCGGCCGCGGCCCCCGTCCTCACCCAGGCGCAGGCGCAGACGGCACTGATCACGGACGCGGACCTGGGCGCCCCCTGGACCCCAACCCAGGGCACGGCGACCTGGCGCGACAGCCTCCTCAAGGCGAAGACCGCCGACCCCGACTGCCAACGCCTCCTGGACGCGCTCTACGCCGACGAACTCCTCGGCACGCCCGCCACCGCCCAGGCGGTGATCGGCCTCGACGACACCGACGACGAGGCCCAACTCCACTACCAGGTGGCCGCGTTCCCACCGGCCGACGTGAACCGCGCGCTGGCCTGGCTGAAGACGCTCCCGCAGAAGTGCGCCCAGTTCACGGCGGCGACGACGCGCTCGGGCCCGCAGACGGTGACCGTCACGGAGGCCACCCTCCCGAACGTCGGCGACGCCCGCGAGGGCCTCCACGTCACCCTCACCGGCACCACCCCGGAGGGCGACCAGTCCACCCTCACCCTGGACACCGCCGCCGTCCGCATCGGCGGCGACACCATCACCCTCACGAACGGCGGCCTGGCGAACGTCCCTCCGGACGCGATGGGCCGAGCACTGGAGGTGGGGGCGCAGCGGCTCACTGAGGTGCAGTTGCAGGGGCGGGTGCAGGTGTAGGGGTTCCTTTTCGAGACTGTTTCCTTAGGCCGCTCGGGGAACCCACCTGTGCCCCTCGCCACCTGGGGTGGGGCGGGTACAGCGTACCGAGCGCGAGCCTTGTGCAGAGTCCGTGGTCCACACGGGGTCCACAGTCCCTGTCTTCTGCACGGAGACTTGCAACCTCCTGCATCCATAGGATCGGGCACCACACCACGTGGAGCAGTACCAACCTCACCCCTCGATCGCTCATGGTAGCGATCCTGGCTCGCTCGTTGACCGTAGCTTCATAAGGCGTGCAGCCGCAGAGGATGTACGCCTCTGAACGCGTGCACTACGCCAAGACCGGGCACCAATGCGGCGAGTTGGGCATCATAGGGCAGCAAGGTAGATCAGACCGACAGTCTGGAGTTTGGCATGGAAGAGCAAGCAGGCAGCGGCCACTCTGACTTCAACGTCAGTTTTGCAGATATCCGCCTAGCACACGGGCAGCAGATCACACTACCCAAGCCCGGAGTTACCGTATTCGTAGGACCAAATAATGTTGGAAAATCGACGGTTCTCAAGCAGATGAATGCTCTAAGCGTCCAAGGGTTCAGTGGCCAATCATTCCCCGGAGCGCCGGTTCTCGTGGAGGGGATGGAACTGCAAATTACTGGCGGAGCACACGACGCGCAATCTTGGATTGAAAAGCACTCCCGAAGCAGAAGAGGCACAACGCCGCGTCGATTTTACCGACCCGGAGGCGGCGAAATCACCCTCGACCAGGTGCCACATCAATTGAGTAGCGGAAAATACGGTAGAGGCCTAAATACCCTGCAGCCATTCGTTGTTTATTTTGGCGATCCATGGAATAGAATTTCTTCAGTTGGACCCGTAGAGATGCGAGACAGCTTCGAAGATCCCCCCGCCCATCCAATCCACACACTTCAAGACGACGCTGCGATTTTTGAAGAACTTAACGACTTGTGCATGCAAGTATTCAAGCGCCAACTGACACTTGACACGCTAAGCAAGGGAGTCAATATTCGAATTGGCTCTCCATCCGCCGATGCGCCACGCCTAGACAGAATCACATCCGAGTACAGAGAGTCACTTTCAGCGCTGCCGCGCTTGGAGTATCAAGGTGACGGCATGCGCAGCTTCATTGGACTGATGCTGCCTCTCATCACGAATTCCTACCACGTTGTTCTCATCGACGAGCCAGAAGCCTTTTTGCATCCCCCACAAGCAGCGCAGTTGGGGAAGATTCTCGGCCAGCTGGCAAAAGAGAAGAGCATGCAAATCGTGGTGGCGACTCACGACAAGAATTTCCTCTCGGGTCTACTACTATCAGATGCCGAAATTTCCATTGTCCGACTAGACCGCCCTGCATCAAATGAGCTTACCGCCCACCAATTGAGTGTGGCGAATTTGAAGCGAATCTGGGAAGACCCGGTATTGCGGCACACAAATGTACTCGATGGACTTTTCCATAAACTTACGGTCCTCGCAGAAGGGGACCGTGACTGTACATTTTTCAGCGCCGCCTTGGAGCATCTGAGCACACAAGAAGAGCTACATTTTTCCCCATCCGACGTTCTATTTGTTCCCTCAGGCGGAAAAGGGGGGCTGCGTTTGCTGATCGAAGTCCTCTCCTCTGCCCATGTTCCAATCGTAGCAAGCCCCGATCTTGACATCTTGGATGACAAGGCATTCTTGAAGCGTCTCATTTCGTCACTCAATGGAAATTGGGAGGACTTCGAAAAGGATTACGATCAAGCCACTCTCCCGTTCAGGCAGCCGCGAGACAAATTTCCAGTTTCAGTCATCCTCAACTCACTAAATGAAGTTTTCAAGGATCGCCAGAGCGAAATTTTCGACTCAGGTACAGCCGAAGAGTTTCGCGCATTGCTGAGGTCTAAGGAAAGCCCCTGGAAAGCACTAAAGGACTACGGTGAGACCGCCTGGAATCGCAAGCCAGCCGCAGCGACAGCCGCCGCGAATCTACTCGCCAAACTGGATAATCTGGGGATTGTGGCAGTGAGAGTAGGGGAACTCGAAGGGTTTGCACCCACTCTGGAAGTGAAGAAGGGCCCGGAATGGGTTCCTGCAGCAATCACGGCTGGCTACCATCTACAGCCCCCCGCCCAAAATCACCTACGGAGAATCCTCGGCCTCTAGCGCGCCCGACTTCGATCATGATAGGGCATATAGTGCCATTTTCCCTACACATCTCGTCAGCCTGACGTGAATTGCTTCATATGCGCGACTCTCTGCGAATCGGTCTGAGATCCTGGAGACCGATCGAGAGGGGTCGCAGGTATGGAGTGGAAGACGCACGGTGAGCGGCAGATCTACACGAACAAGTGGGTGAACCTGTGCTTGGTCGACGTCCAACAGCCTGACGGGCGCAGGTGGGAGTACCACGTCGTACGCCTCCGCCACTTGGCCGTGGCCGCCGTGGTCAACGACCGCCAAGAGGTCCTGATGATGTGGCGGCATCGCTTCATCACGGACTCGTGGGCCTGGGAGTTGCCCATGGGCCTGGTCGAGGAGAACGAGACTCCAGAGGAGGCGGCAGCTCGTGAAGTGCTGGAAGAGACTGGGTGGCGCCCCGGCCCTATCAAGCCTCTGATCTACGCCGAGCCGGCCAACGGCATCACCGACTCGCAGCATCACGTCTTCCGCGCGGACGGCGCGACCTACGCCGGGCCTCCCACGGAAAAGAACGAGTCCGACCGCATCGAGTGGATTCCCCTCTCCGAAGTGCGAGGCATGATCGACCGCCGCGAGGTCGTGAGCAGCGGTTCTCTCGTCGGCCTGCTCTACCTCCTCATGGACGAAGCGATCCGCTGACTGGTGGGAGAAGTTCCCGTAGCCGTGCCTCGAAGGCCAGGGCTACTGGCTCCTGCCTGTGTGGGGCCAACTGATCGTAGAACTCCCTGAGATGGCCCGAGACCCGCTCGGATCCCACTGCTGAAGCGGGTCCCAGCGCCTGTGTGGCGGTGTGGCACGCCTGTTCAAGTTTGCCTTGGTCCAACTGCGTACGAGCCAGCCAGAACGAGTGGAACGCCCGACCGCGCTGGTTGGAATGGGTCTCGCGCCGCAAAGCGTCTGCGATCAAGGGTTCGGCGATCGCGGCTTCGCCCAGTCGACCGTGAGCGATGCCCGTGTCCACGATCAGCTTCGTCTCGTCGAAGTACGTCACCCACGACGGGTCCGGGTCGTTCTCTCGAATCTGCTGGAAATGGCGGTGGGCCTCCCCAATCGCCCGGTGGGTAGAGTCCCGGTTGCCGAGCGTGGCGTGAGCGAAGGCTTCGCGCATCGACAGCATGGACTGGACACGTGGGGTGGTGTCGAGTGCTGACCGGGCCTGATCCTGGGCGGCAGTCACGAGGGCCAGAGAGTCCGCGGGCTTGTCTTGGTACGTGCCCTGCAAGCTCATACAGGCAAGGACGTTGGCCATGAACTGGCGGTCGTCGATCTCTTTGGCCAGGTGCAGTGCTTCGGTGAAGTACGCGCGGGCCTGGTTGTACTGGCGGGCGTCGAAGTACGTCCAGCCGGTGAGGCGGGCCAGCTCAGCCGCGATTCCGTACAAGCCGTTCTGGATGGACGGTGAGCGGCTCTCCTTTAAGAGGCCGACAACATGCCGGAGTTGACCGACGATGGCCGGCCTCAGAGCCTCGCCGCCGTGCTGGTCGTCGCGTCGCCAGTAGTCCTCGATGGACGAACGAAAGGCCTCAAGTGTGGCTGCGCTCAAGCTCGTTCGCGTGGCAAGCGCCAAGATGCTGTCCACGTCGGGACCAGGCAGAGACGCGCTGGGCTCCTGCTCAGGCTCCGGTGCTTGTGGGGGCTCTCGCTCGGTGACCAGAAGAGCTTGAGGCGTCTCCCACTCGCGACGCGCAAGCCCCAGCATGTGCCCCGGGATACGCAAGCCGTCCGCGATGCGCTCGACGACGTCCATGTGCCGCAACTGACGTTGCCCTGCGATGACTTCACCGACGCGACTGGGCGTCAGTTCGCAGCGCCTGGCGATCATCGACGGATAGATGCCCGCCTTGGTCTTCAACAGCCGGAAGACCAAGGCGAAGTCCCGCACCCGGCAAGCATCGATCATCTCGGGATCGGTGAGCAGTCTGGCGGGCAGTTCCTGCGGCCGGTCTGCGTCGGGCATTGGCAAGCTCCCACACTGCGAGGGCTACGCAACGTCACGGACTATCTACTTCTCGCGATATTACCCAAGTTGGGTAATCCACCTGGCCTTTTGGCGCAGGCCCCCTGATCGCGATGCTCCTTCACATGGCGAGCAACCAGCAGACCAGACCAGGCATCGGTGAACTGGCGAAGGACAGCGCCCGAGACCGGATCGGCGTCGTCATGGGTGAGGTCGGCGGTCGGGTGCAGATAAGGCCGATCGGTGGCGGCACGGAATGGGACGCCATGCCGGACGACCTAGTGGCACCGAGTCCACGAGAGGAACTCAGCGCGCGTCTGGCTATCAAGAACGGCAACAGTCGGGATGGGCTGTGACGCGTGCTGTCAGTCGGTGCGCAGGAGTCTTGTTCGTGGTCGTGATCGGCGGCTCGTGCGGCCTGGAGATCGGCATGGCTCTCGCCATGGGGCAGTAGACGGGCCGCCCCGAACGGGCGCCAACTCCCCGTTCCCCCTTGCTCGTTCGGAGCCGCCATCCAATCCACGCACCGCCACACACAAGGAGTACTCGCATGACGACAACGGCGAACGGTCGGAAGTCCGGTCGCGCGGTGGCCGGTGAGGAGTTGTTCGAGAGCCTCGCCCACTTCGTGGTCGTCCACAACGGCCAGCCGCCCCATCGTGCCGAACGGATCGCGGACCAGGCGGTCGCCTTCCTGGTCACCGCAGCCACGGCCGCCGTCCCCATGGTTCCGTCGGACGACGTCGACCTCGGCCTGCACGCGCTCATCCTGCACACGAGGGAGTACGCGAAGCTGTGCGACCGATACGCGGTCCGCTTCCTGCACCACAACCCGAAGCCGGGCGGCGGAGGCCGCGACCCGGAGAAAGTCATCACCTCCGCACGCGCCATGAAGGCGGCCGGGTTCATGGTCTTCGACGACCTGTGGACCGTAGGCGGCGGGAACCTCGCGCAGTGCGACTCGGACTGCGGCCGACCATACGGTCAGGCGTAACACCCACCACATCAGCGTCGCGGCCGGCCTCGGTTCGTGGTCGGTCGTGCTCGCCTGGAAGGGAACAGACGTTGCCCACCGAACCACCACCTGAACTGCCGACCGTGGTGCTCGACGCGCTCATGCCCACGAGCCAGCGCCTGGTGCTCAACCGTCGAGGCTCCATGGTCTGGGAAGTCCAGAGCCATCGGGGCCACTACGCCGTGAAGGTCGGCTATCCGATCGAAGCCACCGCCGACTGGTCCGCCCAGCCCTGGACCGCCCTCGCGCCCGCTCGCGAAGGGGCCGTACTGCATCGCCTCGGCTTCGTCGACTTCGCGTACGGCGAGTGGGAGCAAGGGACTTGGAACTTCCAGCCGTGGCACGAGGGGCCGGATCTGTATCAACTGTGGGAGCCGTGCCGTCGGTCCGGCTCGTCCGTCGCACCGCATATCAGCGTGGCGGCGAGTTGCGTCCAGGCCTTGGCCGAACTCCACGCCAAGGGCTGGGTACACGGTGACGTACAACCCGCCCACTTCATCATCGGGCCGGAGCACACCCACCTCATCGACCTCGCCCTTGCCCGAGGCGCACAGGTGCCCGAGGGCTACGACTTCCCGTTCCGCGGCTGCCTCGTCCACTACGAGGCACCGGAGATCGCCCGAAGCGTGCTCGCCACCGGAGAAGCCGAGCCGACCGAGGAAGCCGACATCTACGCGCTCGGCGCCTCCCTTCTCATCTCCGCCACCGGCTGGCGAGCGATCGAGTACCCGGACGACGCTCCCCGCTCGGTGCAGAGAGAGGCCGTAGCGAACAGTCGGCGTCGGCGGGTGAAAGTGAGCGGTGAACTGGGCGAGTTGGTCGACGCGATGCTCAGCCCGGCACCGGAGGACCGACCCACCATCCACGAAGTGGGCAAAGCCCTGAACTGATCCCGAACCCGGTGCCGAAGCGCCGGGTATCGGCGGCGCTCGCACGGCTACGGCCGACGACACGCGGGCCGGACCGACCGGACTGGTCGTGGTCCGCCCGGAGCGGGGCGCAATTCGCAGTACCTCGTACGTCACATCGCGGACAACCAACGAGAGGGAAGCGCATGGCTGTTGTCACAGAGGCGTCGATCCACAAGGGCACGCGTGCGCCCGGCCTTGTGTGGCTCGACCTCACCCGGAAGTGTCAACTCGCCTGTGGCCACTGCCACAACGAGTCCGGCCCGGACGGGACACATGGCTCGATGACCACCGAGGACTGGACACGCGTGCTCGACGAAGCCGCCGGGGTCGGTGTCTCCCGAGTGCAGTTCACCGGGGGTGAGGTCACCTTGCACCCCGACGCGCCGGCCCTGGTCGAGTACGCGCTGAAGCTCGGCCTCGCGGTCGAGGTGTACAGCAACATGGTTCACCTGAACGGAAGTTGGTGGAGCCTGCTCCGGCGGGAGCACGTCAGCCTGGCCACGTCGTACTACGGCCGGGAAGACGCGCACAACGCGGTCACCGGGCGGAACAGTCACGCCCGTACCCGAGCGAACATCGTGAAGGCGGTGGCGGAGGACATTCCGATCCGGGTGTCTGTGATCGTCTCCGATCCGTCCGACACCGGGGAGGAGGTCAAGCGCGAGCTGGCGGCCCTGGGTGTGCGGAACGTCCGGGTCGATCACGTGAGGCCCTTCGGGCGCGGGGCGAACGGGCGGGAACCGTGCGCGGACGGGCTGTGCGGGCGATGTGGGGACGGGCGCGTCTGCGTCGGTCCGGACGGGTCGGTCTCCCCGTGCGTGTTCTCCACGTGGCTGAGCGTGGGAAACGTCCAGCACGCACCCCTGGGCGCTATCCTCGGCGGCCCCGAGATCGCACGGGCCAACAGCGCGATTCGAGCCGGGCGCGTCGCCCGGTCCTGTACTCCCGACACCGACGACGAGTGCTCTCCGGGGACACCCGGGAGTGAGTGCACCCCGAGGAACTGAACGGACCACGAACCACTAACCATGGACACCGATCTTCCCGAATCCGCGATCCTCCCCCTGATCGAGGAACACACGGGCTCCGTGAACGCGATCCGCCGGACCGAGCGCGGCTTCAGCTCGGACCTGACGGCTGTGGTGGACTGCGACAGAGGACCGTTCTTCGTCAAGGCGATGCGGAACCGGCCGGGCGGCCGGCGGGACTCGCTCAGCAGGGAAAGACGGATCAACGCCCACCTCGGGCACATCTCTCCGCCCCTGCTGTGGGATGTGGAGGCCGAGGACTGGTTGGTCCTGGGGTTCGATGTGATCGACGGCCGGTCGGCCGACTTCGCGCCCGAGTCACCCGACCTCGCCCTGGTGGTCGACGCGATCGGCGAGATCGGTCGGCTGTCCCTCCCGCGGATCGCCCAGGACTGGTGCGAGACGCGATGGGACCGGTTCACCGCAGACAGTTCGGAGGCCGAGTGGTTCCGGGGTGACTCGCTTCTCCACACCGACATCAATCCGAGCAATCTCATCGTCGTGAAGCGGCGGGTGTGGGCGGTCGACTGGGCGTGGCCGACTCGGGGCGCGGGGTTCATCGACCCTGCTCTCCTGGTCCTCCAGCTCATCGCGGCCGGGCACACCCCGGGCGATGCCGAGAAGTGGGCGGAGCGGTTGCCCGCGTGGCGCACGGCAGTCCCGCAGGCGATCAATGCCTTCGCTGCCGCCAATCTGCGGATGTACCGGGCCGCTGTCGACCGGAAGCCCGACGTGGACTGGCTGAAGGCCATGGTCGACGCGTGCCGGGCGTGGACCGAGCACAGAAGTGTCACACCGGAGTAGCGCGTAAAACCGGATCGCCTTCAGCCGCGCGTCAGCGCTTCTCGTACGGATCCGCCGGCTGTTTCACCTCGGTGACCGTCTTCGCGTCGAGGAGTGGGGGCCATGCCCCGTCCGTGCCGAGTTTGCCCTTGGGGAGCCAGGTGCCGGTGACCGTGACCCAGGTGTCGGTCTGGGGGGCGTCGGTCGACTCGGTGCCTCTGATCTCGACCTTGCTGGTCGTCGCGTCGGCCGCGCAGCAGGTGACGACGAGGCGGGTGACGTACCAGGTGCCGTTCGAGCCGTGGGTGACGAAGCCCGTCATGCGGAGTGTGCGGCCCTTGAGGGAGTGGCCGGTGTCGTAGATCGCGCGGGAGCTGTACTGGGCGACCGAGATGTCCAGCACCTTGGCGGCGGGCAGGGCGGGGAAGGTGCCCACTCCCTGTGCCGCCAGTTGTGCCTGTTCGCGGGACGCGCTGTATGAGCCGAGTGCGGGGGGTGGGAAGAGGAGGAGAGCCAGGGCGGGGAGGGTGAGGAGCCAGGCGATGCCATGGCCATGGCCATGGCCATGGGGGCGTCCTTCTTCCTTCCCGTGGTCGTGTTCCTCGTTCTCGTCGTTCTCGTCGTTCTCGTCGTTCTCCTCGTCGTGCCTGTCCAGCAGGACTCTGACCGCCGCCACCGCCCCCAACACCACCAGCAGCGAACCCGAGATCACCAGATACGGCCGCAGCGCCGGCTGTACGTACCGCAGGTACAGGTCGCTGAAGAGGGAGATGCGCAGGACCGCGCCGCCCGTCAGGAGGAGCAGGGCCGCCGGGCCGTGGCGTCGCATCACAGCAACCACCAGCCCACCAGCGTGCTGCTCGCCACCGCGACCAGCCAGGTCGTCGAGGAGAAGCGGAGGGCGAAGGAGCGGCCGAACGTGCCCGCCTGCAAGGCGATCAGTTTCAGGTCGACCATCGGGCCCACCACCATGAACGCCAGTTTCGCCGCCGGGGAGAAGCCGCTGAGGGAGGCCGCGACGAACGCGTCCGCCTCGCTGCACACGCACAGCACCACCGCGAGGAGGGCGAGAAGGAGCAGGGACAGCCAGGACGAGCCCGTGAAGACGTCCAGGATCGAGCGCGGTACGGCGATGTTGAAGGTCGCCGCCGCTGCCGCGCCCAGCACCAGGAAGCCGCCCGCGTGCAGGAAGTCGTGCTGGAGGCCCGCGACGAACGCCTTCACGCCCGCCGTCGAGTGCGCGGATCGCTTGTGGCCATTGGGGAGTCGTAGCCATTCCTCCCTGCCGAAGCGCGCCCACAGCCAGCCCATCACCACCGCCGTCGCGAGGGAGGCGACCAGGCGGCCGAGCACCATCTTCGGCTGGCCCGGGAACGCGATCGAAGTGGCCACCAGGACAACCGGGTTGATCGCGGGGGCCGACAACAAGAACGCCAGGGCCGCCGCCGGGGCCACTCCCCTTCTCATCAGGCTGCTCGCCACCGGTACCGACGCGCACTCGCAGCCGGGGAGTACGGCTCCGGCCGCGCCCGCGATCGGGACGGCCAGTGCCTGGTTGCGGGGGAGGAGGCGGGTGAACACCCGCTCGGGGACGAACGCGCCGATCGCCGCCGACACCACCGTGCCCAGCAGCAGGAAGGGGACGCCCTGTACGGCCACCGCCGTGAAGACCGTCCACCAGGCCGCCACCGGTGGGGTGTAGAGGTCGAGCGCGAGCATCGGGCCGAGGACGGAGACGACCGTCGCGATGGCGATGAGGGCGGCGCCGCCGAGCACCGCGTAGACCATGGCGCGTACGGCCAGGCGCAGGCCGTCGACCACGGTCCGTTCGTTCTGCACCCGCACGCGCCCGTCTCATCCGTTTCGTACGACTCACTACGAATCATGACGACTCGTACGTCGCACGGTAGCCGTCAGCGCTGTGCGGTATCCCCGATTTGTCAAAGAGGTGGCTGTGCGGGGGCCGGACCCAGGGTCGTCGTCCCGGGGGCCGTACGGTGGCCGAGGCCCGTGCGGTAGGCGTCGAGCGCCGCTTCCACCCGGCCGGTACGGCGGAACAGGTCGCCGAGCATCCGGCACAGGTCGGCCAGGTCACCGGCCGCGCCCGCGCGTTCCAGGAGGCTGAGGGCGCGAACGTAGTGCTCCTCGGCCGCGTCCGTGTCGCGGGCGTCCTCGGCGATGATGCCGAGGAGGCGGTGGGCGGCGGCGGAGTGCAGGGCGCCGCGTTCGGAGCTGAGGTCGTTGAGGACGTCGCGCAGGAGAGTCGCGGCCTCCTCCGACTTGCCGCGCCGGTGCAGTACGTCGGCCAGCTCGACGGCGACCTGGCTGCTGTACAGCGCCGCGCGCTTCGCCGTCAGCATGTCCAGCGCCTGCCTCAACTCGACCTCGGCGCGCTCAAGTTCGCCGTCCTGGGCGTAGACGTAGCCGCGCATCCAGTGGCAGTTGGCGAGTTCGGTGCGGAACTGGAGCTGGCGGTACAGTTCCGCCGCCTTCGCGAGTGACGCGTCCGCCTCCGCGACCCGGCCCTCCGCGATCAGCGTCCGCGCGACCGACCGGTGCATGCGTGCCAGCAGCGCCGGGTCCGCGACCTGCGGGGCGAGCGCGAGCGCCAACTCCGCCGCCTGGGCCGCCCGCGCGTGCGCGCCCATGTCCATGTACGGCCCTATCGCGCTCGCGTAGAGCAGCAGGAGCGCGTCCGGGTCGTGCAGGCCGCCGCGGTTCAGCTCGTCGAGGGTGGACTCCAACAGGTATACGGCGTACCGGAGTTCACCGGTGAGGTAGTGCGCCACGGCACGGCCGCGCAGGGCGGGGACGCGGGCGGGGAGGGGTTCGTCGGCGAGGCGTCGCTCGGCCCGCTCGAAGTACATACGGGCGGCGGACAGGTCACCGGTGTCGAGCCCGCACTCGCCGAGTCCGAGCAGGGCGACGGCCTCCTCGTCGACCAGCCCGTGCGACTCCGCCTCCGCGAGGAGTTCGGCGTACTGCTCCGCGGCCTCCTCCGACTCCCCGGTCGCCAGGGTGCGTTGGGCACCGGTCAGCCGCAGGCGCAGTTCGGTGGCGAGGTGGGCGGGGCGGCCGGTCGCCAGCTCGTCGTAGGCGACACCGAGCCGTTCCGCGAGGTGGCGCAGCGCGTCGTCGGAGGGGCGGACCCGGCCGGCCTCAAGCGTGGAGATGTACGCGGGGGTGTAGGCGGGCTCGGCCAACTGCCGCTGGGTGAGCCCGCGTTCGTGCCGCAACTGCTGGACCCTGCGCCCGATGACTTCCGGGTCGTCCCGTCTCACCATGCATTAATCATGCCAGTAAGCCGAGTTACAGACTGGCCAGTAACTCAGTTACATCGAGAGTGAGTTGACGAACACGGAGAAGGAACGACGGGAGATGGTGAGGACGGCTCCGCCGGGGGCCGCCTTCGAATCGCGGATGGCGATGCGCGGGGCGAACTCCGCGATCTCCACGCATTCGCCGCCGTTGCTGCCGCTGTAACTGGACTTACGCCACTGCGCGTTGACCGGTGCCACGGTGCTCCTCAGAGTGAGTCGATGAACTCCACGAAGCGCGCGCGGGAGACCGTGAGGATCGCTCCGCCCGGAGCCGCCTTCGAATCGCGGACGGCGACGCAGGGGGCGGTGGTGTCGGCGATCTCGACGCAGTCGCCGCCGTTGGTGCCGCTGAAGGACGACTTGCGCCACTCCACGGTGCCGAGGGGGGCACACTCGACGCACTCACCGCCGTTGGTGCCGCTGTAACTGGACTTACGCCACGTCGTCTGTCGCCCGGTCTCCATAACGTTCCTCCATCACGCGCGCGATCAGGTCGGCAGAGTCCTTCACAGAGAGGGCCCCCGCCTGCAAGCGAGCGTAGCCGACCGAACGCTCCCTGATGACCTCTGGGTTGGCAGTCATGTGCCCCTGGTCGTATCCCTCGGAGTAGTGGATGTCCGGGTCGTCGTCGAAGCGGAGGAGCGTGAAAGAGCCCATCATTCCGGTGTGCGCTCCCACGGAGAACGGCAGCACCTGGATGTTCGCCCAGGGGTTGTCCCGATAGCTCACCAGGCGGGCGAGTTGGTTGCGCATGACTGCGCGGTCGCCGACCATCCGGAACAGCACGGACTCGTCCAGGATGACCCAGACCGCGGGCGGCTGCTTCTTCTCCAGGATGCGCTGCCGTTCCATCCGGGCCGCGACCATCTCCTCCACCCTGTGCGGCTCGTCGACGGCCAACAGTGCCGCCGCGTACTCCGGTGTCTGAAGGAGGCCATGCGCCAACTGACACTGATACGTGGAGATGAAGGACGCCTTCGCCTCCATCTCGGCATACGGCTGGAACCACTTCGGCAGCTGGCTCCGCAGGACCAGCTTGAGCAGGCGGCTGAAGAAGCCGTCCGTCATGAACGCCGCGTCGAGCGCCTCCGCGAACGTCCGGCTCGGGACCTTCGACGCCGTCTCGACCTGGCCGATCAGGGAGCCCGTGCAGTAGATCACCTTGCCGAGCTGTTCCAGCGTCATCCCGGCCGCCTCGCGCAGGCGACGGCACTCGTAGCCGAAGTAGTCCAACGGGGATGCGCTCGGGTCGAGTTGACGAACGTGGACCATGCGACAGCCACCTCCGAGTAGTTACGGCCTGTCGCCGAGCGTAACCAGCGGGTGCCGGGGTCGTGACGGGAATCACGTAACTCACCCCGCCCCCACTGCCGTACGGTGAAGAAATGTCCCCTTTGGCCAAGATCAGCAGCTCTTACGGGCCCCGCTTCGCGGAGTTCGCCTTCGAGCCTGCCTTCACGGCCGCGGTGGACCAGCACGTCGCCGAACTGCGGGAACGGCTCTCGGCGGGCGGTCCGGAGCTGACCCCTCCGCCGCCGGACTCCGCCGACCTCACCGACTACGCGCTCGGCTTCCTGGACGCGCTCGCGGAGCTGGACTGGCGGGAGCCGGTCGGGCACGACTACGCGGTGTGCAGGCTGACGGCCATCAGCTGGCTGGTGCACCGGCACGGGCTGCTCCCGGAGCAGCGCCGGGGTGACTGAAAACGGGTTTCCGTTGGCTCAACTCCCCCTGAAGCCCTTCCCGTTGCGCACTCCAACCCCTTAAGTTAGGCACCCATTAAGCGTGCTTAACTCGTTGCTGTCATTGCCGTCGCTGTCACTGTCGTTGCGAGGTTGGTATGTCCGCGCGTTACGTCAGAGGATTCTGCGCCGCCGTCATCGCCGTGGCCGCCCTGATCGGCGCCGCGGCGGCGAGCCCGGCCAAGGCGGCGGACCGCCCGCCGGTGTCTCACTCGGGCGGAAGCATCATGTCCTTGCGCGAGTAGAGCGGCAGACCGCTCGTGTCGAGCGGCCACCTTCCCGCGACGGTGACGGTGTTCCCGTAGGGCAGGCGCAGCCGGTTCTCGTACTCCGGGAAACCGCGCCGTCCACCGATCCCCCACTGGTACGTGCACATGCCGTCACGCGGGTCGACGATCAGATAGTGCGGGATGCCCATCGCCGGGTAGTCGCGGCTCTTGTCCTCGTAGTCGGTGTCGGGGTTCGCCGGGGCGACGATCTCGACAGCCAGGAGGGGCCCGGACCCGTCGGCGGTGACGACCAGGTCGGCGATGCGGAGCCGCCCCAGGGCCTCGCCCTCGATGTCGGCCGCCTCGTGGACGCGGACACCGTCCGGAACCCGTGCCGCGAGCCGGTCACGGACGTCCGCGACCGTCAGCTCGTGTCGGTGACAAGGGGTCATCGTCATCACGAACACGCCGTCGCTGATCTCCGGCCGTGTGCAGCCCGGCGGTGGCGTGAAACGCTCGCGTCGGGCACGCAGGTGACGGTACGCGGCCTGCTCGATCAATGCCGGATCTCCCTCGTGACCTGCCCTGGAGCCATCGTAGCTACGTCGTTGATTCGGGTGGGCGAGGGTGCGGGAAATCAACTCATTTACCGGTAATCGTTGGTTTCCGTACCTCCGCGCCGGGTTCCCGGCACCGAACACCTGGAGATCAGCGCATGGCACCCACAGATGTCGAACCGGCGGCCGGGCCGCGGCCCGCGGTCCTCGGTCCCCGTAGGAGCACCGTCGCCTCCGTCGTGACCACCCTCGTGCTCGCGGTCGTCGCCACCCTGCTCGGCCCGCTCGGCGTGCTGTCGAGCGCGAGCGCGGCCGACGGGAACCCCACCTTCAAGATCGGGTCCGACGGCACGACCTACGTCAACTTCATCAACTCGATCCGCGCCCAGGTCAACGACGGCGGGTCCACCAGCGTGGCCGGTGCGGGCAACGCCTACCAGGTCGACCACACCAACGAGAACAACGGCAACCTGTACCTCCAGGTCGACATCGTCATGGAGGACGGCAACCTGGTGCGCCTCCAGTTCGACCGGCGCAACATGTACCTGCTCGGCTGGTGGTCGTACAAGAACACCTACTACTACCTCGGCGACCGCCCCAGCAACACGCCCCCCTACGGCGAGCGCTCCCGCATGGACAACGGCAAGCGGCGTGACGCCGACCACTGGGTCCGCGTGGCGAGCGAGAACTACTCCAGCCTGGAGACCGCGGCCAACGAGCACCGCGCCGGCATCCAGATCAGCCAGGCGTCCATCAACGGGGCCGCCCAGTACATGTACAACCGGGGCAACAACGTGGCCAACCTGCTGCTGGCCCGCGGTGCGCTGCGCATGACCCAGTTCATCTCCGAGGCGGCCCGCTTCCGGCCCATCCGCGACGACATCGCCCTCAGCATCGGCAGTTCGGGCAGCGCTCTGTACCTGCCCGCGCAGCTCGCCGCGCAGGAGAACAACTGGGGCGCGCTGAGCACCCGCTTCAACGAACTCCTCCACCACCCCCAGGGCTACCAGGACCCGCATCCCCTCACCGGCTACCGGCGGGACATCTTCGGCGACGCGGTGGCGATCGTCCTCACGACGGCGACCCTGTACGCGCAGTACATCCTCAACACGTCCAAGGGGCGCTGACCCCACGACTGCCGGGCGGGGCCGATGAGCGGCCCCGCCCGGCAGTGCCGTCCCGTGTGCGCCGGTCACATGTCGTCGGTCGGACGCCGCATGTCCCGTCCGCCCTCCATACCCATGCCCGTGTCCATGTCCGTGCGCTCGCGCACCGGCTGGTTGCCCATCGCGTCCGCGCGGCCCGACTGGTACGCCGTGAGGCTGCCCTTCGCGTTGGTCGTCTCGCGCTCCGCCGTCGTCAGCATGCGCTCCCAGCGCTGCCGCATCGGGGCGATCATGCCGCCGCCGACACCGAC
Organism: Streptomyces sp. NPDC091280; assembly: GCF_044768565.1. Lineage (NCBI taxonomy): Bacteria > Bacillati > Actinomycetota > Actinomycetes > Kitasatosporales > Streptomycetaceae > Streptomyces > Streptomyces sp. NPDC091280. Next base: position 298,988 of record NZ_JBIVUZ010000003.1, read on the forward strand.
GATCATGATCCCGGCGACGGTCGCGAGCGCCGCGTACAGGACGGGCTGGGTGACCGAGGTCGCGATGCCGGCCTGGCCGAGCGCGGCGATCACGCCGAGCGCCATGACGCAGGCCCAGACGACGGTCGCGAGCATCCTGCCGTACGACATCGAGGACAGGGCGCTGCCGACGATCCCGCGGACCGCGTTCGCGATGGCCATCGCCACGACGATCAGGACCACCGCGACGATGCCGCGCGGCAGCCAGGCGACGATGCCGTTGATCATCGTGCTGACCGGGTTGGTGCCGAAGACGCCCAGCGCGAGCTGGAGGGTGATCAGCATCAGCGCGTAGTACACGATCTTGCAGACGATGCCGGTCATGTCGTACTTGGAGTCCCGCAGGAACCGGTCCGTACCGGCCCGGTCGGCCAGCCGCTCCGAGCCGACCCTGCGCAGCACCCGGTCCAGGACCCGGGCGATCATCTTCGACACGAACCAGCCGACGGCCAGAATGACCAGGAAGCCGATGAACTGCGGTACGAACTGCGCGACCTTCGACCAGGCGTCGTTCAGTCCCTGGGTGAAGTTGACGGCGAGGGTGGATTCAGGGACAGCCATGAGCGGCACTTCCTTCGATGGGTAACGCGGTGGGTACTCCCGTCCCCCTACCTATGTGGATAGCAGCGGCGGACCCGCCCGGCCGTGCGGGCTGAGCCGTACGGGTGACGTCGGCGGCCGGCCGGCAGCGGTCAGCCGTCAGCAGATCCGCCGGTACGGCTCGTCCGGCGCGTACGTGCGCCACTGCGCGCGGGTCAGCTCCGCGTTTCCGGTGCGCGCGCAGACCCGTGTGCGGGCCAGCTCGGGGTCGACGGTGTAGCGCTGGAGCGGTACGTGCGCGCTGCCCGCGTACAGCGTGCGGCCGTCCGCGCTGAAGGCGAGGGAGGTGAGGGCCTCGCCCGGAGTCGTCAACGGGCCGCTGCTGAGCGGCTGTTGGGTCGCGACGTCCCAGAGTTGCAGGCTGCCGCCGTCGCCGCCGACGGCGAGCGTGCCGCCGTCCGGGCTGAACGCGAGCGCCGAGACACCCTCCGGGGTGGTGCCGAGCGGGGTCGGGAAGACATTGCGCAGCACGCCCTCGCGGCGCCCGAGCGTCCCGTCCCACAGGGCGACCCGGCCCGTCTGGTCGCCGACCGCCAGCAGCGACCCGTCGCCGGTGAAGGCCTGCGCGCCGATCTGGCCGCCCTGGACCAGGTCGTACGCGGTGGAGCGGCGGGACGGCGGCCGGAGGACCGCGCCCTCGCCGACCAGCAGGCGGCCGTCCGGGCCGACGGCGAGGTGCGCCCCGGTCACCCCGGTCAGGACCGCCGTCCGGCGGTGGCGCGCGAGGTCCCACACCTCGTCGGAGTACTCGCCGATGGCGGTGGCACGGACCGCGTACAAGGTGTCGCCGCCCGCGCCGAGGGCCAGTCCGAGCACCGCCCCGCCCGGCAGGTCGAGCGAGGTCACCGCCCGCTCCCGGGTCACGTCCCAGACCCGCAGCGGCTGGGCCGTCACGTCCCGGCCGGGCGCCGAGACGCCGTAGACGAAGCGGGTGCCGGTGGGGCCGAAGGCCATCAGGGGCAGGGTGTCGGCGGGGACCGTGGGGGTGGCGGGGTCGCTGGAGACGGGGGCGGTGACGGGCGGGAAGGTGTGCAGGACCCGGTTGTCGGAGGTGGCGCGGAGGCGGAAGACGTAGTGGTCGCCGACGCGCTCGACGGTGGCGTAGGAGCGGCCGTCCGGGCTGAGGCGGACGTCCGCCGCCGGGGTCGCCCGCCAGGCGGAGGTGACCGCCGCGCCGAGGTCGAGGGTGTGCGCGGTGCCGCCCTCCAGATAGCGCAGGGTGCGGCCGTCGCGGTCCCACACCAGGTCGCCGTAGAGGTACTGGTTGTTGAGCTCGTGCCGGAAGACCGGGGCGCCGGGGTCCGAGAGCCGCCAGACGCGGATCTCCGCGCGGTCGGCCGTCGCCACGAAGGCGCCGTCCGCGCGGAACGACGCGTACTGGAGCCCGGTCTCGTACAGGTCGGCGACCTCGCGGCCCGTCGCGGTGTCCCAGATCCGCAGCCCGGTGGCGGTCGCCGTGGCCAGCCGGTGGCCGCCGAACGCCAGCAGCGGGGAGGCCGTGCCGCAGACCCGGTCCCGCTGCCAGGCACCGGGCAGCACCCGGCCGGTGGCCGTGTCCCACACGCGCGGCGCGCCCCCCGAACAGGCGGCCACCGTGCTGCCGTCCGCGTTCACCGCCGTGAGCGCGGCGTCCGGCGCGCGGGCCTCGAACAGCACCCGGCCGTCCGTGACCGAGCGCAGCCGGAGGCGGTCGCCCTCGACCGCGAGATAGGAGCGGCCGTCCGCGGTGAAGCGGACCTCGCCCACGTCCCGTCCCGCGGAACCGCCGGCCCAGCGGCCCGCCGCCGTGTCCCACAGCCGCAGCCCGTCGCCCTCCGTGACCCCCAGGAACCGGGCGGACGCGCCGACCTCGCTCACCGTGCCCGCCGCCACCCGGCCCGAGCCGGTACGGCGGTGCGAGACCACGTCCCACGAGCGCCAGCTCGCGCCGTCCGCGCTGATCAGGGTGCGGCCGTCGTCGGTGAGCAGACGCATGACCTCGTCGCCGGGCGTCGGATCGGTGAAGGTGTCCGTCTCCGGCTGGGCCAGCGAACCGAGCAACGCCCGCCGGGTCTCGGGCAGTTCGGCGATCCGCCAGGCGGCCACGCCCAGGCGCAGCGCGGTGCGCGGATCGGTGGTGCGCAGCGCGTCGGCGATGTCGGCGACCCGGCGGGCGGCGTTCTCGGTGCGCTGGCGCCGGTTGTCGGCGTACTCCCGGAAGACGACGAAGCCCGTCAGCAGGGCCACGGCCAGCACCGCGGACAGCGACACCGTCAGCACCCGGTGCCGTCTGCCGATCCGGGCGGCGGCCCGGCGCTCGGCCTCCTGGGCGGCGAGCGCGGCGGTGAGGAAGTCCCGCTCCGGCTCGGTCAGCGCGGGGTCGGCCGCCGGGTCGGGGAAGATTTCGGCGGCCCGGGCCAGCCGGTTGCCCCGGTACAGGGCGCCGGGGTCGCGGTCGTGCTCCAGCCAGGCGCGGGCCGCCTCCGCGAGGGTCCGGTGGTGGCGCAGCCGTTCCCGGTCCTCCTCGATCCAGCCGTGCAGCCGGGGCCAGCAGCTGATGAGCGCCTCGTGCGCGAGCTGCACCCCGTCCTCGTCGGAGGTCAGCAGCCGGGCCCGGGTCAGCCGCTCCACCACGACCGGCACCGCCGGGTCCGCCCACTGCGCCAGCTCGGCCCGGGTCAGCGGACGCCGGGTGTCGGGGGTGCCCTGGCCCGGTACGACCATGCGCAGCAGGAGATGCCGGGCGGCGCGGGCCTGGTCGGCCAGGAGACCGTCGTAGACCTCGTCGGCGGTCGCCGCGACGGCGCCGCGGACCCCGCCGGCCGCCTCGTACCCGGCGAGGGTGAGCAGCCGGCCGCGGCGGCGGCGCCAGGTCTCCAGGAGCGCGTGCGAGAGCATCGGCAGGCCGCCCGGTTCGTCGAGGACCTCCTCCACCAGGCGGGCGGTCAGGGTCCGTTCGACCATGCAGCCGCGCGCCTGGGCCGGACCGACCACCGCCTCCCGCAGTTCCTCCGCGGTCATCGGGCCGAGCAGCAGGGCGGCGCCGCGCAGCGCGTCGGCCAGTTCGCGGTGCTCGGCGCAGCGGGCGTAGAAGTCGGCGCGCACGGCGACCAGCACCCGCAGTCCGCTGCCCGCGTCGCGGGCGGCGAGCAGCAGGTCGATGAAGCGGGCGCGTTCCCCGGCGTCCCGGCAGAGCGTGAAGACCTCCTCGAACTGGTCCACGACGACCCAGTTCTCGGGTGCGCCGGGCACGGTCTCCAGCAGGTGCCCGTAGGTGGTCGCGGGGGTCGGGCCCGGGGTGAGGACGCGCAGTGCCGCGGGCCGGGACCGGCCGGCGATCTCGTCCCGCAGCCGGGGTATCAGCCCGGCCCGCAGCAGCGAGGACTTGCCGCTGCCCGAGGGGCCGAACAGCACCGCGAACCGGTGGTCGCAGACCAGCCGGTTGACGGCGTCCGTGACCCGGTCGCGGCCGAAGAAGAGGTCCCGGTCGGCCATCTCGAACCGGGTCAGCCCGCGGTACGGCGCCGGTGCGTCCTCGGCGGCGCCGGGGTCGCGGGCCGTCTCGGCCTCCGCCTCCTCCCACTTCCCCGCCCAGGTGTCCGGGTCGCCGCCGCAGGCCCGCGCGTATCCCTGGACGACGGCGAGGGACGGCAGCCGCTCGCCGGCGGCGGCCTGGGACAGCGTGGTCGCGGAGAAACCGGCCGCCTCGGCCATCGTCCGGTAGGGCGGGGAGCCGGCCGTGCGGCGCAACTCCCGCAGTTCGTGCGCCAGCCACTGGACGGCACCGGCGCGCGGGTCCACCGGTCGCTCGGGTCGGCCCATGTGCTCGTACCTCCGTACACCCGGCGAAATCGCCGCATCAGGAGCGATGACCATACGGCCGGTCCGGAAACAGGAAGGCGGCTTCCAGGTGACGTGTGGGTGTCGCCGAACGGCCCGCCGGCCCGGCCCGGAATTGATTGCCCTGGTGGGAGGGGTGTGCCGATCAATGTCCGAGGTGCGAATCTCGTTCGTGGCGTCGCTCACACAGAACGCCCGGGCCCGGGCGTGAGGACCACCCGGGCCGCCCCGGCGGGACGGACCCCCCTGCCCCGCCGGGGCCTTGGCTTCCCCGAGGGGGGTCCGGGCCTCCTCGCCGGGGGTTGGGCTTCCCTACGGGGGGCTGGGCTTTCCTACGGGGGGTCGGGCTTCCTTAGGGGGCTGGGCTTCCCTACGGCGGGGGGGGGCTGGGCTTCGGGGGTCCGGGCTTCCCGGTGAGTCTCCCGGCTTCCCCGTTGGAGCCTTAGCCTCCCTGCCGGGGCCCGAGCTTCCCTACGGGGGGGCGGGCTTCCCTACGGGGGGCTGGGCTTCGGGGGTCCGGGCTTCCCTACGGGTAGGGCCGGGCTTCGAGGGTCCGGGCTTCCCGGTGGGTCTCCGGGCTTCCCCGTTGGAGCCTTAGCCTCCCTGCCGGGGCCTGAGCTTCCCCTCACGGACCCGGACTTCCCCGCCGGAGTCTGAGCTTCCCTCCGTGGCCCGAGCATCCCCGCCGGAGCCTGAACTTTCCCGCCGGAACCCGAACTTCCCCACCGTGGCCCGGACTTCCCCGCCGTGGCCCGGACTTCCCCGCCGGAACCCCGAGCCTCCCCGCCGGAATACGAGGCTCCCGCCGGAGCCCGAGCTTCCCCACCGTGGCCCGACCCTCCCGCCGGAGCCCAAGCCTCCCCACCGTGGCCCGGACTTCCCCACCGGAACCCGAGCCTCCCCGCCGTGGTCCGGTCTTCCCCACCGGAGCCTGAACTTCCCGCCGGAGCCTGAGCTTCCCCGCCGTGGCCAGAGCCTCTCGCCGGAACCCGAGCTTCCCCGCCGTGGTCCGGTCTTCCCCACCGGAGCCCGAGCTTCCGCACCGGAGCCCGAGCCTCCCACCGGAACCCGAGCCTCCCCACCGCGGCCGGAGGCTCCCGCCGCAGCCCGACCTGTGAACGCGCGTGTGCCCGTTCGGCGAAATGCCTCCCTCCGTTTGATAGAAAGCCCTTCCATCGGGCGCTCACCTTCTGCCAATCTCTGTTCGCCCGCCCCGGCTGTCATGTCCGGGGCGAGCGTGGACATGGACCGTCGACTGGAGCCCCCGATGTCCCGAACCAGCACCCGCCGCCTCGGCCGAGCCGCCGCGGTCGTGGGCAGCGCCGTCGCCCTCACCGTCGCCCTGCCGTTCACCGCCTCCGCGGGCGTCCTGCAGAACCTCCCCGAGAACGCGACCACGTACGAGAAGAACTTCGAGCCGCTGTACGACTACGACACGGACTCCTGCTACCCGGCCGCCGCCATCGACCCCGACGGCAACCTCAACGGCGGCCTGAAGCCGACCGGTTCCGTCACCGGCAGCTGCCGCACCGGGCACCTCGACCACGCCAACACCTACTCGCGCACCAAGTGCAACAACGGCTGGTGCGGAACCATCTACGCCAGCTACTTCGAGAAGGACGAGGCCTCCCCGGGCATCGGCCACCGCCACGACTGGGAGTGCATCGTCGTCTGGGTCAAGCAGGGCGACACCATCCCGTCGTACCTGTCCGCCTCCCAGCACGGCGACTTCGAGACCGAGGCCGTCGCCGACGTGCCGATGAGCAGCCAGCGCGTCCAGGTCGTCTACCACAAGGACGGCATCAGCACCCACGACTTCCGGTTCGCCAAGTGGGGCGAGACCCCGGAGAACGACGACGGCGCCTGGCACCAGGAGAACCTGCTCACCTGGGAGAACATGGCCTCCAACCTCCGCGACATCCTGAACGCCTCCGACTGGGGCGACGCCAACTTCCCGCTCCAGGACGCGAAGTTCGACGACCACCTGAACAAGGCCTTGCCGAGCGGTATCAGCTTCGACCCGTACGCCTGACGGTCCCGGCGGGCACCGGCGGCGGAGTTGATCGGCCTGGTCGCACCGAGGTGCCGATCAACTCCCCGCCTGCCAGCGTCGGTCCCGCCGAGCCGGACCCGCACAGGGCCCGAGCACATGAACGACGAACGGGAGAAACAAGCATGTTCAACACCGTCAGGAACTCGACACCGTCGCGGGCCGGCCGGGCCGCCCTGACCCTGGGCACCGCCGCCGCGCTGGCCGTCGGCCTCGCGGGCAGCGCGCACGCGGCCGTCCTGACCCCGCTGTCGCAGAAGGCGGGCACCTTCGAGCTCAAGTACATGCCCGAGTTCGACTACGACTCCGACAGCTGCTTCCCCGCCGCGGCCGTGGACGCGAGCGGGCAGCTCAACGGCGGGCTCAACAACAGCGGCTCCATCACCGGCGGCTGCCGCACCAACCACCTCGGCAAGGCCAACACCTACACCCAGGCCTGGTGCAAGAACGGCTGGTGCGCCTACATCTACGCCCTGTACTTCGAGAAGGACCAGACCCTCAACGGCGCGGACGCCTTCGGCCACCGCCACGACTGGGAATCGGTCATCGTCTTCCAGAAACAGGGCGAGGAGCGGCCCCGCTACCTGGCCGCCTCCCGGCACGGCGGCTACAGCACCCACCCGATCAACGAGGTGCCGATGGACGGCAACCACGTCCAGATCGTCTACCACAAGGACGGCGCGAGCACCCACGCCATGCGCTTCGCCAAGTGGGGCGAGAAGCCGGTGGCCTGGGGCGACGGCGGCTGGGACAAGCCGGCCCTGGTCGACATCCAGCAGATGGCCGACGCCCCGCGCAACGCCCTGTGGAACTCCAAGTGGGGCAAGGCCAACTTCCCGCTGACCGGCAACTTCCAGGACAACATCAACAAGGCCCGGCCGTCGGAGGTCCCGGCGTTCTGACCGCGCCGAGCATCATGGCCGTCCCCTGGGCGATCCCCCACATCATCGCCCGGGGGACGCGCCATGTGGTCACCCGCGCGACCGCCCTACGCTGACGCCATGACGTCTGCCGCCGCGCGCACCGCACTCGACCTCACCGCCGACCTCCCGGTCCCCGGCCTGGAGGACTTCTACCGGGACCTGCACCGCCACCCCGAACTGTCCGGCCGCGAACACCGCACGGCGGCCAGGCTCACCGAACGCCTCACCGCCGCGGGCTACGACACCGTCGAGGGCATCGGCGGCACCGGTGTCGCCGCGGTGCTGCGCAACGGCGAGGGCCCGACCGTGCTGCTGCGCGCCGACATGGACGCGCTGCCGGTACGGGAGGAGACGGGACTGCCGTACGCCTCCACGGTGGACGGGGTGATGCACGCCTGCGGCCACGACCTGCACGTGACCTGGCTGACCGGCGCCGCCGAGGCGCTGGCCGCCGGGCGGGACACCTGGTCGGGAACGCTGGTCCTGGTGGGGCAGCCCGCCGAGGAGACGGGCGAGGGCGCGGCGGCGATGGTGGCCGACGGCCTCTACGACCGGGTCCCGCGCCCCGACGCGGTGCTGGGCCAGCACGTGGCACCGGGCCCCGCCGGCTTCTACCCGCACTCGCCCGGCCTGATCATGTCGGCCTCCACGGACCTCGACATCGTCGTGCACGGGCTCGGCGGCCACGGCTCCCGGCCCGAGACGACGGTCGACCCGGTCGTCACCGCCGCGTACCTGGTCACCCGGCTCCAGACGGTCGTCTCCCGGGAGATCGCCGCCCGCGACTCCGCGGTGCTGACCGTGGGCCGCATCGAGGCGGGCACCCGGCACAACATCATCCCGGCCAGCGCCCGGATCTCCCTCAACCTGCGCACCCAGTCCGCCGACGTGCGGGAGCGGATGATCGCCGCGATCCGCCGCATCGCGGCCGGCGAGTGCCTCGCGGCCGGCTGCCCGCGCGAGCCCGAGGTCACGGTCGGGACCTGCCTCCCCACGGTGGTCAACGACGCGGACACCGACCGCCGGATCGCGGCCGTGCACACCGAGGTCCTCGGCGCGGGCACGGTCTTCGACCCCGGCCCGGCGACGGGCAGCGAGGACTTTCCCCACCTGGTCCCGGACGGGGTGCCGTACTCCTACTGGTTCGTGACGAGCACTCCGGCGGCCACGTGGGACGCGGCCCCGGGCACCGACCTGATGGAGAAGTTCCACGCCGTCCCCAGCAACCACAGCCCGACGTTCGCGCCGGACCTGGTGACGGTGCTGCCGGGGGTACGGACGCTGGTCTCGGGCGCGTTGGAGATCCTGACGACGGAGTGACCACCGAGTGTGCGTGGCTGTCGGTCAACCACCCGGCTCTACGGCTGGAGTTGAAGCAGCTGCTTCCGTACGTGGTCCAGGGCGCCCGCCCGGCGCCCCGGCACCCGCCCTCTCAACTCGGCCAGCGCGAGCCCGAGTTCACGGGCGGGAGCCGGGTCGTGGATCTGCCCCCACTGATGGTGGGCCCGGTCGACCGCGGCCTCCACGGCAGGCGTGTCGACGGACTCCCCGGCCGCCAGCCGCGCCCCGGCCACGGCGAGCCACGCCCGGCAGCTCCGCACCGGATCCCCCGCCAGCATCGCGAGATCGGCCCGCACCTCCGTCCAGTGCAACGCCTGTTCCGCCCCTCGCCCGTGCACCCGCACGGCAGCCTGCTCATGCTCGGCGGCGAGCGCGTCGGCGACGGAGTGCCGCCCGGCCTGGACGGCGGAGGCGATGGCGATGTGAGGGTCGATGTCGGGAGTGGGGGTTGGAGTGGGGGTTGGAGTGGGGGTGGGGCCCGTGGTGTGGGTCGGTGTGGACAGGAATACGTCCGCGTAGGCATCCGCGCCCAGTCGGGCCACCGCCAGTTGGTGCAGCTGCTCCGCCTGGGGGCGGTGGCCGCTGCGCAGTACGGTGGCCACCGCCTTCATGTAGGTCGGCGCGGCCACCTCCCGGCGGGGCGGCGGCGGTGCGATGCGGCCGTGAACGGCGTGTGTGCGGCCCGAGTCGAGCGGGTGGGTGCGCAGCCACTGCCAGGTCTCCGCGTCGGCGTGCAGGTCGAGCAGGAGAGTTGTCGTGCCGGGGGGCCGCAGGCGCAGTTCCTCGCGGATCCAGGCCCAGGGGAATCCCGTGTAGCGGACCGTCGCCGGGGTCGTACGCGCCAGCGCGAGGTGCGGAAGGTGCTGTCTGCGGTCGAGTTGGAGCTGCCCGGTGATGAACACGCTCAGCGGTCCGGGGGCGGTCGCGGCGGCCCGCAGCCGGGTCAGTACCGCCTGCGGCTCCAACGGGTCGGCGAGTTCCACGACGTTGGCCGTCTCCGTGCCGGACAGCACGGGCGGGGCCACGGCCGCGAGGACCGGGAGCACGGACGCCGCGTCCACCAACCGCCCCTTGCCGACCGGCGAGGCCGCGAGCAGCAGCACCGTTCCGGGCATGTGCCCTCCCCCCGACTGGAGACTGATGGACCCGAAGGACTCTGTGGACCCGATGGATCGATGAACCCGGCGGATCCGTCGGTCACTTGCGTACCTCTGCACCGTAACCGCTGCTGCTGCAAAGGGTGATGTCAGGACCCGCGAACTCAGGACCGTCGTACCGCGAAGATCGTCGTGTCGTCGGCGAGACGGCCGCCGCAGTGGCGCAGGGTGCCGTCGCGGACGTAGGCGGCCAGGCGGTGCGGGTCCGCGGTGCGCGGGTCGAGGTGGACGCCCTCGGTGACGTCGTCCTTGAGGGGGTAGAAGACACCGGCGCCGTCGCGTGCCTCGGTGACTCCGTCGGTGACGATGAGGAGGGTCTCGCCGGGCGCGAGGGTGATGCGCAGGGTCGGCGGCGGGCCGTCCATGCCCGCCAACTCGCCCAGCCCCAGCGGGAGTCCGTGCCCGGGCGGCAGCGACCGTACCCCGAACGGGCCGACCACCAGCGGGGGTTCGTGCCCGAAGTTGACGACCTCGACCGTGCCGGGGTCGCCGGCCGGGAAGCTCAGCAGGACGGCCGTCGCGAAACGGTCGACGTCCTCGCGGCCGAGCGCGGCGAGATGCCGGCCGTGCCGCAGCATCCGGATCTCCAGGCGCGCGGCCACGGTCGCGAGGTCCGCCTCGTGGTAGCCGGCCTCGCGGAACGTGCCGAGCAGCGCCGCCGCCGCCTCCACCGCGCCGAGGCCCTTGCCCTGGACGTCGCCGACGAGCGTGCGTGTGCCGTGCAGGCCGGGCTGGACGTCGTAGAAGTCGCCGCCGACCCGGGCGACGGCGTCGGCGGCGAGGTAGACGGCCGCGTGGTCGAGGCCGCCGAAGCCGGGCGGCAGCGGGCGCAGCAGGGTGCGGCGGGTGGTCTCGGCGACGTCCCGCATGTGCAGCATCCGGCGTTCGCCGCGCACCCGGACCACGCAGGCCAGCACGGCGAGGATGCCGCCGACGCCGACGAGGATGAAGTCGGGCAGGCCGGTCTGGTACTGGCGCGGCCAGGCGTGGTCGGCGAGCGCGTAGGTGGCGACGCCGAGCACCGCGAACACGGCCGTGCCCCGCACCCCGCAGATCGCCGCGGCGATACCGGGCACGAGCACGATCCAGGAGACGGTCCGGAACTCGCCGCCGGTGTACCAGTCGACCAGCAGGATGGTGATCAGTACCAGCAGCGGCGGCAGCCAGGCGACGCTCCGCCCGCGCACGCGCAGCAACTGCTGTCGCCGCAGGGCATCGGGGCTCTCCGGTATGAGTTCACGGCCGCTCACGGCCGTCAGTACGCGACCGAGATCCGGGTGCGCGGGTGGGCGTGCTGTTCGAGTTCGTCGACGAAGGCGACCGCGTAGTCCTCGGCGCTGACGCAGCTGCGGCCCTGGTCGTCGGTCATGAACGCGTCGCCGCCGACCCGGAACCGGCCGGTGCGCCGGCCGGGGGCGATCTCGGCGGCGGGGGAGACGTAGGTCCAGTCGGGCTCGTCGAGGGTGCGGTAGTAGGCGAGCGCGTCGCGGTGGGCGAGGGCTTCGGGGAGGTAGGCCTCGGGGAAGCCGGGCTGGTCGCTGAGGGCCTGGCCGGGGGCGACCTCCAGGCCGCCGGCGCCGCCGACGACGAGGAGCCGTCCGGCCCCGGCCGCGCGGACGCCCGCGACGAGCGCCTCGTTGAGGGCGAGGAAGGGCCCGCGCGGGTCGCTACCGTCGCGGGGCGGCACGCACGCGGAGGCGACGGCGTCGGCGCCGCGCGCGAGCTCCGCGACCTTCGCCGGGTCCGTCGCGTCGGCCGCCGTGGCGGTGACCCCGGGGACCGGCGACCGGCCGGACCGGCTGACCGCCAGCACCTGGTGTCCGCGGGCCGAGGCCTCGGTGGCGATCCGGCTGCCGACCATGCCGGTGGCGCCGAAGAGTACGAGCTTCATGCGCCCCAGCGAAACATGGGGCAACCGTGGCCGCACCCCGACTTGCCACCGCCTCCCCCGGGGTGTGCATTGGTAGACGGGGGCGAGAGAGAGGAGTGCTCTCATGGCTCATGCGGCACCCACACCCGGCTCCGGCGGATTCACCGCCCCGAGCGGGCTGCCCGACGTCTTCGACGCCCGCGTCCACCGCGTGGCGAAGGTCGCGATCCCGGTCGCGCTGGGGCTCGTCTACGGCTACTGGGCGGCGGCCAACCGTCGCGGCGGCGGCCCCATCACCGGCTGGAACATCCTGTTCGGCTTCGTGACGGCGCTGGCGTTCATCGTGCTGTGCCTGGCGGTGGCCCGGTTCGCCCCGCTGCTCAAGCGCGAACTGCACTCGCTGGTGAAGTCCGGTTTCGCGGGCGCCTCGGTCGGCTTCCTCTACAGCCAGACCGGCGAGAGCGTGCTGCGCTCCGCGGCGCTCGGGGTCGCCACCACGGCGGGCGTGTTCCTGGTGTTCTTCTACCGCTACTACACGCGGGAGGACGGGGAGGGCAACCGCATCCGCTGACCCGCACGACCGTGGGCCCCGGTACCGAGTCGGTACCGGGGCCCACGACTTGCCGCTTCGACGGCGACCGGCTGCCTCTACGGAGACCGGCCGCTTCCGCTGGCCGCTACGGCGTCCAGTTCCAGATGCCGCCGCCGCTCGACGAGCCCGACGCGCTCCAGCTCCACGAGCCCGAGGCGCTCCACGACCCGGAGGCCGAGGTGCTCCACGCGTTGGAGTTGTCGCTCCAGTTGGGGTCGTTGTTCCAGTTCGAGTCGTTGCTGTTGCCGCTGCCGTTGCCGTCCTTCCAGCCCGGACACGGGTCAGAGCAGGACGGCACCCACTGGCCGCCGGTGTCGACGAACGCGGCGCTGGCCCAGCCCTGTGCGCCGACGAGCCAGTACCAGTCGGAGTTCCCGTTGACGCTCTGTCCCCTGACCACGCATTGGACGCGGTCCTGACTGCCCGGTGAGAGCGAGTCGACGGCGGGGGAACGCGTGGTGGGCGACTGCCGCACGTTCAGATCCGTGCGGGAGACGATCGTGCCCCAGATCGGACTGCCGCCACCGCCACCACCGCCATGTCCTTCGGCGTACGTGGTCGGTGCTGCCGCCGCCGTGGTGCCCGCCGCCGCGACGGCGAGTGTGCCACCGGTGAGCAGGGCCGCGGCCAGGGTCCGCAGGGCCGGAGTGGTGCGCATGTTCGGCCTCCTTCTCCCCCCGTCTCCCCGGTTCCAGGAAACACCCGTTCGGGTCAACCCTCCACCCGAGAGCGGAACGGCCAGTTCCGCCAAGGGTTCCGGGGCCGCGGCACCCGTTCGGCTTGACATCGCACCCGAATGCAGGCAAATACCGGCACCCGGCTCGCGCACCGCACGTCCCGCCCGTGTCCTGGGAAGGTGCCCCCACGACTCCGGAGCGCCCTGTCGGCCGTACTCGTCGCCCTCTCCTGCTTCCTGACGCCCTTCGGCGCGCTGGCGGCCTGGGCGGCCTACGGGCTGACCGACTCCGGCCGGTACGTCACCGCGATGGCACCCCTGGCGGCCGACCCCGCCGTACGGGACGTCGTCGCGGACACGGTCGGCGCGGGCATCATGCGCGGGATCCATGTGGAGGGGATGCGCGGCACGGTGGGCGGCATGCGCGGCACGATGGCCCCCTTCGTGCACGACGCGGTGCGCTCCTTCACCAAGACCGAGGCCTTCCGGCTGGCCTGGGACGAGAGCAACCGGGCCACCCACGACGCCGTGCTGCACGCCCTGCGCGACGAGGGGGGCAGCGGTGCCGTCACCGTCGACCTCGCCCCGGTCGCCGCCCACGTCAAACACCGGCTCGCCCACGAACACGTCCCGCTGGCGGAGCGCATCCCCGTCCAGCACACCGAGGTCGCGGTCCTCCCGGCCGGTGAACTGGGCCCGCTCCGGAAGGAGTTCCACGTGCTTGAGGTCGCCGGCTTCTGGCTCCCCCTCACCGCCGCCGCCTTCGCGGTCACCGGCATCGCCGTCGCCGTGCGCCGCCGCCGCGCGATCACGGCGACCGCGCTCGGCACCGCCCTCGGCGGCGCGCTGCTCGGCCTCGCCCTCGCGATCGGCCGCCAGCTGACCGTCGCCGACCTCCCCGCCGAGGTCTCCCAGGCGGCGGGCGGCGCGATCTACGACGCGCTCACCTCGACCCTGCGCACGGTCGCCTGGCTGCTGCTCGCCCTCGGTCTCGCGGTCGCCGCGACGACCTGGCTCACCCGGTACGCCCGCCCGGCACGGGAGTTCGTACGACGCAGGCGGACACCCGCGACGGCAACGACGGCCGCGACGGACCGGGCGCAGCAGGCGACACCCTGATTCCCGACCGGTGATTCATGGCTCCTGATTCCTGATTCCGGGGGGGAGTGCGCGGCCCGCGTGGGATGATTCGGGCATCTGGAATCCGGGACCTGGAACCTGGGACCTGGAACCTGGGACCTGGAACCTGGGACCTGCATCCACCGGCGGAAGGTCATCACGTGGGCACCGTGACCTCCGAGTGGACCGCCGCCGACTTCGTGCCGGAACGCCACCGGGGCCGGCGCTTCACGGCCTGGTGCGCGGGCCTGCTGTTCGCCGCCGTGAGTGTGGTGGTCGGCTGCCGTACGGCCGACACCGACGCCGTGACGCCCGTACCCCAACTCCTCGCGTTCTTCCCGTGGTTGCTGGCCCCCACCGGCCTGGGACTCCTCCTCTCACTGCTCTCCCGCAGGCGGCTCTGGCTGGTGTGGGGCGTGGCGCTGCTCGGGCTGCTGGCGTGGTTCATCGAGCCGTACGGGAAGAGCGGTGAGCCGGGCGGGCCCGCGGTCGCCGAGTTCCGGGTGCTGACCTCGAACGTCGAGTTCGGGCGGGGGACCGGCTCCCTGGTGCCGGTGATCCGGCGGGAGCGGCCGGACGTGGTGTTCGTGGAGGAGTGCGAGTACACCTGCCAGGCCACCCTGCGCCGGGACTTCGGCACCGAACTCCCCTACCGGCAGGCCGTGGTGGCGGCCGGCTCGCACGGCTCGGTCGTCCTCAGCCGCTACCCCCTCAAGGGCACGAAGGGCGTCACCGGCACGATGGGCATGCCCGGCGCGGTGGCGGACGTGGACGGTCATGCCGTCCGCCTCCAACTCGCCCACCCGATGCCCCCGTTGCCCCGCCAGGTCGGCCTGTGGCGCCGCGAACTGGGCAGGCTGCGCGACTTCGCCGCGGCCGACCCGACCACCCCCACCGTGCTGGCCGGAGACTTCAACTCCTCCCAGGACCACGCGGCGTTCCGCCGCATCCTCGACACCGGCCTGCACGACGCGGCCCGCCTCGCCGGACACCCCCGCACCCCCAGCTGGCCGGAGCAGCTGCTGCCCGTCTTCGGCACCCAGATCGACCACGTCCTCCTCTCCCCGGACTTCTCCACGAACAGCGCCCGCTTCCTCGACCTCGCCGACACCGACCACCGCGCGCTGCTCGTGGACATCGCGCTCCACCAGCACCGATAGCGGGGAGGGCTGCCCATAATGGGCGCATGTCCCGCGAGTTCCCCATCGGCCTCACACCCCCCGACTGGCTGGTGAGGAACCTCCAACCCCAGCAGGCCCCCCTCAACCGCCCGGCACTCGCCCGCGCCGCCGTCGCGATGTCCCTCCCCCTCGCCCTCGGCCTCGCCACCGGACACACCGCCTACGGCGCCCTCGCCTCCATGGGCGCCCTCTCCGGAGTCATCGGCGACACCGCCGACGCCTACCGCATGCGCATCCTCAACATCGCGATCCCCCAGCTCTTCGGCGCGATCGGCGTCACCCTCGGCGCGGCGGTCCACGGCCACGGCTGGCTGGCGGTCACCGTCCTGACGCTCGTCGCGCTGGTGTCCGGGATGATCTCGACGATCGGCGCGGTGGCCTCCGTATCGGGCCTGCTCCTGCTCCTCAACTCGGTGATCGGCGCGGGTCTCCCGCTCCCCGGCGCGTGGTGGCTCGCCCCCGTCCTGATGTCCGGCGGCGGCCTCCTGGTCCTGCTCCTGGCCCTCCTCGCCTGGCCGCTCCGCTCCGGCGTCCCGGAACGCACGGCGGTCGCGAACACCTACCGCACCGTCGCCGACCTCCTCACCACCTGCGGCGACGACCCGACAGCGACCACCACCCCCGACGACCGCCCGACACCGGCCACCACCACCCCCGACAACCACCCGCCATCGGCCTACGACGCCGCCCGCCAGGCCGTCACCCAGTCCCTGAACCAGTCCTACGACCTGGTCCTCGCCCGGCGCGCCCGCCACCACGGCCGCAATCCCGAACTCACCCGCCTGCTGGCCCAGTTGAACGCGATCACGCCGGTGGTCGAGGCGGCCCCCGCCGTACACCAGTCGGGCCGACCGCTTCCTCCCCAGGTCCGCGCCGCGGTCCGCCACCTCGCGCACGCCGTGGAGACGGGCTACACCGGCCCGATCGGGCTCGACCTGCCCACCCCCACCAGCGAGACGACCCGCGCGGTCGACCACGCCCTGCGGCACGCGGCCGAGGTCGTCACCGCACCCGACGTGGACCCCCGGGGCATCGACGACCGCCTGGGCCGTCCGGCGGCCCTCCGCGTCCGGGCGGCGAGGGCGGCCCGCAACGTGCTGCTCTCCGCCGGCTCCTGGCGCTACGGCCTGCGCCTGGCCCTCTGCATCGGCCTGGCGCAGGTACTGGTCTCCACGGTCCCGGTCCCGCGTTCGTACTGGATCGCCCTGACGATCACCTTCGTCCTCAAGCCCGACTTCGGCTCGGTCTTCTCCCGGGCGCTGCTGCGCGCGCTCGGCACGGTGGCGGGGCTGGTGATCGCGGCGGCGGTGCTGTCGGCCGTCCCGAGGGGCTGGTGGGACGTACTGGTCCTGCTCCTGCTGGCCCCGCTGATCCCGGCGCTCACCCCGCGCGGCTACGGCTACCAGACGATGGCGATCACCCCGGTGATCCTGCTCCTCTCGGACATCCTCAACCACCAGGGCACGGCCCTGCTCGTGCCCCGCCTGGTCGACTCGCTGATCGGCTGCGGGATCGCGCTGATCGCGGGGTATCTCCTCTGGCCGGAGAGCTGGCACACGCGGGTGGGGGACCGGTTGGCGGAGGCGGTGGCGG
Source organism: Streptomyces sp. NPDC091280 (assembly GCF_044768565.1). Taxonomy (NCBI): domain Bacteria; kingdom Bacillati; phylum Actinomycetota; class Actinomycetes; order Kitasatosporales; family Streptomycetaceae; genus Streptomyces; species Streptomyces sp. NPDC091280. The sequence continues at coordinate 315,948 of NZ_JBIVUZ010000003.1, forward strand.
ACACGGCGGGGTATGTGGAGTCGGCGTTCGCGACGCCCGGCTCGGCCGGCGCGGAGGCCGATCCGGCGGCCCGCGCGCGCATGCGGCGGCGCCTCTACCGCGACCTGTCCGTCATCCGCACGGAGTTCCAACGCGCCCTCACCGAACCCCCGCCCACCGGCCGCCTCGCCGCCGGCTGGCTCCCCCTGGTCGTGGCCGTGGAACGGATCGTCGACGCGACGACGGCGGCGAGAGTACGGGTGAAACACGGGGCGCCGCCGCCGTCCGCGGCGGAGGTGACCCAAGTGACCCTTCAGCTGCGGGAGTTGGCGGAGGGGGTACGCGCGTCGGAGGTACTGGTGGAGGTCCGCACGGACCTGACGGGCCCGGCGGGAAGCGTGCTGGAGCCGCTACGGCAGGAGGTGGCGGCGGCACGGGCGATCGCGTCGCCGCACTGAGGTGACCGCGCGGCGCTAAGGGCGGTCGGGGTCGGGTCGGTCGGGCCGGTCAGGTCGGGCCGGTCAGGTCAGGGAGAAGTCGGGATCGGGCAGGGAGAAGAAGGCGGAGATCGTCTGGACGATCAGCTCCTCCCTGTCCTCCTGGTCATATTCCGCGAGCGGCCCGATGAACCGTGCGGCGGTGAGGGCGGGCGCCAGCAGATCGGGCTGTTCCCCGACACCGAAGGACAGATTCTCGAAGCTGACCCCGCAGACGTGGTGCCCGGCGCGGTAGTAGTCGAAATCGGGGCCGTGCGCCTTGGCGACGCAGGGCTCCGTGGTGAAGACGGCGAGTTCACCGCCGTCCCGGCACAACGGCCGGTAGTCGGGCCGGTCGTAGTCGCCGTCGTCCCAGCCGAACATGTCGTGCAGGACCAGCCCCCATTCATCCTCGGCTTCATCTTCTGCGCCCTTGGCGTAGGCGAGCGGGATGCGCCGTACGGACAGGAGTTTCCGCGTGAGCGTGTCCAGTGACATCCCCCGGAAGAAGACGACGTTGACCTCCTCATGGCTCGCGAGCGGGCCGTGTATCCAGTGGGTGCGGTACGTGCGGTACGTCACGTGCGTCATGGAAGGAACGGTAGAGGGAGCCACTGACACCGCCCGCCGTTCGGTGAACGGGCAGATGAACGGGTGAGCGAAGTGGTGGCTGAAACAGGGGGTGTTGACAGAACCCGTCCCACGCGGGTCGCCCCTGCCTAAGATCGCCGTCCGGGGCCGCTAACCTTACGTGTCCGTCCTGGCCAGGGATTGACGGCTCCAACTCACGCGAAGGGTTGCGCACATGGGCATTCTCACTCTCCTGCGGAATGCGTTCGGCAGGTCACGCAAGGAGCGTGCCGCGGAAGCAGAGAGCGCGGAACGCACTCCTTCGCAGGAACAGCGGCCCCCGCGGGAACCGGACACCAAGCTCCCGTCCCCCTCCCCGGAACCCAACCTCACCACGCCGGCCCCCACGGCAGTCGCCCAGGTCCCGGAACCCCGCCCGTCCTCCACCCTGGAAGACGACGAACACGAACTCGTGGCCCTGGCCTTCGACAACGTGACGGTCCCGAAGCCGACGACGTCGACGGAGGGCATCGAGGGGACGGACGGCACAGACGGCACGGAGGGCACGGAGGGCACGGAGGGTCCGACGACGACGGCGAAGGCCGAGGCGGAGCCTGAGGTCGAAGCCGAGGTCGAGGTCGAGGCGGAGACCAAGCGCGAGGCAGAGGCCGAGACAGAGGTCGAGGTCGAGGTCGAGGCTGTCGCCGAGCCGGAAGCAGCCGCGGAGCCCGAGACCGAGCCGGTCGCGGAAGCCGAGCCTGCCGTCGAGGCGAAGCCGGTGACCGAGGAAGAGGACACCGAGCCCGCGGCCGAGGCGACACCGGAGCCCGAGGCGGCGCCCGTCGCGGAACCCGAAGCCGAAGCGGAAGCCGAGCCCGTCGCGGACGCCACGCCGGAACCGGAAGCGGCGATCACCGAGCCGAAGGCGGAGGAACCCGAGGCTACGGCTGAGCCGACACCGGAGCCCGAGGCCGAGCACACCGCGGAAGCCGAGCCTGCGGCTGAGGTGACACCGGAACCGGAACCCGAGCCCGTAGTCGCCTCCGAGCCGGAAGCGGCCACGGAGCCCGAGCCGGTGGCGGAAGCCGAGCCGGAGCCCGTCGCGGACGTGGTCGCCGCCGAAGCCGAGCCGGTCATCGAGCCCGCCGCCGAGGTCACTCCCGAACCGGCCCCCGAGCCGATCACGGAAGCCGAGCCGGAGGCGGAAGCCACGACCGTGGCCGAACCGGTTGTCGAGCCGATCGCCGAACCGGTCGCCGAGGAGGTCACGCCGGAGGCGGAGCCCTCCACCCTCGAACCCTCCACCCCCGAACCCGCAGCCGCCGACGGCGAATCCGCCCCACAGGGGCCACCCGCACCCGACAACGCATCCGTCACGGGCGGTGCGGGTGGGGAAACCATTGAAGCCGAGGGCGTAGCCGAGGCCGTGGGTGCCGGATCCGCCGCCACCGCCCTCGCCAAGGCCACCCTCACCGGTACCCGCGCGAAGACCTACCTCGTCCTCGACCGCTCCGCGAGCATGCGCCCGTACTACAAGGACGGCTCCGCCCAGGCCCTCGCCGACCAGACCCTCGCCCTCGCGACCCACCTGGACCCCGATCCCACCCCCACCGTCCACGTCGTCTTCTTCTCCACCGAAGTGGACGGCACCACGGACCTGACCCCCACCTCCCCCGACAACGCGATCGACGAGGCCCACGCGGGCCTCGGCCGCATGGGCCGTACCAGCTACCACGCCGCCGTGGCGGCCGTACTCGCGCACTACGACGCGAACGCCACCCCCGGCACCCCCGCCCTGGTGGTGTTCCAGACGGACGGCGCCCCGGACGCGAAGACCCCGGCCACCCAGTCCCTCGCGGACGCCGCGAAGTCCCACGCCTCGGTGTTCTTCTCGTTCGTCGCGTTCGGCGACCACGACAACAAGGCCTTCGACTACCTCCGCAAGCTGAAGACCGAGAACACGGCCTTCTTCCACGCGGGCCCGACGCCCCTGGAGCTCACGGACGCGGAGCTCTACGACGGCGTGCTGATCGACTGGCGCCCGTAGCCACACAGTCGTAGGACAACGTGCCGCCCGCTTCCCACCCCGTAAAACGGGAGGCGGGCGGCACACCCGTGTCGGCTACGATTTCCAGGTTCGCAGCAACAGCAGCACACCGACCTGGGAGCAGCCCCCCGATGGCTCGACACCTCATCACCAGCGCCCTTCCGTACATCAACGGGATCAAGCACCTGGGCAACATGGTGGGGTCCATGCTCCCGGCGGACGTCTACTCCCGTTACCTGCGCCAGCGCGGCCACGACGTGCTCTACATCTGCGCGACGGACGAGCACGGCACCCCGGCCGAGCTGGCCGCGAAGGAGCAGGGCATCCCCGTAGCGGAGTTCTGCGCGCAGGCGCACGACGCGCAGAAGGCGGTCTACGACGGCTTCGCGCTGGCCTTCGACTACTTCGGCCGCAGCTCCTCCCCGCAGAACCGCGAGATCACCCAGCACTTCGCCCGCCGCCTGAACGAGAACGGCTTCATCGAAGAGCGCGCGATCCGCCAGGTGTACTCGCCGACGGACGGCCGTTTCCTCCCGGACCGCTATGTCGAGGGCACCTGCCCCCACTGCGGCTACGACAAGGCCCGCGGCGACCAGTGCGAGAACTGCACCCGCGTCCTGGACCCGACCGACCTGATCAACCCGCGCTCGGCGATCTCGGGCAGCACCGACCTCGAAGTACGCGAGACCAAGCACCTCTTCCTCCTCCAGTCGAAGCTCCAGCACGAGGTCGAGGAGTGGGTCGCGGCGCACGAGGAGGAGTGGCCGCAGCTCGCCTCGTCCATCGCCCGCAAGTGGCTCACCGAGGGCCTGCACGACCGGGCGATCACCCGTGACCTGGACTGGGGCGTCCCGGTCCCCGCCGACACCTGGCCGGAGCTGGCCGCCGAGGGCAAGGTCTTCTACGTCTGGTTCGACGCCCCGATCGAGTACATCGGCGCGACGAAGGAATGGGCGGACCAGGACCCGGAGAACCGGGACTGGAAGTCCTGGTGGTACGAGTCGGACGCGGGCGAGAACCCGGTCCGCTACACGGAGTTCATGGCGAAGGACAACGTCCCGTTCCACACGGTGATGTTCCCGGCCACCGAGCTGGGCATCCGCGAGCCGTGGAAGAAGGTCGACTACGTCAAGGCCTTCAACTGGCTGACGTACTACGGCGGGAAGTTCTCCACGAGCCAGAAGCGCGGTGTCTTCACGGACCAGGCGCTCGCCATCCTCCCCGCGGACTACTGGCGTTACTTCCTGATCGCCAACGCGCCCGAGTCGGACGACTCCTCCTTCACCTGGGAGCACTTCACCGCCACGGTGAACAAGGACCTGGCGGACACGCTCGGCAACTTCGTCAACCGCGTCCTGTCCTTCTCGAAGAAGCGCTTCGGCGAGGAGGTCCCGGCGGGCGCGGACGCGGGCGAGGCGGAGACGCGGCTCGGCGAGCAGATCGCGGAACTCCTCGCCGAGTACGAGACCCAGCTGGAGGCCCTCCAGTTCCGCAAGGCCGCGGCGGCGCTGCGCGCCCTGTGGTCGGCGGGCAACTCCTACCTGGAGGAGAAGGCGCCCTGGCTGGAGATCAAGACCGACCCGGAGGCCGCGGCGCTGACCCTGCGCACGGCGATGAACCTGATCCACCTCTACGCGGTGGTCTCGGAGCCCTTCATCCCGTCCTCGTCGGCGGCGATGCGCCAGGCGTTCACGCTGAAGGACGACACGGCGACCTGGGTGTCCGCGGCCGAGGCCCGCGCCCTGACCGCCGTCCCGGCCGGCACCCCCTTCACCGTCCCCCCCGTCCTCTTCGCGAAGCTCACGGAGGAAGACCTGGAGCTGTACAAGGAGCAGTTCGGCGGAGACCAGGGATGACCCGATGACGTCTACGGAGACCAGGAGTGACCCGATGACGTACTGCGGAGACCAGGGATGACCCGGTGACGTACTACTACGTCACCACCCCCATCTACTACGTCAACGACGCCCCGCACCTCGGCCACGCGTACACCACCGTCGCCGCCGACGTCCTCGCCCGCTGGCACCGCCGGCGCGGCGCGGACGTCTGGTTCCTCACCGGCACGGACGAGCACGGCCAGAAGATCCTGCGCACGGCGGAGGCGCACGGCGTCTCCCCGCAGGAGTGGGCGGACCGCCTGGTCGAGGAGTCGTGGCAGCCGCTCTGGGACCATCTGGGCATCTCCCACGACGACTTCATCCGCACCACGGAGCGCCGGCACACGGACCGCGTCCAGGAGTTCGTGCAGGCCCTGCACGACAAGGGCGAGATCTACAAGGGCGGTTACGAGGGCCCGTACTGCGTGTACTGCGAGGAGTACAAGCTCCCGGGCGAACTGGTCGAGGCGGCGGACGGCGGGCCCCCGCTGTGCGCCATCCACCGCCGCCCGGTGGAACTCCTCAAGGAGGAGAACTACTTCTTCCGGCTGAGCGAGTACGGCGAGCGTCTCCTCGCCCACTACGAGGCCCACCCCGACTTCATCCAGCCCGCCTCGGCCCGCAACGAGGTGGTGAACTTCGTCCGGCAGGGCCTCCAGGACCTGTCGATCTCCCGCTCGACCTTCGACTGGGGCGTCAAGGTGCCCTGGGACGAGTCGCACGTGATCTACGTGTGGGTCGACGCGCTGCTCAACTACGCGACCGCCGTGGGCTACAACGAGAACCCGGCGAAGTTCGGGGCGACCTTCCCGGCCGACGTCCACCTGGTCGGCAAGGACATCCTGCGCTTCCACGCGGTGATCTGGCCGGCGCTGCTCATGGCCAACGGCCTGCCGCTGCCGGGCCGGATCGCCGCCAACGGCTGGCTGCTGGTCGGCGGCGAGAAGATGTCCAAGTCGAACCTGACGGGCATCGGCCCCGAGACCCTGACCGCGCACTTCGGCGTGGACGCCTACCGCTGGTACTTCCTGCGCGCCATCGCTTTCGGCCAGGACGGCTCCTTCTCCTGGGAGGACTTCACCGCCCGCTACACCAGCGAACTCGCCAACGGCTACGGCAACCTGGCGTCCCGGGTGACGGCGATGACGGCGCGCTATTTCGACGGGGCGCTGCCCGCTCCGGGGGAGGAGACCGAGGCCGAGCGCTCTCTCAAGTCGGCGCTGGAGAAGGTGACTTCGGAGGCGGACCGCCGTATCGGCGATCAACTCGACTTCCAGGGCGGCATCCTGGCCGTCTTCGACCTCGTCCGGCAGGTCAACGGCTATCTGACCGAACAGGAGCCGTGGAAGGTCGCCAAGTCCGGCTCCCCCGAGGCCCTCGCCCGCCTGGCGACGATCCTCTACACGGCGGCCGACTGTCTCCGCGCCGTCGCGATCCTCCTCGAACCGGTCATGCCGGAGACCTCGCAGCGCCTCTGGGACTCCCTCGGTGCCTCGACGTCCCTGGGCCCCCTGGCCGACCGGCGGATCCGGGACGCCGCCGCCTGGGGCGCGCTCCCGCCCGGCTCTCCGGTGACGAAGGGCGCGGTACTCTTCCCGCGCCTTGAGGACCGTACGGACTCCTAGCCGGAACCGAATCCGCCGACGGACGATCCGCGGACCGGTGCGGCGCCTCCCGTCACGGTGCCACCATTGACCCCGGGTCAACTCAGCGAGGTCGTACGGGCTCGGTGACGGACCCCGACGTAGATGTGTTCGCGCCAACCCGTAAGGTGCCGCCATGGCAGTCCCCGAGGTCATCCCGATCGCCTACGACCCGAATCAGCGCAGCGGGGCCGTCGGCCGCTACGCGGACGGTCAGTTCCTGGCGTCGGTCACCTACGCGTTCCCCCAGGGTTTCCGTCCCGCCGACGGCTGGGAAGAGCAGAAACGTCTCTACACGGTGCTCCACACCTTCGACCCCGCGGGCCGTCACCGCGACTCGGAGATCTGGTGCGCCGGCACCTGGGCCGAGCAGCAACGCGCCCCGCACGGCGACGACTCGGTCCTCTCCCAGGCCCGCATCCACCTGGCGAAACTGCTCCGCGCCCTCCCCCGCCGCAGCTACACCGACATCGCCGTCCGCCCCTTCCAACGCACCGTGGACGGCGTCCTGTTCGGCCTGCTGATCGAGCACGACGAGGACGGCTCCTGGGCCGAGCTGTACCCGGACCGACACGCCTTCGGCCCACCCTGGGACGGCACGTACGACAGCTGAGTGCTCACCCCCAACTCCCTTACATCCAGGGGCTTTACACTGCACGCCTGGTGTCGGCGCACCGGGGGTGCGCCTGAGGTGGGAGGGGACTCGCATGAGCAACTCGACGGCGTCCGGCGGAAGATGGAGAGCCGCGGCGGTCGTCGCCGCGGCGCTGGTCGGCGGGACACTGCTGCCCGCCGCACCCGCACTCGCCGTGCACGGGGCGGTACCCGGCGACTTCAACGGCGACGGCTACCGGGACGCCGTCCTGCCCGCGCCCGGCGCGAACGTGGCGGGCAAGGAGGCGGCGGGCGCGGTCGTCGTCCTGTACGGGTCCTCGTCGGGCCTCTCGGCCACCCACCGCAAGACGATCACCCAGAACACCGCCGGGGTGCCGGACACGGCGGAGGCCCACGACGGGTTCGGCTCCGTCACCGCGACGGCCGACCTGAACCGGGACGGCTACGCGGACCTCGTGGTCTCCACTCCGTACGAGGACACGGCCCGCGGCAAGGACGCGGGCCTGGTCACCGTCCTGTGGGGCGGAAGGAACGGGCTCACGACGGCCACCGACCTGCCGGCGCCGTCGGACATCCGGGTGCGGTACGGCATCGACCTGGCCGCCCTGAGCATCGGCGCGGGCAGCAGGACGCAGGTCGCGGTCGCCGGATCGGAGGGCACCGTCGTCTTCAAGGGACCGTTCAGCCGCACCGGCACCTACGGTTCGACCGCGGCCGAGCAGAACACCGCCTCCCCGGCGAGCGTCACGCTCGGCGACTACGACGGCAACACCGTGCCCGACCTGGCCCTCACCACCGTGGGTCTCAGCGACCTGAGCGGTGGCGAGGTCTACGTCGACCCGGCCACCACCCTCATGCAGCCGAAGCAGGGCAACGGGCTCATCGCCGCCTCGGGCGACATCAACGGCGACGGGTACGCCGACCTCGTGGTCGGCGACCCCTGGGAGCCCGAAGTCGCGGGCGTGGACGGCGCGTTGGGCGGCCGGGTGCTGGTCTACCACGGCTCGGCGAACGGCATCGCGGCCGACGCCAAGCCGGTCCAGCTGACCCAGAACACCGCCGGTGTGCCCGACACCAGCGAGAAGGGCGACGCGTTCGGCGGCGCCCTGACCGTGGCCGACCTGAACCGGGACGGACTCGCCGACATCGTCGTGGGCGCCCCCTGCGAGGGCGTCGGAAGCAAGAAGCGGGCCGGAGCCGTGACCGTGATCCCGGGCCGCCGTACGGGCGCGCTCGGCACAGGCGCCTATTCGTTCACCCAGGACACGGCCGGCGTCCCCGGCGCCTCCGAGACCGACGACTTCTTCGGTACGACGGTCTCGGTCGGCGACGTCGACAAGAACGGCAAGCCGGAGCTGTTCGTCAGCGCGGCCCACGAGAACAACTCCACCGGCGCCGTCTGGGTCTTCCCCGGCGGTACCGCCCGCCCGACGACCACGGGCACCAAGCTGTTCACCGGGCCCGCGGTCGGCCTCACCCAACAGAGCGACACGACCCTGGGCGGGTACGGGCTGCTCTGGCTTATCTGAGGCAACGGGGCTTTGCCGTGGGCTACTTGAGCACCCCGGCCCCGGTGGTCGTCGCGAGTTCCGTCGGCAGGTTCTTCGCGGAGGTCTCCAGGCCGGCCGTGAGGGTCGGGGTCCAGTTCACGGTGGTCTTCAGCTTCTTGGAGTTGGTGGCGTTGTAGGCGGCGACCAGGTCGGTGGCCTTTCCGTTGACCAGGTTGCCGCCGCCGGCGATGGACCCGGTGCCGTCGCCGCTGAACAGCTTGCCGACCTTCTGGGTCGCCGAGGTCTTCCAGTAGTTGTCCTCGGCGACGACCTGCGCCTTGGCCCGGGAGTTGACGCTGTACTGGAGGACGTACCCGTTGAGGTTCGTGGTGTCGTAGTAGTTGTTGTAGATGTGGATCTGCCCGATCCGGGCCAGTGGCGCGCGCTGCACGATGCCCTTCCACACGTTGTGGTGGATGGAGACGCGCAGCTTGCCGACGCTGTCGGTGTCGCTGCTGCCGATCAGCATCGTCTTGTCGTGGTTGGTGAACTGGTTGCGCTCCACGGTCACCAGGTCCGAGCCCTTGGTGATGTCGAGGTCGCCGTCGTGGATCTGGTACTGGCGCCCGTAGTACGTCGGGTCGGACGTGTCGAGACCCGGCGCGTCGGTGAACGTGTTGTGGTCGGCCCAGACATGCGTGGCACCGCGCAGCGTCACGGCGTCGTACTGCGAGTTCCAGTTCCCGCTGGAGCCGTCCGTCGGGTCCCACTGCGGGAAGCAGTCCTCGGTGGCGGCGAAGGTCAGGTTGCGGACGATGACGTTGTCGACGTTCTGTATCTGGAGGCTGCCGCCGGTGATCCCGGCCTTGGTGCCGGGCACGCCCACGACGGTGGTGTTGGCCGGCACCTTGAACACGATGTTCGCCGCCTGCTTCTTCTGCGCCGCGGCCCGCGCCTTCTCCTGTGTGCCGGAGGGCAGCTTGGAGGTGCCGTAGGTGGAAGGGGCGAAGGCCTTCAGGTAGGCGGACAGCGAGTACCCGGTCCCGGCGGAGTAGTCCGCGCAGGTCAGCTTCTTCCCGGAGGCGTCGGTGTTGGCGTCGATCGTGCCCTTGATCTTGACGATCCGGGGCGTGCTGTCGCTCACGGACCCCAGCGCCTTCACGAGCTGCGCCCGCGTGCTCACGGTGAAGGTGTGCGCGGCGTCGGCCTTCGCGCCCCCGGTCGTCCCGGCACCGGACGAGGCCCAGCCGTCCTTGGCGGCGAGGGTCTGGTGGTACAGGTCGACGGCGGTCGCGGTGCCGGCCGCGTTCGCGTTCAGCACGAGGAACCCGGCACCGATGCCCGCGACGGCCGCGGCGGCGGTGACGACGACGGTCCGGCGCTTGCGGAGGGACCGGCGGTGAGAGGGAGCGGGCGAGGGAGAAGGAGAGGGCGTGGCCACGGGGGAGTCCTTTGGTGCGGCGAGCGGGTTACGACTCCTCAGTGGCCGTCAGGATCAAGAAGGTTGCCGCGGCTCGCCAACTTTCTTGATCCTGAGCACAGTTACCTAGGTCCTAGGAGGACGCGGACGCCGATGCCGATGCCGTCGTGCTCGGCTGCGTGTCCGTGCTGTCGTGCGTCTCGTCCGGGGCGACGCCCATCGTCAGATGCGCGCGGACGCCCCTGGCGATGCGCTTCTTGTCGTACGCGAGGTAGAGCAGACCGCCCTCGTGGCCGTTCTGCGGGTAGATCGTGTCCTCGGTCAGCGTCGTACGGGTCGTCGTGTTCGTGGAGTACGGCTCGACCTCCGCGGACGCCAGGACCGACTTCTCGTCGAAGAACAGCTGGCCGGTGTGGCAGGTGTGGCCGCCCTCGTAACCGGCGTCCGTCCACTCGCCGTCCACGTGCACCTTGACGTGGATGTGGACGCAACGGCCCTGGTACCACCCCGGGAACACCGTCCTGAAGGTGACGTCACCGCGCTTGTCGGTCTTCCAGGTGCCGCGCAGATAGCGCTCGTCGTCGGTCGGCTCGGAGTGTCCGCCGCCGGTGCCTCCGGAGGGGGCGCCGGACGGGGGTTCACCGGTGGGGGTGCCCGAGGGCGCGTCGGTGGGGGTGCCCGAAGGCGCGTCCGTGGGGGCGCCGCCGCCTCCGCCGCTGCCCATCGCCTCGTAGCCCGAGTAGACGCCGAGGGCGGTGCAGTGCCAGATGTCGACGGCCGCGTTCCTGACCGGCTTGCAGGTCTCGGCGTCGATCACCTTGAGGGTGAGGGTCAGGGGGATGCCCTCCTCGTCCTCGGTGATGTCCTGGCGGATCTTGTCGGCGTCGATGTAGTACGGCCCCTCGGTGGTCTCCGAGGTGAGCGTGTAACACGTCGCGGCACCGCTCGCCGTGCTCCTCGCGGACGCGCCGGCCTTCGTCTCGTCCGCGAACGCGCTCACGGCGAGGCCCCCGCCCACCCCCACGGCGGCAACGGCCGCCCCACCCGCCACGACGACCTTGCGTCGGGTCAAGTCCCGTTTGTGCGCGGGGGATTGGCTTCGCGGCTGCTGTTCCGGCGACTGATGCGCCGTTTCGTTTCCGGTCATGCCGGGACGGTAGGTAAGAGGACTGTAAGGAGTATGGGTGCCAGCTGTGACTTCCCATGAAACCTGAACCGACGGGGCCTGACCGGTTCCTCGTCCCCCTCGTCGGCCTTACGCCGCCGAGTCCGCCAGGACCGGTCCCGTCCCCAGGGCCGCGCGTGCCGTGGCTATGTGCGCCAGGCCCTCCTGGGCGAGGCGGGTCGCCTGTGCGTATTCGTCCGCCGTGTGGGCCGCGGCGAGTTGGGCGCCGGCCGCTCGGTGGCACTCCGCGGCGGCCGTCAGCGCACGCGTCGCCGTCTCCCCCGCGCCCGCCCAGATCCTCGCCTCGGGGATGGACAGGCCCGCGCCGAGCCGCAGCACCCAGCCGCTGGCCTCGACCTCCGCGTCCAGGTCGGACACGTCCGCCGCCCGGTGCGCGCGGCGCTGCGCTACGACGGCGAACGCCGCCCCGGCTGTCAACAGCAGTGCGAGTACGACGTATCCCATCGCGTCCTCCCGGCCTTCACGGTCCACGGGCCGGGTGGTTCCGGCCTCGTACGTCCATGACACGCCCCGCCTCTGTGCGGGCACATCGATATTCCTGTGCGTCCGCTGCGAGGTTTCCATGGCGGTGGGGCGAATGGGACGTACGAGGCCGGTGGGCCGGTCAGCCGGTCGTGGCCGACGGTGACTCCGCTGCCGACGGTGACGCCGATGCCGACGGGGCCGGTCCTCCGCCGCCCTCGCCGTCGTTCGTCTCGTCCGGGTCCACCGCCAGCGTCAGACGCGCGTGTACGCCCCGGCCGATGTGCCGTCTGTCGTACTTGAGGTAGAGCAGGCCGCCCTCGTGACCGTTCTGCGGGTAGATGCCGTCCTCGGTGAGGGTCGTGCGGGTCGCGGTGTTGGAGACGTACGGCTCCAGGACCGCCGTGGCCAGGACGGACTTCTCGTCGAAGAACAACTGGCCGGTGTGGCAGGTGTGGCCGCCCTCGTAGCCCGCGTCCGTCCACTCGCCGTCGACGTGCACCTTGACGTGGATGTGGACGCAGCGGCCCTGGTACCAGCCGGGGAAGACCGTCCTGAACTCCACCTCGCCGTGGCGGTCCGTGTGCCAGGTGCCGCGCAGGAAGCGGTCGTCGTCGGTCGGCTCCTGGTGGCCTCCGCCGCCACCGGGGGGCGGGCCACCCGTAGGGGTGCCGGTCGGGGTGTCGGTGGGGGTGCCCGACGGGGGCGCGCCCGTGGGGGCCGGGCCGCCACCCCCGCCGCCCGCCTCGTAGCCGGAGTAGACGCCGGTCGCGTTGCAGTGCCAGATGTCCACGGCCGCGTCGCGCAGCGGTCGGCAGGTGTCGGCGTCGATCACCTTGAGCGCCAGCGTGAGCGGGATGCCTTCCTGGTCCTCCGTCACATCGCGGCGGATCTTGTCGGCGTCGATGTAGTACGGGCCCTCGACCAGCTCCGAGGTGAGCGTGTAGCAGGCGTCCTGGGGTGTGCCCCGGGGTACGTGCCGGGGCGCCTCCCGGGGCACGCTCTGCGGAGTCGCCGAGGCGTTCGCCGCCAGCGCCCCGCCGACGCCCACCGCCGTCACCGCCGCGCCCCCGGCCACCAGGACCGTACGGCGGGCCAACTGTCCTCTGTCTTCCGGTACTTGGGAATCCGTCATGGCCCGGAAGGTAGAGGTGAGAAACGTGACATGAACATGAGAATGCGCTGTGAATCCTGTGGACAGCCGAAAGGGCTCGAAACCGATGCCGGTTCCGAGCCCCAACTGCCGTGGTCCGGCTGCTGCTTCAGCCGCTGCTTCAGCTGCTACTTCGGCTGCGGCTTCCGCACCGAGAGGTGCAGCTCCCGCAGGCGCGTCTCGTCCAGCTCGGTGGGCGCGCCCATCATCAGGTCCTGGGCGTTGCCGTTGAGCGGGAAGGAGATCGTCTCGCGGATGTTCGGCTCCTCCGCGAGCAGCATGACGATGCGGTCGACGCCGGGGGCGATCCCGCCGTGCGGCGGGGCGCCGAAGCGGAACGCGCGCAGCATGCCCGCGAACTGCTCCTCGACGGTCTCGCGGTCGTAGCCCGCGATCTCGAAGGCCTTGAGCATGATGTCGGGCTCGTGGTTGCGGATCGCGCCGGAGGACAGCTCCACGCCGTTGCAGACGATGTCGTACTGCCAGCCCAGGATGTCCAGCGGGTCCTGGGTCTCCAGGGCCTCCAGACCGCCCTGGGGCATCGAGAACGGGTTGTGCGAGAAGTCGATCTTCCCGGTCTCCTCGTCCTTCTCGTACATCGGGAAGTCGACGATCCAGCAGAAGCGGAAGACGCCCTCCTCGAAGTGGCCGGCGCGCTTGGCGGCCTCGACGCGGACCGCGCCCATGATCTTCGAGACCTCTTCGAACTCGCCCGCGCCGAAGAACACCGCGTGGCCGGCCGCCAGCGACAGGCGCTTGGTCAGCTCGGCGACGTTCTCCTCCGTCAGGAACTTCGCGATCGGGCCCGTCAGCGAGCCGTCCTCGGTCACGCGGACCCAGGCCAGGCCCTTCGCGCCGAGGGTGACCGCGAAGTCGCCGAGCTGGTCGAAGAACTTGCGGGGCTGCGCGGAGACATCGGGGACCGCCAGCGCGCGGACGTGCTTGCCCGCGAACGCCTTGAACTCCGAGCCCTCGAACACGTCCGTGATGTCGGTGAGTTCGAGCTTGGCGCGCAGGTCCGGCTTGTCGGAGCCGTACTTCAGCATCGACTCGCGGAACGGGATGCGCGGGAAGGGCGAGGTGACCTCCTGGCCGCCGCCGAACTCCGTGAACAGCTCCGTCATCAGCTTCTCGATCGGCTGGAAGACGTCTTCCTGCTCGACGAAGCTCATCTCCACGTCGAGCTGGTAGAACTCGCCCGGCGAGCGGTCCGCGCGGGCGTCCTCGTCGCGGAAGCAGGGCGCGATCTGGAAGTAGCGGTCGAAGCCGGAGATCATCAGCAGCTGCTTGAACTGCTGGGGCGCCTGCGGGAGGGCGTAGAACTTGCCCGGGTTGAGGCGGGACGGGACCACGAAGTCGCGCGCGCCCTCGGGGGAGGTCGCGGAGAGGATCGGGGTGGCCATCTCGTTGAAGCCGAGGGCGACCATCTTCGAGCGGATCGAGGCGATCACCGAGGACCGCAGCATGATGTTGCGGTGCATGCGCTCGCGGCGCAGGTCCAGGAAGCGGTACTCCAGGCGCCGTTCCTCGTTGACCCCGTCCTCGGTGTTGATGGTGAAGGGGAGCGGGGCGGCGGCACCGAGCAGCTCGACCTCGCCGACCTCGACCTCGATCTCACCGGTCGGCAGGTCCGGGTTGACGTTGTCGGCGCCCCGGGAGACGACCTTGCCGTCGACGCGGACGGTCGACTCCTTGGTGACCTTGTCGAGGGCCTCGTACGCGGGCGTGCCAGGGCGGGCGACGAGCTGCGTGATGCCGTAGTGATCGCGCAGATCGATGAAGAGGATGCCGCCCAGGTCGCGCCGATTGTGCAGCCAGCCACTCAGCCGGACGTCGGTGCCGACGTCAGAGGCGCGGAGCTCGCCGCAGGTGTGGGACCTGTACCGATGCATCGTCGTTCATCCAGCCTTCGCGGATCGGGGAGTGTTTCACGTGAAACACCCCCAAGGGTACCGGCCGCCCACCGCCTGCCTCCCCGGGTTTCCCCGCATGCGTCGACACCCCCACCACGGACACCAAACACTGAGTCGACTCAAGTTTTCCCCGAACGAACCCCGCTGAATCCGTCAAAAAATCGCGCACGAATACATTGACGCCAGCCATCCACCCTGTTTCACTCAGGTTTCGCGCCCCGGAAACCCCCACGACGCGGGTCGTGTCCACCTCCCTCCTGAGACCTGGTGAACACTCATGACGCACAGCGATGTCGCGGCCTCCGAGGCCACATCCGTGAGTTCCGTCCCGGCCCCGGTCGGGCCCTTCGACGCCGACGGCCGCCCGCGCTACCGGCTCGGCCCCCTCTACTTCACGTTTCCGCTGGCCGGCCTCGCCCTGGTGCTGATCTGGGTGGGCGTCGGCTCCTTCCTGATCCCCATCCAGGTCACCAGGATCAAGGGCTTCAACGACCCCGACGCCCTCAAGAACGCCGTCGCGATCGGTGCCGCCGTCGCCGCGATCGGCAACCCCGTCTTCGGACAGATCTCGGACCGCACCCGCTCCCGCTTCGGCCGCCGCGCCCCCTGGATGCTGATCTGCGCGCTCCTCGGCGCGGGCGCCCTGCTCTGGCAGTCGCAGGCCAAGTCGATCGGCGTCCTGGCCCTCACCTGGGGCTTCGTCCAGCTGATCGTCAACGGCTACCAGGCCGCGACCACCGCCAACATGCCCGACCGGATCCCCCCGGCCAAGTACGGCGCCTTCTCCGCGCTCTCCGGCCTCGCCACCCCGATCGGGACCATCGCCATCGCCTACGTCATCGGCGGCATCGACGGGAGCAAGCTCGGTCTGGACGGTGTCGTCGGCGGCTTCGGCGGACGCTTCCAGGGAGCCGACGGCTACTACCTGATCGCCGGCCTGCTGGTCGCGCTCACCCTCGTCTTCGTGCTCGTCACCCCGGAGAAGTCCACCCTCGACATGCCCGTCGAGCCCTTCGACCTGAAGCGGTTCCTCGGGAACTTCTGGGTCAACCCGAAGCGGCACCCCGACTTCGCGGTGGCCTTCGTCTCCCGGTTCGGAGTCGTCGCCGGCTACTTCATGGTGGTGACCTTCAGCTACTACATCCTCATGGAGTACGTCCATGTCGCCCCGCAGGACGCGGCGGCCACCATGGGCTTCCTGATGGTCGTCAACGCCCTGGCGATGGTCGGCGCCGCGCTGGTCATCGGCACCCTGGTGGACCGCTTCGGCCGGGTCAAGCCGTTCGTGCTCGGCTCGGGCCTGCTCGCCTCGGTGTCGCTGTTCATCCCCATGGCGTTCGACTCGGTGGGCGGCATGACCGCGTTCAACATCGTCAACGGTCTGGCGTTCGGTATGTACATGGCCGTGGACATGGCACTGATCACCAAGGTGCTGCCCCGCGGCGAGGACGCCGGCAAGGACATGGGCCTGATCAACATCGCCAACTCGGCCCCCCAGGTCGCCGCCCCCTTCATGGCCGCCGCGATCGTCGAGCACTGGGGCTACGACGCCCTGTTCCCGCTGTGCGCGGTCGTCTCGCTGGTCGGAGCGGTGCTGGTGCTGTTCGTGAAGTCGGTCCGCTAGACGCCGTGGCCGCACCGCCGCCGGGGCGGGTGCGCGGACCGTGAGGTCCTCGCACCCGCCCCCGACGCGTCCCCCTGTCGGCACCGCCCCCGTAAGGTCGAGGCATGACGAGCGACACGAGCACGACGAGCCGGGCCCGGGGGCCGTACGCGAGGACCGCGCAGCGGCGCCGGGCCATCGCGCGTGCCGTGCTGGAGATCGTCCTGGAGAAGGGCCACGGCAACGTCACCACCGCCGAGGTGGCCCGCAGGTCCGGTTCGCGCGAGGCGACCGTCCTCTACCACTACCCGACCAAGGACCACCTCCTGGTGGCCGCGCTCCAGTCCGCCGAGGACGAGGACAGCGGCGGCCGGACCGAGGACCTCTCCGGAACCCTGGACATGGAGGACCTGCGCGCCTTCGCCCGGGCCGCGCCGCGCCGCGAGGCCATCATGCGGCTCTACACCGCGCTGGCCGGGAACGCGACGGTTCCCGGGCATCCCGCGCAGGAGTACTTCACCGACCACTACCGCATGGGCATCAGCCACTTCGCACGCATGGTGGAACAGCGCCAGGACGCCGGCCTCGCGCATCCCGGCCTGGACGCGGTGCGGGTGGCCCGCCAGATCGTCGCGGTCTGGGACGGCCTCCAGGCCCAGTGGCTGGTGACCCCGGACTTCGACCTCGGGGACGAACTGGTCACCGCGGTACGGCGGTTGACCGCCGAGAACTGGATGGAGGCCCGGCGCGCCCTCCTCGACCCGGCGGCCGGTCTGTAGGAACGGAAGGGGGAAGGGGCCGGAGAGCGAACGCTCCGGCCCCTTCCCCCTTTTCCGTCAACTTCCCGCCCTACAGCGCGTTGCGCCGCGCGATCTCCCCCAAGTACCGCGCGCTGTCCTTGACTTCACGCCGCTGCGTGGCCCGGTCGACGGCGACGAGTCCGAACTGCTGCCGATAGCCGAGCATCCACTCGAAGTTGTCCAGCGCCGACCAGTAGTAGTAGCCGCGCACGTCCACGCCGTCGGCGAGGCAGCGTTCGACGCCTTCGAGGGCGCGGCGCACGAACTCCGTACGGCGGCTGTCGTCGGTGGTGGACACGCCGTTCTCGGTGACGACGAGCGGCAGGCCCGCGCCGGCCGCCCGGCGCAGCGCGCCCTCCAGCGCCTCGGGGTAGAACTCGTAGCCCATCCCGGTGAGTTCGGCGTCGGCCGGGTGCGGTCTGATGCCGTCCGCGTCGACCAGGGCCCTGGTGTAGTTCTGGACGCCCAGGAAGTCGTCGCCCTCGGTGACCGTCAGGAAGTCGCCGACCTGCTCGGCCCAGAGGCGGTCGGCGGCCTCCTCGCCGCCCGGCAGCGCCTGGATGTCGCTGATCGCCAGCGTGAGGCCGACCTGGGTGGCCGGGCTGGCCTCCCGGACCGCGCGCCGCGCGGCGATGTGGGCCTGCTTCACCACCTCCGCCCCGGTCTCCGTGGCGGTGAACAGGAAGACGTGCAACTCCTCGGGCGTGGTGCCGAGTTCGGCGGCTGCCGCCTTGAACCCGCCGCCGAAGAGATCGCCCATGGAGTCGTCGACGCCGACCGGCGCCTGGGAGCCGTCCGCGCCGTCCGTGGCGGGCCGCAGACTGCGGATCAGCGGGGCGATGTTGGCCTCGTTGATGGTGCACACGTACGGGATCAGCGGGCCGAGTTCGCTCATCACCAGCCGGCAGTAGGCGGCGAACCGCTCGGGCGTGCCCTCCCATTCCCAGCCGCCGAGCCTCATCAGCCAGCGCGGGCTGGTGAAGTGATGGAGTGTCACATGCGGGACGAGTCCCAGCTCGTGGCAGGCCTCCAGCACATCGCGGTAGTGGGCTATCGCGGCGGACGAGAAGCGGCCGTCCTCCGGCTCGACGCGCGCCCACTCGATGGAGAAGCGGTACGAGGTGAAGCCCAGCTCCTTGAGCAGGGCGAGGTCCTGGCGGTAGAGCCGGTACTGGTCGCAGGCGTCCCCGCTGGGTTCGGCGAAGGACGAACCCGGCGCGTTCTCCAGGACCCAGAAGTCGCTGGCGATGTTGTTGCCCTCGACCTGGTGGGCGGCGGTGGCCGTGCCCCAGAGGAAACGGTCGGGGAAGGTCATGGATGCTCCCGGTGGCGTGGACGAGGTCACAAAAACTGAGTGAACATGAAAGAATTTCCATCGTCAAGACGCGTGAAGGCGCAGAAATGGCAGAGTGAACTCCGCGCTCGCACGTAAAAAATAAGGATCACTCAGTTATCGTGAGTCCTGAGGGCATCGACAGTCGGCAACAGTGGCAATGAACGATCACATCTTCTTAAATGGGGCAATGCGCACTGGTGAGCCCCTGCCCGCCGTGGGGGAGGTACTCGCCGCCCTCGCGACCGGTCTGTGGCACTGGGACACCGCCACGGAACTGGTCACGGTGGACGCCGAGGCCGCACGGCTGCTCGGGCTGCCCGCCGAGCCGGCCACCCTCACGGAGGCCCAGACCCGGGCCAGACTCCACCCCGTCGACTGGAACGAGATCGCCGGGGTCGTCGGCCTGGCCGTCGCCGAGGGCACCCTCGCCGAGGTCCGCATCCGGATCATGGACGTCCGGGGCCGGGTGATCCGCACCGTCCGCAGCCGCTCCAAGCCGTCCTACGACCCCGAGACCCGGTCGTTCGAGCTGATCGGCACCCTCCAGGAGGTCACCGAGCCCACGCCGGGCACGCCCGCCGGGCGGACCGCGGTCACCGGCGACTGGCGGCGCTCCCGGGAGGCGTTCCTGCTGGACGCGGGCCGGGCGCTCGCGGAGGCGCGGTCCACGGCGGAGGTGCTGCGGGTCGCGGCCGGCCTGTCCATGCCCGGCTTCTCGCCGGACGGCCTCGCGGTGTTCGGGGTGTCGGGCGACCGGCTCACGATCATCGGCCACCACGGGCAACAGCCCGGCGACGAAGACCCGTTCTCCCACATGTCCCTGGTGACGGACTATCCGGCCGCCGAGGTCGTCCGGACCGGCCGGGCCGTCTATCTGTCCACGCCCGAGCAGTACAAGTCCCGCTACCCGGTCACCTGGCCGCTCGCCCAGCGCTTCCACCGGCAGTCCTGGGCGTTCCTGCCGCTGACCGTGGCCGGGCGCACGATGGGCGCCTGGATGGCCGGCTTCACCTACCCGGTCGCCTTCACCCCGGACGAACGGTCCGTCCTGACCACCGTCGCCCGGATGCTCGCCCAGGCCCTGTCCCGGGCCGGTGTCGCCGAGTCCGAGCGGGAGCTGACCGACGGCCTCCAGCGCTCGATGCTGCCCACGCTGGGCCCGGAGATCCCGGGCATGAGCGTCGCCGCCCGCTACATACCGACCGGCGGCGGGCTCCAGGTCGGCGGCGACTGGTACGACATGATCCCGCTGCCCACCGGCCGGATCGCCCTGGTCATCGGGGACGTGCAGGGCCACGACGTGCGCGCCGCCGGGCTGATGGGGCAGCTCCGTATCGCCCTGCGCGCCTACGCCTCCGAGGGGCACCGGCCCGACGCGGTGCTCTCGCGCGCCTCCCGCTTCCTGCACGGCATCACCAACGGCGCCGCCGAGCCCGCCGACCCGCGCTTCGCGACCTGCCTCTACGTCGAGGCCGACCCGGAGACCGGCGTCCTGGAGATCGCCCGCGCCGGCCATCCCGACCCCGCGATACGCATGGCGGACGGGACGGTGCTGACCCGGCCCACGGCCGGCGGACTGCCGCTCGGCATCGACCCGGACGCCGACTATCCGACCACCACGCTCGCCCTGGAGCCCGGCGAGACCATGCTGATCTGCACCGACGGGCTGATCGAGACCGGCGGCCACGACCTGGAGA
Source organism: Streptomyces sp. NPDC091280 (assembly GCF_044768565.1). Taxonomy (NCBI): domain Bacteria; kingdom Bacillati; phylum Actinomycetota; class Actinomycetes; order Kitasatosporales; family Streptomycetaceae; genus Streptomyces; species Streptomyces sp. NPDC091280. Next base: position 336,215 of record NZ_JBIVUZ010000003.1, read on the forward strand.
CCGGCTGGCGGCGCATCCGGACCATCCTGGAGGAGCACAAGGGCGACCTGGAGGAACTCGCCGACGCGCTCGTCCAGGCCGTCCACGGGCCCTCCTCGCACCACACCACCGGCCCGCTCGCCGACCGCCGCGAGGACGACATCGCCGTACTCCTGCTGTCCCGGGAGGGCGAGAGCTGCGGCTGCGGCGACACCGTCACCGAAGCGCCGAGGATCCGCCGTACGGTCCTCACGGTCGCGCAGGCCGAGCCCGAGCGGATCGCGGTGGCCCGGCAGCAGCTGCGCGAGCTCCTCCACGACTGGACCGGGGAGGACCAGGTCGACTCGGCGGTCCTGCTCGTCTCCGAGATGCTCACCAACGTCCTTGTGCACACCGACGCCGACGCCCTGCTCACCGCCGAGGTGGCCGGCGAGGTCGGTGAGCGGCGGATGCGGGTCGAGGTCACGGACAGCGGCGACGACCTCCCGCACAAGCGGCACCCCGGTGAACTGGCGTCCTCCGGGCGGGGGTTGCTGCTGATCGAACTGCTCGCCGAGACCTGGGGCGTGGACCCGAGGGGCGAGGGCAAGAGCATCTGGTTCGAGCTCTACGAGTCCGACGGCGCCGGTTCCGCGGCCGGGTCGGCCGTGCCGTAGCGCTCCCGCAGTTCGTGGACGATGCCGAAGACGGCGGCCGTCAGCGGGACCGCGAGGAGCATGCCGAGGATGCCGGCCACGGAGGCTCCGGCGGTGATCGCGATCATCACCACCGCCGGGTGCATCTGCACGGTCCGGCTCTGGATCATCGGCTGGAGCACGTGCCCCTCCAGGACCTGCACGGCGAGGACGACCCCGAGGGCCCACAGGCCGACGACGACGCCCCGGTCGGCGAGCGCGACCAGCACGGCGACGGCGCCGGAGAGGAACGCGCCCAGGTAGGGGATGTAGGCGCCGACGAAGACCAGCGCGGCCAGGCCGACCGCCCCGGGCACGTCCAGCACGAGCAGGCCCACGCCGATGCAGATGGCGTCGATGAGGGCGATCACGGTGGTGCCGCGCATGAAGCCCTCGACGCCCTCGAAGGCCCGGCGGGCCATGGCCTCGACGAGGTCGGCGGTGCCGTGCGGGGCGAGCGAGCGCAGCAGCCCGGTGGCGAGGTGGGAGTCGCGCAGGAAGAAGAACACGAGCAGCAGCGCCAGGACGGCCATCGCGATGGCCTCGCCCACGACGCTCACCCCGCTGATCACGTTGGAGGCGGCCGTCGCCCCGAACTTGGCCAGCAGCTCCTTCGCGTTGGAGGCGAGGTCGTCGAGCGAGGTCCCGGCGGCCCCGAAGTGCTCGGCGACGGAGTTCGCCGCGTTCTTGAGCGAGGACACGATCTGGTCCCCGGTGTCGATCAGCGCGGCCACGACGATGTAGACGGCCCCGCCGACCGCGGCGACGACGGCGACACAGGTGATGCCCGCGGCCACGGACCGGTTGACCCCGGCCTTCACCAGCCTGCGGTACAGCGGCCCGAGCAGCGCGGTGCCCAGCAGCGCGAGCAGCACGGGTGTCACGGCGGTCCTGAACTCGACACAGAGCCGGATCCCGACGTAGCCGACCCCGCAGACGAGCAGCAGGACGGCGCACCAGGCGGCGAGACGGCGTACGGGACCGGGCAGAAGCTGCACGTTCCCAGCCGACCACGCGAAAGGCGGGCCGTCCCGTGGGGACGGCCCGCCCGGGTGACGGGGGGTCAGGCCTGCGGGCCGCTCCCGGTCATGCCGTGCACCGCGGGGATGGTGCCCAGGCGGCCCTTCTGGAAGTCCTCGAAGGCCTGCTGGAGTTCCTCGCGGGTGTTCATGACGAACGGGCCGTAGTGCGCCATCGGCTCCCGGATCGGACGGCCGCCGAGGATGACGACCTCCAGGTCCGGGGTGTGCGAGTCCTGCTGCTCGTCCGCGCGGACGGTCAGGGACGAACCCGCGCCGAACACGGCCGTCTGGCCCAGGTGGATCGGACGGCGGTCCGCGCCGGCCGAGCCCTTGCCCGCCATGACGTAGACGAGGCCGTTGAAGTCCTCGCGCCAGGGCAGGGTGAGTTCCGCGCCCGGGGCCACGGTGGCGTGCACCATCGTGATCGGGGTGTGGGTGATGCCGGGGCCCTGGTGGCCGTCCAGCTCACCGGCGATGACGCGCAGCAGGGCGCCGCCGTCCGGGGTGGTCAGCAGCTGCACCTGGCCGCCGCGGATGTCCTGGTAGCGCGGGGCCATCATCTTGTCCTTGGCCGGGAGGTTCACCCACAGCTGGAGGCCGTGGAAGAGGCCGCCGGACACGACGAGGGACTCCGGCGGGGCCTCGATGTGCAGCAGGCCCGCGCCCGCCGTCATCCACTGGGTGTCGCCGTTGGTGATGGTGCCGCCACCGCCGTTGGAGTCCTGGTGGTCGAAGACGCCGTCGATGATGTAGGTGACGGTCTCGAAGCCGCGGTGGGGGTGCCAGGGGGTGCCCTTGGGCTCGCCCGGCGCGTACTCCACCTCGCCCATCTGGTCCATCATGATGAACGGGTCGAGGTGACGGTAGTTGATCCCGGCGAACGCGCGGCGCACCGGGAAGCCCTCACCCTCGAAACCGCTCGGCGCGGTCGTGACGGTGAGCACGGGACGTGCCACGGCGTCGGCCGGTGCGGCCACGCGGGGCAGGGTCAGCGGGTTCTCTACGGTCACTGCAGGCATGTCGGGACCTCCTTGTGCGTCGAGTTTAGTTGAGCGTTGAACTTTCTGCCACCCCCAACAGAGAAAGCCCGGAGGGCATTCCCTCCGGGCGTCGGGTGCAGCGGGGCGACGGACGTCAGCCGTACATCCTGCGCATCGCGAACTCCACCATCTGCTCGACCGCCTTCGCGTCGAACACCATCCGGTGCTCGCCCTCCATGTCGACGACGAAGCCGTAGCCCGTCGGCAGCAGGTCGATCACCTCGGCGCCGGTGATCACGAAGTACTTGGACTCCTTGCCGGCGTAGCGGCGCAGTTCCTTGAGCGAGGTGAACATCGGGATCACCGGCTGCTGGGTGTTGTGCAGCGCGAGGAAGCCCGGGTTGTCGCCGCGCGGGCAGTAGACCTTGGAGGTCGCGAAGACCTGCTGGAAGTCCTCGGCGGCCATCTGCCCGGTGGTGAAGGCGCGCACCGCGTCCGCGAGCGAGGGCGGGGACGGCTCGGGGTAGAGCGGCGGCTGCTGGCCGTAGCCGCCCACGCCACCGGCCATCTGCTGCTGGGGCGGGACATACCCCTGCTGAGCCGCGCCCCCATCCATTGTCGGGCCGTATCCATACATGCGAGCAAGAGTACTGAGTCACAGATGGACGGCTTGGGGTTGCTTCTTATTACCGGTGGGTAGCATCATCGTAGCTACTACTGAGTACGAGTCTCGCTGTACATATCTTTCTACGGAGTCGTCGCCATGGGGCACTACAAGTCGAATCTCCGCGACATCGAGTTCAACCTCTTCGAGGTCCTCGGGCGCGACAAGCTGTACGGCACCGGTCCCTTCGCGGAGATGGACACGGACACCGCCAAGAGCGTCCTGGAGGAGCTGACCCGGCTCGCGGAGAACGAGCTCGCGGACTCCTTCGCCGACGCCGACCGCAACCCGCCGGTCTTCGACCCCGAGACGAACACCGCGCCCGTGCCGGCCTCCTTCAAGAAGAGCTACAAGGCCTTCATGGACTCCGAGTACTGGCGGCTCGGCCTGCCCGAGGCGATCGGCGGCACGACGGCTCCGCCCTCCCTGATCTGGTCGTACGCGGAGCTGATCCTCGGCGCCAACCCGGCCGTGTGGATGTACTCCTCCGGCCCGGCCTTCGCCGGCATCCTCTACGACGAGGGCAACGACGTACAGAAGAAGATCGCGCAGCTCGCCGTGGACCGGACCTGGGGTTCGACCATGGTGCTCACCGAGCCCGACGCGGGGTCCGATGTGGGCGCCGGCCGGACGAAGGCGGTCCAGCAGGAGGACGGCTCCTGGCACATCGAGGGCGTCAAGCGGTTCATCACCTCCGGTGAGCACGACATGGAGGAGAACATCCTTCACTACGTGCTGGCCAGGCCCGAGGGCCACGGACCGGGCACCAAGGGGCTGTCCCTCTTCCTCGTGCCGAAGTTCCTCTTCGACGTCGAGACCGGCGAGCTGGGCGAGCGCAACGGCGTCTACGCCACCAACGTCGAGCACAAGATGGGCCTCAAGGCCTCCAACACCTGCGAGCTGACCTTCGGCGACCGCCACCCCGCCAAGGGCTGGCTGATCGGCGACAAGCACGACGGCATCCGCCAGATGTTCCGGATCATCGAGTTCGCCCGGATGATGGTCGGCACCAAGGCCATCTCGACGCTGTCGACCGGCTACCTCAACGCCCTTGAGTACGCCAAGGAGCGCGTCCAGGGTCCCGACCTCGCGCAGTTCATGGACAAGACCGCGCCCAAGGTCACCATCACGCACCACCCGGACGTGCGCCGCTCGCTGATCACGCAGAAGGCGTACGCCGAGGGCATGCGCGCCCTGGTGCTGTACACCGCCTCGATCCAGGACGCCATCGCCGTCAAGGAGGCCGAGGGCTCCGACGCCTCCGCCGAGCACGCCCTCAACGACCTGCTCCTGCCGATCGTCAAGGGCTACGGCTCCGAGAAGGGCTACGAGCAGCTCGCCCAGTCGCTCCAGACCTTCGGCGGCTCCGGGTTCCTCCAGGAGTACCCGATCGAGCAGTACATCCGGGACGCCAAGATCGACACCCTGTACGAGGGCACCACCGCCATCCAGGGCCAGGACTTCTTCTTCCGGAAGATCGTCCGCAACCAGGGCGCGGCCCTCAACTCCCTCGCCGAGGACATCAAGAAGTTCCTCGCGCTGGGCACGGGCGGCGAGGAGCTGGCCGGCGCCCGCGAGCACCTCGCCAAGGCGGCCGTCGAACTGGAGGCCATCGTCGGCCTGATGCTCACCGACCTCGCGGCCACCGAGGACGACGTCAAGAACATCTACAAGGTGGGCCTCAACACCACCCGCCTGCTGCTCGCCTCCGGTGACGTCGTCGTCGGCTACCTGCTCCTGAAGGGTGCCGCCGTCGCCGTCGAGAAACTGGAGACGGCCACCACGAAGACCGTGTCCGCCAAGGACGTCCAGTTCTACACGGGCAAGATCGCGGCTGCGAAGTTCTTCGCGGCCCAGGTGCTGCCCGGTCTGACCCTGGCCCGCAAGGTCGCCGAGGGTGTCGGGCTGGACCTGATGGAACTGGACGAAGCCGCCTTCTAGCCAGCAGGGAAACCCGTTCCGGGACAGACCGGAACAGCTTCGCGAAACCCCACATCGCCCTTGCGAGGGCCCGCTCCCATCACCGGGAGCGGGCCCTCGTACGTCGTTAAGGTGAACCCCATGAGCGAACCCCCCCGCTTCGACCGCGGCCATACCGACGACCTCATGTCCTTCCTCGCGGCGTCCCCCACGCCGTACCACGCCGTGGCGAACACCGCCGAGCGGCTGGAGAAGGCCGGCTTCAGGCAGGTCGCCGAGACGGACGCCTGGGAGGGGACGACCGGCGGCAAATACGTGCTGCGCGGTGGCGCGATCGTGGCCTGGTTCGTCCCCGAAGGTGCGGCACCCCACACCCCCTTCCGCATCGTCGGCGCCCACACCGACTCGCCGAACCTGCGGGTCAAACCGCGCCCCGACACCGGCGGACACGGCTTCCGCCAGGTCGCCGTCGAGATCTACGGCGGACCACTGCTCAACTCCTGGCTCGACCGCGACCTGGGCCTGGCCGGCCGGCTGAGCCTGCGGGACGGCTCGACCCGCCTGGTGAACGTCGACCGGCCACTGCTCAGAGTGCCCCAACTCGCCATCCACCTCGACCGCTCGGTGTCCGCCGAGGGACTCAAGCTCGACAAACAGCGCCACCTCCAGCCGATCTGGGGCCTGGGCGACGACATCCACGACGGCGACCTGATCGCCTTCCTGGAGCAGGAGTCGGGGCTCGCGCCGGGCGAGGTCACCGGCTGGGACCTGATGACCCACTCGGTCGAGGCGCCCGCCTACCTGGGCCGCGACCAGGACCTGGTCGCCGGACCGCGCATGGACAACCTGCTGTCCCTGCACGCCGGAGCCACCGCGCTCGCCTCCGCCGCCGCCCGCCAGAACCTGCCGTACCTCCCGGTGCTGGCCGGCTTCGACCACGAGGAGAACGGCTCGCAGTCCGACACCGGCGCCGACGGACCGCTGCTCGGCGGGGTGCTGGAGCGTTCGGTGTTCGCGCGCGGCGGATCGTACGAGGACCGGGCACGGGCCTTCGCGGGCACCGTCTGCCTCTCCTCCGACACCGGGCACGCGGTGCACCCCAACTACGCCGAGCGGCACGACCCGACGCATCACCCGCGCGTCAACGGCGGCCCGATCCTCAAGGTCAACGTCAACAACCGCTACGCCACGGACGGTTCGGGCCGCGCGGTGTTCGCCGCGGCCTGCGAGAAGGCCGGTGTGCCGTTCCAGACCTTCGTCTCCAACAACTCCATGCCCTGCGGCACGACGATCGGCCCGATCACCGCGGCCCGGCACGGCATCAAGACCGTCGACATCGGCGTGGCGATCCTCTCCATGCACAGCGCCCGCGAACTCTGCGGCGACCGCGACCCGTTCCTGCTGGCCAACGCGCTGGTGGCGTTCCTGGAGGGCTGACGACTCCCGTGCGGCGCATGGGTGCCGCCTCCCCGGGTACCCGGTGGCCGACCGGGCCGACCGGACCGGACACGACAGGGAGGCGACACTCATGGGCCTGGGAGGCTGCATCATCCTCATCGCCGTCGGCGCGATCCTCGCGTTCGCGACCGACTGGCACATGCAGGGCGTCGATCTCACCCTCGTCGGCGTGATCCTGATGGCCGTCGGACTGATCGGGGTCGTGACGTTCAGCAGCATCGCGCGCCGCCGCCGGGTGCTGCTGCCCGGCTCGACGACCATGGTGGAAGAAGACCGCGACCGCGGCGGATACGGGGCGTAACCCGCACACGGACCCAATCGCCCGCACAGGACATCCACAGACAACCGTGAGCAATCCGTGACGCCGGGCGCATTGTGCGGTTGTGTGAACCTCGTGAAGACTTTGCGCAGTTGAGAGCCCGGGGAGAGGCAGTCCCCGGCCCGCCGCGCGATCGTCACAGGGAGCCACTGCCGTGCCCGAACCACGGCTGGTGGTCCTCATACCGGCCCACAACGAAGCGGACCGCGTCGGCGCCGCGATCGAGGGCTTGTGGCGGCAAACCCGTAAACCCGACCTGATCGTCGTCGTCACCGACAACTGCACCGACGACACCGCCGGGGTCGCCGCCTCGCACGGCGCGGACGTCTTCGCCACCCGGGGCAACACCCACAAGAAGGCCGGCGCCCTCAACCAGGCCATCGACTGGATCCTGCCCCACCTCGACGAGCGCGACCTCCTCCTCGTCCAGGACGCCGACACCGTCCTCAACCCCTGGTTCAGCGAGACCGCCATCGCCACCTTCAACCGCAAGGTCGGGGCCGTCGGCGGAGTCTTCTACGGCGAGAAGGGCGGCGGACTCCTCGGTCTGCTCCAGCGCATGGAGTTCCAGCGCTTCGCCTGGGAGCTGGACCGCACCGGCGGCAAGGCCCAGGTGCTCACCGGCACCGGCACCATGTTCCGCGCCCGCGTGCTGCGCGAGGTCCAGGACGCCCGGCACTCGGGGCTCATCGGCGGCGGCGACGGCTACTACAGCCTCGCCTCGCTCACCGAGGACGACGAGATGACCAAGGCGGTCAAGACCCTCGGCTACCGCGCGATGTCCCCCGCGGGCTGCGCGGTCACCACCGAGGTCATGACCAGCCTCCCCAAGCTCTGGCACCAGCGCCTGCGCTGGCAGCGCGGCGCCCTGGAGAACCTCCGCGACTACGGCTGGACCAAGGTCACCGCCCGCTACTTCCTCCAGCAGTTGCTGATGGGCTTCGGCGCGCTGTCGTTCCTGGTCTATCTGACCTTCATGGCCACGTACACGACGGTGTACGGCTGGCCCGGCCTCTCGCCGTTCTGGACCGCGATCGGCCTGATCTTCGTGGTCGAGAAGACCGTCTCCGTCCGCCGCGCGGGACCCCTCGCGGTCCTGGTCGCCGCGCTGATGATCCCGGAGATGCTCTACGACCTCTTCCAGCACGCCGTCTACTTCACCTCGCTGTGGGGACTGGTCCGCCGCAGCGAGGAGAAGTGGGTGGCCACCTAGCCCACCCCTCACACCACCCCTCACATCACTTCGGGTCCGCAAGGAGAAACGTTTATGTACGGAAGAGTTGTCGGCGCCGGGACGACCGGCGCCGGTGGGGCCACGCTGGCCGCGACCGGCCTGTGGCTGAACAGCATGGCGATGATGGTGGCGGCGACCACGCTGGTGGCGGCGGGCATGGCGCTGTACAAGCTGGCCCCGCGGGCGCGTCGGCGGTAAGGCCGGGCACGTCGGCGGTAAGGCCGGGCGCGCCGGCGCCGACGCCCTTGCTCTGATGGTCCCCCGTTTCAGGCGTCCCGGTCGTCCATCCCGGCCAGGACGAGGGGGAGACGGTCCGCCCCGCCCTCGGTGAGGCGGACCGGGACACCCCAGTCCTGCTGGTGGACATGGCAGGCGGGGTAGGGGTTGGCCGGGTCGTCGTCGCAGGAGGCGGCCATCGCGGAGACGTGCAGCACGCCTTCGGCGACAGCCGGGTCGAGGGCGAGGGTGCGGTTCAGGTCCGAACCCTCGCCCGCCCCCGAGACCAGCAGTCCGGGCGGGGTCGCGGAGACCAGCAGCCGGGTCGAGGGGCCGTACCGCGTGTCGAGCTTCTGGCCCGCCGGAGCCTGGAAGACGACGTCCAACTCCAGCACGCCGGGGGCGACTTCGGTCGCCGCACGCCGGGTGCGGTGGGCGACGGACTCGACCCGCACCGCCTCCTCCGGCAGCCGCAGCCGGGTGAGCCGGTGCCGGGCCGACTCGACGACCAGGATCTCGTCGCCGACCAGGACGGCGTCGCTCGGCTCCCTCAAGTCCGTGGCCAGCGTGGTGACTTCGCCGGTCGCGGGGTCGTAGCGGCGCAGCGCGTGGTTGTACGTGTCGCTGATCGCGACCGAGCCGTCCGGGAGCGCGGTGACGCCCAACGGGTGCTGGAGCAGGGCCTGTTCGGCGGCTCCGTCGCGATGGCCGAAGTCGAAGAGCCCGGAGCCGACGGCGGTGTGGACGGCGCCCTCGACATCCACCCAGCGCAGCGCGGACGTCTCGGAGTCGGCCAGCCACAGCCGGTCGGCGGTCGCGGCGAGTCCCGAGGGCTGCGCGAACCAGGCCTCGGGTCCGGGCCCGTCGAAGAGCCCTTCGTTGGTGGTGCCGGCGGTGACGGCGACCGTGCCGGTGGCGGGGTCGTAGGCCCAGAGCTGGTGGACGCCGGCCATGGCGATCCACACCTTGCCCCGCCACTCGGCCACGTCCCACGGGGACGAGAGGCTGACCTCACGGGCGGGGCCCGAGGTGGGCTCGCCCTGCATCCACTGCCGGCCGGTGCCCGTGAGCGTGGTCACGGCGCCGGTGGCGAGGTCGAGGCGGCGCAGCGCGTGGTTCACGGTGTCGGCCACCACGACCGAGCCGTCGCCGAGGAGGGCGAGGCCCTGCGGTTCGTTGAAGGCGACGGAGTCCGCCGTGCCGTCGCGCAACCCGCGCGTCCCGGACCCGATCCGCCGTACGACGCTCTCCCCGTCCGCCGCCAGCTCGACCAGCTGGTGCCGGGTGGTGTCGCTGACCAGGAAGGTCCCGCCGGGCAGCGCGACGGCCTTGCCGGGGAAGCGCAGCACGGTCGGCTCGGGCTCCGGAGGCACGTACGGGCCGTCGCCGCGCCGGAGCGTCCCCTTCGCCGCGTGCTCGGTCTCCAGCTCCGCCACCAGCCGCTCGATGGCGTGCGCGTGGCCCTCGCCCGCGTGCTGCGCGACGACGTACCCTTCCGGGTCGATCACCACGAGCGTCGGCCACGCGCGGACCGCGTACTGCTTCCAGGTGGCCAGCTCCGGGTCGTCGAGCACCGGATGCTCGACGCCGTACCGCTCGACCGCGTCGACGACGGCCCGGTGCTCGGCCTCGTGCACGAACTTCGGCGAGTGCACGCCGATGATCACGACGGTGTCCCGGTGCTTCTCCTCCAACTCCCGCAGCTCGTCGAGGACATGCAGGCAGTTGATGCAGCAGAAGGTCCAGAAGTCCAGGATGACGATGCGCCCGCGCAGGTCGGCGAGGGTGTACTGCTTGCCGCCCGTGTTCAGCCAGCCGCCCCTGCCGGTGAGCTGGGGGGCGCGGACACGGGCGCGTCGGGGGGTCGGGGTCGCGGATGCGTCGGTCATGGATCAAGACTGCCACCCGCCACTGACAGTCACGACAGCGCGTGCCCGGTCGTCGCGTCCACATGGTCCGGTACGGCGCCGTGCCGGTCGCCGACCGTGGACGTGCCGGTCGGTTCGAGGAGCAGGATCTCGGTCGGGACGGGGGCGTAGGGCTTGTGTTCCGTGCCGCGCGGGACGGTGAAGACCGAGCCCTTGGGGAGGACGACCGTGTGTTCGCCCGAACCCTCCGGCTCACGGAGCGCTATGTGCAGTTCGCCCTCCAGGACCAGGAAGAACTCGTCGGTGTGGTCGTGGGTGTGCCAGAGGTGCTCGCCCTCGACCTTCGCGACACGTACGTCGTAGTCGTTGACGGTGGTGACGATGCGGGGGCTCCAGCGGTCGGTGAAGGAGGCGAGGGCGGCGGAGAGCGCGACGGGTTCCATGGAGGCAGCCTGCGGGGTGCGGTGCCCGCCCCGCGAGTGCTAGGAATCGCATATGCCGCAAGGATCCTCTCACCGCCGGGAACGTCCGCACCGCGTCGCCGTCATCGTCGACGAGGGCACCAATCCCTTCGAAGTGGGCGTCGCCACCGAGCTGTTCGGGCTGCCCCGGCCCGAGCTGGGGCTCTCCGGGCCGCTGTACGAGGTCCTGGTGTGCACGCCCGCGCCCGAGGTGCGGATGAACCACGGGTTCTTCGTCGTGAGCGGCACGCACGGGCTCGACGCCGTGGACGCGGCGGACACCCTCGTCGTGCCGGGGCGGCCCGACAACGTCGTACCGCGCGGGGCCGCCGTCCTGGACGCGATCCGGCGCGCGCACGCGCGTGGCGCCCGCGTCATGAGCCTGTGCACCGGCACCTTCGCGCTCGCCGAGGCCGGGCTGCTGGACGGGCGGCGGGCCACCACCCACTGGATGTGGGCCGACGCCTTCCGCGCCCTGCACCCGCGCGTACGGCTCGAACCGGACGTCCTCTTCGTGGACGACGGCGACCTCCTCACCGCCTCCGGGAGCGCCGCCGCGCTCGATCTCGGGCTGCACGTCGTCCGGCGGGACCACGGCGCCGAGATCGCCAACGCGGTGTCCAGGAGGCTCGTCTTCGCGGCCCACCGGGACGGCGGGCAACGGCAGTTCGTGGAGCGGCCGGTGCCGGAGGTGCCGGACGAGTCGCTGGGGCCGCTGCTCGCGTGGGCGCAGGAACGGCTGGGAGAGCCGTTGACGGTGGCCGCGCTGGCCGCCCGGGCGGCCGTCTCCCCCGCGACCCTGCACCGGCGGTTCAGGGCGCAGCTGGGGACGACTCCGCTGGCCTGGCTGACCGGGGAACGGGTGGCGCTGGCGTGCCGGTTGATCGAGCGCGGGGAGGAGCGGCTCGACGTGGTGGCCGCGCGGAGTGGGCTCGGCAGCGGGGCGAACCTGCGGGCGCGGCTGCGGCGGGAGACCGGATTGAGCCCGTCGGCCTACCGGCGGCGTTTCGGACCGGCTGCCGGGGAAGCCGTAGAGGCATGAGATTCCTCGTACGCGATCGGATCCTCGGCTTCGGTGAGGATTACTGGATCGAGGACCAGCACGGCAACAAGGTGTTCCTGGTCGACGGCAAGGCCATGCGGATCAGGGACACCTTCGAGTTGAAGGACACGCACGGGCGCGTGCTCATCGACATCCACAAGAAGATGCTCGCCCTGCGCGACACGATGGTCATCGAGCGGGACGGCGAGCCCCTCGCGACCATCAGACGCAAGCGGTTCTCGCTGCTGCGCAACCACTATCGGGTGTCCCTGGTGGACGGCACCGAACTCGACGTCAGCGGCAAGATCCTGGACCGCGAGTTCGGCGTCGACTACGACGGCGAGCTGCTCGCGCAGATCTCCCGGCGCTGGCTGCACATCCGGGAGACGTACGGCGTCGACATCGTCCGGGAGGACGCGGACGCGGCCCTGCTGATCGCGGTGGCGGTGTGCGTGATCCACCTGGCGGAGAAGGAGCGGGAGGACTGAGGCCTGTCCGGCGGATCATGCGGCAGACGCGGGGTGCGGCACGCCCACCTGCCGCGTCGTCGTCACGCGCCGACTCCCCCGGCCCCGGCTCCGCTCGACCGGGGGACCCCATCGCGTCGACTCTCTCCTCTCCCTGCTCCTGATCCGCCGGACAGGCCCTGACGCGCTTCCTTGCCGGCCTGCTTGCGGGCGCGGGTGCGGCGGCGTTCCCTCAGGTGACGGGCGGAGCTCGTGCAGACGACGGACAGTGCGGCGAGAAGCGCGCTGTCCGTCCAGCGGGGAGGGGTGTCGTTCAGCAGCCTGCCCAGGAGCCGGACGGACACCGTCATGGGCACCCATGCGATGAACAGCCCCGTGAGCGCGGCCCGGACGCCGGCGGGTGGCGCGGGGTCGCGCGGCGCGATGTCGTAGCCGGTGGGGTCGTGGTGGGTCCGGCGGCGGCGTTCGGAGCGGAGGAACGCCCAGGACAGCAGCCACGTGCCCGTGGCGGTGAGGGTGGTCCGTAGGAGTCGGTCCCAGGTCGGGTCGGTGGGGAGCGAGAGGGGCAGGCCGACCGCGGCTGCGGCGAGGAGGGCCGCGGCCGTCGCGCAGACCGTCGCGTTCCTGGTGGCGAACGCCAGCGGACGGGGCGGTCCCGCCGCCCCGTCGAAGGCTCGGTCGGCGGTGCGGAAGGCGCGCCCAAGTGCGGTGCGGGCGCGCTCTGTTCCGCCGGTCAGCCTGCCCGTCGCGGACGTTCCAGGCCCAGCAGGCGGTCCTTCAGGGCCGGGAACTGTTCGCGGGTCGCGGACACCTTCGCCGGGTCGAACTCCACCGTGAGGACCTCCTCGCCGGCGCCCGCCTCCGCGAGGACCTCGCCCCAGGGGTCGACCACGATCGAGTGACCGGCCTGGGGAACTCCGGCGTGCGTACCGGCCGTTCCGCATGCGAGGACGAACGACTGGTTCTCCACGGCGCGGGCCTGCGCCAGGAGGGTCCAGTGGGAGCGGCGGCGCTCGGGCCAGCCCGCGGAGAGGACGAGGGTCTCGGCGCCGGCGTCGACGAGGCCGCGGAAGAGTTCGGGGAAACGGAGGTCGTAGCAGGTGGCAAGACCGATGGTCGTCCGGGGCAGCCGGACGGTCACCAACTCGCTGCCCGCGCCCATCAGTACGGCCTCGCCCTTGTCGAAGCCGAAGCGGTGGATCTTGCGGTAGGCGGCGGCCAGTTCACCGGAGGGGGAGAAGAGGAGGGACGTGTTGTAGAGGCGGCCCTCGTCCGTGGCGGAGCCGCTGTCGGACGGTGCCCGTTCGGGGATCGAGCCCGCGTGCAGCCAGACGCCCGCGTCGCTCGCCGCCTTGGCCATCGCCTCGTAGGTCGGCCCCTCCAGGGGCTCGGCCTCGCTGTCGAACAACTCGTAGGCGAACGCGCCCGTGGTCCACAGCTCCGGCAGCACGACCAGATCGGCTCCCGCCTGTTCGCGGACGAGAGCACCCATCCGAGCCCGACGAGATTCGACCGATTCGCCCTCTTCTACGGCGATCTGGATGAGAGAGGCGCGCACACTACCACCGTCCTGGCATTCGAGCCGTTCACACGGGCCTACGATCGTCACACGAAAGCACTGCCGGGGTGCCTCACAGCAGCGTAACTTAGCGTTTCAAGACACCCGCCGACAGCCACCTCCCGCTGGCAACGCCGCCCGCCACCCGACCTGTACCGACCGCCGAGGGGTCCCGTTCCGTGAGTCTGCATCCCACTCTCCAGCCCTACGCCGACGCCTGGACCCACTCCATCGAAGCGATATCCGAGCTGGTGACCCCGCTCGTGGAGGGAGAGTGGAACCGGCGAACGCCGTGCCCGGGCTGGTCGGTGCGCGACGTGGTCTCGCACGTCATCGGGCTGGACAACGAGATGCTCGGCGACCCGCGGCCCATCCACACCCTCCCGCGCGACCTCTACCACGTCACCAACGAGCACCAGCGGTACATGGAGATGCAGGTCGACGTCCGCCGTCACCACACGGCGCCGGAGATGACGTCGGAGCTGGAGTACACGATCATCCGGCGCAACCGGCAGCTGCGGAACGAGTCGCGGGAGCCCGGCCGCAAGGTGCGCGGCCATGTCAGCACCGAGGTCACGCTCGAAGAGTCCATGCGGAACCACGCGTTCAACGTGTGGGTGCACGAGCAGGATCTGCGCACCGCCCTCGGCCGCCCCGGGAACCTCGACTCGCCCGGCGCGCACATCGCCCGTGACGTGCTCCTCGCCGCGCTCCCGAAGGTGGTCGCCGACGACTCGGGCGCCCCGCGCAGCTCGGCGGTCGTCTTCGACGTGCACGGCCCGATCGAGTTCCTCCGGACGATCCGCGTCGACATCCAGGGCCGCGGCACCCTGGAGACGGCCCCCGCGCTCGGCCCCGCCGCGACCCTGATCCTCGACTGGGAGACGTACGTCCGGCTGGCCTGCGGGCGGGTCCCCCTCGAATCGGTGGCGGACCGGGTGAAGGCGGACGGCGATCCGGAGCTGGCGGCGTCGATCCTGCGCAACTTCGCGGTCACGCAGTAGCGCGACCGGGCGTTCTCCGGGGCCGGTCCGGTGGGCGGGCGGCCGTCACGCGGGCACGTGCACCGTCTCCACCCGGCTGGCCACCAGCCGTTCGCGCTCGCGGCGGGCCGCCCTGCGCCGCAGCCGCAGGATCTGGCTGACGCCGACCGCCTGGAGCACGAAGACCACCGAGAACGCGACGGAGTAGTTGTCGCCGGTCGCGTCGAGCAGCACACCGATCGCGAACAGCGTCGTCATCGAGGCCATGAAACCACCCATGTTGGTGATTCCGGAGGCCGTGCCCTGACGCTCCGGCGGGTTGGCCGGACGGGCGAAGTCGAAGCCGAGCATCGAGGCGGGACCGCAGGAGCCGAGCACCGCGCACAGCACGATCAGCAGCCACATCGGCGCGTGGTCGCCGGGGTGGACCAGGACGGCCGCCCAGACGATCGCCGTGGCGCCGACCGTGCCCAGCGCCAGCGGCAGCCGGGCCGCGTGATGCCGGGCGACGATCTGGCCGTAGACCAGCCCCACCACCATGTTGGACAGCACGACGAGGGTGAGGAGTTCGCCGGCGGTGGCGCGGGACAGGCCCTGGTCCTGGACCAGGAACGGCAGGCCCCACAGCAGCAGGAACACCATCGCCGGGAACTGGGTGGTGAAGTGCACCCACAGCCCGAGCCGGGTGCCCGGTTCGCGCCAGGAGGCGGCGATCTGCCGCCGGACGTAGGCCGCGCCCCGGTGCGGGAACGGCTCCGGCTCGTGCCCCTCCGGATGGTCCTTCAGGAACAGCAACAGCAGTACGAGGACTACGACTCCGGCGAGCGCGCTGCCCGCGAAGGCTGCCGTCCAGCCGATGCCGTGCAGCAGGCGGGCGATCACCAGGGTGGAGACCAGGTTTCCGGCCATTCCCGCGAGGCCGGCGAGCTGGGCGACCAGCGGTCCGCGCCGGGCCGGGAACCAGCGGGTGCCGAGCCGCAGCACGCTGATGAACGTCATCGCGTCGCCGCAGCCGAGCAGGGCGCGGGAGGCGAGGGCGGTGCCGTAGGAGGGGGAGAAGGCGAAGCCGAGCTGGCCGGCGGTGAACAGCACCACCCCGATGGTCAGCACCTTCTTGGTGCCGAGGCTGTCGACGAGCAGGCCCACGGGTATCTGCATGCCCGCGTAGACCAGGAGTTGGAGGATCGAGAAGGTGGAGAGCGCCGAGGCGTTGACGTGGAAGCGCTCGGCGGCGTCGAGGCCGGCCACGCCCAGGGACGTACGGAAGATGACGGCGACGAAGTAGACGGAGACGCCGATGCCCCACACGGCCATGGCGCGACGGCCGCCGGGCGGATCACCGGGCAGCGAGAGCCCGGACCCAGAACCGGAGCTGGAGCCGGAACCTGAACTGGAACTGGAACTGGAACTGCTGCTCATCGGACCTCGCCCCGGGCCAGGTGGGAGAACCAGTCGACGTGCTGATGGACGATCTCGGCGGCGGCATCGGCGTCACCGGTGCGCAGCGCGTCGAGGATCGCCTCGTGCTCGGTGAGCGTCTTGGCGATGCGGTCGGGGTGGGAGTGCATGATGGCGACGCCCATCCGCAGCTGGCGGTCGCGGAGTTGGTCGTAGAGCCGGGAGAGGATCTCGTTGCCGCCGCTGCGGACGATCTCGGCGTGGAAGCAGCGGTCGGTGACGGCGGCGCCGGCCAGGTCCCCGGCGGCGGCCTGTTCCTTCTGCCGCGCGAGGAGTTCTTCGAGCCGGGCGATGAGGGTCGGTGACGCGGGCACGACCTTGCGGACCGCGTGCTGCTCGACCAGCATCCGGGTCTCCACCACGTCCGCGATCTCCTGCGAGGAGACGGGCAGGACGAGGGCGCCCTTCTTCGGGTAGAGCCGGATCAGCCCCTCGACCTCCAGGCGCAGCAGCGCCTCGCGCACGGGCGTCCGTGACACTCCGACGGCTTCGGCCAACTCGCCCTCGGTGAGCAGGGTTCCGCCTTCGTAGAGCCGGTCCAGGACGCCCTGCTTGACGTGGGTGTAGACGCGGTCGGCGGCGGGGGGTTGCTTGACGGCGGGGGGTGAGGCGAGGGACGGAGCGGGGGACGGGGACGGCATGAGGACAGCATAGATACAACACGTACACATGAGGACGGGCGTCCAGGATGCGGACGGGACCGAGCCGGGAACCGAGGGGAGCCGGGGGCGCGTCTAGGAGGATGCGTTTCCGCGCGCGGAACGCGGCCGGAACCCGGCGCATGTCACACATTCGGGGAACCCGGCTCAGCAACCGCACAACCTTCTGTGCTACTTACGTGTCACACACGTGCGGCCCTTCTCTTTCCCCCCTCCAACTGGGCCGCTCCTCAGGGGCATTCAACGTATTCGGGGTACCTCAGTTGATTACTGCCATTACCGGCATCAAGGGCAGCCGCGTCCGCAGAGCCGCCGCGGTCACCGTGACCGCGGGCGCCGTGCTCGCGACCGGCGCCCTGACCGCGGCACCCGCGCAGGCCGTCACGAAGCCGACCATCGTCGCTGCGGGCGGTTTCGTCATGAACAACGCCACCGGCAAGTCGCTCTACACGAAGGCCGCCGACACCAAGCGGTCCACGGGCTCCACCACGAAGATCATGACCGCGAAGGTCGTGCTGTCGCAGGCGAACCTCAACCTCGACGCCAAGGTCACCATCCAGAAGGCGTACAGCGACTACATCGTCGCCAACACCGCGTCCTCCGCCCACCTGATCGTCGGCGACAAGGTGACCGTCCGCCAGCTCCTCTACGGCCTGATGCTGCCGTCGGGCTGCGACGCGGCGTACGCCCTGGCCGACAAGTTCGGTACGGGTTCGACCCGCGCCGCGCGCGTGAAGTCGTTCATCGCGAAGATGAACTCCACGGCGAAGTCGCTCGGTCTGACGAACACGAAGTTCGACTCGTTCGACGGCATCGGCAACGGCAGCAACTACTCGACGCCGCGCGACCTGACGAAGCTCGCCAGCAACGTGATGAAGAACGCGACGTTCAAGACGGTCGTCAAGACCAAGTCGTACACCGCAAAGACGATCACGAAGACCGGCAGCACCCGCACGATGGCTGCCTGGACCAACACGAACACCCTGCTGAGCAGCTACAGCGGCACGATCGGCGTGAAGACCGGCTCCGGCCCCGAGGCCAAGTACTGCCTCGTCTTCGCCGCCACCCGCAACGGCAAGACGGTCATCGGCACGGTCCTCGCGTCGTCCTCCGTCACCCAGCGCGCGACGGACGCGACGAAGCTCCTGAACTACGGCTTCGCGACGATCGGCTGACGCCGAGTCACTTCCCGGGGGCCTGCCGCACGCCAGCGGCGGGCCCTCAGTGCGTTCGGCGAGTTCAGTGCGTTCACTTCGTTCACTGCTTTATGAACGCGGCCCAGGTGGCGGGGGCGACCTGGAGTATCGGTCCGTCGGGGGCCTTGGAGTCGCGGACGGCCACCGTGCCGGACACGTTGCGGGCGACTTCGACGCATTCCTGACCGGCGTTACCGCCGCTGTAGCTGGACTTGACGAACTCGAACGCGGGCACGCCGGCTACGTCTCCTTCAGGATCGCGTCGATCAGTCTGACCGAGTTCTGCCCCGCGAGGCCCAACCGCGTGATCCGGTCGAAGAGCCCGTTGTGGTGGTCGGCATCAGTATCGCTCTCCAGCCAGACCGTCGACGAGGTGGTATCCACGTGGACCACGTCCAGTGCGCCCGGCTCGGCGAACGACACGATGGTGAAGGCGCTCGTCATCCCCGGATGCGCACCGGCCAGGTAGGGCAGCACCTGGAGCTTCACGTTCGGTCGGCGTGCCATGTCCAGCAGATGCCCCAGCTGGGCCCGCATGACCTCACGCCCGCCCACGAGTTGGCGCAGCGCCGCCTCGTGCACGACCGCCCACAGTTCCAGCGGGGCGTCTCCGTGCAGCCGAGCCTGTCGCGCCATCCTGGACTCGACAAACGGCTCGATCTCGTCCGGGTCCTCCCAGTGGCCGTTGCCGACCGCGAGCGCTCGCGCGTAGTCCGGTGTCTGCAACAGCCCCGGGACAACGGCCAGTTGCCACGTACGGATGTTGGTGGCGATGTCCTCCAGCGCCACGTACTCGACCATCGCCTCCAACTGCGGGTACTGGTTCCACCAGCCGTGCGCCTTGCGCCGCTCACGGTCCGCCTTCGCGAGGGCAAGCAGCTTGCCGATCACAACCTCGTCGCGCTCCCCGTACAGATGACACAGCGCCCTGACGTCGGGGTCGCGCATCGGCACCTGCCCGCGCTCGATCTTGGCCGCCTTCGTGACGGACGCCGTCAGTGCCTCAGCGGCGTGCAACTGGCAGATCGCACGCCTCGCGCATCCGTAGCAGTTCCCCACCGAGTCGGCGCCCCAGCACGGTCGTGATCGTCTTCCCTCAGTTGGGGTCCCTGCCTGCCATATCGCGTTCTCTCCCGCTGATCCGCCCCAGTACGACGCCATCACCTACACCCCGTACCCGAGCAACATCCCCCGCGCCCGCAGACGCGTCGCTCACCTCACGGCCACCTGGGGACACCCCCACCACGCGGGCGACGCGGCCCTGCTGGCAAGCGAGTTGTGCACGAACGCCTTGCTGCACGGATGTCTGAGGGACCGTCTGTTCCGCGTCGAGACGTCCCTGACCGGCAGCGCCCTGCGCGTGGCGGTGACGGACCCGAGGGGAGAGCGACTCCCGTGGCCCCGAACCTCCACCCCCGACGACCAGTTCGGCCGCGGCCTGCTCATCGTCCGTACGCTGGCCGCCCGTTGGGCCGTGGAGAGGCTCACGGTCGGCAAGACCGTATGGGCGGAGCTGGACATCGCCGCGAACCGGAGCACAGCCGCAACAGCGAGTGCCCCATGACGCCGACGCAACGAGTGCGGGACGGCCTCGGCAAGACCGTCCCGCACTCGTAGACCGACCCGCTCTACGTTCCGACTGGTTGCGCCCTCACCGGCCGCACACTTCCGAAACCTACGGCCCGTTGTGGAAAATGAGCTCTCAGCATCCTTCGGTGATGCTCAGGACGCCGGCATCGAAGACCGCGCTTGACTTTCCGGTCGGAGTGAGCCAGCACGAGCTGCCCGAGGCGACGTGCACTCTGACGTATATCGCACTGGAACAGTGGTTGTTGTAGTAGATCGTGGTGGACGTGATCCCATCACTGAACGAGTAATTGGCATAGGAGCCCTGCGGTAGGGTGCATGCGAAGCTGTAGCTCGTTTTGGGGCTCACGACTTTCTCCTGAGTAACGGAGTTGGTCGTCGTTGCCGCCCCGCTGACACCCGTTCCGAGTGCGAGCAGGAAACTCGTCACAGCGACTGTGGTCACTATCCGACGCATTTGTTTTCCCCTCATGGAGAAGCGGTTTACTTTGCCTGTTCTCACGTGCCTCAAATGACTATCCATGGCACGCCAGAGGATCACCAGGGGGCTTTTTCAGTCGGCGCGACCAGTAGCTGGCGAGAATTGGGCCCCTCGACTATCGTTTCGCCCAAATTTGTCGCAATAGAAGTTAATTTCGAAAGCGGAGGGTAAGAAAGGTAAGAGTAGCGCCGCCGAGAAGATGATCCACGTCACATCGGCAGTCACCCACATTGGACCGCTGATTCGGGTCGCATGTGCTGTCTGTGTGCCTGGCGGGAGATGGTGCCAAGGCCGGCAAGACGGCTGCCGTGCATCATAACGGAGTCGAAGCACGCCGAGCCCAACATCCCTCGGACTGCCTGGAGTTGCCGCGCCGGTATGGTGGCAGGGCTGAAGTGGTGGTCGGAGACATGGAGCGATGGATCACGCATGAATGTTGAAGGTGACGGCAGCCGCGCAGCCGCATCCGAGCCCGGGCACGGGCCGCGGCGTCGTGCCCGGCATGCGGTGCCGGACGGGGCCGCCCACGATTTCGAGACGCTCCAGATTCGCCGAGTTCCCGGCTCTGCCTCGGTCATCAATTCTGTCGTAGCGGAAGCGATACCGGCCGCCGACAAAGAATCCGACAGTAAGAATTCTTCCGGTCTTCTGAAGTCCAGTGCCTTGATGGCGGCCGGAACGCTGGTTTCACGCTTGACTGGTTTTCTGCGCACTCTGGTCATGGGGACTGCGCTGGGTGTAGGAACACTCAACGACACTTACCAGGTGGCAAATACGCTGCCCACTATGATTTATGTGCTGGTTGGCGGAGGAGCCCTCAACGCGGTCTTCATTCCGCAGCTGGTGCGATCAATGAAAGACGACTCCGATGGAGGCACCGCATACGCCAACCGTCTCATAACTCTGGTCATCGTATTCCTCGGCTCAACCACACTGATATGCGTCATCGCGGCACCAGAATTCATCCGCGTCATGTCGCCCTCGATGGCCGCCCACCCTGACCAAATGCGCGTCGCGATCGCCTTCGCCCGTTACTGCCTGCCCACCATGTTCTTCATGGGAATTCACGTGGTGATGGGGCAGATCCTAAATGCGCGCGGGCGGTTCGGTGCCATGATGTGGACGCCCGTCCTGAACAACGTCCTGATCATCACGGCTTTCGGGTCGTTCGTCTGGGTCTTCGGCACGGCCACCCACTCTGGAATGTCCGCGTCGACGATCACTCCGCAGGGAGTACGTCTGCTCGGTGTCGGCACCCTTCTGGGGCTGGCGGTTCAGGCGCTGGCCATGGTCCCCTACCTGCGCGACTCAGGATTCCGGATCCGCCTCCGCTTCGACTGGCGCGGCCATGGCCTCGGGAAAGCTCTCGGCCTGGCGAAATGGACCTTTCTGTTCGTACTCGTCAATCAAGCCGGCATGGTCGTCGTGACGCGTCTCGCCACCGCAGCCGGCGCGAGCGCGGAGAAGGCTGGACACCCCGGCACCGGCATCACCGCGTACAACTACGCACTTCTGCTGTGGCAGATGCCGCAGGCCATCATCACGGTCTCCGTGATGACGGCCATCCTTCCCCGCATCGCCCGCGCGGCTGCCGACGGCGATCACGGAGCGGTGCGCGACGACATCTCGCAGGGCCTGCGTACATCAGCAGTCGCCATCGTTCCGTGTGCCTTCGCGTTTCTTGCTCTGGGGCTGCCTCTGATCCGGCTGCTCTACGCCGGAGCCGGTGAGGAAGGCGCACGCAATATCGGCTTCGTCCTGATGGCCTTCGCCTTGGGACTGATCCCCTATTCGGTGCAGTACGTGGTGCTGCGCGGTTTCTACGCCTACGAAGACACCCGGACCCCCTTCTTCAACACCCTCATCGTCGCGCTCGTGAACGCCGTCGGATCCTTCGCCGCCTATCTCCTACTCCCCGCACGGTGGGCAGTGACCGGCATGGCCTCCGCCTACGGCTTGGCCTACATCGTCGGCGTCGGTGTCGCCTGGAAGCGACTCCGCAACCGACTCGGCGGCGACCTCGACGGCCGTCGAGTCATCCGAACTTACGCGCGCCTCATCGCGGCCAGCATTCCCGCATCCCTGGCAGCCGGATCAGTCGCTGTTTGGCTGATGACAGCGATTCACGCTCCAGCCGTCGCCGCGCTCACCGCACTGACTGCGGGAGCGACCGTACTGATCGCTCTGTTCATCCCCCTCGCACGCATGATGCGCATCAACGAAGTCAACGCCATGGTGACCATGGTTCGCGCACGTCTTGGCCGCTGAATATCTCAGCCGACGAGGAACCCACGGGCGGGGCCGCCCCCAGCGTCCCGCCATTCGACACGGACACCAGCGTCCGGCGGGACAGTACTGAGCCGCGCACCCCTCACAGGGACGCGCGGCCTCAGACCGGTCCCCTACCCCAGGTGATCAGTCTCTTCGGCTGTTCCAGGATCGCCGCCACGTCCGCCAGCACCTTCGAGCCCAACTCCCCGTCCACCAAACGGTGATCGAAGGACAGGGCCAGGGTCGTGACCTGGCGGGGCTTCACCTTGCCCTTGTGGACCCACGGCTGGAGCTTGAACGTGCCGACCGCGCTGGCCGCCCGTTGGGCCGTGGAGAGGCTCACTGGCCCCGGAACGCCCTCGCCCCAGGGCCACCCCGAACCGTAGGATCATTGCAACAGCAAGTGACGAGTGATGCCGACGCGACGGGGGCGGGGATACGGCATGGCAGTGCCCGGAAGCGGTATGGGCGAGGGCGGCGGCCCCGACCTGAGAGTGACGTCCAGCGACCTCACCAGGCTCGCGGGCGACCTCGACGACATGCAGGACCACCTCGACCAGCAGGTCAGACGGATGGACGCGGTCGTCGACCGGATCGAGGCGGGTTGGCGCGGCCCGGCGGCGACGGCGTACCGCGAGTTCCACCGCGCGGCGACCGAGGACGCCGTACGCATCCGCGAAGTGATGAAGCTGCTGGAACAGGCCGTGCGGATGAGCCGGGACGGTTTCTCCGCGCACGACATCGAGGTGCTGGAGCGGATGCGGCGCATTCAGGTGGACGTGGGCAGCGAGGTCGACAAGTTGTCCACGCCGAACGTGGAGGGGACAGGGGACACGCCGACTCCACCCCGCAGCAGCCTCGACTCGTTCTGAGAGTTACCGCCCGATATCCAGGGGGATCATGTCGACCGGGCCTTCCGCCGACGACGACCACATCGCCGTCTCCTTCGCCACCCTCCACGGCCTGGCCGCCGAACTGGCGGCGGCTCACCGGGCGGTACTGCGGGGCTGGGGGGAGGGCCGATGAGTACTCCGTCCCCGGGGAACACGAAGATCGATGTCACCCCGTCCGTCCTGTACGGCGTCTCGACGGGCGTGGCCGGCCAGCAGGATCCTCTCGACCGTGGCATCAAGTCGTTCCTCGACGAACTGGCTCGGTATCCGGACGGCGGCGGGCGCGGTACGGCGATGAAGGACTTCACGACCGCCTACCTCAAGGTCGCCGAGCGCTTTCTTGAGGTCTGGGCGAAGTCCGTGGTGAGCGTGGGCGGAGCCGCTGTCGGTTTCACGTCCACCGCCAACAACTACGCGGCGGCCGACGCGGCCACCCACCCGTCCCCCGCGGGACAGGCAACGCCCCGGCCCCTCCCGCATGTCATCGACAAAGCACCCGCGTACGGTCCCGTCACGGATTTCAAGTGGGGTGACATCGACGCGGGTCAGGACCTGATGCAGGAGGCACTCGAAGGCCTGGAAGCCGTGGTCCTGGCCGTCATGCGTCCCCTGCTGGAGCACGAGTGCCGCTGGGGCAAGGCGGCGACGATTCTCCCGCTGCCCAATCACCTGCGTCTGTACTCGATCTCCCAGGCGTGGCGCATGCCGCAGACCACGCTCGGCACGGTCGACGGGACGCTGACGGGGCTCGTCGGCAGCATCACCGACCAGACCGACCAGGACTGGTACAACGCGATGCGGACGTTCTGCAGCACGCTGTGGGGGACTTCCGCCTGGGGGCAGAACCGGGAGGGTTACGACTGGTCCAACGACGACGCGAAGAAGCGCGGGAGCAGCCACCCCGTCTTCGCCGTCCTCTTCGACACCTGCGATGCCATGGTCGACGCGATCTACAACGTCGCGAAGGCCGCCGAGGACGTCCGGGACGATCTGCACCGGATCTACCGCCAGGCAGTGATCGACAGTCTCAAGCAGCTCGATCCCAGAGATCTGGACATCACGGATGCCAAGAGCCTGGTGAAAGGGTTGTGGGAGGCGGGCAAGGGCCTCGTCGCGGATGTTTCCGTCGGGGTCGTGCTGAACATCGACGAAGGCGCCCTGAACGACGCCGTGTCGGCGTACGACAATCGCGTTCATCGACAGGTCGGCGAGATCAACGCGCTCCTTCCGGCATTGGACGAGGCCTGTACGAGCGCACCGACCTTCAACGCCGAATCGGCGAGAGCCGAGGCATTCGGCGCGCGGGCGTTGACAGAATTCAAGGGAGACCCTCTCTACACGGTCCCGGGAGATGACGAGTCCCGTCACCGGTTCCCCGTCGATCTCGCCAATCAGGAAGGCCTGGCAGGTTCGCACGTCATCGACAAGCATGTGGGAAAGACGGACGAACAGCTGGAACAGAGGCTTCGCGACCAGGCGAAGATGCGTCCGGACGGTACGATCGCGCCGATCGCCGCCTCGACATTCACCGACCTCGCGTCGGCCCAGCGTTACACGCAGTCCGTCCTCGACGATCCGCACAACCAGCAGAAGATAGCCAATTGGCTGGCGGGCAACCCGAACCCGGCCCGATCGACGCGGACCCTGGGCCTTCCGTTCAATGATGTCGTCGGCAGGACCTTCACCCGTGGCGACGCCTCCGCCCACGACTCGCATATCGTGAATGTGACCCTGAGGCCCCGTCCTGGAGGTCATCCGCCGTACGTCGTCCTCACGTCGATGCCGAGCGACACGGTCCCGCAGTGAGTCCTGCTGACCTGAGGCAGCCCCATGGAAGGACATCGGTGATCGATTCCACATCTTGGAAATCAGCCCTGCTGGAACTCCTCGGCGGAGCGTTCACCTTCGCGGCAGCGGGACCCCGAGACCACGAGGACTGGCGCCGCGATGTCCAGGCCGTCATGTCGCTGAAGGTCACCGACCCGCGGAAGTGGGGATCCCTCAACTGCCCGCCGCCGACGTCGGGTTCCCGGAATACCGAAGTGAAACCTTTCGCAGATCTGCGCCTCGATGAATTCGATACGCTTCTCTACGCGGTGGGAAATAAATCTGCGACCCAGCTGCTCGTCGCCCTGCAAGGGCAGCACTATCAGGCCGCGAACATCCCGGATTTCGAGAACCGCAAGGATCGGCTTTTCGGTTGCGCCGAGGAAATCCTGTCCCGGTTCGGACAGGAGGCCGCCTACTACACCAATGCGGCCGACGCGCGAACCGACCCGGCCGCTGATCTACTGAACCCCGATACTGAATGGAACTGCTTCTCCGACTTCACCACCGACTGTGGCCTCGTCGTGGTGTCGGACTCCGAAGTGGGAGTTTTCTGGGCCTTCGACGAAGACTGAGGCCGAAGACCGAGGCCGAAGACCGAGAGCGATCGATCCACGCGCACCCTCACCGCCACCTACCCCGAACACGACCGCCGCTAAGGCGAGTTGGACCAGGTGATCCGCGCCTACGCCGGACAGCCGGCCGACGACACCCCGGGACGAGCCCAGTCACGCCCTCGCCATCGCCGAGTCGAGCCGCGCGGCCCCGGTTCGCGGAGACGCGCGGCTCCGTCGGCTACCCCCAGGTGATCAGTCTCTTCGGCTGTTCCAGGATCGCCGCCACGTCCGCCAGCACCTTCGAGCCCAACTCCCCGTCCACCAGACGGTGGTCGAAGGACAGGGCCAGGGTCGTGACCTGGCGGGGCTTCACCTTGCCCTTGTGGACCCACGGCTGGAGCTTGATCGTGCCGACCGCGAGGATCGCGGACTCACCGGGATTGAGGATCGGCGTGCCGGTGTCGATGCCGAAGACCCCGACATTGGTGATGGTCACCGTGCCGCCCTGCATCGCCGCCGGGGACGTCTTGCCTTCCCGGGCCGTCGACACCAACTCGCTCAGCGACTCGGCCAGTTGCGGCAGCGTCTTCGCGTGGGCGTCCTTGATGTTCGGCACGATCAGGCCGCGCGGGGTCGCCGCCGCGATACCGAGGTTCACGTAGTGCTTGAGGACGATCTCCTGAGCCGCCTCGTCCCAGGACGCGTTGATGTCCGGGTTGCGCTTGACGGCCACCAGCAGAGCCTTCGCGATCAGCAGGAGCGGGTTGATCCGCAGGCCCTGCATCCCGTACGCGTCGGACCGCTTCAGTTCCTCGACCAGCTTCATCGTGCGCGTCACATCCACCGTCACGAACTCCGTGACATGCGGTGCCGAGAACGCCGAGCCGACCATCGCCGCCGCCGTCGCCTTGCGGACGCCCTTGACCGGGACGCGGGTCTCCCGAGCCGTGTCGTACGTCGTCGTCGGCACGGCGGTCACGGGAATCGCGGGAGTCGCGGGAGTCGCGGGAGGCTGGGTCGGCTGGACCTCGGGGGGCGTCACCGGTGTCACCGCCGCGTGCACGTCCTCGCGGGTGATGACGCCGTCCGGGCCCGACGCGGTCACCGTCGCCAGGTCGACGCCCAGGTCCTTCGCCAGCTTGCGCACCGGCGGCTTGGCGAGGGGGCGGGGCGGGGACGCCGGCGTCGGCGCGTGGCCGTTCAGTTCCGCCTGTACGGCCGCCGCTGCCGCCGGTGTCTCCTGGGCCGGGACCTCCTGGCCCTTGCGGGGGCGGCGCTTCGTCGCGGACGTGGAGACGCCGTAGCCCACCAGCACCGGGGTGCGGGCCGCGGGCTTGGCCTCCTGCTGGACGGGAGCGGCCGGGGTCTCCTCGGGAGCCGCGGCGCCACCGCCCACCGCGACCGCGATGATGGAGGTGCCCACCGCCACCGTCGTCCCTTCGGGGAAGCGGAGTTCGTGGACCACGCCGTCGTAGGGGATGGGAAGTTCCACGGCCGCCTTCGCGGTCTCCACCTCGCAGACGACCTGGCCGTCGGTGACGGTGTCGCCGGGCTGGACGTACCACTTGAGGATCTCGGCCTCGGTGAGGCCCTCACCCACGTCCGGCATCTTGAACTCGCGTACGGACGCTTCCGCTTCAGTCATCGTCGTCACGACCCTCTCCTCAGTACGCCAGAGCGCGGTCGACGGCGTCGAGCACCCGGTCCAGGCTCGGCAGGTACTCCTCCTCCAGGCGGGCCGGCGGGTAGGGGGCGTGATAGCCGCCGACCCTGAGGACCGGCGCCTCCAGGTGGTAGAAGCAACGCTCGGTGATGCGGGCCGCGATCTCGGCGCCGGAGCCGAAGAACACCGGCGCCTCGTGGACCACGACCAGGCGGCGGGTCTTCTCGACCGAGGTCTGGATCGCGTCGAAGTCCAGCGGGGACACCGAGCGCAGGTCCAGGACCTCCAGCGACTTGCCCTCCTCGGCCGCCGCGTCGGCGACCTCCTGGCAGAGCTTCACCATCGGGCCGTAGGCGGCGAGGGTGAGATCCGTGCCCTCGCGGACCACGCGGGCCTTGTGGAGCGGGCCGGGGATGGCCTCCGTGTTGACGTCGGCCTTGTCCCAGTAGCGCCGCTTCGGTTCGAAGAAGATCACCGGGTCGTCGCTCTGGATGGCCTGCTGCATCATCCAGTAGGCGTCCGACGCGTTCGACGGGCTGACGATCTTCAGGCCGGCCACGTGGGCGAACAGGGACTCGGGGGACTCCGAGTGGTGTTCGACCGCGCCGATCCCGCCGCCGTAGGGGATGCGGACGACGATCGGGAGCTTGACCTTGCCCAGGGAGCGGGCGTGCATCTTGGCGAGCTGGGTGACGATCTGGTCGTAGGCCGGGAAGACGAAGCCGTCGAACTGGATCTCCACGACCGGGCGGTAGCCGCGGAGCGCGAGGCCGATGGCGGAGCCGACGATGCCCGACTCGGCGAGCGGGGTGTCGACCACCCTGCTCTCGCCGAAGTCCTTCTGGAGGCCGTCCGTGACACGGAAGACGCCGCCGAGCTTGCCGACGTCCTCGCCCATGATGAGGACCTTGGGGTCGGACTCCAGGGCGGTGCGCAGCGATTCGTTGATCGCCTTGGCCAGCGGCAGGTTCTTGGAAGTCGCGGTCTGCGCCATGTCACTTACCCCCTTCTTCGTCCGCGAACGACGCCTGGTAGGCGGCGAACTGGGCCCTCTCCTCGTCGACGAGCGCGTGCCCGTCCGCGTACACGTGCTCGAAGAGTGCGAACCGGTCCGGGTCCGGCATGGCACGGACCGCTTCGCGTACTCGCCTGCCCAACGCCTCGGACTCGGTTTCGAGTTCCGCGAAAAATCCCTCGTCCGCGTGGTTTGCGGCCTCCAGATACCGGCGCAGCCGCAGGATCGGGTCCTTCGCCTCCCAGGACTCGCGCTCCTCGTCGGCCCGGTACTTCGTCGGGTCGTCGGAGGTGGTGTGCGCGCCCATGCGGTAGGTGTACGCCTCGACGAGCGTGGGGCCCTCACCGCCGCGGGCCCGCTCCAGCGCCCACTTGGTGACCGCGAGACAGGCCAGCACGTCGTTGCCGTCGACGCGGACGCCCGGGAAGCCGTAGCCCTGCGCGCGCTGGTAGAGCGGGACGCGGGTCTGCTTCTCGGTGGGCTCGGAGATGGCCCACTGGTTGTTCTGGCAGAAGAACACGACCGGGGCGTTGTAGACCGCGGAGAAGGTGAACGACTCGGCGACGTCGCCCTGGCTGGAGGCGCCGTCCCCGAAGTACGCGACGACGGCGCTGTCGGCGCCGTCCATGGTCACGCCCATCGCGTAGCCGGTGGCGTGCAGCGTCTGCGAGCCGATGACGATCGTGTAGAGGTGGAAGTTGTTGACGGTGGGGTCCCAGCCGCCGTGGTTGACGCCCCGGAACATGCCCAGCAGGTTGGTCGGGTCGACGCCCCGGCACCAGGCGACGCCGTGCTCGCGGTAGGTGGGGAAGACGTAGTCGTCCTCCCGGGTGGCCCGCCCGGAGCCGATCTGGGCGGCCTCCTGGCCGAGCAGCGAGGCCCACAGGCCCAGTTCGCCCTGGCGCTGGAGGGCGGTGGCCTCGGCGTCGAAGCGGCGGGTGAGCACCATGTCGCGGTACAGGCCGCGGAGCTCGTCGGGGGTGATGCCGGCGACGTACTTGTCGTACGGGGCGGTCCTCGCGTTCTTGACTCGCTTGCCCTCGGGCGTCAGCAGCTGGACGAGGTCCGGGTCGGCGCCCTTGGCCTTGCTTCCGGCGCTGCGTCGCGGCTTGCGCGTGGCAGTGCTCTCCACGGTCACGTGTGCTCCTCCGTCGGTCCGGCTCCCCGGGTTCGCCGGGTGCCAGTGCGGCTCACCTGCGCCCCACGGACGCACAGGGTGGGTGCGGTTCGTCGGGAGCAGGCGTGACAGGTGCCCCGGCGAGCGCCCTGCAACAGGCACGTTACCCAGTGGTCCACAATTCTGTGAAACCCCTCCTGACCTGCGATTTTGCTTGGATTTCCAAGTAAATCGGCAAAGTCGGGAACAAGTCCTGGTCACAGCCTTGCAGGGGGCCGGAACAACGGCACGTTATCCCGGTCACCTCGGGCACGGGAAGAGGTCGCGTGTGAGACTTGCCGAGTGCACAGAGACGGAAAAATCAGCGTATTTCTTCTCGATGACCACGAAGTGGTACGCAGAGGTGTCCATGAGTTGCTCTCCGTGGAGGACGACATCGAGGTGGTCGGCGAGGCCGGCACGGCGGCCGACGCGCTGGTGCGGATCCCGGCCGTGCGCCCGGACGTCGCGATCCTGGACGTACGGCTCCCGGACGGCAGCGGGGTCGAGGTGTGCCGGGAGATCCGCGCGCGGGACGACTCGGTGCGCTGCCTGATGCTGACCTCGTTCGCGGACGACGAGGCCCTGTTCGACGCGATCATGGCGGGCGCCTCCGGGTACGTCCTGAAGGCCATCCGGGGGAACGAACTGCTGAGCGCCGTACGGGACGTGGCGGCCGGGAGGTCGCTGCTGGACCCGGTGGCGACCGCCCGGGTGCTGGAGCGGCTGCGCAACGGCGGGGCCGCTCCGGACGACGGGTTCGAGGGGCTGACCGACCAGGAGCGCAGGATCCTCGATCTGATCGGGGAGGGGCTCACCAACCGGGCGATCGGCGAGCGGCTGCACCTCGCGGAGAAGACCATCAAGAACTACGTGTCGAGCCTGCTCTCCAAGCTCGGCATGGAGCGGCGGTCGCAGGCGGCGGCGTTCGTGGCGCGCAGACAGGCCGAGCGGCAGCGGCATTAGGGACCAAAGACCTCTCCCCCGGGGCCGCTGACGCGCCGACAGTGGTCACATGTCCGAGGACGCACAGCCGGCCATCGCCCTGCTCTCCCGCACCGACCGGGGCAGGGTGGCCACCACGCTGCGGGCGCTGCCCTTCCTGGCCCTCGCCGGGCACATCGTCCAGGACGGCGGGCTGCTGCTGCGCATGCCCCGGAGCCACGGCCACCACCACGCGTGCGTGGGCAGTGTCGTCGCCTACGGGGCCGACAACCTGGACTCGGC
The DNA here is from genome assembly GCF_044768565.1 of Streptomyces sp. NPDC091280. NCBI lineage: Bacteria > Bacillati > Actinomycetota > Actinomycetes > Kitasatosporales > Streptomycetaceae > Streptomyces > Streptomyces sp. NPDC091280. The sequence goes on from NZ_JBIVUZ010000003.1 coordinate 367,050, forward strand.
GGGACCGGGCGAGGACCTGTGGTCCGTGCAGGTGATCGGCACCTGCGAGCGCTACGAGCCGACGGCGGACCAGGTCGCCCGCTTCGGCCCGGCCCGGGACGCGATGGTGTACCTGCGCATCGAACCGCGGTTCGGCGCCGTGCACGCGGTGGACGGCGGTCTGGAACGGCGCTTCGGGCCCACCCTGTGACCGAAAGCGACCACCGAAGACCGAGCGGTGACTTTCTGTGACAAACCGCAGTTCACAGGCCCGTCCCGTGCCCTAGCATCGGCCGCGTGCCGCCTTTATGTGTACCACCCCCCGCGCCCCATGCGCCCCCGTTGCGCGCCCTCCTGAGCCGGTACTCCGCCGGGTCCGCCGTCACCTGCGAACCCGTCGAACAGGGCCTCCTCAACCGCGGCTACCGGCTCCGCACCACCCGGGGCCACTACTTCCTCAAGCACCACTTCGACCCCGAGACCGCCGACCCGGCGGCCATCGCCCGCCAGCACGCGGCGACCCGTCGGCTGGCCGACCTCGGTGTCCCCGTCGCCCCGCCGCTGCCGGACCGCGACGGCCGTACGGTCGCCGTCGTGGGCGGTCGCACCTACGCCCTGCACCCCTGGATCGACGGCCGCCACCGCCACGGCGGCCAGCTGACCACCCTCCAGTGCGGACGCCTCGGCGCGCTGCTGGGGGTCGTGCACGCGAGCCTGGAGCGGGTGATGCCGGGACAGCGCGGGGAGTGCCCGCCGGGCGCCGACCCCGCCGACACCTTCGCCCTCATCGACGACCTGCTCGGACACGTCCGCAGGCACCGGCCCGCCGACGCCTTCGACGAACTGGCCCGCCACCGGCTGCTGGAGCGGCGGGAACTGCTGGAGCGGCACACGGACCGGCGCCCGCCGCACGGGGGTTCCGTGGGCTGGGTGCACGGGGACTTCCACCCGTTCAACCTGCTCTACAAGGGCGACGCCCCCGCCGCGATCGTCGACTGGGACCGGCTCGGCGTGCAGCCCCGCGCGGAGGAGGCCGTACGCGCCGCCGCGATCTTCTTCGTACGGCCCGACGGGGCGCTCGACCTGCCCAAGGTGCGGGCGTACGCGCGCGCGTACCGGCGGGCCGCGGGCGCCACCCCCGGCGAACTCGCCGCCGCCGTGCACCGGGTGTGGTGGGAGCGGCTCAACGACTTCTGGATGCTGCGCTGGCACTACGAGCGCGGCGACACCCGCGCGGACCCCCAGTTCCCGGCGGCCTCGGCGCTCGCCGTGTGGTGGACCCGGGAGTACGACGCGGTGTGCGGGGCCTTCATGGAGTGCGCCGCCTGAAGACGGCCTTCACGGAGTGCGCCGCCTGATGACGGCGGCCCCTTGAGAACGGCCTCCCTGAGGACCGCCGAAAACGGCACGCGCGCGTGGACCCCTGCCAACGGGGCACACGCGCGCGTGTCGCGATGCGTGCGGGTCAGCCGCCCAGGGCGCCCGCGACGGTGCCGGTACCGCCGTCGTCACCGGGGTCGCCCGTGGTCGCCGGGTCCGACGAGGTCGGCGCGGACGGGGTGTCCGAAGGCTCCTCGGAGACCGTCGCGGACGGGGTGCTCGACGGCTGCTCGGTGGCCGTCTCGGACGGCGTGTACGAGGGCGTCCGCGACGGTGTGTAGCCCGAGCCGGAGCTCGTGCCGCTGTCGTCCGTCTGCGTGTCCGAGGGCGTGGCCGACGCCTCGTCGCTCGGCGTCTCGGTGGCCGTGTCGTCGGTCGCGGACTGCGAGGTCGTGGGCGACTGCGAGGTGCCCGAGCCGCCGCTGCCGTTGCCGGTGGTGTTCATGGCCAGCGCCACGCCCGCCGCGATGGCGATCACCGCGAGCACGGCCAGGATCCACAGCTTGCCCCGGCCGCTGCCGCGGTTGCCGTGCCCCTCGAAGCCGCCGTCGTCGCCGTTGCCGTAGCCGCCCGGCAGGATCGGCTGCGGGATCTGCGCGGTGCCGGAGGGGTCGCCCTGGGGCATCACGGTCGTGCCGGCGAAGCCCCCCGGAGGGGTTCCCTGCGCGTTGGCCACGGTCACCGGGCCGGTGTTCCAGGTGCCGGTGTGGCCGCCCTGGTCGTAGAGCATCTGGAGGCCGTACTGGACCAGCCCGCGCATCTCCTCGGCCGTCTGGAAGCGGTCGTCCGGGTCCTTGGCCAGTGAGCGCATGACGAGGCCGTCGAGCTCCGGCGGGCAGACGCCGTTCGAGGTCTGGGACGGCGGGACCGGGATGTCCTGGACGTGCTGGTAGACCACCGACAGCGGGGTCTCGCCGGTGAACGGGGGCCGCAGCGCGAGGAGTTCGTACAGCAGGCAGCCCGTCGCGTACAGGTCGGAGCGGTGGTCGACGGCCTTGCCGAGCGCCTGCTCCGGGGAGAGGTACTGGGGCGTGCCCATGACCATGCCGGTCTGCGTCATCGTCGTGGACGCCCCGTGCAGGGCGCGCGCGATGCCGAAGTCCATGACCTTGACGGCGCCGTTGTGCGTGATGATCACGTTCGCGGGCTTGATGTCGCGGTGCACGATGCCGTGCTGGTGCGAGTAGGCGAGCGCCTCCAGGACCCCGGAGACGATGATCAGGGCCTGCTCGGGTCCGGGCGCCTCGGCGTTGAGGAGCAGATCGCGGATCGTGCGCCCCTCGACGATCTCCATGACGATGTAGGGCACGGACTGGGCGCCGCCCGCGCCGTAGCCGCCCGTGGACACCGTGTCCTCGCCGGAGTCGTACACGGCGACGATCGCGTGGTGGTTGAGCCCCGCCACGGACTGGGCCTCGCGCGTGAAGCGGGCCTTGGAGGTCGGGTCCTCGGCCAGGTCGGAGCGGAGCAGCTTGACGGCGACCGTGCGCCCGAGCCGGACGTCCTCGGCCGCGAAAACCTCGGCCATACCGCCCCGGCCCAGTCTGTGGGTGAGCCGGTAGCGGCCGTCGCCGACCAGTCCGCCGTTGCCCCACAGTTCCGGTGCGTCCGACATTCCGCCGCCAGCCGCCTCGGGGTCGGACGGGCCCTGAGCGTGCTGCTGTGCCATCAGTCCTCGCCGTCGTTTCTGCCCGCGGTGCGCGCGGTGTTGTCACGGTCTCCGTCGGCCACGCTACAGGCTCGGCGCAAGCCGTCGTTCCGGGATCAGTGCCGGAATCGTCCGTGGACGGACCGGTCATCAAATCGGTACCACGGGCCGTGGTGCAAATTCTGTGTACCGCCGGTACAGCACCTGTAACGCTTCCACGACTCTTCTTTCGCGTACGGTCACGGATCGGGCACCGCGCTTGACGTGTCAGTGCCCTCCGGCAGACTTGGCCGGGAATGGCACATTCGATCACTGAGCCGGCGCCGATGGGGGACACGGAAACATGAGCCAGGAGGGCCCACACGGCCGGTATACGGGCCGCGCGCTGGCGGGTGGCCGCTACCAGCTGCGCGACCTGCTCGGCGAGGGCGGCATGGCCTCGGTGCACCTCGCCTACGACGCCGTCCTCGACCGCCAGGTCGCGATCAAGACACTCCACACCGAACTCGGCCGTGAACAGGCCTTCCGTGAGCGCTTCCGCCGCGAGGCCCAGGCCGTGGCCAAGCTCACGCACACCAACATCGTCTCCGTCTTCGACACCGGTGAGGACGTCCTCGACGGCTCGACGATGCCGTACATCGTCATGGAGTACGTCGAGGGCCGCCCGCTGGGCTCCGTACTCGACGAGGACGTACGGCAGTTCGGCGCGATGCCCGCCGACAAGGCGCTGAAGATCACCGCGGACGTCCTGGCGGCGCTGGACATCAGCCACGAGATGGGCCTGGTCCACCGGGACATCAAGCCGGGCAACGTGATGATGACCAAGCGCGGTGTCGTGAAGGTCATGGACTTCGGCATCGCCCGCGCCATGCAGTCCGGGGTCACCTCGATGACCCAGACCGGCATGGTCGTCGGCACCCCGCAGTACCTCTCCCCGGAGCAGGCGCTCGGCCGGGGCGTGGACGCGCGCAGCGACCTGTACTCGGTCGGCATCATGCTGTTCCAACTGGTCACCGGGCGGCTGCCGTTCGACGCGGACTCGCCGCTGGCCATCGCGTACGCGCATGTGCAGGAGGAGCCGGTCGCGCCCTCCTCGATCAACCGTTCGCTGCCGCCGGCCGTGGACGCGCTGGTCGCCCGCGCGCTGAAGAAGAACCCGAACGAGCGCTTCCCGAACGCGGAGTCCATGCGCGAGGAGTGCCTGCGGGTGGCGTCCTCGCTGCACGCGGCGGCCCCGAGCATCGTGCCGGGCGCGCCCGCGCAGAGCGGCGCGGGCGTCGGCTCCGCGGTGTTCCCGCCGGTCGACCAGGCGGCCCCGGCGCCCACCGGCCCGGTGCAGACGCCGTACCAGCCGGGCCCGTACCGCGGCACTCCGCCGCCCACCCCCTCGCCCGCCTACGGCTATCCGCAGCAGCCGGGCTACCAGACGCCGGCCTCGGTCGGGTTCGGGCAGCAGGGCATCTCGACCCCGCCGCCGTACAACCTGAACCCGCAGCACCCGACGCCGGCGCCCGGGGGCGGCGGCCGGAGCAACAAGCCGGTGGTCGTCGGCGCGATCGTGGTCGCCCTCATCGCGATCGGCTCGCTGATCGCGGCCCTGGCCTCGGCCGGCAGCGGCTCGGACGACCGGAGCGGCGACGGCGGCTCCAGCGCGAGCACTTCGGCCACGGCGGTGGAGGGCCACCGCGACGGCGACACGACGAAGACGATCGACAAGACCGCGTGCACGGAGCCGGAGGAGTCGTACACCGACCCCAGCAAGATCCAGGTCCCGGACTTCCAGTTCAAGTACATCTCGTCGGTCAAGTCCTGCCTCCAGGCCGCGGGCTGGAAGGTGAAGGTCAAGAACGAGGACGAGAACACCTACGGCCAGGGCACGGTCATGGACCAGTTCCCGGCGGCCGGCACGGACGTGGACCCCAAGGAGATGCCCCAGATCCAGCTGGGCGTCTCGACGGGCAACCCGTCCTGACCCACCCAGGACACGCGGAAGGGCCCGGCAGCAACGGCTGCCGGGCCCTTTGAACAGGTACGGGGGTCTACAGGTAGGGGCCGCCCACCCGGCCGCCGCCCGGCTGGCCCTCCTCGCCGCCGTCACCGACCCCCGGCGGCAGGGCCCGGCGCATCTGCTCCAGCTGCGCCCGCGCGGCCATCTGCTGGGCGAACAGCGTGGTCTGGATCCCGTGGAAGAGTCCCTCCAGCCAGCCCACCAACTGGGCCTGCGCGATACGGAGTTCCGCGTCGCTCGGGATCGCCGTGTCGGTGAACGGCAGCGAGAGCCGCTCCAGCTCCTCGACCAGCTCCGGCGCCAGACCGTCCTCCAGCTCCTTGACCGAGCTGGCGTGGATCTCCTTGAGCCGCACCCGGCTCGCCTCGTCGAGAGGAGCGGCCCGCACCTCCTCCAGGAGCTGCTTGATCATGCTGCCGATCCGCATGACCTTGGCGGGCTGTTCCACCATCTCCGTCACCGGGATCTCGCGGGAGTCCTCGTCCCCGGTGCCACCGAGCGCCATCCCGTCCTGGCCCACGACCAGGATCTGGGGCTTCTCCGGTGACCTTTCGTTCCTCGGCATCTCCATGCCGCCATTCTCTCGCACCTGTACACCTCACCACCGTGGTGCCCCCCTCGTAAGGTGATCCACCGTTTGCCCGAACCTGGAATGCCGGGAAACCCGCCCGATGTGACGCTTGTCCCGTGACTGGATGGCTGCGCACCGCGGGACTGCTGCTCGTACTGGGCACGGGCACGACGGCGAATCCGTACGGGGGCGTCCCGGCGTACGGCGTGGAAGCGGGGGGCGCCGGGGGTGCACCCGCGTCCGGTGCCGCCGCCCACACCCCGTCGCCTCCCCCGACCTCGGCGTCGGCCCCGGCCTCCGCCACCGCTCCCGCTCACGCGCTGAGACCCGCCGCCGGTCCCGACCACCACGGACAGGCCCCGGATCAGGCCCCCGATCAGGCCTCCGCTCGCGCCTCCGCCGAGCCCTCGCGCGCCGGCAGCGAGGCCGGTGCGGGGCGGGAACGGCCGGGGCGGACGGCCCAGCCGAGCGCGGAGGAGGTCGAGGACGGAGGCGCCGACGGGGAAGCGGCGGACGAGAACGACGGCGCTTCGGCCGTTCCGACGCCCGCCGACTCCGCGTCCCCCGCGCAGGAAGCGGCGGTCGCCCCGTCCTCGCCACCGCTCCGGCCCGTGCACCAGACGGTCGCCCACGCCGAGGACCCGACCGGACCCGTGCTGCGGATCCTGCCGCTGGGCAGCGGCCTGATCCTCATCGGCCTCGGCCTGGGCCTCGCCTTCATCGGTCTCCGGGTACGGCGCGGCTAGGTCCCGCGGCTGCCGTCCGTCCTACGGCGCGACGAGCAGCACCTTCCCGATGTGCCCGCTGTCCTCGACCACCTGGTGCGCTGCCGCCGCCTCGCTCATCGGCAGCTCCCGGTCGACGACCGGACGGACCTGACCGGACTCGATCAGCGGCCACACGTGCTCGCGTACGGCGGCGACGATGGCCGCCTTCTCGCCGAGCGGGCGGGCCCGCAGCGAGGTCGCGCTGATCGCGGCCCGCTTGCCGAGGAGGGCGGCGATGTTGAGTTCCGCCTTGATGCCGCCCTGCATCCCGATGATCGCGAGCCGCCCGTTGACGGCGAGGGCCTGGACATTGCGGTCCAGGTACTTGGCGCCCATGTTGTCGAGGATGACATCGGCGCCCGCGCCGTCCGTGGCCCGCTCGATCTCGGCGACGAAGTCCTGCTCGCGGTAGTTGATGAGGACATCCGCGCCCAGTTCGGCGCAGTGGTCCAGTTTCTCCTTGGTGCCGGCCGTGACGGCGACCTTCGCGCCGACCGCCTTGCCCAGCTGGATCGCCATGGTGCCGATACCGCTGGAGCCGCCGTGCACGAGCAGGGTCTCGGCGGGGCGGAGGTGGGCGACCATGAAGACGTTCGACCAGACCGTACAGACCACCTCGGGCAGCGCGGCGGCCCGCTTGAGGTCGATGCCCCGCGGCAGCGGCAGCAGCTGTCCGGCCGGTACGGCGACCTTCTGCGCGTAGCCGCCGCCCGCGAGCAGCGCGCACACCTCGTCGCCGATGGACCATCCGGAGACCCCGGGGCCGACCGCGACGATCCGGCCGGAGCATTCGAGCCCGGGGTAGCGGGAGGCGCCGGGCGGCGGGTCGTAGAAACCCTGGCGCTGCATGATGTCGGCACGGTTGACGGCGCCGGCCACCACCTCGACCAGCACCTCGCCCTCTCCGGCCACCGGGTCGGGGACCTCGTCCCACACCAGCGCCTCGGGCCCACCAGGTTCGGAAATCGTGATCGCATGCATGAACCCGACGCTACTCCTCGTCGTGGGGCCGACCGCCGGAGGTGGGACGGCACGACGACGGCCGGGGGCGGGTCATCGGGGCAGCGGCCGGGAGTGGGTCACGGTCGGGGCAGCGGGCGGGTGTCGGGCGCGACCTGTGAGCCGGGCGAGACCCGCACGATGGTGATGAGCCGGTCCGTCAGCTCAAGGGTCCCGATGGCCGGGTCGTCGTAGCCGAGCACCCGGTGCCCGCGTACGACGCTCACCACCAGGTCGTCGGTCTCGCGCGGTGTCTTGCCGACCTCGGCCTTTATGACGGGCCGCTCGGTCATGTCGAGCCCGCTGCCCTGCTGGATGAGGTCCTCCATGACCATGCCGGCGGCGGGGCTGAGCACGGACAGACCGAGCAGCCGGCCGGCCGCGCTGGCGCTGGTGATGACGGCGTCGGCGCCGGACTGCTTGAGCAGCGGCGCGTTCTCCTCCTCGCGGACTGCGGCCACGATCTTCGCGCCGCGGTTGAGCTGCCGGGCGGTCAGGGTCACCAGCACGGCCGTGTCGTCGCGCTGGGTCGCGATGATGATCTGCCGTGCCTTGTGCACCTCGGCGCGCTTGAGGACCTCGCTGCGGGTGGCGTCCCCGACGACCCCCACATACCCGTCGCTGCTCGCGGCCTCGATCGCCTTCGCGCTGGGGTCGACCACGACGACCTGTTCCTTCTTCAGCCCCGTCGCGCACACGGTCTGGATCGCCGACCGCCCCTTCGTGCCGAAGCCGACGACAACGGTGTGATCCCGCAACGCGGACCTCCAGCGGTTCAGACGCCATTCCTCCCGGGTGCGTTCGGTGAGGACTTCCAGGGTGGTGCCGACCAGGACGATCAGGAACAGCACGCGCAGGGGTGTGACGACGAGGATGTTGGTGAGCCGGGCGCCGTCGCTGACCGGGGTGATGTCGCCGTAGCCGGTGGTCGAGAGGGTGACCGTGGCGTAGTACAGCGCGTCGAGGAAGTCGACCGAGCCGTCCGAGTTGTCGTTGTAGCCGTCCCGGTCGGCATAGACGATCAGCGCGGTCACGGCCAGCAGGAACAGCGCGATGGACAGCCGTTTGGCGACCTGCCGGAAGGGGTGCTCGACCACTTTCTTCGGGAGTTTCACCCGATGGGTCACGAGATGTTCGTCCGCCTGGCGGGCGATCGCATCATGGCCCGGTTGTTTCACGTGAAACACACCCCGATTCCGGCGACCGCCCACGGCAGATCGATGAGCTCCGCGCGCTGCCCCTGCCGCGCCCCCTCCGGCGGCACGACCGCGAGCGCGTCGGCCGCCGCGATCCCGCGCAGCATGGCCGGGCCGTTGTAGTGCAGCGGGACGGCGCTGTCCCCGCGCAGCACGGCGGGGATGAGCCGGGTGTCGTACGGGTGCCCCTGCACCGCGTCCTGGAGGGGCAGCGCGTACGGCTCGGCGGCGGGGTGTGCCGACAGGGTCCGCAGCAGCGGTTCGGCGAGGGTGAGCAGGCCGGAGATCGCGGCGAGGGGATTGCCCGGCAGGCCCACGAGGTGCTGGTCGTCCTTGATCCGGGCCAGCAGCATGGGGTGGCCGGGGCGGACCTTGACGCCGTCCACGAGGAGTTCGGCGCCGAGCCGGTTCAGGGTGGGGTGGACGTGGTCGACCGGGCCGGAGGCGGTGCCGCCGGTGGTGACGACGAGGTCGGCGGCGCTGGCCGTGATCGCCTTGTGCAGCGCCTTCTCGTCGTCGCCGAGCCTGCGCACCGCGATGACCTCGGCGCCGAGCGCGCGCAGCCAGGACGGCAGCATCGGGCCGAGGGCGTCCCGGATGAGCCCGTCGTGGGGCAGCCCCTCGGTGAGCAACTCGTCGCCCAGGATGAGGACTTCGACCCGGGGGCGGGGTACGGCGGTGAGCGTGTCGTAGCCCGCGGCTGCGGCGAGGCCGAGCACCGCCGGGGTCACCACGGTGCCGGCGGGCAGCAGATGGTCGCCGCTGCGGCACTCCTGGCCGCGCGGGCGGATGTCCTGGCCGTGTCCGACGTCCCGGGCCGCGTGCAGCCGCCCCTTGTCGTCGGTGCGGCCGTGTTCGCTGCGGATGACGGCGGTCGTGTCGGCGGGGACCCGGGCGCCGGTCGCGATCCGCACGGCCTCGCCGTCGCTGAGCGGCTCCGACTCCGCGTGCCCGGCGAGCACGCCTTCCTCGCGTACGGCCCAGGGGCCGGGGCCGGCGACCGCCCAGCCGTCCATCGCGGAGGTGTCGAACGAGGGCAGGTCGCTCAGGGCGACGAGGGGCGCGGCCAGGACCAGGCCGAGGGCGGAGTCGAGGGGCACGGAGACGGGGGCGCGGTGGCCGCCGGACCGTACGGCGCGCGCGGCGACGGCCCTGGCCTCGGGCCACGGGGTGGCCTTGTGCCGACGGGTGTCCGGGGTGCGGGGTGCGTCGGAGGCCCGGGGCGGGCGGCCCTGGGGTGCCGGCGCGGGCTCGGGCGGTCCGCCGGTGCTGCCTTCGTTCACGAGGGCGAGTACCTCCTCGACGTCGAGGTCCTCGATGTCCTGGGCGGGCCCGCCGGGGTGCGTGTGCGTGCCGCGCGCGGTCATCCGGCGGCGTCCGGGCCCGGAGCGTCGGACGGGGCGTCCGGCTGGGTGCCGGGCACGGTCCCGGCAGTGTCCTCGTCGGCCCAGCGCAGGGCGAGGGCGGCGGCCTTGCGGGCGGCCTCGGCGACCGCCTCGGGGCCGCCCTTGGCCTGCGCCGCCGCGTAGCCGACCAGGAAGGTGGTCAGCGGGGCGGCGGGCCTGGCCACTCCGTGGGCGGCGTCGCGGGCGAGGTCGAGCAGGATGCCGGTGTCGACGTCCAGGTCGATGCCCAGTTCGTCCTTGACTGCGGAAATCCATTCATCCAACACGTGCCCATGCTCCCTGATGCGTGCCCTGGCGGTGGCGAGGTCGTCCCAGGTGTCGCAGTCGAAGGACGCGACGGGGTCGGGGACGCGGGTGAGTTCGAGCGCGGCGGTCAGCCTGCGCAGGGGCAGCCCGGTGAGGCCGCCGTGCTCCTCGGCGAGCGCGGTCAGCGCGCGGCGGAGGGCCGGTGCGCGGTACGCGGCCACGAGCGGCTGGTCGCGGCCGTCGGCGTCGGTGAGCAGCGCGCCGTCGGTGCCGTCGGTCCGCAGGGCGGTCGACAGCCGCCGTACGGTTGCCGTTTCGAGGAACGGCAGGTCGGCGGAGAGGGCCACGACGGTGTCGGCCGTGGTGTGCCGCAGGCCCGCCGCGAGCGCGGCGACCGGGCCCGCGCCGGGCGGGTCCTCGCGGGCCCAGCGCACCGGCCGGGGGGTGGGCCGGGGGGCGGCGACCACGACGGTGGTGCGGGCGTCGGCGCAGGCGGTGAGCACCCGGTCGAGCAGGGCCCGGCCGCCCACGCGCAGTCCGGGCTTGTCGGCACCGCCGAGCCGCCGGGCACCGCCACCGGCGAGCACGACGGCGTCGTAGGCGTCGCCGGGCACGGAGTCGGGGGGCTCGTACGCGGTCACCCCCCGAGTATGCGTCCCGCCCCGATCACAGGGAACTTGTCCGGGCTCCCGTGATCACAGGTTGCGCAGCAGTACCGCGGGCTGTTCCACGCAGTCCGCCACATACCGCAGGAAACCGCCCGCCGTGCCGCCGTCGCAGACCCGGTGGTCGAAGGTGAGCGAGAGCTGCACGACCTGGCGGACCGCCAACTCCCCTTCGTGGACCCACGGTTTGGGGACGATCCGGCCGACGCCGAGCATGGCCGCCTCGGGGTGGTTGATGATCGGCGTGGAGCCGTCGACGCCGAACACGCCGTAGTTGTTGAGCGTGAAGGTGCCGCCGGTGAGGTCGGCGGGGGTCAGTGTCCCGGTCCGGGCCGCCTCGGTGAGCCGGGCGAACTCCGCGCTCAGCGCCTCGGCGTCCCGTGCGCCCGCGTCCCGGACGACGGGTACGACGAGCCCGCGCCCGGTCTGCGCGGCGAACCCGAGGTGCACCCGGTCGAAGCGGACGATCTCCCTGGCCGTCGTGTCCACAGTGGAGTTGAGCTCGGGGAACCGGGTCAGCGCGGCCGTGCAGATCCGGGCGAGAAGGGCCAGTACGGAGATCCTGGGCCCCTCAACGGCGTTCATGGCCGCGCGGGTGCGCATCAGCTCCGTCGCGTCGGCGTCCACCCAGCAGGTCGCGTCCGGGATCTCGCGGCGGCTGCGGGAGAGCTTGTCGGCGACAGCGCCCCGGATCCCTCGGAGGGGGGTGCGGGTGACTCCGCCGGCCGTGGCGGTGGGCGGTGCCGGGGTCAGGGCGGTGGGGAGCGCGGCCGGGGCGGTGGGGAGCGTCGCCGGGGGCAGGAGGGTCGCCTCCTGTGCGGTCGCCTCCAGGGTCGCCGCCGCGCGGAGCGCCTTCTCGACGTCCGCGCGCAGGATGAGCCCGTCCCGCCCGGAACCGGTCAACTCCCGCAGTTCCAGGCCGTTCTCGCGCGCGAGCCGCCGTACGAGGGGGGAGATCACGGGTACGGGACCGTCGCGGCGGGCGCCGGTCCCGATGGCGGGGGCGTCCGCCACCGAGGTCACGACGTCCGCCGCCATCCTGCGTACCCTGCGCCGCCGCGCGGGGGGCGCACCGGTGCCGTAGCCCACCAGGACGTTCCCCGAGCCCTCGGTGTCCGGGTCGGCGCCCGCGGCCGGTGCTCCCACCGCGACGGTCAGCAGCGGGGCGCCGACCGGGAGTTCGGTGCCTTCCTCGCCGTAGCGTGCGGTGACCACACCGCCGTAGGGGCACGGGACCTCGACCATCGCCTTGGCGGTCTCGACCTCGACGACCGGCTGGTCGACGGCGACGACGTCGCCGACCTGGACCAGCCAGCGCACGATCTCCGCCTCGGTGAGGCCCTCGCCGAGGTCGGGGAGCTTGAACTCCAGTACCTGTGCCATCAGTTGTCGGCCTCCCATTGCAGCCGTCCCACGGCGTCCAGGATCCGGTCGACGCCGGGCAGATGGTGGCGCTCCAGCATCGGCGGCGGATACGGGATGTCGAACCCGGCGACGCGCAGCACCGGCGCCTCCAGGTGGTGGAAGCAGCGCTCGGTGACGCGGGCCGCGATCTCGCCGCCGGGGCCGCCGTAGCCCCCGGACTCGTGCACGACGAGGGCGCGGCCGGTGCGCCGTACGGACGCGCAGACCGTCTCGTCGTCGAAGGGCACCAGGGAGCGCAGGTCGACGACTTCGAGGTCCCAGCCCTCGGACCGGGCGGCCTCGGCGGCTTCGAGGCAGACGGGGAGGGAGGGGCCGTAGGTGATGAGGGTCGCGCTGCTGCCGGGGCGGCGGACCACGGCGCGTCCGATGGGTTCCACGGGTGCGGGCTCGGCGGGGTTCCAGGTGTCCTTCGACCAGTACAGGCGCTTGGGCTCCAGGAAGACGACCGGGTCGTCGGAGGCGATGGCGGCGCGCAGCAGGCCGTAGGCGTCGGCGACGGTGGCGGGGGTGACGACGTGCAGGCCGGGGGTCGCCATGTAGTAGGCCTCGGAGGAGTCGCTGTGGTGCTCGACGCCGCCGATGCCGCCGCCGTAGGGGACGCGGACGGTGATCGGGAGGGGCATGGCGCCGCGGGTGCGGTTGCGCATGCGGGAGACGTGGCTGATCAGCTGCTCGAAGGCCGGGTAGGCGAAGGCGTCGAACTGCATCTCGACGACCGGGCGCAGGCCGTACATCGCCATGCCCACGGCGGTGCCGAGGATGCCGGCCTCGGCGAGGGGGGTGTCCGTGCAGCGGTCCTCGCCGAACTCCTTCGCGAGGCCGTCGGTGACCCGGAAGACTCCGCCGAGGGTGCCGACGTCCTCGCCCATGACGTGCACGGTGGGGTCTTCCGTCATCGCGTCGCGGAGCGCGCGGGTGAGGGCCTGGGCCATGGTGGCGGGTTTGAGGGCGACGGTGGTCATGAGGGCGTCCCCTCCCGCTCGGCCGCGAGCTCGGCCGCCAACTGTGCGCGCTGTTCGCGTAGTTGGGGGGTGGGTTCGGCGTACACGTCGGCGAACAGGTCCATGGGGTCGAGCGCCGGGTCCTGGTTCATGTGCGCGCGCAGTTCGGCCGCCATGGCCTCGGCGGCCTCGTGCGCGGCCTTGATGCCGTCCTCGTCGATGAGCCCGCGCTCGGTCAGCTCGCGCTCCAGGAGGGCGATCGGGTCGTGCGCGCGCCAGGCCTCGACCTCGGTCTCGCCCCGGTAGCGGGTCGCGTCGTCGGCGTTGGTGTGGGCCTCGATGCGGTAGGTGATCGCCTCGACGAGCGTGGGACCGCCGCCCTCGCGCGCGTGCCGTACGGCGTCGGCCAGGACCTCGTGCACGGCGACCGCGTCGTTGCCGTCGACCAGGCGGCCGGGCATGCCGTAGCCGACCGCCTTGTGGGCCAGGGAGGGGGCCGCGGTCTGCTTGGCGAGCGGGACGGAGATCGCGAAGCCGTTGTTCTGGACCAGGAAGACGACCGGGGCCTGCCAGACGGCGGCGAAGTTCAGTGCCTCGTGGAAGTCGCCCTCGCTGGTGCCGCCGTCGCCGACCATGGCGAGCGCGACCACGTCGTCGCCCTTGAGGCGGGCCGCGTGGGCGAGGCCCACGGCGTGCGGCAGCTGGGTGGCGAGCGGGGTGGACAGGGGGGCGACGCGGTGCTCGCGCGGGTCGTAGCCGGTGTGCCAGTCGCCGCGCAGCAGGGTGAGGGCCTGCACGGGGTCGAGGCCGCGGGCGACGGCGGCGAGGGTGTCGCGGTAGCTGGGGAAGAGCCAGTCCTGCTCCTGGAGGACCAGCGCGGCGGCGACCTCGCAGGCCTCCTGGCCGGTGGTGGAGGGGTACACGGCGAGCCGGCCCTGCTTGGTGAGGGCGGTGGCCTGCGCGTTGTACCGGCGGCCCGACACCAGCTGGGCGTACAGGCGGCGCAGCAGCTCGGGGGCGGCCTGCGCGGCGGCCTCGGTGCCGAGCACGCGGTAGGGCACCGCGTCGGGCAGCAGGGGCGCGGGGTCCGTGCGCGGCTGCCAGGCGGGCGGCGGTGTGGGCCGGTACGCGCCCCGCTGCTCCATGACCGTCATGACGGCACCTCCTCGGGGGAGTGGCTCGGAGAGGCGCCTCGGACGTACGGCGCCTCCCTACCGATTGTTCGGTCGTCGGCACATTTTGGCTACACGCGGCTTCAGGCTGTGGACAAACGGTTCTCCACAACCTGCAATGAACGCAGTACGTCCATGGTAGAGAGGCGGGGGGACATGGCACCTGAACAAATGGCCGACGGCCCGGAGGCGGGACGCGAGCTGCCGCCCCCGCGCCCGCTCGACGCCATCGATCAGGACATCCTCCAGATGCTCCAGGCGGACGGCCGCGCCTCGATAAGGTCCGTCGCCGAGCGGGTGCACGTCTCGCGCGCCAACGCCTACGCGCGGATCAACCGGCTCATCGAGGACGGCGTCATCCGCGGCTTCGGCGCCCGCGTCGACCACGAGCGGGCGGGCCAGGGCACGTCGGCGTACATCACCCTGAAGATCGTGCAGAACTCCTGGCGCACGGTCCGCGAACAGCTCAGGCTGCTCCCGGGCGCCTCGCACATCGCGCAGGTGGGCGGCGACTTCGACGTCCTGCTGCTGGTGCACACCCTGGACAACCGGGCCCTGCGCGAACTGGTCCTCAACCGGCTCCAGGCGATCCCCGAGGTGCTCAGCACCCGCACCCTGCTGGTGTTCGAGGAGGAGGACCTGGAGCCCCAGGGCTGACCCCGGCCGGTGGACCCCGGTCAATGGACCCCGGTCAGTGCTGCGCGCGCAGCCCGGAGAACACCAACAGGGCCACCGCGTCGGCCACTTCGCGCTCGCCCATGCCCCGGCCGTCGGGGCGGTACCACTCCACGACGGAGTTGATCATCCCGAAGACGAGCCGGGTCGCGAGCCGTACCTCCACGTCGCCGCGGAGATCGCCGTCGGCGGTCGCGGCCTTCAGCAGCTCGGCCACCCGGTGGTCGAAGTCCCGGCGCCGCTCCAGGGCCCACCGCTCGGTGTCGGTGTTGCCGCGCACCCGCAGCAGCAGCGTCACGTACGGCAGTTCGGCGGTCAGCACCTCGACCATGCGCCGCACGACGTACTCCAGCCGGTCGACGGCGCGCCCCACGCGCGCGTGCTCCTCGTCGAGGATCCCGAAGAGGCCGTCCAGGGCCCGGCTGACCGCGCGGCGCAGCAGCTCCTCCTTGCCGGTCACGTGGTGGTAGATCGACGACTTGGAGATGCCGGCCGCCTTGGCGAGGTGCTCCATGGAGGTGCCGTCGTAGCCGCGTTCGATGAAGACCTGGACGGCCACGGAGAGCAGGCTCTCGGGGGTGTACGTGTCTCGCTTGGCGGTGGTCATGGGGTGCCCTCCCGCTTCTCGGTGGCGTACGCGTGGCGGTAGAGCGCCAGGGACGGCGCGTACCGTCCCGACGGATCACGCAGGTGCAGGTCGTCCAGGAGGTCGTAGGCCCAGCTGCGGCCGAGCCTGCGGCTCCATTCGAACGGACCCAGGGGGTAGTTGACACCAAGGCGCATCGCGGTGTCGATGTCCTCCTCGGTGGCGACGCCCTTGGCGACGGCGTCGTGGGCGAGGTCGACGATCCGGGCGACCGTGCGGGCGACGATCATCCCGGGGGCGTCGCCGATGACGCTGACGTCCTTGCCGAGCGCCTGGAAGAGGCCGATCGCCTCGGAGAGGGTCCCCGACGCGGTGTCCTGGGAGGCCGACAGGGCGATGCGGCTCGCCCTGCGGTAGTCGAGGGCGAGGTCGAAGTAGACGACGTCACGGAACTCGACGGAGGTCTGCCCGTCGGCGAGCGCCAGCTGGCCGCCGCCGGGGAGCACCATGCGGGTGCCGTGGTCCTCTTCCTCCTCGCGGACGGCGATGCCCGCCTCGCGGATCAGCGCGACGAGGTCGGCCGCGGGGCCCATGTCGCCCTCCACGACGACGTAGGCGGGCGCCTGGGCCGGTTCCGCGGTGTGCGGCTCGGGCTGCTCGGCGTCGGCCCCGTGGTCGTACCAGCCGTGCCCGGTCTTGCGGCCGAGGCGGCCGGACTCGACCAGGCGGCGCTGGGCGAGCGAGGGGGTGAAGCGCACGTCCTGGAAGAAGGACCGCCACACGGAGTGGGTGACGGACTCGTTGACGTCCTGGCCGATGAGGTCGGTCAGTTCGAAGGCGCCCATCCTGAAGCCGCCGGACTCGCGCAGGACCGCGTCGATGGTGGCCGGGTCGGCGGCCTGTGCCTCGTAGACGGCGAAGGCCTCGGCGTAGAAGGGCCGCGCGATGCGGTTGACGATGAAACCGGGGGTGTCCGCGCAGGCGACCGGGGTCTTGCCCCAGGCGCGGGACATCTCGTACGCGCGCGTGGCCGACGTGACGTCGGTGGCGAACCCGGAGACCACCTCGACGAGCGGCAGCAGCGGGGCCGGGTTGAAGAAGTGCAGGCCCACGAAGCGGCCGGGGTTGCGCAGGGCGGCGCCGATGGCCGTCACCGACAGGGACGAGGTGTTGGTGGCGAGCAGGCAGTCCTCGCCGACGATGTCCTCCAGGTCGCGCATCAACTGCTGTTTGACGTCCAGCTGTTCCAGCACGGCCTCGACGACCAGGGTGCAGTCCGCGAGGTCGGTCAGGGCTTGGGCGGGCAGCAGCCGGGCGCGCGCGGCGTCCCGGTCGGCGGCGCTGAGCCGGTCCTTCTCCACGAGCCGGTCGAGCCGGGCGCCGATCGCGGCGCTCGCTTCCACGGCGCGTCCCGGTACGGCGTCGTGGAGCCGCACGACGTGACCCGCGGCCAGCGCGACCTGGGCGATGCCCTGGCCCATGGTGCCGGTGCCGACGACGGCCACGGGGCTGCTGAGGTCCAGTGCTGTCATGTCCGCGATCCTCCCGCACGGGGTTTTCCACAGATGCGGCGGACCCCCTTGTCCCGACCGATCGTTCGGTTACTCTAACTCCGACCGCCCGTTTCCGCCCCTGATCCTTCCCCTGTTCCTGCCCAGGTCATGAGCTCGAAGACGAGTTCTTGAGAAGAGGAGTTGGTCCCGCATGGCCGCCGAACCGACCGCGCACGAGCTGATCGCCCGGCACCGGCCCACACTCGACCAGGCGCTCGAAGCGATCCGCACGCGCGCGTACTGGTCCCCGCACCCCGAACACCCCAAGGCGTACGGCGAGCACGGCAGCCTGGACGCGGCGGCGGGCAAGGCCGCGTTCGACGCCCTCCTGGGCACCCGCCTCGACCTCGGCCAGCCCGGCACGGACGACTGGGTGGGCGGCGAGGTCTCGCCGTACGGCGTCGAGTTGGGCGTCACGTACCCGCACGCCGACCTCGACGTCCTGCTGCCCGCCATGCGCGCCGGGCAGCGGGCCTGGCGGGACGCGGGCGCGGAGGCGCGGGCCGCGGTCTCCATCGAGATCCTGAAGCGGATCGGCGACCGGACGCACGAGTTCGCGCACGCGGTCATGCACACCAGCGGCCAGGCCTTCATGATGGCGTTCCAGGCGGGCGGCCCGCACGCCCAGGACCGCGGTCTGGAGGCGGTGGCGTACGCGTACGCGGAGCAGGTCCGCACGCCCGCCGTCGCGGAGTGGACCAAGCCCCAGGGCAAGCGCGACCCGCTCGTCATGAACAAGGAGTTCACGCCGGTCCCGCGCGGCACCGCCCTGGTCATCGGCTGCAACACCTTCCCCACGTGGAACGGCTATCCGGGCCTGTTCGCCTCCCTCGCCACCGGCAACGCGGTCCTGGTGAAGCCCCACCCGCGCGCGGTGCTGCCGCTCGCGCTCACCGTCCTGATCGCCCGCCAGGTGCTCACCGAGGCCGGCTTCGACCCGAACCTGGTGGCGCTGGCCGCCGAGCGCCCCGGCGAGGGCATCGCCAAGACGCTCGCCACCCGCCCCGAGATCCGGATCATCGACTACACGGGGTCGACCGGCTTCGGCGACTGGCTGGAGACCAACGCCCGCCAGGCGCAGGTCTACACGGAGAAGGCCGGCGTCAACACGGTCGTCGTCGAGTCGACCGACGACTACAAGGGCATGCTGTCCAACCTCGCCTTCTCCCTGTCCCTGTACAGCGGCCAGATGTGCACCACCCCGCAGAACCTGCTGATCCCCCGCGACGGCATCACCACCGACCAGGGCCCCAAGTCCTACGACGAGGTCGTCGCCGATCTCGCGCGCGCGGTGGACGGTCTCCTGGGCGACGACGCCCGCGCGAACGGCCTGCTCGGCGCACTCGTCAACCCGGACGTGAAGGCCCGCCTGGAGGCCGCCGCCGGGCTCGGTGAAGTCGCCCTCGCCTCACGGGAGATCACCAACCCGGAGTTCCCGGACGCGGTCGTGCGGACCCCGGTCATCGTGAAGCTGGACGGCGCCAAGCCGGACGACGAGGCCGCGTACATGAGCGAGTGCTTCGGTCCCGTCTCCTTCGCCGTCGCGGTCGACTCCGCGGCGGACGCGGTGGAACTGCTGCGGCGGACCGTACGGGAGAAGGGGGCGATGACCGTCGGGGCGTACACCACGGACGAGGGGGTCGAGAAGGCCGTCGAGGAGGTCTGTCTTGAGGAGGCGGCGCAGTTGTCGCTGAATCTGACCGGCGGGGTGTTCGTGAACCAGACGGCCGCGTTCTCCGACTTCCACGGCTCGGGCGGCAACCCGGCGGCCAACGCGGCACTGTGCGACGGCGCGTTCGTCGCCAACCGCTTCCGGGTCGTCGAGGTGCGACGCGACGCCTGAGAGGCGACACGGGACGCCTGCGCGCTAGACAGGCGCCGCGGTGCTCCAGTGGAACAGGGTCATCGCCACACTGGTCGCCAGGTTGTAGCTGGAGACCTGGGGACGCATCGGCAGGGCCACCAAGTGGTCGGTGCGGGCGCGCAGTTCGGCCGACAGGCCGCTGCGCTCGGAGCCGAAGGCGAGGACGGCGTCGTCCGGGAGCTCGCGGGCCCGGATGTCGTCGCCCTCCGGGTCCAGCGCGAACAGCGGGCCGGGGGGCAGCTCGGCCACCGTCAGGCGCTCCACGGCGGTCGCGTAGTGCAGGCCCGCCCCGGCGCGCACGACCGTGGGGTGCCAGGGGTCGAGCGTCCCGGTGGTGACGACCCCGGTGGCCCCGAAACCGGCGGCCAGCCGGATCACGGCGCCCGCGTTGCCGAGGTTGCGCGGGTTGTCGAGGACCACGACGGGGGTACGGCGGGGCGTGTGACCGAGCTGGCGGAGATTGGCCTCGCGCGCGGGACGCACCGCCAGGGCGGCCACGCCCGTCGGGTGGGGGCGCGCTACGAAGGAGCGGTACGTGGCCTCCGGGACCTCCGTCAGCAGCGCGTCCAGGGTGTCCCGTACGTCGGGGGCCAGGTCGGCGGCGAGGGCGAGGGCCGACCGCCGGTCCGTGGTCACCGCGACCGGGACCTCGGCGCCGAAGCGCAGCGCGTGCTTGAGGGCGTGGAAGCCGTCGAGCAGCACGGAGGTGTCGGCGAGCCGGTGCCAGTCGGCCGCTGCGGGGTCGGTCATGCGGTGAAGCCTACGTGGCTGTGCTCGGGGTTCTCCGGGGCGCGAGGCTCCCCCGGGTCCCCGTCCGGCGCCTGGGGCCCGCCCCGCGCGAACCAGCGTCCACGCGCGCGTGCGGCCCGTCCGCCGAGCCGGCGCAGGAACGACGTCGGCAGGAAGACCGCGTCCGTCGCGATCATCGCGAGGGAGAAGAACGGCAGCCCCAGGAGCACGGCGATCACCGCGTGCTCGGTCATCATCAGGGCCAGCAGGACGTTCTTGACCCGCCGGTTGAAGAGCGTGAACGGGAAGGCGACCTGCACGATCACCGTCCCGTAGGTCACCAGCATCACCATCGTGCCGCTGGAGGACAGCACGCCGGCGAGGCCGGGCCAGGGGGAGAAGTAGTCGAGGTGGAGCGGGTAGTAGACCGCGGTGCCGTCCTGCCAGCGGGAACCCTGGATCTTGTACCAGCCGGCCGTGGCGTAGATCAGACAGGCCTCGGTCGCGATGACGAACAGGGCGCCGTTGTGGATCACGTTCGCGACGACGTCGAGCAGCACCCGGGGCTCGTACGACCTCGCGTACCGCTCGACCGCCCACCACAGGGCCTGCGCCAGCCAGACGGCCCACAGGAGCGCGGGCACGAACCACTCGCTGTCGAACCGGCCGGCCGAGGTCACCGCGACCAGCACCGCGCCGAGGACCACCCACAGGACGGGCCCGGCCCGGTCGGGAACCCGCTCCCCACGCGCGCGTGCGGCCCGGCGGGCGTCCAGGGACCAGACCTGGCCGCAGCGGGTGAACACCAGGTAGATCGACATCAGGTGCAGGACGTTGTCGCCGCCGTCGCCCATGAAGACGCTGCGGTTCTGCAACGACAGGACGCCGACCATGAAGAGCACGGACGTCGTGCGGGTGCGCCAGCCCAGCAGGAGCAGCACGCTCGCCAGTACGGCCAGCGCGTACACCGTCTCGAACCAGAACTGCCCGTCCGACCACATCAGGGCCGTGAACGCGCCGTTGTCCGCGACCAGCCGGCGGGCGAGGTCCCAGCTCCACGGTCCGTCGGGGCCGTAGAGCTCCTGACGGTGGGGCAGTTCGCGCAGCAGGAACAGCAGCCAGGTCGCGGCGAAGCCGATGCGGATCACGGCGCTCTGGTAGGGGCCGAGGGCCGACTCGGTGACGCGGGCGATACCGCGCGACACCGCCGGGGCGAAACCGTTCACCGGACGCCTCCCGCGGCCTCGGCAGCCGGGACCGGCCACCAGGGCAGCAGACGGTACTGGGGGGTGGTCGACACCTGCTCGTCACTCCACTGGGGTGGGGGCACGTTGGTGGTGCGGGAGCGGACCTGGACGCGCTGGACGGTACCGCCCGCTCCGGCCGCGTGGTCCCGGTCCAGGCGCAGCACGACGATCCGGCGCAGATACGTCTCGGCGAGCGTGCCGCGCACGCCGATCGCGCGGTTCTGGGCGTCGTGGGTGGCGGTCAGGAAGTCCCAGGCCCGGCGCAGCTCGTTCTGCTCGGTGTGGCTCGGCAGCAGATTCCCGTCGATGGCCGCGCCGTCCTCGGCGGAGAGGTCGTACCAGCCGGTCGTACGGGTCTCACCGGCCGCCGTGCGGATGTCGGCGCGGACCTGGACCTCGATGTTCTGCTGCAAGGGGTTCGGCGCGAACAGCTTCCAGTTCTGCTCGAACTCCGGGTAGATCCATTCGTCGATCGCCTTGCCGTGCTGCTTCGTCACCGTGTTCGAGGGCGCGACGTGCAGGAAGACCATCCCGAGGTGGACGAGGGCGGTGACGGCGACGACCGCGACCGCCAGCGCGGCGGCCACCTGGTAGCGCAGGGACAGGGCGGCGACCCCGACAGGGGCCGCCGCTGCGGGCTCGTGGGGCGGCGGCTCGGGCGGGGGCGGCTGCTGCGCGGGCACGTGCGGCCCCTCGGGGGCGTTCGAGCCTGCGTCGTTCGCGTCCATTCCGCCCCGTCTCCGATTCCTGTCCGTCGCACGGAACGGTACTCAGACCCGCGCTCCGGGCACAGCCCCGCTCCCCACCGGCGGTGCACGTTGTCATGTTGTCCGCAGGTTCTCCGCGGGACGGGCGGCCGACCCGTTCCCTTCTTCTAGAACGTGTTCTATCTTGACGCTCCGTCAGATCAGGTCTTGCGGAAGGACCGGAACCGTGGACTTCACCTTCAGCGAGGAACAGCAGGCGGCGGCCGAGGCGGCGGCGGGGGTGTTCGCCGACGTCGTACCGGACTCCGTGCCCAGCCCGGCGGACACCACGGGTGCCGTCGCCGAGGACTTCGACCGGGCGCTGTGGGCCGCGCTCACCGAGGCCGACCTGCTGAGCCTGCTGCTCGACGAGGAGTACGGCGGCGCCGGACTGGACGCCGTGGCCCTCTGCCTGCTGCTGCGGGAGTCCGCGAAGGTGCTGGCCCGGGTGCCGCTCCTGGAGCACAGCGCCGCCGCCGCGGCCGTACAGGCCTTCGGCAGCAAGGAGCTGAGGTCCGGCGTGCTCGCCCGCGCGGGCCGCGGCGAAGTCGTGCTGACCGTCGCCGCGCAGGGGCGCACCGGTCACGACCCGGCCGAACTCGCGGTGACGGCACGGCGGGACGGCGACCGGTGGCTGCTGGACGGGGTGCAGACGGCGGTGCCGTGGGCCCACAACGCGGACCTGGTCGTCGTACCGGCGCACACGGACGCCGACCGGAGCGTCCTCGCGCTGGTCGCCCCGGACCGCGACGGAGTCGTCCTGGCCGAGCAGATCTCCACCACCGGCGAACGGCTCGCCGAACTGCGCCTGGAGTCCGTGCCGATCGCCGTGGTCGACGTCATCGACGCCGACGGCGCCTGGGAGTGGCTGCGCGACCTGCTGACCGCGGGCACCTGCGCGCTGGCCCTCGGACTCGGCACCGCCGTGCTGCGCATGACCGCCGAGTACACCGGCGAACGCGAGCAGTTCGGGTTCCCCGTCGCGACCTTCCAGGCCGTCGCCGTGCAGGCCGCCGACCGGTACATCGACCTGCGCGCGATGGAGGCCACGCTGTGGCAGGCCGCGTGGCGGATCTCCACGGGCGCCCCGGGCGCGCTGCCCGCCGCCGCGGACCTGGCCGTGGCCAAGATCTGGGCGGCGGAGGGGGTACGACGCGTCGTGCAGACCGCGCAGCATCTGCACGGGGGGTTCGGCGCCGACACCGACTATCCCCTGCACCGGTACCACGCCTGGGCCAAGCACCTGGAGCTGTCGCTCGGCCCGGCGGCGGCACACGAGGAGGCACTGGGGGACCTGCTGGCGGCACATCCGCTGGGCTAGGGCCCCGAAGTACTACGGGCTGTTCGGGCTGTGCGTGCTAGCTGTGCGTCCTAGAGGACGAAGCCCGGTTGGCCCTCGTCCGTGACGACCGGGCGGCCGGTGGCGGCCCAGACCTGCATGCCGCCGTCGACGTTCACCGCGTCGATGCCCTGCTGGGTCAGATACGTGGTGACCTGGGCGGAGCGCCCGCCGGAGCGGCAGATCACGTGGACCCTGCCGTCCTGCGGCGCCGCCTCGGTCAACTCGCCGTACCGGGCCACGAATTCACTGAGGGGGATGTGCAGCGCCCCCGTGGCGTGACCCGCCTGCCACTCGTCGTCCTCGCGGACGTCCAGCAGGAAGTCGCCGTCCTTGAGGTCGCCGACCTCGACCGTGGGCACACCAGCTCCGAAGCTCATGACTCGACGCTACCCGACTGCTGTGCGGACGTGTCGGGCTCCCCGAGCAGCGCGGCCAACTCGGCCTCCCGCTGCGAGACTTGGGCGAGCAGCTGCTCCGCGATCTCGTCCAGGAGCCGGTCCGGGTCGTCCGGGGCGAGCCGGAGCATGGAGCCGATCGCGCCCTCCTCCAGCTCCCGGGCGACGAGGGTGAGCAGTTCCTTGCGCTGGGCGAGCCATTCGAGGCGGGCGTAGAGCTCCTCGCTGGGGCTCGGACCGCGCTCGGCCGGGGCCGGTCCGGCCGCCCACTCCTCGGCCAGCTCGCGCAGCAGGGGCGCGTCGCCACGGCTGTAGGCGGCGTTGACGCGGGTGATGAACTCCTCGCGCCGCTTGCGCTCCTCGTCGTCCTGCGCCAGGTCGGGGTGGGCCTTGCGGGCCAGCTCGCGGTAGAGCTTGCGGGCCTCCTCGCTGGGGCGCACCCGCTGCGGGGGCCGGACCGGTTGGTCCGTGAGCATCGCCGCGGCCTCCGGGAACAGGCCGTCGCCGTCCATCCAGCCGTGGAACAGCTCCTCGACCGCCGGCATCGGCATCACCCGGGCCCTGGCCTCGTCCGCCAGGCGGATGTCCTCGGGGTCACCGCTGCGCGCGGCCTTCGCCTCGGCGATCCGCGCGTCCAGCTCGTCGAGCCGGGAGTACATCGGGCCGAGCTTCTGGTGGTGCAGCCGGGAGAAGTTCTCGACCTCGATGCGGAAGGTGTCCACCGCGATCTCGTACTCGATCAACGCCTGCTCGGCGGCACGGACGGCCCGCTCAAGGCGCTCCTCGGGGCGGGGCGTCGCGGTGTCCGTGTCCGCCGGGTGGGCGTCGGCGGGGTGGGCGTCCGCAGGGTGGGCACCGGCGGGGCGGGAGTCGGCCGAGTGGGCGCCGGTCCCCTCGGCACCGGTGCCCTGCGTCTCCTCGGTGCCCTCGCTCGCGGAACCGTCGCCCGCCGCGGCTCCGGCGGCGGACGGCACCTCGGCACCCGTCCGCTCCGGCGCCGGTTCGCCGACGGGCGCGGACTGGGGCTGTTCAGCTTCCGGGGTCGTCACCCGCCCAGCCTAGGCCACGGCCGCCCCGCGCCTCCGGACAGTCGGCCGGCGACCACCCGGCCGAGAGGTCCCGGCAGGTCACGAAGAGCGTCCCGGGGCAGCCGCGCCGGACACGGCCCGGGGTCGACGACCTCCGTCACCGCACCCGCGCGTCCGTCGGGTTCGACCTACCTCACACCCCCAGCTCCGCCGCGATCCGTCCGCTCCGCACGGCCGCCACCAGGTCCGCGTGGTCCGCCTCGGTGCGGTCGGCGTAGGCGACGGCGAACGTGGCCATCGCCTCGTCCAGTTCGTCGTTCTTGCCGCAGTACCCGGCGACCAGGCGCGGGTCGGCGCTGTGGGCGTGGGCGCGGGCCAGCAGGGCGCCGGTCATCCGGCCGTAGTCGTCTATCTGGTCGGCGGCGAGGGCGGCCGGGTCGACGCTGCCCTTGCGGTTGCGGAACTGCCGTACCTGGAACGGCAGTCCGTCGACCGTCGTCCAGCCCAGCAGGATGTCGCTGACGACCTGCATCCGCTTCTGCCCGAGCACCACGCGCCGGCCCTCGTGCGGGACGGCGGGCGCGTCGAACCCGGCGGTGAGCAGATGCGGCACGAGCGCCGAGGGGCGGGCCTCCTTGACCTGGAGGACCAGCGGTTCGCCCCGGTGGTCCAGCAGCAGCACGACGTACGACCGCGTGCCGACGCTGCCCGTGCCGACGACGCGGAAGGCGACGTCGTGCACCGTGTGCCGGGCGAGCAGCGGGAGGCGGTCCTCGGAGAGCGTGCCGAGGTACTCCTCCAGGGAGACGGCGACCGCCGCGGCCTCCTCGTCCGGGATGCGGCGCAGCACCGGTGAGGCGTCGACGAAGCGGCGCCCGCCGTCCTCGGCGGCCTCGGTCGACTTGGCCGCGAACCGACCGCTGGTGTTGCCCCGCGCCTTCTCGGAGACCCGCTCCAGCGTGCCGAGCAGATCACGGGCGTCGGCGTGGGAGACCAACTCCTCGTCCGCGATGGCGTTCCACGCGTCCAGCACCGGGAGCTTCGCCAGCAGCCGCATGGTCCGGCGGTAGGAGCCCACCGCGCCGTGCGCCGCCGTACGGCAGGTGTCCTCGTCGGCGCCCGCCTCCCGGCCCGCGAGCACCAGCGAGGCGGCGAGCCGCTTGAGGTCCCACTCCCAGGGGCCGTGCACGGTCTCGTCGAAGTCGTTCAGGTCGATGACCAGGCCGCCGCGGGCGTCGCCGTAGAGGCCGAAGTTGGCCGCGTGGGCGTCGCCGCAGATCTGGGCGCCGATCCGGGTCATGGGGGTGCGGGCGAGGTCGTGGGCCATCAGGCCCGCCGAACCGCGCAGGAAGGCGAAGGGGGTGGCCGCCATCCGCCCCACCCGTATCGGTGTGAGCGCGGGGATACGGCCGCGGCCGGACTCCTCCACGGCGGTCACCGCGTCGGGGCGGGAGCCGTCCAGGTCGAGAGCGGCGTGCGCGCTGCGCGGGACGCTCTCCCGCAGCGCCTTCCCCTCTTCCTTCGGCGATCCCTCCACCGGCCACGAGGCGAAGCCCCGCACACCCGGCAGCCTGCGCCCCGCACCGATTCCGGCCTCGGTCATACCGACCGCCTCCCCCGTACACCCGTCGCGCCCGCATGTGGGCTCGCGCTCGCTCGAACATCAACTCGCGACGACCGTACAGCCGGTGGCGAAAACACGTCAGACCCTGTGGACAACAGACCCTGTGGACAACTCCCGAGCTGTGGAAAACCGACCACCGTGTCAGAGGGAGCGGGCGCCGCACGGAGCGGGCGCCGCACGGAACTCAGCAGCCGCCGGACTGCCACCCCTCGGGCAGATGCACCTTGGCCCACTCGCCGAGTTCCCGGAGGGCCGGTTCCAGGGCCTTGCCCGCGTCCGTCAGCCGGTACGAGACCCGCAGCGGCGGTCCCTCGTCGACCTCGCGGACGAGCAGGCCGGCGGCGCCGAGCTCGGTGAGCCGGTCGGAGAGCATGCGCTCGCTGATGCCGGGAACGGCCCGGCGCAGGTCGGAGAAGTGCATGGGCTCCGCCATCAGGACGGCCACGATCGGCCCGGTCCAGCGCTTCCCGAACAGCTGGAAGACACGGGTGATGCCCGTGTCGACCTGCTTGCACAGGTCCCTGCCGTGTTCCTGCTCGACCGCCATGGCTTCAGGGTACTGCCCTCCCGTACGGGGATGAAAAAAAGTAAGTACCTGTGTTATCCATAGTCCAGTACGAAATTTTAGCTGCTGAAAAAGCCGCGCCCCGTGCGCGCCCGACCCCTTGGAGACCCCCGTGGCCACGCTCCTGCACATCGACTCCTCCGTGTTCCCCGCCGGCGCCTCGTCCTCCCGTGCCGTCGCCGACGCCTTCCGCACGTCCTGGGAGGAACAGCACCCGGAGGGCACGGTGATCCACCGCGACCTCGCCGCGCACCCCGTCCCGCACCTCACCGCCGAGGCCCACACCGCCGGCTTCGCCGACCCGGCCGCGCACACGCCCGAGCAGGCGGCGGCCTTCGCGGAGCGGGTGAAGCTCATCGAGGAGCTGGAGGGGGCGGACGCGGTGCTGATCGGCGCCCCCATGTACAACTTCGCCATCCCCTCGACCCTGAAGGCCTGGCTGGACAACGTGATCCTCATGGGCCGCACCGCCGGCACCGAGGAGTCGCGGATCAAGGGCACCCCGGTCACCGTGATCGCCAGCCGCGGCGGCGCCTACGGGCCCGGCACCCCGCGCGAGGGCTTCGAGTACGTGCAGACGTATCTCCGCGCGGTCTTCGCCGAGGCCCTGGCGATGGACCTGGAGTTCATCGTCCCGGAGCTGACCATGGCCCCGCAGAACCCGGCGATGGCCGACCTGGTCCCCCTCTACGAGGCCTCCCGTGAGCGCGCCCTCGACGACGCGGCGGCCAAGGCCAAGGAACTGGCGGAACGGCTCGCCGCCTAGAGGCTGCGATCGCCGACTGAAGGCTGTGATTGTCCTCACCCGAAGGTGAGAACCGCACAAGAAGAAGCCCCTCAGGTCCGAGGACCTGAGGGGCTTCTGTTGTGCGCGAGGGGGGAGTTGAACCCCCACGCCCTTGCGGGCACTGGAACCTGAATCCAGCGCGTCTGCCTATTCCGCCACCCGCGCATTGGGTGTGTCCTCGGGCTGTCCCCGCTAGGGGCTGGCGCCTTCCGACATGCAGAAGATTAGCACGGTGGCCGGGGTGGATTCACATCGCTTATCCGCACCCCGTGACCTGCCCCGGGGACCACCGGGGCCCCCTGCGAACACCCCGCACCCCCCGCCGCGTATCAACGTGGGCCGGTTCACGTATCAACCTCGTACCGGTAGCGGCCATCTCCCCAGGAGGCGGCCAAGGTCCACAGTCAGGTGCGGGACACTTGTCTGCGGCCCCCTCTACGATCCTGGGCAGGAGTAGTGCAGAAGGAGTTCGACGGGCCGACAAGGGGGAACCAGCCGATTTACCGGCGCGTGGATACGATCAGTAAGCAGTACCAAGGCAGCCGGCACGGCAGTCGGTACGACAACCAGTGCGGCAACGACGGAGGAGGTGCCCCATGGGAGTCCTGAAGAAGTTCGAGCAACGCCTCGAAGGTCTGGTCAACGGCACCTTCGCCAAGGTGTTCAAGTCCGAGGTCCAGCCCGTGGAGATCGCCGGCGCGCTCCAGCGCGAGTGCGACAACAACGCGACGATCTGGAACCGCGACCGGACCGTCGTACCCAACGACTTCATCGTGGAGCTGAGCACGCCGGACTTCGAGCGGCTCAGCCCCTACTCCGGCCAGCTCGGCGACGAGCTCGCCGGCATGGTCCGCGACTACGCCAAGCAGCAGCGCTACACCTTCATGGGACCCATCAAGGTCCACCTGGAGAAGGCCGAGGACCTCGACACCGGTCTGTACCGGGTGCGCAGTCGGACCCTCGCCTCCTCCACCAACCAGCAGGCTCCCGGGGGCGGCGCCCCGGCGGCACCCCAGGCTCCGGCCGCGGGACGGCCCGGCGGCTACGGCTATCCGCCCGCCGCCGCCCCCGCGGGCGCTCCGCCCATGCCGCCCTCGCCGCCGGGCCGCGGTTCCGCGCCGTATCTCCAGTCCGCCCCGGCGGCCCCGGCGGCAGGCGCGCGGATGCGGTACTGGGTGGAGATCAACGGCGCCCGCCATCAGATCTCCCGCGCGACGTTGGTGATGGGCCGCAGCACCGAAGCCGACGTGCGGATCGACGACCCCGGCGTATCCCGCCGGCACTGTGAGATCCGGACCGGAACGCCCTCGACGATCCAGGATCTCGGGTCCACCAACGGCATCGTGGTGGACGGGCAGCACACCACCCGCGCTACGCTCCGCGACGGCTCGCGGATCGTCGTGGGCAGCACCACCATCATTTACCGGCAAGCCGAAGGGTGAAGCGGGGGCAATGTCAGAGCTGACCCTCACGGTCATGCGGCTGGGTTTCCTGGCCGTACTGTGGCTGTTCGTGATCGTGGCCGTGCAGGTCATCCGCAGCGACCTGTTCGGAACGCGTGTCACACAGCGCGGCTCGCGACGGGAAGCCGGACGACCGCAGCAGCAGGCCGCCCGGCAGGCGGCGCCTCCGCAGCAGCGCCAGCAGCAGTCGGGCGGGGGCGGCCGGCGGGGCCGTAACGCCCCCACCAAACTCGTCGTCAGTGAGGGAATCCTCACGGGCACCACCGTCGCCCT
Organism: Streptomyces sp. NPDC091280; assembly: GCF_044768565.1. NCBI lineage: Bacteria > Bacillati > Actinomycetota > Actinomycetes > Kitasatosporales > Streptomycetaceae > Streptomyces > Streptomyces sp. NPDC091280. Next base: position 396,330 of record NZ_JBIVUZ010000003.1, read on the forward strand.
CCAGGGCCAGACCATCACCCTGGGCCGGGCGCACGATTCGACGATCGTGCTGGACGACGACTACGCCTCCAGCCGGCATGCCAGGATCTACCCGGACCGCGACGGCCAGTGGATCGTCGAGGACCTCGGATCCACCAACGGCACGTATCTGGACCGGTCCCGGCTGACGACCCCCACACCGATTCCGCTGGGCGCGCCGATCCGCATCGGCAAGACCGTCATCGAGCTGCGGAAGTAGTGCCACGTCATGAATGAGCGCGAGCGGAGCGAGCACGCACCGGCGGACCGCCTGGCGGACCCCGGCGCGCTCCCGACCGGAGGGTGGGCACCGTGCGGATGTACCCGGAGCCGACGGGCGAGGTGCGCATGAGTCTGTCACTGCGCTTCGCCGCCGGATCGCACAAAGGCATGATCCGCGAGGGCAACGAGGACTCCGGCTACGCCGGTCCACGCCTCCTCGCCATCGCCGACGGCATGGGCGGCCAGGCCGCCGGTGAGGTCGCCTCCTCCGAGGTGATCTCCACCATCGTCTCGCTCGACGACGACGTGCCCGGCTCCGACATCCTCACCTCGCTCGGCACCGCCGTGCAGCGGGCCAACGACCAGCTGCGGATGATGGTCGAGGAGGACCCCCAGCTGGAGGGCATGGGGACCACCCTGACCGCCCTGCTGTGGACCGGGCAGCGGCTCGGCCTGGTCCATGTCGGCGACTCCCGCGCCTACCTGCTGCGCGACGGCGTGCTCACCCAGATCACCCAGGACCACACCTGGGTGCAGCGGCTCGTCGACGAGGGCCGGATCACCGAGGAAGAGGCCACCACCCACCCGCAGCGCGCCCTGCTGATGCGCGCGCTGGGCAGCGGCGACCATGTCGAGCCGGACCTGTCGATCCGTGAAGTCCGCGCCGGCGACCGGTACTTGATCTGCTCCGACGGGCTGTCCGGAGTCGTCTCCCACCAGACGATGGAGGACACCCTCGCCAGCTACCAGGGCCCCCAGGAGACCGTGCAAGAGCTGATCCAGCTCGCGCTGCGCGGCGGCGGCCCCGACAACATCACGGTGATCATCGCCGACGTCCTGGACCTCGACACCGGCGACACCCTCGCCGCGCAGCTGTCGGACACCCCGGTGATCGTCGGCGCGGTCGCCGAGAACCAGCTCCACCTGCACGACAACGGCATCATGCAGACCCCGGCCGGTCGCGCCTCCGGGCTCGGCCGCCAGGTGCCCGGACAGGGCGGCGGGGGCGGCGAGTTCGGCCCGCCCGGCTCCGGCGACACCACCGGCTACGTCCCCTCGGGCAGCTTCGGGGACTACTCCGACGACGACTTCGTGAAGCCCGCCAAGGGCCGCAGGTGGCTGAAGAGATCCTTCTACGGCGTGCTCACGCTCGCCGTCATCGGCGCCGGTCTGTACGGCGGCTGGCGCTGGACGCAGACGCAGTACTTCGTCGGCAGCAACGGCGAGCACGTGGCGCTCTACCAGGGCATCAGCCAGGACCTCGCCTGGGTCTCGCTCTCGAAGGTGGAGAAGGACCACCCCGAGATCGAACTCAAGTACCTGCCGCCGTACCAGCAGAAGCAGGTCAAGGCGACGATCGCCGAGGGCGGGCTCCAGGACGCCCAGAAGAAGATCGCCGATCTGGCGGTGCAGGCCTCCGCGTGCAAGAAGGAGGCCGAGCGCCAGTCCGCCACGAGCAAGCCCAGTGGCACCACGGGAACCACGAGCACCTCTCTCACGTCCAAGGCCACGCCGTCACCTTCGGCCACGACGTCCCCGTCCCCGACCAAGTCTGCGACTCCCAGCCCCGGTCCCAGCCTCTCGGAGGAAGAGCAGCAGGTCGTCTCGCAGTGCAGCAAGCAATAGGCAAGCCGTGAGAGGCCCCGTCACACGATGAGCAGTTCAACCAATTCGCCGACGCACCACACGTCCACGATCGGCGCCATCGGCGCACCGAGCAGACGCAACACCGAGTTGGCGCTGCTGCTGTTCGCGGTCGTCATCCCGGTCTTCGCCTACGCCAACGTGGGCCTGGCCATCAGCGACAAGGTGCCGTCCGGCCTGCTGAGCTACGGACTGGGCCTCGGCCTGCTGGCCGGCGTCGCCCATCTCGTCGTACGGAAGTTCGCCGCGTACTCGGACCCACTGTTGCTGCCCCTGGCCACCCTGCTGAATGGGGTCGGCCTGGTGATCATCTGGCGTCTGGACCAGTCCAAGCGGCTCCAGCAGAGCAACACCTTCGTCGAGGCGGCGCCACGTCAGCTGTTGTACTCGGCAATGGGCGTCGCCCTGCTGGTGGTTGTGCTGGTCTTCCTCAAGGACCACCGCGTCCTGCAGCGCTACACCTATATCTCCATGGCCGGTGCGCTGTTCCTGCTGATCCTGCCGCTCGTACCCGGACTGGGCGCCAACGTCTACGGCGCCAAGATCTGGGTGAAGGTCCCCGGGCTCGGCACGCTCCAGCCGGGTGAGTTCGCGAAGATCGTCCTGGCGATCTTCTTCGCCGGCTATTTGATGGTGAAACGCGACGCGCTCGCCCTCGCCAGCCGCCGCTTCATGGGTCTGTACCTTCCCCGCGGCCGGGACCTCGGCCCCATCCTGGTCGTCTGGTTCATCTCGATCCTGGTCCTGGTCTTCGAGACCGACCTCGGAACGTCCCTGCTGTTCTTCGGCATGTTCGTGATCATGCTGTACGTCGCCACCGAGCGGACCAGTTGGATCGTCTTCGGTCTGCTGATGTCCGCCGCGGGTGCCGTGGGTGTGGCGAGCGTCGAGCCGCACGTGAAAATGCGCGTCCAGGCCTGGCTCGACCCGATGAAGGAGTACACGCTCAGCCAGGCAGGCGTGGGCGGCCATTCCGAGCAGTCCATGCAGGCCCTGTGGGCCTTCGGCTCAGGAGGCACTCTCGGCACCGGCCTCGGCCAGGGCCACTCCGACCTGATCGGCTTCGCCGCCAATTCCGACTTCATCCTCGCCACCTTCGGCGAGGAGCTGGGTCTGGCAGGCGTCATGGCGATCCTGCTCGTCTACGGCCTGATCGTCGAGCGCGGCGTGCGCACAGCCCTCGCCGCCCGTGACCCCTTCGGCAAACTGCTCGCCATCGGCCTCTCCGGCGCCTTCGCCCTCCAAGTCTTCGTCGTGGCCGGCGGCGTCATGGGCCTCATCCCGCTGACCGGTATGACGCTGCCGTTCGTCGCGTACGGCGGTTCCTCCGTGATCGCCAACTGGGCTCTGATCGGCATCCTGATCCGGATCAGCGACACCGCCCGCCGGCCGGCTCCCGCGCCCGCCCCCAGTCCCGACGCCGAGATGACCCAGGTGGTCCGCCCGTCATGAACAAGCCCCTGCGCCGGATCGCGCTCTTCTGCGGTCTGCTGGTCCTCACTCTGCTGCTGCGCGACAACTGGCTCCAGTACGTCAAGGCGGACAGTCTCAAGGACGACCCGAAGAACCGCCGGGTCACCATCGCCCGCTACTCGACCCCGCGCGGCGACATCATCGTGGACGGCAGCCCGATCACCGGTTCCACCGAGACCAGCACCTCCGGGCTGAACGACCTCAAGTACAAGCGCACCTACAAGAACGGCGCGATGTGGGCGCCGGTCACGGGATACGCCTCGCAGGCCTTCGGCGCCAACCAGCTGGAGTCCATCGAGGACGGCATCCTCTCCGGCACCGACGACCGGCTCTTCTTCCGCAACACCCTGGACATGATCACGGGCAAGGAGAAGTCCGGCGGCAACGTCGTCACCACCCTCAACGAGGCCGCGCAGAAGGCCGCGTGGAGCGGTCTGACCAAGCAGGGCGGCAAGGGCGCGGTCGTCGCCCTCGACCCGTCCACCGGCAAGATCCTGGCGCTGGCGTCCTACCCGTCGTACGACCCCTCGACGTTCGCCGGGAACTCCACCTCCACGGACTCCAAGGCCTGGCAGAAGCTCCAGAAGAAGTACGACCCGAACGACCCGATGCTCAACCGGGCGCTGCGCGAGACCTACCCGCCGGGCTCCACCTTCAAGGTGGTCACCGCGTCGGCCGCGCTGGAGAACGGGCTGTACAGCTCCGCCGACGAGGCGACCGACTCGCCGCTGCCGTGGACCATGCCGGGCACCACGACCCAGCTGAAGAACGAGGGCAACATCCCCTGCAAGAACGCGACCCTGCGCGTGGCGTTGCAGTACTCCTGCAACACCGTGTTCGGCAAGGTCGGTTCGGACCTGGGCAACGCCAAGATGCTGGCCGAGGCGAAGAAGTTCGGCTTCGACGCCGAGCAGTTCACCCCGATCCGTTCCAGCGCCTCGGTCTTCTCCGACAACATGAACCCGTCGCAGACCGCGCTCTCCTCGATCGGCCAGTTCAACACCGCGGCGACCCCGTTGCAGATGGCCATGGTCGCCTCCGCGGTCGCCAACGACGGCAAGCTGATGAAGCCGTACATGGTCGACAAGCTCCAGTCGTCGAACCTCGACACCATCGCGCAGACGGAGCCGCAGGAGCTGAGCCAGCCCCTGTCGTCGAAGAACGCGCAGATCCTCCAGTCGATGATGGAGACGGTCGTCAAGGACGGCACCGGCAAGAAGGCGCAGATCAGCGGTGTCACGGTCGGCGGCAAGACCGGTACGGCCCAGCACGGTGTGGCCAACAGCGAGAACCCGTACGCCTGGTTCCTGTCCTACGCCAAGCTCTCCGACGGCAGTTCGCCGGTGGCCGTGGCCGTGGTCATCGAGGACTCCAGCGCCAACCGTGACGACATCTCCGGCGGCGGTCTCGCGGCCCCCATCGCGAAGAGCGTGATGGAGGCGGTCATCAACAGCAAGAAGTGACCCCGCTCACGTCCCCTTCACATCGGTGCACGTTGCGATACCGGTCCTGTATCGGGTGACGGGCTTGGCCAGGTCACACAAAGCCAGCCGGGTACGGTAGGCCCGGACGGCTAGCCTCCGACCGCACACCCGTGCGGGTCGGGACCGACGGAGAGGGCTGGTAGGGAACTATGGAAGAGCCGCGTCGCCTCGGCGGCCGGTACGAGCTGGGCCAGGTGCTCGGCCGTGGTGGCATGGCGGAGGTCTACCTCGCCCATGACACACGCCTCGGCCGCACGGTGGCGGTGAAGACGCTGCGCGTCGACCTTGCGCGCGACCCTTCCTTCCAGGCCCGGTTCCGCCGGGAGGCCCAGTCGGCCGCCTCGCTCAACCATCCCGCGATCGTCGCGGTCTACGACACGGGCGAGGACTACGTCGACGGGGTCTCGATCCCGTACATCGTCATGGAGTACGTCGACGGTTCCACCCTCCGTGAGCTTCTCCACAGTGGCCGCAAGCTGCTGCCGGAGCGCTCCATGGAGATGACCATCGGCATCCTCCAGGCCCTGGAGTACTCGCACCGCAACGGCATCGTGCACCGCGACATCAAGCCGGCCAACGTCATGCTGACGCGCACCGGCCAGGTCAAGGTGATGGACTTCGGCATCGCCCGCGCGATGGGCGACTCCGGCATGACGATGACGCAGACCTCCGCGGTCATCGGCACCGCCCAGTACCTGTCCCCGGAGCAGGCCAAGGGCGAGCAGGTCGACGCCCGCTCGGACCTCTACTCGACGGGCTGCCTGCTCTACGAACTGCTGACCGTACGGCCGCCGTTCGTGGGCGACTCCCCGGTCGCGGTCGCGTACCAGCACGTGCGCGAGGAGCCGCAGCCGCCGTCGGTCTTCGACCCCGAGATCACGCCCGAGATGGACGCGATCGTGCTGCGGGCCCTGGTCAAGGACCCCAACTACCGCTATCAGTCCGCCGACGAGATGCGCATGGACATCGAGGCCTGCCTCGACGGCCAGCCGGTCGCGGCGACGGCGGCGATGGGTTCGGTCGGCTACGGCGGTTACGGCGACGACCAGGCCACCACGGCCCTGCGCGCCGACGCCGGCGCCACCACGATGCTGCCCCCGATGAACCCGGACGACGGCGGCTTCGGCTACGACGACCGTCCCGACCGGCGCCGCCAGCAGAAGAAGAAGGCGAACACCTCGACGATCCTGCTGGTCGTGGCGGCCGTCCTGGTGCTGGTGGGCGCGATCCTGATCGGGAAGTGGGCGTTCAGCGGCGACGGCGGCGCGGACAAGACGTTCGCGGCACCGAACTTCGTCGGCCAGACCTACGACACCGCGAAGACGATGGCCGTCAACTCCGGTCTGAAGCTGGCCGAGCCCACCCGCAAGACCTGCGAGAACGCGCCGAAGGGCAGCGTCTGCTCGCAGGACCCGAAGGCCGGTGCCGACGTCAAGAAGGGCGACACCGTCAACCTGGTCGTCTCGACCGGCGCCCCGAAGGTGGTCGTACCGAGCGTCCTCGGCCAGAACGTCGACGACGCCACCACGACGCTGGAGGGCGACAAGTACCAGTTCAAGGTGGAGACGAAGCAGAAGGTCTCCGCGGAGGACCCGGGCACCGTCCTGGAACAGAACCCGAAGCTCGGCGCGGAGGTGGAGAAGGGCACGATCATCACCCTCACCATCGCCAAGGCCCAGGCGAAGTCCACCGTCCCGGACGTCAGCGGCAAGAGCTGTGACGACGCCAAGGCGCAGATGACCGCGAACAACCTCGTGGGTAACTGCACCGAGGTCGACACCAGCGACCCGAACCTGGTCGGCAAGGTCGTCTCGACCGATCCGCAGGCCAACACCCAGGTCGACAAGAACTCCACGGTCAACATCCAGATCGGCAAGTCCACGCAGGTCCAGGTCCCGAACGTGGTCGGCCAGACGGTGAAGAACGCCAAGCAGCAGCTTCAGCAGCAGGGCTTCACCAACATCCAGTTCGCCGACGGCAGCGACCAGAGCGACAACGCGTTCGTGACCCAGATCGACCCGGGCGCGGGCAACACGGTCGACCCGAGCAGCACGACGATCACCCTCACCACCCTGAGTGTCGGAAACGGCAACAACAACGGGGGGAACAACAACGGGGGCATCTTCGGAGGGCTGAACGGATAGCGCGGTACCCCGTACGCGAAGAGCCCCGGCACCCTGAGGAGGGTGCCGGGGCTCTTCGCGTCGCCGGGACTAGGACCAATCGGTGCAGGAGTTGAGCTTGGTGTCGCCCTCGAAGCGGGCCACCTCGACCCCTGTGGCCCAGATGCCGTAGTCGCTCTGGGCGCTGGTGCTGAGGGTGAGGGTTTGGCCTGAACCCGAGGTGAGGGAGTGCCACTTCCACGTGGTGGTGGCATCGGTCCCGACGCCCTTGGTAAGCAGGCGGACTCGTACGTGGTGCCCATCCGCAGACGTGTCCGTAACCGACAGCGCGATGCTGAACTCCTTGTACATCCAGTTGTCCCCAGTGGGGTAGGTGGCGCCCATGCTGCCCCGCGCTCCGGTCGTCGAGCAGCTGGCGGTCTCCGCCGCGGACGCCTGGCCGCTGAACACGATCGTGGCCACGCCCGCCATGGCAATGGCAGTTGCTACGCGCATACGGTTTCTCATGTTGCCCATGCCCCCTTGGTTGCCGATGGCCTCAATCCCCTTTGGACAGGGGCCTCGGCGATCAAGGGCGATGGTTTCCTAAAGACTTGGGCAAGTGCAAGTAATTAATACTACAGTTGATCGATATCAAGCCGATCTTCCTTTGCCCACGAGCGGACAGCCGGAAGCCTCGCGAAGCGACGGGAAGGCCCAGCCGTAGACCGGTGCGAACGGTCAGCGCAGTTCCTTCGGCGGGGTCCGCGCGCTGTCCACCTTGTCGACGCGGACCAGTTCGCCCCACACCACGTACCGGTAGCGGGAGGTGTACACCGGGGTGCAGGTCGTCAGCGTGATGTAGTGGCCGGCCTTCTTCCTGCCGGACTCCGTGGGGATCTGGGCGAGGGTCTTCACGTTGTACTTCGAGGTCTCGGGAAGGATGTCGTAGACCTTGTAGACGTACCATTTGTCCTTCGTCTCGAAGACGATCGGGTCGCCCTTCCTGAGCTTGTCGATGTTGTGGAACTTGGCGCCGTGGCCGTCGCGGTGGGCGGCGAGGGTGAAGTTGCCGGTCTTGCCGGTGGTGGGGAGGACGGCCTTGACGGGGTCGGTGTAGTAGCCGGCGACGCCGTCGTTGAGGACGTCCGTGCCGGTGCCCTTCTCGACCAGGACCTCGCCGTTCTTCATGGCGGGCACGTGCAGGAAGCCGATGCCGTCCTTGGTGTCGAGCGCGCCGGGGCCGGTGTCCTTGTCCTTGGACCAGTTGTTGCGGACCTTGTCGGCCTGTTTGTCGGCCGTGCGGTCGGCGACGACGTTCGTCCACCACAGGGAGTAGACGACGAACAGGCCGAGGATCAGGCCCGCCGTGATGAGGAGTTCACCGAAGAGGCTGACCGCGGTCGCGAGCGGACCGGTGCCGCGGGGGCGGTCCGGCGGCGACGCGGGTGTGTCGGTCTGCTCTTCGGTGTCGTCGGTGGTCGCTGCCACGTTCAGGTGCCCCTACTCGATGAGCGCATCCGGCTTGCCCTTGCTGCGCGGCCGTTCCTCGACCATCTTGCCCCAGACGATCAGCCGGTACTTGCTGGTGAACTCCGGGGTGCAGGTCGTCAGCGTGATGTACCGGCCGGGCTTGGTGAAACCCGAGCCCTTGGGGATGGGGTCGATGACACTGGTGTTGCTCGGCGAGGTCACGGGCAACGTCTTCGTCATCTTGTAGACGTAGTACGTGGTCTGGGTCTCGACGACGACCTCGTCGCCCGGCTTGAGCTGGTTGATGTACCGGAACGGTTCGCCATGGGTGTTGCGGTGCGCGGCGAGCGCGAAGTTGCCGGTCTTGGCGTCCGGCATCGCGGTCTTGAGGGCGCCCTCGCTGTAGTGCCCGACCATGCCCTTGTCGAGGACGTTCTTGTTGCTGACGCCCTGCGCGATCGGCGCGACCACGTCCAGCTTGGGGATGTGCAGGATGGCGAAGCCCTGCCCCGGCTCGAACTCCCCGGGGGCGCGCTTGCCGCTGGCCCAGTCGTTCTGGAGCTGGCTCGCCTCGCTGCCGGCCTGGGCGTGCGCCCGTACGTTCGTCCACCACAGCTGGTAGGTGACGAACAGCAGCATCAGCACGCCGGTGGTGATGAACACCTCACCGATCGCGCGGCTCGCGACGACCGCGGCACCCGGCTTGTTGGCCCGCTGCCGACGCCGTGCCTCGACCCGCGAGACGGGCGCGGCGGATCCGCCGGACGCGCCGACGGCAGCGGATTCGAGCCCCTCGGCGGTCTCCTCGGCCGGCCCGGTGCCCCCATGACGCCCGTGACGGGCCTTGGCGGCCTTTCTGCGGGCCGCACGGCCGCCCGTGGGGGTGGAAGTGGCGGCAGAGGCGGATGGGGCGTCAGAGGCCGGTATGGACCGCCCGTGACCTCTCCGCACCGGCGGCGGCTCCGGTATCCGCAGCGCCATGGTCTCTTCGTCGATCGGACCGTACGGCGTCCCGGCCGCGCCCTGGGCGGACGGGTCGTACCACTCCTCGAACCCGCCCGGCTCCCCGTACGGCTGCTCCCCGTACGAGGCCTCGGACTCGCGCTCGGGGCGCAGCGCGGTCACGCCGTGGCCCTACCCACCACCGGGGCGAGCCCCGCCGACCTCGCCACGGCACCCTGGTCGCCGCACTCCACCAGCCAGTTGGCCAGCATCAGGTGGCCGTGCTCGGTGAGCACCGACTCCGGGTGGAACTGGACGCCCTCGACGGGCAGTTCACGGTGGCGCAGGCCCATGATGATGCCGTCGTGGGTCCGGGCGGTGACTTCGAGCTCGGCCGGGACCGTGCCCGGCTCGGCCGCCAGGGAGTGGTAGCGGGTCGCCGTGAAGGGCGAGGGCAGTCCGGCGAAGACGCCCTTGCCCTCGTGCTCGACGAGCGAGGTCTTGCCGTGCAGCAGTTCGGGGGCGCGGTCCACGACCCCGCCGTAGGCCACCTGCATCGACTGCATGCCGAGGCAGACGCCGAAGACGGGCACCCCGGTCGAGGAGCAGTGCCGCACCATCTCGATGCAGACGCCGGCCTCCTCGGGGGTGCCGGGGCCCGGCGAGAGGAGGACGCCGTCGAAGCCGTCCTGGGCGTGCGCGGTCGACACCTCGTCGTTGCGCAGCACCTCGCACTCGGCGCCCAGCTGGTACAGGTACTGGACCAGGTTGAAGACGAAGCTGTCGTAGTTGTCGACGACGAGAATCCGTGCGCTCACTGGTTGTCCACCGTCACATCGTTGAAGGGCAGCAGCGGTTCGGCCCACGGGAAGACGTACTGGAAGAGGATGTAGACCACGGCCAGGGCAAGGACGAGCGAAATCAGCGCCTTGACCCACGCGTTGCCCGGCAGATGCCGCCAGATCCAGCCGTACATGCCGTCCCTTCCGTCGCATCACGGCACCAGACTCAGGCCGTACGCCACCAGACTAACGGCGCAGGGCGGCTGGTTTCCCGGCCTCCACAGGCTGTGTGGAGTCAAGGTGTGCCCAGACGATCAGCCGGTGGCTGTGCCCCCACTCCGGATCGCACGTGGTCAGCGTGAGATAGCGGCCCGAGGCCGTGTACCCGGACTTACGTGGCACAGGATCGATCACCTCAATGTCGGTGGGAACGGTTTTGTAAGGCCCTTTGTCGATCCGATACGTGAACCAGGTCGTCCCGTCGGTCAGCACCACCGCGTCACCCTTGCGGAGCTCGGGGAAGTCCACGAACGGGTTGCCGTAGGTCCGGCGGTGCCCGGCCACCGCGAAGTTCCCGACCTGGCCGAGGCGCGCGGTGCCCGCGTAGTGCCCCAGCCCTTTTTGGAGGGTGCTCACGGCCGTGTCCTCAAGGACGGGCTTGTTCCACGTGAAACCAAGCCGCGGGATGTACATGATCGCGAAGGGCTTGCCGTCCTGGTAGGCGGCCGGTTTCGCCGGGGCGGCGGGGGTGGAGGCCGCCTTCGGGCGCGCGGTCTGCCGCGACCACTGGTCGTGCAGCTGGTGGATCTGGTCGCTCATGGTGTGGTCGGCCTTCACACCGGTCCAGAAGAGCACGTAGACCACGAAGAGGACGATCAGGGTGCCCACGGTGATGCAGAGTTCGCTGACGCTCCTGACGATCACGCGCACCGGCAGCTCCCGTACGGACGCCTACTCCACTGGCTTCGCGTAGTGCAGATCCACTGTGCCCGAGTACCCGGGAAGAGTCACCGTCCCGTCGTCGGTCACTTTCCAGCCGAGCCCGTAGACGTTGACGTACACCATGTAGTTCTGGATCGCCTTGGACGCGGCCAGCGCCCGCTGGAGCTTCCCCGGGTCACCCACGGCCGTGATCTTGTACGGCGGCGAGTAGACCCGGCCCTGGAGGATCAGGGTGTTGCCCACACAGCGCACGGCGCTGGTCGCGATCAGCCGCTGGTCCATGACCTTGATGCCCTGGGCGCCGCCCTGCCACAGGGCGTTCACCACGGCCTGGAGGTCCTGCTGGTGGATGACCAGGTAGTCGGGCTGCGGCTCGGGGTAGCCGGGGAGCTTGGCGGTGGCGTTGGGCGGGGCGTCGTTGAGGGTGACGGTGACGGCCTTGCCCTTGAGCTGTTGCGCGCCCGCGCTCCGCTCCAGCTTCGTCAGCTTCTCGTCGTCGGCGCCCGTGCCGGTGTCGTCCTCCTTGCGGAGGGCGTCGACCTCGTCGCGCAGGACGCCGTTGGCGTCGTTGAGCCGGCCGTTCTTCTCGCTGCGGTTCTGGATGAGGTCGGACAGCTTCAGCAGGGAGGCGTCCGTGCGGATGTTGGTGCCCTTGGCGGTGTTGAAACTGGTGAAGAAGATGAGCCCCGCGAGCGCGAAGACGGCCACCGTGAGAATCCGCACGGGACGGAAACGACGGATACGGGCAGGACTGGTACCCGTCCCGGGGGAGTCGGCAGAATTGCTCAACGTACCCTTATCTCCTTCGGCGCCGCGGAAGCACTACGCTAACGGACGCCCGGGGGAGCGCTCAGTGTCCCCTTGTACGCTGCCCCGGAGCCCGCCCCAGTTCCCTGCGCGGCCACGCAGCGCATCGACAGGAGAGACCCTCGTGCCGAAGTCACGTATCCGCAAGAAGGCCGACTACACGCCGCCGCCGGCGAAGGCGGCGACCGCCATCAAGTTGAACAGCCGTGCCTGGGTCGCGCCGGTCATGCTGGCCATGTTCGTGATCGGACTGGCCTGGATCGTCGTCTTCTACGTCACCGACGGCTCCATGCCCATCGACAGCCTGGACAACTGGAACATCGTGGTGGGCTTCGGCTTCATCGCCGCCGGGTTCGGTGTCTCGACCCAGTGGAAGTAGTGCCGGAAGCTGCGGCTGCCGCCCGGTGAACGCAGCTCTGCCCACGGCTTTCCACTGAGTTATCCACAGGCCAGAGCAGTATCCACAGCGGGCCTGGGGAAAAAGAACGACGATCTGTGGATAACCCACTGGATGTTGACGCTGGTGTGACTGACACACCGGCAACCGCAAGCCTGTTCGCCCCCTGCCTGACCTGCGCAAACACGGGTCGGTGACAGGGGGCACAGCTGTTCTCCACGGTATGCACAAGATCCGCCACGCACTGTGGACAACGGTTTGATATCAGCTGAGCTGAGCCGTCCTGATCAGCGTCAACACCACGACGATCACGAGCACGACCGCACAGGTGCCGTACTGGATCAGGGCGCGGCGCTCGCGCGGGGCGTGGACCATCGCGTAGCCGGTGACGACACCGGCGACCAGGCCGCCGATGTGGGCCTGCCAGGCGATGTTGGCCCAGCCGAAGGTGAAGATGAGGTTGATCACCAGCAGGGCGATCACGGGCCGCATGTCGTACCTGAGCCGGCGCATCAGCACGGCCGTCGCGCCGAAGAGGCCGAAGATGGCACCGGAGGCGCCGAGCGAGGGCTGGTTCGGGGCGGCGATCAGATAGGTGAGCGCGCTGCCCGCGAGACCCGAGACGAAGTAGAGCGCGAGATAGCGGGCCCGGCCGAGGGCCGCCTCCAGAGGACCGCCGATCCACCACAGGCTCATCATGTTGAAGAGGATGTGGATCACGCTGGCGTGCAGGAACATCGCGGTCAGCAGCCGGTACGGCTGGCCCTCGGCGACGCCCTCGACGGCGCCGAACTGGGGGACGTAGGCCTGGCCGAGGAGTTCGAGGCGCACGGTGAAGTCGTCGCCCGCCACCTGCTGGACCAGGTAGAAGGCGACGCAGAGACCGATCAGGATCTTGGTGACGAGCCGCGGGTCCGCCGTCATCGTGCCGCCCGCGATCGTGCGGGGCTGGGCGGCCGTGGGGGCGTGACCCGTGCCGGAGCCGCCGCGGACGCACTCCGGGCACTGGAAGCCGACCGAGGCGCTGACCATGCACTCGGGGCAGATCGGGCGCTCGCAGCGGGTGCAGCGGATGCCGGTCTCGCGGTCCGGGTGGCGATAGCAGCCCGGCAGGCTCTGGGCGTCCGCGGGCCGCTGTTCCTCCGGGCCCTGCGGGCTGCCTGGCGCCTGGTCCATGGGGTCCCCTCAATCGTTCGTACGCAATGCACCGCCCCGCCCATCCTTACGGATGAACGGGGCGTTTGGTTCCCGGCGGTAAGTATGGGTGCCGGCCCTGTGGGTCGGGGCGGGACTTCGCGGACGCGGCCTAGCGGGTCTCGACGACGACCGACTCGATGACCACGTCCTGGAGCGGGCGGTCGGTGCGCGGGTTGGTCTGCGCGGTCGCGATGGTGTCCACGACCTTCTGGCTCGCCGGGTCGACGACCTCGCCGAAGATCGTGTGCTTGCGGGTCAGCCAGGCCGTCGGCGAGACGGTGACGAAGAACTGCGAGCCGTTGGTGCCCGGCCCGGCGTTGGCCATGGCGAGCAGGTAGGGTTTGTCGAAGCGCAGGTCGGGGTGGAACTCGTCCTCGAACTGGTATCCGGGGCCGCCGGTGCCGTTGCCCAGCGGGTCACCGCCCTGGATCATGAAGCCGCTGATCACCCGGTGGAAGACCGTGCCGTCGTAGAGCCTGTCCTTGGACTTCTCGCCCGTCTCGGGGTTGGTCCACTCCCGCTCGCCCGTGGCGAGTTCGACGAAGTTGCGGACCGTCTTGGGCGCGTGGTTCGGCAGCAGCCGGATCTCGATGTCGCCAAGGCTGGTCTTCAGGGTGGCGTAGAGCTGCTCGGCCACGGTCTGCCTTCCGTTGTCTTCCTGTGACCCCCAGATCCTCGCACGCCGGCCGCGCCGAGTCGCCCGCCGACCCGGGGCCCGTCCACCGGACCCGCTTGCAGAAAACCGGCCGAGTGCCTACGGGACAGGGGCGGGCGCCGGGGATCCGTGGCATTGTCGACGACAAGCCCCCGATCCCCCCGTTCTCCCCGTTCCCCCGTATTCATCCGCTATTACCGCGATCGTGACCCGGATGCCCGCCCTCACATGCCCCACAGCCCGCTGACAGGCATGATCCCTATTTGGGTGGACAGACGAAGAAACGTACGCCACCGAGGAGGAGGAACCCGTGACCCGCATCGACAGCGTGCGCTCCGCGACCGGCTCGGCGAAGGACAGCGTGCTGCACGCCGCGGAAGTGGTGGCGCCCTACGCCGACACGGCCAAGGACAAGGCCTCGTACTACGCCCACGAGGCGCGGGTACGACTCGCGCCCAAGGTGTCCCTGGCCGCCGACCAGGCCCGTGTGCAGTACGACGCGCATCTCGCACCACGTCTGGAACAGGCCCGCACCCATGTGCCGCCGAAGGTCGACCAAGCCGCCCAGGAGGCCGCCGTCCGCACCCGCAGGGCTGCCCAGCAGGCCGCCGAGTACTCGCGGCCCCGCATCGAGCAGGCGGTCGCCGCCGCCGGCCCGGTCAAGGACGAGGCCGCCGCGCGCGGTGCGGCGGCGCTCGCCGCGCTGCGCGGCCAGGTCTCGCCCAAGGAGATCCAGAAGCTGGTCCGCAAGCACGAGCGGCGGGCGAGGGCCGGCCGGCTCGCGAAGGGGCTGGCGGTCCTGGGCATCCTGGCGGGCGGCGCTTTCGCCGCCTGGAAGTGGTGGGACAAGCAGGCCAACCCCGACTGGCTGGTCGAGCCCCCCGCCGCGACCGATGTGCCCGAGACGGGCCGTCTCTCCTCGGTGGACGGCAGCGGCCAGTCCGTGCTCGACCCCGAGGTCCAGGCGAAGCAGGCCGAGGACGACGCGGCGGACGCGGTGGACCGCGACGAGCGCCGCTGACATCCGGCATCGCTGACATCCGGCGCCGATAACCGACACACCGTCAACAGCGCGGCGGGGCAGGAGAGTTGAAGCTCTCATGCCCCGCCGCGCTGTTGCACGATGTTTCACGTGGAACAGTCGCGGGGCGGGCGGCGGAACACCCTTGATTTACGCGCACCGCCCGCGATGACGTTTGCAACGCCCCGGGTGCACAAGTACCGCACAGACTCCCTTAACGGACCGCACACCCCTGATTACGCGACCGTATTCAGCCAGCTCACACAGGTCTCGCACACAGGCACACATGTTCCCCACACTGTGCCGACGACCACCCCGGCGACCCGGCGAACCCCGCCCGGCACGAATATTTGCGCAAACAACTGCAACGATGAGCCGCCGCTTATGTGACGCACGCCACCTCTCAGGCACAAACGAACACCGGCCGGACGCCACTGAGGGCGACCGGCCGGTGCGGGATGTGGAGCCTAGGGGAGTCGAACCCCTGACATCTGCCATGCAAAGACAGCGCTCTACCAACTGAGCTAAGGCCCCGCTAGAGAAGCGTCCGACCGGCACAACCGCGTACCGACGGGCTTCGGGGACCAGCGTACCGGGTCACCCCCGGTATCTCGCAAAAACTAGGGGCTCCCGGTGGACGACCACTCTCCGTAAGATGCTCGTCGTGGTTCGCTAGAGCGAACCGCGGTTTTGGGGAAGCGATGGGGAGACGCAATGGACGCCGCACAGCAGGAAGCAACCGCCAGAGCGCGGGAGCTTCAGCGGAACTGGTACGGGGAGCCTTTGGGGGCGCTCTTCCGTAAGCTCATCGACGATCTTGGCCTCAACCAGGCTCGTCTCGCGGGGGTGTTGGGACTGTCCGCGCCGATGCTGTCCCAGCTGATGAGCGGTCAGCGGGCGAAGATCGGCAATCCCGCGGTGGTGCAGCGGGTACAGCTGTTGCAGGACCTGGCGGGACAGGTCGCGGACGGCAGCGTGAGCGCGGCCGAGGCGACCGACCGGATGGACGAGATCAAGAAGTCCCAGGGGGGCTCGGTGCTCAGCAACACCACGACCACGACGAGCAGTTCGGGCGCGCCCACGGTCAAACGCGTGGTCCGCGAGATCCAGTCGCTGCTGCGCTCGGTGGCCGCCGCCGGCGACATCATCGACGCGGCGGACACCCTCGCCCCGAGCCACCCCGAACTGGCAGAGTTCCTCCGGGTGTACGGCGCGGGCCGTACCTCCGACGCGGTCGCGCACTACCAGTCCCACCAGAGCTGAGCGGCACGGCCCGGCCGTCGATCGGGGGTTCGGCAGCCGGGCGCACGGCAACTGCCGTACGGGGGAGTCGTATCGCTCGTCTCGGGGGAAGCAACGGAGGTAGCCGCAGGGGGAGGAGCGACGGACAGCCATGGGTGAGGTCTTCGCCGGCCGGTACGAACTGGTCGACCCGATCGGGCGCGGAGGTGTCGGGGCGGTCTGGCGCGCCTGGGACCACCGCAGGCGCCGCTACGTCGCGGCCAAGGTCCTTCAGCAGAGCGACGCGCACTCGCTGCTGCGCTTCGTCCGCGAACAGGCGCTGCGGATCGACCACCCCCATGTGCTCGCACCGGCCAGCTGGGCCGCCGACGACGACAAGGTCCTGTTCACCATGGACCTGGTGGCCGGCGGTTCGCTGGTCCACCTCATCGGGGACTACGG
Source organism: Streptomyces sp. NPDC091280 (assembly GCF_044768565.1). Taxonomy (NCBI): domain Bacteria; kingdom Bacillati; phylum Actinomycetota; class Actinomycetes; order Kitasatosporales; family Streptomycetaceae; genus Streptomyces; species Streptomyces sp. NPDC091280. The sequence goes on from NZ_JBIVUZ010000003.1 coordinate 413,172, forward strand.
CCCCCTGCCGCCCGCGTTCGTCTGCACCCTGCTCGACCAGCTCCTCTCCGGCCTCGCCGCGGTGCACGCGGAAGGCGTCGTGCACCGGGACATCAAGCCCGCCAACCTGCTCCTCGAAGCCACCGGCACGGGTCGCCCGCGGCTGCGGCTGTCCGACTTCGGCATCGCGATGCGGCTGGGCGAGGCCCGCCTGACGGAGACCAACCTCGTGGTGGGCACGCCGGGTTATCTCGCGCCCGAGCAGATGATGGGCGCCGAACCCGACTTCCCCGCCGACCTGTTCGCCGTAGGACTGGTGGCGTTGTATCTGCTGGAGGGGGCCAAGCCGGACTCCAAGGCGCTCATCCAGTACTTCGCCGAGCACGGGACCCCGGGGGCGCCCAAGGGCGTTCCCGAGCCGCTGTGGCAGGTCGTGGCGATGTTGCTGCAACCCGATCCGCAGGCTCGCTTCCGGACGGCCACGGGGGCGCGCAAGGCGCTCGCGGCGGCCGTGGAACTCCTGCCGGAGCCCGGCCCCGACGACGAGCTGATCGAGATCTTCGACCAAGTGGGGCCGCTACCGGAGGGGTTCGCGCCCGAGGGGCCGCTGAAACGGGCCTCCGGGGTGGACACGGGGGCGACTTCGGCAGGGGCGACTTCGACCGGTACAGGTACGGGTACGGGTTCGGGTACCGGTGCGGGCGGCGCGGACTCCGGCCTCCTCGACCCGCGCCAGGACATCTCCCGTCCGTCGGCCTCGACACTGAGCCCGATCCCGAACCCGATCCCAATGCCGACGCCGACGCCGACACCTACTCCGACGCCCACCCCGACGCCGATGTCGGACACCGGGAGCTTCCACCTGCCGCCCCCGCGGGCCGAGTCCCCCACCGCCTCCTACACCGCCCAGGTCCCGCTGGTTCCGCCCACCGCGCCGCCGGTCGCGCAGCAGCGTGGCGGGCGGCGGGCCCGGCGTCGTCCCGGGCCGCCCGCGAAGGTGGCGATACCGGTGCTGCTGCTGGCCCTGGCCTGCTACGCCGTGGGGTTCTGGGCGCTGACCCGCGTCTGACTCGCGTCGGACAGACCGGTGTCAGCGGGGCGCGGTCACTGCACCGCGGTCACTGCACCGCAGCCCGGCGCCTGGCGGCGACCGTCCACCCGCCGAGCGTCGCCAACAGCACGCTGCCCGCGCCGATCCCGGCCACCGCGAGCACCTTCATCGCGGTGCCGCCTCCCCCGCCGCCGCCCGTCACGGCCGCGGTGCGGTCCTGCGCGGTGACGTCGAAGACGTTCCGGGGGTCGGCCCGACCCGCGTATCCGGGCCCGCCGTGCGCCGTACCGGCGACGCGCACGCGCAGCGTCACCGGGAACGGCCCCTGGCCGAAGTCGTCGGCCACCTGCGCGGCGAGATGCACGACGACGTAGTACGACCCGGCGAAGCGCATCCCGCTCTCGTGGTCGACGACGAAGTAGCGGTTACGGTACTCGACGGGCGGCAGGGCTTCGAGGGCGGCCGATCTCGGGCCGCCCTGATAGCTGACGCCCGTCTCGTCGACGGAGGCGCGCACGGGGTTGTAGAGCGCCAGGTCCAGCGCGCGGCTCACATAGCCGGCGCCGGCGTTCGAGGATTCCAGGTCGGCGGTGACGGAGAGCTGCTGGCCCCAGTCGACCGGCACCTTGTAGAAGAGGGTCCCGCCGGGCGCGATGTCACCCCGCCACACCCCTTGTCCGACGGCGACCGCCCCGGCGAAGCCCGGACCGCCCGCCCGGCTCCGGGCCTCCCCCGTGACGGGCTCGGGCGACGCGGAGTCCCAGACCTGGGGCGCGTCGGACGTCCCGGCCCGGGTGAGCGGCGGTTCCGACACCACGGTGAGTTCCAGTCCCCAGGTGTCCGACGAGGAGCCGGAGGCGTCGACGCGTTCGACGAGGACGTAGTACTGCCCGGACCCCTTGCACAGCGCCCGGCCCGTCTCCCGGGCGGCCCAGGCGGCCACGGGGTGCGGGCTCCTGCTGGCCCCGAAGGTGGCGCTCTGGTGGGTGCAGCCGGCGCCCGCCGCGTTCCGCAGCGACACCCTGATGCCGTCCGTGGCGGCGACCGTGGCGCCGGCCGGGGGCACGGCGGTGACGGAGACGTAGACGTCGGACACGGCGTCGAGAGTGAGGCCGTAGTAGAGACCGGCGCCCTTCGGGAGGGAACTCCGGTACGTCCCACCGGGATTCAGGCCTACGGCGTCGGCGGTGCCGGTCGCTCCGTCGACGGCCTTGTCGCTCTTGTCGTAGCCGTAGGAGCCCGGCGCCCCGGCGGCGGTGGCGGGCTGCCCGGCGAGGGCGACCGTCGCGCACAGCACGGCGGCGAGGACACCGGCACGTCGTACGAGACCCCTACGGGGTGTGCGCCCGACCCGGGCTCCCACTGGTCGTACGACACCGACGCGTCGTACGGCCGCCGCCTCGGCGACGGGCGTACGGTCGCCGCCCTGTGCTCGCGTCGTCCGCCACCACGCCGTACGCCGCCGCCCCATCACGCGTCACCCCTCGTCGTTGCTCCGGACGTGGCCCATCCTGCCCCGCACGCGCGCGTGGCATCAGGGCAATGCGCGCGAGCGTCCGAAACGCCCGGGTCGTGGTGGCCGTAGCCCGGTCCGCGCGGTGGCGCAACACAAAGCCCCGACCGCCGAGCGGTCGGGGCGTGCTCAGAACTGGATCTCGGTACTCACGAACCCGTGGGCACGGAGTCGGTCGCCTCCGTCCACAGATCCTGCTCGGCGCGATCCGCCTGGATCTGGCGGTACACGAGGAGCCCGCCGATGGCGGCCAGTGCGACCAGGAGAAGCTTCTTCACCGCGCGACCTCGTCTTTCCTTGACGTAGGGGACCTCTGGCGCCCGACTATACACACCGACCGATACCGATCGGTGACCTGCCTCCGCGGCCAACTCCCGCCCGGGACAGCGCAGTAGAAGCGGATGGAACCGCTCCGATCGGAGGGTGATCACATCCCCACGGACCGTTAATTTGGTCCGCGATCTCCATTTTCCTGCACTTTTCGGGGCTCTTGCGCCCATCCGAGTGGTGTTCATCAGAACATCGACGCGCCACGACCGGCGGTCCCACACTTCACGGTCGCCATACACATCATGAGGAAAGTACGCAAATCGCCCAACCTGAAAGTGAGGGGCCATGCCTCAGAACAAGGTCATGAAGCTGTGGACCGCCTTCGTCACCGCATTCATCTCTCTGTGCACCGCGCTCGGACTCATCACGATCACCGCGACGGCCGCCACCGCCGTGACGTCCCGGTCGGAAGCGACCGCCACCTGCGCGACCGAGCAGCCGGCGGCGCCGACGATCTCCCCCTGGTCCTTCACCAGGTCCCTGCCGCCCACGATGAAGCAGCGCATCCGCGCCGAGGCCCACGGCAAGTCCCCCAGCTGCCGCCACCGCTCGCCCGCGGAGTCGGACGAGACGACGGAGACCGTCGCCCCCGCCGAACAACCGGCCCCCGCCGATCAGTCGGCCACCCTGACGGCCCCGCTCCAGGGCTGACGCCCCGAGGCCCCTCCCGTCACACACCACGCACGACCCCGAACTCGCGCACAACGCTCCAGAGAAGCACCGAAGAAGCCTCTGAGAAGTTCCGAAGAAGCCCCAGAAAAGCCCCTGAGAACCCCGGGCCGACCGCAGGCGACTGGCCCCGGGAATGGGAACCCCAGCGTGGCTCAGGCCCCTTGGCCGTCCGTCGCCGCCCGACAGACACACCTCAAGACCGGATGTGGCCCCATCGACTCCCACGTGCTCCACAGCACCAGCTGCTGTGTCCTGTGCGGCTTCACGACGACTCCGACGACTCCCCCTGCGTCCACGTCGTACCGCGAGCTGGGGACATGCGATGGCGCGGCTCCCACCGCCGGACCTGTATTCGCCGTAGACGCCAAAAACCCCCAACCGTGGCCGGTTGAGGGTCTTCGTGCTGGTGGGGCTAACAGGATTTGAACCTGTGGCCTCATCCTTATCAGGGATGCGCTCTAACCAACTGAGCTATAGCCCCGCCGCGCTCTGCGGGGTGTGTCCCGCGCGCTGACTCCTGAAGATTAGCGCACGACATGGGCAGTCCCAAAATCGATAGTCACAGGACCGCCCGCGGAGGTTTCAGCCTCCGTTCACCCTGCTTCTCACTCGTCCTCGGCGAGCGTGAGCTCGATGCCGCCGACGAAGCCGGCGGACAGGTTGTAGATGAACGCGCCGAGGGTCGCGAGGGCCGTCGCGAGGACGACGTCGATGACCGCGATGATCGCCGAGAAGGTCAGGACGTGCGGGAGGGACAGGAAGGACTGGAGGTCGAAGCCGTTCGACTCGTTCGAGCCGGTCGCCTCCGAGATCGTGCCGCCGACCGTCGAGAAGACCCCCATCGCGTCCATGACCATCCACAGCACCGCCGACGCCACGACCGTGCAGATGCCCAGCGCGATGGAGAGCAGGAAGCTGACCTTCATCACCGACCACGGGTCGGCCTTGGCCACCCGCAGGCGCGCCTTGCGGGTGCGCGGCGCGGTGCGCGCGCCCGTGCGCGGACGCCGTACGGCACCGCTCTGGGCCGCGGCCGGTCCCTGCGTGGGGTAGGCCTGCGGCGGGTGGTACGGCCCCGCGGGCTGCTGCGGCTGCTGACGCTCACCGGGGAGCGGTGAACCCGGCTGCGGAGCGCCGTGCGGCGCGGCGGACGGCGGCGCGGCCGGTGCGGGCCCGGCCTGCTGGGCCGGAGCCTTCGCGCCGGCCCCGGCGGGCTGCTGCTGGGCCCCCGGACCTCTGGTGTCCGACACGGCGCCCCCCTGGGATCCATGCGGGTCGGACCCTTGCGGGTCCGCCTTCTTCACATCGATCGCACGCAGTTGGGTCGTGTGCGGATCTGTCGTGTTCGCGGCGGAGCCACGGCCGCCGCCGTCCGTGTCCGTACCGGTCGATCCGGCGCCCGTGGCTCCGCTCACGATGACTCTCTCCTCGTGCTACTCGACCGAGGGTGCGTCACCCTCGTCAGTGCCGGTGGTCGCGACACCCTCGGCGGTCTCGTCGACGGCTTCGTCGCCGGCGACTTCCTCCGCCTCGGATCCCGCCTCGGCGTTACGAGCGATACCGACTACGGCATCGCGCTTGCCCAGGTTGATCAGTTGGACGCCCATGGTGTCACGGCCCGTCTCCCTGACCTCGTTGACTCGCGTACGAATCACACCGCCGGACAGCGTGATGGCGAGGATCTCGTCGGTCTCCTCGACCACCAGCGCGCCGACGAGAGAACCGCGGTCCTCGACGATCTTGGCGGCCTTGATACCCAGGCCGCCGCGACCCTGGACGCGGTACTCGTCGACGGCGGTGCGCTTCGCGTACCCGCCGTCTGTGGCAGTGAACACGAACGTACCGGGTCGAACAACATTCATCGAGAGAAGCTGGTCGCCCTCGCGGAAACTCATGCCCTTGACACCGGAGGTGGCACGCCCCATGGGGCGCAGGGCGTCGTCCGTCGCGGTGAACCTGATCGACTGTGCCTTCTTGCTGATCAGCAGCAGATCGTCCTCGGACGAGACGAGTTCGGCACCGATCAGTTCGTCGTCGGAACCGTCCTCCGTCTCACGGAGGTTGATCGCGATGACACCGCCGGAACGGGGCGAATCGTAATCCTTCAGAGGCGTCTTCTTCACCAATCCCCCCTTGGTCGCGAGGACCAGGTAGGGCGCCGCCTCGTAGTCGCGGATCGCGAGGATCTCCGCGATGGCCTCGTCCGGCTGGAAGGCGAGCAGGTTCGCCACGTGCTGTCCGCGCGCGTCGCGGCCGGCGTCCGGGAGTTCGTAGGCCTTCGCGCGGTAGACGCGGCCCTTGTTGGTGAAGAACAGCAGCCAGTGGTGGGTCGTCGACACGAAGAAGTGGTCGACGATGTCGTCTTCCTTGAGCTTCGCGCCCCGCACGCCCTTGCCGCCGCGCTTCTGGGAGCGGTAGTCGTCCGTCTTGGTGCGCTTGACGTAGCCGCCGCGCGAGATGGTGACGACGATGTCCTCCTCGGCGATGAGGTCCTCGATGGACATGTCACCGTCGAAGGGCACCAGCATCGTCTTGCGGTCGTCGCCGAACTTCTCGACGATCGCGGCGAGTTCCTCGCTGACGATGCCGCGCTGGCGGACCGGGGAGGCGAGGATCTCGTTGTACTCGGCGATCTTCGCCTGGAGTTCGTCGTGCTCCTGGATGATCTTCTGGCGCTCCAGGGCGGCCAGTCGGCGGAGCTGCATCTCCAGGATGGCGTTCGCCTGGATCTCGTCGATCTCCAGGAGGCCCATCAGGCCCGTGCGCGCGATCTCCACGGTGTCGCTGCGCCGGATCAGCGCGATGACCTCGTCGATGGCGTCCAGGGCCTTCAGGAGGCCGCGCAGGATGTGCGCCCGCTCCTCGGCCTTGCGCAGCCGGAACTTCGTCCGGCGGACGATGACCTCGATCTGGTGCGCCACCCAGTGCCGGATGAACGCGTCCAGGGAGAGGGTCCTCGGCACCCCGTCGACCAAGGCCAGCATGTTGGCGCTGAAGTTCGACTGGAGGTCGGTGTGCTTGTAGAGGTTGTTCAGGACGACCTTGGCGACCGCGTCCCGCTTCAGGACGATGACCAGGCGCTGGCCGGTACGGGACGAGGTCTCGTCGCGGACGTCCGCGATGCCGCCGACCTTGCCGTCCTTCACCAGGTCGGCGATCTTCTGCGCGAGGTTGTCGGGGTTGGTCTGGTAGGGGAGTTCGGTGACCACCAGGCACTGGCGGTTCTGGATCTCCTCGACCTCGACGACCGCGCGCATGGTGATCGAGCCGCGGCCCGTGCGGTACGCCTCCTCGATGCCCTTGCGGCCGACGACGAGCGCGCCGGTCGGGAAGTCGGGGCCCTTGATGCGCTCGATCAGCGCGTCGAGCAGTTCCTCGTGGGAGGCGTCGGGGTTCTCCAGGCACCACTGGGCGCCCGCCGCGACCTCACGGAGGTTGTGCGGCGGGATGTTGGTGGCCATGCCGACCGCGATGCCCGCCGAGCCGTTGATCAACAGGTTCGGGAAGCGGGCCGGCAGGACGGTCGGCTCCTGGGAGCGGCCGTCGTAGTTGTCCGTGAAGTCGACGGTCTCCTCGTCGATGTCACGGACCATCTCCATGGACAGCGGCGCGAGCTTGCACTCGGTGTAGCGCATGGCGGCGGCGGGGTCGTTGCCCGGGGAGCCGAAGTTGCCGTTCGAGTCCACCAGCGGCATCCGCATCGACCACGGCTGCGCGAGGCGGACCAGCGCGTCGTAGATCGAGGAGTCGCCGTGCGGGTGGTAGTTGCCCATGACGTCGCCGACGACGCGGGCGCACTTGTAGAAGCCCTTCTCGGGCCGGTAGCCGCCGTCGTACATGGCGTACAGGACGCGGCGGTGGACGGGCTTGAGGCCGTCCCGTACGTCGGGCAGGGCGCGCGACACGATGACGGACATCGCGTAGTCGAGATACGAGCGCTGCATCTCCGTCTCAAGCCCGACGGGCTCGATGCGCATCGCGAGTTCGCCGCCCTCTTCAGGGGTGGCGGGAGTGTTCTCGTCGGCCATTGCTGGTCAAGATCCTTCCTGGTGCGGTCAGCTGAGACCGACTCAGATGTCGAGGAAGCGGACGTCCTTGGCGTTGCGCTGGATGAACTGGCGGCGCGCCTCGACGTCCTCGCCCATGAGGACCGAGAACAGGTCGTCGGCCTGGGCGGCGTCGTCCAGGGTGACCTGGCCGAGGACGCGGTGCTCCTGGTCCATCGTGGTGACGCGCAGCTCCTCGGCGTTCATCTCGCCGAGACCCTTGAAGCGCTGGATCGAGTCTTCCTTGATGCGCTTGCCGTTCTGCCGGCCCAGCTCGATCAGGGCGTCGCGCTCGCGGTCCGAGTAGGCGTACTCGAAGTCGTCACGGCCCCACTTGATCTTGTAGAGCGGGGGGCGCGACAGGAACACGTGCCCGGCCTCGACCAGCGGTCGCATGAAGCGGAACAGGAAGGTCAGCAGCAGGGTGCTGATGTGCTGTCCGTCGACGTCGGCGTCCGCCATCAGGATGATCTTGTGATAGCGCAGCCTGGCGATGTCGAAGTCCTCGTGGACCCCGGTGCCGAAGGCGGAGATCAGTGCCTGGATCTCCTGGTTCTGGAGGATCTTGTCGATCCTGGCCTTCTCGACGTTGAGGATCTTGCCCCGGATCGGGAGGATCGCCTGGTACTGCGGGTTGCGGCCGGACTTGGCCGAGCCGCCGGCGGAGTCGCCCTCGACGATGAAGATCTCGCACTTGGTGGGGTCGTTCGACTGGCAGTCGGAGAGCTTGCCCGGCAGGGACGCGGTCTCCAGGAGGCCCTTGCGACGGGTCAGGTCGCGGGCCTTGCGGGCCGCCACGCGCGCGGTGGCCGCCTGGATGCCCTTGCGGATGATGTCCGAGGCCTCGTTCGGGTTGCGGTCCAGCCAGTCGTTCAGGTGCTCGTAGACCGCCTTCTGGACGAAGGTCTTCGCCTCGGTGTTGCCGAGCTTGGTCTTCGTCTGGCCCTCGAACTGGGGCTCGGCCAGCTTCACCGAGATGATCGCGGTCAGACCCTCGCGGATGTCGTCACCCGTGAGGTTGTCGTCCTTCTCGCGGAGCAGCTTCTTGTCGCGCGCGTACTTGTTGATCAGGGACGTCAGCGCGGCCCGGAAGCCCTCTTCGTGCGTGCCGCCCTCGTGCGTGTGGATGATGTTGGCGAAGGAGTACACACCCTCGCTGTAACCACTGTTCCACTGCATCGCGACCTCAAGGGACAGGCTCTTGTCCTTGTCCTCCGCCTCCAGGTCGATGACCGTCGGGTGGATCACGTCTCCCTTGCGGGAGTTGAGGTACGTCACATAGTCGACGATGCCGCCCTCGTAGTGGTACGTGACGGACTTGACCTCGTCCTTCTCGTCCGCACCCGCCTCGTCGGCACCGGCCGTGGCCTTCGCCAGCTCGCGTTCGTCGGTGAGTTTGATCGTCAAACCCTTGTTGAGGAACGCCATCTCCTGGAAGCGCCGCGACAGCGTCTCGAAGGAGTACTCGGTCGTCTCGAAGACGTCCGGGTCGGCCCAGAAGGTGACCGACGTACCGGTCTCGTCCGTGGCCTCGTGCTGGGCGAGCGGGGCCGTGGGGACGCCCAGCTTGTAGTCCTGCGTCCAGCGGTGGCCGTCGGTCCTGACCTCGACGGCGACCTTGCTGGACAGCGCGTTCACGACGGAGACACCCACGCCGTGCAGACCGCCGGAGACCGCGTAGCCGCCGCCGCCGAACTTGCCGCCCGCGTGCAGCACGGTCAGCACGACCTCGACGGCGGGCTTGCCCTCGGACGGGACGATGCCCACCGGGATGCCGCGGCCGTTGTCGATGACGCGCACGCCGCCGTCGTGCAGGATCGTGACGTCGATCGTGTCCGCGTGGCCGGCCAGCGCCTCGTCGACGGAGTTGTCGACGACCTCCTGCACCAGGTGGTGCAGGCCTCGCTCACCGGTCGAGCCGATGTACATACCGGGTCGCTTGCGGACCGCGTCCAGCCCTTCGAGGACGGTGATCGCGCTGGCGTCGTACGAGGCCGTGACCTCGCCGTTCGAGGTGCGGGCCTCGGCGTCGGCGCCTGCGTCGGTGGACGGGATGTTCTCGTTGGGGTTGCCGGAATCGGCCACGAAGCGCCCTTTCTGGCACAGCACAAGCCAGGCTCCCGGCGGGGTGGCCGGAGCGGCTGCGGCGTGTTGCGTTGGTAAGCCTTAGTCAGCGTTGCTCGGTGTGTGTCCCACAAGTGGGGCGGGATTGCTTCCAGTCTACCGGTAGCGCCGACAGTGATGGGGGTTTGCCGGTACCTGAGTCCTCATGTGCCGCCCTCAACCGGTCTCTCCCGACTCCCCATATGCGGAACGGGGCTCAAAGAGGCTTACAGCGGCACTCAGCGCTTCCGGGTATGAACCCTTTGCTACTCCTGGGTCAGGTCGTCGTTCGCAACCGCGTCCGGTCGCCCGCGCGGGCGAGCGCTGTGATGTCAGTCACCCATAGGTGTCGCCGGGACCCGTGCTGCCGGGAGCCCGCAGCGGGCCGTAGCGGCGGGCCGGTCCACCGGGGTTGAGCACCTTGATCATCCGTACGGTGCCGTGCCCCAGGTCCTCGTTCAGCCTGGCCACGAGCGTGGGCGTGAGGTGCCTCAGCTGGGTCGCCCAGGCCGTGGAGTCGCACTGCACGACCAGGATCCGCTCGTCCTCGTCGTACCGCTCCGGGACGCAGTGCTTGGCCAGGTTCTCGCCGACGATCTGCGGCCAGCGGCCCATCACACCGCCCACCGCGGCCGGTGTCTCCCAGCCGCGTTCGTTCAGCAGCCGGTTGATCGCGGCACCGAGCGCCATCGGGTCGCGGCCGTCGGCGCGCGCGCCGGAGCGCAGGCCCCCGCGCCGCGCCTGCTTCTTCTGCTGCGCCGCGTCCCCACGCGCGCGTGCCTGCTCCTTGGCGGCGCGCAGCGCCACGCGCGCGAGGTCCACACCGGAGGGCTCGGCGCCCTTCGCGGGTGCGGGGCGCGGGGAGGGCTCGTCGGTGCTCATACGCGCTCCACCGCCCCCTCCGCCACGCTGTACCGCGTCCCCACCAGCACATGCGGTACGTCGTCGTCGACGGCCGCCGTCACCAGCACCTGCTCGCCGGGCGCCACCAGCTCGGCCAGCCGCTCCCGGCGGCGCGTGTCCAGCTCCGCGAACACGTCGTCGAGCACGAGCACCGGCTCGTTCCCCTCGGCCCTGAGCAGGTCGTACGACGCGAGCCGCAGCGCCAGCGCGTACGACCAGGACTCCCCGTGCGAGGCGTACCCCTTGGCCGGCAACTGCCCGAGTTTCAGGACCAGATCGTCCCGATGCGGTCCTACGAGGGTGACGCCCCGCTCGATCTCCTGCTTGCGGGCCTCGCCGATCGCCGCCATCAGCTGCTCGTAGAGGTCCTCGCGGGTGTGCGCCTCACCGGGCGCCGACGGCTTGTACTCCAGCGCCACCGGGCCGCCGCCGGGCGCCAGTTGCTCGTAGGCCTTGTCGGCGAGGGGCTGGAGCGCGGCGATCAGATCCAGCCGCTGGGCGAGCAACTCGGCCCCCACGCGCGCGAGATGCTGGTCCCACACGTCGAGCGTGGACAGGTCCATCGACCGCCCGCCGTGCCGCCGCGCCAACGCGGCCGATTTCAGCAGGGTGTTGCGCTGCTTCAGCACCCGTTCGTAGTCGGACCGCACCCCGGCCATGCGCGGCGACCGCGCGGTGATCAGCTCGTCCAGAAAACGCCGTCGCTCCCCGGGATCCCCCTTCACCAGGGCGAGATCCTCGGGCGCGAACAGCACAGTCCGTACGATGCCCAGCACGTCACGGGGTCTGACCTGCGAGGACCGGTTGATGCGGGCGCGGTTGGCGCGGCCGGGGTTCAGTTCCAGCTCGACCAGTTGCTGCCGCTCGCCCTGCCGGACCTGCGCCCGGATGATCGCGCGGTCGGCGCCCACCCGGACCAGCGGGGCGTCGGAGGAGACGCGGTGGCTGCCCAGGGTGGCGAGATAGCCGATCGCCTCGACGAGGTTGGTCTTGCCCTGTCCGTTCGGGCCCACGAACGCGGTGACGCCGGGGTCGAGCGGGACGTCGACCCCGGCGTAGGAGCGGAAGTCGGCCAGCGACAGATGCGTGACGTGCATGGTCGTTCGCCGACCTCCCCCAGGTTGTGGATCCACGGGCCCGGGCCCGTGGATCTGTGGATTACTTGGTCTCGACGGCGTGGCCGCCGAACTGGTTGCGCAGGGCCGCGATCATCTTCATCTGCGGCGAGTCGTCCTGGCGGGAGGCGAAGCGGGCGAAGAGGGAGGCGGTGATGGCGGGCAGCGGTACGGCGTTGTCGATGGCGGCCTCCACCGTCCAGCGGCCCTCGCCGGAGTCCTCCGCGTAGCCCTTGAGCTTGTCGAGGTGCTCGTCGTCGTCCAGGGCGTTGACGGCGAGGTCGAGGAGCCAGGAGCGGATGACGGTGCCTTCCTGCCAGGAGCGGAAGACCTCGCGGACGTCGGTGACGGAGTGGACCTTCTCCAGGAGTTCCCAGCCCTCGGCGTAGGCCTGCATCATGGCGTACTCGATGCCGTTGTGGACCATCTTGGAGAAGTGCCCGGCGCCGACCTTGCCGGCGTGGACGAAGCCGAACTCGCCCTCGGGCTTGAGGGCGTCGAAGACGGGCTGGACCTTGGCGATGTTCTCGGCGTCGCCGCCGACCATCAGGGCGTAGCCGTTCTTCAGGCCCCACACCCCGCCGGAGACGCCCGCGTCGACGAAGCCGATGCCCTTGGCACCCAGCTCCTCGGCGTGCTTCTCGTCGTCCGTCCACCGCGAGTTGCCGCCGTCCACGACGACGTCACCGGGCTCCAGGAGCTCGCCCAGCTCGTCGACGGTCGACTGGGTGGCGGCACCGGCCGGGACCATCACCCACACCACGCGGGGGCCCTTGAGGCGGTCCACAAGCTCTCCCAGGCTGTGGACATCGGCGAGGTCCGGGTTGCGGTCGTATCCGATGACGGTGTGGCCTGCGCGGCGGATGCGCTCGCGCATGTTGCCGCCCATCTTGCCGAGGCCGACGAGACCGAGCTCCATCAGTTGTTCCTTAGGGTGCGACGTGGCATGAGGGCACTTGCGTACCTGTGTCCGAGCCTAAACCCGGACGCTCATGCACACCTGTGGGCATACGCGCTCAGAAGTACCGGGCGGTCTGCCCCGACCTGCGGTGTTCTCGTCCCACCGGTCAGCCGCTGAGGCGGACCGGCATGATCAGGTACTTGTAGGCCTCGTCCGCCTCGGCGTCCAGGGCCGGCTTGCCGCTGAGCAGCGCGGGCTTGGTCGAGGTCGTGAAGGACAGCTGGGCCACCGGGGAGTCGATGGCGCTCAGGCCGTCGAGCAGGAACGTCGGGTTGAAGGCGATCGACACGTCGTCGCCCTCCAGCTGCGCGTCGACGCGCTCCACAGCCTGTGCGTCGTCGCTGGAACCGGCCTCCAGGATCAGCACGCCCTGCTCGAAGCTCAGCCGCACCGGGGTGTTGCGCTCGGCAACCAGGGCCACGCGCTTGACGGCCTCCACGAAGGGGGCGGTCTCGATCACCGCGATGGAGTTGAACTCCGTGGGGAACAGCGAGCGGTACTTCGGGAGGTCACCCTCCAGGAGACGGGTCGTCGTACGGCGACCGGCGCCCTCGAAGCCGATGAGGCCCTCGCCCGCGCCCGAGCCGGAGAGCGCCAGGATCACGCTGTCGCCGCTCGTGAGCGCCTTGGCGGTGTCCAGGAGCGTCTTGGCGGGCACCAGGGCGACCGCGGACGCCTCCGGGTTCTCCGGCTTCCACAGGAACTCGCGGACCGCGAAGCGGTAGCGGTCGGTGGACGCCAGCGTCACCGTGTCGCCCTCGATCTCGATGCGCACACCGGTGAGGACGGGCAGCGTGTCGTCGCGCCCGGCGGCGATGGCCACCTGGGCGGCGGCCGAGGCGAACACCTCACCGGGGACGGTGCCGGTCGCGCCCGGCATCTGCGGCAGCGCCGGGTACTCCTCCACAGGCAGTGTGTGCAGGGTGAAGCGGGACGAGCCGCAGACCACCGTCGCCCGTACACCGTCTGTGGAAATCTCCACCGGCCGGTTGGGGAGGGCGCGGCAGATGTCGGCGAGCAGCCGGCCGGAGACGAGGACGGTGCCCTCCTCCTCGACCTCCGCGTCGACCGACACGCGCGCGGAGACCTCGTAGTCGAAGCTGGACAGGCTCAGCTGCCCCTCCTCGGACTTCAGCAGGAGGCCGGCGAGGACCGGCGCCGGCGGACGGGCCGGGAGGCTGCGTGCCGCCCAGGCAACTGCCTCCGCGAGTACGTCGCGTTCCACCCGGATCTTCACTGTTGCCGCCTCCTGCTGTTGCCGGCGCTTCTAGGCCTGCCTGGCTTCGTCGTCTGTCTCGGTGTCGTCGGTCCCTGTGAGGGGAAGGACAACGGGGAACAGTCTGACGCACCGCACTGACAGTAGGTGCCTCTCGGGGTCAAGTCGTGACGAGGGGCGGTCGGGCGACGAAGCGCGAGTTGTGCACAGGCCCCGCTTCGAAACGGTTTCCCAGCTCTCTCTAGTCGCTAGTAGTAGTAGGGGCTGTGGATACCGTGGATAACCCCGTTTTCCCAGCTCAGAGCGGGAATTTTGTCCACTGGTCCTGTGGGTGACGACGGTGGACAACCTCGGGTTTCTGTGGAGAACGGAAAGTTCTGCACACCCCATGCACAGCCGAGGGCCACTTCTCCCCAGCGCCGTCCCCAGCTTTACCCACCTTTCCCACAGCCCAACCCGGCACCTTCGTGTGACGCCTTTCACTCGACACGGTGAGGTGGCGCGTCGCGTTGCCGAACAGTGGACAGCGGTGTGGAGAAGCTGGGGATCGCTGGGGACAACCGGCCCCAGCCTGTGGGTTGTCGGTGGACAACTCCGTCCCCAGCCTGTGGATCACGGATTCATCCACAGCCTGTGGAGATCTTTTGTCCACGAATCCACAAGCACCTGACCTGGACTGATGGTCTCTCACCCGCGAGGCCTGTGGACACGTTCTGGACAACTTCGCAGTCCCCAGGATGTGGACGGAAGAAAGTCCCCAAATCTGTGGAGGGCGGCCGTAACCCGGCGGGTATTCGAACAGCGGGTGGTGGATGGGTGGCTGCGCGGAGGCGGCGAACCCTCTCCGGAACGGCTCCGGATGGGCGCCAGGCAAGCTTCGGGCGGGCGCCAGGCAGGCTTCGGGCGGGCTCCGCGTCGGCTTCGGATCGGCTTCGGCGTCCTCGGGCGCGGCTTCGACTCGACCGCTTCGCGGGGCGTCCCTGGCAATCCGTTACGTCCCCTCCGTGGGCTGTCGCGGAAAGTCGAAGGGCGCCCCGGGAGAAGACCCGGGGCGCCCTTCGATGTCGTAGAGCCACTGCGGTCGGAGGAGTGACTCCGCGGCTGTCAGCCGTTCTTGATGCGGTTGGTCAGTTCCGTGACCTGGTTGTAGATGGAGCGGCGCTCGGCCATGAGGGCGCGGATCTTGCGGTCCGCGTGCATGACGGTGGTGTGGTCGCGACCGCCGAACTGCGCGCCGATCTTCGGCAGGGAGAGATCGGTCAGTTCGCGGCACACGTACATGGCGATCTGCCGGGCCGTGACCAGCTGGCGTCCGCGCGAACTGCCGCACAGGTCCTCGACCGTGATGCCGAAGTAGTCGGCGGTCGCCCCCATGATCGCCGACGCGGTGATCTCCGGGGTCGAGTCCTCGCCACCGGGGATGAGGTCCTTGAGGACGATCTCGGTGAGACCGAGGTCCACCGGCTGCCGGTTGAGCGACGCGAACGCCGTCACCCGGATCAGCGCCCCCTCCAGCTCGCGGATGTTGCGCGAGATGCGGGAGGCGATGAACTCCAGCACCTCCGGTGGGGCGTTGAGCTGCTCCTGCACCGCCTTCTTACGAAGGATGGCGATACGGGTCTCCAGCTCGGGCGGCTGGACGTCGGTGGTCAGGCCCCACTCGAAACGGTTCCGCAGCCGGTCCTCCAGCGTGACCAGCTGCCTGGGCGGCCGGTCGCTGGAGAGCACGATCTGCTTGTTCGCGTTGTGGAGCGTGTTGAACGTGTGGAAGAACTCCTCCTGCGTCGACTCCTTGTCCGCGAGGAACTGGATGTCGTCGACAAGGAGGATGTCCATCTCGCGGTACCGCTTGCGGAAGCTGTCGCCCTTGCCGTCGCGGATGGAGTTGATGAACTCGTTGGTGAACTCCTCGGAGCTGACGTACCGCACGCGCGTGCCGGGGTACAGGCTTCGCGCGTAGTGCCCGATCGCGTGCAGCAGGTGCGTCTTGCCGAGCCCCGACTCCCCGTAGATGAACAGGGGGTTGTACGCCTTCGCGGGCGCCTCGGCCACAGCGACCGCGGCGGCGTGCGCGAAGCGGTTGGAGGCGCCGATGACGAACGTGTCGAAGAGGTACTTCGGGTTCAGGCGCGCGGTCGGCTCACCCGGACCGGCCGCCGGCGCGGGCTTCGAGCCCAGCGGACCGGGCGACCCCGGGCCGCCGCGGTGCACATGGCCGGAGTTCGACGACGGGCGGGAGTCGGACAGATCGCGGCGCGCGTCGCGCTGGTTGTACTCCGCGCGGGACTGCTCGTACTCGGCCCGCGACTGCTCGTACTCCGCGCGCTGCTGCTCGTACGACGGACGCTCCATCGACTGCGGGCGGTAGTCCTGAGCCGGCGGGGCGTACTGGTCCTGCTGCGGCTGGTAGGCGTCCTGGGGCGGCGCGCCGTACTGGTCCTTCGAAGGGGTGCCGTACTGGTCCGAGGACGGCGGGCCGTACTGGTCCGGCGCGGGCGGCGCGTACTGGTCCTGGGACGGTGACGCGTACGGATCGCGCTCGGGGAAGCCGAGCCGCTGCTGCTGCCAGCCGTAGTCGTCCTGCGACGGCCGCGGCCAGGCGCCGGGCTCGGGCCGCTGGTACTCCGACGGGTAGGCGGGGCGGGCGGTGGGCAACTGGTCGCCGGGGCCGCCCGGCAGCGGTTCGGCGCGATGACGGCCGTAGCCGCCCTCGTACGGGTCCCGGTTCTGCTCGGGTTCCTCGTAGCGGCGCTGGGGCGGGGCGGGGGGCGTCGGCGGGCCCGGGGGCTCGCCCGCGGAGTCGTCGACGGTGATCGCGATACGGATCGGCCGGCCGCACTCGCGGCTCAGCGTCTCGCTGACGATCGGGGCGAGGCGGCCTTCGAGCACGCCCTTCGCAAACTCGTTCGGTACGGCGAGCAGTGCGGTGTCCGCGACGAGTGCCAGGGGCTGGCAGCGCCGGATCCAGTGCTCGTCCTTGGTCTCGACACCCTGCCCACGCCCCTCACCGAGAAGTTGCTCCAGCACTCGTGGCCACACTGCGGCAAGATCGGCAGGTACGTCAGCCACAGGGCACGCTCTCTCACGGGTCCCACGAACGTGTGGTTCGCGGACGGGACGGGATGTAAATCGGGTGGGACGCGGGGGAAAAAGGTGTCGGGGCGGGGGACAAAGGAACGAATCAGAGTCCAGCCACGGTAGTCAGGGCGACGGGTGCGGTTCAAGTTGTTGTCCCCAGCCTGTGGATAGTGTCTCGCTGTGACCGCTGGTTTGACCGGATGGCGTAGCCCCGCGTACCGTGACCAGGTCGAGTTGTCGATGGCTGCTGCCGCCTGCCTCCGATGGGCACAGATCGCGTTGGGTGATCGGTCAGCGGTGCACTCGGGCGTTACTGCGAGCTACTCGTGGGCGCACGGTGACAGCCAGGACGGCACCCGCAACCACCGATTTATTTCTGGAGCCCCCTCGTGAGCAAGCGCACCTTCCAGCCGAACAACCGTCGTCGGGCCAAGACCCACGGCTTCCGCCTGCGGATGCGTACCCGTGCCGGTCGCGCGATTCTCGCGAACCGTCGTGGCAAGGGTCGCGCCAGCCTGTCCGCCTGATCCCGATCAGGTCATGACGTCGTGCTGCCTACCGAGCATCGGCTGAGGCGGCGCGAAGACTTCGCGACCGCGGTACGACGGGGTCGCCGGGCCGGCCGCCCGCTTCTCGTCGTCCACTTTCGTAGCGGTGTCACGGACCCGCACGCGCCAGGGGAGAGCGCTCCCCCGACGCGTGCGGGTTTCGTCGTCAGCAAGGCTGTGGGCGGCGCCGTGGTGCGCAACAAGGTGAAGCGCAGACTTCGCCATCTGATGCGTGAGCGAGTCGCTCTGTTTCCCCCCGGTAGCCTGGTAGTCGTACGAGCGCTGCCCGGAGCGGGCGACGCCGACCATGCACAGCTGGCCCAAGACCTGGATGCCGCCGTTCAGCGGCTGCTGGGAGGGGGCGCGCGATGAAGTACCCGCTACTGGCACTGATCAAGCTGTACCAGTGGACGATCAGTCCACTGCTGGGGCCGGTGTGCAAGTACTACCCGTCGTGCTCCCACTACGGCTATACGGCCATCGACCGGCACGGCGCGATCAAGGGCACCGCGCTCACGGCTTGGCGCATCCTGCGGTGCAATCCGTGGTCGCTCGGCGGTGTGGACCATGTCCCGCCGCGCAAGCGGCCGAGGTGGCACGAGATGCTGCGGGGCGCACGGCGCGCAGACAAGGGCGGGACCTCCGCCGCCGAAACGGCCACTGAAGGGCTGAGTCCTTCGAGCCCGGCCGCAGAGACACCGTCCCATGCCCAAGGAGCATGATTAGTGGACACGATTGCCAGTCTTTTCAGCTTCATCACGACACCCGTTTCCTGGGTCATCGTCCAGTTCCACTCGGTGTACGGGAAGGTTTTCGGTCCCGACACGGGCTGGGCCTGGGGCCTGTCCATCGTGTCCCTGGTGATCCTGATCCGCATCTGTCTGATCCCGCTCTTCGTGAAGCAGATCAAGGCGACCCGGGCCATGCAGACCTTGCAGCCCGAGATGAAGAAGATCCAGGAACGCTACAAGAACGACAAGCAGCGTCAGTCCGAAGAGATGATGAAGCTGTACAAGGAGTCGGGTACCAACCCGCTCTCCTCGTGCCTTCCCATCCTGGCGCAGTCCCCGTTCTTCTTCGCCCTGTACCACGTGCTCAACGGCATCGCGACGGGCTCGACGATCGGCGTCATCAACGACTCGCTGCTCGCCAGCGCGCGTAAGGCGCACATCTTCGGTGCCCCGCTGGCCGCGAAGTTCACGGACAGCAGCAGCAAGGTCGAGGCGCTCGGTGCCACGCTGACCGACGTCCGGGTCGTCACCGCGATCATGATCGTGCTGATGTCGGCGTCGCAGTTCTACACGCAGCGCCAGCTGATGACGAAGAACGTCGACACCACGGTGAAGACGCCGTTCATGCAGCAGCAGAAGATGCTGATGTACGTCTTCCCCGTCATGTTCGCCATCTTCGGCATCAACTTCCCGGTCGGCGTCCTCGTCTACTGGCTGACCACCAACGTGTGGACCATGGGCCAGCAGATGTACGTCATCCGCAACAACCCGACCCCGGGTTCCAAGGCCCAGGCCGCCTACCTGGAGCGCCTGACCAAGCACGTCACGCACCACGAGAAGACCCGCAGCCGGGGCGAGAAGGCCATCGTCAAGGCGATCGTCTCCAAGGGCCGCGAGCGCAACGAGTTCGAGCGCAAGTTCATCAACAGCCTCACCAAGGTGGGCCTCGTGGCCCAGGCCGACGGGACTGTGGTGAAGGGCGAGAGCCCGGTGGAGTCCGAGGACGGAACGCCCACCACGACCACTCCCCGGCGCCAGCAGCCCAAGCGGCAGACCAAGTCCCAGCGCCAGTCCACCGGTGCGAAGCCGGCCGACGACACGGCCGACGAGGCCGAGCCGAAGACCTCGCTGAGCAAGTCGGACGAGCCCGAGGACGCCAAGCCCGCCACCGCTGCCAAGAAGGCCGCCCCGAAGCCCGCCGGCGGTACCCGCAGCAGGGCCCAGTCCGGACAGCGCAAGGGCCCGCAGCGGCCCAAGTCCCCGTCCAAGAAGTAAGAAGGAGTCCATCCCGTGACGGAAGGCACCACCACCTCCGCCGCTGCCGAGGGTGCAGACACCCTGTCCCGCCTGGAGCAGGAGGGCGAGATCGCGGCGGACTACCTTGAGGGTCTGCTGGACATCGCCGATCTCGACGGCGATATCGACATGGATGTCGAGGCCGACCGTGCCGCTGTGTCGATCATCAGCGACAGCGGCGGACGCGACCTGCAGAAGCTCGTCGGCCGTGACGGTGAGGTGCTGGAAGCGCTCCAGGAGCTCACCCGCCTCGCCGTGCACCGGGAGACCGGGGACCGCAGCCGACTGATGCTGGACATCGCCGGCTACCGCGCCAAGAAGCGCACCGAGCTCTCCGAGCTGGGTGCCAAGACCGCGGCCGACGTGAAGAACACCGGCGAGCCGGTGAAGCTCCACCCGATGACCCCGTTCGAGCGCAAGGTCGTGCACGACGCCGTCAAGGCCGCGGGACTGCGCAGCGAGTCCGAGGGCGAGGAGCCGCAGCGCTTCGTCGTCGTGCTTCCCGCCTGAGCGGTTCCTACGTTCCACCGGCCCCGTCTGTTGAGCAGACGGGGCCGAATTTTGTCAGCCTGATAGTCCTGTAGTTCTGGTGGTCCCGATGGTCAGCGCTCCATGCGCTCTTGCGGTACGGAAGGACGGTCCCCCGTGACGGAGGCAGCGGAGCTTCCCCCTGCGCCCGAGGAGGCGCGTGAGGTGTTCGGTGATCGCTTCGAGGATGCGGTCCGATACGCCGAGCTGCTCGCCGACGCGGGTGTGCAGCGTGGTCTCATCGGTCCGCGCGAGGTGCCCCGCCTGTGGGAACGGCACATCCTGAACTGTGCCGTGCTCTCGGAGGTCGTACCGGAGAGCGTGACCGTCTGCGATGTCGGTTCGGGGGCCGGGCTGCCGGGCATCCCCCTGGCCCTGGTCCGGGAGGATCTGAAGATCACGCTGCTGGAGCCTCTGCTGCGGCGGACCAACTTCCTCACCGAAGTCGTCGAGCTGCTGGGCCTGGACCATGTGACGGTGGTGCGCGGTCGCGCCGAGGAGGTCATGGGCAAGTTGCAGCCCGTCCACGTGGTGACGGCAAGGGCCGTGGCTCCGCTGGACCGGCTGGCCACCTGGGGCATTCCCTTGCTGCGTCCGTACGGAGAGATGCTCGCCCTGAAGGGCGACACCGCTGAGGAGGAGCTGAAGGCCGCAGCGACGGCTCTGAGCAAGCTCGGTGCCGTCGAGACGTCGATCCTTCATGTGGGCGAGGGCATCGTGGACCCGCTGTCCACGGTCGTGCGCGTGGAGGTCGGGGAGAGCCCCGGTGGTGTCCGCTTCGCCGCCAAGCGAGCGAAGGCGGCACGTACCGGGCGGACCCGTCGGCGTCGCTGATCCGTCCTGCGGACGAGACTTACTCCACACAAGCTGCCTAACCTACGCATGCCGGAGTGTCGCGGACAGTTCGGCCTTGGCTGCTGTGCATCGTGTTTCACGTGAAACGTCGCTCACTGCTCCACGGCATCATCAGCCGCAGCCGCGCGGCCGAACCCCGCGATAGGAAGCCTCTCGGATCACTCGGAGAGGGCACGGAGTTGTCCACAGAGGTGGAATTCTCCACAGAACAACAGGCCTCACTGGTTCACGACCCTGAAGACATGGGAGGCTCTGTTCATTGCGAGCCTGAAGTCGAGGAGAGTGAATCCTTGCGGTCCGACGCCAACATCGCGGGACCGATGACCGATCCGGTCCCCGGTCCCCGTACCGAGTCGATGGGGGAGGATGTTTCACGTGAAACACCGCCCCCTATGGACGACACTCCCATCGGTCGCGCTGCCCAATTGGCTGTGGAAGCCCTAGGTCGTGCCGGCGAGGGCCTGCCACGACCCGAGCAGACCCGAATCATGGTTGTCGCCAACCAGAAGGGCGGCGTGGGCAAGACGACGACGACCGTCAACCTTGCCGCTTCGCTGGCACTGCATGGCGCCCGTGTTCTGGTGGTCGACCTCGACCCACAGGGCAATGCCTCCACGGCACTGGGGATCGACCACCACGCGGAAGTCCCTTCCATCTACGACGTGTTGGTCGATAGCAGGCCCCTCTCCGAGGTGGTTCAGCCGGTTCCCGATGTCGAGGGTCTCTTCTGTGCCCCTGCCACGATCGATCTCGCCGGTGCGGAGATCGAGCTGGTGTCGCTGGTGGCGCGAGAGAGCAGATTGCAGCGGGCGATTCAGGCCTACGAGCAGCCGTTGGACTACATCCTCATCGACTGTCCGCCCTCGCTCGGCCTGCTGACGGTCAATGCGCTGGTCGCCGGTGCGGAGGTACTCATCCCGATCCAGTGCGAGTACTACGCGCTGGAGGGCCTCGGACAACTGCTCCGCAATGTCGACCTGGTGCGGGGACACCTCAACCCCAACCTGCATGTGTCGACCATCCTGCTCACCATGTACGACGGCCGGACGCGCCTCGCGTCCCAGGTCGCGGACGAGGTGCGCAGCCACTTCGGTGACGAGGTGCTGAGGACGAGCATTCCCCGCTCGGTCCGCATCTCCGAGGCGCCGAGCTATGGGCAGACGGTACTGACCTACGATCCCGGATCGAGCGGTGCCCTCTCCTACTTTGAAGCAGCAAGGGAAATCGCACTGAAGGGTGTGGGCGTCAGCTACGACGCACCACATGCGCACATCGGCGCGCAGAGCGACCAGAGCATGGTGGAGGGCATCCAGTGAGCGAGCGACGGAGGGGTTTGGGCCGTGGGCTCGGCGCACTGATCCCCGCAGCCCCGACCGGGGAGAAGACGGCGGCTCCGGCCGCCATGGGAGGCGGCGCCGCTTCCGCGTCCCCCACGGCCGTTCCGGTCATCACCGGCGACCGAGGGGTGGCCGCGGCGAAGGTCACCACCCTGCCGCCGGTTTCCTACGACACGGAGGAGCCGTCGTACGGCGCCGTGGAGACGTTCGCGCCTCCCATCGGTGCCCACTTCGCCGAGCTGCCTCTCGACTCCATCACGCCGAACTCCCGCCAGCCGCGTGAGGTGTTCGACGAGGACGCGCTGCAGGAGCTCGTCACCTCCATCAAGGAGGTCGGCCTTCTCCAGCCCGTCGTCGTACGGCAGATCGCCCCGACGCGGTACGAGCTCATCATGGGCGAGCGGCGCTGGCGGGCATGCCGCGAGGCGGGCCTTGAGGCGATTCCGGCGATCGTCCGGGCCACGGACGACGAGAAGCTTCTCCTGGACGCCCTCCTGGAGAACCTGCACCGTGCCCAGCTGAACCCGCTCGAAGAGGCGGCTGCCTACGACCAGTTGCTCAAGGACTTCAACTGCACGCATGACCAGCTGGCGGACCGCATCGGGCGTTCACGTCCGCAGGTCTCCAACACCCTGCGGCTGCTGAAGCTCTCGCCGTCGGTGCAGCGCCGGGTCGCGGCCGGAGTGCTCTCCGCCGGCCATGCCCGCGCGCTGCTCTCCGTGGACGACTCGGAGGAACAGGACCGGCTGGCTCACCGGATTGTGGCGGAGGGGCTCTCCGTGCGGGCCGTCGAGGAGATCGTGACCCTGATGGGTTCACGGCCCCAGACCGCTCAGCGCTCCAAGGGACCGCGGGCGGGTGCCTTGGTCTCCCCGGCGCTGAGCGACCTCGCCACGCGGCTCTCGGACCGCTTCGAGACCCGGGTGAAGGTCGACCTGGGTCAGAAGAAGGGCAAGATCACTGTCGAGTTCGCCTCGATGGAGGACCTTGAGCGGATCCTCGGTTCGCTGGCTCCGGGTGAGGGGCCGGTCCTCCAGCGCAGTCTGCTGGACGACGACTCGGAGGACGAAGCCTGAGCCTCTGGCTACGGCATGGGTTTCGTTCGCGCGACCTGCGGAGCGGGCCGTGTCCGGTGTGTACCGGAACACGGCTCGCTCTTTGCTTTCAGTCGGTATCGATGCAATCGCATCATGGATACGATGCGTTCGGGTATGGCGCATCCACCTGGCAGCACCTCTTAGGGGAGGCAGGGGCCATGCGAACGGTGAGCCGCACCGGACTGGTGAGCGCGGGTCTGGGCCTGGGGGCGGTCGGCGGGTTCGTCGGCAGTCTGCTCAGGGAACGCATCGCTCTGACAGCCGCCCGCGACGCTGCGGGCGGGGGAAGCGAGGATCAGCCTTCATGGGGCGTCGGCTCGTACCGCTCACGTTGGACAATCTCCCGGACATCCCCCAGCGGTGCAGGTCGTGCGTCTTCTGGGAGCTGGACCCCGTCAGCGGCCAAGCCGCGGTAAGAGCCGGCACGACAGCCCTGGAGAAGGAAGCCTGGATCTCCTCCGTCCTCCTGGACTGGGGCTCCTGCGGACGGGTCGTCTACGTCGATGACGTGCCGGTGGGCTTCGTCCTCTACGCGCCGCCCGCCTACGTTCCCCGCTCCACGGCGTTCCCTACGAGTCCCGTCTCGCCGGACGCCGTGCAGTTGATGACGGCGTTCATCATGCCGGGCTATCAGGGACAGGGGCTCGGCCGGGTCATGGTCCAGACGGTTGCCAAGGATCTGCTGCGGCGGGGCTTCAAAGCGATCGAGGCCTTCGGCGACACCCGCTGGAAAGAGCCCGCCTGCATACTGCCCGCCGACCACCTGCTCGCCGTGGGATTCAAGACGGTCCGCCCGCACCCCGCCCATCCTCGACTGCGGCTGGAGCTGCGTACGACGCTCTCCTGGAAGGAGGACGTGGAGCTGGCGCTCGACCGGCTGTTGGGGGCCGTACAGAAGGAACCAGCGCTGCGACCGCTCTAAGAGCTAGCCAGGACAGCTCGGCACGGTCGAGGACAGCTTCAATGAAAAATGGGCCGACTCCGGGGAGTCGGCCCATTCATGTTTCACGTGAAACATCACTCGGCGATGAAGTCCTCAAGGTCGCGGACGATCGCGGCCTTCGGCTTCGCACCGACGATGGTCTTGGCGACCTCGCCACCCTGGTAGACGTTCAGGGTCGGGATGGACATCACGCCGTACTTGGCGGCCGTACCCGGGTTCTCGTCGATGTTGAGCTTGACGATCTCGATCTTGTCGCCGTACTCGGCGGCGATGGCTTCGAGGGACGGAGCGATCTGACGGCACGGACCGCACCAGGCGGCCCAGAAGTCCACGAGGACGGGCTTGTCGCTCTTGAGGACGTCCTGCTCGAAGGAATCGTCGGTCACATTCTTCAGAGTGCCGGCCACGGCGGGCTCCTTAACTTGATCGTGCGGTGGGGCGGATGGGGGTCAGACGGTGGTCTTCGCGGGCTCTGCCTTCTCCTCGTCCGCCAGAGCGGCGAGGAAACGCTCGGCGTCGAGAGCCGCGGAGCAGCCGGTACCGGCGGCGGTGATCGCCTGGCGGTAGGTGTGGTCGACGACGTCGCCGGCGCCGAAGACACCGGTCAGGTTGGTGCGGGTCGACGGCGCCTCGACCTTCAGGTAGCCCTCGCCGTCCAGGTCCAGCTGGCCTTTGAAGAGCTCCGTGCGGGGGTCGTGGCCGATCGCGATGAACAGGCCCGTCACCGCGAGGTCGGAGAGCTCGCCGGTCTTCAGGTTGCGCAGCTTGAGACCGGCCAGCTTCGGGTCGCCCTCGATCTCCGCGACCTCGCTGTCCCACACGAACTTGATCTTCGGGTCGGCGAAGGCGCGTTCCTGCATCGCCTTGGAGGCACGCAGGCTGTCCCGGCGGTGGACGATCGTCACGGACTTGGCGAAGCGGGAGAGGAAGGTCGCCTCCTCCATCGCCGTGTCACCGCCGCCGATGACGGCGATGTCCTGGTCCTTGAAGAAGAACCCGTCACAGGTGGCACACCAGGAGACACCCCGGCCGGAGAGGGCGTCCTCGTTCGGCAGGCCCAGCTTGCGGTGCTGCGAGCCGGTGGTGACGATGACGGCCTTCGCCTTGTGGACGGTGCCCGAGGTGTCCGTGACGGTCTTGATCTCACCGCTCAGGTCGACGGAGACCACGTCGTCCGGGATCAGCTCGGCGCCGAAGCGCTCGGCCTGGGCGCGCATGTTGTCCATGAGCTCGGGGCCCATGATGCCGTCCTGGAAGCCCGGGAAGTTCTCGACCTCGGTGGTGTTCATCAGGGCGCCACCGGCGGTGACGGCGCCCTCGAACACCAGCGGCTTCAGCGACGCGCGCGCGGTGTAGAGCGCCGCCGTGTAGCCGGCGGGCCCGGAGCCGATGATGATCACGTTTCGGACGTCGCTCACGGCTTGGTTCCTCGTCTCTGGACTGCGTCAGTACGACCGGTGGGAGCCCCTGTCAGAGCCTCCACCCCACCCAACGGATCCTACGGGGCCTGCATTCCCGGTGTGTCCGGGCACACGGAGACGGCCCACAGGAGGGAAGTACCACACCGGTCGCGGATGAGACGTCCGAAGTCAGGACCGCGCGTACGACCGCGTCAGAAGAACCTTGCCAGGAGTGGATGTCTGCCGGCTGACACAGGTCGCGTCGACGACATACGCCGTGACCCGAGTGCTGTCGGAAGCGTCGGGCAGCACCACCAGATAGGCGGCGTTGCCGTTGTAGGTGCCCTTCTTCGCACCCAGCACATCCTCGTCGCTGCGGTTGATGCCCTGCCGGATGCAGTTCGGGATGGTGCCGGAGGGCTGGATCAGGGTTTGAGGTGTCTTGGCGGAGGACTTCGTACCGTCCTCCGGGACGGTTTCGGCGTTCCAGGGTTTCCCGGTGCCGACGCCCTGACGCGTGGCGGTCTTCGTGGAGAGAAGGTCCGCGACCTCGCTCTCCAGCTTCCCCTTCGAGAACGTGTCCGCAGCGCTGGTCGGATTCCCCTGAGCCGTGTCGGAGGTCTTGTGGTCGCTCAGCGACGACTGGAGGAACAGAGAGCCCGCGCCGAGAACGGCCGCGGTGAACACTGCTCCCAGAACGATCCTCCCGCGACGACCGCTGCGGCTTTGGCCCCTGCGTCCGGGACCGGTCGCCGCGTGCGCACGTCCTGACGGACGGTCCGCAAGGGGCGATGTTTCACGTGAAACATGCGTCGCGATGTCCTCGCCGGCCACGGATCGAGACGCGCTCACCAAGGTCGGTGCGGCCAGCGCCTCGGGAGCCGTGGCACCCAGCAGGGCCTCCGCGGCGAGGGCCGCGTCGATCCGGCTCGCGACTTCGGCGGGCATCCTCGGCGGGCCGGGCATCGTGCCCAGCAGTCCTCGGATCTCCTCCAGCGAGTCATGGACGTCGGCACACAGCTCGCACTCGTCCAGATGCCGTCGTACCTCACTCGCCCTGGACGGCTGAAGGAGTCCCTCGGTGAGGTCGGAGATCTCCGCGACGTCCGGGTGCCCGGCCGTATCCGTCGTGGATGTCACGCTCGCCCACCTCCGCCCTTCACAGCAGCTGAATCGCTCGGCCCTGCATCCCTGGGACCCGACGATTCGTGTGGTCCCGCTGCCGGTGGGACGGATGTCCCCTGCGCCCGGTTCCGTCGTGCGCCCGGTTCCTCGCCGTCAGCGGTTCTTTCCGGCCGCAGATGAGTGAGGAGCGGGAGCAGTCTGGCTCTTCCCCGGGCGCAGCGGCTCTTCACCGTGCCGGTCGGTACATCGAGCATGCGGGCGGCCTCCGCGACCGGGTAGCCCTGCATGTCCACGAGGACGAGGGCGGCGCGCTGGTCGGGCGGGAGGGTGCCGAGGGCTTCCAGCAGTTGGCGGTGCAGGTCGTTGCGCTCCGCCGGGGCGGCGGCCGACTCGTGCGGCTCCAGAAGCTGTTCGAGGCGCTCGGTGTCGTCGACCGGAGACGTCTTCCGTGAGGCGGCCTTGCGGGCGCGGTCCAGGCAGGCGTTCACGGTGATCCGGTGCAGCCAGGTCGTCACGGCCGACTGGCCGCGGAAGGTGTGGGCGGCACGGTAGGCGGAGACCAGGGCGTCCTGGACCGCGTCGGCGGCCTCCTCGCGGTCGCCCAGCGTGCGGAGGGCCACGGCCCAGAGACGGTCCCGGTGACGCCGTACGAGCTCACCGAAGGCGTCCGGGTCGCCTTCGACATGACGGGCGAGCAGATCCTGATCGCTCGTGCCGTCGTGTCCGGCGCCTTCCGCCATCGGCCCCCTCCCCCTCCGGTGAGACGTCAGCCCGTGAACTTCACGTCGGTGATGGCCTGCTTGTAGCCGGCATCGCTGTACTGGTCGCTGTCCGCGTGCGGCAGAGCGGTGAGCCAGACAAGAACGTACCGGGTCTTCACCTGTTTGGTGACCTTCACCGCCGCACTGGTCCCGTTCGTCGTGACGGTGCCGATCTGCGTCATGGAGTCCAGCGAGGAGGGCGAGAGCGAGTCGGCCGCGTACAGCTGCACCGTCGTGTGGTTGCCGCTGTAGTAGAGCCCTATGGTCGCCGTGGAGACGGTCTGCGCCGAACCGAGGTCGTAGACGATGCCCACGCCGGGCTTGTACGGCGCGAGCACCGGGCCTCCTATGAAGCTGGAGGTCCGCCAGTACGTCGACGGGTCGCCGTCGTACGTCTTGTCGACGTCGTTGGGGTGCTGGGCGTCGCCCTTCGCCACGAACTCCTGGGCGCCCTTGATGGAGAGCGTCCGGATCGGCTTGGTCTTGTCGCCGCTCTTGTCGTTCCCGTCCGTCGTCTGCGTCTGCTTCGTGTCCTCGGACTTGTTGCCCTGATCCATCAGGGCGTCTGCGAGCTGCCAACTGCCCAGTCCCAGCGCGGCGATGAGCAACGCGGACACGGCCCACTTGAGGGCCTTGCCCGTGCGGCTCTGCAACGGGGGCGGCGGGGTCTGCACCGCCTGGTTGCTACCGGGAGGCGCCGGACGGCCGTACGTGCCCTGCTGGTAGGTCGTGCGCTGATACTCGGGCGGTGCGGTGAACGCGGGCTCCGGCGGGCGGATGCGGGGCATCTCGCCGATCGCCTTCACCAGCTCCTCGGGAGTGGTGCACGCCGCTTCGTGGCGGGAGGCCGTGGCACCGTCGTTGGCGAGCGCGCGCATCGCGAGCTCCGACAGCCCGCGGTGCACACCCGCGCGCACCTGGTCGGGGGCGATGAGGCCGACCCCCTTGGGCAGCCCGGACAGGCCGTAGGCGTCGCTCTCGTACGGCCAGCGCTGGGTGAGCGCCGCGTACAGCAGGGCGCCGATCGCCTCCGTGTCCGTGCGCTGCGGGGTGTCCGAACTGATGCCGCGCAGTGCCGCGTTGACGGCCAGGCCCCGGATGCGCCACTGACCGGAGGAGGTGCGCAGCACCGCGTTCGGGTTCAGGCGCAGATGGGCGAGGCCCTCGCGGTGCGCGGCGGCCATGGCCGAGGCGATCTGACTGACCATCTGGTAGGCGTCGTGCGCCTCCAGCGGGCCGGGCGCCAGAAGCGCCGTCAGTTCCGTGGCGTCGGGCAGCCATTCGTGCACGACGTAGACGAGGTCGTTCTCCTCCACGGCGTCCAGGACCTGGACGAACCGGGGATCACCCAGCAGGGCCGAGGAACGGGCCGCGGCCAGCACCGAGCGGGCCCGCGTGTGGTCCGCGGGCAGGATGTGCACACCGACGGCACGGCGGAGTTTCTCGTCCACCGCGCGCCAACTGCTGAAGCCGTCCAGACGGGTGACGCACTCTTCGAGCCGATAGCGTCTGGCGAGCTTGTGCCCGCTGTGCAGTTCGGGAGGTGAGGCCTTCTCGGTTTCCTCGATCCCGCCGCTCCCCTGTGCCTCGTCGCTGTCCGTGTCCCGCTCCGGGTTCTGGGCCACCCCGTCGGCCGTGGACTGGTCCGCCTTGGCGGTCAGCGGCTCGTCGCCGCTGTTGTCTGCCACGTCGACGGCAGCCGTGCTCCGTTCCGCCACCGCCGCTCCTGCCTCCCCATCCGTTGCACGCTGTCCGACGCCGAAACCAATTGTGCCCACAGTCTGCCGCTATGCACGACACACAGCGGCGGACGATGGTTGTGCGTGTGCCCCTGCCTCAGCGCCCCAAGCGCCCGCGCACCATGCCGACGAGGGAGTTGAGCTCCTCGATACGCATGCGACGTGCGGCGACGTAGAAGACTCCGAGCAGGACGGCACCGCCCACCAGGAGCGCGGCGAACGAGCCGACGACACCCTGGCCGAGCGTATGTCCGATCCCGTAGCAGGCCGCACCACTGAGCAGTGCGGCCGGCACCGAGGCGATACCGAGCCGAGCGTACGTCCGCAGCACCCGGGCGCCGTCCAGGTCGCCGTTGAGCCGCTTCCGCAGCCGGTTCCAGGCGACACCGACGCCGGTCGCGTACGCGAGGCCGTACGAGGCCGCCATGCCGACCACGGCCCAGCGGGCCGGGAGGACCAGGTAGCAGACCGCCGAGGCGCCCGCGTTGACCGCGGCGACGATGACCGTGTTGTAGAAGGGCGTCCGGGTGTCCTCGTAGGCGTAGAAGGCACGCAGGACGACGTACTGCACCGAGTACGGGATCAGGCCGAGGGCGAAGGCCATCAGCATGAAGCCCATGTTCGTGGCCGAGTTGATACCGGAGGAGCCGAAGATCAGGGTGCACATCGGGATGCCGAGGGCGAGCAGACCGAAGGCGATCGGCACGATCGCGACGGCGGTCGTGCGCAGCCCCTGGGAGATGTCGTCGCGGACGGCCCCGCCGTCGCCCTCGGCCGCCGAGCGGGAGATGCGCGGCAGCAGGGCGGCCATCAGGGACACCGTGATGATGGCCTGCGGCAGACCCCAGATGAGCTGGGCGTTGGCGTAGGCGCTGAATCCGGTTCCGGGGATGTTCGTGTCCGCGACCGACGCGGTGGCGAGCTGGGTGACCACGAGGGCACCCGCCTGGTTCGCGAGGACGAAGAGGACGGTCCACTTGGCGAGCATCGCGGCCTTGCCGAGACCGTGGCCCTTCCAGTCGAACCGCAGCCGCAGCCTGAATCCGGTCTCCCGCAGGTACGGAATCATCGCCAGCGCCTGGACGACCAGACCGAGGAGGACACCGACACCCAGGAGGCGTTGGGCCTCCGGCGGGATGTTGTCGACCTTCATGCCGGAGTGCGCCGAGGTGCCGTAGACCCAGAGGAACAGGCCGAGCGTCACGATGATGACGACGTTGTTGAGGACCGGGGTCCACATCATCGCGCCGAACTTGCCCCGGGCGTTGAGGATCTGGCCCATCACCACGTGGATGCCCATGAAGAAGATCGAGGGCAGGAAGTAGCGGGTGAAGGTGATGGCGACCTGGTCCGCCGCGGGGTCGCTGGCGACCGGGTTCGACAGCAGGCGGACCAGAAGGGGTGCCGCGAGCACCGCGAGCCCGGTCAGTACGCCGAGCGCCACGATGACCAGGGTCAGCAGTCGGTTGGCGAACGCCTCTCCGCCGTCGTCGTCCTCCTTCATGGCGCGCACGAGCTGCGGCACGAAGACGGAGTTCAGTCCGCCGCCCACGGTCAGGATGTAGATCATCGTCGGCAGCTGGTAGGCGACCTGGAAGGTGTCACCGAGCAGAGCCGTGCCCAGGGCCGAGACGATCAGCGCCGACCGTACGAAGCCGGTGAGGCGGGAGACCATCGTGCCCGCCGCCATCACGGCGCTCGACTTCAGGAGCCCGCCGGCCTTGCCGCCCTTCTTGGGAGCGGCCGACGGCGCGGGTGCCGTCGGGGTGAGCTGCATCGTGGCGTCCGACATCGGTCCCGGGGCGGGCGCGGCGGGCGCCCGGCCCGAGGGCGGTGCGGGGGACGGGCCGGGGACCCCCGGGGGGTCCATCGACGGGCGTCCGCCGCCCTGGCCCTGGTCGCGGAAGAGATGAGCGAAGGCGTCCGGCTCCTGACGGTCCTCGCCGGCGCCGGTCACCAGGTCGTCGACGCCCACGAACTGCGTGGTGCGGGCGTCGTCGCCGTAGGGCAGGTACTGGGTCGGGCCCTCGGGCTCGGGCGCCGGGGTCTGCGCCCACACGCGGGGGTCGGGGGCGTACGGGGACTGCGGCGGCTGGGCGTAGAGCGGGGGCTGCGGCTGGTACGTGCCCGGGGGCGGCGGGGGGTGCGCGGCACGGTCGTAGAGCGCCTCGGCGACCGGGTCCTGGGCAGAGAGGTCCTGCGCCCGGTAGGGGTCCTGGTCGTAGGCGTCCTGGAGGTACATGTCCGCGGGGGGCTGCGGCGGCACCTGGCCGTGTTCGGGCGGCGGGCCCTCGGGGTAGCCCGAGCCGCCCGCGCCCTGACCGCGGTCACCGTCGTACGGCGCGTTCATGGTTACCCCACCTCATCGTCCCCGGGCCCACCGGCCACGACATCGCTCAACGGTCCACTCTCTCACCCGTGCCGGACGGGTCGGCGCTTTCCGGTGCGGTGTCCGGTGTCGGGTCACTCGGGTGCCCCGGGTCGTCTGCCCGGGACGGAGTGCCGGACTCCTCCTGGAGACGATCCTGCGGGCCCTCGGGGTTCTCCGGGCCGTCGGGTTCTTCGTCCGCCGCGTCGTCGGGCCCTTCAGGACCCTCCTCCTCGGCCTGGCGGGCGGCGGCGCGCTTGCGGTGGGTGTACATCCGGAAGCCGGCCAGGACGAGCAGCAGGACACCGCCGCCGATGACCAGCATGACCGTGGCGGTGACCTCGGTGACCTTCACGTCGAAGTTGACGGCCTGCCCGTACTCCTGGCCGTCCTCCGTGTACAGCTGGGCGACCACGCCGACCTTGCCGTTGGCGTTGGCCGTGGTGGTGAACTTCACCGACTGGCTGTGCCCGCCGTTGACCGTGACCCGCTGTTCCTCGTAGGCCTTGCCGCCGATCTTCAGGCGCGTGGGGTTCGTCGAGGTGAGGCGCAGGATCAGGTGGTCGACGCCCTGCACCAGGTTGTTCTGCACGGTCACGGGGATGGTGGCGCTGCGGCCCGAGAGCTTGGTCTCGGACTTGTCGATCAGCTTGACCTGGTCGATGAGGTCGTCGAGATAACCCAGCACACCCTGGCGGAAGTTCTCGCCCTCTCCCGCCCGACCACGCCACGACGTGGACATCTCGCGGTTCATGGCCCGCCCGAAGGGGGTCACCACGCGGGCCTCGTTGCTGAGGATCACCCGGAAGTTGTCGAGCTTGTCCTGCGTGGTCGCGATCTCCTCGAAGGCCGACCTCGGCAGCTCCTGCTTGCGCAGCGAGGAGGGGTACCGGGAGGACGACGGGATCTTCGTGGTGGCTCCCGGGTCCGGCTTGGCCTTGGCCGCCGCGGCGAGATCCTGCGACTCGTTCCAGTTGCTGCTCTGGAGGGTGGTCACGGCCGCCGCCATCGCCTGGGCCTGGCTCGCGGTCGGCATGCGCTGCGGGGCGACGACGACGCTGCGCTGCTTGTCCGTCTGGAGGTTCAGCGCCAGGCTCTGGGCCAGGAACTGCTGCTCGGCGAGGGTGGCCGCCCCGGCCTTCGTCAGATCGCCCTCGAACGCCGTGGAAAGACGCGCGTCGGCGACCACCGCCGTCGTACCGCCACCGATGGGGCGGGCCGCGGAGGGCGTGTACGGCAGGCCGCCGGTCTCCTGGAGGCTGTCGCTGCGGGCGATCACCTTGTCGGCGCCGGCCGAGGTGGCGACCTTGATGATCGACGGGTCCACGGCGCCGCTCACCGGCCATGCGAAGTCGGTGGTCGGTGTCACGTGGAGCACCGTTTCCACGGTGGTCGCGGCGACGTCGGTGGCGTCTTTGAGGTGGCTCAACGAGCCGGTGACACTGGTGCCGTTGTGGGCCAGGGACGCCAGGTCCGGGTCGGCGAAGGGGAGGGCGACGACCTCCTTGTCGGCCACCGCCGACTGCAACTCGGCCAGCCACGCCTTGGCGATCGCCTGGTGGGTGCCCGTCGTGGTGGTGCCGTCGTCGCCCTGGATCTTGTAGCTGCGGGTCATCGCGTCGACGGAGGCCAGCAGGTCCGGGTCGATCACCCAGGTGACGTCGAGGTCCTTGCCCAGGGAGAGCATCTGGTCGAGCCGGCCGCCCGGGGCGATCTCCTTGGCGAGGTCGTCGTTGAGGAAGACCGGCGTCTGCTGCTCGTTGGAACCCGTCTGGACGGTCATGTGGACGGTGGAGACGAGCGGCCACAGGTACGTCGTCTTCGTCTTGGTGTCCGCGTCGTCGGGCTGCCACGGCAGGAACGTCCGCTGGATGCCCAGCACCTGGTCCCACGGCTGGGCCGAGGTCTGGCCGGAGAGCGAGACGCCGAGCGGATAGACGCCGTCGTCGCCGAGGTCCAGCTTGTCGACCGGGACGGAGAGGGTGAAGGGCTCGGCGACGCCCGGAGTGAGCTTGGAGAACTTCTGTGTGTACTTGGCGTCGGTCTCCGAGCCGTCGACCCCCTGGACGAAGCCGGTGCGCTCGGCGACGCTGTCGATCGCCGAACGGGTGCTCAGCGCCTGCCCCAGGCGCAGGCCCACATGGGCGTCGGTGACCGCCTGCTTGCCGTTGTTCGTCACCGTCCCGGAGACGGTCAGCGTGTCCCCGTCGGTGGGGATGCCGGGGGTGAGGGTGTCCACGGAGACGGACACCGTCTGCGAGCCGGAGGCGGTCTGCGCGGAGGTCTGCTCGGCCGCACCTGCGGGCGCGAGGGTGGACATCTGGAGGACGCCGGCCAGCAGTGGCGCCCCGGCGAGCAGTGCGCCGGTGCGCCGCAGCCACCGGCGGGCAGGTGAGGGACACGTCCCCTGGAAGTCTGCCGCCTCGGCCACGCGCTCGCCCGTCCCTCGTCGTCGTCAGTGGTCGTCGCAATGTGCGTCCACGCATGGTAACGATGCGCGCTGAGGGGAAGTGCCGCGGACTGCTCCACAAGATCGCAGATCGATATCGACGCGTCCTGAATGTGTACGTACAAAGGGGAGGGATGCGGTAAGTCGCAAGGGCTGTGCTTGCGCGGGTATCGGGGGATGTGTCCGTGGACATTTAATGGAGGCGCTCGCGGTCGCCCGGGCCACGTACCCTTTTCTGTTGTGCCGAACGCCAACGAAGACAACTCCAGTGCCCTGAGCCAGGCGCAGCAGCGCGCGGTGAGCGAACTGCTGCGGGTCGCTCCCGTCGCCGACGACCTCGCCCGCCGCTTCCGGCAGGCAGGGTTCTCCCTCGCCCTCGTCGGCGGGTCGGTTCGCGACGCGCTGCTCGGCCGGCTCGGCAACGACCTGGACTTCACGACGGACGCGCGGCCCGAGGACGTACTGAAGATCGTCCGGCCGTGGGCGGACGCCGTGTGGGAGGTCGGGATCGCCTTCGGCACGGTGGGTGTGCAGAAGGACGCCCGCGTCGGGGACGTCGACCGGAGCTTCCAGATCGAGGTGACCACCTATCGGTCGGAGGCCTACGACCGGACCTCGCGCAAGCCCGAGGTGTCGTACGGCGACTCCATCGAGGAGGATCTCGTCCGGCGTGACTTCACGGTGAACGCGATGGCTGTCGCCCTCCCGGAGAAGGAGTTCATCGACCCGCACGGCGGTCTCGGCGACCTCGCCGCCCAGGTGCTGCGTACTCCGGGCACCCCCGAGGCGTCCTTCTCGGACGATCCCCTGCGGATGATGCGAGCGGCCCGTTTCGCGGCCCAGCTCGACTTCGAGGTCGCTCCCGAGGTCGTCACGGCGATGACGGAGATGTCCGGGCGGATCGAGATCGTCTCGGCCGAGCGCGTGCGCGACGAGCTGAACAAGCTGATCCTCTCCGCGCACCCCCGCAAGGGCCTGACGCTGCTCGTCGACACCGGTCTCTCCGACCATGTCCTGCCCGAGCTGCCTGCCCTGCGCCTGGAGAGCGACGAGCACCACCGGCACAAGGACGTCTACGAGCACACGCTGATCGTGCTGGAGCAGGCGATCGAACTGGAGGAGAACGGTCCCGACCTGACGCTCCGGCTCGCCGCGCTGCTGCACGACATCGGCAAGCCGCGCACCCGTCGCTTCGAGAGCGACGGAAGGGTCTCGTTCCATCACCACGAGATGGTCGGCGCCAAGATGACCAAGAAGCGCATGCTGGCCCTCAAGTACTCCAACGAACTGGTGAAGGACGTCTCGCGTCTCGTCGAACTCCACCTGCGTTTCCACGGCTACGGCACCGGAGAGTGGACCGACTCGGCGGTCCGGCGCTACGTCCGTGACGCCGGCCCGCTCCTGGACCGGCTCCACAAGCTGACCCGCTCGGACTGCACCACACGGAACAAGCGCAGGGCTACCGCCCTCTCCCGTGCGTACGACGGGCTGGAGGAACGCATCGCGCAGCTCCAGGAGCAGGAGGAGCTGGACTCGATCCGGCCCGACCTCGATGGCAACCAGATCATGGAGATCCTGGGGGTCACACCGGGGCCGGTCATCGGTCGGGCCTACAAGTTCCTGCTGGAACTGCGGCTGGAGAACGGGCCCATGGAGCATGAGGCGGCGGTGGCCGCGCTCAAGGAGTGGTGGGCCTCGGAGAACTGAGGCCGTGAAACGGGGTCATGTTTCACGTGAAACATGACCCCGGTCAGCATCAGGGGCGGTGTTTCACGTGAAACATGAGACACCGCCCCGCGTCGCAACTGCCTTACTTCTTGTAGTCCTTCAGGCAGAGCAGGAAGTCGCTTCCGTCACCGCTCTCGGTGTACGAGTACTGGAAGTCCTTCGCGGCTGCCGAGCACTTGTCGTTCGCCTCGGTTTCGGAGTACTTGCCGCTGATCTTGGCCAGGACCGTGTACTGGGCCTTCGAGTCGCTGCACTTCACGACCTCAAGGTCCGGGTTGGTGTCGCTGCTGCTGCCGCGGTGCATGCAGTCGCCGACCTTCGCCGTGTCGGCGTCGTTCTGGCTCGATATGACGCCGTAGATGGCCGCGCCGATACCTATCACGATGATGATGGCGAGCCGGATCAGCTTGGGGCTGAACCGGCGCTTCGGCTGCGGCGGGACCGGAGCGTACGGGGCCGCGCCCTGCGGCGGGAAGCCGGGCTGGCCGGGCTGCTGCGGGTAACCGCCCTGGGGCGGATACGGAGCCTGTGCCTGGGGCTGGCCGTGGGGCGGCTGGTCCTGGGCGTACGGGTTTGGGCTCTGCGGCGGCGGAGTTGTCATTCGGGGTCCCCCCTGGAACGTGGACGCATGACGCGGCATTGCGCGCGGCATGGTGCGAAGTAAGACGCACGTAAGTTACCGGCACCCACTGACAGCGCCGCGACCCGGATCGACTCCGTGTCAGTGATGTGACACTTTCCGGCGCTCAAAGTGGGCCATAGACACAGCAACTGCCGTGTAGATAACGGCGACCGTGACCACCAAGGTCACCGAACGGCCGTCCGGTGGCAGGACCAGGGCGGCCATCGCCGCCGCGCCGACGAAGGCGACGTTGAACAGCACGTCGTAGACGGAGAAGATCCGGCCGCGGAAGCCGTCGTCGACCGAGAACTGCACGATCGTGTCCGTGGCGATCTTCGCGCCCTGTGTGGTCAGGCCGAGGACGAAGGCCGCCGCGAGCATCGGGGCGGTGGTGAACGGGAGGCCCAGGGCCGGTTCCAGGACGGCCGCGCCCGCTGCGCACACGGCGATCCAGCGGCCGGGGCCCAGTCGTCCGGCGGCCCAGGGTGTCACCACGGCCGCCACGAAGAAGCCGGCGCCGGAGACCCCCAACGCCAGCCCGAGCAGGCGCAGTCCGTCGTCCGAGGTCGACGACAGGGCGTACCGGCAGAGCATCAGCAGCAGGACCGTCAGGGCGCCATAGCAGAAGCGCAGCAGGGTCATCGCGAGGAGAGCCCGGACCGCCTGCCGGCGCTGGGGCGCGGCGAGATGGCGCAGTGCCGCTCCGAGGTCCCGGGCGGTGCCGACGAGGGCCGATGCCAGTCGGGGGCGGCTCTGTGCGAGGTCGGGGCCGAGGAGATCGGGGGCGATGCGCAGGGACGCGAGGGCGGCGCACAGATACAGGGCGGCGCCCAGCAGGACCACCGTCGCGTCGGTGTCCGCGACGAGCAGCCGGACGACGAAGGCGAGGCCGCCGCCCGCTGTCGCCGCCAGTGTTCCGGCCGTGGGGGAAAGGGAGTTGGCGAGGACGAGCCGTTCGTCGTCGACCACGCGCGGGAGGGCGGCGGACAGGCCGGCCAGGACGAAGCGGTTGACGGCCGTGACGCACAGGGCGGAGACGTAGAAGAGCCAGTCCGGGACGTGGCTCACCATCAGGACGGCCGTCAGCGCGGCCAGCAGGGCGCGCAGCAGGTTGCCGTAGAGGAAGACCTGGCGGCGGCGCCAGCGGTCCAGGAGGACGCCGGCGAAGGGGCCGATCAGGGAGTACGGGAGGAGCAGCACCGCCATCGCGGAGGCGATCGCGGCGGCGGAGGTCTGTTTCTCCGGGGAGAAGACGACGTAGGCGGCGAGCGCCACCTGGTAGACGCCGTCCGCGCCTTGGGAGAGCAGTCGTACGGCGAGCAGGCGTCGGAAGCCCTGGAGGCGCAGAAGGATGCGCAGGTCACGGACGACGGCCATGGGCACAGCCTCACATACGAGGAGGGTCCCCGGACGGAATGCCCCGGGGACCCTCGACGAACGGAGCGGCGGGTCCTAGGCCGTGTCCGCGAAGTCCCGCCTGCCTCGCGACGCCCGGCACGCACGCTCGCCGCACCGCCCGAAAGCCCAAGTACGTCCAGTACGAGGGCTTCCGGGCGGCACGCCGATCGCACGCACCGGACGCCGCGAGGCCCGCCCTCCGGGCGGACGACGCGACTTCGCGGACACGACCTAGCGCTCGACCTCGCCCTTGATGAACTTCTCGACGTTCGCGTAGGCCTCGTCGTCGAAGTACTGGACCGGCGGGGACTTCATGAAGTAGCTCGACGCGGAGAGGATCGGGCCGCCGATGCCGCGGTCCTTGGCGATCTTCGCTGCGCGCAGGGCGTCGATGATGACACCCGCGGAGTTCGGGGAGTCCCAGACTTCGAGCTTGTACTCCAGGTTCAGCGGGACGTCGCCGAAGGCACGGCCTTCGAGGCGGACGTAGGCCCACTTGCGGTCGTCGAGCCACTGGACGTAGTCCGACGGGCCGATGTGGACGTTCTTCTCGCCCAGGTCGCGGTCCGGGATCTGCGAGGTGACGGCCTGCGTCTTCGAGATCTTCTTGGACTCCAGGCGGTCGCGCTCCAGCATGTTCTTGAAGTCCATGTTGCCGCCGACGTTGAGCTGCATCGTGCGCTCAAGGCGGACACCGCGGTCCTCGAACAGCTTCGCCATCACGCGGTGCGTGATGGTGGCGCCGACCTGCGACTTGATGTCGTCGCCGACGATCGGGACACCGGCCTCGGTGAACTTGTCCGCCCACTCCTTGGTGCCGGCGATGAAGACCGGGAGGGCGTTGACGAAGGCGACCTTGGCGTCGATGGCGCACTGGGCGTAGAACTTCGCCGCGTCCTCGGAGCCGACGGGCAGGTAGCAGATCAGGACGTCGACCTGCTTGTCCTTGAGGACCTGGACGACGTCGACCGGGGCCTCGGCGGACTCCTCGATCGTCATGCGGTAGTACTTGCCCAGGCCGTCGAGGGTGTGACCGCGCTGGACCGTGACGCCCTTGTTCGGGACGTCGCAGATCTTGATGGTGTTGTTCTCACTGGCACCGATGGCGTCCGAGAGGTCGAGGCCGACCTTCTTCGCGTCGACGTCGAAGGCGGCGACGAACTCGACGTCACCTACGTGGTAGTCGCCGAACTGGACGTGCATCAGACCCGGGACCTTGGAGGCCGGGTCGGCGTCCTTGTAGTACTCGACGCCCTGTACCAGTGAGGCGGCGCAGTTGCCCACGCCGACGATGGCTACGCGAACCGAACCCATTCCGGTTGCTCCCTGTGTGTGCGAGGTGAGGCCCTGACTGGACCTCATGCGGTGGTGTCATCGGACGGATCCGGCCCGGGGGTGGCACCCCCGAGCCGGGGCAGGCCGCCCGACTCCCCAGATGTGCTGTCCTGCTGAGCGGTGCCGTCCGGAACGGGACCCTTCAGGTCACGTCCGGCCCGCTCACTCTCGATGAGCTCGTTCAGCCAGCGCACTTCGCGCTCCACGGACTCCATTCCGTGGCGCTGGAGCTCAAGGGTGTAGTCGTCGAGGCGCTCCCGGGTCCGCGCCAGGGAGGCACGCATCTTCTCCAGACGCTCCTCCAGCCGGCTGCGGCGGCCCTCCAGTACGCGCATGCGTACGTCGCGTGACGTCTGCCCGAAGAAGGCGAAACGAGCGGCGAAATGTTCGTCCTCGTACGCGTCGGGTCCCGTCTGCGAGAGCAGCTCCTCGAAGTGCTCCTTACCTTCCGCCGTCAACCGGTAGACGATCTTGGCGCGACGCCCCGCGAGTGTGGCCGTGAGGGCGTCCTCAGGAGTGTTCCCCGCCTCCTCGATCAACCAGCCGTTCGCGACCAGCGTCTTGAGGCAGGGATAGAGCGTCCCGTAGCTGAACGCACGGAACACACCCAGTGATGTATTGAGTCGTTTGCGCAGCTCATAGCCGTGCATCGGGGATTCGCGGAGCAGGCCGAGGATGGCGAACTCAAGGATGCCGGAGCGCCTGCTCATCGTCGCCTCCTGTCTGTCCGCGGTCCGACCGTCACGGTCTTTATGCCGAGCTGATGTATCGACTCGATACATCCAGACGATAGAACGGCCTTCCGGATGCGACAAGTGGGGAGATGGTGACCGCCGTCACATCACCGATTCGTTGGAATCAAGTTGCCTGATTTGGGGTGAACTTCGGGGCTAAGCAGGTTTTGACGGTGCGTAGTCTGTGCGGCATGCACACCACCGGGAACCAAGTGACGCGTGGGGGCGTCAACGTCCCTGGTGCGGTACGGATGAATGCAGAACCGACCACATCCGTACTTCGGGGGGACCGGAAACCAGCCGCCGTTTCCAGGCGCGCACGGGTGCGCCTGCCCGAGGAGTAATCGTTCGATGAGCGAGCACCGTCGCAAACCGCCGCAGCCGCAGGGAGGCGGACGTGCCGCGGACCGACGCGGCCAGTCCGGACCGACCTCCGGCCGCCGCGCGGCACCGCGAGGCGCCACCACCGGGTCTCCATCCGATTCCTATGGGTCGAACCCCGCCGATTTCGGGGGCGACGACCGCCAGTACGGCAGCCGTGCCGAGGCCCGCCGGGCCGCGCAGAGAGGCGGCGGCCGTCGCAGAGGGGCCGAGCCGGCAGGCCGCGGTCCCGGTGGCCCCAGCGGGCCCGGTCGGGGCAGAGGACGCGGTCCGGCGCCCGGCAAGAAGAGGTTCATCGACTATCCGCGCTTCGACAAGTACGGATGGCGCCGCTGGGTGCCCTCCTGGCGGCTGGTCTCCAGCCTGTGCCTGCTGTTCTTCGGCAGCATCGTGGCCGCGGTCGGTGTCGGCTACGCGATGGTCAGCATCCCCAGCGAGAACACCGCGGCCAAGTCGCAGAACAACGTCTACTACTGGGCCAACGGCGAGCAGATGGTTGCC
The DNA here is from genome assembly GCF_044768565.1 of Streptomyces sp. NPDC091280. NCBI lineage: Bacteria > Bacillati > Actinomycetota > Actinomycetes > Kitasatosporales > Streptomycetaceae > Streptomyces > Streptomyces sp. NPDC091280. The sequence continues at coordinate 454,015 of NZ_JBIVUZ010000003.1, forward strand.
ACGGGCACCGGGGCGAACCGTCAGAACATCACCATCGACCAGATCCCCAAGGCCATGCAGTGGTCGGTGATCTCGGCCGAGAACAAGAGCTTCTACACGGACTCGGGCGTCGACCCCATGGGTATCGCCCGGGCGCTGGCCAACATGGCCCGGGGCGGTCAGACGCAGGGTGGTTCGACGATCACTCAGCAGTTCGTCAAGAACACCTACCTGAGCCAGGAACAGACGATCACCCGTAAGTTCAAGGAGATGTTCATCTCCATAAAGGTGGGGACGCAGCTCAGCAAGGAGCAGGTCCTTCAGGGCTACCTGAACACCTCGTACTACGGCCGCGGTGCCTACGGCATACAGGCCGCCGCGCAGACCTACTACGGCGTGAACGCGGTCGATCTCAAGCCGTCGCAGTGCGCCTTCCTCGCGGCCCTGCTGAAGGGCCCGACGTACTACGACCCGATCGGTGCCACGAACATCGACCCCGCGGCGACCGCCGCCGCCAACCGCAAGCGCTCAGAAGCCCGCTGGAGCTGGATTCTTGAGCAGATGCACAACGACAAGCACATCACGGACGCCGAGTACCAGGAAGCCATCAAGAGGTACCCCACTCCGCAGGGGCTGAAGGCGACCAAGGGCATGACGGGTCAGATCAGCTACTTGGTCGACACGGCCAAGAAGTACGTCCTGAACCACTCGAACATCTCGCAGACCCAGTTCGACCAGGGCGGCTTCCAGATCTACACGACCTTCGACAAGGCCAAGGTCAACGAGCTGAGCGCGGCCGTGAAGAAGATCCAGAAGCAGCGCATCGACCCGAAGAAGCGCGACCTGGACAAGTACGTCCAGTTCGGCGCGGCGTCGGTGCGGCCCAAGGACGGAGCGATCGTCGCCCTCTACGGAGGCGACGGCTACGAGAACGGCCACTTCACGAACAACGCCGACACCTCGGGTGTCCCCGTGGGTTCGACCTGGAAGCCGTTCGTGCTCGCCGCGGCCATGCAGTACGGCACGTACAAGACCGATGGTGTCGGTATCTCGCCGCTGAGCAAGTACAACGGCGACGATCACCTCAAGGTCGAGAACCAGGACGGTTCGTACGTCCTCAACAAGGACGGCTCGACGTTCTACCAGAACAACGAGAGCAACTACCCCTGGGGCTACATCACGCTGCGCAAGGCGATGGAGCAGTCCATCAACACGCCGTACGTACAGCTCGGTATGGACGTCGGGATGACGAAGGTGAAAGCCGTTGCCAAGTCGGCAGGCATCCTGGATTCCAGTATGGCGAAGGATCTCAATGCGTCTTTCGCCATTGGTACGTCGACGCCCAGCGCGATCCGGATGGCCGACGCCTACGCGACGTTCGCCGCCTCGGGCAAGCAGGCGGACCCGTACTCGGTGGTGTCTGTCAAAGAGGGCGGACAGCCGGTGGCCGGCTTCGACAAGCCCGCTGTGAAGCAGGCGATGCCGGAGAACATCGCGAACAACGTCACGGACACACTGGAGAACGTCATCCAGAACGGTACGGCCAAGACCGCCAAGGTTCTGGGCCGTGCGGCGGCCGGCAAGACCGGTACCACCGACAGCAACAAGTCGGCCTGGTTCGTGGGCTACACCCAGCAGCTCTCGACGTCGATCGCGATGTTCAGGGAGAACCCCAAGGACGCCGAGCTGCTCTCCATGAACGGTACGGCGGGCGTGGCGTCCATCCACGGTGGTGACATCCCGACCTCGATCTGGACCGAGTACATGGAGGCCGCGCTCAAGGGCAGCTCCGACCCGGGCTTCCCGGATGCCACCAAGATCGACAAGGTGCAGAACGAGGACGGCGCGCCGTCTCCCACTCCGACTCCCGTGGTGACGCCCAGCGAGACACCCAGTGAGACGCCGAGCGAGACGCCCAGCCAGACACCGAGCACGTCACCGTCGGCCACTGAATCCTGCCGGTTCAGCTGGCAGTGCAGTGACAACGGCGGTACCGACGGAGGCACGACGTCCACACCGACGGACACGGCCACGGCGACCGAGTCCACCGGCACCAACAATGGCAACGGCAATGGGGGCATCTTCGGAGGCTCAACCGGCTGACCGATAAGCATAAGGCCGGTGCTCAGTGCCATGGAAAGGCACCGAACACCGGCCTTATGTATACCGGCGCTCAGTGTGAAGACTGCGCGCTGGGAGCCTTTGTGGGTCAGACCCACTTAATGCAGTGGGATATCAGAGAGCTTCCCTCGTATGTCGCCACCTCGATCCCGACATCGGCAATTTGGCCGCCGGCGGGCACGTACGAGTTGACCACTGCGGAGGTGCCAGCTCCGTCATAGTTGTAGTGCCACTGGAGATAGTCGGTGGTGTCGGCATAGCCCACCAGCAGCCGAATCTGCACGTGATGCCCATCAGAGCTGGTGTCGCGCACAGTCATGGTGAGATTGGGTATTCCACGGTCGTAGAAGTCCCACCCGGTCGTGATGAGGGAACCTTGGGAGCCGGTGGCGGAACATTCGGCAGTGTGCGTCACGAGTGCCTGTGAAGGACTGGCCGCTAAGCCCACAAGTACTGCAGAAGCGACGCCAACCAGGCCGAATCTTGCGAATTTCCTCATCCATCCCCCAGTTGTTGAGTGATTCTTCTCTTTGGTGTGATCCTAGTTACGGCTGGGTGAACCCCGCAAGATTAATAATCTTCGTAATTGGGGTGTATCAATTCAAAATTGAATGCAAGCTGTCACGACGGCATGTCGCCCTCAGGTCCATGCGGCAGGATGTGGCCCATGCCCAGTGCAGAACTGACGCCCACGAGCGTGCACGAGCCGGATCCGGTGAAGCCGACCAAGGTCGACCAGGTCGCCGCCGCCGGTAGCGAAGTGATCGGTGGTCCCCTCGGCCGGCGGGCCCTGCTCGGGACGTCCTGGTGGACTCCCGTACGGGTCATCGCGCTGGTGGCGATCGGGATGTTCGCCCTCGGCCTGGTCCAGAAGGCGCCCTGTTACAACAGCGGTTGGTTCTTCGGCGCGAGTTCGCAGTACACGCACGCGTGCTACTCGGACATCCCGCACCTCTACCAGGGGCGTGGCTTCGCCGATGGGCTCGTCCCGTACTTCGACAAGCTCCCCGGCGACATGCAGTACCTCGAATACCCGGTGCTGACCGGCGTGTTCATGGAGGTGGCCGCCTGGCTCACCCCGGGCAGCGGCAGCATCCAGCACCAGGAACAGTGGTACTGGGTGGTCAACGCCGGGATGCTGATGGTGTGCGCGGCCGTCATCGTCGTCTGCGTCAGCCGTACGCACGCACGTCGGCCCTGGGACGGACTGCTGGTCGCCCTGGCGCCTGCCTTCGCGCTCACCGCCACCATCAACTGGGACCTGCTGGCGGTCGCTCTGACGGCCGCGGCGATGCTGATGTGGTCGCGGGGCCGTTCCCTCGCGTTCGGCGTCCTGTTGGGCCTTGCCACGGCCGCCAAGCTGTATCCCGTCTTCCTCCTCGGCTCGCTGTTCCTGCTGTGCTGGCGCGCGGGCAAGTGGCGGGACTTCGGGAAGGCGTTCGCCGGAACAGCGGTGGCCTGGCTGGCGGTGAACCTGCCGGTGATGCTCTTCGCCTTCGACGGCTGGTCGAAGTTCTACACGTTCAGCCAGGAACGGGGCGTCGACTTCGGGTCCTTCTGGCTGATCATGGCGCAGAACTCCACCGACCCGCTCAGCACCGACACCGTCAACACCTTCGCCACGCTGCTGATGCTGCTGTGCTGCGGTGCCATCGCGGCCCTCACGATGACGGCTCCTCGCCGGCCGCGCTTCGCCCAGCTGGCCTTCCTGATCGTCGCGGCGTTCATCGTGACCAACAAGGTCTACTCGCCGCAGTACGTGCTGTGGCTGGTCCCGCTGGCCGTGCTGGCCCGGCCGAAGTGGCGGGACTTCCTGATCTGGCAGGCGTGCGAGGTGGCGTACTTCCTGGGGATCTGGATGTACCTCGCCTACACGACCAGCGGAGACGCCCACAAGGGCCTGCCGACGGAGGGCTACCACCTGGCCATCGGCCTGCACATCCTGGGCACGCTCTACCTGTGTGCCGTGATCGTGCGCGACATTCTCATGCCGGAGCGGGACGTGGTGCGGATGGCGGGCGACGACGACCCGTCGGGCGGGGTGCTCGACCGGGCCGAGGACATGTTCGTGTTCGGGGCCGCGGCCCGTCCGGGACGGCACGCGGCGCCCTTCGACGGACCGCAGGTGGAATGGGGCAACGAAGAGCCGGCCGACCGTTCGCTCTGAGCGAACAGGGCCTGGCGGGGCCACACGAAAGTCGGCGGGACCATGCGAAAGGCCGTACACGGGAGATTCCGTGTACGGCCTTTCGGCTGCTTCGAGGAGGCTCAGCGATCCACGATGCGGTCGAACTGGGTGGTGGTGTGCCGCAGATGGGCCACCAGCTCCTCGCCGACCTTCGGCTCGGCCGCTTCCACCGGCACGAACAGGATCGAGACCTGCATGTGCGGGGGCTCGGCGAACCAGCGCTGCTTGCCGTCCCAGACGAACGGAGCGAGGTTGCGGTTGACCGTGGCGAGGCCGGCGCGGGCGACGCCCTTGGCGCGCGGCATGACGCCGTGCAGTGCCTTGGGAGCCTCCAGGCCCACCCCGTGCGACGTACCGCCCGCCACGACCACCAGATAGCCGTCCGAGGCCGCCTTCTGCTGCCGGTAGCCGAACCGGTCGCCCTTGGAGACCCGGGTGACGTCCAGGACCGCGCCGCGGTACTCGGTGGCCTCGTGGTCCCCCAGCCACAGCCGGGTGCCGATCCGGGCACGGAAGTGGGTCTGCGGGAACTGCTGCTGGAGACGGGCGAGTTCCTCGGCCTTGAGGTGGCTGACGAACATCGTGTGCAACGGCAGCCGCGCGGCCCGCAGCCGGTCCATCCAGCCGATGACCTCCTCGACGGCGTCCGAGCCGTCGGTGCGGTCCAGCGGGAGGTGGATGGCGAAGCCCTCCAGGCGGACGTTCTCTATGGCGGAGTGCAGTTGCGGCAGTTCCTGCTCGCTGACGCCGTGCCGCTTCATCGAGGACATCACCTCGATGACCACACGGGCGCCCACGAGGCCGTACACGCCGTCGATGGACGACACCGAGCGGATCACCCGGTCCGGCAGCGGAACGGGCTCCTCGCCGCGGCGGTAGGGCGTGAGGACGAGCAGGTCACCCCCGAACCAGTCCTTGATCCGGGCGGCCTCGTACGTCGTGCCGACGGCGAGGACATCCGCGCCCAGACGCGTCGCCTCCTCCGCCAGCCGCTCGTGCCCGAAGCCGTAGCCGTTGCCCTTGCAGACCGGGACGAGCCCCGGGAACTGCTCGGCCACGTGCTTGTGATGCGCACGCCAGCGCGCGGTGTCGACGTAGAGCGTGAGCGCCATGGCCGGACCTGGAACCCTTCTGGTGGCTGCGGTGTATCAGGAGTATGGGACCTGTCGACGTCGTCGACGCCGGGACCGTGAGGTCAGCGGCGCGACATGTAGATGTCGAGTGCCTTGTGAAGCAGCTTGTTCAGCGGGAAGTCCCACTCGCCGAGGTACTCGGCGGCCTGCCCGCCGGTGCCCACCTTGAACTGGATCAGACCGAAGAGGTGGTCGGTCTCGTCCAGCGAGTCGGAGATGCCGCGCAGGTCGTAGACGGTGGCGCCGAGCGCGTAGGCGTCGCGCAGCATCCGCCACTGCATCGCGTTCGAGGGCCGGACCTCACGGCCGATGTTGTCGGAGGCGCCGTAGGAGTACCAGACGTGTCCGCCGACCACGAGCATCGTCGCCGCCGACAGGTTCACCCCGTTGTGCCGGGCGAAGTACAGCCGCATCCGGTTGGGGTCCTCGGTGTTGAGGGCCGTCCACATGCGCTGGAAGTACGACAGCGGGCGCGGGCGGAAGTGGTCGCGCACGGCCGTGATCTCGTACAACCGCTGCCACTCCTCAAGGTCCTGGTAGCCGCCCTGGACGACCTCGACACCGGCCTTCTCGGCCTTCTTGATGTTGCGGCGCCACAGCTGGTTGAAGTTCTTGTGGACCTCTTCGAGCGAGCGGTTGGCCAGTGGCACCTGGTAGACGTAGCGCGGCTGGACGTCGCCGAAGCCCGCGCCGCCGTCCTCGCCCTGCTGCCAGCCCATACGGCGCAGCTTGTCGGCCACCTCGAAGGCGCGCGGCTCGATGTAGTCGGCCTCGATGTCACGCAGCCGCTTCACGTCCGGGTTCTGGATGCCCGCCTTGATGGAGGTGGCCTCCCAGCGCCGGATGATCACCGGCGGGCCCATCTTCACCGAGAAGGCGCCCTGGTGCTTGAGGTGGGCCAGCATCGGCTGGATCCAGTCGTCCAGATTCGGCGCGAACCAGTTGATGACCGGGCCTTCGGGGAGATAGGCCAAGTAGCGCTTGATCTTGGGGAGTTGCCGGTAGAGGACCAGGCCCACGCCGACCAGCTCGCCGGTCTTCTCGTCGAACCAGCCGAGATTCTCGGAGCGCCACTCCGCCTTCACGTCAGCCCATGCCGGGACCTGCATGTGGCTAGCCGACTGCAGGCTCTGGATGAATGCCAGATGCTGCTCTCGGCTGATGGTCCTCAGGGTCAGGCTCATTCGGGGCGCTCCTCGGGCTGGTGTGTCCCCATGGGTACAGGGGCTCCGGCTCTCGCGCCGAAGCCTACTGCGCCTTGCGAGCGCCCCGACTGGGCGTATGCAACCTTCGCCTCGGCCTGCGGGCCGCCGAGGCGTTCCGTGGTGTTTTACGTGGTGTTCGGACCGAGGTGTCGGAGCGTCAGCTGATGACGCCGCCGAACAGTCCGCCGTGCGCCATGCCGAGGAAGAATCCGACACCCGCGGCACCGAGACCCAGGATCAGGCCGAAGCGTTCCCTCGTCGTCTCGGAGATCCACTGTCCGTAGGCGCCGGTGAGGATGCCCACCAGACCGGTCCATGAGCTGAGCAGGTGCAGGCTGTGGAAGAACGACGTGGTGAACGCCGTCACCCCGAGCACCAGGGTCACCGCGAGCAGCGTGTCCTGGAGCGGATGGGGCTTGCCGTCCGTCGCGAAAAGGGAACCGGCGGTGTTGGGTCGCAATGCCTGTGCCATGTGGCACCTCCTGCGGAAGGCGGCGCGTCGTCGCGCCGGACACACCCGATGTGTACAGATTGACGCTCTCCGCCACCGGATTTCAACCGGAAGCCGGTGTGCGGGTACTCTGTACCCTCTGCACTGGTGTCTGCCCACGTCGTCACGGATCGGAATCCCCGCAAGGGGCACCCGATGTCAGTGGCGGCTGTTTTACTGGCACACACTGTTGCTTACGCATCACAACCCTCCTGCCACGGATCGACCGTGGCCGCTGAGTCCAAAGGAGGTGGGTTCCACATGCGTCACTACGAGGTGATGGTCATCCTCGACCCCGATCTGGAGGAGCGCGCCGTCTCTCCCCTGATCGAGAACTTCCTCTCCGTCGTCCGTGAGGGCAACGGAAAGGTCGAGAAGGTCGACACCTGGGGCCGTCGTCGTCTCTCGTACGAGATCAAGAAGAAGCCCGAGGGCATCTACTCGGTCATCGACCTGCAGGCCGAGCCTGCGGTCGTCAAGGAGCTCGACCGCCAGATGAACCTGAACGAGTCGGTCCTCCGGACCAAGGTCCTCCGCCCCGAGACCCACTGAGCTTTCCGCTCAGCTGATCTCGGGATTCGAGTAGCAGCACCAAGCAGCCAGCAGCAAACCCGCCGAGAGGTTCCCCCATGGCAGGCGAGACCGTCATCACGGTCGTCGGCAATCTTGTCGACGACCCCGAGCTGCGCTTCACCCCTTCCGGTGCGGCGGTCGCGAAGTTCCGTGTCGCGTCCACTCCCCGCACCTTCGACCGCCAGACGAACGAGTGGAAGGACGGCGAAAGCCTCTTCCTCACCTGCTCGGTCTGGCGTCAGGCGGCGGAGAACGTCGCCGAATCGCTCCAGCGAGGCATGCGCGTCATCGTGCAGGGCCGGCTGAAGCAGCGGTCCTACGAGGACCGTGAGGGCGTCAAGCGCACGGTCTACGAACTGGACGTCGAGGAAGTCGGCGCCAGCCTGCGCAGTGCCACGGCCAAGGTCACCAAGACCGCCGGTGGCGCTCGCGGTGGCCAGGGCGGCGGCTTCGGCGGCGGTGGCGGCCAGGGTGGCGGCGGCTGGGGTGGAAACTCCGGCGGCGGTCAGCCGGCCGGCGGTCCTCCCGCCGACGACCCCTGGGCCACCAGCGCTCCCGCCGGTGGCAACCAGGGCGGCGGCGGTGGCGGCTGGGGTGGAAACTCCGGCGGTGGCGGTGGCGGCGGCTACTCGGACGAGCCCCCCTTCTAGGCCCCCGGGCCGAGGGTGGGTCGTACCCACACTTCTTGATCACACAGGAGATACACCATGGCGAAGCCGCCTGTGCGCAAGCCGAAGAAGAAGGTCTGCGCTTTCTGCAAGGACAAGGTCCAGTACGTGGACTACAAGGACACGAACATGCTGCGGAAGTTCATTTCCGACCGCGGCAAGATCCGTGCCCGCCGCGTGACCGGCAACTGCACGCAGCACCAGCGTGACGTCGCCACGGCCGTGAAGAACAGCCGTGAGATGGCGCTGCTGCCCTACACCTCCACCGCGCGATAAGGGAAGGGTGACCGACCAATGAAGATCATCCTCACCCACGAGGTCTCCGGCCTCGGTGCCGCAGGCGACGTCGTCGACGTCAAGGACGGTTACGCTCGCAACTACCTGATCCCGCGGAAGTTCGCTATCCGCTGGACCAAGGGTGGCGAGAAGGACGTCGAGCAGATCCGTCGTGCTCGCAAGATCCACGAGATCCAGACCATCGAGCAGGCCAACTCCGTGAAGGCCCAGCTCGAAGGTGTCAAGGTTCGTCTGGCCGTCCGCTCCGGCGACGCCGGTCGTCTCTTCGGCTCCGTCACCCCGGCCGACATCGCTTCGGCGATCAAGGCTTCCGGTGGCCCCGAGGTCGACAAGCGTCGTATCGAGCTGTCTGCCCCGATCAAGACGCTGGGCGCCCACGAGACGTCCGTGCGTCTGCACCCCGAGGTTGCCGCCAAGGTCAACATCGAGGTCATCGCGGCCTGACCGCTGCGCTCGGCATAGCTGAGAGAGGGGCCGCACCCGTTGGGGTGCGGCCCCTCTGCCGTGCCCGGGGTGGGCAGTACACGACTGGTGCGGAGGGTTCGGGGTGGCGTCGAGGCGCACATGTTTCACGTGAAACGTGGCGGCAGTCTGCGGTGTTTCACGTGAAACGGTCAGCGGGTCGCACCCGTGACGACCCAACGGCCTGAGCGGGTGCGCAGCAGGAGCGTGACCATGCGTACCGCCATCATCAGGGTCATCGCTCCCCAGAGAGCGGTCAGTCCGGCGCCGAAGGCCGGTACGAGCAGGGCCACCGGGGCGAAGACCGCCAGAGTCACCAGCATTGCGCCGGCTAGATACGGCCCGTCCCCCGCGCCCATCAGTACCCCGTCCAGAACGAAGACGACGCCGCAGATCGGCTGAGAGAGCGCCACCATGAGCAGGGCGGGCAGAGCGGTGTCCTTGACGGTGGGGTCGCTGGTGAACAAGGGCAGGAACAGTGGGCGGGACACGATCACCAGGAGGCCGAGCACCACTCCGACGGCTATGCCCCACTGCACCATGCGGCGGCAGGCGGCTTGGGCGCCCTGTGGATCGTCCGCACCGAGGTAGCGGCCGATGATGGCCTGACCCGCGATGGCGATGGCGTCTAGCGCGAAGGACAGCAGGGACCACAGGGACAGGATGATCTGGTGGGCGGCGATGTCGGCATCCCCGAGCCGGGCGGCGACCGCCGTCGCGATGAGGAGGATCGCTCTCAGGGAGAGGGTGCGCACCAGGAGCGGTGCACCCGCTTGGGCCGAGGCGCGGATCCCTGCCGAGTCGGGGCGGAGCGAGGCGCCATGTCGGCGGGCTCCGCGGACGACCACGACGAGATACACGGCAGCCATCCCCCATTGAGCGATGACGGTGCCCCAGGCCGAGCCGGCGATGCCGAGGTCGGCGCCGTAGACCAGTGCCAGGTTGAGGACGCCGTTGGCGACGAAGCCTGTGATGGCGACGTACAGCGGTGTCTTTGTGTTCTGTAGTCCGCGCAGGACTCCGGTGGCGGCGAGTACGACCAGCATGGCCGGGATACCGAGGGAGGAGATCCGGAGATAGGTCGTCGCGTAGGGGGTTGCCGTGTCCGAGGCGCCGAAGATGCGGATGAGGGCGGGTGCCGAGGGGAGGACGACGGCGATGACCGTGGCGCCGATCAGCAGGGCGAGCCAGATGCCGTCCATGCCCTGGCGGATGGCCGCTTGAAGATCGCCCGCGCCGACGCGTCGGGCGACGGCCGCCGTGGTGGCGTAGGCGAGGAAGACGAAGATGCTCACGGCTGTCGTCAGGAGGGCGGAGGCCACGCCGAGTCCGGCGAGTTGCGCGGTGCCGAGATGGCCCACGATCGCGCTGTCGGCCATGACGAAAAGGGGCTCGGCGACGAGCGCGCCGAAGGCCGGGACGGCCAGCATGACGATCTCGCGGTCGTGCCGGCGTCGGGTGGCCCTGGTGGTCGCGGGAGCCTGTGTCATGAGCACTAATCTAATCGTCCACAGGTAAGCGATGCAATTGCTATGTGACCCTTACCTCTCGTCTCGCCGTGTGTCCTCTCGCGCACTGTTCGAAGCGATCTTGGTCGGACTGGGGAAGTTTTTCTTCTGCACAGCCGGTGGACGGGGAAATGCCAGGTCAGATGGGTCACGCTCGGAGTGGGGAGGGCTTGTTCACAGGGCTGTCCACCGGGTCGTGCACAGGTTTTGGCGGGTTCTCCACAGCATCGGGGCCGTCGTCCACATGGCCTGTGGATAACCAGATTGGCTGACGGTGCCCGCGGGCCTACGGTGGTTCGGCGCCCGCTCCGTTCGTCGGCCTGGAAACCATCACAAAACCGACGCGCCCGTACCGGAGTTGGGCGCCTCATTTGTCAGTGCCGTGCCGTAGAAATGAGGGGCACGGCGAGGTCCGCTCGGCGGACGGGAGGAGGTGGCTCGGTTGAGTATTTCCGAGCCCTTGGACGACCCGTGGGCCGAGAGCGGTCCAAGTGATCGTCTGCCTGCTTCCCGACGACGAGGTGACGGAGGCAGAGGTCGCGACGAACAGCACGACCGCGGCCGGGAAGGCGGCGAGTGGGAAGGCGCGGGCTCGGCCTTCGAACGCGTGCCGCCGCAGGACCTCGACGCCGAACAGTCCGTACTCGGCGGCATGCTCCTGTCCAAGGACGCCATTGCCGACGTCGTGGAGGTCCTCAAGGGCCACGACTTCTACAAGCCCGCGCACGAGACGATCTACCAGGCGATCCTCGACGTCTACGCCAAAGGCGAGCCGGCCGACCCGATCACCATCGCCGCCGAACTCACCAAGCGCGGCGAGATCAACAAGGTCGGCGGCGCATCGTATCTGCACACCCTCGTCCAGACCGTGCCGACAGCGGCGAACGCCGAGTACTACGCGGAGATCGTCCACGAGCGCGCCGTCCTGCGCCGCCTGGTCGAGGCCGGTACCCGCATCACGCAGATGGGGTACGCGGCCGACGACGACGTCGACGAGATCGTCAACCGGGCCCAGGCCGAGATCTACGCCGTCACCGAGCAGCGGACCAGCGAGGACTACCTTCCGCTCGGCGACATCATGGAGGGCGCGCTCGACGAGATCGAGGCGATCGGCTCACGCAGCGGTGAGATGACCGGTGTGCCGACCGGGTTCACGGACCTCGACTCGCTCACCAACGGTCTGCACCCCGGGCAGATGATCGTCATCGCCGCCCGCCCCGCCATGGGCAAGTCCACGCTCGCGCTCGACTTCGCCCGCGCCGCATCGATCAAGAACAACCTGCCGAGCGTCATCTTCTCCCTCGAAATGGGGCGCAACGAGATCGCGATGCGTCTGCTGTCCGCCGAGGCCCGCGTCGCGCTGCACCACATGCGGTCCGGCACCATGACCGACGAGGACTGGACCCGGCTCGCCCGCCGGATGCCCGAGGTGTCGTCCGCACCGCTGTACATCGACGACTCCCCGAACCTGTCGATGATGGAGATCCGCGCGAAATGCCGGCGGCTCAAGCAGCGCAGCGACATCAAGCTCGTGATCATCGACTATCTGCAACTGATGCAGGCTGGTGGCTCCAAGCGCCAGGAGAGCCGTCAGCAGGAAGTCTCGGACATGTCCCGAAACCTCAAGCTGCTGGCGAAGGAGCTGGAGGTGCCGGTGATCGCGCTCTCGCAGCTGAACCGTGGTCCCGAGCAGCGCACGGACAAGAAACCGATGGTGTCCGACCTGCGTGAGTCCGGCTCCATCGAGCAGGACGCCGACATGGTGATCCTGCTGCACCGCGAGGACGCCTACGAGAAGGAGTCACCGCGCGCGGGCGAGGCGGACATCATCGTGGGCAAGCACCGTAACGGCCCGACGGCGACGATCACCGTCGCCTTCCAGGGCCACTACTCGCGCTTCGTCGACATGGCGCAGACGTGACCGGGTGATGCCGCTCAGCGCCTTGTCTCGTACCTGCTCAGGATCACGCCACCCGGAATCGTCCGCGTCTCCACGAGGTTCAGGTTCACCCAGTTGTCCAGCGCGGTGAAGAACGGTGTGCCGCCACCGATCAGGACCGGATGGGTGGCGATCACGTACTCGTCGATCAGCCCGGCGCGCATGGCCGCCCCGGCGAGGGTCGGGCCGCCGATGGTCATCGGGTCGCCGTCCTCGGCCTTGAGCCGGTTGATCTCGGCGATCGTGTCGCCCGTGAACAGGCGGGTGTTCCAGTCGACCTTGTCGATCGTCGAGGAGAACACCACTTTCGGTGTGTCCCGCCAGTTCCGCGCGAACGCGACATGCGCCGGGGTGGCGCCCGGCTGCTGGTCGCCGGTCGGCCAGTAGGAGCTCATCGTCTCCCACAGCTTGCGCCCGTACAGCGACAGACCACTCGCCTGCTCGTGGTCGAGCCACCACTGGAACAGCTCGTCGCTCGGCGGTCCGCTCCAGCCGATGTCGTCGCCGGCCGCGGCGACGTAGCCGTCCAGGGTCAGGTTCATGCCGTAGACCAGTTTCCGCATGCGCGGCCTTCCGTCCGTGGGTGTGCGGCTTACAGACCAGCGTGGCGCGGGAAACTCATCGGCGCGCGATCTGGATCCGGGCTCGCCGGCAGCCCTCGTGCTCGGGGTTCAGCGTGGTGCACCCGGTCGACAGGGGCAAGCGACGGGCGTGGCGGCCGACCCGGCGCCGTGTCCCGGGAAATGTGCTCGACGTACGGCCGCCCGGCCGGATGGACTGGGGGCATGACGAGATCTCAGGACGACTTGCTTCCCGGTACCCGCCGGGCGTTGCTGCATCGGATCGCCGTGGCCCAGGCCGACGGGCGGGCGCCGTCGTTGGTCGCGGCGGTGGTGCGGGACGGGCGGGCGGTGTGGCACGGCGCGCGGACCTCGGTGGACGGGCACGGGCCGGACGAGAACGTGCAGTACCGGATCGGCTCGATCACCAAGACCTTCACCGCGGTCCTGGTGCTGAGGCTGCGGGACGAAGGCGTCCTCGATCTCGGTGACCCCCTGGAGAAGCATCTGCCGGGCACCGGCGCGGGGGAGGCCACCATCGCCCAACTGCTGGCGCACACCAGCGGGTTGGCGGCCGAGTCACCCGCACCCTGGTGGGAGCGGACGCCGGGTTCCCTGCGGCCCGAACTCCGGGATGTGCTGGGCGAGCAGCCCCTGCTGCATCCGGTCGGCCGCCGCTTCCACTACTCGAATCCTGGTTATACGGTGCTGGGCGCGCTCGTCGAGGAGTTGCGCGGTGCGCCCTGGGAGGACGTACTCCGGCGGGAAGTGCTCGAACCCCTGGGGCTGAGTCGTACGAGTGGTCAGCCCCAGGCACCGCACGCGGGCGGTTGGGCGGTGCATCCCTGGGCCGACGCACTGCTGCCGGAACCCGCCGTGGACCTCGGTCTCATGGCCCCGGCCGGTCAACTCTGGTCCACCACCGGAGACTTGGCGCGGTTCGCCGTCTTTCTGGCCAACGGCGACGACCGCGTCCTGAGCGCGGAGTCCGTGCGGGAGATGCGGACCCCCGCCGCACCGGCCGAGGCGGCCGACCTCGTGGACGGCGCCGGTTACGGTCTCGGACTACAGGTGCAGCACCGCGACGGCCGACTGCTCATCGGCCACTCCGGATCGCTGCCCGGTTTCCTGGCAAACCTCAGCATCTGCCTTGAGGACGACGTCTCGGCGGTGGTGTTGGCCAACTGCACCTCCGGACCGCTGCTGTCCTCGGTGGGTGCCGACCTCATCCGTATCGTCGCGGAGGCCGAGCCGAGGATCCCAGAGCCGTGGCGCCCGCTGACCGAAGTCGACTCCGCCGCACTGGAGTTGGTCGGCCAGTGGTACTGGGGCACGCACGGTTTCGCTCTGCGGCTGACGATGGACGGAAAGGCCTCCCTGGAGCCGTTGGCGGGCAAGGGCCGCCGTTCACGTTTCCGGGACAACGGTGACGGCACCTGGACCGGTCTGGAGGGGTACTACGCCGGAGAGCTTCTACGGCCCGTACGGCGTCCTGACGGGTCCGTGAGCCACCTGGACCTCGGGTCGTTCGTCTTCACGCGTCAGCCGTACGACGAGAGCGGTTCTGTGCCGGGTGGAGTGGATCCGGAGGGATGGCGAGGGATCCGCTAGCCGGGATGGGCGGGGCGCCGTCGTGTTTCACGTGAAACACGACGGCGCCCTTCTTCAGATGACTCTCTCCTTCAGACGGCTCTCTCTTCAGAGGGGGAGCTTGAAGCCCACGTGCGAGGCCGTGAAGCCGAGCCGTTCGTAGAACCGGTGGGCGTCGGTGCGTGTGGCGTCGGAGGTCAACTGGACCAACTGGCAGCCTTGTCGGCGCGATTCGGCGATCGCCCACTCGATGAGCCGAGTGCCGAGGCCGCTGCCTCGTTCGTCCGCGTGGACCCGTACGGCCTCGATGACCGAGCGGGTGGCGCCTCTGCGGGACAGACCGGGAATGACCGTGAGCTGAAGGGTGCCGACGACCCGGCCCTCGCGCACGGCGACGACCAGGTGCTGGTGGGGATCGGCGGTCAGGCGTTCCAGCGCGGCCAGGTAGGGCGTCAGGTCGTCGGGTGACTCGCGCTGGGAGCCCAGGGGGTCGTCGGCGAGCATGCCGACGATGGCGGGGACGTCTTCGCTGATCGCGGCTCGAATCTCAAGATCTCCCATGCGCCCACCTTAGGCAGCGGCACGCGATGGGGGACGGGTCACGCGGGTGCGGGCATCGACTCCACGACGCGGACCAGCGGCGCCAGTTCGGGGTTTCCGGCCGCCGCGTCGAGCGCTTCGCGCAGGGCGGTGTCGTTCGTGGGCCGGGCCTCTTCGAGGAGGGCGAGGCCGGCCTCGGAGACGTTGGTGTAGATGCCGCGCCGGTCGGTCGGGCACAGGTAGCGCGCGAGCAGGCCGCGGTCCTCAAGACGGGTGACCAGCCGGGTCGTGGCGCTCTGGCTGAGGACGACCGCGTCGGCGACCTGGCGCATCTGTAGGTGACCTCCCTCGCCGTCGTGCTGTCGGCTCAGGACGTCGAGCAGGGAGTACTCCCGCATGCTCAGGTCGTGTTTGGCCTGTAGGGCGCGCTCGATGTGCGCCTCGATCCTCCCGTGCAGCAGAGAGAGGGCGCACCAGCCCTGGGCGAGGGCGGTGAGTGCGGGGTCTGTCGCTGTCATTGGCGTTTCCTCCGTCCCGGAGCGGCTGAACCCAGGATAGAGCACAGGCGAAATAGTCCGCGCTTGCATATAGCCCGCGTCTGCAAGTATTGTGAACGCACGCAAAGCGCTCCTGCAATCTTCTGGGAAGGTGCATCCCCATGCCTCTCGCGCTTCTGGCCCTCGCGATCGGGGCCTTCGGAATCGGGACGACCGAGTTCGTGATCATGGGCCTGCTGCCCCAGGTCGCGGGCGACTTCGGGGTCTCCATCCCCACCGCCGGCCTGCTGGTCACCGGCTACGCGCTGGGGGTGGTGATCGGCGCCCCGCTGATGACCGTGCTCGGCACCAAGATCCCCCGCAAGCGGATGCTGATGCTGCTGATGGGCCTGTTCGTCCTCGGCAACCTGCTCTCCGCCGTCGCCCCCACCTTCTCGGTGATGCTGATCGGCCGTGTGGTCGCCTCGCTCGCCCATGGCGCCTTCTTCGGCATCGGCTCGGTCGTCGCGGCCGAACTCGTCGCCCCGGACAAGAAGGCCGGAGCCATCGCGATGATGTTCACCGGGCTGACCGTCGCCAATGTCGTCGGCGTTCCGCTGGGCACCCTCGTCGGGCAGTCCCTCGGCTGGCGCTTCACCTTCGCCGTCGTCGCGGGCCTCGGCGTGATCGGCCTGGCCGGCATCGCCAAGCTCGTACCCGACCTGCCCAAGCCCGAGGGCGTACGACTGCGGCACGAACTGGCCGCGTTCAAGAACACCCAGGTCCTGCTCGCCATGGCGATGACCGTGCTCGGCTTCGGCGGCGTCTTCGCGGCCATCACCTACATCGCGCCGATGATGACCCATGTCGCGGGCTTCGCCGACGGCTCCGTCACCTGGCTCCTCGTCCTCTTCGGCCTCGGCATGGTCGGCGGCAACCTCGTCGGCGGCAAGTTCGCCGACCGCGCCCTGATGCCCATGCTCTACGTCTCGCTCGGCGCCCTGGCCGTCGTGCTCGCGCTCTTCACGGTCACCGCGCACAACAAGATCGCGGCAGCCGTCACCATCGCGCTCATCGGCGCCCTGGGCTTCGCCACGGTGCCGCCGCTCCAGAAGCGGGTCCTCGACCAGGCGCAGGGCGCCCCGACACTGGCCTCCGCGGTGAACATCGGCGCCTTCAACCTCGGCAACGCGCTGTCCGCCTGGCTCGGCGGGATCGTCATCGCGGCCGGACTCGGCTACACCGCCCCCAACTGGGTCGGCGCCGTTCTCGCCGCGGCGGCTCTGGTCCTGGCGATCCTCTCGGCGGCCCTGGAGCGCCGAACCGACGTCCACGGCACGGTCGTGACGGGCGGCCTGCCGAGCGAGCGGCGGACCGTCGCCCACCACTGACCTCGGCGGGCTGCGACAGCGAGGGAGCGGGCCATGACCGTCCCCGTGACGCCCGACCGCACTCGTCCGTCCAATCCGTCCGATCCATCCGATCCGTCCCTCCGCCCGATTCCTCTGTCCGGTCCGTCCTTCCGACACCACCGACAGCAACACCCGTAAGTCACCACAGACAGCAACACCCGCAAGGAGAAACCCCGATGAGCACCACCACAGCCCTAGCCCCGCTGACCATCCAGGACGCGGAAACGCTCGTCGACCGAGCCCGTCGTGCAGCGGAGGCCGCCGGAGTCACGGTCAGCGTCACCGTGCTGGACGCGGGCGGTCATCTGCTCGCCTTCCGGCGTGACGACCGGGCCGTGCTGATCTCCGGGGAGACCAGCACCCGCAAGGCCTACACAGCGCTTCAACTGGACGCGGCCACCGCCGACCTGGTCGACGCCGTCCAGCCCGGAGGCCTCTTCCACACCCTGCCGACCGCGCTCGACCGACCGCTGCTGTTCATCGCCGGCGGTGTCCCGGTGCACCGCGACGGACGGCTCGTCGGAGCGATCGGGGTCGGTGGCGGCGCGCCGGCACAGGACCACGGTTTTGCGCAGGCCGCCCTGGAGGCACTCGTTTGATGTCTGAAGACGTCGACGTCTGAAGACGGCTGAAACGCCGGTTCCCGATCGTGTCGGGGACCGGCGTCTTCTGTGCCCGGGCAGTGTCAGCCGGCGGCGACCGTGAGAGGCGCGAACCGCCGTGTCCAGTCGCCGGGCAGCTCCGCGATCCCGTAGGTCATGACGGAGTTGGAAGCGCGGTGCTCCAGGCCACGTTCCTTCGCCCAGGACAGCAGGTCTTCGTGGCGTACGTCGATGTCGGTGCGCAGGGGGCGGTCGGTGCGGGCGGCGAGCGAGGCGAGGAGCGACTTGGCCGTCTCCGTGTCCTGTGCGATCAGCGGTCCCACGACGTGTGTGTCCATGTTGGGCCAGGCCGCCGCGTAACCGATGATCCGGCCGTTGTCCTGCGCCACCCGCAACTGGTCGGCGAACGCGGGCAGGCGGGTGATGAGGGGCGTGCGATCGGTGCCGAACACTTCCTCGTCGAGCCGGAGGATGCCGGTGAGGTCCTCGGCCGTGGCCGCGCGGGTGGCGATCCGGGACTCTGAGGCGTCAGGTCCAGCAGGCGTGAAACGGCCGCGCAGTGTCTCGGCTCGACCGGTCGCCTTGAAGCCGAGCTCCTCGTAGAGCGGACGGCCGTTCGGCGTCGCGTGCAGGGTCAGTGGCGTGGGGCTCAGCACGGACAGCACATGGCGCATCAGCCGGCGTCCCACGCCCTGGCGGGCATGGCGTTCGGCGACCAGGACCATGCCGATGGTGCCCAGATCCGGGCGGTCCTGCGGGCCGTACTCCGTGACGACGCACGCGGCGACGAGGCCGCCCTCCGGGCTGTCGATGCCGTACCCCGTGCCGGCGCTGAGGAGGAAGCCCCACTTGTGTTCCTCGCGTGGCCACCCCCGGTCCTCGGAGAGGTCGGCGCAGGCGGTGCGATCGCGGAGCGTCAGCCGGCGGATGGGCAGAGCGGCGAGGGAGTGAGTCGGCACGCAGGTCAGGCTGTCTGACTGCGTTGTCGGCGTCCACCCGTTTCCAAGGAGACGTACTTGCTTTTGGCCATGTCATGGCGGACTGCCCAACACCTCGGTAGAAGCCGGATGTTTCACGTGAAACACCGGCGAACGGCGACTATCCGCCACGCTCTTGAAGGGCACCACAGGTCCGCCCACTAACCTCGTGGCCCATGGCGAGACTTCATCTCTTCGACCTCGACGGCACTCTGATGCACGGGAGCAGCGCACCCCTGGAGATCTCACGTCAGCTCGGTCTGGAAGCCGAGACGGTCGCACTGGAACAGGAGATCTCGGCCGGGCTGATCGGACCACCGGAGTATGCGAGCCGCGTGTACGCACTGTGGGCGAATCTCACAGAGGCGCATGTGGCGGCTGCCTTCGAAGGGGCCCCTTGGCTGGCGCGGATCCGCGAGGTCTGGGCCGAGATCAGGAACGCCGGAGAGTACTGCGCCGTCGTATCGCTCTCGCCGTCCTTCTTCGTGGAACGGCTCACGGGCTGGGGTGCGCACGCCGCGCACGGCTCGCTCTTCCCGGCCGTGCCCTTCACCGAACCCTCCATGGACCTGGCCGGAGTCCTCAACGCAGCCGCCAAAGTGGTGATCGCGGATCGGCTGTGTGAGGAGTTCGGGGTGACGAGGGCGGATTGTGTCGCCTATGGCGACTCGACGTCGGACAAGGATCTGTTCGCTGTCGTGCCCGTCTCTGTCGCGGTGAACGCCGATCGGCGTCTGGCGGCCCTCGCCACCCACTCCTATGCCGGACGGGACCTGTGGGACGCCTACGAATTGGTGCGCGGCGTCCGGTAGTTGAGGGAATCGGCGGTTCGGCACCGAGCCCGTTCGCGGGGGAGCGAGGCGGGACTTGTGCCCGCACGGCGGCCCGGTATGGTCGACTCCGGTTCTGATCCGCAACCGGGTCCTGCGGGAGAGTACTGCGGGCAATGTCACACTCTCGCCTTACTTATCCGTAAGCAGTGGGAATGTGGGTTGGATGGCCGTATCGGCCGCTTGAGCGAACGGGGAAAAGCAAGCAGTCCGCGCGGAAAGCAGGCAGCTTCCGATGGGGGAAGCACGCCGACCGACCGAGAGATGTTCGAGGCGAGGCACACCATGGACGCTCCGACCACCACGTCGGCCGACAACGGCCCGTCCGGCGGCGGAAGCGGCAGCGCCGGAAGCGGCTGGTTCACACCGCGCAAGCATCCGGAGGTGGCTCCGGGCGAGGAGCGGGAGACCGCGGCGGGACGGCGTCCGGCCGTGATGCGACCGGTCCGCAGGCCCGTGACGGGTGCCAACGAGCGCCCGCCCGAGGTGAGTTCGGAGTCGGCCGGGCAGAGGGCCGAAGGCGCCCCCGCGGAGCCGGACGGCCACGACGCGCAGCGAAGCGTCCCGCCCGGCCAGGAGCGAATACCGCCGACCGCGAGCGCGCCACAGCCCTCCACCCCGGTCCAGCCTCCGGCCGCCGCACCTCCGCAGCCCTTCGTTCCCGCTCAGGCCTCGTCCACGGCGCCTCCACCGTTCTCCACCCCTGCTCAGACCTCGCCGCCCCTGTCACCCGCCACGCAGGCCCGGGCTCCACTCTCCACATCAGCGTCACCGGCCACGGATGCCCACGCCACGTCTCCCGCCGCACCCCCGCCACTGCTCACTCCCGCTCAGGCCCCGCCTCCCGCGCAGTGGTCGGCCGCACCCGCCCCGTCACGCGCCGCGCAGGACACGGCCGTCGTGCGGGTACCGGTCCAGCGTTCTTCCGGCACCGTCACCGAGAACGCCTCCCCGGACGCCGTACTCATCCGCCGGACCATGGCCGAAGTCGCCCCGGTGGCCGACAAGGTGACCTCGTACTTCTACGCGCTGCTCTTCGTACGCCACCCCGAGTTGCGGTCGCTGTTCCCGGCGGCGATGGACAGCCAGCGCGACCGACTGCTCAAGGCGCTGCTCACCGCGGCCGAGCACATCGACAACACCGAGATCCTCGTCGCGTATCTGCAGAACCTCGGCCGCGGGCACCGTAAGTACGGCACTCGGGCCGAGCACTACCCGGCTGTGGGCGAGTGCCTCATCGGTGCGCTGAACAAGTACGCCTCCGGTGTCTGGGACGCCGAGACGGAGGCGGCCTGGGTCCGGGCGTACACGACGATCTCGCAGGTCATGATCGACGCCGCAGCCGCGGACGAACTGCGTGCCCCGGCCTGGTGGCACGCGGAGGTCGTCGCCCACGACCTCAGGACCCGGGACATCGCGGTCGTCACCGTCCGTCCCGACCAGCCCTACCCCTTCCTCGCCGGGCAGTACACGAGCCTGGAGACGCCCTGGTGGCCGCGGATCTGGCGGCACTACTCCTTCGCCTCGGCGCCCCGCTCGGACGGACTGCTGACCTTCCATGTGAAGGCCGTCCCGGCGGGCTGGGTCTCGAACGCCCTGGTGCACCGGGCCCGGCCGGGTGACGTCATCCGGCTGGGTCCGCCGGGCGGCTCGATGACCGTGGACCACAGGACCGACAGCGGGCTGCTCTGCCTGGGCGGTGGCACCGGCATAGCGCCGATCAAGGCACTGGTCGAGGACGTCGCCGAGCACGGCGAACGGCGACCGGTGGAGGTGTTCTACGGGGCCCGCACCGAGCACGATCTCTATGACATCGACACGATGCTTCGGCTCCAGCAGTCGCATCCGTGGCTCACGGTTCGGACGGTCGTCGACCAGCAGGCGCATCTCCAACTCCCGGACGCCATACGGACGTACGGGCCGTGGGGCGGGTACGACGCGTATGTCTCGGGTCCGCCCGGGATGATCCGCAGCGGTGTCGACGCGCTGAAGGACGTGGGTTTCCCGGCGGATCGCATACGGCACGACTCGGTCGAGGAGCTGGTGGCCGCCGGGGACTGATCCGGTGCCGGGGATTCAGCCCAGGTCGTGGACTCAGCCGAGGTCGGGAGCGTGCATCGCGCGGACCCCTTCGATGTTGCCGTCCAGATAGTGCCGCAGGGACAGGGGCACGAGATGGACGGACGCGATGCCGACCCGGGTGAACGGGACTCTGACGATCTCGTACTCGCCGAGGGGATCGTCCACTTCGGGGCCGTGGCGCAGCGCCGGGTCCATGGACTCCAGGTGGCAGACGAAGAAGTGCTGGACCTTCACACCGGTCGCCGTGGCGTTCGCGCCGATGTGCTCGACGGTGTCCACGAAGCAGGGGACCACATCGGTGATCTTGGCGCCGAGTTCCTCGTGCACCTCGCGGTGCAGGGCGTCGACGACGGTGGTGTCCTCCGGTTCGACCCCGCCACCGGGCGTGACCCAGTAGGGATCCACACCGGGCTTGGTGCGCTTGATCAGGATCAGGTCGTCGCCGTCGAGGAGAACGGCACGTGCGGTGCGCTTGACCACGGGTCGGACGGTCATGGGAGAAATGTGGCCCGGCTGGTTCCACGTGAAACATCGCGAAACGTCACCTTGACGGTTCAGAGCGTGACTTTTGCCGACGCCGATACCGAGCGGCGACAAAGTGCCTGGTCAGCTCCATGTCGTGGCCGCGCGGTGCAGCCACTCGTAGGCCCGGGCGATGTGAGGCATCGCGAGCGTTCCGGTGCGCACGACCAGGAAATAGGTGCGCAGCGGTGGCACCGCCGGTTCGTGGAGCGCGACGACCTCGCCGCGCTCCAGCGCGGGGGCGCACAGATAGCGGGGCAGCACCGCGAGTCCGGCGCCCGCGGTCGCGCAGGCGAGGACCGCGCGCAGGTCCGGCACGATGACAGTGCCCGAGGCGGCCGGACGGGAGTCGAAGACGGACGCCCAGTACCGGGACACGAAGGGCAGCGACTCGTGGACCTCGACCACGGGGAGGTCGTCCAGGGCCGGCGCGTCCTTGCGCTCGGCCTTCTCGGAGCTGGTGCCCGCGTCGGAGCGGAGTTGCTCGGCCCGGTGCGGAGCGGCGACGAGGACGTGCTCCTCGTCGCAGAGGGTTGTCGCCGTGAGCAGGGCACCTCGTGGACGGGCTGTGCTGATGGCCAGATCATGATGTCCCGCGGCCAGCCCCTCCAAGGTTTCCTCGGCGTTCCCGAAGGACGCGCGCAGCGCGAAGGACTGGCCGTCGTCACCGGTCAGCTCCGTGAGCGCGGGCAACGCCCGCTCGGCGGTGAACTCCGGCGGTCCGGCGAGATGCAGCGTGCGCAGCGAGGCGTCGTGGTCGGGGCCGGTCTCGGCGATCTCCACCAGGGCGTCGAGATGCGGCGCGGCCTTGTGCGCGAGTTCGTCGCCCATGGTCGTGGGGGTGACGCCACGGGCCTGACGCAGGAACAGAGGGCGGCCCAACTGCCGTTCCAGGGTGCGGATCTGGGACGTCACTGCGGGCTGGGAGAGGCCGAGCAGGGCTGCGGCGCGGGTGAAGGAGCCGGCCCGGTGCACGGTCACGAAGGTGCGCAGCAAGGCCAGATCCATGGCACGCACGCTCCTTTCCCCACCCCTCTCCGGCCCCTGGGCAGGGTTCAACTATAAATAAGTCGATAGGTCTCTGTCGTTACTGTGATTGGACACTGACACAGAGTCAACTAGCCTTGTGCGCGCGGTTCTTCGCGCGCAGAACCGAGGACGGTCCGAGCCACGAGGGGGGAGGCTCGGACCGTCCGTTGTGCACGGCCGGACACCGGCCGGTGGCGCGTAAGGCGGTCACCGCGCCGACTCGTCCAGCGCGCGCAGCACATCGGCCACCAGGTCCTCGGGGTCTTCGGCGCCCACCGAGAAGCGAACGAAGCCCTCCGGTACCGCGTCCCCTCCCCAGCGTCCCCGGCGTTCGGCGGTGGACCGCACCCCGCCGAAACTCGTCGCGTCGTCCACGAGCCGCAGCGCGTCGAGAAAACGGTCGGCACGCGCGCGCGTGGGCAACGTGAACGAAACCACACACCCGTAGCGCCGCATTTGCCGCGAGGCGACCTTGTGCGAGGGATCGTCGGGCAGCCCCGGATACCGCAGATCCGTCACCTCGTCCCGGCCGCGCAGGGCCTCGGCGAGGAGCAGCGCGGTGGTGTCCTGCCGGTCCACCCGGAGCTGGAGGGTGGCGATCGAGCGGTGCGCGAGCCAGGCCTCCATGGGCCCCGGAATCGCCCCCACGACCTTGCGCCAACGGCGTACGGCGGCCATCGCGGTGGCGTCGGTTCCGGCGACGTAGCCCAGGAGGAGGTCCCCGTGCCCGGTGAGCTGCTTCGTGCCGCTCGCCACGGCGAAGTCCGCGCCGAGCTCCAGCGGACGCTGTCCCAGGGGTGTGGCGAGGGTGTTGTCGACCGCCACGAGAGCGCCACGCGCGTGTGCCGCCTCGACCAGCCGGCGGATGTCGCACACGTCGAGTCCGGGGTTCGACGGGGTTTCGATCCACAGCAGTCTCGCGCCGTCGAGCAGGTCGAGCTGGGCGTCCCCGCCGGTCGGCGCGGTGCGCACCTCGATGCCGAACGCCTCCAGTTGGGCGCGCGCCAGGGGCAGTGCCTGGTAGCCGTCGTTCGGCAGTACGACCGTGTCGCCGGCGCGCAGCTGGGAGAAGAGCACCGAGGAGATGGCGGCCATGCCGGAGGCGAACACGAGCGTCTCCACGCCGTCCCGCCCGGGCGCCTCCAGCTCGCCGATGGCGCGCTCCAGGTGGGTCCAGGTCGGGTTGTCGTCGCGGCCGTAGCTGTACGGGCCCGTCACCTCGCCCGGGAGATGGAAGTGCGCGGCGAACACCGGCCCGGGGAGGGTCGGCTCGTACTTGACCGGCTCCGGCAGACCGGCCCGCACCGCGCGCGTGCCGTCCCCGGTGGTGTCCACGATCCCTCCGTCCGCAGCGGAATCACTCATATCGCTCGTCCCTCCACTTCCTCGCGTACCGCGGCGAGCAGGCCTTCACTCGCCGCCTCCACCATCTCAAGACACTCCTCGAAGCCGTCCAGAGCCCCGTAGTACGGGTCCGGTACGTCGAGGTCGTCGCCGGCCGCGGGGTCGTAGGAGCGGAGCAGCCGGACCTTCTCGGCGTCCTGCTCGGTGGGGGCGAGGTGGCGCAGGGTCTTGCGGTGGCCGGAGTCGAGGGCGACGACCAGGTCGAGGCGGGCGAACCCGGAGGCTTGGAACTGGCGTGCGACATGGTTGGTGTCGTAGCCGTGCTCCGCGAGGACGGCGACGGCGCGCGGGTCGGCGCCGTCGCCCTCGTGCCAGCCGCCGGTGCCCGCGCTCTCGACCTCGATCCGATCGCCGAGCCCGGCCTCCTCCACCCGCGCGCGGAAGACCGATTCGGCGATCGGGGAGCGGCAGATGTTGCCGGTGCAGACGAAGCTGACGCGATAGGTCATCGCGCGCTCAGTCCCCGTCGGGCAGGGCGAGGTTGAGCGCCCAGGAGACCACCGAGATGATCAGGCCGCCCAGGACGGCGGTCCAGAAGCCGTCGACGTGGAAACTCAGGTCGAGCTTGTCGGCCAGCCACGAGGTGAGCAGCAGCATCAGCGCGTTGACCACCAGGGTGATTAGACCGAGCGTCAGGATGAACAGTGGGAAGGTCAGTACCTTGACGATCGGCTTGACCAGGAAGTTCACCAGGCCGAAGACCAGGGCGACCAGGATCAGGGTCCAGACCTTCTTGAAGGTGCTGTCCCCGGTCAGGGTGATCTTGTCGAGGAGCCATACGGCGACCCCGAGGGCACCCGCGTTGGCGATCGTCTTGACTAGGAAATTCTTCATGTGTCTGATCGTGACAGAAGAGATCGAATCCGAGCGTGGACGAGGGCGATGAAGGCATTCCGGTTGGATGAACTGGAGGCGGAGCGTGCCGCCAACGACGGGGCATACCTCCAGTTCCTGCGCGAGAAGAACATGTCGGTCGGCCTCTACGCGCTCGACGCGGGCGACCACGACCGGCAGCAGCCGCACAACCAGGACGAGGTGTACTTCGTCGTGAGCGGCCGTGCCGCGATCACCGTCGGCATGGAGACCACCCAGGTGGCGCGCGGCAGCGTGGTCTATGTGCCGGCCGGGGTGGCCCACAAGTTCCATCACATCAGCGAGGACCTGCGGGTGCTCGTTGTGTTCTCCCCGCCGGAGGCCTGACTCTCCACCGCAAGCCCGATCCCGGTCTCAGGGTTCCCTAGGGGAACGGTCAGGGGAGGACAAGGGATCCGGGGCCCCCGTTCCGCCTCCGGCCGCCCTAGCATCGGGTGCAGGACATCAGAGGTCCGGCACGACAGCGCCGGACACCGACAGGACCCGGTACGAACGACGGGCGGAGAGGTAAAGGACGAGGGCGATGCGAGAGATCTTCGGCGGACTGCCGTGGTGGGTCAAGTGGGTCGCGGTGCCGGTCATCGCCCTGGTCGTGTTCGGCGGGCTCATAACCGCCGTCCTGACCATTGTCATCGGACTGCTCTTCAAGGCGCTGGTCTTCGTGGCGCTGGTCGGCGGACTGATCTACGTCGTGCGGAAGTTCACGTCGAGTTCCTCCTCACGCGGCGACTGGTGAGGCCCCTGCCGGGCAACCGGTGATCGGTAACAGGAATCACCGGTTCCCTCGGGCGGGGGAAGTTTTCCGGACAGGCCGTCTGCGGGCGGTGGTGGGCGGTTACAGTCCGGAACTCGCCGCGGGGACGAACCCCGCGGGCGGCGCACCCCCTCCCCGTGTTCCCCGCACGGGCTGCCCCCGCTCCGGAAGTGACCCTTGGCCACGGTTGACACCGCCCCCGTAGAACCGCACGCGCCTTCCGCCCGGCCCGTCCCGCCGACATGGCCGAGATCGGTGGCGATCCCCGCGCAACTGCGGCCCGTGGCGACCCCGCCGCGACAGCGCTCCGCGACGGCTCCCGAGCCCTCGCCCCAGCCTCCGCCCCAGTCCTCGACCCAGCCCTCGCACCAGGCCGCCGCCACCCTCATCGGCTCCGTCCAGCGGGCGATGCGGCTGCTGGAGTCCGTCGCCGCGCACGAACACGGCGCCCCCGCGAAGCAGTTGGCCCGCGAGACCGGCCTCGCGCTTCCCACGGCCTACCACCTGCTGCGCACCCTCGTGCACGAGGGCTATCTCCGCCGCGACAAAGGGCTGTTCTTCCTCGGCGAGGCGGCCGAGAGGCTGAGCAGCAGCGGAGCGCAGGAGAAACGTCGCAGCACGCTCGTGGACGCGCTGGCCGCCTGGCGGGATTCGATCGGTGTCCCGGTCTACTACGCGATGTACCGCGACGGCGAGATCGAGGTCATGTGCGTCGCCGACACCCCGGCCAACCCGGCGGTCGAGGAGTGGGCCGACTTCCGTGAGACGGGGCACGCGCACGCGATCGGCCAGTGTCTGCTGGCCCAGGTGGACGAGGAGGCCCGGCGCGACCACCTCGACCGCTACCCCGCGCGCTCGCTCACGCCGTACACCGTGCGGGACGGGCACTCCCTCCTGCGGCGCCTCGATCGGATGAGGCGGATGGAGCTGGTGGTGGAGCGTCAGGAGTACGCGCTGGGCACGGTCTGCGCGGCGATTCCGATCACGCTCGGCAGTACGGCAGCCACGATGGCCATTTCTCTCCCCTCGCACCAGGCCGACCGACTGCTGGCCGCCGCCCGGCAGTTGCAGACCGAGGTCGGCAGGCTGCTGGGGTCGCTCGCGCTCTCTATCAGTATCTGAAAAATTACTCCTTGTGATCTGTTGTGTACGTTCAGCAATATTCCTTCAGTGTCACGGGGATCATTCCCGGCCAGTCGGCGGCAATTGACGGGATAGGCGATGCGCGAGTCCGTACAGGCAGAGGTCATGATGAGCTTCCTCGTCTCCGAGGAGCTCTCCTTCCGTATCCCGGTCGAACTGGGCTACGAGGCGTGCGATCCGTACGCCGTGCGGCTGACCTTCCATTTGCCGGGGGATGCCCCGGTGACCTGGGCTTTCGGCCGGGAGCTGCTGATCGACGGGGTGGGCCGGGCGTCCGGGGACGGTGATGTCCGGATCGAGCCCGTCGACCCCGAGACGCTGGGCGAAGTACTGATCAGGCTTCAGGTGGGCGGCGACCAGGCGCTGTTCCGGACCGGCGCGGCCCCGCTCGTGGCCTTCCTCGACCGCACCGACCGGCTGGTTCCGCTCGGTCAGGAGGGCGCGCTCGCGGATTTCGACGCCCACCTCGACGAGGCACTGGACCGCATTCTGGCGGAGGAGCAGAGCGCGGGCTGACGTGCTGCCATGGCGGCGGGGGGAGTTGGCGTAACGCTTCGCCAACGGCCCGGAACCGCGGGCGGCGTCTGGGGAGCCCCTGACCCCGAGGCGCCCCGAGGTCCTCTCTCAGATGCTCTGAGGCATCCCGAGGTGCTCTCTGAGGTACTCCGGGCGTCCCGAGGTCGCAGGAACGCTTCTGCGGGGCCCTGGGCGGCCGTTCTCGCCGTCCTCAGTGCTTGCGGCGCCGGCCCTTCCCGCCGCGCGCCGGTGCGGGCTTCGCGGTCGGCGCCGACGCGGGGCCGGCACCGGGCCCCGCCGTGGCCGCCCCGGCGACACCCGCCGGTACCGGGTCGCTGCCGGGGCGGTCCGCCGAGACGACGAGGGCGGCGAGCGCCGTGGTGACCGGAACCGAGGCGACCAGGCCGATCGAACCCACCAGCGTGCGCACGATCTCCTCGGCGACCAACTCGCTGTTGGCGACCGACCCCACGCTGCTCTGGGCGATGGAGAAGAGCAGCAGCAGCGGCAGGGCGGCGCCCGCGTAGGCGAGGACGAGCGTGTTGACGACCGAGGCGATGTGGTCGCGGCCGATGCGGATACCGGCGCGGTACAGCCCGCGCCAGCCCATCGACGGATTGGCCTCGTGCAGTTCCCACACGGCCGACGTCTGCGTGACCGTCACATCGTCGAGCACACCGAGCGAACCGATGATGACTCCGGCGAGCAGCAGGCCGCTCATGTCGATCGACGGATACAGCCCGTGGATCAGGCCCGTGTTGTCGTCCGTGTTGCCGGTCAGCGCGGCCCAGCCGATGAACACCGAGCCCAGGACGCCGATCAGCACCAGCGACATCAGCGTGCCGAGCACCGCCACGGATGTACGGGCCGACAGCCCGTGGCACATGTAGAGGGCGATCAGCATGATGGCGCTGGACCCGACCACCGCCACGATCAGCGGGTTCGAGCCGTGCAGGATCGCGGGCAGGATGAAGAAGTTGAGGATCATGAAGCTGATGGCCAGCGCGATCAGTGCCATGACACCGCGCAGTCGGCCCACCACCACGACGGCCAGCGCGAAGATCGCGGCGAGCAGCGCCATCGGGAACTTCCGGTTCACATCGGTGACCGAGTACTGCAGATCCCGGGGCGCGGAGGGCTCGTAGGCGACCACGACCTTCTCGCCCTGGTGCAACTGCCGAGACTGGTCGGGCTGCACGATCTCCGTGAACGTACGGCCCTTGTCCTTGCCCGTGCTGACCGTGACCGTGGCCTTCTTGCAGGTGCCGCCCGCCTCCTGCTGCGCCGAGGAGCCCTCGGCCGTGGAGGTGTCGCCGGTCGCGCCCCCGCCCGAGGCGTTCACCGAGGCGCAGCTCACGCTCACGACCTTGGTGACCGTCGCCTGCTGCGTCTGCCGGTCGAAGCCGACCCCGGTGCGCTTGTGCGACGGGGCGCCGCCGGGCCACAGCACCACCATGCCGACCACGACCGCCACCGTGAACGGGATCAGGATCGCCGCGATGACCTTCCGGAGGTGACGGGAGACGGGCGCGGCCGGCCCGTGACTGTGTGAGTGACCGTGTCCGCCGCCCGCACCGGAGCCGTGCCCGCCGTCCCCGTGGGAGCCGTGGTCGTCCCCGGACCCCGACCCGGAGCCGTGGTCGCCTCCCGAACCATGGCCGTGGTCGTGGCCATGCGGCGGCCCGGTCGGCGGGTACGGGGGCTGCTGTGTCGTGGTCACCGCCCGATCATCGCAAGAACGCCGGGGGCCCACTGTTCACCGCGCCACTTATGGCGCTAGCGTGGAGTCACCTTTGCACACGCGGGAGCTCGGAGCACCGGGCTGAGAGGGCGCTGACCTTCGTCTCTGCGATGTTTCACGGGAAACGTCACCTGAATCGAGTGATGTTTCACATGAAACATCGGCTGACGGAAGCCGCTGCGTCGACCGCCGAACCTGTTACCGGGTAATGCCGGCGTAGGGAGTAGGTCTCATGACCAACAAGGACGTACGCACGCCTGCCTCCAGCCAGGACGAACAGCCCATTCCGGGCGAGGAGTTCGCGCGGGCCGAGCAGCCGACGGGGGTTGAGGAGTCCCCCGCGGCCGGGGAGTCCATCGGCTGGCACAAGGGGTATGTCGAGGGCTCGCGCCCCGATCTGCGGGTGCCGGTCCGTCAGGTGCACCTCACCAATGGGCAGTCGGTGACGCTGTACGACACCTCGGGCCCGTACACCGATCCGCTCGTCGACACCGACGTCCGCAGGGGGCTGGCGCCGCTGCGGGAGAACTGGATCATCGCCCGGGGTGACACCGAGGAGTACGCGGGCCGCCCCGTCCGTCCCGAGGACGACGGAATCAAGCACACGTCACCGCGCGGTGGACTCCGCAACCTGGACGCCGTGTTCCCGGGCCGCCCGCGCCAGCCGCGCCGAGGCCGTGAGGGTACGGCGGTGACCCAACTCGCCTACGCGCGACGGGGCGAGATCACGCCCGAGATGGAGTTCGTGGCGGTACGGGAGAAGGTGGCGCCCGAAGTGGTCCGCGAGGAGATCGCGGCCGGGCGGGCGGTACTGCCGGCCAACGTCAACCACCCCGAGATCGAGCCGATGATCATCGGCAAGCGGTTCCTGGTGAAGGTCAACGCCAACATCGGCAATTCCGCGGTCACTTCCTCCATCGAGGAGGAGGTCGAGAAGATGACGTGGGCGACCCGCTGGGGCGCCGACACGGTCATGGACCTGTCCACCGGCCGCAACATCCACACCACCCGCGAGTGGGTGCTGCGCAACTCCCCCGTCCCCATCGGCACGGTGCCGCTCTACCAGGCGCTCGAAAAGGTCGACGGCCGCGCCGAGGAGCTGACCTGGGAGATCTACAAGGACACGGTCGTCGAACAGGCCGAACAGGGCGTGGACTACATGACCGTCCACGCGGGCGTGCGGCTGCCGTTCGTACCGCTGACGGCGAACCGCAAGACCGGCATCGTCTCGCGCGGCGGCTCGATCATGGCGGCCTGGTGCCTGGCCCACCACAAGGAATCGTTCCTCTACGAGAACTTCGAGGAACTCTGCGAGATCCTCGCCGCCTACGACGTCACGTACTCGCTGGGCGACGGTCTGCGGCCGGGGTCGATCGCGGACGCCAACGACGAAGCGCAGTTCGCGGAGTTGCGCACGCTCGGGGAACTCAACACGATCGCCAAGCGTTTCAACGTACAGACCATGATCGAAGGCCCGGGACATGTCCCGATGCACAAGATCAAGGAGAACATCGACCTTCAGCAGGAGATCTGTGATGAAGCTCCGTTCTATACGCTCGGCCCGCTGACGACGGACGTCGCGCCTGCGTACGACCACATCACTTCTGGCATCGGTGCCGCGATGATCGCCTGGTGGGGCACGGCCATGCTCTGCTATGTCACGCCCAAGGAGCACTTGGGCCTGCCCAATCGTGACGACGTCAAGACCGGCGTCATCACCTACAAGATCGCCGCCCACGCAGCCGACCTCGCCAAGGGGCACCCAGGTGCACAGGAGTGGGACGACGCGCTGTCCGACGCCCGCTTCGAGTTCCGCTGGGAGGACCAGTTCAACCTGGCCCTCGACCCGGTCACGGCACGGGAGTTCCACGACGAGACCCTCCCGGCCGAACCGGCCAAGACGGCCCACTTCTGCTCGATGTGCGGGCCGAAGTTCTGCTCGATGAAGATCTCCCAGGACATCCGCCGCGAACACGGCGGTACCAAGGCCGAGGTCGAAGAGGGCATGGCGCGGAAGTCGAAGGAGTTCGCGGCAGCGGGCAACCGGGTCTATCTGCCGATCGCCGACTGAGGGCCGCCCTCTAGCTCTTCGGCGAGGCCTTGGCCGGGCCGCTGCCGTCGCTGGCGCCGCCGACGGCGCACAGGGCGTGGTCGACCAGGGTGCCCGTGGCGCGGTTGAGAGCGGTGAGGTCCGGCGGTGCGGTGGTCGTCGTGATGGAGACGGTCACCGCGCGGCTGCCGTCGGCACTCACCGCGGGGCGGGTGTTGACGCCCGCTCCGTCGCCCTCGTGGGTGTAGTAGAAGCCGCCGCAGGAGAGCGGGATCTTGCGCAGGCCGAGGCCGTAGGTGCCCTCGGGCATCTCGGCCACGTCCTCCGGGTCGTCGGTCCGCTGGACGGTCTGCCGCATCTCGCGCCACTGTACGGCGGGCAGCAGCCGGCCGTCGGCCAGGGCCCGGAAGAAGGCGTTCAGGTCGGCGGTGGTGCTCACCACACCGGAGTCGGCGGTGTGCTGGAGGCTGTGGTCGGTGACGTCGAGACGCTTGCCGTCGGCGGTCGTGAGGTACGCGTTCACATGCGGATCGGGAAGGAACGGGTTGAGCCCGGGGATGGAGGTGTCGCGCAGTCCGAGTCTCGCGATGACGCGGTGGGCGACCAGGTCCTGCCAGCTCGCGCCGCCGGCTTTCTCGGCGATCATCCCGGCCAGCAGGTAGTTGGTGTTGGAGTACGCCCACCGGGTGGCCCCGCCCGGCTGCGGCACGAACAGCGGCCGGTGCTTCATCGCGACGGCGACCAGGTCGGCCGCCGGGGTGGTGTCGTAGCGGTTCTCGTCGAAGTGGTTGAACAGGCGGTCCTGGATCTCCGCGTCGTCGATGTAGTCGTAGAGGCCGCTGGTCTGGCGGAGCAGGTCGCGGACGGTGATGCGGGTGCCGTCGTTGCCGTTGCCCGTGACGACTCCCGGCAGCCAGTGCTCGACGGTGTCGTCGAGTGACAGCCGTTTCTCCGCCACGAGTTGGAGGACGACGGTCGCCACGAACGTCTTCGTCGTGCTCGCCACACGGAAGTGCGCGTTCCAGGGGATCGGCGCGGCGGAGCCGGCCGTGCGGGTGCCGATGCGGGCCATGAGCGGGGCGCCGTTCGGCCGGTCGACCCTGGCCAGCACGTTCACATCGCCGCCTCCGGCCTGCCGTACGGCCGCCAGGTCGCGCTGGAGCACGGCTTCGTCGTACACGTGAGAGGGGTGGTTCGGTGCGGGGTGTCCGGTGGTTGTGGTGGCGGCGGTCGCGGTGGTCGCGGCCATGGGTGAGGCCAGTGCGAGCAACGCCGCGGCCAGTACGGCGGCGCCGGTCTTCCTCGACGACGGCAACTGCATGTTCGAGTCCCCCGTAGCTCTCGGTCCTGATTGGTGACGATCACCAGCCAACCGGATCAGGGCACGAAGGAGGATGGGGCTGGCCTCCGGATGAAGGGTCGAGGTAGCCCCCCGGCCAGGCCGGGGCGGACCCGGCGAAGCCCCGCTGGACGTCGTGACGGGACAGGAGTGGAGGTCGTGAGCGAAAGGGAAGGGGACGCCGTAACGGAACAGACAAGGTCACGCGTGTCGCGATCAAGGTCTCTACCCTGCCTGGCATGGGTGGGATCGATCTGGGCAATGGGCTTGTCGGTGCCGTGTTGGGGATGTTGGTCGCGGTGCTGTTCCAGGATCCGATACAGAACAGCTGGTACAGGCTGCGTGCCCGCTCGAAGAGCGTGGTGCGGGCGCTGCGCCGGCGGGAGGAGTCCAGCCCGGCGTGGCGGACGTTCTCGCTCGGTCCGCTGCACACCTCGGCCCTGATCGTCGAGGGCGACGGGGAGTCCTCCATACCGACGCAATCCGTCTACATCCAAGTATTGGACCAGGAGATCGAGCTGCCGCCGGACATGGTCGACTGGCGGAGCGAGATAGAGGAGGAAAGCACGCGCCTGAGGGCAGAGGGACGAACACCGTTGTGGAACGGACCTCGATATGCCGTCGAGAGGGTCGACATCTCCCGGACCGCACTCGACGAACAGCCGGAAATTCATCTGCGGCTGCGTCCGACGGACTACTACACTTTTCTCGCGGCCCAGCAATTGGACCGTCGGCTGTCCGACGGTACGACTCCCCGTTCGCGCTATCTCGACCCTGAGAAACCGCTGTCGGCACCCGCTTTTCTGCAATGCAGTTTCGCCGTGAACGTCGCCGTCGTGACGGCCGACGACATGCTGATCGTCAGCCAACGCAGTGACCGGGTCCGGATGGCCCCGGGCGTCTGGAACTCGTCCGTCAACGAGGGCATGTCACGCTACATCGACTCGGCCGGCAGGAACGCACCCGATCTCTACGCGGTCGCGCGACGCGGTATGCGCGAAGAACTGTCCTTGGAACCGCACGAATACGCACTCGACATGCTCGCGTTCGTACTGGACGTCGAGAAGCGTCAATGGAGTGCTCACTTCTACGCCCGGCTCGCCGATGTGAAAAGCGCCGGTCTACAGGAACGGATGAGCAGAGGGGTCGCGGACAGATGGGAACACCAGACCATCGACTTCGTTCCCTTCCGCCCTTCGGCGGTCATCAAGTACATGCTGCGCGCCGATCGCGTTCACCGGTGGGCCCCTCTTGCACCGGCCCTCTTCCATCTCGCGTTGGTGCACGTCCACAGCCGCACTCCGGTGGAAAGGGCCGCGGCACAGACGATTCGCCGGATGCGGTGAATACGGCGAATTCAGTTGATGCGGTGAATCCGGGTGTTCGGCTTGCGCTCCCCTGGTCGGGGGCGCAAGCCGAGGGGCTACTCGGGCTGGTGCTCGGGCCCCCCGAAGTCCGGGCTGCTGAAGTCCGGGCTGCTGAAGCTCGGGCGGTGGCCCGGTTCCGGGCCGTCGTCGGGGCTGGAGAAGCCCGGGCGGCCGTAGCCGAGGTGCGGCATGCGACTGGTCGGTGCCGTGGGTGTCGTACGGCGCAGTGCGGCCGTGCCCGGGGCCGCGAGCGCCTCCTGGAGGAACGGCAGGATGCCGCGTTCCAGAAGGGCGTCGTGCCAGGCTTCCCTGGCCCGGGCCACCTCACCGCCCGACTCGCCGTAGGGGTCGGTGTCGAACGTCGGCCGGTTGCGCAGGGCCGTGAGGAGCAGGCCGACGGCGGCGACGAGGATCGCCGCGGCGGTCATCGCGCCGAAGACCCAGCCGGCGGTGAGCATGGTCTGCGCGAACGCGGGCTCGGGGCTGAGCATCTTGAGGATGTATCCCACGAGCAGGAATATCGCCGCGGCCGTACCGGCGAGGACAGGGGTGAGGACGGCGGCGACGGCGACGGCGCCCGCACCCTCGGCGGCCTCTCCCAGGGTGGTGGCGAGCCCCATCGCGCCCATGCCGCCCGGCTCCGTGGAACCGGGTTCGTGGACGGACGACGGGGTGGACGACGCCGGCTGGCGCAGTTCCTCGCGGACCTTCACGTAGTGCTGGTACTCGGTCGCCGCGGCCGCCGTGATGAGTGCGGTGGCGTTCAGCGCCATGGTGCGCAGCTGTTCGGGGTTGAGCCGCTTACCGACAGCGGCCAGTTCCGGGCGGGTAGGGGCGGAGCGCAGCGCCTCGTCGAGGATCCGCTCGTACTCCTGGCGGTCCTCGCTGTGCAGGTGCTGCGGAACGCTGTTCATGTGCATCCCCCGATGCTCCGTAGGGCTTGGGGCTCGCATGCCAACGAGCCGTCGGGCAGAAACGGAGGGGAGCCTGCTACGGATAAGCCGATGGTAGAGCGGGGACGGCACACGGTGACAGGGGGTTTCCAGAAATTGGCCCCTGGCCAGCGCTGTCGTCCGCCGGTCCTCCGAAGAGGACGACTGCCCGTCAGACGCTCAGATATCCAACGGCAGTTGCTGGACCAGCAGCTTTCCGGCCATGGTCACTCCGCCGTCCATCGCGATGGCGAGTCCCTCGGCATAGACGTGCGGTCCCTCGACCACGGGCGGGGCGCTGTCCTCGCCGTCCTCGGAGCCGACGTCCCCCAGGAGGTACGGAATCGGGCTGTGGCCGTGCACGATCCGGGTGCCGCCGTACATGTCGAGCAAAGAGCGGACATGTTCGGCGCCGCCCTCGTCGCGGAAGGAGAAGCGCTTGGTGAACTTGCGGAAGACGTCCCACACCTCGTCCGCGTCGTTGCGCGTGAGGGTCTCGCGGACGTTGTCGTTGACCGCCTCGATCGAGTCGCCGTAGTCGAGGTAGGCGGTGGTGTCGGAGTGGACGAGGAGGTGTCCGTCGACCTCCTCCATGGCGTCCAGCCGGGCCATCCACTGGAGGTGGACGTCCTGGAGGCGGTCCATGTCGGTCTTCTGGCCGCCGTTGAGCAGCCAGGCCGCCTGGAAGGTGGCGGTGCCCGCGCCGGAGCTGACGGGGGTGTCGCCGAACCGCTTGGCGCCGAGCAGCAGCAGCTCGTGGTTGCCCATCAGCGCCTTGCAGTAGCCGCCGGCCGCGGCGGCCTCGGCGGACAGCCGCATCACCAGGTCGATGACACCGATGCCGTCCGGCCCGCGGTCCGTGAAGTCGCCCAGGAACCACAGCCGAGCGGTGCCCGCGCACCAGCTGCCGGCCGCGTCGATCAGGCCCTTCTCCCGCAGTGCGGCCACCAGTTCGTCGAGGTAGCCGTGCACATCCCCTACGACGAACAGCGGACCGGGGCCCTCGGTCTGCCGCGGGACGCCCCCCGGAGCCGGGTCCACCGCGACCTGAACCGTGTCACCCCGATTGATGACCGGCAGATCGCGCTGAGTGGGGGTGTACCCGTCGGGATACGCCTCGTCGAAGGCCTCCTCGAAGGCCTCCTCGTCGGGTCGTACGGCGCCGCCGGGCTGCGCGCTGTCGGCGTACGGACCGGTCTCGTGGACGTATGCCGGCACCCGGAAGTCGCGCAACGTCGCCGTCCGCTCCACCTCGGGTCCCTGACCGGCCCCCTGAGTCATCGACCCCTCCACCATCACGCCGCGTCTGCACCGCGTCGGACTGCCTGGTCGCAGCGGCCCGCGGTGTCGTGCGCCCATCATAGGAATGCGGATCGCGCCATGTGATGACCCAGGGGTGGTGAATCAGAGCAGGACTCCGGTTCACCGGGGCTTTCGCCCCGATTGGGCCGGGCTTCGACCACTCGACCAGCACTCCGGGGGCGATCGGTTCCCGCCGGAAGGGCGGCTTGATTTCGCCGGTGCGACGACCTTCGGCGGCCGCCCGCCATCACCTTCCGACGCCTTCTTCCTCCAACATCTTCCGACTCCGCTACGACCGCTGCCCACGGGCCAGTTGGCAATCCGGTCCGCTGTCGGCCCTGGGCGGGCGGTACGGGCCGGACGGCACCGGGTGGGAGTCCCGGCACCGTCCGGCCCGTACGGGAGCCCGAGGCAAGCGCCAGGGCACCGCCTGCCCACCGCTCCGCCCCGAGAGGCGCCGGACGCCAGGCACGGCGCCGACCGCTGGCGACGGCCGGAGGCCGACCCGCCCCTACTTCCCCTCCGGCGACCGGGGCGGACTCACCGTCGTCCGCGGTGGTCGGCGTTGGGACGACGTACGGATGATCAGTTCGGTCGGTATCACCTGCTCGACAGGCAGGTCCGAGTCGACGCCCTCGATGGCGTCGATGAGGAGCTGCACCACCGCCGTGCCGATGCGCCGCGGCTTCAGCGAGAGCGTGGTGATCGGGGGCTCGGTGTTGGCGTACACCGTGGACTCGCTGCAACACACCAGCAGCAGATCCTCCGGCACCCGCATCCCGTAACGGCGCGCGGCGGCCAGCAGATCCGTGCCGTTGGGATCGAACAGGCCGTAGACCGCGTCGGGCCGGTCGGGCCGGGCGAGCAGCCGGTCGGCGGCGACCGCTCCCGCGCACGGATCGTGCGCGGGATAGGACTCGTAGACCGGATCCTGGCCCACCCGCTCGCACCAACGCAGGTATGCGGTGGTGGAGAGGTGGGTGTAGGTGTCCGTACTGGTGCCCGTGAGCAGGCCGATGCGGCGGGCGCCGGCGTCGGCCAGGTGGTCGAGGATGCCCAGGACCGCGGCCTCGTGGTCGTTGTCGACCCACGCGGTCACCGGGAGCGAGCCGACCGGGCGGCCGTCGGAGACGACGGGTAAACCCTGCCGGACCAGCTCGCTGACCACCGGGTCCTGGTCGGACGGGTCGATGACGACCGTGCCGTCCAGGGCGACGTTCGACCACACGTCGTGGCGCGAGGTCGCCGGCAGGATCACCAGGGCGTAGCCGCGGGCGAGCGCGGCCGAGGTGGCGGCGCGCGCCATCTCGGCGAAGTACGCGAACTCGGTGAAGGTGAAAGGTTCATCCCCGTACGTCGTCACGGTCAGGCCGATCAGGCCCGACTTGCCGGTACGGAGCGTGCGAGCCGCCGCGGAAGGGCGATAGCCCAGCCGGTCGGCCACCTCGCGGACATGGCGTCGGGTGGCGTCCGGGAGCCGGCCCTTGCCGTTGAGGGCGTCGGAGACGGTCGTGATGGAGACTCCGGCCGCGGCGGCCACGTCTCTGATTCCCGCCCGGCCCGGCCGGCTTCCTCGACGAGAGGTTTCCGCGCGGCTCACCTGGTGCTTCCCTGCTGCTGTCATGGCGAGCCGATAGTAGGGCTCATGCGGTGGGGTAGTGCGGACGCATATGCACGCGTTGACAGGCACGTTTCTGCAAGGTCAGAACGGGTCAACTGCCTTAGAAACAAAGTCAGTTAAACGCTTGGATGGCATTACGTGACTTGTCGGCGCGCATGGGCCTGCCAAGTCCCCGATGTTTCGAAGAGGTCTCAACTCACCTGTACGAGGGATGCGCGCCACGGCGCGAGCCACCAGCGCATAGATATATGTACGGCGCGCCCCCGGTTCGTCTGCCTTCGTGCGCTGTTGCCCCTGTTGTGGATGTGGCTCGTGGGAAGGTACCGGCCGGCGGGATCGAGGCCGCCGAAGGTCGCCGGAAGGTCGCCCGAAGGGCGTCAGGAGGTCGTCGGCGGGTCGCCCGAGAGCCGCCCGTCGGTCGTTCGCCGGGACCCGGCCGGTACGCGTCGGTGCCGAATCCTCATAAGGTGAGGAGTATTGAAAGCCGGTGGTGGTCACGAGGAGGACTGCGGTGAGCGAGACGAGCCCGAAGCTGCGCGCCGAGCTGGAGGGTATCCCCACCTACAAGCCGGGCAAGCCCGCCTCGGCCGACGGTCCGGTGGCCTACAAGCTGTCCTCCAACGAGAACCCGTACCCGCCGCTCCCCGGTGTCATGGAGAGCGTGACGGCGGCTGCCACGTCCTTCAACCGGTACCCCGACATGGCGTGCACCGGTCTGATGAACGAGCTGGCGGAACGGTTCGGCGTCCCCGTCTCCCACCTCGCCACCGGCACCGGCTCGGTCGGGGTCGCCCAGCAGCTGATCCAGGCGACCTCCGGCCCCGGCGACGAGGTCATGTACGCCTGGCGGTCCTTCGAGGCGTACCCGATCATCACGCGGATCAGCGGCGCCACGGCCGTGCAGGTGCCGCTGACCCCGGGCGATGTGCACGACCTCGACGCGATGGCCGACGCCATCACCGACCGGACCCGGCTGATCTTCGTCTGCAACCCCAACAACCCGACGGGCACGGTGGTACGGCGGGCCGAGCTGGAGCGCTTCCTGGACCGGGTGCCCGGCGATGTGCTGGTCGTGCTGGACGAGGCGTACCGGGAGTTCATCCGGGACCTTGAGGTGCCGGACGGCGTCCAGCTCTACCGCGACCGCCCGAACGTCTGCGTCCTGCGCACCTTCTCCAAGGCGTACGGCCTCGCCGGGCTGCGGGTCGGCTTCGCGATCGCGCACGAGCCGGTGGCGGCGGCGCTGCGCAAGACGGCCGTGCCCTTCGGGGTGAGCCAGCTCGCCCAGGAGGCGGCCGTCGCCTCGCTGCGCGCGGAGGACGAACTGCTGGGCCGGGTCGGTTCGTTGGTGAGCGAGCGCACCCGCGTGGTCGACGCGCTGCGCGCTCAGGGGTGGACGGTCCCGGAGACGCAGGCCAACTTCGTGTGGCTGCGGCTGGGGGAGCGCACGGTCGATTTCGCGGCGGTGTGCGAGCGGCACGGTGTGGTGGTGCGGCCGTTCCCGGGCGAGGGTGTGCGGGTCACGGTCGGGGAGACCGAGGGCAACGACATCTTCCTGAAGGTGGCGGAGGGCTTCCGCAAGGAGCTCTGAAAGGCCATGAGCCGACCGGTCCCGACCGTGTGGGGCCGGTCGGACCGCGTTGGGGACCCCCCTCCTATCGAACGTCGAACGCGCATGCGGCATAATTGCTTGTGAATGTGAACGCGTTCACAAGCGTGTCCCGGTTGTCCAGTGTTGGGCTGGAGGTAAGGGGCAAACTGCCGCTGTGACCACGGCGACATAAGGAGACTGACGACGTGGAATTGGCTCTGGCGCCAGAGACACTGGCGCGATGGCAGTTCGGCATCACCACCGTCTACCACTTCCTGTTCGTCCCCCTGACGATCTCGCTCGCCGCCCTGACGGCCGG
This sequence comes from Streptomyces sp. NPDC091280, assembly GCF_044768565.1. Lineage (NCBI taxonomy): Bacteria > Bacillati > Actinomycetota > Actinomycetes > Kitasatosporales > Streptomycetaceae > Streptomyces > Streptomyces sp. NPDC091280. The sequence continues at coordinate 494,150 of NZ_JBIVUZ010000003.1, forward strand.
GTTGCAGACCGCGTGGGTGCGCACGGAGAAGGAGAAGTACCTCAGGGCCACCAAGTTCTGGGGCAAGCTCTTCCTGATCAACATCGCCATGGGCGTCGTCACGGGCATCGTCCAGGAGTTCCAGTTCGGCATGAACTGGTCCGCCTACTCGCGGTTCGTCGGCGACATCTTCGGTGCCCCGCTCGCCTTCGAGGCGCTGATCGCGTTCTTCTTCGAGTCCACCTTCATCGGGCTGTGGATCTTCGGCTGGGACAAGCTCCCCAAGCGGATCCACCTGGCCTGCATCTGGATGGTCTCGATCGGCACGATCCTGTCGGCGTACTTCATCCTCGCGGCCAACTCGTGGATGCAGCACCCCGTCGGCTACCGGATCAACAAGGCCAAGGGCCGTGCCGAACTCACCGACTTCTGGCACGTGCTGACCCAGAACACCGCGCTCGCCCAGGCCTTCCACACGCTCTCCGCGTCCTTCCTGACCGGCGGCGCGTTCATGGTCGGCATCGCGGCCTTCCACCTCTTCCGCAAGAAGCACATCGCGGTGATGAAGAGCTCGCTGCGCCTCGGCCTGGTCACCGTCACCATCGCCGGCCTGCTCACCGCCGTCAGCGGTGACACCCTCGGCAAGGTCATGTTCAAGCAGCAGCCGATGAAGATGGCCGCCGCCGAGGCCCTGTGGGACGGCCAGAACTCCGCGCCGTTCTCGATCTTCGCCTACGGCGACGTCAGCAAGGGCCACAACACCGTCGAGCTCTCGATCCCCGGGATACTGTCCTTCCTCGCCGACGACGACTTCAACTCCTACGTCCCCGGCATCAACGACACCAACAAGGCCGAGCAGGCCAAGTACGGTCCCGGCGACTACCGGCCCATCATCCCCGTCACCTTCTGGGCGTTCCGCTGGATGATCGGCTTCGGCATGGCCTCCTTCGCCGTGGGCCTGGCCGGACTCTGGCTGACCCGCAAGAAGTTCATGCTGCCCCAGCACTTGCGGGTCGGCGACGACGAGATCCCGAACGTGGTCCTCTTCAAGAAGAAGGCCCTCGGCCCGAAACTCACCAAGCTCTACTGGCTGGTGTCCATCTGGACCCTCGGCTTCCCCCTCATCGCCAACTCGTGGGGCTGGATCTTCACCGAGATGGGCCGCCAGCCCTGGGTCGTCTACGGCCTCTTCCAGACCCGGGACGCCGTCTCCCCCAGCGTCTCCCAGGGCGAGGTCCTCACCTCGATGATCGTCTTCACCTCGCTCTACGCGATCCTCGCCGTCATCGAGGTCAAGCTGCTCGCGAAGTACGTCAAGGCCGGCCCGCCCGAACTCACCGAGGCCGACCTCAACCCGCCCACGAAGATCGGCGGCGACTCCCAGGACGCCGACAAGCCGATGGCCTTCTCGTACTAGGCCGAGGGAGCTGCAACTGTCATGGAACTGCACGACGTCTGGTTCGTCCTGATCGCCGTCCTGTGGACGGGCTACTTCTTCCTGGAGGGCTTCGACTTCGGGGTCGGCATCCTCACCAAACTGCTCGCCCGCGACCGCACCGAGAAGCGGGTGCTGATCAACACGATCGGCCCGGTCTGGGACGGCAACGAGGTCTGGCTGCTCACGGCCGGCGGCGCGACCTTCGCCGCCTTCCCCGAGTGGTACGCCACCCTGTTCTCCGGCTTCTACCTCGCCCTGCTGATCATCCTGGTCTGCCTGATCGTCCGGGGTGTCGCCTTCGAGTACCGGGCCAAGCGGCCCGAGGAGAACTGGCAGCGCAACTGGGAGACGGCGATCTTCTGGACCTCGCTGCTCCCCGCGTTCCTGTGGGGCGTCGCCTTCGGCAACATCGTGCGCGGCGTGAAGATCGACAAGAACTTCGAGTACGCCGGTAGCTTCTGGGACCTGCTCAACCCGTACGCGATCCTCGGCGGCCTGGTCACGCTGACGCTGTTCACCTTCCACGGCACGGTGTTCACGGCCCTCAAGACGGTCGGGGACATCCGGACCCGGGCACGGAAGCTGGCCCTCCAAGTCGGCCTCCTCACGGCCGTGTTGGCGTTGGCCTTCCTGATCTGGACCCAGGTCGACAGCGGTGACGGCAAGAGCCTGGTGGCCCTGATCGTGGCCGTCGTCGCGCTGGTCGCGGCCCTCGGGGCGATCCAAGTCGGGCGCGAGGGCTGGTCGTTCGCGTTCTCCGGCGTCACCATCGTGGCGGCCGTCGCGATGCTCTTCCTGTCGCTCTTCCCGAACGTCATGCCGTCCTCGCTCAACGCGGACTGGAGCCTCACGGTCACCAACGCCTCGTCGAGCCCGTACACGCTGAAGATCATGACCTGGTGCGCGGGGATCGCCACCCCGATCGTCCTGCTCTACCAGGGCTGGACGTACTGGGTGTTCCGCAAGCGGATCGGTACGCAGCACATCGCCGAAGCGGCGCACTGAGTCCGGATCGGGGCATGTTTCACGTGAAACATGCCCCGATGGGACCTTCTGAGAAGAGGGTGTGTTTCACGTGAAACCAATCGACCCACGGCTGGTCCAATACGCCCGCGCCACCCGGCTGTTCATGGTGGCGGTCGTCGGCCTGGGTGCCGTCGGGGCGCTGCTGGTCATCGCCCAGGCCATGCTCATCGCCGAGGTCGTGGTCGGCGCCTTCCAGCACGGCAAGTCGGTGAGTGAACTCGGCACTCCCCTGCTGCTGTTGGTGGCCGTCGCCGGTGGTCGTGCCCTGGTCTCCTGGCTCACCGAACTCGCAGCCCACCGCGCCAGCGCCTCCGTGAAGTCGGAGCTACGGCGACGGCTGCTGGCGCGTTCCGTGGAGCTGGGCCCGGGCTGGCTGAGCGGGCAGCGGACCGGTTCACTGGTAGCCCTCGCCACCCGTGGTGTCGATGCCCTCGACGACTACTTCTCGCGCTATCTCCCGCAGTTGGGGCTCGCGGTGGTCGTCCCGGTCGCCGTGCTGGCGCGGATCGTCACCGAGGACTGGGTCTCGGCGGCGATCATCGTCGGCACGCTCCCCCTGATCCCGCTCTTCATGGTGATGATCGGCTGGGCCACGCAGTCCCGGATGGACCGGCAGTGGCAGCTGCTGTCCAGGCTCTCCGGACACTTCCTGGACGTGGTCGCGGGACTGCCGACCCTGAAGGTGTTCGGGCGGGCCAAGGCCCAGGCCGAGTCGATCCGCCGCATCACCGGCGAGTACCGGCAGGCGACCATGCGAACCCTGCGGATCGCCTTCGTCTCCTCCTTCGCGCTGGAACTCCTGGCCACCCTCTCCGTGGCCCTGGTCGCCGTCACGATCGGTATGCGGCTCGTCCACGGCGACATGGACCTCTACATCGGTCTCGTCGTCCTCGTCCTGGCCCCCGAGGCCTATCTGCCGCTGCGCCAGGTGGGAGCGCAGTACCACGCGGCGGCCGAGGGACTCGCGGCGGCGCAGGAGATCTTCGCGGTACTGGAGACACCCGTGCCGGCCACGGGCACCGCCGACGTACCCTCCGACGCCCTGTCCTTCGAAGACGTGACGGTGCGGTACCCCGGACGATCCGCGGACGCCGTGTCGCATGTGTCCTTCACCGTGGAACCCGGGGAGACGGTCGCCCTCGTCGGACCGAGCGGCGCGGGCAAGTCCACCGTGCTGAACGCCCTGTTGGGGTTCGTGCGGCCCGCTGAGGGCCGAGTACGTGTCGGGGGAGTCGATCTCACCGACGCCGACCTGGAGCGCTGGCGCTCACGGATCGCCTGGGTGCCGCAGCGGCCCCAGCTGTACGCCGGGACCATCGCCGAGAACGTACGGCTCGCCCGGCCCGACGCCGACGACACGGCCGTACGGCGGGCGTTGGCCGATGCCGGGGCCCTGGACTTCGTGGACGCGCTGCCCGAGGGCATCGGGAGTGTGCTCGGCGAGGACGGGGCCGGGCTGTCCGCCGGGCAGCGGCAGCGGCTGGCACTCGCGCGGGCCTTTCTCGCCGACCGGCCCGTCCTGCTCCTCGACGAACCGACCGCCGCGCTGGACGGGGCGACCGAGGCCGAAGTGGTCGAGGCGGTACGGCGGTTGGCGGTCGGACGGACGGTGCTGCTCGTGGTGCACCGGCCGGCCCTGCTGGCGGTGGCGGACCGGGTGGTGCGGGTGACGGAGGGCGAGGCCGCCGTACACGCGGAGACCGCGCCGACGCTCGGCGGGAAGCGTCCGGTCTCCTCGGACACCCCGGTGAGCGCCGCGGAGGAGCCCGGGACCCGCCTCGCCGCACACACAGGCAGCGTCCTCTCGCGGGTCCGTGCCATGTCCGGTGCCCGGCGTGGCCGCCTCGCCCTGGCGCTGTTGCTCGGAAGTCTCGCGCTGGGCAGTGCGGTCGGTCTCATGGCCACCTCGGGGTGGCTGATCTCGCGGGCCTCGCAGCAGCCGCCCGTGCTGTATCTGATGGTCGCGGTGACGGCGACCCGGGCCTTCGGGATCGGGCGGGCCGTGTTCCGGTACGCGGAGCGGCTGGTGTCGCACGACGCGGTGCTGCGGATGCTGGCCGACACCCGGGTCGCCGTCTACCGGCGCCTCGAACGGCTCGCGCCCGCCGGGCTGCGCGACACCCGGCGCGGCGATCTGCTGTCCCGGCTCGTCGCCGACGTGGACGCGCTTCAGGACTACTGGCTGCGCTGGCTGCTGCCCGCCGGGGTCGCGGCCACCGTCTCGGCGGCGACGGTCGGCTTCACGGCCTGGCTGCTGCCCGAGGCCGGTGCCGTGCTCGCGGTGGGTCTCCTCGCGGCCGGTGCCGGAGTCCCCCTCGTCACCGGTGCCGTGGCCCGCCGCGCCGAACGGCGGCTGGCCCCGGCCCGTGGGGTCCTCGCCACCCGCGTGACCGAACTGCTCACCGGCACCGCCGAACTGACGGTCGCCGGCGCGCTGCCCGCCCGCACCAACGAGGCCGAGCGCGCCGATGGCGACCTCACCCGGATCGCCTCCCGCGCCGCCACCGCCACCGCGCTCGGCGACGGCCTCACCGCGCTGATCTCCGGCCTGACCGTCGCCGCCACCGCCCTGGTGGCCGCCCAGGCCGTCGCCGCCGGACGGCTCGGCGGCGTGGTGACGGCCGTCGTCGTGCTCACCCCCCTCGCCGCCTTCGAGGCCGTCCTCGGACTGCCCCTCGCCGTGCAGTACCGGCAGCGGGTCCGCAAGAGCGCCGAGCGCGTGTACGAGGTCCTGGACGCCCCCGAGCCCGTACGGGAACCGGAGCGGCCCCGCCAGGCACCCGCGACGCCCTTCCCGCTCGTCGTCCAGGGGCTGGCCGCGCGCCACACGGGGCAGGACCGCGACGCGCTCGCCGGACTCGACCTCACACTGGAGCAGGGCCGCAGGATCGCCGTGGTCGGCCCTTCCGGGTCCGGCAAGACGACGCTCGCGCAGGTGCTGCTGCGGTTCCTCGACGCGGACGCCGGTTCGTACACGCTGGCCGGAGTGGACGCGTACGCCCTGGACGGCGACGACGTACGACGGCTCGTCGGGCTGTGCGCCCAGGACGCGCATCTCTTCGACAGTTCGGTGCGCGAGAACCTGCTGCTCGCGAAGAAGGACGCGACCGAGGACGAGCTGCGGGCCGCGCTGGGGCGTGCCCGGCTGCTCGACTGGGCGGACGGGCTGCCCGCCGGGCTGGACACGCTCGTCGGCGAGCACGGTGCCCGGCTGTCCGGGGGGCAGCGCCAGCGGCTGGCCCTCGCCCGCGCGCTGCTCGCCGACTTCCCGGTCCTCGTCCTCGACGAGCCCGCCGAACACCTGGACCTGGCGACCGCCGACGCGCTCACCGCGGATCTGCTGGCCGCCACGGAAGGCCGTACGACCGTGCTCATCACGCACCGGCTGGCGGGACTTGAGGACGTGGACGAGGTGATCGTGCTGGACGAGGGACGGGTCGTGCAGCGGGGGCCGTACGCCGGACTGGTCTCGGTGGAGGGGCCGTTGCGGGGGATGGCGGAGCGGGAGGCGGAGTCGGAGCTGCTGGTCGCGGCCGGGTAGGGAGGCTCACGGCCGATCCGCTCGACTGTCCCCGACAGCTCGACTTTCCATGGCAAAAGGTACTAATTAGGCTCGGGGTATGTCTGCCGCGCCGAGTACCGGTCCCCCGTCGCCCTCCCCAGGGCTGTCGGCCGAACTGGCCGCACGCGTGCCGCAGTTGCTGGCGGCGATGCGGTCCGTGGGCAGCGGCCTCGAACCGCACGCCACGCTGGAGCGGATCTGCGAGGCGGCGGCCATGCTGACGGGCGCCCGTTACGCGGGGCTCGGTGTCGTCGACGAGGACGGTGACAGCCTCTCCGACTTCGCTTTCCACGGCGTGGACGCGGGAACCGCGCGGCGCATCGGCCGGTTTCCCGACGGGCACAGCGGGCTGCTCGGCGCCCTCATCAGGGAACCGGACCCGGTCCGGCTCGCGGAGGTGACCCAGGATCCGCGTTCCTGTGGCTTCCCCGCGCACCACCCCAGGATGAGCGGCTTCCTCGGTGTTCCGATCCGCGTCCAGGGCGAGGTCTTCGGGAATCTCTATCTGGGCGAGAAGCGCGGCGGGGGACCGTTCGGCGACGACGACGTCGACATGGTCCGGATCCTGGCGACCGAGGCCGGCATCGCGATCGGCAACGCCCGGCTGTACGAGGCCGCCCAGCAGCGCGAGCGGTGGATCGACGGCTCGGTGGCCGTCACGACCGCCCTGTTGTCCGGCGGGGACACCGAGGACGCGCTCCAGGTCGTCGCGGAACAGGCCCGCCGGCTGTCCGGGTCGGCGGCCGGGATCGTGCTGCTGCCCGCCGCCGAGGGCGGAATGGAGATCGTCGCCGTGGCCTCGGAGCGGCCGTCGAAGGCGCTCGGCGCGGTCGTGTCCCCGGAGAGCGAGATCGTGGCCCAACTGCTCGAAGGACGGCCGGTGTTCGTGGCGGACGCGGCCAGCGATCCCCGACTGGTCACCGGTCTCGCCCGCGCGTACGGGCCGGTCATGGCGCTTCCGCTCCAGAGCGGCGGACGCGTCCTGGGAGCCCTCGTCACCCCTCGGGCGCCGGGCGGGCGGCCGTTCACGGAGGCGGAGCGCACCCTCGCGATCCAGTTCGCCTCGCAGGCCGCGCTCGCGCTGATGATGGCCGAGGCCCAGCGCGACCGGGAACGCCTCGCGGTCTACGAGGACCGGGACCGCATCGCCCGCGAACTGCACGACCTGGTCATCCAACGGCTGTTCACCACCGGGATGATGCTGGAGGGCGCCCGGCACGGCTCGCTCGTCCCCGAGGTGCGCCAGGGCGTCGGCAACGCCGTCGACGAACTCGACATCACCATCCAGGAGATCCGCACCGCGATCTTCGCGCTCCAACAGGGGCCCGCCGAAGCCCCGTCCGGGCTGCGCACCCGGGTGCTGCGGGAGATCAACACGGCCGCCGTCCCCCTCGGGTTCACGCCCGGGCACCGCTTCGTCGGCGCGGTCGACACCGAGGTCGGCGACCTCACCGGCAAGAACCTCGTCGCGGCCCTGCGCGAGGCCCTCTCCAACGCCTTCCGTCACGCGGCGGCCACCCGCGTCGAGGTGGTCGTCGACGCGACCGCGACCCTTCCGGACGGACGGCCGGGGGTCCGGCTCACCGTCGCGGACGACGGGATCGGCATCCCGGAGGGCGGCCGTCGCAGCGGCCTGCGCAACCTCAAGCGGCGGGCCGAGTCCCTGGGCGGCGACAGCTGGTACGGGCCCGGCATCGGCGAGAACGGCGGCGGCACGACGGTGGTGTGGCAGGCACTCGGCTGAGCCCGCCGCCACCGGCCTCCCGTTGAGCCGTTCGCGTCGCCCTGTCCCCCATGCGTACGACGTGAACAGGGCATCGGTCCGCCGCGCGGGTCACGATCACTGACATGCCGTCATCCCACCGTCACCCACTGCTCGTTCCGGTGCTGCTGTGCGCGCTCGCCGTGCTGGCGGCCCGCCCCGGCGACGGCGGCGGCCACACCGCCGGTGCCGGGCGGACGAACGGCTCGGCCGGGTCGGCCGGGTCGGGCTCCTGTCCGGGCGCCGTCCACCTCGACCAGCCGCCCACGACCGAGACCGCCGCATGGGTCGCACCGGTGGAGACGGGTGAACTGTCCGCGGGATTCGGCAGCAGCGGCTCCCGCTGGGCGAACCGGCACACCGGCCAGGACTTCGCGGTGCCCACCGGCACACCGGTCCGGGCGGCCGGAGCGGGCCGCGTACTGCGGGTGTCCTGCGGTGGCGCCTTCGGCACCCAGATCGTGGTCGAGCATCCGGACGGCTACTGCACGCAGTACGCCCATCTCGCCGCCGTGGCCGTCGACGAGGGGGACCGTGTCGCCACCGGCCAGTGGATCGGCGAGTCCGGCACCACCGGCAACTCGACCGGTCCCCACCTGCACTTCGAGGTACGGACCGACCCGGAGCAGGACTCGGCGGTCGATCCGCTGCCGTGGCTGGCGGCCCGCGGAGTGGCCGTCGGCTGAGTCAGCGCCGCTCCGCCAGCATCCGCTCGATCACGACCGCGACGCCGTCCTCGTTGTTGTCGACCGTCCGCCCCGAGGCGGCGGCGAGCGCGTCGGGGTGCGCGTTGCCCATCGCGTACGACCGCCCCGCCCAGGTGAGCATCTCGACGTCGTTCGGCATGTCCCCGAAGGCGACGACCTCCTCGGGCGCGACACCCCGCTCGGCGCAGCACAGGGCGAGCGTGCTCGCCTTGGAGACACCGGGACCGCTGATCTCCAGCAGAGCGCTGGGGCTGGACCGGGTGACGTTCGCGCGGTCGCCCAGCGCGAGGCGCGCGGTGGCCAGGAAGTCGTCCGGGTCGAGATCGGGGTGGAACGCCAGGATCTTCAGCACCGGCTCGTCGGCCCCCGGGGCGTCCGCCGCGAGCAGCTTCTCGGCGGGCGCCAGGGTGTCCGGGATCTCCATGTGCAGCTTGGGATACGCCGGCTCCTGGTAGAAGCCGTAGGTCTGCTCGATCGCGTACACCGTCCCGGGCGCCGCCTCGCGCACCAGTCGTACGGCGTCGAGGGCGTTGTCCCGTGCCAGTTCGCGGACCTTCACGAAGCGGTGGGCGCCGGGGCCGCCGTGCAGGTCGACCACGGCGGCCCCGTTTCCGCAGATCGCCAGGCCGTGGCCGTGGACGTGCTCGCTGACGACGTCCATCCAGCGCGCCGGGCGGCCGGTCACGAAGAAGACCTCGACACCCGCCTCCTCGGCAGCCGCCAGGGCGGCCACCGTGCGGGGGGACACCGACTTGTCGTCGCGCAGCAGAGTGCCGTCCAGGTCGGTGGCGATCAGTCGTGGCGGGACGGCGGAGGCCGGGGTCTCGGGCTGTCGAGTCGCTGAGGTCACCCGGCCATTCTCCCGCATATGCCCGCACGGCCGTGCGACGGTGCGCACATGTGAGTGGTTACGGCCCCTGTCAGGGCCCTCGCGCCCGAGGTCAGGGGTGCCACCGGGTCAGCGGAGCTGCGTGGGGGCTTCCATCGCGATCTGCTCGAAGACCTTCTCGTCCGCCGCGAAGTCGGAGTCCGGGACGGGCCAGTGGATCACGATGTCGGTGAAGCCCAGTTCCTGGTGCCGACCCGCGAAGTCCACGAAGGCGCCGAGGGACTCCAGCGGCCGGCCGCGGTCTGGGGTGAAACCGGTGAGCAGGATCTTGTCGAGTTCGGCCGCGTCCCGGCCGATCGCCGCGCAGGCGTCGGCCAGTTTCTCGACCTGCCCGCGAATGGCGTGAACCGACTGCTCCGGGGTGCCGCTCTCGAACAGCCGGGGATCACCCGTGGTCACCCAGGCCTGCCCGTGGCGGGCGGTGAGCTTCAGACCGCGGGGCCCGGTGGCGGCCACCGCGAACGGCAGCCGGGGCCGCTGCACACACCCCGGGATGTTCCGGGCCTCGTGCGCCGAGTAGAAGTCGCCCTCGTAGGACACCGAGTCCTCGGTGAGCAGCCGGTCCAGCAACGGAACGAACTCGCCGAAACGGTCGGCACGCTCCCGTGGGGTCCACGGGTCCTGTCCGAGCGCCGTGGCGTCGAAGCCGGTGCCGCCCGCACCGATGCCGAGGGTGATGCGTCCGTCGGAGACGTCGTCGAGCGTGATGAGGTCCTTGGCGAGGGTCACCGGGTGCCGGAAGTTGGGCGATGTCACGAGCGTGCCCAGACGCATCCGCTCGGTGACGGCCGCCGCCGCGGTGAGGGTCGGTACGGCGCCGAACCACGGGCCGTCCCGGAAGGTGCGCCAGGACAGATGGTCGTAGGTGTAGGCGGTGTGGAAGCCGAGCTGTTCCGCGCGCTGCCATGCTTGGCGGCTCCCCTCGTTCCAGCGGCGGTACGGGAGGATCACGGTGCTCAGGCGCAGGTTCATGGATCCCAGGCTATGCGGCTGTCCGTGTTTCACGTGAAACCGTCACCTGATGCGGCCGTTCAGCCACGGTGTGAGCGTGATCATCGAGATCCACTCCTTGTGCGCCCGGTCGCCGGGCAGCGGCACGACCAGACCTCGTGCGGGAGGGAACCGTCGGGGTCGGTGGTGACGCCGAAACCCGCGGCGGTGCGGCGCGAGGTCTGGTCGGCGCCGATGTCGTGGGTGACCTCCATCTCGCGCCCGTACTCGTCCGCGAGGACGCACAGGGCAGTGACGGCAGCCTCGGTGCTGGCGAAATGGTCCACACCTCTCATCATGCCGGGAGCGGCACGGCCGAGGCGGTCGGGGTCAGGGGGATTCGGGGAAGCGCAGGTAGCGCGCGGGGACCGCCTCGGTGAGCCAGACGCCGTTCTCGCTGACCCGGAACACATGGCCGTCGCCGTGCATCGCGCCCGCGTCCACGGCGAGCACCACGGGCCGGCCGCGGCGGGCGCCCACGCGGGTGGCGGTCTCCCGGTCGGCGGAGAGGTGCACGGCGTGGCGGTTCATGGGCCGGAGGCCTTCGGCCCGGATCGCGTCCAGGTTGCGTGCCACCGTGCCGTGGAAGAGGTACGACGGCGGGGTGGCCGGGGGCAGTCCGAGGTCGACCTCGATGCTGTGGCCCTGGCTGGCGCGGATGCGGGTGCCCTCGATCGCGAAGCGGCGCTTGTCGTTCGTCTCGACCACGTGGTCGAGTTCCTGGCGGGTGAAGCGGAACCCGTGCGCGGCACAGGCGGCGATCAGCGTGTCGATCTCGACCCAGCCGGCCTCGTCGAGCGCGAGCCCGATCCGCTCGGGCTGGTGGCGCAGGTGTTTGGAGAGGTACTTCGACACCTTCACGGTGCGTCTTTCGTCCATCGGCTCAGCATGACGGGAGAGACGCGGATCACGCATTTTCTTTTAGGGCCGATGTTTGGTCCACAACCAACTGTAGTTATCCACAAGGGATTTGGCGTTTCTGTGGATAACTCCCTGTCATGTCACACCCGTTCGTCAAGATCAGCTGGGGGCCGCCCCCTTGGCATGAGCGCATCCAACCCCCTTGCCCGCAGCTCCCGTTCAGCCGCCAGCGCGATGAACTCCGCCGCGTTCGCCGACCCAACCAGCGCCTCCACGGCCCGCATTGTCTCCTCGGGCACGGCAACGGAACGTGACGAGGACACCGTGGGTGAGGACTCCGCCGTACCGAGGTGCTGTCGCAGGGAACGGTTGGCGAACAGCCGCATCGCGCGGGCGAGTTCCGCGTCCACCGTCTGCTGGGCGAGCGGACGCAGACGCCGTACGAGCGAGGCCGCTTCGGCCGCGTCCGCGTCGGTCGGACGGTGTGGTCCTTCGAGGTAGCGGGCGAAGACGTGCTCGGTGGTGAACTCCAGGAAGCGGGAGGCGATGTGCTCGACCTGGACCCTCAACTCCCGCAGGTGGGACGAGATCGCGGAGAGCGGGACCCCCGAGGCGTACAACTCGACCGCCACGGCCAGCTCTTGGGGGCTCGGCACGAGGAAGGAGTCGGTGTCTCCGGGGACCGGCTCCAGTACGCCGAGTTCGACGGCCTCGGCGACGGCCGTGTCGTCCGGGCTGCCGCCGAAGCGGCGCTCCAGTTCGGCGCGCGAGATCCTGCCCGCCTCCTCGTCGGTCCACGGCCCGTCCACCTCGGCGACCAGCCCGAGCACCCCGCCCAGGCCCCGGCCGGTGTCCCAGGCCTCCAGCAACTCCTTGATGGAGGCCAGGCCGTAGCCCCGGTCGAGCAGATCCGCGATCTGGCGCAGCCGGGCGAGGTGGACGTCGGCGTACACATTGGCCCGGCCGCGCCGCTCGGGGCGGGGGAGCAGGCCGCGGTCCTGGTAGGCGCGGATCGTGCGCACGGTGGCGCCGCTGAGCCGCGCGAGATCCTCGATCCGGTACGCGGCCTGACCGGAGCCAGTGCCAGTCCCGGTGCCGGAGCCGCCACGGCTGTCGCTGTTGCTGCCGTTGCCGCCCCCGGTGTCCGAACCGCCGCCGGCGTTCACGCGGCCCCCGTCCGGGCCGCCGGTGACCGTCTCAGGTACTCCACCGCCCGGCTCAGGGATCCCTCGCGCGACGGATGGTGGGAGGGCCGCAGATAGCGGGGGACGGCCGCGCCGAGGGACCGCCAGGTGGGCAACAGGCCGCCGCGTACGGCCCTGTTGTGCTCGGCGAGCGAGTAGCGGACGCGTCCGGCGAGTTCGGGGTCGTGGCGGATCAGGTGGGCCGTGCCCCAGGCCCACAGGTAGAGCATCACGGGCGCGGTGACCGTCATGCCGGCGATACGGCGGGCGTACCGGGGGAGGCCCCGGCCCCCGCAGTGCTGGAACATGTCGAAGGCCACCGCGCGGTGTTCGACCTCCTCCGCGCCGTGCCAGCGCAGCAGATCGAGCATGATCGCGTCGGCGCCCGCCCGGTCGAGGTCGTCCGCGGCCAGGATCCAGTCGCCGAGCACCGCCGTGAACTGCTCGATCGCCGCGACGACCGCCAGCCGGAAGCGCAGCCACTCGCGGTCGGGCAACGGCGCCCCGAGCGGCGGGCGTTCGCCCAGCAGCCGTTCGAAGAGGAAGTCGACGTACCGGGTGAAGCCGGTGGTGTCGAGGCGCTGGGCCGCGAGATGGTCCAGCACGTGCGCGTGCTGGACGCTGTGGGTGGCCTCCTGGCCCATGAACCCCTTGACGTCCGCGAGGAGTTCGGGGTCCCTGACCAGTGGCAGGCCCTCCTTGAGGACCTTCACGAACCACCGCTCCCCCGCCGGCAGCAGCAGATGCAGGACGTTGATGACATGGGTGGCGGTCGGCTCGCCGGGGATCCAGTGCAGGGGTGTGCGCGACCAGTCGAAGGCGACGCGGCGGGGTGCGATCGGATGCTGTCCGCGCGTGGGGGCTTCGTCCGCGGCCGTCACAGCGGCGGCTCCAGCCGGGCCACCGCCCGCAGTGCGCGCGGGGCGAACCGGGACAGCAGATGGGCGCCGCGCGCCTCCGGGGTGACCGGTACGACGGCCTGGTCGCGGACGACCGCCCGCAGGATCGCGTCGGCGACCTTCTCCGGCGGGTAGTTGCGCAGCCCGTAGAGCCGCGCCGACCGCTTCTGGCGCCGTCGCTCCTCGTCGGCGTCGGCCCCGGCGAAGTGCGCGGTGGAGGTGATGTTGGTGTTGACGAGGCCCGGGCAGATCGCCGAGACGCCGATCCCCTGCCCGGACAGCTCCGCGCGCAGGCACTCGCTGAGCATCAGGACGGCCGCTTTGGAGGTGCTGTAGGCGGGCAGTGCCTTGGAGGGCTGGAACGCCGCCGCCGAGGCGGTGTTGACGATGTGGCCGCCCTGGCCGCGCTCGGCCATCTGCTTCCCGAAGAGCCGGCAGCCGTGGATGACGCCCCACAGGTTGACGTCCAGGACCTTCTTCCAGTCCTCCGAGGTGGTGTCGAAGAAGGAACCGGAGAGTCCGATTCCGGCGTTGTTGACGAGGACGTCCACCACGCCGTACTCGCCGGCGACCTTCGCGGCGAGCTTCTCCATGGCCGGCCCGTCGGAGACGTCGACCGCCTCCGCCCAGGCCTCGGGAGCGCCGATCAGCCGGGCCAACTCCGCTGTGCGGGTGGCGCTTTCGGCGTCCCGGTCGACGGCCACCACGCGCGCGCCCGCCTCGGCGAACGCGAACGCCGTCGCCCGCCCGATCCCGCTGCCCGCTCCGGTGACCAGCACGAGCTGCCCGCCGAACCGCTGGGCGTACTCGCCGCTCCGCGCGGCCACCGCTCCCTTTCCGCCGGACGTCACCCGACCCCTCTCCCTGAACGTCACCGGGCTCCCTCCGCCGACGGTTTCGTGGGTGGTTTCGTCGGCGGTCACGAACTCCGTGATCCAGGAGGCCAGTTGGTCCGGCCTGGTGCGCGGGATCCAGTGCTTGGCCGGCAGCGTCCGCCGCACCAGCTCCGGCGCCCACTCCTCCAGCCCGTCGTAGAGCCGCTCGGAGAGAAACGCGTCCCCCAGGGGCGTGATGAGCTGCACGCGCGCGTGGGCATACGCGTCGGGGCGGGGTTCGCGCAGTCTGGCGCGGACGTTGTCGCGGTACAGCCAGGCGCCGTGGGCCGCGTCCGAGGGCAGCGAGGCGGTCGGGTAGTCGCCCCCGGGGACCTTCTCGACGCGCTCCAGGATCTTCGGCCAGCGTCTGCCGAGCGGGCCGCGCCAGGCGAGTTCGGGGAGCACGGGCGTGTGCAGCAGGTACACGTACCAGGACTTGGCGCCCTGGCCCAGGAGTTGGCCGACGCGGCGCGGGGTGGGCCGGGTCAGGCGCTTGTTGATCCAGTGCCCGAAGTGGTCGAGAGACGGGCCGGACATCGACGTGAAGGAGGCGATACGGCCCTTGGTGCGCGCGACGGTGACGAACTCCCAGGACTGCACCGAGCCCCAGTCGTGCCCCACCAGGTGCACCGGACGGTCCGGGCTGACCGCGTCCGCGACCGCCAGGAAGTCGTCCGTCAGCTTCTCCAGGGTGAACCCGCCCCGCAGCGGCTGCGGGGCGGTGGAGCGGCCGTGGCCCCGGACGTCGTAGAGCACGACGTGGAAGCGGTCCGCGAGCCGGGACGCGACCTCGGACCACACCTCCTTGGTGTCGGGGTAGCCGTGCACCAGGACCACCGTGGGGTTCGAGGTGTCCCCCAGTTCGGCGACGCACAGCTCGATCCCGCCGGTCCGCACCCTGCGCTCGCGCGCACCCTCAAGCGTCACTTGTCCTCCGCCCAGCGCCGCACGTGCGGCAGATCGTCGTCCAGCCAGAAGGCGCTCTCCTCGGGGTCCCTGGAGTCGGTGACGACCAGGATCTCCTCGAACTTGGCGCCCGTGCCCCGGAATCCGAGATGCGGTTCGACCGCCCACAGGCCAGGGTGCGGGGGGTGGTCGGAGAAGCGGTACGGCGACCAGAGCGGGGACCAGCCCTCGCGGTGGCCGTGCAGCGCGTCGCTCGCCAGGCCCTTCAGGGCCTGCGTACCGAACCCGAACAGGCTCGGGGACCAAGGGCGTTCGGCGACCCGGTCGACCTTGTGCGCGATCACACCGAAGGGATACGCGCGGTGTCGGTTGGCGTAGCCCTGGCGGACCATGAGGCGGTCCACGTCCTCGTAGATCTCGCGCAGCGGGCGCCGTTCGCGCACCTCGCGCAGGAGCAGCTCGCGATGGACCTCCAGGTCGGCGATCAGCCGGTCCTGGAGCGGATTGGCCCCCAGGGTGCCCGCATAGCCGATGTCGGCCGTGAAGCCCCTGTACACCGGGGCCATGTCCAGGATGAACGGCATCCCGGGCTCCAGCTTGCGGTTCGTGGGGAAGAACTGGAGCGGTACTCGGAAGTCGGTGAAGGCCGTGCGGTCGCCGAACCAGGCGAAGGGCAGGTGGAACCAGTCCCGCACCCCCTTCGCGCGCAGCCACGACCGCTGCATGCGCGCCGCGTCCCGCTCGGTCGTCCCGGGCTCCAGCCGGGCCGCCACCGCCTCGGCGCACTCGTACGCCAGCCGCTGGACCTCCCTGAACCCCCGCAGTTCCGCGGAGAGTTCGCGTGTCACCGCCGTAGTCATGCCACCGCCCCACCTGTCCACACCGACTGCGGTACGTGCTCGTAACTTGACACTGGTGAATGTGACAGTTGTTAGAGGCTGCGTCAATAGACTTGATCCCCGCCTGTGGACAACTCCGCGAAGGCGGTGGCGTAGCTCTCAGGTAGGGGCATCCCCTACGGGCCCGTACGTCTGGAGTCTGATGTGAGGACAGCTCTGCGGGGTGACGACCGGAGTGGTCCGCGTCACTACCTTCGTGGACGTGACTGTGATCGCGACCGAAAGCCTGAGCAAGCGGTTCCCCCGGGTGACCGCGCTTGACCGGCTCTCCGTGGACGTCGGACCCGGTGTGACGGGGCTCGTCGGTGCCAACGGAGCCGGCAAGTCCACCTTGATCAAGATCCTGCTGGGTCTGTCCCCGGCGAGCGAGGGGCGGGCCGAAGTGCTCGGCCTCGACGTCGCCACCAAGGGCGCCGCCATCCGCGAGCGCGTGGGATACATGCCGGAGCACGACTGCCTGCCGCCCGACGTCTCGGCCACCGAGTTCGTCGTCCACATGGCGCGCATGTCCGGCCTCCCGCCGACCGCCGCGCGCGAGCGCACCGCGGACACGCTGCGCCATGTCGGCCTGTACGAGGAGCGCTACCGCCCCATCGGCGGCTACTCGACGGGCATGAAGCAGCGCGTCAAGCTCGCGCAGGCCCTCGTCCACGACCCGCAGCTGGTCTTCCTGGACGAGCCGACCAACGGCCTGGACCCGGTCGGCCGCGACGAGATGCTCGGCCTGATCCGCCGCATCCACACGGACTTCGGCATCTCGGTCCTGGTCACCTCGCACCTGCTGGGCGAGCTGGAGCGCACCTGCGACCACGTGATCGTGGTCGACGGCGGCAAGCTCCTGCGCTCCAGCTCCACCACGGACTTCACGCAGACCACGACCACCCTGGCGATCGAGGTCACCGACACCGACGAGCACCCGGACGGCACCCGCGCGGTGCGCGACGCGCTCCACGCGCGCGGGGTGGACACCCACGACGGCAGCGGCCTGCCGGGCGCGGGCCACGTCCTGCTCCTGACGGCCTCGGGCGAGGAGACGTACGACCTGGTCCGGGACGTGATCGCGGACCTCGGCCTCGGCCTGGTGCGCATGGAGCAGCGCAGGCACCACATCTCCGAGGTCTTCACCGACACGAGAACCGACACCGGCACCGACACCGGAACCGGCAGCGACACGGAGCGGAAGGAGGCCGTAGGCCATGGCAATTGACCAGCCCCTGGTCCCCCAGCCGGGCGACCAGACCCGTATCCACAACATCGGCTACCGCACCTACGACGGCCCCCGGCTGGGCCGCTCCTACGCCCGGCGCTCCCTCTACTCGCAGTCCCTGCGCGGCGCCTACGGCCTCGGCCGCTCGGTGAAGTCCAAGGTGCTGCCCATGCTGCTGTTCGTGGTCATGTGCGTGCCCGCGGCCATCATGGTGGCCGTCGCGGTCGCCACGAAGGCCAAGGACCTGCCCGTCGACTACACGCGCTACGCGATCATCATGCAGGCCGTCATCAGCCTCTACGTCGCCTCCCAGGCACCCCAGTCCGTCTCGCGCGACCTGCGCTTCAAGACCGTGCCGCTGTACTTCTCACGGCCGATCGAGACCGCCGACTACGTGAGGGCCAAGTTCGCGGCCCTCGCCTCGGCCCTGTTCGTCCTGACGGCCGCCCCGCTGATCGTGCTCTACGTAGGCGCCCTGTTGGCCAAGCTGGACTTCGCCGACCAGACCAAGGGCTTCGGCCAGGGGCTCGTCTCCGTGACCCTGCTCTCGCTGCTGTTCGCCGGCATCGGCCTGGTGATCGCCGCGGTCACCCCGCGCCGCGGCTTCGGCATCGCGGCCGTCATCGCCGTACTGACCATCTCCTACGGCGCCGTCTCCACCCTCCAGGCCATCGCCGACGCGCAGAACGCCAGGAGCGCCATCCCCTGGATCGGCCTCTTCTCGCCGGTCACCCTGATCGACGGCCTCCAGTCGGCGTTCCTGGGCGCGAGTTCGGCCTTCCCCGGAGGCGTCGGACCCACCCACGCGGAAGGCGCCGTCTACGTCCTCGCCGTCCTGGGCCTCATCGCCGCGACCTACGGCCTCCTGATCCGCCGCTACCGGAAGGTGGGCCTGTGACCACGCTCTCCATCGACCACGTCTCCCGCTGGTTCGGCAACGTGGTCGCCGTCAACGACATCACCATGAACGTCGGCCCCGGAGTCACCGGACTCCTCGGCCCCAACGGCGCCGGGAAGTCCACCCTCATCAACATGATGGGCGGCTTCCTCGCCCCCTCCACCGGCACCGTCACCCTCGACGGCCAGCAGGTGTGGCGCAACGAACAGATCTACAAGCACATCGGGATCGTCCCCGAGAGGGAGGCGATGTACGACTTCCTCACGGGACGTGAATTCGTCGTCGCCAACGCCGAGTTGCACGGCCTCGGCGCCAAGGCCGCGCAGAAGGCGCTGGCCACGGTCGAGATGGAGTACGCGCAGGACCGCAAGATCTCGACGTACTCCAAGGGCATGCGCCAGCGCGTGAAGATGGCGTCCGCCCTGGTCCACGACCCCTCGCTGCTCCTGCTCGACGAACCCTTCAACGGCATGGACCCGCGCCAGCGCATGCAGCTCATGGACCTGCTGCGGCGGATGGGCGACGAGGGCCGCACGGTGCTCTTCTCGTCCCACATCCTCGAAGAGGTCGAACAACTCGCCTGGCACATCGAGGTCGTGGTCGCCGGACGGCACGCGGCCAGCGGCGACTTCCGCAAGATCCGCCGCCTGATGACCGACCGCCCGCACCGCTACCTGGTCCGCTCCAGCGACGACCGCGCCCTGGCCGCCGCCCTGATCGCGGACCCGTCGACCTCCGGCATCGAGGTCGACCTGGCCGAGGGCGCGCTGCGCATCCAGGCCGTCGACTTCGGCCGCTTCACCGCCCTGCTGCCCCGGGTGGCCAGGGACCACGGCATCCGGCTGCTCACCGTCTCGCCGTCCGACGAGTCGCTCGAATCCGTCTTCTCGTATCTCGTCGCGGCGTAGGAGGCCAAGAGATGTACGACCCCACAGTCGCCCGGCTCACCTACCGGGCCCTGCTCGGCCGCCGCCGGGCCCTCATCCTGGGCGCGCTGCCCCTGCTGCTGATCGTGATCTCCGTGGTGGTCCGCGCCCTCGCCGGCGCCGACGACCAGACCGCCGTCGACGTCCTGGGCGGCCTCGGCCTCGCCACGATGGTGCCGATCATCGGCGTCATCGCGGGCACGGGCGCCATCGGACCGGAGATCGACGACGGCTCCGTGGTGTACCTGCTGTCCAAGCCGCTGAAGCGGCCCACCATCATCTTCACCAAGCTGATCGTGGCCGTCGCCGTCACCATGGTGTTCTCGGCGGTGCCCGTGCTCGTCTCCGGGCTCATCCTGAACGGCAACGGCCAGCAGATCGCCGTCGCCTACACGGTGGCCGCCCTGGTCGCCTCCATCGCCTACGCGGCGCTCTTCCTGCTGCTCGGCACGGTCTCGCGGCACGCGGTGGTCTTCGGGCTCGTCTACGCCCTCGTCTGGGAGGCCCTGTTCGGCTCCCTGGTGCCCGGGGCGCGCACGCTGAGCGTCCAGCAGTGGTCCCTGGCCGTCGCCCACAAGGTGTCCGGCGGCGAACTGGTGACCTCGGACGTCGGGCTGACCACGGCCACGGTGTTCCTGATCGTGGTCACCGTGGGAGCGACCTGGTACGCCGGGCAGAAGCTGCGCTCGCTGACCCTCGCCGGCGAGGAGTGACAGTCCGGACCGGGGACGACGGTCCTGGCGAGAAATGACAGGTCCTGATCTTGACGGGGACTTCATCTCTGTCCGGGCACACTGGACAAACGGGGACGCACGGCTAGGAGGACGGGGATGGCTGGACAGGCACCGTACGGCGGCGGACAGGCCGAATCGGGGGACGGCTGGGACAAGTTGGTCCTGGACGACGACTTCATACGGTCCGCCGAGACGGCCGAGCCGTCCGCCCGCGCCCGGATGCTCGCGGCGCGCTGGCGCAACGAGTCGCCCGAGCCGCAGCCCTGGCGCTCCGACGAACCGCCCGCGGGCTGGTTCTTCAGCAAGGCGCGCCGCCGCAAGTGGCGTCTGCGCTAGCCGCTCCCGAGGCCGCCGCCCGCTCATGAGGCGGCTGCTCTTTTATTCGGTGGCGTCCAACTCGGCGTACAGGCACAGTTGTTCTGTCGACGCCGGATCAGCCGGCGCCACCTACTGGGAGAGGAGCTGGACGATGTCGATGCACGACAGGACGTCCAACTCCCTTCAGGGCAGCCCGCGGCGGTCTCCGGAGTAGTTACCCCTCCGTCGAGCCGCCCACTACGGGGAGCTGCCCGGGGCGGTCGCTTCGAGCACGCGACTCATTATCGCGTGGGCCGCCCTCCCTTTCGCCCCCGTCCCAGGGGGCGTGACGGGCTGGGGCGGTTGCCCACGTCTACGCGAGCAACCGCTCCAGCACGACCGCGATGCCGTCGTCCTCGTTCGAGGACGTCACCTCGTCGGCCACCGCCTTGAGTTCCTCGTGGGCGTTGGCCATCGCCACGCTGTGGGCCGCCCACGCGAACATCGGTATGTCGTTGGGCATGTCGCCGAAGGCGATCGTGTCGGCGGCCTTCAGGCCCAGCCGACGGGCCGCCAGCGACAGACCGGTCGCCTTGGTCAGGCCCAGCGGAAGCAGTTCGACGATGCCCTCGCCGGCCAGCGCGACCGAGACGAAGCCGCCCGCCGCCTCGCGGGCGGCTTCGGCGAGTTCGTCGTCCGTGAGCGTCGGGTGCTGGATGTAGATCTTGTTCAGCGGTGCCGCCCACAGCTCGGACACGTCCGTGAGCGGGGTGGAGGGCAGCGAGCCCTTCACCGCGTACCCGTCGCCGACCAGCACATCACCGTCCAGGCCGTCCTGGCTCGCCGCCAGATACAGCGGGCCGACCTGCGCCTCGATCTTGGCGAGCGCCACGGCGGCCAGTTGCCGGTCCAGGGTGACCGAGGTCAGCAGACGGTGCTCCCCGGCGTCGTAGACCTGCGCGCCCTGGGCGCACACCGCGAGGCCCTCGTAGCCGAGGTCGTCGAGGATGTGCCGGGTCCAGGGGGCCGCGCGGCCGGTCACCACGATGTGCGCGGCACCGGCCTCCGTGGCCGCCGCGAGGGCGGCACGGGTGCGCGGCGAGATCGACTCGTCGGAGCGCAGGAGCGTTCCGTCGAGGTCGGTCGCGATCAGTCGGTAGGGGAAGCCGGTGCTCACTTGGCGACCGGTTCGAGGACCTCACGGCCGCCCAGGTAGGGACGCAGCACCTCGGGCACGCGCACCGAACCGTCGGGCAGCTGGTGGTTCTCCAGGATCGCCACGATCGTGCGCGGTACGGCGCACAGCGTGCCGTTGAGCGTGGCCAGCGGCTGCACCTTCTTGCCGTCGCGCAGCCGTACGGAGAGCCGGCGGGCCTGGAAGCTGTCGCAGTTGGAGGCCGAGGTCAGCTCGCGGTACTTGCCCTGGGTCGGGATCCACGCCTCGCAGTCGAACTTGCGGGAGGCCGACGCGCCGAGGTCGCCCGAGGCCACGTCGATGACCTGGTAGGGCAGTTCGAGGCCGTCCAGCCACTGCTTCTCCCAGTCCAGGAGGCGTCGGTGCTCGTTCTCCGCGTCCTCGGGGAGGACGTACGAGAACATCTCGACCTTGTCGAACTGGTGCACGCGGAAGATGCCCCGCGTGTCCTTGCCGTAGGTGCCGGCCTCGCGGCGGAAGCACGGGGAGAAGCCCGCGTAGCGCAGCGGGAGCTTGTCGGCTTCGAGGATCTCGTCCATGTGGTAGGCGGCGAGCGGGACCTCGGAGGTTCCGACCAGGTAATAGTCGTCCTTCTCCAGGTGGTACACGTTCTCCGCGGCCTGGCCGAGGAAGCCGGTGCCCTCCATGGCGCGCGGGCGGACCAGCGCCGGGGTGAGCATCGGGATGAACCCGGCCGCCGTGGCCTGCGCGATGGCCGCGTTGACGAGCGCCAGCTCCAGGAGGGCGCCGACGCCGGTGAGGTAGTAGAAGCGCGAGCCGGAGACCTTGGCGCCGCGCTCGACGTCGATGGCGCCCAGCGCCTCGCCGAGCTCCAGGTGGTCCTTGGGCTCGAAGCCCTCGGCGGCGAAGTCGCGGATCGTGCCGTGCGTCTCCAGGACGACGAAGTCCTCCTCGCCGCCCACCGGCACGTCCGGGTGCACGAGGTTGCCGAGCTGGAGTGCGAGGCGCTTGGTCTCCTCGTCCGCCTCGTGCTGCTCGGCGTCGGCCGCCTTGACGTCGGCGGCGAGCTGGCCGGTCCTCTTGAGCAGCTCGGCCTTCTCGTCGCCGGCGGCCTTGGGGATGAGCTTGCCGAGCGCCTTCTGCTCGGAACGCAGCTCGTCGAAGCGGACGCCGGACGACCTGCGCCGCTCGTCGGCGGACAGGAGAGCGTCGACGAGCGCGACGTCCTCTCCACGGGCGCGCTGGGAGGCGCGCACACGGTCGGGGTCCTCACGGAGCAGGCGAAGGTCAATCACGCGGACCAGGCTACCGGTGCGGGGTTCGGGCTCACGACTTGGTATTCCGAACCGCGGCTTACATCCAGTTATGGGCTAATTGCGGAGAGTGTTCATGCCGGTGGACGCGAGTCAATAAAAGAGCGCTCCGCTCCCTTGAACGGGGCAGGCGTGAGGCGGCCTGTTGACTCGAATCCCTTGTGGGAAACGGGACTTGAGGATGCGGTTGTCCACAGGAATCCACATCCCGGAAGAGTTATCCACAGGCTGTGTGGAAGATCTGTGGATGCCGGAAGTGATCATTCCTAAAGGGGTCTCCGGATCATGGAATTCCCGACCCAAACGTCCCGCACACCCACTTTCGGGTGGAATTGCGTCGCTCCATAGGATTGCCCGAAGGAAACGGGTGGACGAAGAGTGACTTGCGCGCCGGTGTGCGCGCCAGGGGTCCGTAGGGCGATTTGTCGACTGCATCGTGTGTCGGTGTCGACTTGTCCCCAGGTCGAGAAGTGGGCCTGTGGATAACTTCTGTGGATAACGAAGATACGCAGGTACTACCGGGCCCCGATCCGTGCACCGGCGGTGCTCGATCGGTGCTCCACCGGTCAGAAACGGCCGTCCTGGCAGTGCGCGACCCAGTCCGCCGCCGAGAGGAACTCCTCGTCCGAGGTCCCCGGGAACAGCGGCCGTACGCCGTCGACACCGACGTCCGCGCGCGGGTACGAACCGAGGAAACGCACCTGTAGGCAGATCCGCTTGAGCCCCGTCAGGGCCTCGGCGACCCGGCGGTCGGAGATGTGCCCCTCGGCGTCGACGCAGAAGCAGTAGTTGCCGATGCCGGCGCCGGTCGGGCGGGACTGGAGCAGCATGAGGTTGATGCCCCGGGTGGCGAACTCGCCGAGCAGGTCGCGCAGTCCGCCGGGGTGGTCGTCGCGCTGCCAGATCACGACGGACGTCTTGTCCGCGCCGGTCGGCGCCGCCGGGCGGGCCGGCCTGCCCACCAGCACGAACCGCGTCTGCGCGTTCTCCGCGTCGTGGATCCCCGTCTCCAGGGCCTCAAGGCCGTACCGGGCGGCGGCGAACTCACCGGCGAAGGCGGCGTCGTAGCGGCCCTCCTGCACCAGCCGGGCGGCGTCCGCGTTCGAGGCGGCCGACTCCCACAGGGCGTCCGGGAGGTGCGCCTTCATCCAGTTGCGGACCTGCGGCTGGGCCGCCGGGTGCGCGGAGACCGTCTTGACGTCGGAGATCTTCGTGCCGGGCCTGACCAGCAGCGCGAAGGTGATCGACAGCAGCACCTCGCGGTAGATCATCAGCGGGGCGCCCGCGACCAGTTCGTCCAGGGTGGTGGTGATACCACCCTCGACGGAGTTCTCGATCGGCACGAACGCGGCCTCGGCCTCGCCGGTGCGTACCGCGTCCAGGGCGGACTGCACCGACACGTACGGGATCAGCTCCCGGGTGGCCGCCTCGGGAAGCGTGCGCAGGGCGACTTCGGTGAAGGTGCCCTCGGGACCGAGATACGCGTAGCTGGCTGGCATGACCTCACCCTAATGGCCCTTGCCGAACCCGGAGCACGCTTCCCGACCCGGCCACCCCATAGGGCGACGACTCACCCCTCCAGCAACCGCTGCCCCACGTACTCGCCCTCCGCCGCCCCGCCCGGCACCGCGAACAGACCGCTCGCCTCGTGCCGGATGTACGTCGACAGGGCGTCGCCGCGGTCGAGCTTGCGCTGCACGGTGACGAAGCCGCGCAGCGGGTCGGCCTGCCAGCAGACGAAGAGGAGCCCGGCGTCCGGGGTGCCGTCGGCCGTGATGCCGTCGTGGTACGAGAAGGGCCGCCGGAGCATCGCCGCGCCGCCGTTCTGGTCGGGGCGGGCGATCCGGGCGTGCGCGTTGATGGGGACGACCAGGGCGCCCTTCGCGTCGGTCTTCTCCAGATCCATCGCGGTCGTCTCACCGCCCCCGGAGAGCGGCGCCCCATTGGACTTGCGGCGCCCGACGACGTTCTCCTGGGCGCCGGTCGAGAGCTTCTCCCAGTCGTCGAGGAGCATGCGGATGCGGCGTACGACGGCGTAGGAGCCGTTCGCCATCCAGGACGGGTCGGCCGAACCGGACGCCGGCACGAAGATCCGCCGGTCGAAGGTGGACTCGGTCGGCTTGGGGTTGCGGGTGCCGTCGAGCTGGCCCATCAGATTGCGGGCCGTCATCTTGTGGGCCGTGGCGCCCGGCGTCCGGTTGAAGCCGTTCATCTGCCAGCGCACCTTGGCCGCGCCGCCCGCGTCCTTCTGGATCGCGCGCAGCGCGTGGAAGGCGACCAGGGCGTCGTCGGCGCCGATCTGCACCCACAGGTCGCCGTTGCTGCGCGACTTGTCGAGCTGGTCGGAGGAGAAGTCGGGGAGCGGGTCCAGGGAGCCGGGGCGCTGCTTCTCCAGCCCCGTGCGGGAGAAGAAGCTGTTGCCGAAGCCGAAGGTGACCGTCAGCGAGGAGGGTCCCGCGTCCCGGGCGACATCCGTGTCGTCCTGGGCCGTCGGCTCACCCGCCATCAGCCGCTGCGCGGTCGTCGACCAGCGGCGCAGCAGGGCCGCCGCCTCCTTGCGGCCCGCGCCCGCCGCCAGGTCGAAGGCGACGAGGTGGCCGCGCGCCTGGAGGCCCTCGGTGATGCCGGGCTGATGTTTCCCGTGAAACATCGCCCTGTCCGCGCCGAGCGAGGTGAGCGGAGTGGCCCCGGCGGGGGCAGCCACGTAGCCCACGCCCGCGCCCGCCGCGCCGAGCACGAGCCCGGTGGCACCGGCCGTACCGAGGAGGCGTCGGCGGGAAACACCCTCCCCTGGGGAGGCGTTTTCGGAAACGGTCTCCCCAGGAGGTGCTTTTACGCTGCGGGCTTCGGGAATGGACTGGTCAGGCATGGGGTGGTTCAGCCGATCTGCGCGTTCTTGTCGACGGTCGTCTGGTCGATGTCGGAGGTCCGCACGGTCACGGAGACCTTCCAGTCGCCCGCCATGGGGATCTGGATTCCGTTCGCCGCCCAGTGCCCGGTGGCGATCCGGTCGGGCGTCACGGGCAGCGGACCGATGTTCTTCGCGGCGAGCGTGAAGGCGACCTTCACCTCGGGCACGTCGAAGGCCCGGCCGTTGGGGCGCTGCACGTAGACGTGCATCTCGTTGCCGCCCACCCGCGCGGGGTCGATGTCGACCCGGATGACGCCTTTGCCGTCCGTGCCTCCGGTGTCGAAGGACATGTCCAGGGTCAGCGCGCCGGAGGACGACGAGGAAGAGGACGAGGAGGAAGCCTTGGCCGCCTTGGCGTCCTCCTCGGTGCGGCCCGGTTCGGTGGTCGTCAGGGCCGTGGTGACGGCGAGGACGACGACCGCGACGGCGGCCTCGGCGAGCACCGAGCGGCGCAGTCCGAAGAGGTTCGGGTCGGCGTCCCGCAGCCGCTTCTGCCGGGTGCTGTCCACGGCGGCCTGCTGGCGCGCGAGTTGGGTGGCGCGCTTGGAGTCACCGGACCCGTTGGACGCGGAAGCGGACGTAGACGCAGAGGCGGATGTAGAGGCGGACGCCGTCACATGCTCCTTCTCCGGCTCGCGCACCTCGGCTTCCGTGTCTTCCGCTGCCGCAGCGGAGGTCTCGGTCACGGAAGTCTCCGCCACGGAGGCCTCGGCCGCGGACGTCCCGGCCGGGTCCGCCAGTCGGCGGGTCCAGCGGCGGGAGATCGACGCGATCCCGACGAGCAGCGCCACGAGCCCGATCTTGACGAGCAGCAGCTGCCCGTACCCGGTGTCGGTGAACGCCGACCAGGAGCCGAGCTGGCGCCAGGACTGGTAGACACCGGTCGCGACCAGCGCGACGACACTGCCGAAGGCGAGGCGCGAGAAGCGCCGCACGGCGTCCCGTCCGACGGGGTTGTCGGCGGGCGCCCGGTACAGCGAGACGAGGAGGGCGGCCAGGCCGCCGAGCCAGGCCGCGACGGCCAGCAGGTGGACGACGTCCACGGGCATCGCGATGCCGGGCTGGAGCCCGGTCGAGGCGTGCTCGGACAGCGCCCAGCTCGCCGCGAGCCCGGCGGCCACCACACCGCCGCCGATCGCGAGCCCGAAGGTCAGGTCCCGCTTCTCCTCGTCCTCCCGCTTGTCGTACGCGCCGAAGAGCACCGCGATGAACAGCGCGGCGGCGGCGAGCAGCAGCAGCCGGGAGACGAGGGAGGCGCCCGTCTTGGTCTGGAGGACCTGGCCGAGGAGGTTCAGGTCGAAGATGTCGCCGACCTTCCCGGAGGTCGTGTACGAGCCGCGCAGCAGCAGCAGCCAGAGCGTGGCCGCGGTCAGCGAGACCCAGCCGGAGACGACCAGCCGCTGGAGGGCGCGCACTCCGGCGCCCCGCTGCCAGCAGGCCAGGACGAAGGCGGCGCCGCCGACCATGACGATGAAGCCGGCGTACGACATGTAGCGCCCGAAGCCGTACAGCCCGCCGACGAGCCCGCCGCCGACGTCCTGTTCGGCCGACGCGGAGACCGTGGTCTTCGAGGGGGAGCCGATGGAGAAGGTGAAGGCGCCGCCCACGGGGTGGCTGTCCGCCGACACGACCTGCCAGGCCACCGTGTAGGTGCCGTCCGGGAGTCCGCTGCGGATCTGGGTGGCGTACGTCGTGCCGCTGATGTTGGAGGGTTTGCCGACGTCGACGCGTTTGCCCTTCGGGTCGAGCACGCGCAGCGAGTTGTCGTTCGTCGCGACCTTCTCGGAGAAGGTGAGCGAGACCTGCGTCGGGGCCTTGTTGACCACCACCCCCGAAGAGGGGTCGCTGCCGGTCAGGGCGGCGTGCGCGGAGGCCGTCCCGGCACCCGCGAACAGCATGCCGACGACGGCCAGGAACAGCAGCACCAGCGTGCGGACTCGGGGGGTGATGGTCGTCTTCAAGGTGGGGTTCCCTCCCTCAGTGCCCGGTCGTGGGGTTGTACGTCGCCGACTTCACGGGCATCTCAACCGTGAGAGGGCCGGACTTGGCAAAGTGCAGCTTCACGGTCACGCGGTCGCCCTGCTTCAGCGTGTGCCTCAGCTTGTCGAACATCAGGTGGTTGCCCCCGCTCTTGAACACGAGTTGACCGTGTGCGGGCACGGCGAGGGACTGCACCTCCTCCATCGCCTGGCCGACCGTCCGGTGCACCGAGACCGGGCCGGCGTCGCTGGTGACGGAGGTCAACTCGTCCTTCGCGCCGCCCTTGTTGGCGATGTCCAGGAAGCCGGCCGCCATGTCCGAGACCGGCTGGGGCATGTAGGCGGAGCTCACGGAGAGCTGTGCCTTCGTGTCGTCGGAGCCGCCGCAGCCGGCGAGGACCAGGGCACCGCTCAGCACCGTGACGGGCACGGCGAACCGCCTCACGGTGTCTCCCCCTTGATGATCTTGGGGAGGTCCTTGGTGTAGTCGTCGACGGTGGTGTCCTGGCCGTAGAGCAGGTAACCGCCGTTGGTCTTCGGGGAGAAGGCGACGACCTGGGTGCCGTGGACCGAGACCAGCTTGCCGTTCTTGTCCTTGGAGGTCGGCTCGATGGAGATGCCCAGGGTGCGGGCGCCGGCCTGGATGGTGGCGAAGTCGCCGGTCAGGCCGACGAACTGGGTGTCGATGCCCTTGAGCCACTTGCCGAGCTCCGACGCGGTGTCGCGGGCGGGGTCGGTGGTGACGAACACGACCAGCAGCTTGTCCTGCTCGGCCTTGGGCAGCGACTTCTTGGCGACGGCGATGTTGTTCATCGTCAGCGGGCAGATGTCGGGGCAGTGGGTGTAGCCGAAGTAGATCAGCGTCGGGCGGTTCTTGGTCTCCGCCCGGAAGTCGTACTTCTTGCCGTGCGTGTCGGTGAGGACCAGGTCCGGCTTCTCGAACGGGGTGTCGAGCACGGTGGCGGCCTGGGTCGCGGTGTCCTCGGAGACCACGGCGACGGGGCTGTTGCCGGAGTCGCCGCTGCCGCAGGCGGAGAGCGTCAGGGTGGCGGCGGCGAGCAGCGCTGCCGCCGCGAACGTCTTCTTGCGCATAGGAAAAATGTCCCAGTTGTGAGAGCTCCGGCGCGCACCGGGGTCGTACGCAAGAGTCGCACGGACCCCTGTGCGCGCCATGAGCGGACGGGCCTCAGACGGTCGTACGCCGACGACCGGCGAGAACGCCGTACGCCACGCCCGCCGCGCCGACGGCGATGCCGACCACGCCCAGGACGCGGGCGGTGGTGTCGGAGGAGGCGGCGGTGGACGTGGTGTCGGCGGCGGTGTTCTCGGTCTTCTCGGAGGCGTCCTCGGCGGTCGCGCCCGAGGCGGCGGCAGTGGTCAGCTGAAGCGTCGGAGCCGGGTTGTCGGGCTCCTCCGCGCCGTCCTTCTGCACTTCGATCCAGCGCACGACCTCGTTGTCGGAGTAGGTCTGGAGCGCCTTGAAGACGAGCTGGTCGGTGTCCGTGGGCAGCATGCCGACGGACACCGGGAACTTCTGGAAGTAGCCGGGCTCGACGCCCTTGCCGGTCGCGGTCCAGGTGACCTTGGTGACGGCCTCGGTGATCGTCTCGCCGTGCATCTCGGCCGGCTTGGCCAGCTTCGACTTGGTGACCTTGACGGTCCAGCCGCTGATCGGCTCCGGCATCACGGAGGCCAGCGGGTGGTCGGTCGGGAAGGTGACTTCGAGCTTGGTGGTCGAGGCGTCGTCGCGCTCGTTGGGGACCTTGAAGTCGACGACCGCGTAGCCGCCCTTGACGGCCGCGCCCTCCGGCTGCACGGAGACGTGCGCGAAGGCGGGGGAGGACAGGACGACAACGGCCGAGCCAGCGACGGCAGCGGCGGCGGCGATACGAGAAGCCTTCATGGAAGGGAGCACTCCACTTCGAGTTCGAGTGAGTTCCGGGTGGTGAAGAGGGGGCGCGTGGGACGCGCGTGCGCCGCACGACGGCGGCCGTCCTCTCCCGGAGAGCTGTGCTCGACGGAAATGGCGGTGGGTCGCGTCGCGTCAGGCGGCGAGAACGTGGGCCACCGCGGCGGGCGGACCACGCCGGATCACCGAGTGCTGGAGTGCCGCGGTGTGCGGTGCGGGCGGCGCGGAGAAGGCGGTGCGCCGCAGCCGCGGGCCCGTTCCGGGCGCCCCCGGCAGCCCCGCCCGCAGGGCGCGCACCAGGGCGAGCGCCCCGCGCAGGGACCGTACGAGCGCCCCTTCCGCGACTCCGTGCGCCGACAGTTCCAGCAGGCGCCGCAGCGCCAGGTCCCCGTGCCGCAGCAGCCAGCCGGCGGCGAGTGCCGCGAGGAGGTGGCCGAGCAGCATGGGCAGGGACGGGAACAGCGACATCGAGGAGGCGGCGGAGGCGGACATGGCGTCCGTCGCGTGGTGCATCGACCCCATGGAACTCATGGATCCCACGGAACTCATGGACCCCGTCGAACCCGACGAACCCGACGAGTCCGAGGCCGGCAGCAGCCGTGCGGCGGTGAGCATCTGGTGGGCCTGCGCCGGGCTGATCGCCGCCGCGGTGGTCCCGCACAGCAGATGCGCGGCCCGCGCCACGAGCGTGGCGTCGGACGCGGACAGGCTCCCGCCGGTCGACGCGCCGACGGCCGTCTGGCCGAGCCCGAACAGCGTGTGCAGCACGGTCTGTCCGACCGCGAGCAGGGCCGCGATGCCCGGCAGCGAACGCTCGCGCCCGGCGAGCGGCGCGACGAGCAGGACGGTCGCGAGGAAGCCCGCGCCGAGTGTCCACAGGGGCACGGTGGCGCAGGAGGCGATGGCATGACCGGCCGCGGCCAGCACGACACAGACCGCGGCGAACACCGCGGCCCGCAGGACCCGGAGTTCACCTCCGGGGCGCGCCGTACGTGGGTGGGGGGCAGTCATGGCGGGCTCATCATCGCACCGGCCCTGTCGCCGCCGTACGGCAGGTCCGCCACACCGGGACGATAATGTGTCATAGATCACAAAGGTCACTCTCCGACGTGAGCTACCTCCGGATACACCAATTACGTTTGGGACGCATCGCCCATATGGGCGGCATCACGTCAACTCCGTGCTTACACAGGGGCACTGGCGGCAATAGGTATCGGTATGTCGAGCCGCGGCCGGGAGGCTGGAGCATGAGCATCTGGTGGTCACTCCATCTGAGGCGCGAAGCCGCGAGCGTGCCGCTGGCCCGGCGGCTGTTCCTCGGCACGATGGAGACCGCGGGCGTCGACCCGGACATCTCCTACGACCTCTCGGTCGCCCTCAGCGAGGCCTGTGCCAACGCGGTGGAGCACGGCGGCGACACCGAGCCCGGCGCGTACTCGGAGGCGTACCGCGTGACCGCGTACCTCGACGGCGAGAAGTGCCGTATCGAGGTGGCCGACTCGGGCCCCGGGTTCGCGCGCGCCCAGGCCGTCCGGCCCGCCCCGGGCGAGGCGGAGAACGGCCGGGGCCTGTGTCTCATCCAGGAACTCGCCGACCACGTCCACATCGGCAACAAGCCCGGTGTCGGCGGCGCCGTGGTGAGCTTCGACAAGATCCTCAAGTGGCGGAAGGACGCACCGCTGATGGCGGTGTAGGGCTGTTCCGAGGGCCGGCGCCGCGCACGCTCCCGGCTCCGTTCAACTGCTGCCGGGCAGCGGTTGAACAGTTCCCCGGTCAATTTCCGTCGGTTGACGTAACCCTTCGGATCCGGCGAGGATCTTCTCAGTCGCCGGGAACAACCCGGGGAAAAGGCGAAGGGAAGTGAATCGCGATGGAGAACGTCGAGTTCGACGACATCGAGTTCATCGAGACGGCCGAGGAGCTGCTCGCCACCTCCTACTACAAGAACATCCAGTAATTGTTCTTGAAGTAGCCCTGTGGTGAAGGGCGGCGCCTTCGGGCGTCGCCCCTCGCCCCTTTTCAGGACGACTCGCCGAGCAGAGCGCAGATACGGAAGGCTGTCGTAGTGACGACATCGGGAAATGATTGGGAGGAGCGTGTCGCCTCCCTCTGGGCCGCTCTTGACGACCATGCCGAGGACGAATTTCTCGGGCTGATCCAGAAACTCACCCAGGAGCTCCCGCCGGGCGACGCGAGGGCGCCTTTCGAGCTGGCGTGCGCCCATGACTCCACCGGGCATTCCGATCGCGCGGTGCCGCTCTACCGGGAGGCGCTCGCGTCCGGCCTGACCGGGATCCGCCGCCGCCGCGCGGTGATCCAGCTCGCCAGCTCGCTGCGGAACGTGGGACAAGTGGACCAGAGCGTCGCCCTGCTGGAGGCGGAGCGCGATGCCGGGTCCGACGAGCTCGACGACGCCGTCGCCGGCTTCCTGGCGCTCGCGCTCGCGGACGTCGGGCGGGAGCGCGAGGCGCTGTCGTACACGCTCGTCGCGCTCGCCAAGCACCTCCCCAGATACAACCGCTCCCTTGCCAACTACGCCGGCGACCTGATCGCGGAATCCGAATAGGAATTACTCGGGAATTTCTCCGCGTGCACCATTGAAGACCTCATTCGAAGGTCTCGTCAGAAGCGGCCCGGACGCCATTACTGCGGCGTCCGGGCCGCTTTCTTCTGTGTGTGCTCCCGTGTAGCCGGGCCGAAGTTGAACCGATTGACGCCGACCCCTGAATCCGGCGATGATTTTCTCAGTCGCCGGGAACAGCCCGGGGAAAAGGCGAAGGGAAGTGAATCGCGATGGAGAACGTCGAGTTCGACGACATCGAGTTCATCGAGACGGCCGAGGAGCTGCTCGCCACCTCCTACTACAAGAACATCCAGTAATTGTTCTTGAAGTAGCCCTGTGGTGAAGGGCGGCGCCTTCGGGCGTCGCCCCTCGCCACGAGAGAACAGCGGGCCACCTGGCTTCCCAGTCCCACAAGACATTCGATTCATTGAGAGGCAGGCATGGCGAACCACGCATTCGCGGACCTGGTGGGAGACGAGCAGGTCTTCTTCACCGAGTACTTCAACAAGAAGCCCATGCTGCGGAAGAACGCCGTGCCGGGGGACCCGCGCGACATACTCTCGCTCCGCAAGCTGGACCAGCTGGTCAACCTTGAGGTGATCCGGCCGCCCTACATCAAGGTCAACCTCAAGGGCGACGGCGTGCCCGAGCAGGGCTACAGCCGCAACGTCGTCGTACAGGGCCAGACCATCACCGACACGGTCGACCCGGAGAAGATCTACGAGCTCTACCGGGCCGGCGCCACCGTCACCTGGTGCTCGCTGAATCACATCGTCCCGGAGATGCGCGACTTCACCCGCGTCATCAGCGAGAAGATGGCGGTGCGCACCGACACGGTCGCCTTCCTCACGCCCTCCGCCAAGAAGGGCTACCCGCCGCACCACGACCCGGTCGACCTGTTCATCGTGCAGTTGGAGGGCAGCAAGCACTGGAAGCTGTGGAACCCTCCGACCCCGCGCCTGGGCAACAACGCCCAGTACACCCTGGAGGGTCTCGGCGAGCCGGAGATCGAGGTCTCGCTCCAGCCCGGAGACGTCCTCTACCTCCCCTACGGCACCCCGCACGCCGCGACCGCCGAGGGCAGCGGCTCGCTGCACCTGTCGATCATGATGCGTCCGCGCATGTGGCGGGACCTGCTGCGGGAGACGCTCGACGATCTGGTCGGCGCCGACGTCTTCAACGAGTACCCGCACATCGGCGAGGCGCGGGCCGCCGACGTGGAGGCGGTGTTCAAGGAGAAGATCCACGAACTCGTCGCCCGGCTGGAGTCCGTGGACACCTCGGCGGAGCTCGACAGGCTCGCCGACCTCGGCCGGCACCTGCCCGGCAGTTCCAAGGGCAACACCTTCCAGGCGATCGCCGACATGGACGACATGGGACCCGCGTCGCGACTGCGCCGCGGAAAGGCTCCCCTGGCCTTCGGCGAGGACGACAACGGCCGCACCCAACTGACCGTCAACGGTCACAAGATCGCGGTACCCACACCGATCGCCGAGACCCTGGCCGCGCTCGGCCCGGACGCGTCGATCACGGCGTCCCACGTGTTCCCCGGTGTGGACGAGCTCCGTTCGGCCAAGGCCGCTCAAGGACTCACCCGGCTGGGTGTGTTCGAGCTGGTCCCGGCCGGCTGAAGAGCTGCCGGTACCCGTCGCGATCCGCCGCGGTCCCGGACCTGTGCCGGGACCGCGGCGGAACGCCGGACGTCCGGCCGACCCGCACCGAATCGCCAGTAGGAGGCAACAACGTGGACCCCTACTCCTTCGAGGACTTCGTCGGTGACCCGGACGTCTTCTTCGCCGAGTACTTCGACAAGCAGCCGCTGTTGCGCACGGGAGCGCTGGCGGGCCGCCTCGACGGCCTGCCCTCGGTGCGACAGCTCGACGACATCCTCGCCCTGGAAACCACGCCGCCGTCCTATCTGCGGGTGACCAAGGGCGGCAAGGGTGTGCCCTCCGGCGCCTACACGCGCACCGTCGCACGCGGCGCGGCGCTCGCCGAGGCCGTCAACGCGGAGAAGGTGTACGAGCTGTTCCGCTCCGGGGGCACCGTCACCTGGAACTCCCTCCAGCACGTCCTGCCGTCGGCCCGCCGTCTGCGGGACCCCTTCGCCGAAGCGCTCGCCTGCGACGCGGAGGTGGTCCTCTTCGTCACCCCCGCCCGCACCGACGGCTTCTCCCCGCACCGCGACTCCATCGACGTCTTCGTCGTCCAGGTCGACGGCACCAAGACCTGGCGGGTATGGGCCACCCCGGAGCACCGCCGCGGGGACGAGGGCTCGTACACACCCGAGGAACTCGGCGACCCCGTCGTCGAGGTGACGCTGCGCCCCGGTGACGTGCTGTACGTGCCGCACGGCACCCCGCACGCCGCCGCCGCCAACAGCGAGCTGTCGCTGCACCTGTCCGTCGGGGTGGAGCCGCGCCGGTGGCGCCATCTGCTCCAGGACACCGTCACCGCCCTGGTCGAGGACGACGCCTTCCACGGCTTTCCGCACCTGGCCGAGGGCGAGGACACCGCTGCCGTGGCGGCGCTCACCGAGAAGCTGGAACTGCTGCGCGAGCGGCTGGCCCGGCTGGACGTGGCCTCCGAGGCCAAGCGGCTCGTCGCCGTGGGCCGGGCCCGCAACGGGGCCGACCGGACACGGGAGTTCGCCCGGCTCGCGGCCGTCGACACCCTCGCCCCCGCCACCCGGGTGCGGCGCGGTGCCGTACCCGTGGAGATCGGCGACAGCGAGGCCGGCCGGACCGCGCTGCGGGCGGGCGGCCGGCAATTGGCCGTACCGGACGCCGTCGCGGGCGCGCTGCGCGCGCTCGACTCCGGCCGGACCGTGAGCGCCGCCGAGTTCTTCCCCGGGGTCCCCGAGGCCCGGTCCCTGAGCGCTGTCCGGGGTCTGGCCCGGATCGGCGTCCTCGAAGCCGTCGCCGGCCCGCCGGCCGGCGCATCCCCCGACGCCGTACCCGTCGCCGACGAGAAGAGGAAGTGACCCACGAGATGGCCACCGACACCACCGCACCGACCACCGCACCGACCGCCGCCACCGGCGCCCCACCGGAAACCCGGGCCGCCTGGCGGGACGTCTACCTCCTCGCCGGGATGCGAGGCCTGTCCTTCGCGGGCGACATCGCCGCCGAGACCGCCATCGCGCTCCAGCTCCAGTCCAAGGGCGCCGGTTCGTACGCCGTCATGGCGCTGCTGCTGGCCGCGACCGTGCCGCCGGTGGTGCTGTCGCCGCTGACGGGCCGGGTCGCGGACCGCTTCGACAGCCGTACCCTCATGGTCACCGTCGGGTCGTTGCAGGCCCTGATCTGCGTGGCGATGACGATCTGGACCTCACCGGCCGTCCTCATCGCCCTCTCCGCCGTGCTGTCCGCCGGACTCGCCTTCACGCACCCGGTGTTCGGGGCCCTGCCGAGCGCCATCGTCGGCAAGGACAACGTGCCGCGGGCCTCCTCCATCTCCCAGACCTGGGCGATGGCCGGCATGGTCGCCGCGCCCGGTGTCGCCGGCTTCCTCATCGGCCGGTTCGGGGTGACCGTGCCGCTGCTCATCGACGCGCTCAGCTTCGCCGCCGTCGTCGCGGGCGGCCTGCTCATCCGCACCCGGCTGCACAAGGGCCGCGGCGCCGAGGCCGCGACCGCAGACAGCACGGACAGCACGGACGGCACGGACACCGACCGGCCGGCTCCGTACAAGGTCACCGGCGACAGGTTCCTCACCGCCGTGCTCATCCTCAGCGGCGCGGTCATGGCCGCCGCGAGCATCATCAACGTCCTGATCGTCTTCTACGTCCGTGAGACCTTCGGGGCCTCCGAGGAGACGTTCGGCCTGATCATGTCGGCGTGGATGCTCGGCCTCATTCCCGGCGGGATGCTGGTGCGCCGGGTGAAGCGGTTCAGTCACGAGGCGATCCTGATCGGCACGTTCCTCTGCATCGGCGTGGCCATCCTCGGCACCGGGCTGGCCCCGGGAGTCTGGTGGATCCTGCCCTTCTACGTCCTGGGCGGCATCGGCAACGGCGCGCAGGCCACGGTCACCCACATCCTGCTCAACATCCGGGTGCCCGAGAGCCACCGCGGCCGTGCCTTCGCCGCGCTCGGCGCGGTCTCCAACACCGGCCCGGCCATCGGCTACCTGATCGGCGGGGCGATCCTCAGCTTCACGACGGCGCGCCACGGCTTCCTCGCCGCCGGTGCCTTCGCCATGATCGCGCTGGCCGTCTTCGCGAGGGGCGTGCTGAGGAACTCGGACGCCCAGGCGTCCTCCGGACAGCTGAGCGAGGCCGCGCGATGACGGTGGCCTCGGACCCGGTGGCCGTTCCCACGGGACTGCCGTACGACGTGGACGTCGATCCCTCGGTCAGACCGCAGGACGACTTCTACCGCTTCGTCAACGGGCGTTGGACGGACGGCCACGTGCTGCCGGCCCACCAGGCCGAGGCCACCACGCTGACGCTGCTCGCCGACAAGGTGCAGGACGACGTCGAGCGGGTCGTCCGCCGAGCCGTGGAGCATCCGCGGGAGAGCGGTACCAGCCGCCGTATCGCCGACCTCCACGCGAGCTTCATGGACGAGGAGCGGATCGAGGAGCAGGGGGCGGCGCGGGCCTTCGCGGCCGATCTGGACGCCGTCCGCTCGGCCGCCGACCGCGGCGCGCTCGCCCGGCTGATGGGCCGGTTCCAGGCCCAGGGCGTGGGGGGCGCCCTGGACTTCTCGGTCGCCGTCGACACCGCCCGCGCCGACCAGTACGTCCTCCTGCTCTCCCAGGCCGGAATCGGCCTGCCCGGTGCCGCCGCCTACCGGCGGGAGGGCGGGGAACGGCTGCTGGAGCAGTACACCGGGCACATCGCCGTGATGCTCGCCCACGCGGCGGTGGACGGTGCCGGGGCGGCGGCCGCGGAGGTCGTCCGGCTGGAGACCGAGCTGGCCGCCCGGCACACCGTCCCACAACCCGGCACCCCGGTCCGCCCGCTGACCTGCACGGTGGCCCGACTCGCCGCCCGCGAGGGGGGTTTCCCGTGGGCGAGCTGGCTGCGCGGACTGGGCGACCCGCCCGCCGACGCGACCGTACGGCTGCGGCAGCCGGCCTTCGCGGACTCTCTCGACGAGTGGTGGCGGTCCCGGAGCCTGGACGAGCTGAAGCTCTGGCTGTCCTGGCGGTACGTCCACGAGATGGTGCCGTTCGGACCCCGCGCGGTCTTCGCGGACAACTTCGCCTTCTACGGCCGTACCCTCAACGGCTTCACCGAGCCGCGACCCCGCCCCCTGCGGGCCCTCTCCTTCGTGGAGACCTTCCTCGGGGACGCCGTCGCCGAGCGCTATCTCGCCGAGAACCTGGAGCCCGGCACCGTCGAGGCCGCACGCGAGCTGGTCGCGGCCCTCGTGGACGCCTACCGGACGGGCATGCAGGGGGCCCACTGGATGGCGCCCAGCACCCGGGACGCCGCGCTGCGCAAGCTCGACGACATGGTCTTCGAGATCGGCCATCCGCACGGCGCGGGTGCCCCGGGAAGCGATCACGACGACCCGTGGGTGGACCCCGCGGACCTCCTCGGCAATGTGAAGCGGGGCCGGGCCCGGCACATCGCGCGCGAGCTCGCGCGCCTGGGCACTCCCGTCGACCGCGGCGAGTGGAAGATCCACCCGCACCAGGTGACCGCCTACTACCGGCACGGCCTCAACCAGGTCGTCATCCCCGCGGGACTGCTCCAGCCCCCCGTCTTCGACCCCGCGGGCGACCCCGCGCGGAACTTCGCGGTGCTGGGCGCGATCGTGGGCCACGAGATGGCGCACGCCTTCGACAGCCGCGGCTCCCGCTACGACGGCCGGGGCCGGCTCCGGGACTGGTGGACACCCGAGGACCGCGCCGAGTTCGGCCGCCGCACCCAACTGCTCGTCACGCAGTACGACGGGTACGAGCCCGCGGGCTTCCCGGGCCGACGGGTCGACGGGGCCCGCACGGTCGGCGAGAACATGGCGGACATCGCCGGAGTCACCGCCGCGCACACCGCCTTCGCCACGCACACCGGGCGGACGACCGGAGCCGCCGCCGGCGCCGGGGACACGCGCCGGTTCTTCGTCCACTGGGCGACCATGTGGCGCGCCCGGACCACGGCCGCCCGGATGGCCGAACGGCTCGCTTCGGACCGCCACCCGCCCGCCGAGTTCCGCTGCAACGGCGTGCTCGGACACGTCGGCGCGTTCTGCGACGCCTTCGGCGTGCGGCCCGGCGACGCCCTCTTCATCGACCCCGCATCACGTTTCTCTCTTCTGTGAGTCTGTGAGGCCATGACATGCTTCCCACCGACATCGACCTGCTCCCCGTCCTGGGGCGCCCCACGATCTCGCCGGACGGCCGGTACGCCGTCGTGGAGGTCACCCACGCCGACGTGGCGGGCGACGACTACGTCACCGAACTGCTGATCGCGGACACGACGGGCACGACCCCGCCGCGCCGCGTCACCCAGGGCCCCTACGACGGTGCGCCCGCGTTCTCGCCCGACGGCCGTTTCCTCGCCTTCCTGCGGCCCGGCGCGCACGGCCGCGCGCAGATCCATCTGCTGCCCATGGAGGGCGGCGGCGAGGCGTTCCCCGTCACGGACCATCCGATGGGGGCGGGCCAGCCGGTGTGGAGCCCGGACTCGACCCGGATCGCGTTCACCGGCCGGGTGCCCGCGCCGGGCCGCTACCAGGGACCGCCCGAGCAGGAGCGCCCCCGCCGCGTCACCACGCTCGTCTACCAGCTGGACGGCTTCGGCTACACCTACGACCGGCCCCGGCAGGTCTTCGTCACCGCTCCCCTGGACCCCGGGACCCCGGCGCTGCAACTCACCAGCGGCGACCACGACCACGGCGACCTGGCGTGGAGTCCCGACGGCGGACTGCTGGCCTTCGTGACGGCCCGGCACGCGGAGCGCGGCGACGACTCGCGCAACGACATCTGGGCGGTGGCGCCCGACGGCACCGGCCTGCGGCCCCTCACCCACGGCGGGATGTACCTGTTCACGCCGCGCTTCTCCGCCGACGGCGGCTCGGTCGTCTTCTGCGGCGCCGAACTCGACAAGAACAACCACTCGTGCGCGACGGCGAGTTACGGCCTCTGGTCGGTCCCGGTACGGCCGGCCGGCCAAGAGGTTCCGCCCGCCGACGGCCCGGCCGCCCCGCGTCGGCTCACAGGTGACGCCCACCACCTCAGCTTCGCCAGCCAGATGATCTGGCCCGCCGCCGACGGGGTGTACTTCGCCGGCGACCACCGGGGCGAGGTCAACCTCGTCCTCGTCCCCTACGACGGCGGCGAGCCGACCCCCGTCCTCACCGGCCGGCGCCAGGTCAACGGGTACGCGGTCGCCGAGACCGCCCAGGGCGTCACCGTCGCCGCCGTCGTCTCCAGCGACCGCAGCGCCGGCGACCTCCTGGTGCTGCGCGACGGCACCGAACAGGTCCTCACCCGCTACGGCGCCCGGCTCGCGGAGCGCGGCGCGCTGCTGCCGATGGAGGAGTTCACCGCGTACGCCCCCGACGGCCACCCCCTGCACGGCTGGGTGGTGAGGCCGCAGGGACCCGGCCCGCACCCGGTGATCTTCCAGGTCAAGGGCGGCCCGTACACGCAGTGGGGCTACACCCTGAACGGCCCGGCCGCCTTCGACGAGGCGCAGGTGTACGCGAGCGCCGGCTACGCGGTCGTCCTCGGCAACCCCCGGGGCTGCTCCGGCTACGGGCAGGCGCACGGCGCGTACGTCAGGGACGATCTGCCGGGCAGGTCGGCGGTCGACCTGCTCGCCCTGCTGGACACGGCACTGGAGTCACCCGACCTGGACGGCGGGCGGGTCGGGGTGATGGGCGGCTCGTTCGGCGGCTACATGGCCGCCTGGTTCAACGCCCATCACGGCGAACGCTTCCGCGCCATGATCGGTGAGCGCGGGCTGTACGCCATCGACAGCTACGCGGCCACCAGCGACGACGGCGTCGACCTCGCGGTCGCGCTGTACGGCGCGGACCGGGACCGCTGGGCGCAGCAGAGCCCGCTGACGTACGTGGACCGGATGACCTCGCCGATGCTGATCATCCAGTCGGAGGAGGACCGGCACTGCCCTCCGGAGCAGGCTCAACGGCTGTTCACGGAGCTGAAGCTGCGGGGCGTCACCGCCGAGCTGCTGCTGTTCCCCGGCGAGGGGCACGACATGTCCCGTTCCGGCCTGCCCAGTCACCGGCTGGCGCGTTTCGAGGCCGTGCTGGAGTGGTGGGGGCGGCACCTGTGAGCGGCCTGGCGGACGTGGCGCGGCTGGCCGACCTGCGGCCGGCCCGGGAGGACGTGCCGGCCGGCGGTTCCCGGGTCCGCGGGACCGGGGGCCGGTCGGCCCTGGACATCGACGAGGGCCGGCTGCTGCGGCGGCTCGCCGAACTGGGCCGCGTCGGCCGCGACGGGCGGACGGGCGGGATCACCCGCGAGGGCTTCAGCCCCGCCGACCGCGAGGCCCGCGCCTATCTGATGGACGAGGCGCGCGGCGCGGGACTCGTCCCCGCCGTCGACGCGGCCGGAAACATCATCGTGCGACCCCGCTGCGACGGACGTCCGGGGGAGCGGCAGGCCCTGATGATGGGCTCGCACCTGGACACCGTCGTCAACGGCGGCCGTCTGGACGGTACTTACGGGGTGGTGGCCGCCCTGGAGGTGCTCCAGGTCTTCGAGGAGCACGGCGCCGACCTGCCGTACGAGCCGGTCGCGGTCGCCTTCGCCAACGAGGAGGGCGCTCTCTTCCCGCAGCCCTTCTGGGGTTCCATGGCCATCGCCGGACGGCTGGCGGGTCTGCCCCGTGAGCCGTGCGACCACTCCGGGCGTCCGCTCCGTGAGGCCCTGCGGTTGGCGGGGGGCGACCTGGACGCGTTGGGCAGCGCCGCCTGGCAGCACGGCTCGGTGGCCGCGTACCTCGAACTGCATGTGGAGCAGGGCCCGGTGCTGGAGCGCGCCGGCAGCCGGATCGGCGTGGTCGAGGCGATCACGGGCCGGACCGTGCTGACGCTGGAGGTGCGCGGCGCGGCCGGACACTCCGGCACCAGTCCCATGCAAGGGCGCCGGGACGCGCTCACCGCCGCCGCGCGGGTGGTGCTGGCGGTGGAACACGTCGCGCGGGACCGCGAGTTGTGCCGGGTCGCCACGGTGGGGTGGCTCGACCCGCACCCCAACACGCCCAACACCATCGCCGGGTCGGTGCGGTTGACGGTGGATCTCCGGGACACCGACGTGTGGCGGGCCGCGGCGGCGGAGGAGGCCGTGCGTCGGGCACTGCGCGCGATCGCCGCGGCCACGGGCACCGAGATCGAGGTGGTCGCCGAGACCCGCTCCGACCCGACCTCCACCGACCCCGTGCTGCGCGCGGCCGTCGAGTGCGGTGCCGACGAACTCGGGCTCGCCCACCGGACGCTGCCCAGTGGCGCCGGGCACGACGCGCAGATGATCGCCGACAT
The DNA here is from genome assembly GCF_044768565.1 of Streptomyces sp. NPDC091280. Taxonomy (NCBI): domain Bacteria; kingdom Bacillati; phylum Actinomycetota; class Actinomycetes; order Kitasatosporales; family Streptomycetaceae; genus Streptomyces; species Streptomyces sp. NPDC091280. The sequence continues at coordinate 535,481 of NZ_JBIVUZ010000003.1, forward strand.
CGCGCCCATCGGAATGATCTTCGTGCCCAGCATCGGCGGCATCAGCCATGTACCGGAAGAGGACACCGCGCCCGAGGACCTGGTCGCGGGCGCGCGGGTCCTGCTGCGCACCGCTTCGCGGGTCGCCGGCCACACCGTGCGGCCCGCACGGGCGACGACCGCACGGTCCGTCCACGAGCAGCACTAGCCCCGGAGGTGGGAAGCCATGCACAAGAGGCCCGACAAGAGTGAACGCGTCGCGGTGTTCTGCGGCGCCCGGCCAGGAGTACAGGCCGAATACCTCGATCTCGCCCGGCGGTTCGGCCACTCGCTCGCCCGCCGCGGGCTCGACCTGGTCTACGGCGCCGGCGGCGTCGGGGTGATGGGGGCCGTCGCCGACGGGGTGCTCGGCGGCGGCGGGACGGTCACCGGCGTGATCCCCCGCAGCCTGCACGAGCGGGAGCGCGCCGACAAGGCGCGCGGAGAGATCTTCGTGGTCCGCTCCATGCACGAGCGCAAGGCGCTGATGTACCGCCTGTCGTCGGCCTTCGCGGTGCTGCCCGGGGGCATCGGCACGCTGGACGAGCTGATGGAGGTGCTGACCTGGAACCAGTTGTCCCTGATGGAGAAACCGATCGTGGTCGTCAACCACGGCGGCTTCTTCACCCCGATGCTGCGCATGCTGGACCACCTGGTGGCGGAAGGCTTCCTCAGCGCGGACGAACGGCAGCTGATCCAGGTCGCGGAGACCTCCGGGCAGGCACTGGATCTGCTGGGTTTCCCCGTCCGGGCCCTGCCGGTCCCCGCTTGAGGGGGCCACGGCCCGCCATGCGGTCGCGGCTACTCGGGAGACGCGGGCAGATGGCCTCGCTGGACGGCGAGCACCCCGGCCTGGAAGCGGCTGCGGGCGTCCAGCTGGGTCATCAGGCCGTTGGCGATCCGGCGGGCGGTGCGGGGCGAGACGCCGAGGCGCTTGGCGATGGCCTCGTCCGTGGACCCCTGTGCCAGCAGCCGCAACGCCTCGGACTGCTGCCGGGTGAGCGAGCCGGGATCCGGCTTGGGCTTGGTCTCCAGGGGGTCGGCGGACTGCCACACGCTCTCGAACAGGGCGTGCAGCGAGGCGATCATTCCCTGGGACGTCACCTCCACGGCACCCGCGGCGGTGTTGTCGGTGTCCGTGGCGAGGATCGCGGCCTTCCGGTCGTAGATGATCATCCGGTTGGGCAGCGAGGGGATGGTCCGCACCTGGCAGCCCTGCTGGGCGAGCCAGTTCGCGTACTCCATGGTGTCGGGGCAGGACCTGATGGACTCGAGGTAGATCGTGCGCATGCGGACCCCGCGCTCCAGCAGCTGCTGGTTGAGCGGGCGCGAGGCGCGCATGTTCGCGGGGGTCTGCGGGCCGCCGGGGGCGAAGGCCAGGAGTTCGTCGGCGACTCTGTTGTGCAGGGCCGAAAGGTGATCGCGAATGGCGTCCAGTCCCTCCAGATACTGAACACCGGAGGCGGAAGGATCGGTTCTTCTTCGGCCGTCGAATTCGATAATGAGTTTCGCGGCCGCGGCCCGGCTGGCCTCAAGGCGTTTCTGGTGCTCGGCGATTTCCGCCTGTTGCCGGGCCAGGAGGTACTCCATGGCCACATGAGGGCTGACCACGTGCAACTGGGTCGAATCCTCGGTCGAGACACGGACCAGAGCCATTTCGCTGAGCCGGTCGAGTGCGGTTCGCACTTCCTGTTCGCAGCGGCCCAGATGTGCGCACAACTCCGTGACCCCGCTCTGGGGGTGCGCGAGGATGGCTTTGTAGACCGACTCCGCGACATCGTCAAGGCCAAGAACGTCAAGCATCGGTCAGCAGCTCCGGCAGATATCCAGGATCCGATTCGGTCACTACAGCCAGTGATGAGCGCTGGAGGGTGAGTTGACATTACGTTGCAGGATCGTCACACGCAAGAAGGTGTCGACAATGGGAGGTTTGGCGGAGAAAATCCTTATGTTGCCGAGATGTGTTCACGGGGGACCCTGCGGTCTTCACCTGAGGTAATGCCATGTATCTGGTCCATGTGCACCTGTGCCCCCACCCCGGTGGCCGCACCCTTCCCCCCTCGACCGCATCGGCCATTGCCGGCTGCGGATCGGAGATCGAGGGATTTGAGCATGTGAGCGTGCATCGACACGCACGTCCGGCCCCCGTTGTCGGGGTCTATCTGCGCGCGGCCTCTCTCGAAGTGGCCGAGTCCAGGGCCGAGTCGCTCTGGTGGCGCACCTGTGTCGCGCATCCCTGGCTGTGCGAATGGAAATTCTGCCGGGCCGAAGTTCCGTTGATGAGGACGGAACCGGACGCGTGAAGTTCGGAATTTAACATTCCGCCGCCACTTGACCCTTCATTGACTGTCCCAAAAGGTTTTCATGGTGATAGTCCGGACTTTCCTTGATCTCTGCTGGACACAGTAGGCCAAGGCCGGTTTGCCCCCTCGCGAAGCGCTGTTCCCACCCCTTGAGCAGCCGCAAGACTTCTGCCTGCCGCCGCACCATCAGGTCGACAGAAAGGCATAAGTGATGTCGCGTCAGAGCATCGTCAAGCTGTCCCACCGGTTCATGCGCGGTGTGCTCGTGACCGGTTCGGTCCTCGTGGCCGCCGGTGCGGGAGTCGCCCACGCCGACGCCCCCACCCAGGCCTCCGCCCATGTCTCGGCGCTGGCCTCCGGGTACGCGGCCGGCGAGGACGACCTCGGCTGGCAGTGAGTGTCGGCGCGGCGCCGTGAACCGGCGTCCGGGCAACGGGACTTCCAAGGGGGAACTGTCGTGAAGGAGACGCTGTCGTGAACCACGACGAGCAGGATCACCGAGACAGCCGAAGTGCCCGGGCGGAACAGGCGGCCCAGGCGGAACACAAGGCGCCGGACAACGCGGACCATCTGATCAGACTGCGGGACCAGGGACTCCTGGACCAGCCCGTCGAGCTCGTCGCGGTCGAGCGGCTGAGCGTCGACTTCTCGCCCCGGCTCGACGGCGAGGACGAGGACTACGCACAGCAACTGGCCGACGCGGCGGTGGAACTGCCGCCCATCCTGGTGCACCGCCCCACCATGACCGTCGTCGACGGCGCGCACCGGCTGAGAGCGGCCCGGCTGCGGGGCACCGACCGTATCGCCGCACGGTTCTTCGAGGGGAACCTGACGGACGCCCGGCTGCTCGCCGTGGCGACCAACATCGTGCACGGACGCCCGCTGTCGAACGAGGACAGGGCCGCCGCCGCCCGACGCGTCTTCGCCTCCCATCCGCACTGGTCGGACCGGGCGGTCGGATCCGTCACCGGCCTGTCCGCGAAGAAGGTCGCCCAGCTGCGCGGGGGCGGCCCCGAGGAGCCCGGGGCCCGCCGGATCGGCCGGGACGGCCGCTCCCGGCCGCTCGACTCCTCCCACAGCCGCGAACTGGCCGGCCGGCTCATCAGGGACGACCCGAACGCCTCCCTGCGGCAGATCGCCGCCCGGACCGGCCTCGCGCCGGCCACGGTGGCGGACGTACGGGCCCGCATCCGGCGTGGCGAGAGCCCCGTTCCGGTCCGGAAGAACCATGCCGACCCGGCGCGCGGGAACGGGGGCGCCGCCACCGTCCCGCACGAGCCGGGCACGGCCGGACACCGGCCCCGGCGGGCCGTGTCACCCGTGGAAGTCCTCCGCATCGTCGACTCGCTGCGACGCGACCCCTCCCTGCGGTTCAGCGAATCGGGCCGCAGCGTGCTGCGGGTGCTCGAAGCCTGCGCCCAGGTGGCCCGCGACCGCCGGGGCATCGCCGACTCGGTTCCGGCGCACTGCAAAGGCTCTCTGGCACAGCTCGCCCATGGATACGCGGGGCTGTGGCAGATGCTCGCCGACGACCTGGAGAACGGACCGGCCGGTGCGGCCGACGACGGGCAGGTGACCTCCGTGGGCGCCTGAACGCCCTCGGCACACGGAGACGGAGCGAATGGAGCGGACGGAACCGGCGGAACCGGCGGAACGGGTGGAACGGACGGGAAGGGGGGGACGAGGAATGGGTGGCAACGGCACGGGCCGTAGGCCCCGGGCGATCGGCGCGCACCACCTCGCACGGTCACTCGCCGACTGGCGGGGCGGAGCCGGCAGCGCCTACGGCAGGCTGGCCGAGTCCCTTCGCGCGCTCATCGGCGACGGCCGGCTGCCGGCCGACGCCAGGCTGCCGCCCGAGCGGGAACTGGCAGCCGCTCTCGCCGTCAGCCGCACCACGGTCACCGCGGCCTACGGGCTCCTGCGCGCCACCGGTCACGCGAGAAGTCTCGGCGGCTCCGGTACGTACACCCTGCTCCCGCAGCCGGGGCCGGCGCGGGAGCGCGTGCCGGACGCCGCCGTCATCGACCTGACGACGGCGGCCCTGCCCGCACCGGAACCGTGGTTCTCCCGGGCGCTGACCGAAGCCGCGCACGACATGGCGTCGTACGCGCCGACGCACGGGTGCTTTCCCGCCGGGCTGGCGGACTTCAGGAAGACCGTGGCCGGCCACCACACCCGGCGCGGTGTGCCCACGGACGCCGGGCAGATCCTCGTCACCAGCGGAGCGACCGGTGCTTTCGCCCTGCTGCTGCGGGAGTTGGTCGCACCGCACGACCGGGTGCTCGTCGAGTCACCCGGCCACCCCCATCTCCTGCGCGCCGTGGAGGCGGCCGGGGCCCGCCCCGTTCCCGTACCGCTCGGGGACGCGGGGTGGGACCTGGCGGCCTGGGCCCGGGCGCTGCGCGAGACGGCTCCCCGGCTGGCCTGTGTGACCGCGGACTTCCAGCAGCCGACCGGGCTGCTCATGGCGGAGGAGTCCCGCCGTGCCCTGGTCGCGCTCGCCGCGGCGACCGGCACGACGCTGCTCGTCGACGAGACGCTGGCCGAACTCTCGCTCACCCGCCCGGGCCGGGTCCCGCTGCCGTGCGCCGCCTTCGACCCGGGCGGCACCGTCGTGACCGTCGGATCCGTGGCCAAGTCCCTCTGGGCCGGACTGCGGGTGGGCTGGATCCGCGCCACGCCCTGGCTCGTCCGCGCCCTGGTCGCGCGACGCACCGGAGCCGATCTCGCCCCGCCCGTGCTCGAACAGCTCGTGGCCCACCGGCTCCTCGGCGACGCGGGCACGTTCGCGGACGTCCTCGCCCTCCAGCGCGAGCGGGGCCGGGCCCGGCGGGACGTCCTGGTCGCGGCCCTGCGCCGGGAACTGCCCGGGTGGACCTTCCGGACACCGGACGGCGGGCTCGCGCTGTGGGCCCACGCGGGCGGCCGGTCCGGCCACGAACTCGCCGCCGTCGCACAGCGCCACGGCGTGCGTCTGGCCGCGGGGAGCCGCTTCGGCCAGGACACCCGCCTCGACGGTTTCCTGCGGCTTCCCCACACCCAGCCTCCCGAGATCATCGAAGAGGCCGTACGCCGCATCGCACCACACGGGAGGGGTCCGCTATGACGGACAGCGACATCATCAAGCTCACGGCGACGGAGATCGCCGGGCTGATCGCCGCCGGCGAGGTCAGCGCCCTGGAGGTCACCGAGGCCCACCTCGCCCGCATCGAGGCGGTGGACGAGAAGGTCCATGCCTTCCTCCACGTCGATCACGAGGGGGCCCTCGTGCAGGCCCGTGCCGTGGACGCCCGGATCGCGCGGGGCGAGCGGCCGGGCCCGCTGGCCGGCGTCCCGCTGGCTCTCAAGGACGCCTTCGCCACCCGGGGCGTGCCCACCACCTGCGGCTCCCGCATCCTTGAGGGCTGGATCCCGCCGTACGACGCGACGCTCACCAGGAGACTCAAGGACGCCGGGACGGTCATCCTGGGGAAGACCAACATGGACGAGTTCGCCATGGGCTCCTCCACCGAGAACAGCGCGTACGGACCCACGCGCAACCCCTGGGACCTGACGCGGGTCCCCGGCGGCTCGGGCGGCGGCTCGGCCGCGGCGCTGGCCGCGTACGAGGCGCCGCTCGCCATCGGCACCGACACGGGCGGCTCGATCCGCCAGCCGGCCGCTCTCACCGGAACGGTCGGGGTCAAGCCCACCTACGGCTCGGTCTCCCGCTACGGCCTCGTCGCCTACTCCTCCTCCCTGGACCAGGGCGGCCCCTGCGCCCGCACGGTCGCGGACACGGCCCTGCTGCACGAGGTCATCGCGGGACACGACCCCATGGACTCGACCTCCATCGACGCGCCGGTGCCCCCGGTCGTGGCGGCGGCCCGTAACGCGTCGGCCGCCGGGATGCGCGTCGGCGTGGTGCGGGAGTTCGCGGGCGAGGGCTATCAGGCCGGGGTCATGCGGCGGTTCGAGGAGGCGGTGGACCTGTTGGGGGAGCTCGGCGCCGAGGTCGTCGAGGTGTCCTGTCCGTCCTTCACCTACGCGCTGCCCGCGTACTACCTGATCGCGCCCTCCGAGTGCTCCAGCAACCTGGCCCGCTTCGACGCGATCCGCTACGGGCTCCGTACCGGCGACGACGGCACCAGGTCCGCGGAGCGGGTGGGCGCGCTCAGCCGGGCGGTCGGGTTCGGCCCCGAGGTGAAGCGCCGCATCATCCTCGGCACCTACGCCCTCAGCTCCGGCTACTTCGACGCCTACTACGGCAGCGCCCAGCGGGTCCGCACGCTGATCATCCAGGACTTCGCGCGGGCCTTCGCGCAGGTGGACGTCCTGGTCTCGCCGACCATGCCGACCACGGCCTTCCCTCTCGGTGAACGGGTCGACGACCCCGTGGCGATGTACCGCGCGGACCTGTGCACGATCCCCGTCAACCTCGCGGGCAACGCCGCCATGCCACTGCCCTGCGGGCCGTCCCCGGAGGACGGCCTTCCCGTGGGACTGCAGATCATCGCTCCGGCCATGGCGGACGACCGTCTGTACCGGCTCGGTGCCGCGCTGGAGACAGCCCTCGCCGAACGCCGGGGCCACCGCCCGCTGGACGCGGCACCCGCGCTCTGAGAAGCGTTCCGTACGAGTTCGTCGAGCATCCAGGAGGAACACCGTGAATGTCATGAAGGCGCAGTCCCAGACCCTGACCCCGCACGAGATCTCCGGTGTCGTGGATGCCTGGGTCACCACCAACCGGGGGGCCGACGGCAGTCTGGCGTTCCATCTCCTCGTGGGACCGGCCGACCGGCCCGAGGAGTGCGACCGCATCGAGTTCGCCCTCGCCGCCGAGCACGCCACCGTGCTGTTCGAGGAGGACGCCCGCCGTCCGCGCCCGGCCGTCACCTCGCCGATCCCGGTGCCGTGCCGGGTCGGCGTCGAGTTCCACTCCACCCTGTCGGCACGGCGGTGACCGTTCAGCTTTCTGAGGATTCTTACCTCGCGCACAGCGCACGCTCACGTCCTTGACGGGGGCCGTTCCTAGCTTCGTGATCATGACGGGAAACCACAAAGACAAAACCATCAGCCGGCGCCGCGCCCTCGCGGTGACCGGCGGAACGGTCGCGGCCGGCGGACTGGCGGTGGCCGGATTCCAGTCCGCGTTCGCCGACACCGCGGACGCCGCCGCCGACGCGGACGCCACGGCCACGGCGACCTCCACCGGCAGCGAGTGCATGACGCTGATGACGAGCGTCACGGAGGGCCCCTACTACCTCGACGGTGCCCTGGTGCGCAAGGACATCACCGAGGGCAAGGCAGGCGTCCCGCTCACCCTGCGCCTGACCGTCGTCGACGCCACCGACGGCTGCACCCCGGTCAAGGGCGCGGCCGTGGAGATCTGGCACTGCGACGCCTGGGGCTACTACTCCGGCTACACCACCGCCAACCCCGGCGGCTCCGCCCCCGCCGAGAGCGAGGAGGGCGACAGCGCCAACGACCAGACCTACCTGCGCGGTTACCAGATCGCCAACGCCAACGGGGTCGTCAAGTTCGAGACGATCTTCCCGGGCTGGTACACCCCGCGCACCTGCCACATCCACGTGAAGGTGCACACCGGCGGCGAGAAGGAGGACGGCACCTACGAGGGCGGCAAGGTCAACTACACCGGCCAGCTGTTCTTCGCCGACGACATCGCCGAGGAGATCTTCACCCTCGACCCGTACTCCAAGCACACCGGCTCGTACACCGTCCTCGCCGACGACATGGTCTACGACGGCGGCGGCGCCACCAGCGGTCTGCTCACCCTCAAGGCCGTCCACAAGAAGGACCCCTCCAAGGGCTACAAGGGCTCCCTGACCCTCGGCGTGGACCCGGACGCGGAGAGCACGGGCGCGGGCAGCGGCGGCGGCGGCACACCCCCGAGCGACGCCCCCACGGGCACCCCGCCGTCCGACAGCGCCTCCCCCTCCGCCTCGGCTTCCTCGTAAGGTACGACGATGCAGAGCCGCGAGGACGAGGCGCTCGCGCGGGCCGCGGTGGCCGCGCTCACCGGGCAACTGGAACTGGCTCCCAAGCCGGGCCTGCCCGACCCGCGCGACCTGGCCGCCCGTACCACCCGGGTCGACCACCGCGCCCTGCGCTGGTCGGCCAGGGCGCTGGCCCCCGGCCTCGCGGCGATGGCCGCGTCCGCCCGGCGCACCGGCGAGCCCACGGCCCAACTCCGCGCCGAACTGGGCGCGATCGGCCGCTGCACGGAACACTCCGTGGCGCTCGCGGGCGGCGGCCACCGGGGTTCCCTGTGGGCGCTCGGCCTCCTGGTCGCGGCGGCTGCCCTGGACCCGCGTGCCGGTGCCCAGGACGTCGCCGCGACCGCGAAGCGCATCGCCGCCCACCCCGACCGCCGCGCCCCGCGCAGGCCCTCGCGCGGTTCGTCGGTCTCGGCGAAGTACGGTGCGCCGGGCGCGCGGGGCGAGGCGAAGGCCGGATTCCCGCATGTGCGGCGGGCGTTGGACACCCTGGCCACGGCCCGCGCGTCCGGTGCCACGGAGACGCAGGCCCGCCTCGACGCGCTGCTCACCGTGATGTCCACCCTCCAGGACACCGAACTCCTGCACACCGCCGGTCCGTTGGGCCTGCGCCACGTCCAGGCGGGCGCCCGCGCCGTCCTGGAGGCGGGCGGCACGGCCACGGAGGCCGGCGCGGAGGCGCTCGCCGCCTTCGACACCGACCTGCGCACGCGCGCGTGGAGCCCACGCGGCAGCGCGGGACTCCTGGCGGGCGCCCTGTTCCTGGACTCGCTCCCGGTCAGTTCGTCGACACAGGCTCCCTGAGCGCCACTTCACCGCTCCCCGCCGCCCGACGCGTCGCCGGTCCCATCGCGTACGACGCCGCCACCGTCGCCCCGCCCAGCAGCAGCCAGCCGGGGGTGCCCCACTCCAGGAGGAGGGACGTCAGCACCAGGGGCCCCAGTGTCCTGGCCACCGTGACGCCCGTGCCGAAGAAGCCCTGGTACTCGCCCACCCGGTCGACGGGTGCCAGTGTGAAGGACAGTTGCCAGGAACCCGCCGACTGGCCCATCTCGGCGGCCACCTGGAGCACCGCCCCGATCACCAGCGCCCCGGCCGCCACCCACGGCGACGCGCCCGCCGACAGCGCGAACGCGGCGCAGGCCGCCAGCATCACCCATCCCGACCGGCGCACCGCGCGCGTGGCCGACGCGAGCCCCGTGACCCCGCGTGCCGTCCGGACCTGGAACACCATCACCGCACCGGTGTTGAGCACGAACAGCGCCGACACCAGCCAGGTCGGCGCCTCCGTCCGCTCGGCGATCCACAGCGGCAGCCCGAGGCTGAGCAGCGGCATCCGCAGCAGCAGCACGGTGTTGAGGAGCGTGACGACGACGTACGGGCGGTCGCGCAGGACCCCGAGACCACCGGTCCGCCGCACCGCGCCCACCCGCACCGGCGGCAGCCGCAGCAGCAGTCCCGCGCACACCACGAAACCGATCGCGTCCAGCGCGAACACCCCGAGGTAGGCCGACCGAGTCCCCGCCCGCAGCGCGAGCCCGCCGAGGCCCGCGCCCACCGCGAGCCCGGCGTTCAGCGTCGACTGGAGATGGGCCAGCAGCCCGGTCCGCTCCCCGGCCGACACCAGTCCCGCGAGCAGCGCCTGCCGGGCCGCGGCCAGCCCCGACTGCGCGGAGGCGTAGGCGCACGCGGCGACCACGAACGGCACGAATCCCCGCACGACCAGGAAGGACGCCACCGCGAGCCCGGTCGCCAGCGCCAGCAGCACCGCCGTACCGCGCGGCCCCCGCCGGTCGGCCAGCCGCCCCAGCGGGACGCCCACCAACGAGCCCACGGCCCACGCGAGGGTGAGCCCGAGGCCCACGCGCGCGGGGGCCAGCCCGACCACACGGGTGAAGTACAGCGCCGAGGTCACGTAGTACGCGCCGTCGCCGACGGAGTTGGTCAACTGGGCCAGCGCGAGCGTGCGTTGCGGGCCCGCGGGCGGGACGAGCGAGTTCGTCATACCTCTGACGTTAGAAGCCGAATGGATCCCTGGTGAGATCCAATGGGTGTTTCATTCATAGGCCCAATTCATAACCCTTGGGTCCGGTTCAGAACGCTTCCAGCACCCGACCCAACGCCTCCAGCGCCTCCGGGTACACCCGCTCCCGAGGCGTCCCGTACCCCACCACCAGGCCCTGGGGCCGCCCCCCGCCCCCGTCCGCCGCGTGCCAGTGCTCGCCGAGCCGCCCCACCGCGAGCCCCTCCTGCGCGGCTCGCGCCACCACCGCCTCCTCGTCGTCGACCGCCACCAGCGCGTGCAGCCCGGCCGCGATCCCGCGCACGCTGTTGCGCGCCCCCAGCCGGTCGAGGAGCTGGTCGCGGCGGCGCCGGTAGCGCAGCCGGCACGCGCGCACATGGCGGTCGTAGGCATGGCTGTCGATCAGTTCGGCGAGCGCCAGCTGGCCGATGGTCTCGGTGTGGTGGTCGCTGTGCAGCTTGGCGTCGGCGACCGGGTCGACGAGGTGGGGCGGCAGCACCATCCAGCCGAGCCGCAGCGCGGGCCCGAGCGTCTTGGACGCGGTGCCCAGGTAGGCGACCTGTCCCGGTGCCATCCCCTGGAGCGCGCCCACGGGCTGGCGGTCGTAGCGGAACTCCCCGTCGTAGTCGTCCTCGACGATCAGTCCTCCCCGCGCGCGTGCCCAGTCGGTCAGGGCCCGTCTGCGCTCCGGGTGCAGGGTCACGCCGGTCGGGTACTGGTGGGCCGGGGTCACCACCACGGCCGCCGCCTTCCCCAGCTCCTCGGCGCGGACGCCCCGATCGTCGACCCCTACGGGGAGCACCCGGCCGCCGTTGTGCCGGACCACCTCCCTGTGGAAGGGCAGTCCGGGATCCTCCATGGCGACCGGGGAGCCGTCGAGCACCCGTGTGAGAAGCGCGAGCCCCTGGACGTACCCCGAGGTGATCACGATCCGCTCCGGGGGCGCGATCACCCCGCGGGCCCGCCCCAGGTAGCCCGAGAGCGCGGTGCGCAGTTCGAGGCGACCGCGCGGGTCGCCGTAGTCGTACGCCAGGGAGGGCGCCGTCGCGATGGCGCGACGCAGCGCGCGCAGCCAGGCCGCGGCCGGGAACGCGCCGACGTCCGGGCTGCCGGGCCGCAGGTCGAAACTGGGCGCACGCGCGTGTGCCGCCGCCCCCGGTGGCTCCGTGTCGACGGAGGGCAGCCGTGCGACCTCGGTGCCGGAGCCCTGGCGGGCGGTCAGATACCCCTCGGCGACGAGCTGGTCGTAGGCCGCTTTCGCGGTGTTCCTGGAGACGCCGAGTTCGGTCGCGAGGCGTCTGGTGGCCGGGAGGCGGGTGCCGGGGGCCAGCCGGCCGTCGCGTACGGCGTCCCGGAGCGCGCGTTCCAGACCGACGCGCCGCCCGCCCTCCGGGTCGGGTTCCAGATGCAGGTCGACCCCGACACCGGACCAGAAGTCGTTCACGGAAAAGCCCTCCCCCTAGGCACACGAACGGCCGGGCACGGTGGGCGTGCCCGGCCATCAGTCTTGTATCAGCTGTCGGCTCCGTCAGTCCTTGAGGGACGTCATCCAGCTCTCTACCTCGGCCGAGGAGCGGGGCAGACCGGCGGAGAGGTTCCGGTTGCCGTCCTCGGTGACCAGGATGTCGTCCTCGATGCGGACGCCGATGCCCCGGTACTCCTCGGGGACGGTCAGGTCGTCGGCCTGGAAGTACAGGCCGGGCTCCACCGTGAGGACCATGCCGGGCTCCAGGGTGCCCTCGACGTACGTCTCGGTCCGCGCGGCGGCGCAGTCGTGGACGTCCATGCCGAGCATGTGACCGGTGCCGTGCAGCGTCCAGCGGCGCTGGAGGCCCAGCTCCAGGACGCGCTCGACCGGGCCCTCGACCAGGCCCCACTCGACGACCTTCTCGGCCAGCACACGCTGTGCCGCGTCGTGGAAGTCGCGGTACTTGCCGCCCGGCTGCACCGCCGCGATACCGGCCTCCTGGGCCTCGTACACGGCGTCGTAGATCCTCTTCTGGATCTCGGTGTAGCGGCCGTCGATCGGCAGGGTGCGGGTGACGTCGGCGGTGTACAGGGTGTGCGTCTCGACGCCCGCGTCCAGGAGGAGGAGGTCGCCGGAGCGGACCGGGCCGTCGTTGCGCACCCAGTGCAGGGTGGTGGCGTGCGGGCCGGCGGCGCAGATCGAGCCGTAGCCGACGTCGTTGCCCTCGACGCGGGCGCGGAGGAAGAACGTGCCCTCGATGTAGCGCTCGCTGGTCGCCTCGGCCCGGTCGAGGACCTTCACGACGTCCTCGAAGCCTCGGACCGTCGAGTCGACGGCCTTCTGGAGTTCGGCGATCTCGAACTCGTCCTTGACCAGGCGGGCTTCGGACAGGAAGATCCGCAGCTCCTCGTCGCGCTCGGCGGTGACCTTGTCGGTCAGCGCGGCCTCGACGCCGGCGTCGTAGCCGCGGACGACCCGGACCGGGCCGGTGGCCTCGCGCAGTGCCTCGGGCAGTTCGCGGACGTCGGAGGCGGGGATGCCGTAGAGCGCCTCGGACTCGGTGAGGGAGTGGCGGCGGCCGACCCACAGCTCGCCCTGGCCGGAGAGCCAGAACTCGCCGTTCTCGCGGTCGGAGCGCGGCAGGAGGTAGATCGTCGCCTTGTGGCCCTCGGCGGCGGGCTCCAGGACGAGGACGCCGTCCTCGGTGAGGCTGCCGGTGAGGTACGCGTACTCGACCGACGCCCGGAAGGGGTACTCGGTGTCGTTCGAGCGGGTCTTCAGGTTGCCCGCGGGGATCACCAGGCGCTCGCCCGGGAACCGCGCGGAGAGCGCGGCGCGGCGGCGGGCGGTGTGCCCGGCCTGCTCGACGGGCCGCAGGTCGTGCAGCTCGGTGTCGGCCCAGCCGGACTTCATGCTCTCGGCCAACTCGTCGGACACGCCCGGGTACAGGCCGTTCTTCCGCTTCTTGATGGGCTCCTCAGACTCAGTCTCCGGGGTCTCCGGGTTGAGCTCGTCGGCCACGGTCATCCTCCTAGTTACGGCACTGGACCCCCTCCATCGTACGGTCGTACGGAAGGGGGCCCAGGGCCGTATGGCCTGTTACACCCGGCGTCCGGGCGACTACGGTCCACTACTCGAAACGGGCCGCCAGGAGGACGACGTCCTCGTCGCTGTCGGCCGTGTCGAGGCCGTCCGGCAGGACGGTCCGCAGCACGTGGTCGGCGATGGCGGCCGGGTCGGCGCGCAGCGCCTTGGGGACGCTCGCCGCCGCCGAGTGCAGCCGGGCGAAGGCGCGGTCCATGGGGTCGCCGGTACGGTGCAGCAGCCCGTCCGTGTAGAGCAGCACCGTCTCGCCGGGCTCCGCCTCCAGCTCCACGCTCGGCGCCTCCCAGCAGGCCAGCATGCCCAGCGGCGCGGACACGGAGGTCTCGACGAACTCGGTGCGCCGCTCGCCGACCAGGAGGGGCGGGCTGTGTCCGGCGCCCGCCAGGGTGATCTTGCGCAGCGCGGGCTCGCAGTAGGCGAACAGGGCGGTGGCCGAGCGGGCGGGCTCGGTGAGCCTGAGGAGCAGTTCGAGGTCGGACAGGACCGCGACCGGGTCCTCGCCCTCCATCACCGCGTACGCCCGCAGGGAGGCCCGCAGCCGGCCCATCGCGGCGACCGCGCTCGGCCCGGAGCCGGTCACCGAGCCGACGGCGAGACCGAGCGCCGCGTCCGGCAGCGGCAGCGCGTCGTACCAGTCGCCGCCGCCGCGCGGACCCGTGCGGTGCAGCGCGGCGAGCTGCACACCGGCCACGCGCGGGAGCCGGGACGGCAGCAGCTCCTCGGCGATGGTCGCCACGCACGCGCGCGTGCGCTCGACCTCCAGGAGCCGCGCCACGTGCTCGGTGGCGTAGCGGGCGTACAGGCCGGCGAGATGGCGCTGCCGCTCGACCGGTTCGGCGGGCTCGTCGTACAGCCATACGGCGGCGCCCAGCCGCCCGGCCGCGTCGGTGGCCAGGGGCAGCGCGTAACTGGCCGCGTAGCCGAGGCGTACGGCGACCTCGCGGTGGCGCGGGTCGAGGCCGTCCTCGGCGAAGAGGTCGGGGTGGACGATCCCGTCGCCCCCGAGGTCCTGGCCGGCCTCGCCGCCCGGAGCGTCGTCCAGGAGCGGGCCGTAGGACATCGCCCCGCGCGGGACGGTCTCGATGTGGCCGAGATCGGAGCGGTCCAGGCCCAGGCCGACGGTGGTGTCGGGGCCCAGGCCGTCGCCGGGTTCCAGGACGACGAGTCCGCGCCGGGCGCCGACGAGGGCGGCTCCGGCGCTCAGCAGTTCACGGAGCCCGTCGTCGAGTGCGTCCGTGCGTGCCAGGCGTTCCGTGAGTTCGTGGAGGGTCGTGAGATCGGAGACCCAGCCGGCGAGGCGGTCCTGGAGCAGGGCACTTGGCGCGTTCGGATGGGTTTCCGGCGGATTCTGGACGTTCGGGGACGGGGCCGGCGGGGTACCGGTGGCGGCAGGCGCGGGCGCGACAGTGTGTGCGGGCGATGGAACCGTTGAATCGATTCCAGCCACTTTCGGAGGGTGCGGGGCGTTCATGGCGTCCGGCTTTCCGACCGGTGCGTATTGCTCAAAAGCATCGCAAACCCCCATGTCATTCTGCGCTGCTGGCAGTGTCTCCACATGTACACGCACTCGTGAGGGGATGTCCAGCATTGTCCTGCTGGGATTCCTGGTGTCCATGGGTTTCGCGGGGGCATTTCGCTCTCCCCTTGCGGATTGGCAAAGTTGGCTTAAAACTGCATCAGGGGACGGTCTATTGCGGTCGACTGGCCTTGCTCGACGGAGCGTCACAGCGGTCGTGATGGGTACGTACTCGGAGAAGACCAGGGGTGGCGTGAGCCGCCCGGAACCTGGTGAGGGACCCGGGCGTCTTAACCACCGACGATCGTGCCCCATCCTCCCGTGGCGGAGGCGGAGAGAAATACGCGGGACGGCAAACGCCAGACTTCGCCACCCCCACGCCATGCCCATGCTTTTCAAGCACGCACGGGTTCCCCTTGCTCGACGCAGGGGTGTGATGCGCCAACAGGTACGCACAGTGAAGTGATCGACACATGGTGTGATGTGGTCCTCGGTGTTGCCAGCGGTGCAACGGAAAGGAACGAGCGCTCATGCGCGAGATCCTCGGAAAGCGACGCAGGCTCCTGTCCAGGCGAGACAACAGGAGGTCTGAGATGCTCGGCGCGGCCCTGACCTTCGCGACGGAATGGCAGTGGCCCGTACTCCCGGGCGTGGCACCGGACCCCCAGGGCCGGGCCCGCTGCGGCTGTCCGGACCCTGAGTGCACGGTTCCCGGCGCCCACCCCTTCGACCCCGGCCTCCTCGCGGCCACCACCGACGCCCGCATGGTGCGCTGGTGGTGGGGCAACCGCCCGACCGCGCCCATCGTCCTCGCCACCGGCGACAAGGCCCCCTGCGCGGTCAGCCTGCCCGCCCCCGCCGCGGCCCGGGCCCTGGCCGCGCTCGACCTCCAGGGCATGCGCCTGGGCCCGGTCGTCGCCGCGCCCACCCGCTGGTCGCTGCTCGTCAAGCCGTACTCCATGGAGCAGTTGGGCGAGCTGCTCTACGCCAAGGACCACGTCCCGGGCTCGCTGCGCTTCCACGGCGAGGGCGGCTACCTCGCCCTGCCGCCCTCCGAGACCGGCCAGGGCCGGATCCGCTGGGAGCGCGCACCCCTGCCCGGCTCCTCCTCGCCCTGGGTCCCCGACGTCGAGGCCGTGGTGGACGCCGTGGTCGAGGCCCTCACTCGTACGGGTGTGAGCGCCCCCGAGTTGTAGGGGTGTCGGGCGCGCGTGGACCGTGACGCCCCTGGTCGGTCGTTATCTTCCGCTCTATGAACCTTCGTCTGCTCGCCCTCGCGGGCGTCGCGGTGTGCGCGGTCGCGCTGCCGCTGGCCGTGGCGTCCGCGGGTCCCGTACGCGACGAGGGTCACGCGGTCGCGCGTTCCCTGCTCAGCTCCTCCGACGACGACCGGAAGGAGCCGTCCGCCGCGCCCTCCTCGGCGCCCGCGCCCACCCGCTCCCCGCTGGCCCTCGGCCTGGGGCTGGCCACCGCGGCCCGCTGCGGACCCGAACTCTCCACGCCCGACGGCATCGAGGCGCAGACCTGTGTGATGACGCAGGGCGAGGACACCTGGGCGCGCACCTACTACCGCAACGCCACCGGCGAGGACCTGGACGCGGTGCTGAGCCTCATGGGGCCGGCGGACCGCACCGTGCAGATGCACTGCGACGTGAGCGCCGAGGACGAGCCCTCGCTGTGCGAGACGCCCCGGGAGCACACACGGGGCGGACCGGACGCCTACACGGCCGTCGCGGAGTTCGCCGGGCCGGGCGGACGCGGACCGCTGCTGCTGCGCTCCGGCAGCAACTCCTCGGCGCCTACGGCGAGTTGACGGACGGTCTCGTTCCGTACACGCGGGCCGGGCATGAAAAGACCCGGTTGCTGGCGACGGGGGATGCACCAGCAACCGGGCTACTCGAACGGTAACAAGAGATCGGCGGTTCGCAAATTCGATCTCGGCTATTCGGACACCGACTGGCCTTTCACAACGGGGAGTTGTGACAGGAGCCACCGGAGTGAACGGGCCCGCCGCGACTGTCCGGTCGGTCGGTCGCGCCCCCGGGTCCCGCCGGGTGTCAACTCAGCGTGACCTGCCGGTTGGTGAGGCCGCCGCGCGCGCGGCGCTCGTCCGCGGTGAGCGGGGTGTCCGCGGCCAGCGCCGCGGTGAGCCGCTCCGCGAACTCGGCGGCGGGCTTCTCCACGTCGTCCGCGCCGAAGCCGCTCGGCAGGTCCCAGACCGGCACGGTGAGACCGTGAGCACGGAAGGACCCCACGAGACGGGTGCCCTCGCCGAGACCGGAGCGGCCGGCCGCGTGCAGCCGGGCGAGCGCGTCCAGAAGCTGCTCCTCCGGGTACGGCATGACCCAGCGCAGGTGGTTCTTGTCCGGCGTCTCGCACCAGTACGCGGCGTCCACGCCCTGGAGTTTCACGGTCGGGATGGCGGCGGCGTTCGCGCGCTCCAGGGAGGCGGTCACCTCGGGCGAGGCGTTCTCCGCCTCCGGAACCCAGAATTCGAAGCCCGTGTGCACAACTGGCTCGAACGCGCCTTCCGGGTCGAGCAGTTCCTGCAACCGCGGGCCGTCGGCCGGGGCGCGGCGGGACTGCACCGGAGTGCCCGGGTCCGCGACCAGGGCGCGCTGGAGGGTGTCGGCGAGGTCGCGGCTGATGTCGCCGGACGCCGTGTCGTTCTGCAGGCCGAGCAGCACCGAGCCGTCGTCGCGGCGCAGCGCCGGCCAGGCCATCGGCAGCACCGTGGCGAGCGTGACCGACGGAACCCCTTCGGGGAGGCCGCCCTTCAGGGGCAGCGCCACGGTGGCGGCGGGCACCAGCTCGCGCAGCGCGACCCAGTCGCCCTCGCCGGGCAGCCCCTCGAAGGGCCGCTGCACCAGCTCGGTCACCGCGTGCGCGGCGGCCCGGCCGTGGCACGCCTTGTAGCGGCGGCCACTGCCACAGGGGCAGGGCTCGCGGGCACCGACCACCGGGACCTCCGCGTCACTGGGCTGAGGCCGCTTGGCCGTGGTCTGGGGTCGCTTCTTGGCCATCGTGGGTGTCTCCCGGTTACGGCTCGTCTCGTACGGGCGGGAGCCTAGCCGTTCACGCCATGACCGACGGGAGCCTGTGGACAACGCGGCGACACGGGCCGACGACGGGTGGCCTGTGGAAAGGCTGGCGGACACGTGGGTTCGGGTGACCCCGAGGGACGGGTGGGTTCGGGTTGCCCGAAGGGCGGGTGGGTTCGGGTAGCCCGGGGGACGGGCGGGCTCAGGTGGTCCGGGGGACGCGGGCTCGGGTGGTCCGGGGGACGGGCCGACCACCGCGCCTTGGCGGACACGTGGGTTCGGGTGGTCCGGGGGACGGGCGGGTTCGGGTTGGCCGGAGGGCGGGCGGGCTCAGGTGGTCCGGGGGACGCGGGCTCGGGTGGTCCGGAGGACGCGCCGGCCACCGCCGTCTTGGCGGACGTCTCTGACCGGGCAGCCGTGGCGGACGTCAGTCCAAGTCGTCGTAGACGTCCGCGAAGCCCAGTCCCGGAGCCGTGGAGACGGTCGGGGCCGTGACGCGCGTGGCGAAGTCCTCGCGGCGGTGCGCGGTGTCCGGGTCGTGGACGTCCTCGTGGACGACGACCCACACCGTGACCTCGCCCCGGGTGTCGTCGCGGACGCCCCAGTCGTCGGCCAGTGCCGTGATGATGTTCAGGCCCCGGCCGCCGTGCGCCGTGACGGAGGGGGTGGCCGGAGCCGGGCGGGTCGGGCCGCCGCCGTCCGTCACCTCGACCGTGAGCCGTCCGCCGGTGTCCACGCGCCAGGCGCAGCGGACGTCACCGTCACCGGCCAGGGCGTCGCCCAGGGGCCGACCGTGCTTGCACGCATTGCTCAGAAGTTCGGAAAGGATCAGTACGGCATCGTCGATGACCGATTCCGACACACCGCCCGTGCGCAACTGATCGCGCATGCGATGTCTTGCCTGCCCCACGCCCGCAGGGCCATGGGTCACGGCCATGCTCGACGACGTGGGCACCTCCTGTGCCACCACCAACGCCACCCCCGAGACCTCCTTCGCCCCACGCCACGGTGTGGATGCCCCCTTGGCCTGTACCGGAAACCGGCCAATCCACGTTCAGTGACGCATTCGCAACGATCGAACACGGACCGAACGCGCCGGAGCACTCCCCGTAATCGGGTGGCTTGTTTTCGATGGTGTGGCCGAGTTCGGAGGATGGTGCAGGTGAGGTGCCCGGGTCAAGGGGTGTTTGGCGGTCTTTATGAGGTTCTTTAATGTTCCCTGCCGAGCTGGCTCAGAACGGCCCGCGGCCGGTTGGTGATGATGGCGTCAATGCCCAGGTCAACGCAGAGATCGACGTCCTCGGGCTCGTTGACCGTCCACACATGTACCTGATGACCGGCGTTTTTCAGCCGCTCGATGTACGCAGGGTGATTGCGCACGATCCTGATCGAGGGGCCTGCGATCCGGACACCGGCCGGAAGTCGACCGTCCCGGAGACGCGGCGAGAGGAACTGCAACAGGTAGACCGTGGGCAGCGTCGGGGACGCGGCCCGCACCCGGTGCAAAGATCGCGCCGAGAAACTCATGACCCGTACCGGGGAGTCGGCGGCGCTGGCCGGGGCGTCCAGCCCGAAGCGCTTCAGGAGCAGCAGCAGCCGTTCCTCGACCTGTCCCGCCCAGCGTGTCGGGTGCTTCGTCTCGATGGCCAGTTCCACCCGCCGGCCCGCGTCCGCGACGAGTTCGAGCAGCCGCTCCAGGGTGAGCACGGAGGTGTCCGCGCGGTCCTCGGGGAGGTGCTCCCAGTCCGGTTCCTCGTCCCGCGTCCGCCAGGAGTCGCGGGACAGGTCGCGGCCCTTCCAGGAGCCGAAGTCCAGGGCGGCCAGATCGGCGAGTTCCAGCGCCGAGACCGCTCCGCGTCCGTTCGACGTACGGTTGACGCGTCGGTCGTGGACGCAGACGAGATGGCCGTCGGCGGTCAGTCGTACATCGCACTCAAGCGCGTCCGCGCCGTCCTCGATGGCCTTCTTGTAGGCGGCGAGGGTGTGTTCGGGGGCCTCTTCGGAGGCTCCGCGGTGGGCGACGACTTGGATCCGGTGCTGCCGTGCGTGGGTCACCGCGTCATGGTGCCACCGCAAAGGGGTACACGTGGAACCGAAAAGGCGTATGTATGCGGCTTTTCGGTGGTGATGACCGCTTATAAAGGATCGCCATGGACCCACAGGCACCGCTTATGGTGCCCTGACGTCCGGTGGGAAAAGCTGACGGCATACAAAAGCACCAGCACAGCTGTTTCGCGCCGGACCGTCGACAAGCGTGAACGAGTGTGACCGCATGCTTCCGAGAACAACAGCCGTGGACCGAGGAGAAGAGCTGTGAGCACCGAGAACGAGGGCACTGAGGTACCCCCGGCCCCGTCTGCACCTCCTGTGCCGGTGGAATCTCCCGCAGCTTCCCCGCAGGCGGCTGCGTCCGAGGGGGGCGCGCCCACCACGCAGCTCCCCCCGGTGCCTCCGAGCGCCCCGCAGCCCCCCGCGTACGGCGCCCCGCCCCAGGCACCGGGCCCGCAGGCCCCCGGCCCCCACCAGGGCACGGGATCCGCTCCCGACGCCGCCTGGCCGCCCCCGCCCGCCACCCCGTCGTACGCCGACGCGGGCGCGGCCACGGGCGCGTAC
This sequence comes from Streptomyces sp. NPDC091280, assembly GCF_044768565.1. Taxonomy (NCBI): domain Bacteria; kingdom Bacillati; phylum Actinomycetota; class Actinomycetes; order Kitasatosporales; family Streptomycetaceae; genus Streptomyces; species Streptomyces sp. NPDC091280. The sequence goes on from NZ_JBIVUZ010000003.1 coordinate 556,067, forward strand.
GGCGACGGAGGCACGGCCGCGTACGGCAGCGAGGGCGTGGGCGGCTACGGAGGCGACGGTGCGGCCGGCGCCGGTGGCTACGGCGGTGACGGCACGGGCGGCTGGGGCGCCGCGTACCAGCAGCAGCCCGCGCCCAAGAAGTCCGGCAGCGGGCGCGGCGGGCTCATCGCCGCCGTCCTGATCGCCGCTCTGATCGCCGGCGGCCTGGGCGGCGGCCTCGGCTACACGCTGGCCAAGGACAACGACGACAACAACAACTCCACCACCGTCTCCGCCGACAGCGGCAGCAGCGCCTCCGTCAAGCGCGACCCGGGCACCATCGCCGGCGTGGCCGCCAAGTCCCTGCCCAGCACGGTCACCATCGAGGCCGAGAGCACCAGCGGCGAGGGCGGCACCGGCACGGGCTTCGTCTTCGACACCCAGGGCCACATCGTCACCAACAACCACGTCGTCGCCGACGCGGTCGACGGCGGCAAGCTCACGGCCACCTTCCCGAACGGCAAGAAGTACGACGCCGAGATCGTCGGCCACGCCCAGGGCTACGACGTCGCCGTCATCAAGCTCAAGAACGCCCCCAGCGACCTGAAGCCGCTCACCCTCGGCGACTCGGACAAGGTGGCCGTGGGCGACGAGACGATCGCCATCGGCGCCCCCTTCGGCCTGTCGAACACGGTGACCACGGGCATCATCAGCGCCAAGAACCGCCCGGTGGCCTCCAGCGACGGCAGCTCCACCAGCAAGGCGTCCTACATGAGCGCGCTTCAGACCGACGCGTCCATCAACCCCGGCAACTCGGGCGGCCCGCTGCTAGACGCCCAGGGCGCGGTCATCGGCATCAACTCCGCGATCCAGTCGACCAGCAGCGGCGGCCTCAGCGGCGGCAGCCAGTCCGGCTCGATCGGCCTGGGCTTCGCCATCCCGATCAACCAGGCGAAGTACGTCGCCCAGCAGCTGATCAAGACCGGCAAGCCGGTGTACGCCAAGATCGGCGCCTCCGTCTCCCTGGAGGACAGCACCGCGGGCGCGACGATCACCACGGGCTCCTCCGCGGTCGAGGCGGGCGGCCCTGCGGCCAAGGCGGGCCTCAAGGCCGGCGACGTCATCACCAAGCTCGACGACTCGGTCATCGACAGCGGCCCCACCCTGATCGGCGAGATCTGGACCCACAAGCCGGGCGACAAGGTCACGATCACCTACAAGCGCGGCAGCACGGAGCACACCACCGAACTGACCCTGGGATCCCGAGTCGGCGACAACTGACCCGGCACCCCCCGCACACCGACCGGAACCACGCCACCCACGCCCCCACGATGCCGGTACGCTGTACCCGCTCCACCCCTGGTGGACGGGGCAACAGGTGGGTTGCCCGAGCGGCCTAAGGGAACGGTCTTGAAAACCGTCGTGGCAGCGATGTCACCGTGGGTTCAAATCCCACACCCACCGCGGAGTTGGTAAGGGGCGTCCTCAATTGAGGGCGCCCCTTACGCGTGCCGATTCGCGTGGCCTGCGCCCGGCCCTACGGCCTGCACCCCGTGCCCCTCCCCCTCTACGGCCTCCCCCCTACGGCCTCCGCCCCGTCATCCGGGCCGCCGAGGCGATCGTCGCTCGGGCCTCGCGTTCTGTGAGGCCTGTGGTCAGGGCCGCTTCTATCAGGGGGGCTACGAGTGTCGGGCCGATGTCGTTCTCGTAGGCGCGGCAGGCTGCCCAGAAGAGGCGGGTGTTGCGTTGGCCCTCGTGGGCCGCCAGGACGAACTGGACCAGGCCCTGGCCGTGTTGGCCGGTCGAGGTGGGGGTCGGGTGGTTGGTGCGCGGTGGGGGAAGGAGCAGGCGCAGGAGCGAGGGCGGGCACGGGGCCGGTGCCAGGTGGGCGGTGGCGGGGGCCGCGCCGTAGAAGCCGTGTTCCGTGCGGGAGCCGGGGCCGACGAGGTAGCCGCCGGCGCCCCGGATGTCGATGCCGGGGGCGAGCCGGCTCGCGGAGTTGGGGACGACGACGTCGGGCGGGCCGGTGAGCCAGAGGTGACGGCCGCCGCTGGGGGTCAGGACGACCACGGTCTCGGGGATCGTGAACAGGTGACGGAGGGCCAGTTCGCGCAGGGCGGAGGACGAGTCCGTACCGGACTTGGTGTCCAGGTCGATGCCGATCAGGTGGTACGGCGGGAGTCCGCACGCGATGCCGTAGCCGGTGGCCCAGGGTGCGGCGGCGAAGAGTTCGCGGATGCGCGCCGGGTCGGTGGAGGCGTCGTAGACCCCGTGTCCGAGGAGTCCGCATTCGCCGTGGCAGGCCGCGCCCGCCGGGTCGGTGGCGGCGCGGTGGGGGGAGCGCAGGGCCGGGAGTTTGGTTCTGGACAGGGGGATCACGGCCAGTCCGCGTTCGGCGGCTGACAGGGCGTGTGCGAGGGCCAGCGTGGTGGCCTGCCGGTCGATGGTGGCCATGACTCTATGGTCGTACTAGTGTTCGAAAAAGGGAAGAGGGGGTGACGGCGGCGCGCCCGGGATGGGGTGGTCGGCCACGAATGTGCCGGAACGCTTCGCCTCTTGTGCGGCCCGGGGGCGGGTGTCCTTAGTGCCCTCAACTGCGGCTTCCCGGCGGTCAAAGGGGTTTATCGACTTGTCATCACGCTTCAGGGGGAATAAACGCTTCCGGCCTGGTTCGCCGGGGATTCGGTGGGCAACTCTGGTCTCGCGACGTCGTGCACCACACCGGGGCGGTCGGCCAACTGCCCTGGTAGAAGCCGTACTTGAAGCCGTACTTCATGTGCGTTCGGCCCGGAAGCCGCTACGCACCCTGTTCTGGAGGAACAACATGGCAAGCATCCGTACCGCTCGCGTCATCGCCGCCTTCTCCGCCCTCCCGCTGGCAGCCGTCCTCTTCACCGGCGTCGCGGCGGCGGACAACGGCGACGGCGCCATCGCGGGCAACGGATCGAACGCGGGAGTGGCGACCGTCAGCGGCAGCGGGGTCGGACACGACAACAAGGGCAACTCGTCCACCACACAGCAGCAGGCGGTGGGTTCGGGGGCCTCGAACCAGAGCAACACCGCCCAGGTCAACGGGTCCGCGTTCACCGCCATCAACCAGGGGAACTCGAACGTCGCCGTCAACTTCGCCAACTTCTGGTAGCCGCGCCCGGCGCCTCCCGCGCGGGGATGCGCGGGGGGCGCCCGAGGGTGTGTGAAGTTGTGTGAGGTGTGCTCTGTGGGGTCGTGACGCGTCTGCGCGGTGGTGCTTCGGTGCCGCCGCGCAGACGTTTTTTCACCCACCGCGCCCGCCCGCCACACCCACCGCGCCCGCCGTGCTCGTCTGCCGTCCGCCCGCCCGTCCGCCGCCCGTTCGGTAACGACCTTGACAGTCCACGGCATCTGACGGACAGTCAGAAACCATCGTCCGTACGACGACACGGAGGTCCGCCGCCGTGCACCTCGCCCCCACCCCCCGCCAGCTGCGACTGCGCGCCGAACTCCGTTCCTACTTCGCCGCGTTGATGCCGGACGGGCCACCAGGTGCCGACGACCCTCGGGGTCAGCGGGCGCTCCTGCGCCGGATCGGCGCGGACGGCTGGCTCGGGCTCGGCTGGCCGGTCGAGTACGGCGGCCAAGGGCGGGGCGCGGACGAGCAGTTCGTGTTCTTCGACGAGGCCTACCGGGCGAACGCGCCCGTGTCGATGGTCACCCTGAACACCGTGGGGCCGACGCTGATGAAGTACGGCAGCGAGCGGCAGAAGGCCGATCTGCTGCCGGGCATTCTGCGCGGCGACCTCGTCTTCGCCATCGGCTACAGCGAACCGTCGGCCGGCACGGATCTCGCCTCCCTGCGGACCAGGGCCGTACGGGACGGCCAGGACTGGCTGATCGACGGGCAGAAGATCTTCACCTCCAACGCCCACAACGCCGACTGGATCTGGCTCGCCTGCCGCACCGACCCCGAGGCCCCCAAGCACCGCGGCATCTCGATCGTCCTCGTCCCGACCGACGCGCCCGGCTTCTCCTGGACCCCGATCGACACGGTGGGCGGGCAGCGGACGACGGCCACGTACTACGACGGCGTGCGCGTCCCGGCGGCCAACCTGGTCGGCGCGGAGAACGAGGGCTGGTCGCTCATCACCAACCAGCTCAACCACGAGCGGGTCGCCCTCGCCGCGACCGGCATGCAGGCCGAGGACTTCTACACGGCCGCGCTGACCGCCGCCCGCACACCCGACCCCGTGACGGGACGGCGAGCGGCCGACGAGCCGTGGGTGCGCGCGGAGTTGGCCGAGGCGCACGCCCGGCTGGCGGCGACGCGCCTGCTCAACTGGCGTCTGGTGGGCGACGTGGGCGCGGGCCGGCTGGCGCCCGGCGACGCGAGCGGTGTGAAGGTGATGGGCACCGAGTCGACGGTGGCCGTGTACCGCATGTGCCAGCACATCGCCGGAGCGGCCGGCACGGCAGGACCGAACGGATCAACAGGCCTGGCAGGGCTGGTGCGTTCGGGTTCGCCGGGGGTGTTCGGGGACGGTGAGCTGGAGCGGTTGAACCGGGCCGCGCAGATCAACACGTTCGGGGGCGGGGTGAGCGAGGTGCAGCGGGAGATCGTCGCCACGATGCGGCTCGGGATGACCAGGGGGCGGCGGTGACCGACGAGTCGGGAGTGAGCGCGGTGGCGAGTGCGGTGGTCGACGAGCTGGGCGCGCGGCTCAAGGCGTACGAAGGGCGTCCCGCGGCTGTCGCGGGCACCGGCAAGGACCCCGTCAACGAGCCGATGATCCGGCACTGGTGCGAGGCGATGGGGGACACGAATCCGGCGTACACGGGCCCGGACGCCGTCGCCCCGCCCACCATGCTCCAGGCCTGGACGATGGGCGGCCTCTCCGGGCACTCGGGCCGTACGGGGGCCTACGACGAACTGTTCGACCTGCTCGACGAGGCGGGCTGCACCTCGGTGGTCGCCACCGACTGCGAGCAGGAGTACCTACGGCCGCTGCGGCCGGGGGACGAGGTCACGTTCGACGCGGTGATCGAGTCGGTCTCCGACCGCAAGACGACCAAGCTGGGCACGGGGTACTTCGTCACCACACGGATGGACGTGCGGGTGGGCCGGGACCTCGTCGGCACCCATCGTTTCCGCATCCTCAAGTACGCGCCCGCGCGACAGAGGCAGAACAGGCGATCAGGGGAGGGGACGGCTCGCGCCCGACGCCCCCGTCCCGTCGTCAACCGCGACAACGCCGGCTTCTGGGAAGGCGTGGCGCGGCACCAGCTCCTCATCCAGCGCTGCACGGACTGCGGGACACCGCGCCACCCCTGGCTGCCCGGCTGCAACGCCTGCGGAGGCCTGGACTGGGACACCGTCGAGGCGAGCGGCGAGGGGACCGTCTACTCGTACGTCGTCATGCACCACCCGCCCTTCCCCGCCTTCGACCCTCCCTACGCGGTCGGTCTGATCGAACTCGCCGAAGGCGTAAGGATCGTGAGCAATGTGGTCGGGGTGCCCTACGACAAGGTGCGCGTCGGGCTGCCGGTGCGGCTGGAGTTCCGGCGCTACGACGACGAAGGGGACGATCCGCTGGTGCTTCCCGTCTTCCGGGTGCTGGAAGGCCGAGAGGGCGGGGTGGGCTGACATGGACTTCACCCCGACCGAGGAACAGGCGGCGGCCCGTGATCTGGCCGCCCGGATCTTCGGGGACCTCGCGACGCCCGAGCGGCTCACCGCGGCCGGCACGGGCAGTGACCCCGAGCTCTGGAAGGCCCTGTGCGGCGCCGGACTGGTGGGCGCCGTGGAGGAGTTGGGGCTGCTCGGGCTCGTCCTCCTCCTGGAGGAGCAGGGGCGGACGACGGCCCAGGTGCCCTTCGCGTCGACGTGCGTGTACGGGCTGCTGGCGGTGGCGGCGCACGGTACGCCCGAGCAGCGGGAGCGCTTGCTGCCGGGCATCGGGGACGGTTCGGTGGTGGTGTGCGGGGCGCTTCCGGCGCAGGGGGGTGTGCGGGCCGTAGGAAAAACGCGCGATGTGCGGGCCGTACGGGCCTCTGCGCAGGGCGAGTTGACCGGTGTGGTCCCGGTCGTGCCCTGGTTGCGCGACGCCACGCATGTCCTTGTCGCCGACCGGCAGGGCGAGTTGTGGCTCACGGCGGTCGCCGATGCCCCGCACATCGAGGCGGTCGAGCTCACGGCGCCCTGGGCGGCGGGGCGTCTGACCCTCGACGGCGCGGCGGCGGAGCGGCTCGGCGGGCCGGAGGCCCATGCCGACGTCCTGGCCACCGCCCGGACCGCCTTCGCCGGTCTCCAGGCCGGAGTCGCCGCGGGTTCGCTCGCGCGGGCCGTGGCGCACACCGGCACCCGGGAGCAGTTCGGGCGTCCGCTGGCCACCCGGCAGGCGGTCCAACTCCGGGCCGCCGACGCGTACATGGACATCGAGGCGATCCGTGTGACGGCGTACGAGGCGGCCTGGCGGCGCGACGCGGGACTGCCGTACGGCACGCACGCGTTGACCGCGGCCTGGTGGGCGTCCGAGGCGGGCCGGCGGGTCGTCGACACCGGCCAGCATCTGCACGGCGGCGCGGGCGCCGACCTCGACCATCCGGTCCACCGGCACTTCCTGTGGGGCCGGCAGCTGGACGCGTATCTCGGCTGCGGGGCCGAAGTGCTCCAGGAACTGGGGGAGTTGATCGTGAGTGAGGAGGAGGTGCGGCCATGAGGGCGGGTGAGGAGTTGCCGCCGCTGGAGATCGAGATCACCCGCACGCTGATCGTCGCCGGGGCCGTCGCCTCCCGCGACTACCAGGACGTGCACCACGACGCGGAGCTGGCGCGGTTGAAGGGTTCCCCCGACATCTTCATGAACATCCTGACGACGAACGGCCTGGTGGGCCGCTACATCACCGACCACTTCGGGCCGCGGGCCGTCCTGCGCAAGGTCGCCATACGGCTGGGCGCCCCCAACTACCCGGGCGACACCATGGTGTTGACGGGGCGGATCGAGGAGGCGGACGGCGGCACCGCGACGGTGCGGGTGCTCGGGACGAACGGCATCGGCCGGCATGTCACCGGCACGGTCGTGGTCTCGGTCGCCGTACCGGGGACGACGGAGGCCGGGGCATGAGCGCCCGCAGCCGCGACTCGCTCGGCGGACGGGCCGCGATCGTCGGTATCGGGGCGACGGAGTTCTCCAAGGACTCGGGGCGCAGCGAGCTGCGGCTGGCCGTGGAGGCGGTGCGGGCGGCGCTGGACGACGCGGGGCTGACGCCGGCGGACGTGGACGGGATGGTGACGTTCACGATGGACACCAACCCGGAGATCACCGTCGCCCAGGCCTGCGGGATCGGTGAGCTGTCCTTCTTCTCCCGGGTCCACTACGGCGGCGGGGCGGCCTGCGCGACCGTCCAGCAGGCGGCGCTGGCGGTCGCGGCGGGGGTCGCCGAGGTGGTGGTCTGCTACCGCGCCTTCAACGAGCGTTCGGGCCGCAGGTTCGGCTCCGGCGTGACCCATCGCGAGCCCTCGGCGGAGGGCGCGGCGCTCGGCTGGTCGCTGCCGTTCGGGCTGCTCACACCGGCGTCGTGGGTGGCGATGGCGGCGCAGCGGTATCTGCACACGTACGGGCTTGAGCCGGAGGTGTTCGGCCGGGTCGCGGTCGTGGACCGGGCGTACGCGGCGACGAACCCGGCCGCGTACTTCCACGGCAGACCGATCACCCTCGCCGAGCACGCGGCCTCGCGCTGGATAGTGGAGCCGCTGCGGCTGCTGGACTGCTGCCAGGAGACGGACGGCGCGCAGGCGATCGTCGTCACCTCGGTGGAGCGGGCCCGTGACCTGCCGCGTCCGCCGGCGGTCGTCGCGGCGGCGGCCCAGGGCGCCGGGCGGGCGCAGGAGCAGATGACCAGCTTCTACCGCGACGACCTGACCGGCCTCCCCGAGATGGGCGTGGTCGCGCGGCAGCTGTGGCGGACGGCGGGGCTCGGCCCGGACGACATGGACGTGGCGATCCTGTACGACCACTTCACGCCGTTCGTGCTGATGCAGCTGGAGGAGTTCGGGTTCTGCGCAAGGGGGCAGGCGGGGGACCTGGTGGCCGAGGGGCGGCTGCCCCTGAACACGCACGGGGGTCAGCTCGGGGAGGCGTATCTGCACGGGATGAACGGGATCGCGGAAGGGGTCAGGCAGCTGCGCGGCACGGCGGTGAACCAGATAACGGACGCGGGACGGGTGCTGGTGACGGCGGGGACCGGGGTGCCGACCTCGGGGCTGGTGCTCACCGCTCCCGGCGCGCGGGGATGAGCCCCCAGGGGTAAACCCGCAGTACGTCCCGGCCCCTCGTCCACCTTCAGGAGGTGGAGACAGCCCCACCACTACAACCTGAGGCGGAGTCCCCTTCGGGACCTGCGGCCGATCCGCCGGAGCGGCCCTCGCTCATAGCGTGGAGCCATGACCACAGCCGTCTGCACCAGCGCTTCGAACGCCGTCGCACAGGCCGCCGAACGGGCCGACGCTCGGACCACGACCCGGCCCGGCAGCCGCCCCGCCGTACATCCCGCCGCCCGCGCCGCATCCCGCGCCGCCACGCTCACGTACCCCTCGTTATCGTCGTACATGAGGGCCCGGCAGCCGGTGCTGCTGCGGACCGCGCGGTCGCTGACCTCGAATCCGTCCGACGCCGAGGACCTGTTGCAGACCGCGCTGACGAAGACGTACGTCGCCTGGGAGCGGATCGAGGACCACCGGGCGCTGGACGGCTATGTGCGCCGGGCGCTGCTGAACACCCGGACCTCGCAGTGGCGCAAGCGCAAGGTCGACGAGTTCGCGTGCGACGAGCTGCCCGAGCCGGAGCCGTGCGGTGGCGCGCAGGACCCGGCCGAGCAGCAGGCGTTGCACGACGCGATGTGGCGGGCGATCGCGAAGCTGCCGGACCGGCAGCGGGCGATGGTCGTCCTCAGGTACTACGAGGATCTCAGCGAGGTCCAGACCGCCGAGGTGCTCGGGGTGTCGGTGGGCACGGTGAAGTCGGCGGTGTCGCGGGCGCTGGGCAAGCTGCGGGAGGACCCGGAACTGGTCCTGGTCCGGTAGTCCGTGGCAACGTGACGTGATCGATCACCCGGTCCTAGTGACATACCGTGCGGTATGTGCGCAGAATCAGCGCAACCCTTACTACCGCGTAGGCAATGTCGCCCCGGGAGGACGCCGTGCTGAGCACCATGCAGGACGTACCGCTGTTGATCTCCAGGATCCTGACCCACGGGTCGACGGTCCACGGAACATCGCAGGTGATCAGCTGGACCGGTGAGGGGGAGCCGGAACGCCGTTCCTTCGCGGAGATCGGTGCCCGCGCGGCCCAGTTGGCACACGCCCTGCACGAGGACCTGGGGGTGGTGGACGGGGAGCGGACCGCCACCTTCATGTGGAACAACGCCGTCCATGTCGAGGCGTACTTCGCGATCCCCGCCATGGGCGCGGTGCTCCACACCCTCAACCTCCGTCTTCCCGCCGACCAGTTGGCGTGGATCGTCAACCACGCGGCCGACCGGGTCGTGATCGTCAACGGTTCGCTGATCCCGCTGCTCGCCCCGCTGCTGCCCAAGCTGCCGACGGTCGAGCACATCGTCGTCTCCGGACCCGGCGACCGCACCCCCCTCGACGGCACCCACGTACGCGTGCACGAGTACGAGGACCTGATCGCCGGCAAGCCGACCACGTACGACTGGCCCGAGCTGGACGAACGCCAGGCCGCCGCCATGTGCTACACCTCCGGGACCACGGGCGACCCCAAGGGCGTGGTGTTCAGCCACCGTTCGATCTACCTGCACTCCATGCAGGTCAACATGACCCAGTCGATGGGCCTCACCGACCAGGACACCTCCCTGGTCGTCGTGCCCCAGTTCCATGTCAACGCCTGGGGTCTGCCGCACGCCACCTTCATGACCGGCGTGAACATGCTGATGCCGGACCGCTTCCTCCAGCCCGCCCCGCTCGCCGAGATGATCGAGAGCCTACGCCCCACGCACGCGGCGGCCGTGCCCACCATCTGGCAGGGCCTGCTCGCCGAACTGACCGCCAGGCCGCGCGATGTCTCCTCCCTCACCCAGGTCACCATCGGCGGCTCGGCCTGCCCGCCCGCGCTGATGGAGGCGTTCGACCGGCTCGGCATGCGGGTCTGCCACGCCTGGGGCATGACGGAGACGTCCCCGCTGGGCACCGTCTCGCGCCCACCGGCCGAGGCGGTCGGCACCGAGCGCGAGTTCGCGTACCGGCTGACCCAGGGCCGTTTCCCGGCCAGCGTCGAGGCCCGCCTCACCGGACCCGGCGGCGAGCGGCTGCCCTTCGACGGCGAGTCCGCGGGCGAGCTGGAGGTACGCGGCCCCTGGGTCGCCGGCGCCTACTACAACGGACCCGACGCCGAACCCCTGCGCCCCGCCGACAAGTTCAGCGAGGACGGCTGGCTCAAGACCGGCGATGTCGGCACCATCTCCCCCGACGGCTTCCTCACCCTCACCGACCGCGCCAAGGACGTCATCAAGTCCGGCGGCGAGTGGATCTCCTCCGTCGACCTGGAGAACGCCCTGATGTCCCACCCGGACGTCACCGAGGCCGCCGTGGTCGCCGTACCGGACGAGAAGTGGGGGGAGCGTCCGCTGGCGACCGTCGTCCTGCGGGAGGGCTCCACCGCCGACTTCGAGTCGCTGCGCGCGTTCCTCGCCGACGCGGGGAAGATCGCCAAGTGGCAGCTCCCCGAACGCTGGACGATCGTCGAATCGGTCCCGAAGACGAGCGTCGGCAAGTTCGACAAGAAGGTCCTGCGCAGGCGCTACGCCGACGGCGACCTGGACGTCACCCGGCTCTGACCGGGCGGTCGTACACAGGAGCGGGCGGGGTGCCGCGGCACGGCACCCCGCCCGTCGTACGTGGTGTGCGCGGGACGTCTCAGGTCAGCAGCCCGAGATCCTTGGCGAGGGTGATCGCCTTGTTGCCGCCCAGCGTCAGTTCGTCCGGCTTGCGGCCGAAGAGATACGGCACCAGCAGACCGCGCAGCGTGGCGAACTGCACGAAGTCGGACTTGCGGACGAAGGCGGGATTGTCCAGGTCCTCGGGCACGTGGTACGGACGGGTGTAGCGCATCATGGTGCCGGTCGACGAGCCGCTGCCGGCCGAGTCCGCGGCGACCAGTCCCGGGTGGCCGACGCCGAGTTCGACGCAGTAGCGCGTGCTGGAGCGCTGCCCCCAGGTCGCGGTGGCGGTGTCGGCGCTGAACTCGACCGTCGTGCCGTTGCGCAGCTCGACGCTGTACTTGATCCGGGTGGAGCTGACGACCAGCGCCACCTCCAGCCGCCAGTTCTCGCGCCACGAGGTCGGCCGCGTCGAGCGCGTCAGCGCGTCGTCCACCACGCGGGCGAACGGATTGTCCGTCATGGTGTCCCGGCACAGCTCCCACACCCTGGGCCCCTGCACCGGGGACACCGGGTCCAGCAGCAGCTGGGTCTGCGCCGCCAGCCGGAACCGCTCGTGCTCGTGCTCCGTGCTGCGACCCTTCACCGAGAACAGGAACGTGCCCTCCGCGTCGCCCTCGCAGTGCCGGCGGCGCAGCCCGATGCCCCGGCTCAGCAGGTCCTTGGCCGCGGTGTCGTAGTAGGTGTCGGTGGTGATCTTGTCGTCGAGCCGCTTCATCTCCAGGATGCCCATGTCGTCGCGGGCGTCCTGGTCGCCCAGCAGCCGGGCCATCGCGGCCAGGGCGGCGGCGTGCGCGTCCTTGCCGACGTCGTACTCGGCCTCCGCCTCGATGCCGGTCGCCATCTCCTCGCCGGGCCGCAGGACATCGCGGTACTTCACATAGACCGCGCGGTCCGAGCGCAGCCGTTCGCCGGCGTTCCAGTCACTGAGCCGGACCCGCTCGGCCGCCTTGAGCTCGTCCTCGGTCAGCGGACGCAGCTTGACCTTGCCGGAGCCGCCCTTGCCCTTGATGCCCCCGCTGAAGTGGTTCGGGGCGTTGGTGCCGCCCGCGGTCTGCGCGGTCAGCCACTCCGCCTTCACGCCGAGCTGCGGGTACTCCCTGACGAACCAGTCCCGCAGCTCCCCGCCGGTGAGGCCGGACGGGACGGTCGCCTTCAGCAGCTGCGCCAACTGCTCGTAGGTGTAGGCCACCTCGAAGTCGCAGACGTTGCCGTTGGTGCCCTTTCCGGGTTCGAGCAGCGCGATGCGGTCGAGCACCGTGTTGTCCTGGATCTCCAGAGTCACCGGGACGAGGTCGTGTGGTTTCGCCATGTGTTCCGGATTGCACAGGATCTGACAGTGCAGGACGATTCCGGTTTCCGTGACGGCCGGCGGTTCGGTGACGATCTGTGCGAATTTCGAATAGTCGTTCTTTGCCGCGTACTGCGGGTCGGAGACTTTCGGAGGATTGTTCTTCCAGATCCGCGACCGCTCTTCGTCGAATTCCTTGCGGAGTCCGCCGGGCGTCTTCTTCGAGATCTGCTCCGACTCCGGGACCTGCGAGTCGGTGGTCAGGACGTGCTCCCTGCGCGCCGCGCTCGGCCGGACGGGCTCCTGCGCGGCTCCGGTGCTGACCGGCGCTGCCACCCTGAGGTTCCAGGACGGGAACCACACGATCTCGCCCTTGGGGTCGAGCTGTCCCTCAAGGCTGTACTGGACCCGTTCCTTGACCAGGCGATAGCCGGTGATCTTCTGCGGTTTCTTCAGCGTGCTGACGTTCACGACCGTCCCCGTCGGTAAAACCAGTGGGGAGTCACCGGATTGGTCGGCGGGATTCCGTGATGCAGCTGTGGTCACATTTCCCCCTGTGCTCGGGCACCGTAATTCTGGTGCGGCCCGACTCATATTCGACAGGGGTACGCCGACCGTCAACGGTTCACGACGGCTGATTACATCTAGTATCGAATCGTATTGAACGTCTAGTTCCGGTCCCGAATATCCAGAACATACGGGCTCAGTTGGTGCCGATCCGGGCCAGCAGATCCACGATCCGCGACTGGACCTCCGTGCTCGTCGACCGTTCGGCGAGGAAGAGGACGGTCTCCCCGGAGGCCAGCCGCGGCAGGTCCGCCTGGTCCACGGCCGCCGTGTAGACGACGAGCGGGGTGCGGTTGAGCTGCCCGTTCGCCCGCAGCCAGTCGACGATCCCGGCCCGCCGCTTGTGCACCTGGAGCAGATCCATCACCACCAGGTTGGGCCGCAACTGCCCCGCCAGCGTCACCGCGTCCGCGTCGCTCGCGGCCCGCGCCACCTGCATCCCGCGCCGCTCCAGCGTCGCGGTCAGCGCCAGCGCGATCTCCGCGTGCTCCTCGATCAGCAGCACCCGCGGCGGATGCTGCTCACTGTCCCGGGGCGCCAGCGCCTTCAGCAGCACGGCGGGATCGGCGCCGTAGGCCGCCTCGCGCGTCGCCTGCCCGAGCCCCGCCGTGACCAGCACGGGCACCTCGGCCGCGACCGCCGCCTGCCGCAGCGACTGGAGCGCGGTACGCGTGATCGGCCCGGTCAACGGGTCCACGAACAGCGCCGCCGGGAAGGCCGCGATCTGCGCGTCGACCTCCTCGCGCGAGTGCACGATGACCGGCCGGTACCCGCGGTCGCTCAGCGCCTGCGTGGTCGTCACGTCCGGCGCGGGCCACACCAGCAGCCGGCGCGGGTTGTCGAGCGGCTCGGGGGGCAGCTCGTCGTCGAGCGGCTGCGGCCTCGGCGTGTCCGCGATCTCCACGGCCCCGCCCGGCCCGTCCAGCGGCTCGGGCCCCTCGGCCGCGTTCTCGTCCGGTGCTCCTATGGCGTACGACCGTCCGGCGCCCTCGGTGATCGGCGCGAGCCGCGACTGCCCGGCCATCGAGGGCTGGGCCGGCTCACCCTGGGGATGCGGACGCGCCGACCCGGCGCTACCGGCATCGGGCCGCGTCCCCAGTTTCCGCCGCCGCCCGCCACCACCCGGCGCGTGCGGCGGAGGCGTGGCGGTCGGCTGCTGGACCTGGGCCGCCTGCCGCGTGAACGGCACGCCCTGCCCCAACGTCCGCACACTGATCGCCCGCCCCTGAGTGGAGTTGGGATCGACACCACCCGCTTCGGCGGGCAACGGCTGCGCGACCCGGGCCTGCGCGGCGACAGGAGCGGCCGGTTCCGGCACGCCCGGCTGCGGGACCGGCTGCGCGTTCGGGACTACGGCGGGGTCGGCGCCGTTGGCCGGCACGGGGGTGCCGGGGGCCGGGGCCGGGGTCGCGACCGGGGCCGGCTGAGCGGCGGGCAGCGCCTGCGCAGGTACGGGCGCACCGGGCGCACCGGGCGCACCGGGCGCGGCAGGCTGACCGGGCGCGCCGGGTTGGGCCTGGGCCGGGGCGACCTGAGCGGGAATGCCCTGCGGCGGAATCGGCTGACCCGCGAGCCCCTGCCCCGGAAGTCCCTGCCCCGGAAGCCCCTGTCCGGGAAGTGCTTGTCCGGGAAGTCCCTGTGCCGGAAGTCCCTGCACGGGGACTGCCTGTCCGGGGACTCCTTGAGGTGAGACCGGCTGGCCGGGGGCGCCCTGCGGCAGCGCCGCCTGCGCCGGGATGCCCTGACCGGGGGCCGCCTCCACCGGGAGCGGCAACGGCTGGGCCCCAGAGGTCTGTCCCGGGGCGGGAAGGCCCTGCGCGGGGGCGAGTTGCACGGCGGCGGCCGGCTGCCCGGTGTTCTGTCCGGGCAGCGCGGGTACGGCCCCGCCCTGCGCCGGAACCACCGCGCCCTCGGCGGGCTGCTGCGGCTGGGCCACGGCCCGCCGCCGACGCCCGGTGGGCGCGCTCGCGGGATGCGGCTGCGGCGGAGTGTGGTCGTCGGACTGGTCGTGCGGAACGGCGTCGTGCCGCCCCTCGTCACCGGCGACCTGCCCCGGAGCGACCGGCACTCCTGGAGAGACCGGCACCCCAGGGACAACCGGAACCGGCGCGTCCGTCTCCGGCGTCCGGTCCGCCTCGGCCGGCGGCAGCGCGAACACCGTCCGGGCGCCCGCCTCCTGCGCGGCGGCCCGCTCGGCCGCAGCCGCCAGGGCGCGCCTACGACGCCCGGTCGGCTGCCCGTCCTCGTCACCGGAGCCGTCGGAGCCGTCGGAGCCACCGGCGTTGTCGGAGCCGTCGACCGTGCCCCCCGCGGGCCCGCCCGCGGGCAACGCGGCCGGCAACGCCTGGCGCTGCTCGCCGCCGCCACCCGGCCCCGGCGCGGGCACACCCTGCGGCGGCACCGTGCCACCCAGCCCCGTCCCCGAGGCCGCCGTCCCGGCCGCGTGCTCCGCCGCCGTCATCACGGCACCCTCGGACACACCGCCCGCGTCACCCTCGGAACCGTCACCGCTGTCGCCGCCGCCCTCGGCCGCCCGCCCGCGCCGTCGTCCCGTACCGCTGGACGAAGCGTCGCCGCCCGCCTCCACGGCCGCCACCGACTCCTCGCCCGCGCGCCTTCTGCGCCGCCCGGTGGGCACCGCGGCCTCGCCGCCGGAGTCGTCGGAGGAGCCGTCCGGCACCTCGCTCTCCAGGAACGCGTCCACCGACGACCGCCGGGCCCGGCGCCGCCCGCTGGTGCCGCCGGCCTGCTCGGGCAGGGCGAGTTCGGCACCGCCGGTCGCGGCCGGAGCCGCGACGGCTCCCGCCCCGCCCCCGATCGGCACCTCCAGCACATACGCGCTGCCGCTCATCCCCGGCACGTCGTGCGTCTGGAGCACCCCGCCGTGCGCCCGCACGATCCCGCGCACGATCGGCTCGTGCACCGGGTCTCCCCCGGCGTACGGCCCGCGCACCTCGATCCGTACGACCTCACCGCGCTGCGCCGCCGCCACGACGACCGTGTTGTCCATGTAACCGCCCGCCGACGCGGGCGAGTTGCCGGTCGCGTCGACGCCGGCGACATCCGCGACGAGGTGGGCGAGCGCGGTCGCGAGGAGCGCGGGGTCGACCTCGGCCTCGATGGGCGGCGCGTGCACGGCGAACTGCACACGGCCGGGCCCGATCAGCTCCACGGCCCCGTCGACACCGGCCGCGACGACCGCGTCCAGCATCACTTTCGTCCGCGCGATGTCCTCGGCCCCGGTCTCCAGCCGCTGATAGCCGAGCACGTTGTCGATGAGCTGCGTGATGCGCGAGTAGCCGGCCGACAGGTGGTGAAGGACCTGATTGGCCTCGGGCCACAGCTGACCGGCGTCGTCGGCGGCCAACGCGGCCAGTTCCCGGCGCAGTTCGTCGAGAGGGCCGCGCAGCGAACGCCCGAGCAGCGTCAGCAACTGGTCGTGCCGCGCGGCGAGTTCCTCGTACCGGTCCTTCTCCCGCTCGCCGAGGGCCGCGTACCGCTCCCCGTTCGCGGCGAGCTCCTCCTCGTGCTGCTCCTGGAGCGCCTCGACCTCGGTGATGTGCTTCTGGCGCAGCGCGGTCAGCTCGGAGGCGTGCTCCTCGTCGATCCGCTCCAGCTCGTCGCGGTGCAGCTTGTCGGCGGCTTCCTTCTCCTCGGCGAGCGAGTCGTAGGGCCGCCGGTCGGTGAAGGTCATCACGGCGCCGACGAGTTGGTCGCCGTCGCGCACGGGCGCGGTGGTCAGGTCGACGGAGACGCGGTCCCCGTTCTTGGCGAACAGCACCTGCCCGCGCACCCGGTGCTTGCGCCCGGACCGCAGGGTGTCGGCGAGCGGCGACTCCGCGTACGGGAACGGCGAACCGTCCGCCCGCGAGTGCAGCACCAGCGTGTGCAGCTCCTTGCCGCCGAGATCGCTGGCCCGGTACCCGAGGATCTGCGCGGCGGCCGGATTGACGAGCACGACCCGCCCGTCCGTGTCCGTCCCTACGACACCCTCGGCGGCGGCCCGCAGGATCATCTCGGTCTGCCGCTGCGAACGGGCCAGCTCCGCCTCGGTGTCGACGGTCCCGGAGAGATCGCGGACGACGAGCATCAGCAGCTCGTCGGCGGTGTAGCCGTAGCCGTCGTAGGCCTGCTGGCCGTCTTCGAGGTTGGCGCTGGTGACCTCGACCGGGAACTCGGAGCCGTCGGTCCGGCGGGCGATCATCCGGGTCGGCTTGGTCCGGCCGCGCGGGTCCATCGAGTCGGGGCGCCGCATGGAACCGGGGATGAGCCGGGAGTCGAACTCCGGCAGCAGGTCCAGCAGTCCGCGTCCGACGAGCGCGGTGCCGGGCGCCTCGAAGGCCTCCAGCGCGATGGTGTTCGCGTTGACGACGGTTCCGTTGGCGTTGACCAGCACCAACGCGTCCGGGAGCGCGTCGAGTATGGCTGCGAGGCGAGCAGCGCCTCGGGATGGCCTGCTGCTCACGAGACGCTTCCTCCCTGTTACCGCACCTTGCCGACCGCGGAGGCCATCTTGCCAACCGGCCCGCGACGTGTCACGCGAGGGAGTCTAAGGGCACTCCTTGTGCTCGCGGAGTGAGATGAGAGGGAGGTCGCACGGTGAAGTGACGTAGAACGTGTGACCGACCGTCGTCGGCCCCCTACCGGCCGAGGTCGGGCAGCAGCGGCACCATCCGGTTCCAGCGGGAGATCTCGCAGCCGTTGCTCCGGTCGAACGTCGTGTCCACGGGGCGTCCGGCCCAGGTGCCGGTGACGTGGGCGGTCGCGGGACCGCCGTAGATCATCGTGCACATGCTGTCCGGGGGGACCGGCGCGAAGGGGTCCTTCCCCCACCGGGTGTCCCGGCCGACGGCCGCGCAGGCGCCGGTCACGTCCGGGTGGGTGCCGCCGCCGGGGTGGCAGTACAACTCGTGCGTGCCGTCGGCGGCGCCCGCGTGCCGGACCGTGACGGTGAGATGGTCGCCGCCGGACCGGTCCTCGTCGCGGACGGGCGGCGGCGCGAGGGTGCGGGCGGTCGCGGGGGCGGCGAGGGCGGGCGCCGCGGCCGGTGCGCCGAGGGTGGCGGCGGACGCGGCGGCGATCAGGAGGAGACGGTTGACCTGCAACATGACCTGACTAACGCCCGCCGCCCGCGGACGATGCGGACCCGGCGGCCGGCATCAACGGCTTTGCCCTGCGGCCCGCCTGCCTAGTACCGTAGGTCGCGATTGGTGGCACCCCGCTCGTCTGTGTCATCATCTGCACGCACCACTCGCGCTCGCGCGGGAGGTCGTTGCTGGAGGCGTCGCCTAGTCCGGTCTATGGCGCCGCACTGCTAATGCGGTTTGGGACGCAAATCCCATCGAGGGTTCAAATCCCTCCGCCTCCGCACCCCAACCGAAGCCCCGGTCGAACCGACCGGGGCTTCGGTCGTACACAAGGTCGTTTTGAGGCCGTTTCCGCAGCTCACAAGGGGTACGGCTAACGGATTTCACATGGCGGCGGCAGTCATGTAATGTTCTTCCTGTCGCCGCGAGCGGGCCGAAAGGGCCGGGACCGGCGAAGGAGAACAAGAAAAAATCAAGCACTCGTAGCTTAACGGATAGAGCATCTGACTACGGATCAGAAGGTTGCAGGTTCGAATCCTGCCGAGTGCACATCGTCGAGGGGCCCCGGAGTGATCCGGGGCCCCTCGCGTTCGTGCGGGACGGCCCTCTCGGCAAGATCGTCGGACCGTTCGTCCACCAGGTTGTGATGAACAAGCGATGTGGACGGCCTCAGCGAGACGCGTGTCTGGGCCCATACTGGAAGCAATGACTAAGCCAGCTGCACCGAAGCGCTATCTGCCCACCAGTCCCTTCAAGGCACCGGCCGCGGCGGCCCCCAAGCATTTCGCCGTGGGCGACCAGGTGACACACGACATGTACGGCCTCGGCCGGGTCATCGGCATCGAGGACGGAATCGCGGTGCTCGTCGACTTCGGGTCGGTCCAGGAGCGCATCCTGAGCCCGTACGCCAAGATGAGCAAGCTGTAGGACCGCAGTGCCCGGTCACGGCACACCAGGTCCTGGCGGCCTGTAACGAACGGGAGACCTCTCATCGAACCGACCTCGCTGTTCTCCGCCCCGGAGGGGGCGACCCGCCGTGTCCACGCGGGACCGCCCCCTCCGGCGACGAACCCCTTCCAGGCCCCGGACTTCGGGGACGAGGAGGCGCTGCCGCTCGACGACGGACCGGCGTCCTTCGCGGAACTGGACGAGGCCTACCGCAGGGCGGGCTAGGGCCTGTCCGGCGGATCATGCCGCAGACGCGGGGTCCGGCACACCCACCCGCGGCCTTGTCGTCACTCGCCGACTCCCCCAGTCCCGGCTCCGCCCGACCGGGGGGACCCCCATCGCGTCGACTCCCTCCTCCGCCTTGCAGTTGGAGGCACCAGACCCCGCTCACCTGGGCTGATCAGGCACTGACGCTTTCCCGCGACCTGATCCGCCGGACAGGTCCCAGGCACGCTCGGCCAGGCACGGCGGATCAGGCGCGGCGGGCCGGGCGTGCGCAGTCATGCCCGACGTCCGACGGCCAACACCCGCCGCCCGCCGCCCTCCTGGCTCAGCGGTTCACTCACGCCGCCGCGCCGAACGCGGGCGCCGTCGGCAGCGGTCGTACCGGAAGCGCGACCGTGGCCGGAGCCTTCCGGTCGGCGAAGACGAACAGGCGCAGGACCACGAAGCGGCCGATGCCGGCCAGGCCCGAGGCGCTGAGGTAGACGATCTGCTCGGTGAGCATCGTGGGGGAGGCCTGGACCATGTGCAGGACGAGTATCGCGGCGGACGTCGCCGCGTAGGCCGCCGTGGCGGAACCCGCCGACTGCCAGTGCTCGCGCAGACCCGGACGGCGCCCGGTGCCGAAGGTGAACAGGGCGTGCAGCTCGGTGCAGAGGATGGTCGAGGCGATCGTGATCAGCGCGTTCGCCACCCCCCAGGGCATCAGCGTCGCGACCATCGGCACCGCCAGGCTGGACAGCACCCCGACCCCGCCGCCGCACACCACGAACCTGGCGAAGGAGGCGAAGGGACCAGGAGTGGCTGTCATGGGATTTCCCTTCGTACGGCGGCCGTTCGACCTGCGCCGATCCCTCTGACCGGCTGAGATCAACGATGCCGTCGTACGGCGGCGGGCACGATGAAGCGGTCTCCCGAACCGATGGTGGAGCCCGCTACACCATCGGGGTCCGGCTCACCCCCCGCCGAGTCCGGAGCGGCCTACTTCCCGCTCTTCCTCCCGCCCTTCTCCCTGTCCCGCGCGCGGAGTTCCTCCATGTACTCCTGCGCCAGCGTCGACGTCCGCGCGAACCAGTCGGCCAGTACGGCGATCTCCTCGGGGGAGTAGTCGGCGAACTGGGCGTTGAGGCGGTCGTAGTAGGGCCCGTAGAGGGCGACGACCCGGGTGACCGCGTCCGGCACCGAGGCCACGCGGACGCGGCGGCGGTCGGTGGGGTCGGGGACGCGGGTGATGAAGCCGGCGCGTTCGAGCCGGTTGAGGATGCCGGTCACCGCGCCCGTCGTGACGTGGGCGTGTTCGGCCAGGTCGCCCGCCGTGAGGAGGTTCTCGCCCGCCTTGAGGACGTAGGCGAAGCAGACGAGATCGGTGACGTTCAGGCCCAGCCGCTCGGCCATTTCCTGCTGGCCGAACTGGGCGGTGGCGATGAGGGAGTCCATCGCGTCCAGGGCCTGGGCCGGGGTGGCGGCGGGACGGGGCTTGGCATGCATGGTATTGCCTTAGCTCGTAAGAGGTTTGTATTCTGAACTTCTTAGACGGTGAGGGGTTCAGGGAGGTCGGCACATGAGCGCACACCAGTATGACGAGGGGCATACGGTCGCCGGGTGGACCGGATGCGGCATCGCGACCGTCGGGACGGCCGTCGCCGGGGCGGGGGTGTGCACCGTCTCCGCCGCGCTGATCAGCGGCGGGCTGGCGATCGTGGTCGTCGGCGTCCTGGTCACCTGGGCGCTCCACCTCACCGGCTGGGGCAAGCCGCCCGGGCGGCGGGACCGGGCGCAGTGGGGGATGCGGGTACGCGACCCGCTCGCGGCGGCCGGGCACGCGGGGTGTGTCGGATGCCGGCTCGCGGGGCGGGGGCGGCCGGCACCGGAGCGCACGGACGAGGAGCGCGCGGTCGCGCTCCGCGCATCCGTCACCGCATCCGCCACCGCGTCAGCCGCCGCAGCTCGCGCTGTCGCGGCCCCGGTCGGAGAAACCGCAGGCTGAGGCCGTTGTCAGTGGCGCCCTCTAATCTCTTGAGCGATGGCACAGACATCACGGGCACCACGGACGTGGAAGTGCTCGGGACTCCGATGGACGGTGGGCGGTCCCGAGTTGAAGTGGGACGGCGGGCGCGGGAGCCCGCTGCCCCGGGGGAAGCGGGTGGCCTTCGAGGTCGCGGAAGGGGGCGGGCGGACATGTGTGGGAGCGCGGGGGCATCCCTGTCCGGTGCGGGCGGCCGTGCCGGAGCGGAGCACGGGCGCACGGTGCGAGGAGTGCGCGCGGCTGGACCGGGCGCACTCGGTGGCCGCCGACACGATCGCGGACGACCCGCGCCCGTACCACGTATATCTGGCCTGGTTCGGCCCCGGCCTGCTCAAGGTCGGCATCACCGCCGAAGAGCGCGGCTCCGCCCGGCTGCTTGAACAGGGCGCCGTCTGCTTCAGCTGGCTGGGCCTCGGCCCGCTGATGGCGGCCCGCCGCTCGGAGGAACTCCTGCGCGCGGCCCTGCGCGTACCCGACCGGATCCCCTACGGCGAGAAGCGCGCCGTCCGCTCCGCGCTGCCGGGTTCGGCGGCGGAGCGCGCGGCCGAGCTCGCCGACCTGCACGGCCGGGCCCTCGCCCTGCGCGAATGGCCGGAGTCGCTCCACCGCGAGCCGTACCGACCCGTGGACCACGTCGAGGCGTTCGGCCTCAAGGACCTTCCGGCCCCCGCCGGTGAGGTGAGCGGGCTGACCGCGGGCGGGGTGGTGAGCGGGGAGGTGCTCGCGGCGGCGGGACCGGATCTCCACCTCGCGACCGCGAGGGGCGTGGTCGTGCTGGACACCCGGCTGATGACGGGCTGGGAGCTGATCCCGGCCGGGGGCGAGACGGTCGAACTCACGGTGCCGGTGCGGGAGTTCAGAAGGGAAGCACCGGGGGTCCAGGAGGGGTTGTTCTGAGGACGGCGGGGAGGGGAGTCGTGTCGGCGGAGGTCTCTGGGAACCTGGGGACGCCCGCCCTCCTCCTGGACGAGCAGGGCCGGTTGGACAGCGACGGGCAGGAGCGGGAGTCGGTGCCGTATGGAGCGTGAAGCCGAAGGGGTCGGTGCGGACGGCGGGATCGGTGCGGACGACGGGGTCGGTGCCGCCGAAGCGGTCGGTGAAGTCGGCGCGGTGGCCGAGGCCGTCGAAGGGCCCGTGGCCGTCGAAGCGGCCGAGATCCGTGGGTTCTGGCGGCGGTTGGGCCTCCCCGGTCTCGTCGACGTGCACACCCACTTCATGCCCGAGCGAGTGCTGCGCAAGGTCTGGGGGTACTTCGACGCGCTCGGGCCCTCGACCGGCGGAGCGCTGGAGTGGCCGATCACGTACCGGAGGGAGGAGGACGAACGGGTCGCGCTGATAAGGGAGTTCGGAGTACGCGCGTTCACCGCGATGCTCTATCCGCACAAGCCAGGCATGGCCCGCTGGCTCAACGGCTGGGCGGTCGACTTCGCCGCGCGCACCCCCGACTGCCTGCACACCTCGACGCTCTTCCCGGAACCGGGAGTCGAGGACTACGTGAGCGAGGCGCTGGAGTCCGGGGCGCGGGTCTTCAAGGCGCATGTGCAGGTCGGCGCGTACGACCCGGCCGACGAACTCCTCGATCCCGCCTGGGGGTTGCTCGCCGAGTCCGGGACACCGGTCGTGATCCACTGCGGGTCCGGACCCGCCCCCGGCAAGCACACCGGGCCCGAGCCGATCGGCCGGGTGCTGGCCAGGCATCCGCGGCTGCGGCTGGTCGTCGCGCACATGGGGATGCCGGAGTACGAGGACTTCCTCGACCTGGCCGAGCGGTACGGGGAGGTGCGGCTGGACACGACGATGGCGTTCACGGACTTCAGCGAACGCTTCGCCCCCTTCCCGCCCCGGGCACTCCCCCGGCTGGCCGCCCTGGGAAACCGCGTTCTGCTCGGCAGCGACTTCCCGAACATCCCGTATCCCTATCTGCACCAGCTGCACGCCCTGGAGCGGCTGGACCTCGGGGACGACTGGCTGCGGGCTGTGTGTCACGACAACGGGGCGCGGCTGTTCGGACCGGGCGCCATAGTGTGAGGGAGACGCGGAGGTTGCGGGGATACAGGGGAGACCGAGGCGGCACGAGCGGAACGCACAGGTCCGCCGGGGCCGTGTGCGGGGCGGGATAAGTCCAGAGCAAGAGATTCCAAGGCGTTCCCTGAGAGGCCCCTGTGTGTTTCTCAGGAAAATCACAGACTCTAGAAAGCGTGCTCTAAGAGGACCACGACAACGTGTCCACCATGACCACGACCTCGCCCCAGGGGCGCACCGAACTGCTGAGGCCGGACGGGAGCCCCGTCCGAGTGCTTGTGGTGGACGACGAGCTGTCGATCACCGAGCTGCTGTCCATGGCCCTTCGCTACGAAGGCTGGCAGATCCGCAGCGCGGGAGACGGAACCGGCGCGATCCAGACCGCGCGCGAGTTCCGGCCCGACGCCGTCGTCCTCGACATGATGCTGCCCGACATGGACGGGCTGACCGTCCTGGGCCGGCTGCGCCGTGAGTTGCCGGACGTGCCGGTGCTGTTCCTCACCGCGAAGGACGCGGTCGAGGACCGGATCGCCGGTCTCACCGCGGGCGGCGACGACTACGTCACCAAGCCGTTCAGCCTCGAAGAGGTCGTGGCCCGGCTGCGCGGGCTGATCCGCCGCTCCGGTGCGGCGGACCGCCGTTCCGACTCCGTGCTGGTCGTGGGTGACCTCACCCTCGACGAGGACAGCCACGAGGTGTCGCGGGCCGGCGAGGGCATCCACCTCACCGCCACCGAGTTTGAGCTGTTGCGCTTCCTGATGCGTAATCCCCGTCGTGTACTCAGCAAGGCACAGATCCTCGACCGTGTGTGGTCGTACGACTTCGGTGGGCAGGCCAATGTGGTCGAGCTCTACATCTCGTACCTCCGCCGGAAGATCGACGCGGGACGTGAGCCGATGATCCACACTCGTCGCGGTGCCGGTTACCTGATCAAGCCCGCGGCCTCATGAGCGGGCGACGACGGCCGCATGCGCAGAAGAGGCGAGCGGGTAAGCCGCGTACCCTGCGGACCCGGCTCGTCGTCGCGTCCGTGACGCTGATCGCGGTGGTGTGTGCGGTGATCGGTACGGTGACGACGCTCGCCTTGCAGGATCACCTCTACCAGCAGCTCGACAGCAAGGTGGACGATGCCGCCAGGCGCGCGGTCGGCAATCGTCTGGACGGCAAGCCGCCGGGCGAGAACCAGGCCCCGGGGAGTAAAACGGGTGACAACACGTCGGCGAAGGACCCCACGCCGGCGAGTGCCAAGGCCGCCAAGTTCGCCATTCAGCCCCCGACGCAGCCCGACACCATCGCCGCGTACGTGCAGAAGGGGAAGATCGTCAGCGCCGCCATCGCCGAGCAGAAGCGCGACAGCAACGGCGTCTTCCAGGGAATGACCGCCGGAACTCTCACCACGGCGCAGAAGGCGGCCATCGCCTCCGTGGCGAAGGACGGCAAGAACCACTCCGTGAGCGTGCCGGGCCTCGGTGAGTACCGGGTCCAGTACACCACTGGCCAGGACGGCAGCGACTCGTACTACATCGCCTTGCCGACCTCCGAGGTCAGCAACACCATCAACACCCTGATCCTCGTCGAGGTCAGCGTCACCGCAGCGGGCCTGGTAGCCGCGGCCATCGCCGGCTACGTGCTCGTAGGCGTGGCCACCCGCCCCCTCCGCCGCGTCGCCGCCACCGCCACCCGGGTCTCCGAACTGCCCCTGCACACCGGTGAGGTGACCCTCAACGAGCGGGTGCCCGAGTCCGAGACCGATCCGCATACCGAGGTCGGTCAGGTCGGGGCCGCGCTCAACCGGATGCTCGACCATGTGCACGGCGCCCTGCACGCACGGCAGCAGAGCGAGATGCGGGTACGGCAGTTCGTCGCGGACGCCAGTCATGAGCTGCGTACGCCCCTCGCCTCCATCCGGGGCTACGCGGAGCTGACCCGTCGCGGGCGCGAACAGACCGGGCCCGACACCAAGCACGCGCTGGGCAGGATCGAGTCCGAGGCCGGGCGCATGACCCTCCTCGTGGAGGATCTGCTGCTGCTCGCCCGGCTCGACGCGGGCCGGCCGCTCCAGTTCGACCAGACCGACCTGATCCCGCTCGTCGTGGACACCATCAGCGACTCGCGCGCGGCCGGCATGGACCACAACTGGCGGCTCGACCTGCCCGACGAACCGGCCCTCGTGTCGGCGGACGCGGCCCGTATCCAGCAGGTGCTGGTCAATCTGCTGGGCAACGCGAGAAAGCACACCCCGCCCGGTACGACGATCACCGCCCGTGTCCAGCGGCGCGGGCCGTGGATGTGCGTGGACGTCGAGGACAACGGCCAGGGCATTCCGCCGGATTTGCTGCCGCATGTCTTCGAACGCTTCGCGCGCGGCGACTCGGCGCGTTCCCGCTCCACCGGGTCGACCGGCCTGGGCCTGGCCATCGTGCAGGCGGTCGCGACCGCGCACGGCGGCGCCGTCACCGTGGACAGCGTTCCCGGACGCACGGTGTTCACCGTGCATCTGCCCGCGCTCGCCCCGGCCGTGCCGACGCCCGACCCCGAAACGAATTGGCAATCGCACTCACAGGCACAGCACAGTGCCACCACATGGGTGCAACAGGGCGCTTGAGGAGATTTGGTTCATGCGAACCGACTCTTCTCCCGGCACCCTGCCGGCGCGGGAGCACCTCCCGGCCGGCGACGCCGGTACGCCTGTCCTGGACGTAGTGATCCCCGTCTACAACGAGGAGAAGGACCTCCAGCCATGTGTGCTCAGACTGCACGAGCACCTCAAGCGCACGTTCCCGTACGCGTTCCGCATCACCATCGCGGACAACGCGTCGATCGACACCACTCCCCTGGTGGCGGCGCGGCTGGAGTCGGAGATCCCGGAGGTCACGTCCTTCCGGCTGGAGCAGAAGGGGCGCGGCCGGGCGCTGCGCACCGTCTGGTCCGCCTCGGACGCCCCGATCCTCGCCTACATGGACGTCGACCTCTCCACCGACCTCAACGCGCTGCTGCCCCTGGTGGCGCCGCTGATCTCGGGTCACTCCGACCTGGCGATCGGTTCCCGGCTGGCCCGCTCGTCCCGTGTCGTGCGGGGCGCCAAGCGCGAGTTCATCAGCCGGACCTACAACCTGATCCTGCGCGGCTCGCTCCAGGCCCGCTTCTCGGACGCCCAGTGCGGGTTCAAGGCGATCCGGCGTGATGTGGCCCAGGCGCTGCTGCCGCTCGTCGAGGACACCGGCTGGTTCTTCGACACCGAGATGCTGGTGCTGGCCGAGCGGGCCGGACTGCGCATCCACGAGGTGCCCGTCGACTGGGTCGACGACCCGAACTCGACCGTCCACATCGTGAAGACGGCGACCGAGGACCTGAAGGGAGTGTGGCGCGTGGGCAAGGCCCTGGCCTCCGGTTCGCTGCCGCTCGACCGTGTCAAGCGTCCCTTCGGCGACGACCCCCGGGACCGTGACATCAAGGACGTGCCCACGGGGCTGGCCCGCCAGCTCGTCGGCTTCTGTGTGGTGGGCGGTCTGTCGACCCTCTTCTACCTGGTGCTCTACAGCGCCTTCCGGCAGTTCTCCGGCTCGCAGATCGCCAACGCGCTCGCGCTGCTGGTCTCGGCGGTCGCCAACACGGCCGCCAACCGCCGCCTCACCTTCGGGGTGCGCGGCAAGGGCGGAGCCGTCCGTCACCAGGCGCAGGGCCTGGTCGTCTTCGCCATCGGCCTCGCGCTGACCAGCGGTTCCCTCGCGGCCCTGAACGCGGCCAGCAGCAACCCGGCGCACTCCACCGAACTCGCGGTCCTGGTGGCCGCCAACCTCGCCGCGACCGTCCTGCGCTTCCTGCTCTTCCGCGCCTGGGTCTTCCCGGACCGCGGTGACAGCACCGACGAGCCGACGGCCGCGGCCTTCGACTCCCCTTCGTCGCCCACCTACGCGACGGCCGCGGCGGCACCCCAGCACACGCAGCACGCACAGCACCACGGTTCCTACGGCCCGCTGCCCACCCGGCAGTCCCAGCAGGGAGCGTCGTACGACACCACCACCCAGTTCCGCGCCGGTGAAGCCGCGGACGGCACCTGGAGGGACGCGACGATGCGGTTGCAGCCGGTGCGTCCCCACGACACCGACCCGAGGGACCCCCGATGACCACCGAGACCGATCAGACGACCTATCCGGGAGGAGGCGGTCCCTCGTCCTGGGGGGCGCCGACCGGTGACGCCGGTGCCAGAGACACCGCCGTGCGCGAACCGGTGGCGTTCCCGGACACCCCGGGCACTCCGGCCCCGCAGTCCGGCGAGCCGAAGCAGCCGCTCGGCCGCCGTCTGTGGCGCGGCCGGCCCGAGGACCCGCGCTGGGTGCGGCCCGCCTTCTGGGGCATGCTGCTCGCGACCGCGCTCCTCTACCTGTACAACCTGAGCGCGTCCGGGTACTCGAACTCCTTCTACTCGGCGGCCGTCCAGGCCGGCAGCAAGAGCTGGAAGGCCTTCCTGTTCGGCTCGCTGGACGCGGGCAACGCGATCACCGTCGACAAGCCCTCGGCGTTCCTGTGGCCGATGGAGATCTCGGTCCGGATCTTCGGCCTCAACTCGTGGGCGATCCTGGTCCCCGAGGTCCTCATGGGCGTCGGCACGGTCGCGGTCGTCTACGCGGCGGTCCGCCGCCGGCACAGCCCCGAGGCCGGTCTGATCGCGGGCGCCGTGCTGGCGCTCACCCCGGTCGCCGCGCTGATGTTCCGCTTCAACAACCCTGACGCGGCACTGGCGTTGCTGATGTCGGTGGCCTGCTACCTCGTCGTCCGGGCCCTGGAGGACGGCCGTACGAAGTGGCTGGTGTGGGCGGGTGCCGCGATCGGCTTCGCGTTCCTCGCGAAGACGCTCCAGGCCTTCCTGATCCTGCCGCCGCTGGCCATCGTGTACGCGGTGTGCGCGCCGGTGAGCGTGAAGAAGAGGTTCGCCCAACTGGGCCTGGCGACGGCCGCGTTGGTCGCCGCGGGCGGCTGGTGGGTGGCGATCGTCGAGCTGTGGCCGGCCTCCTCGCGCCCCTACATCGGCGGTTCGCAGAACAACAGCTTCCTTGAACTGACCTTCGGCTACAACGGGTTCGGCCGCCTCAGCGGCGACGAGACCGGCAGTGTGGGCGGCGGCGGTGGCGGCACCGGGTCGGGCCAGTGGGGTGCCACCGGCTGGGACCGGATGTTCAACTCCGAGATCGGCAGCCAGATCTCCTGGCTGCTGCCCACCGCGCTGATCCTGCTCGTCGCGGGCCTGGTGGCCACGCGCAAGCTCAACCGCACGTCGGTCAGGCGCAGTTCGCTCCTGGTGTGGGGCGGCTCGCTGGTCACGACCCTGGTCGTCTTCAGCTACATGGCCGGCATCTTCCACCAGTACTACACGATCGCGCTGGCCCCCTACCTGGCCGCCGTCATCGGCATCGGCGCGGGTTCCCTGTGGGAGCGGCGCGGCGAGATCTGGGCCTCGATCACCCTCGCCGCGGCGGTGGTCGCCGCGGGCGTGTGGGGTTACGTCCTGCTCAACCGCACCCCCGACTACCTGCCCTGGCTGAAGTGGCTCGTGCTCCTCGGCTCGCTGACGGGCGCGCTCGGTCTGATCTTCGTCGCGAAGATCGGCCGCCAACTCGCCCTCGCGGCGGTCGGCTTGAGCATCGTGGCGGGCCTGGCCGGTCCTGCCGCCTACACCATGTCGACGGTCAACTCGGCGCACACGGGCTCCATCCCGACGGCCGGTCCGGCCGGCGCGAGCATGATGGGCGGCGGTCCCGGCGGCGGCGGCGGTCGCGGCGGCTTCGGCGGCGGCAACCGCACCGGCGGCGGCATGGGCACGATGCCCGGCCAGCAGGGCGGCGGCACCACCCAGAACCAGGGCGGCGGCACGAGTCAGAACCAGGGCGGTGGCACCACCCAGAACCAGGGCGGCGGCTTCCCGGGCGGCGGCACGGGCACGATGCCCGGCGGCGGCACCGGTGGCAGCACCCAGAACCAGGGCGGCGGCTTCGGCGGCGGGACCGGCGACGGCGGTGGCATGGGCGGCGGCGGTGGCGTCGGCGGCCTGCTCAACGGCGCGACGGTCACCTCGGCGGCCAAGAAGCTGCTCCAGACGGACGCGAGCAAGTACACCTGGGTCGCCGCGTCCATCGGCTCCCAGAACGCGGCGAGCTACCAACTCGCCACCGGTGACCCGGTGATGGCGATCGGCGGCTTCAACGGCACCGACCCGTCGCCGACGCTGGCCCAGTTCCAGAAGTACGTGGCGGAGGGCAAGATCCACTACTTCATCTCGGGCGGCACCGGCATGGGCGGCAGCAGCACCGGCAGCTCCTCGCAGATCTCCTCGTGGGTCGAGAAGAACTACAAGAAGGTGACGGTCGGTTCGGCCACCTTCTACGACCTGACGCAGAAGACGAGCAGCTGACACCCGGCTGACGCCGAAGGGGCGGTGACCACACGGTCACCGCCCCTTTCCATGTCCGGAAAAACATCGTTGTACGCCGTACAAGAACTACTCTACGGTGTACAACATGTCGACCTCCCCAGCCCTCCAGGGCCACTCCCAGCGCTGGATCGTCCTCGGAGTCATCTGCCTCGCGCAGCTCACCGTGCTGCTCGACAACACCGTCCTGAACGTGGCGATCCCCTCGCTCACCCGCGAACTCGACGCGAGCACCGCGGACATCCAGTGGATGATCAACGCGTACTCGCTCGTCCAGTCGGGACTCCTGCTCACCGCGGGCAGCGCGGCCGACCGCTACGGCCGCAAGAAGATGCTGATCACCGGACTGGTGCTGTTCGGCGCGGGTTCGCTGATCGCCGGACTCGCCGACTCCACCGGGCAGTTGATCGCCGCGCGGGCCGGCATGGGAGTGGGCGGGGCGCTGCTCATCACCACCACCCTCGCCGTGGTGATGCAGATCTTCACCCCCGAGGAACAGCCGAGGGCGATCGGCATCTGGGCCGCGGTCAACGCGCTGGGCTTCGCGACCGGCCCGCTCCTGGGCGGCTTCATGCTGAACCACTTCTGGTGGGGCGCGATCTTCCTGATCAACCTGCCGGTGGCGGCCCTCGCCCTGGTCGCGGCCGTTGCCCTGGTCCCCGAGTCCAAGAACCCGCGCGGCGACCGCCCCGACCTCCTCGGCGCCCTGCTCTCCACCGTCGGCATGGCCGCGCTGGTCTACGCGATCATCTCCGGCCCCGCGCACGGCTGGACCTCGGACCGGGTACTGCTCACCGGCGCGGTGGCGCTCGCCGTACTGGCCGCCTTCGCGTACTGGGAGAGCCGCGTCCCGTACCCCATGCTCGACCTGGACTTCTTCCGCGACCGCCGCTTCACGGGCGCGGTCACCGGGGTCGTCCTGATCACCTTCGGCATGGCCGGCTCCCTCTTCCTCCTCACCCAGCACCTCCAGTTCGTCCTCGGCTACGGCCCGTTGGAGGCCGGCCTGCGCACCGCGCCGCTGGCCCTGGCGATCGTCGCGCTCAACTTCTCGGGCCTGGCGGCGAAGTGGACGGCGAAGCTGGGCGCTCCGCTCGCCATCGCGCTGGGCATGGTGCTGATGTCGGCGGGGCTGGCGTCCATCGCGGTGGTCGCGTCCGGCGGATACGCGGGCACGCTGGCGGGGTTGCTGCTGATCGGGGCGGGGGCGGCGCTGGCGAACCCGGCGATGGCCCACGCGATCATGAGCGCGATCCCGCCGGAGAAGGCGGGCGTCGGGGCGGGCGTCAACGGCACGCTGGGGGAGTTCGGGAACGGCCTGGGGGTCGCCGTGCTCGGCGCGGTCCTGAGTTCACGCTTCGCGGCGAGCTCGTTGCCGGAGGGCCTGGCGACGGCTTCGTCGGCCGAGGAGAGGAAGAAGGTGACCGCCTCCTTCTCCTCCGCGCTGGAGGCCAGTCAGCTTGTCGGCGCGGTGGCTGTTTTGGCCGGAGGGTTGCTGGCGGCGGCGTTGTTGTGGCGGGCGGAACGGGCAGACTCGGAGGTGGTGGCCCGCGCCCCTGAATACAGTGATCCGGAATGCAGATCTTGAGGAAGGTGCGTCATGGCCAAGACAGGCTCGCCGTCAGGGCGTTCCGCGAGCACCAGCGTCTGGCTTGAGACGAGGACGCGCCGCGGCGGACGGAGCGCGGGCCAGCCCTCCGGGCTCGACCGCACCCGCATCACCGACGCGACCGTACGCCTGCTGGACGCCGAGGGGCTCGCCAAGTTCTCCATGCGCCGGCTCGCCACCGAGCTGAACGTGACCGCGATGTCCGTCTACTGGTACGTCGACACCAAGGACGACCTTCTCGAACTCGCCCTGGACTCCGTCTTCGGCGAACTGCCCCTGCCCGACCCGGAGGCCGAGGGCGAGGACTGGCGGGAGCAGCTGCGGACGCTGGCCACGGAGTACCGAGGACTGCTGGTCCGGCACCCGTGGCTGTCGCCGCTCGCCGGGACGTTCCTCAACATCGGGCCGAACAACCTGGCCTTCTCCCGCGTCGTCCAGCGCGTGATCCGCCGCACGGGCCTGCCGGACCACGGCCTGACGGGCGCGATCTCGACCGTCTTCCAGTTCGTGTACGGCTACGGCACGATCGAGGGCCACTTCTTCGCCCGGGTCGCCGACGCCGGCATGACCCCCGACGACTACTTCCGGGACGTCATGACCACGGTCGACGAGGCCCCGATCACCCCCGAGATCCTGGCGGAGTCCAAGCAGCTCATGGCGGCCCGGGGCGGCGACACGGTCGCGGAGATGATGGACCGCGACTTCACCTTCGCCCTCGACCTGCTGGTGGCGGGCATCGAGGCGATGGTGAAGCGCGGCTGAGACCGGGCGCTACTTGTCGTCGGCGAGCCGCGCCGGGAAGCCGCCCGTCGCCACCGGCCCCCACCGCTCCGGAGTGATCCGGATGATCGACTTGCCCTGCTTGAGCATGGCCGCGCGGTACTCGTCCCAGTCCGGGTGCTCGCCCGCGATGTTGCGGTAGTACTCGACGAGGGGTTCCACCGACTCCGGCGGGTCGACGACCTCGGCCGTGCCGTCGATCTGGACCCACGGGTCGTTCCACTCGTCGCTCAGGACGACGATGCTGACGCGCGCGTCCCGCTTCGCGTTGCGGGTCTTGGCGCGCTCCGGATAGGTGGAGACCACGATCCGCCCGGAGTCGTCGACCCCGCAGGTCAGCGGCGAGGCCTGCGGGCCGCCGTCGGACCTGCGGGTCAGCAGCAGGGCGCGGTGGCGGGGTCGTACGAAGT
The DNA here is from genome assembly GCF_044768565.1 of Streptomyces sp. NPDC091280. Taxonomy (NCBI): domain Bacteria; kingdom Bacillati; phylum Actinomycetota; class Actinomycetes; order Kitasatosporales; family Streptomycetaceae; genus Streptomyces; species Streptomyces sp. NPDC091280. The sequence continues at coordinate 588,363 of NZ_JBIVUZ010000003.1, forward strand.
CGAGCAACTCGGCCAGGGAGACGGTGGTGTTGGTCGCGATGTTCGGTGCCATACCGCCACCCTAGGCGCACGGCGCCCTGTCACGCCTGAGGCAGTGACTCCCCCTGCACCGCCTGGATGTCCAGTTCGACCTTGAGGGTCGTGCCGATCGCGGCGATGCCCGCCTGGACGACCTGGTTGTAGTTCATGGCGAAGTCCTCGCGGCGCAGTTCCGTGGTCGCGCGGAACGCGGCCCGGGTGCCGCCCCAGGGGTCGGCGCCGGTGCCGAGGTAGGCGAGGTCGAGGGCGACGGGCCGTACGACGCCGTGCAGGGTCAGTTCGCCGGAGACCGTCCAGCGGTCGGAACCGGCGGCGGTCAGGGCCGTGGAGCGGTAGGTGATCTCCGGGAAGCGGGCCACGTCCAGGAAGTCCGCGGACCGCAGGTGCTCGTCGCGCATGCCGTTGCCGGTGTCGATGGACGCGGCCCGGATGACCGCCTCCACCCGGGACTTGGCGATGTCGTCGGGTGCGATCTCGACGCCGGCCGTGAAGTCGGTGAAGCGGCCCCGCACGCTGGAGATGCCCAGGTGCTGGGCGAGCGCGCCGACCGTGGAGTGCGCCGGGTCGACGGTCCAGGGGCCGGGCGGCGGGAGTTCGGTGCCGCCCTGCCGGGCCAGCGTGAGCGTGCCGACCTCGGCCCGGCCGCTCGCGGTGACGATCGCGGTGGCGGCGGCGGGCGCGTACCCGACGGCGGTCACGATCACCGTGTACGGCCCGGGGGCCAGCGGGTTCGGGTCCCGCACCGCCCCCTCCGCGTCCGCCTCGGCCCGCAGCACCTGCGCCCCGGTCGGGTCGGTCACCGTGACGACCGCGTGCGACACGGCCCATCCGTCGCGGGTACGGATCTTCGCGGTCAGTCCCATGTCCTTCTGGCTCCTTGCGGTACGGCGGTACGAATGGGACCGGCCCGTGGTGCGTGCCTCCGCTCGGGACACGTTCCACGGGCCGGGGTGCGGGGATGAACTACTCGCCGGGGTGGGCGAGTTCGATGTCGTGGCCGTCCGCTCCGCGGCCGTTCACGGTGAGGGCGGTGGCGACCGGCGGGTAGCCCGTCGCGATCACCGTGTACTCGCCGCCGCTCAGGTCGGTGAAGGCGTACGCCCCGTCCGTCCCGGTGGTGGCGGTGCCGACCACGTTGCCCGCCGCGTCCACGAGGGTGACGCGGGCGTCGGCCAGCGGGCCGTGCGGGGCACGGACCACGCCCAGCACCCGGGCGCCGGAGTCGAGGTCGATCTCGACCCGGGTGACCCCGGTGCCGCCGACCTCGACGGGCAGCGCGCGCGGCCGGTACCCGTCGGCGTTCACCGCGACGGTCACCGCCCCCGGCACCAGCTCGGCGAACGCGAACTCGCCCTGTTCACCGGTGGTCCCGGCGGACAGCAGATCACCGCGCACATCGGTCACGATCACCATCGCGTCCTTGACCGGCAGCCCCGAATCGGCCGCCCGCACCAGCCCGTTGAGGCCGCTGGTGCCGCTCAGCAGGACGTCGTAGGCGACCGGCTCGTGGCCGTTGACCACGACCGTCGAGGCCTGCGGCTGGAAGCCGTCCGCGGAGGCGATCAGGACGTACGAGCCGACGCTCGGCGCGTCCAGCGTGTAGGAGCCGTCCGCCTGGGTGACCGAGCGGCCCAACTGGCGTCCCCCGAGGGAGATCAGCGTGACGGCGGCCTGTGGCAGGGGCGCGCTCTCGGCACCGCGCACGAAGCCGCGGAGGGGAATCCCGCCCACCAGGGGCGCCGGGTCGGACGTGGAGTCGGGTGTGGGGTCGGATGTGGTCACGGGTGCGATCTCCTCCCGGGCCGGCGGCGGAACCTCGGCCGCGTCCAGCACACCCACGGCCTCCTCGGCCGCCTGGGCCAGTCCGCCGGAGGTCCGCAGCGGGACCTCCTTGATGAACAGGACGACGACGAAGGCGATGAGCGCGAAGGGCGCCGCGTAGAGGAAGACGTCGGCGATGCCGTGGCCGTAGGCGCCCTCCAGCCAGGTGCGGACCGTGCTCGGCAGGGCGTCCATGTCCGGGAGCGCGCTGCTGCCGACGGCCTTCGCGGCGGCGGCCTGCGACTGCGGGTCGAGCGAGGTGACGGTGTCCTTGGCGTAGTGCGTGATCCGGCCGGACATCACCGAGCCGAGCACGCCGACGCCGACCGCGCCGCCGAGCGAGCGGAAGAAGCTCACCGTGGAGGAGGCGGCGCCGAGGTCCTTCGGGGTGACCTGGTTCTGCGTGGAGAGCACCAGGTTCTGCATCATCGTGCCGACGCCGATCCCCAACATGGCCATGTAGATGGACAGTTCCCAGTACGGGGTGTCGTAGCGCATCAGGCCGAGCAGGGCCAGGCCCGCGGTGAGGAAGAGACCGCCGGCGACCAGCCAGCCCTTCCAGCGGCCGGTCTTCGTGATGAAGCGGCCGGAGACCATCGACGCGACGAACAGGCCGCCGATCATCGGGATCGTCATGACACCGGACATCGTCGGGGACTTGTCGCGGGCCAGCTGGAAGTACTGGGAGAAGAAGACCGTGCCCGAGTACATGCCGACCCCGACGAACAGCGAGGCCAGCGAAGCGAGCGAGACGGTGCGGTTGCGGAACAGGCGCAGCGGGATGATCGGCTCGCTCGCCCGGGTCTCGGTGAACACGAACAGCAGCGCCAGCAGGACCGTGCCGCCCACCATCGTGTACGTCTGCCACGACAGCCAGTCGTACTTGTCGTCGGCGAAGGTCACCCAGAGCAGCAGCAGCGAGGCGGCGGCGGTGATGAAGAAGGCGCCGGCCCAGTCGACCTTGACCTTCCGCTTGGCGACCGGGAGGTTCAGCGTCTTCTGGAGCACGATCAGCGCGACCAGCGCGAAGGGGATGCCGACGAACAGGCAGTAGCGCCAGCCGAGCCACGAGGTGTCGGTGATCACACCGCCGAGCAGCGGACCGCCCACGGTCGCGACCGCGAAGGTGGCGCCGGTGTAGCCGGAGTACCGGCCGCGTTCGCGCGGGGAGATCATCGCGGCCATCACGACCTGCACGAGCGCGGACAGACCGCCCGCGCCGAGGCCCTGGATGACACGGGCGCTGATCAGCATCGCCGGGTTCTGCGCGAGACCGGCGACGACCGAGCCGATGATGTAGATGATCAGCGATATCTGGACCAGGGCCTTCTTGCTGACCAGGTCCGCCATCTTGCCCCACAGCGGCACCGAGGCCGTCATGGAGAGCAGGGCCGCGGTGACGACCCAGGTGTAGGCCTCCTGGCCGCCGCCCAGGCTGCCGATGATGGTCGGCAGGGCGTTGGTGACGATCGTCGAGGAGATGATCGCGGCGAACAGACCGAGCAGCAGCCCGGAGAGCGCCTCCATGATCTGCCGGTGTGTCATCGGAGCGCCGTCGGGGGCCGCGGGGGATCCCCCTCCGTGCTTGGCGTGAGCCCGCACACCGGCTGGTGTGGTCGTTGCCATGAGCTTCCTTTTCTTCCGTGCTTATGCGGGTGTACGGGTGGTGCGGTCGAGTGCTGGGTGGGGGGTGTGGGGTGCGTGGGGGGTTTCGGCCGGGGTGGGCCTCGGCGGGGCGCTGCGGCTGTCGTCGAAGCTGGTCCGCAGCCGGGTCATGAGCCGGATCAGCTGGCCGACCTCGTCGTCGCTCCAGTCGCCCAGCCGGTCGGCGAGCAACTGGGCGGTCCGCCGGGAGAGTTCGTCCACCTGGGCCAGGCCGCTGGGGGTGAGGCGCAGGATGCGGGAGCGCTTGTCGGCGGGGTCGGGGGACCGTTCGATCCAGCCGCGGGCGGCGACGTGCGCCACATGGCGGCTGGTCACGGACATGTCCACGGCGAGCAGCTCGGCGAGCCTGCTCATACGCATGTCGCCGTGCCGGCAGAGCAGGGTCAGGACGGCCGCGGAACCGCTGGGGCACTCGGACGGCAGGATCCGTCCCAGCTCCCTGCGTACGGCGCCGAAGGCACTGAACTGACGCATCAGCTCCTCGTACTGCGCCCGCTCGGCCATCACACCTCCCCTGACTCTCCCCGTTCGGTTGCTTAGGGCAACCATAAGAGAGGTTGGTTGCTACAGGCAAATAAAACGGGTGGGCATGGCATAAAAAGTTGGCAAAGGCAAGCATTGGCGAACGTAAACCCACAGGTGGGAATGGCCGCGCGAGGCCCCGCACTTGGGTGTCCCCCGGGGATTCGCTAGTGTCTCGGCCCATGGCAAACAACACCCAGGGCCCCGAGGGCAACTACGACCCCGCCGGCAGCACCCAGATGTTCCGCGCCTTCGTCGACGAGACCCCCCAGGGCGGCCACCAGCAGCAGGCCGCCGCCTCCGCCGGCCCCCGCATCGGCCTGATCGTCGGCGTCGTCGTCGCCGTGCTGGTCGTGGCGGCGGTGGTGTACATGGCGATGATGTAGCGCCGAACGCGTTACCCGGGCCGGCCTGCGGGCCGGCCCCGTGGCGAGCCGGTGCTCACCGCCACGTGACCGACACGTCCCGGGTCTCGACGTGTGTGCCCAGCGGTACGCGCCACGCGTCCACGCACACCGTCCAGGTCTTCTTCTCCCGCGCGCCGGGCGCGATCGGTACCGGGAGCCGCTCGGTGGAGTCGATCGTCGCCCAGTCGATTCCCAGAGCCCCGATGATGTGCGTCCCGAAGGTCACCGACCCCGAACGGACCGCCGTGCCGCCGGAGTTGTGGAAGGCCAGCGTCACGGCCTCGCACCGGCGGTGGGCCGTGGGGGCGCGGGTGGGGGTGCTCCAGGTCAGGGCGGCGCGGGTCGTCGCCGTAGGGCCGGTGGCTGGAGGCGGTGCCGGTGACCGGGTGCTGCCAGGGCCGGACCCGGTGTCCTTGGGCGGACCGGTGGCCGACGTCCCCTCGGCGGGGGTTTCCCCGGCCGAAGTCCCCTTAGCCCGCGGTGACTTCGGGGGGTCCAGCGGTACCAGCGTCACGCCGGCGGTCGGGCGGGCCGTCGTGGCCGAGGGCGGGCGGGGTGGGCCGACCGCCGCGTAGCCGTCGTCGGGGCCGCCCGCGCACGCGGTGAGCGTCACGCACGCGACGGCCGCCGACGCGCCCAGGAGGGCGCCTCGGCGGCCAGTTGTCCGTGAGGGACGACGACGCATCGCGCCATGGTGGCTGACACTCCGTCAAATAGGAACCCCGGGGCTCCGCTTCGGGACGGTCAGTCCGAGATCAGGCCCTCGCGCAGGGTCGACAGGGTGCGCGTGAGGAGGCGGGAGACGTGCATCTGGGAGATGCCGACCTCCTCGCCGATCTGCGACTGGGTCATGTTGGCGAAGAAGCGCAGCATGATGATCCGGCGCTCGCGGGGCGGGAGCTTGGCCAGCAGCGGCTTGAGGGACTCGCGGTACTCCACGCCCTCCAGGGCCGTGTCCTCGTAGCCGAGGCGGTCCGCCAGGGAGCCCTCGCCGCCGTCGTCCTCGGGGGCCGGGGAGTCGAGCGAGGAGGCCGTGTACGCGTTGCCGACCGCGAGGCCGTCGACCACGTCCTCCTCGGACACGCCCAGTACGGCGGCGAGTTCGGGGACGGTCGGGGAACGGTCCAGCTTCTGGGAGAGCTCGTCGCTGGCCTTCGTCAGGGCCAGCCGCAGCTCCTGGAGCCGCCGCGGGACCCGCACCGACCACGAGGTGTCGCGGAAGAAGCGCTTGATCTCGCCCACGACGGTCGGCATCGCGAACGTCGGGAACTCCACCCCGCGTTCGCAGTCGAACCGGTCGATCGCCTTGATCAGGCCGATCGTGCCGACCTGGACGATGTCCTCCATCGGCTCGTTCCGGGAGCGGAAACGCGCGGCGGCGTAACGCACCAGCGGGAGGTTGAGCTCGATGAGGGTGTCCCGTACGTAACCGCGCTCGGGGCTGTTCTCGTCGAGTGCGGCGAGCCGCAGGAAGAGGGAGCGGGACAGGGTGCGGGTGTCGATGGCTCCCGTGGTCGGGAGGGCCGGGGCCGGTACGGCGGGTACGGCCTCAAGGACCGTAACGGCGTCGAGTGCGGGCTCGGCCTCGCTCTTGGCGAGCGTGAGCGTGAGCACCTTCGAGCTGCCCTGGTCTGCGGACATGCCACCCCCTTTGGGTCGCGGGACGGTCGCGGCGATCGCCCCCGTCGGGGGAGCGGTGCCTTCACCTGAATACCGGAGCCTGGGCCACGGCAAACGCGCTTCCGGCAGAATGTCACATGTCGGCAACACGCTGTAGTGACATGTCGACATGTCAGTTACGAATCAGCCCTGGAAACAGGGGGTCTGACGGTTTTTCGGCGCAGAACTGTCGGGAAGAGCCCTGATGTGCGATTCGTTCGTACCGGTGACGGTTCGCCAGCGCTTTCGGTTGTGCCTCGACGCGGTTCTACGGCTCGATACGGCCCTACGCCTCGATGCGGTTCGCGGAGCGCAGCCGCTGGAAGCTGCGCGCGAGGAGCCGCGAGACGTGCATCTGGGAGACGCCGAGTTCCGCGCTGATCTGCGACTGGGTGAGGTTGCTGTAGTAGCGCAGGAGCAGGATCCGCTGTTCGCGCTCCGGGAGTTGGACGAGCAGATGCCGGACCAGGTCGCGGTGTTCCACGCCGTCCAGGGCCGGGTCCTCGTAGCCGAGCCGGTCCAGCAGGCCGGGCAGTCCGTCGCCCTCCTGGGCGGCCTCCAGGGAGGTCGCGTGGTACGAGCGGCCGGCCTCGATGCAGGACAGCACCTCGTCCTCGCCGATCCGCAGCCGCTCGGCGATCTCGGCGGTGCTCGGAGTGCGCCCGAAGGCGGTCGTCAGGTCCTCGGTCGCCGCGTTGACCTGCACCCACAACTCGTGCAGCCGGCGCGGGACATGGACCGTGCGGACGTTGTCACGGAAGTAGCGCTTGATCTCGCCGATGACGGTCGGCATCGCGAAGGTCGGGAACTGCACGCCCCGGTCCGGGTCGAAGCGGTCGATGGCGTTGATCAGACCGATCGTGCCGACCTGGACGACGTCCTCCATCGGCTCGTTGCGGGAGCGGAAGCGGGCGGCGGCGTAGCGCACGAGCGGGAGGTTGGCCTCGATGAGCGCCCCGCGCACCCGGTTGTGCTCCGGCGTGCCCGGCTGGAGTCCCTTGAGCTGGCCGAACAGCACCTGGGTCAGGGCCCGGGTGTCGGCACCGCGGCTGCGCGGCGCGGCCGGCGGGGCTTCCGTGACTTCTGTGACTTCCGTGACTTCCTGGGGCGGCGCAGTACTGGCCGACACGGTCAACGCCACCTCTTCATCGGTCAACTCATCCGTCAATAGCGGTCATAGCATCACAACACATGTGCACTGTGTGCAAGCACCGCATATCGCTTCGTTACGCCGTGTTGAGTGGCAAATCGGTCGATAGGACGCACTACGGCACTACGGCCCTCCGCCGAAACGACGGAGGGCCGTAGTGCCGTGATGCCGTGGTGGAGTGCGGAGTCGGACTTCGAGGCCGTCGGTCGGCTAGTGCGCCCCGTCGGCCAGCCAGGTCATGAAGTCGCCGATGGCCTTCGCGGCGTCCGATATGCCCTCGAAACCTATCTGGACGTAGTCGGCCGCCTTCGCCGGCTTGGTGATGATCACATACAGCGCGAAGACCACAAGCACATAGACGGCGATCTTCTTCGCGTTCACCGCCATCGCGGCCTCCCCTGTGACGTCCGTGCCCGTGGGCCCCCTGTTGCCGGCGGTGAGTGTAACCGTCACGGCCCGATTTTTGATCTACGCACGAAGGGCCCCGTCTCTCGACGGGGCCCTCCAGAAGCGGTAGCGGAGGGATTTGAACCCTCGGTGACTTGCGCCACACTCGCTTTCGAGGCGAGCTCCTTCGGCCGCTCGGACACGCTACCGAGAGAGACCTTACAACAAGGTGGGGCGTGGTTTGAAATCGGTAATCAGCGATCCCGGAAGAACTCCGTGAGCAGGTGCGCGCATTCGTCCGCCAGCACGCCGCCGATCACCTCCGGGCGGTGGTTGAGGCGCCGGTCGCGGACCACGTCGAAGAGCGAGCCGGCCGCGCCGGCCTTCTCGTCCCGGGCGCCGTAGACGACCCGGTCGACCCGGGACTGCACGAGGGCGCCCGCGCACATCGTGCAGGGTTCCAGGGTGACGACGAGCGTGCAGCCGGACAGCCGCCACTCGCCGGTCTCCGCCGCCGCGCGCCGGATCGCGAGGACCTCGGCGTGCGCCGTCGGATCGCCGGTCGCCTCACGTTCGTTGTGGCCGCCGGCGAGCACGGTCGTACCGTCCGGGGACAGTACGACCGCGCCGACCGGGACGTCGCCGCCCCGGGCTGCCGCTCCGGCCTCGGCCAGGGCGAGCCGCATCGCGGCCCGCCAGTGGTCGCGTACCGGGTCCGAAGGCCCTTCTGCGTGTGCTGCGGTCAGCGGACGGTCTCCAGGACCTCCGAGGCCCCCAGGGCCTCGGCGATGGCGCTCAGCGCGTCGTCGGCGTCGAGTTGACGCAGTTCCTTCTCGCCCACGCCCAGGTCGTCGAGGATCTGGCTGTCCCCGACCGGGCTGTGCGGAACGGCCTCGGCCGAGGTGCCGTCCTCGTCGTCGTCCTCCTCGGAGTCACCGTCCTCGGTGCCGTCGAGGTCGAGGGAGTCCAGGTCGACGACATCGTCGTCGTCCGGATCCCTGCCGAGCAGCTCGTCCGTGAGCAGGATCTCGCCGTACGAGCTGCGGGCTGCCGCGGCTGCGTCCGAGACGTAGATCCGGGGGTCGTCCTCGCCGTCGATGCGGACGACGCCGAACCAGGCGTCCTCCTGCTCGATGAGCACCAGCACCGTGTCGTCCTCGGGCGAGGCTTCACGGGCCAGTTCGGCCAGATCCGACAGGCTCTCGACATCGTCGAGCTCTGTGTCGCTCGCTTCCCACCCGTCTTCGGTGCGCGCGAGCAGTGCGGCGAAGTACACCGTGACTCTCCCACTGGTCTTAGGCGTGCCGGTTGGGGGTCCCCCCGGCGGAGGTTACGGGCGGGGAGAGCTCGTGCTCCGAGCCCCACCCACTCGGAATCGTGGCAGAAACAAGGCGTTCAGGGGACATCTTCGGCTCCCTGTGTCCGCCCGTGTTTGATCGACCACCAGCGGGATCGTACGCGCCGATCGCCGTGCGCACGCACCCGGTTGGCCTTACAAGGTCCTGTGAGGCAGGCCTCAACTACCAGCGGAAGGTGCGCATACGCATGGCGTGGCGCAGCCGGGCGGCCTTGGCGCGCCGGGGCTGGACACGGTCGCGCAGCTCACGGGCCTCGGTCAGGTCGCGCAGGAACTGCGCCCGGCGCCGTCGGCGCTCGGCATCGCTCTCCCGGCTCTCGTGCCGCGACGGGTCCTCGTGGGACTCACGGTCAGGCATCGGCTCACCACCCCGGTCCGTCCCTCCCACTTTCCCCCGGACGGGCGGTTTGATGCCAGTGCGGACGGAATCGCGGCCGGTGGGGGCGTCGCCGGGGCCGACCGCAGGGGGGCCGCGGCAGCCGCGGGGCCCGGCTACTGTTGTGGACATGCGTCTCCACGTCGTCGACCACCCCCTGGTCGCCCACAAGCTCACCACGCTGCGCGACCGGCGCACCGACTCCGCGACCTTCCGCCGCCTGGCCGACGAGCTGGTCACCCTGCTCGCCTACGAGGCCACGCGCGACGTGCGCACCGAACAGGTCGACATCACGACGCCGGTCGCCCCGACCACCGGCGTCAAGCTGTCCTACCCGCGCCCGCTGGTGGTGCCGATCCTGCGGGCCGGCCTCGGCATGCTGGACGGCATGGTCCGGCTGCTGCCCTCGGCCGAGGTCGGCTTCATGGGCATGGTGCGCAACGAGGAGACGCTCCAGGCCTCCACGTACGCCACGCGCATGCCGGAGGACCTCTCGGGCCGCCAGGTGTACGTCCTGGACCCGATGCTGGCCACCGGCGGCACCCTGGTCGCGGCGATCCGCGAGCTGATCAAGCGCGGCGCCGACGACGTGACGGCCGTGGTCCTGCTGGCCGCCCCCGAGGGCGTCGAGGTCATGGAGCGCGACCTGGCGGGCACCCCGGTGACGGTCGTGACGGCCTCGGTCGACGAGCGCCTGAACGAGCACGGCTACATCGTCCCGGGCCTCGGCGACGCGGGCGACCGGCTCTACGGCGCGGCGGAGTAGCCACCACCGTTCAACACCGAATTCCCGTACGGCTCTTACCTGCCGTACGGGAGTTTTCGTGCGCGCGGGAACGCCTACGGGGTGGCGGGCACGCCTTCGGCTACGAGCACGCCTTGGGCGAGGCGCTGCCCGCCGGTGCCGGTGCGCTCAGCGCGGCCAGGGCCTTGTCGGCGGCTGCCTTCGCGGTGAGGTCCTTGAAGGCGGTGCCGATGATCAGGTCGACGGCGGTGCCCTTGCGGGTGGCCTCGGTGCGGCGCTCGGCGCCGGTGAGCTGGGTGGCGAGGACGGGCAGCGAGGTGTCGAGGGAGGCGGCGGGGCCGAGCAGTATCCCGGTGCCCTTGACCTTCTTGTCGAACTGCGCGGACGCGTTGCCCACGTCGCCGATCAGGAACCCGCGCTTCTTCAGCTCGTCGGCGGTCGACTTGGCGAGGCCGCTGCGGGGTGTGGCGTTGTAGACGTTCACGGTGATCTGGGCGGGCTTCGGGACGGCCGCGTTCGTGGTGGGCGAGGCGGTCACCTTGGAGGCGCAGTCCGCCTTGGGACCGGCCGCCGCGGCCTGCTTGCCGCCACCGGTGAAGACGTCGATGAGCTGCAAGGTGCCCCACCCGCCCACACCCAGTACGGCGACGGACGCGACCGCCATGAGGACGAGCCGTCCGCGGCGCCGCGGACGGCGCATGCGCGGGTATTTGTCCCCCGTGATCCGGTACTGGCCGCCCATGCCTGGGGGAGTCAGCATGCTCATGAGCGCAGCGTAGTGCGCCCGGGCGGTGATGCCTACTAGATGATCATTCGACAGCGCCAAGACCAACCCGAAAGGGTCAACGGTCTACCGGAGCGGGTCAGTCCAGCTCAAGGACGCGCGCGTGGAGGACCTGCCGCTGCTGGAGCGCGGCGCGGACCGCGCGGTGCAGGCCGTCCTCCAGATACAGGTCGCCCTGCCACTTCACGACGTGCGCGAAGAGGTCGCCGTAGAAGGTCGAGTCCTCGGCCAGCAGGGTCTCCAGGTCGAGCTGGCCCTTGGTCGTCACCAGCTGATCGAGGCGGACCGGGCGCGGCGCGACGTCCGCCCACTGCCGGGTGCTTTCCCGGCCGTGGTCGGGGTACGGCCGGCCGTTTCCGATGCGCTTGAAGATCACACGGAAAGCCTACCGGTCATGACGTTCCGGGCGCAGCCATGGAGGCGGAGTGCGACGCTGGAAAAGATGCCGCAAAGACGGGCAAAAAGGGAACAGGGGCCTGATATGAGTGACAGCGAGAAGATCGCCGCCGGGTACGCCTTCACAGGACCCGCACTCGATCTGGGCGCCCTGCTCTGGGACGGGGCCTGCCTGCCCGACGCGCAGATCCGCATCCCCCTCCCGATGCTCAACCGCCACGGCCTGGTCGCCGGCGCCACCGGCACCGGCAAGACCAAGACGCTCCAGCTCGTCGCCGAGCAGCTCTCGGCGCAGGGCGTGCCGGTGTTCCTGGCGGACGTGAAGGGCGATGTGTCGGGCATCTCGGCGCCGGGCGTACCGAACGACAAGGTCGCGGGCAGGGCCGCGGAGGTCCGTCAACAATGGACGGCGACCGGCTTCCCGGCCGAGTTCTACGCCCTCGGCGGCATCGGCCACGGCATCCCCGTCCGCGCCACGATCACCGGCTTCGGCCCGGTACTGCTCTCCAAGGTCCTCCAGCTCAACCAGACCCAGGAGCAGTCCCTCGGCCTGATCTTCCACTACGCCGACACCAAGGGCCTGGAGCTGATCGACCTCAAGGACCTGCGGGCCGTCGTCACCTTCCTGACCTCGGACGAGGGCAAGCCGGAACTGAAGAACATCGGCGGCCTGTCGACGGCCACGGCCGGCGTGATCCTCCGCTCCCTCACCGCGTTCGAGGCGCAGGGCATGGCGGACTTCTTCGGCGAGCCGGAGTTCGACACGAGCGAGCTGCTGCGCACAGCTGCGGACGGCCGGGGCACGGTCTCGGTCCTCGAACTCCCCGCCGTCCAGGACAGACCACAACTCTTCTCGACCTTCCTGATGTGGCTCCTGGCCGACCTCTTCCACGACCTCCCGGAGGTCGGCGACGCCGACAAGCCGAAGCTCGTCTTCTTCTTCGACGAGGCGCACCTGCTCTTCAACGACGCCTCCAAGGCCTTCCTCGACTCCATCACGCAGACCGTCCGCCTGATTCGCTCGAAAGGGGTCGGCGTCTTCTTCGTGACGCAGACCCCGAAGGACGTCCCCGCCGACGTCCTGGCCCAACTCGGCAACCGCGTCCAGCACGCGCTGCGCGCCTTCACCCCCGACGACCAGAAGGCACTGAAGGCCACGGTGAAGACCTTCCCGAACTCCGCCTACGACCTGGAGGAGATCCTGACGGGCCTGGGCACGGGCGAGGCGGTGGTCACGGTCCTGAGCGAGAACGGCGCCCCGACCCCGGTGGCCGTCACCCGCCTCCGCGCCCCGGAATCCCTGATGGGCCCGATCCCCCCGACCGCCCTCGACGAAGCGGTCAAGTCCTCACCTCTCTACGGCCGTTACGCACAGGCTGTGGACAGAGAGTCGGCCTACGAAAAACTGACCGGGCCGGGACCGTCTCCGACCGGATCACCGAAGCCGACACCAGCGGAGAGGCCTCAGGCCAAGGAGAGGGAGAAAGAGAAGGAGGACGAGTCGATGGTCCAACAGGTCATCGGCAGCGGCATGTTCAAGTCCCTGGCCCGCTCCGTCGGCACCCAGATCGGCCGGGAGATCACCCGTTCCCTGTTCGGCACGGCCAGACGAAAGCGGTAGCGCTCGCGCGGCGGGGACGGGGCGGGGGCTTGGCCGCCCCAGCCCCCGCCGCGCCTACAGGCGGATCAGCGCTTCGGTTCCTCCGGGGGCCGTTGCGGTTCGGGGCGGCGGGTCTCCGGCTTGGGGGTGTTGCGGGCGGCCTCTGCGCGCAGGAGGGCGCGTAGGACCGCGTACGGGTCGATGGGCATGGGTGTGCTCCTCGCGTCGTACGGACGGACTGACGGGCCTGGTGGGGCGGTCGGTTCGTCAGCAGCGCAGGATCACGGTCCGTTGGGCGCGCAGGGTGTACGACGCTCCGGGCGGCGCGGGGAGGGGGCGGGCCCCGGGGGCCGGGGACGCCGGTGCCGGACGCAGGGGTGGGGCGGGGCGCGGGACGGCGGGGGAGGAGGGCCGTAGAACTGCTGTGGCCGTGTCGAGGGCGTCGTACTCGATGGGCGTCGTCTCGACGGACGAGGCGAGCGGTGTCGCGCGCGGTTCCGCGTGCGTGCCCGGCACCAGCAGGGCGAGCAGCAGCACGAGCGCCCGCAGCCAGGCACGGCTGCGGGGGAGGCTGCGTGCGGTGCTCACGGGGGTCAATCTGCCCTGCGGAGCTACGGCGTTCAGCGCGTCCGGAGTCAGATACGCCCGCATGGAGTAGGGGGTGGGGGTCGGGTCAGGCGGACGTCGGGAGCTGCTGGGCCCGGCCGCGCATCCGGATCGCCGTGATGATCTCCACGACGCCGACCGCCACCAGCCAGATGCCGCCCACGAGGGTGAGGACGGCGACCGAGCGGAACGGCGAGTCGATGAGGACGATGCCGGCGACGAACGTGACGACGCCGAGGAAGATCTGCCAGCCGCGGGCGGGCATGTTCTTGTCGGAGGCCGCGGCCAGGGTCTGCGTGATGCCCCGGATCAGCCAGCCGATGCCGATCCACAGGGCGAGCAGCAGGATCGACTGCATCGGACCGCGGAAGCAGAACAGGCCCAGCACGATCGACAGCGCGCCGCTGATGAACGCCAGCACCCGCAGCGAGGTCGCCTTGTGCGTGCCGAACGCGGAGACCAGCTGGAAGACACCGCTGATCAGCAGGTAGATGCCGAACAGGATGCCCGCCGCGAACAGGGACGCGCCCGGCCACACCAGCACCAGGACGCCCAGGACCAGCGACGCGACGCCCGTGAGCAGGACTACCTGCCACGCGGCCTTGGACAGGGCGTGCAGGGGACCTTCGAGGTCGGGTTCCCGGTACCGGTCGTCGTGCGGGGGCCGCGTCGCGTGGGCGCGGCGGTCGTCGAACTCCGGGCCCCAGGAGGAGCCGCTCGATGCCTCGGTCATGGTCCATGCTCTGACCGGGACCGCACGGCCCGCCACCGGAGACGGGCCGTCCGGCTGAAGGAGCCGTGCGTCTGAAGGGGCCGTGCGTTGTCCCAGGTGGCGGACCGGCCCGCTACTTCCCGCCGGCCGCCTTCGCGGCCTTCGCCGCCGCCTTCATCTCCTGCTTGTGCGCGCGGACCTTGGTCAGCGACTCGGGCCCGGTGATGTCGGCGACGGAACGGTACGACTTGGGCTCGCCGTACGCCCCGGCCGCCTCCCGCCAGCCCTTCGGCGTCACCCCGAGCTGTTTGCCGAGCAGGGCCAGGAAGATCTGCGCCTTCTGCCTGCCGAACCCGGGCAGCGCCTCAAGCCGCCTCAGCAGTTCGGCCCCGGTCCCCACGCCCGCCCATACGGCGCTCGCGTCCCCGTCGTAGTGCTCGACGAGGTACTGGCACAGCTGCTGGATCCGCTTGGCCATCGAGCCCGGGTAGCGGTGCACGGCCGGCTTCTCGGAGAGCAGCGCCGCGAAGGCCTCGGGGTCGCGGGCGGCGATGTCGTGCGCGTCCAGATCGGTGGCCCCGAGCCGGTCGGCGATCGTGTGCGGCCCCTTGAACGCCCACTCCATCGGCACCTGTTGATCGAGCAGCATCCCGACCAGCGCGGCGAGCGGGGAGCGGCCGAGGAGTTCGTCGGCCTCGGGGTCCTGGGCGAGGTGAAGGGTGACGTCCATGGGTCGATGATGGCGCGTCCCGGAGTGGGGCGCCTCCTAGTCCCCGCCCTCCTCTTCGCTCACGTGCGGTCTCAGGTCGCGCGCCAGTACCCCAACGCGTGCACCCGCTCCCGCCGTACCCCCAGTTCCTTGCGGACGTACGACGACAGCGCGCGGGTCGTCGTCGTGTCGCAGGTGATCCAGACGTAGGGGTCGGGGGTGGCCCGGAGGAGGCTGGGAAGGTCGGTGCGGATCCGCTCGGCCAGTCGGCCCCTGGGGAGCGCGCGGATCTCGTGCCGGTCCGGATCGGTGCGGAGGGGGAGTCCGTCGGGCTCGCCCTCGAACCAGATCGTCGCCGGGACGGTCGAACCCACCGCCTCCAGAAGGGAGTTGACGGCGGGGACGGATGCCGGGTCGCCGACGACGAAGAGGTGGGAGGGGGCCGGGTCGGGGGCCTCGAAGCCGGTGCCCTGGACCGTCGCCTCGATCGTGTCGCCGGGCTTCGCGGCCCGCGCCCAGTCGCTCGCGCGGCCCTCGTGCAGGGCGAATTCGAGGCCGAAGGTACCGGCCGCCGGGTCGGGGTCGACCAGGGTGTACGCCCGCTGGTGCGGCTTGCCCGCGTTGTCGAACCAGAGCCGGACCCACATCGTCGGGTGGACGCCGGTCGCCGCGAGCATGCCGCCGTCGGTGAGGCGGAGGCGGCGGTAGTGCGGGGTGACGTCCTCCGCCCGGGTCACGGTGAACTCGAAGTCCTTCGCGCGCAGCAGCTTGAGCACCGCGCCCTCCCAGCCGCGCCCCTGCACCATCGTCTCTTCACCCTTCGCGTACGCTTTCCCCACCAAGAACTTAGGCAAGGCTAACCTAAAAAGCAGCCGCAGGGCAGAAAGGCCACAGGGTGACGAGCGAGATCCACCGCGCTGCCAGGACCTACCGCGACGCCTGGGGAATCCCCCACCTGCGGGCCGACAGCGCCGACGAACTCGCCCACGCCCAGGGCCGCGCCACGGCGCGCGACCGCGCCTGGCAACTGGAGGTCGAACGCCATCGCGCCCAGGGCACCTCGGCCGCGTTCCTCGGCACGAGCGCCCTCCCCTGGGACCTCTTCGCCCGCCGAGCCCGCCTGGACGACACGGCGAGACGCTGCTTCACCGCACTGGAGCGACGGGACCCGGAGACCGCCCGCTGGGTACGGGCATACGTCGACGGCGTCAACGAGGGCCTGACCGCAGGCAATTCGGGACCCGGGCCTGCGAATTCGGGCGAGGCACCCGATCGTGCCGCCGGGCCTGCCGGGCCTGCCGGGCCTGCCGGGCCTGCCGGGCCTGCCGGGTCTGCCGGGTCTGCCGAGTCGGCCCCCGCCCCCGCCACCACCCCCACCCTCGCCCCCACCCTCGCCCCCGAATTCACCAACTCAGGCCTCAAGCCCGGCCATTGGGAACCCTGGACCCCCCTCGCCGTCTGGCTCGCCACGCACATCCTGTTCGCCGGGTTTCCGGCGAAGTTGTGGCGGGAGGAGGCGATACGGCACCTCGGGCCCGACGCGGTCGGCCTGTTCGCCACGGACGGGCCCGGCACCTCCGGCAGCAACGGCTGGCTGGTGAGCGGGGCCCGGACCACGACCGGCCTGCCCGTCCTCGCCGGCGACCCGCACCGCTTCATCGAAGACCCCGGCGTCTACCAGCAAGTCCACCTCTCCTGCCCGGAGTTCGACGTGGTCGGCCTCGCCGTGCCCGGCGTCCCCGGCATCGCCCACTTCGGTCACACCGGCACGGTCGCCTGGGCCATCACCAACGCGATGGCCGACTACCAGGACCTCTACCGCGAGCGCCTGCGCCGCACCGGCGCCGGTGTGGAGGCCCTCGGCCCGGACGGCGTGTGGCGGCGCGCGGCCCGGCACACGGAGATCGTCGAGGTGGCCGGGGAGACACCCGTCGAGGTCGAGGTCATCGAGACCGAACGCGGGCCGGTCGTCATCGGCGGCCCGGAGGGACTGGACGGCGGACTCACCGCACCACCCGGCACCCCGCCCCTCGCCATCAGCCTCCGCTACCCGCCCCGCGTGACGGAAGACCTCGGCTTCTCCACCCTCCTTCCCCTCCTCCGCGCACGCCAAGTCGCCGACGTGGACCGGGCGTTCGACGACTGGGCCGAGCCCGTCAACGTCGTCCAGGCCGCCGACACCGAGGGCGGACTGCTGCACCGGGTGGCCGGTCAGGTCCCGCTGCGCGCCGAGGCCAACCGCACCCGCCTGGTCCCCGCCTGGGAACCCGGCCACGAATGGCACGGCTGGCACGAGCCGCCCCACGCCGGACCGCCCGCCGACGGCATCGCGGTCATGGCCAACCAACGCGGCCCGGCCACCCCACGCGACCATGCCCGCGAGGTCCCTCCCCCGGAGGAAGCCTCCCCCCGACACACCGAGCCCCCGCACCGAACGCCACAGCCCCCGCACTCCACCCCCACGACGGGACTGCACCTCGACGACCTGGGCGTCGAGTTCGCCCCGCCCCACCGAGCCGACCGCATCGCCGAACTCCTGGCCGCCCGCTCCCACTGGTCGGCCGCCGACATGCCCGCCCTCCACATGGACACCCATCTCGGCTCCGCCGCACCCCTGTTGGACCACCTGGCCGCCCTCACCGACCTCAGTCCCGAGGCCACCGCACTCCGCGACCGGCTCCGGCGCTGGGACCGCCGCATGGACGCCGACAGCACCGACGCCGCCGCCTACGCGGCCGTGCGCGGCGCGGTCGTACGACGGCTCGCGGCGCACCCGGCGTTCGCCGCGCTGGCCGAGCCGCCCGCGTACCCGGAGGTGTTCCAGCCGTGGCTCGCGCTGCTCCCGCGCGTCGGCTTCGCGCTCGAACACCTGCTGCGCGCAACGAAGTTGTACGGCATCGACCGCCCGGACACCGTACGCGCGGCCGTCGAGGAAGTCGCCGCCGCACCGCCCGGCACCTGGGGCGACACCCACCGCCTCACACCCTGGCGCGCCCTCCCCGGAACCCCGACTCCCGGTCCCGGCCTGTCCGGTGACCACGACTGCGTGCTGTGCACCTCCTCCGTGCCCGGGCTCACCGACCTGAGCGCACGCGGCCCGGCGGCCCGGTTCGTGTGGGACCTGGCCCGGCGGGAGGACAGCCTGTGGGTGGTCCCGTCGGGCGCCTCGGGAGACCCCGCCTCACCCCACCACCACGATCAACTGCCCTTGTGGCTCAAGGGAGAAATGGCCCCCGTGACGACCGACTTCACCCGCCTCACCCCCGAGCGGCCCATCTCCACGTGGCCCACCCGCGCAGCCGTCCACGAACAGCACGTCGACGGCTTCGGCACCGTCCGCGTCCTGCCCCTGGACCCCGAGGCCGACGCGGCGACGATCCACCGCTGGGTCCGCGACGAACGCGCCGCGTTCTGGGGCATGAACGGCCTCACACAGCCCCAAGTCGCCGAGATCTACGCCCACATGGCCACCCTCGACACCCACCACGCCCACCTCGTGCTCAGGGACGAGGAACCGGTCGCCCTCCTCCAGACCTACGACCCGGCGGCCGACCGCGTCGGCGACTGCTACGCCGTAGCGCCCGGAGACATCGGCATCCACCTCCTGCTCGCCCCCGCCGGACCGGACGGCCCGCGCCCCGGCTGGTCGGCGGCGCTGATGGATGTCCTCGCCGGGTACGTCCTGCTCGGTCTGGACCGGCGCCGGGTCGTGGTCGATCCGGACGTGCGCAACGAGAAGGCCATCGCGCGCTTCCTGCGGCAGGGCTTCGTGGCGGGCCCGGAGGTGGTGCTGCCGGAGATCGACATTCCGGACGTGTACTTGCCCGAAAAGCGCGCCCAATTGGCGTTTCTCCCCCGTGAGGTGGCCTTCCCGTAGCCTGCCGGGGTGACCCCAGAAGACCTCGTCGCCCACTACCGACTGGAGCCGATCCCCCGCGAGGGCGGCCTGTTCCGCCGTACCTGGGCGGGCCCGGAACGGTCCGACGGCCGCCCCGAGGGCACCGCGATCGTCGCCCTCCTCGCCGCCCCGGACTTCTCCGCCCTGCACCGCCTGCCCAGCGACGAGGTCTGGCACTTCTACCTCGGCGACCCGCTCGAACTCCTGCTCCTCGCCCCTGACGGCACCGCCCGCACGGCGGTCCTCGGCCCGGACGTCCTGCACGGCCACCACCTCCAGTTCACCGTGCCGGCCGGCACCTGGATGGGCGCGCGGGTCGCGGTCGACGGCGGGTGGACCTTCTTCGGCTGCACGATGGCGCCCGGTTTCACCTTCGAGGGCTACGAGCACGGCGACGCGGCCGAGTTGACCGCCCGCTACCCGGCCGAGGCCGCCCGCGTCGCCGGACTGTGCCGCCCATGAACGGCCTGCTGAGCGGCCAGGTCGCCCTGGTCACGGGCGCGGGCGGCGGCATCGGCCGGGGCATCGCCCTGCGCTTCGCCGAACAGGGCGCGGCGGCGGTCGTGCTCCACTGCCGTACGGCGGTCGCGGCGGCGGACGAAGTGGCGGCGCGGGTAAGGGAGTCGGGCGCCCGGTCCGTCGTACTGCGAGCCGAACTGACCGACGAGGACGAGTGCCGGGCGCTGGTCCGCGAGGCGGCGGAGTTCGGCGGCGGACGGCTGACCGCGCTGGTCAACAACGCGGCCGTACAGCCGACGCGCGCGCTGCCCGGGATGACGGCCGCCGAGTGGCGGGCGGTCGTCGACACCAACCTCACCAGCGTGTTCGCCTGCACACAGGCGGCGGCGGAGATCATGCGGGAACAGGGCGCCGGCTCCGTGACACACATCGCGTCCATCGAGGCGAGCGCCCCGGCCCCGCTGCACGCGCACTACTCCGCGTCCAAGGCGGCCGTGGTGATGCACGCGCGGTCGGCGGCGCTGGAGTACGGCCCGTACGGCATCCGCGTCAACACGGTCTCGCCCGGTCTGATCGACCGGGACGGGCTGGGAGAGGCCTGGCCCGAAGGCGTGCGGAGGTGGCGGGAGGCCGCACCGACGGGACGGCTGGGCCGCCCCGAGGACGTGGGCGACGCGTGCGTGTTCCTGGCGTCCTCCCTCGCCACCTGGGTCACCGGCCACGACCTGGTCGTGGACGGCGGAGTCTCGGCCCGGCCCACATGGTGAGCGAAAGGCGGGGCGCGTCCGTACGTATCCCGAGGCCTGCAAGTCCGAAGACGGAGATATGACGTGCGCCGACGACGGAACGAGGGACAGCGTTTTGGACGCGACGGATGGGACAGGGGAGCGGGCAGCGGGGAACGAGGCACCGGCGTCGGCCGGCGGCGAGGAGTTCAAGGGCTGGTGCTGCTGGGCACCGTGCTGGTCCTGCTCCTCCTCGGCAGCGCGGGCACCGCGTCCGCGCACGCCGCCCTCGAATCCACCGACCCCGCCGACGGAAGCGTCCTCAAGTCGGCCCCTCACACCCTCACCCTGACCTTCTCCGAGTCCGTCGCCCTGCTCGACGACTCCTTCCGCGTCTACGACCCCGACAACCGGCGGGTGAAGACGAGTTCCGCGCACCACGCGAAGGGCGCCGGCGACACGGCGAGCGTCACCCTCCCGGCCAAGCTCGGCACCGGCACCTTCACGGTCGCCTGGCGCGTCGTCTCGGCCGACAGCCACCCCGTCTCGGGCGCCTTCACCTTCTCCATCGGCAACCCCTCCGCCACCACCACCCCGATCAGCACCGCCCCGAACGAGAACCCCCTGACGGGCAGCCTGTACGACGTCACCCGCTACTTCGCCTACATAGCCGCCGCCCTCCTCATCGGCACGGCCACCTTCCTGGCCCTGTGCCGCCCCCCGAACCCCGCCATCCTCAACAAGCCGATCCTGACCGGCTGGTGGACCCTCCTCGCCTCGACCCTGGCCCTCCTCATCCTCCGCGCCCCCTACGAGGCGGGCACCGGCCTGGCCTCGGCCTTCGACCCCGCCGCCCTCCCCCGCACCCTGACGACCCGCCCCGGCCAGGCCCTGGCGGCCCGCCTGCTCCTCCTCGCCGCGACAGCGGCCTTTCTCCTACGGCTCCGGGGCCGGGAACGGTTCGGCCGGGCCGCCCTGGGCACCGGCACCGCCCTGGCCGTCGCGCTGGCCCTGACCTGGGCATCGGCGGAGCACGCGTCCGCCGGCATCCAGGTACCGGTGGCGATGACCTCGGCGGTCCTGCACCTGCTGGCGATGTCGGTCTGGCTGGGCGGCCTCACGGCCCTCCTGACCGTCCTCTACCGCTCCCCGGACCTCCGAGCGGCCCCGGTGGCCCGCTTCTCCCGCCTCGCCTTCATCTCGGTGACGGTCCTCGTCGTCACCGGCGTCTACCAGTCCTGGCGCGGCCTCGGCTCCTGGAACGCCCTGACCGGCACGTCGTACGGCCGCATCCTGATCGTGAAACTCGGCGCGGTACTCCTGCTGCTCGCGGCGGCGGCCTGGTCCCGCCAGTGGACGGCCCGGCTGGCAGGAACCGAAGTACAGCTCCCCGTACCGGAGTTGGTCCGTGCGGGTGCGGGTGCGGGTGCGGGTGCGGGTGCGGGTGCGGGTGCGGGTGCGGGTGCGGACGCGGGCCCGGACACGGCGGCGACGGCGGCGGCGGCGGCGACGACGACGACGACGACGGCAACGACCCAGGCTCTCACTGGTGACGACGACGGCGACGACCCGAATCCCCCGCCGGGCACCGGTGGCAAACGGCAGCTCCCGGACCCCGGTGCCGGTGACGGCTCCCCGGACGGATACCGCCGCGGCCTGCGCCGCTCGGTCCTGCTCGAAGTCGCCGTCGGCGTCATCGTGCTGGTGATCACCACCCTGCTGACCAACACACTCCCCGGCCGGGCGGCGGCGGAGGCACAGCGGACGGCGACCTCGGCCGGCATCCCCGCGGCCTCCGTCACGATGGTCCCCTTCCGCGTCGGCAACGCCGGCGGCAAGGTACAGATCACCATCGACCCCGGCCGCGTCGGCGAGAACTCCGTCGAAGCGGTCGTCTACGGCCCCGACGGCGGCTTCGCGACTGTCCCCGAACTCCGCCTCTCCTTCACCCTCCCGTCCCAGAAGATCGGCCCCCTCGACGCCGGCATCAAGGACGAGGGCGGCTACTGGGGCACCAACTCCCTCAACATCCCCATCGCCGGCACCTGGACGATGAAGGTGACGATCAGGACGTCGGACATCGACCAGGTGAGCGTGGAGCGGCGGGTGCGGATCGTGCGGTAGGTCGGGATCGTGCGGTGGGCCGGGATCGTGCGGTGGGCCGGGCCGTCAGCGGAAGGCCGCAGCGTTGCGCTCCGCCCACTCCGCGAACGAACCCGGTGCCCGCCCCACCACCCGCTCGACGTCCGGGCTCACCCGCCGCTCCTCCTCGGTAGGCGCGCCCAGGAGGTCGAGCGTGGCCTCGACCACGGGGAGCGGCATGAAGCCCGCCATCAGTTCATGGGCCTGTGCGCGGGACTGCTCGGTGAAGGTGACCGGTTCGCCCAGCGCCCTCGCTATCGCCGCCGCCCGCGCGCGGGGTGTCGTAGCGGCGGGGCCGGTGAGTGTGTAGGTCGCGCCCGTGTGCGCGGCCTCGCGCAGGACGGTGGCGGCGACCGCGGCCACGTCGTCGGGGTCCACGAACGGCAGGCCCACGTCTGCGAAGGGAGCCGCTGCCGTGCGCCGGGCGCGTATCGACTCGGCCCAGGAGAACGCGTTGCTGTCCAGCCCGCCCGACCGCAGGATCGTCCAGTCGAGCCCCGACTCCCTGACGGCCGCCTCGAATCGACGCGGGTGCGGGTACGCCTCCGGCCGGGTTCCCGCGCCCTGCGAGGACAGCAGCACCACCTTGCGCACACCGGCCGCTTTCGCCACGTCCAGGATGTCGTACGGTCGCTCGCCCGCCACCAGCAGGAACAGCGCCTCCGCGCCCTCGAACGCGGCCCGCAGACCTTCCGGTTCGGCCAGGTCGCCGGCCGCCGTCCCCGGCCCGCTGATGTGCCGTGCCACGGCCGTCACCGGGACTCGGTCCCGCGTCAGCGTCCGTACCAGCGCCCGTCCCACGTTCCCGGTCGCACCCGTCACCACGATCACGTCGATCCCCCTGTACGATGTGTGAGTGAGTCGGCTGACTAACTCCGACGTGAACGACGTTAGCACGAGCGACCCGCTCGTTGTCTATAGTAAGTCAGGTGACTGACTCAAAAGATTCCGAAGATTCCGAACCAGCTCGATCCGCCGCGGCCGGCGGCAAGCGGCAGCGGCTCACCACCGCCACCGCCCGGGTCCTGCACGAGCAGGGCGTGGAGCGTACGACCATCGCCGACATCGCCCGCGCCGCCGACGTGCCGACGGGCAACGTCTACTACTACTTCAAGACCAAGGACGAACTGATCGAGGCGGCTCTCACCGAGCACACCGGCAACCTCGCGACCCTGACCGCCCGCCTCGACCGGCTCCCCGACCCGCGCGCCCGTCTCAAGACCCTCATCGGCGGCTGGATAGACCAGAAGGACATCACCGCCCGCCACGGCTGCCCCATGGGCACCCTCGCCGTAGAACTGGACAAGCGCTACGAGAACGGCCTCGATGTCACCGCCGGCCAGGTCGTACGGCAGCTGCTGGAGTGGGTGGAGGAGCAGTACCGCCAGCTCGGCGCGACCGACCCGGAAGGGCTCGCGCTCACCCTCGTAGCCGCCTACCAGGGCATGTCACTGCTCTCCAACGCGCTGCGCGACCCGGAGATCATGACCCGCGAAGGGGCCCGGCTGATAAGGGAGTTGGAAGCCCTGACGGTGGTGTGAGGACCGTTGTGTGAGGGCCGTGAGAGAGCCTCTGGGGAAGAGGTGGGGGAAGGACCCCTTACCGCTGGCCCCGGATGCGTTGCGCGACCTCGCTGTTCTCGGTCTCCCACCAGGGGCGGACGAGTTCCGGGCCGTCGTCCGTCACGGCTTGCGCGGGTGTCGGCGGGACCCGCTCCAGTTCGGTGTCCAGTCGGCGGTCCAGCGCGACCGTCTCGGCACGTTCGGTGCGGGCCCACTGGACCAGGATCGCGAGGAGGAAGGGAAGGGCGACGAGTTCGGCGATGCCGACCATCGCGCCGCCGCCGAGCTGCTGGTCGTGCTGGACGTCCGGGGCCCAGGACGGGGCGTGGGCGAGGTACCAGGACCCCGCGATCAACGTGCCGTGGGTCATCACCACGATGCCCGGCACCGCGTCGACGACCCCGTCGACGAACACGAGTGCCGCCCGCACCGGATGCGTGCACCATGCGGGCAGCGCCTCCTCGCGCGTGAGCACGGGGAGCACGAACAGGCTCCCGGCGAGCAGCAGTTGGAGGTACATCAACTGGTGCAGCCAGTCGTTCGCCAACGCCGTCTCGAAGTACGGCGTGAAGTAGATCGTCAGTTCCGTCGTCAGAACCAGTGCTGTGCTGACCAGAGGGAAGGTGAGCAGCCGGAGCACGCGGCCGGTCAGAGCTCCCTGCGCACGCGCCGCCGCGCGTTCGGGCAGGGCCCGCAGGGCGAGCCGCAACGGGTCGCCGAGGGCCAGGCCGAGCGGGGCGATCAGATCCAGAAGCACGTTCTGGACGGCGGCCGGCCAGAACAGGACGCGGTCGTACACGGCCAGCGCCGACATCGTGGCGACCACGATCGTCCCGAGCCCGAACAGCCCGAACACGACGGTCCGCGCCACCGGCCAACTCTCCCCGCGCCGCCGAAGCCGCAGGACACCCCAGCCGTACAGACCACCGAGAAGCACGACGACCAGCAGCGCGGGCACATCCACCTGCCAGGAGCCGAACAGCCGTCCCGCACTGAACTGCGGCAGACTCTCCATCCCGCCCCACCTCCATCCCACACCTGCCGAACCTGCCGCAGCACTCTATGCCGCCGGGCGTTGTGGGCAGGAGCCGCCCTGGGACGGATACGGAAACAGATACGGACAACGTCGAAGGGCCCCACCACGAATGGTGGGGCCCTTCGACATCGTGCCCGGTGAGGCACTGGCGGAGGATACGAGATTCGAACTCGTGAGGGGTTGCCCCCAACACGCTTTCCAACTGTGGTGGTGGGTGCTTGGGCTGGGTACGGCGGCGTTCATCTGGGTTCATGGGCGGCTAACGGCTGGCACTGAGACGGCTTGGGGTCTCGCCTGAACGGCAGTGAACGGTGCTGAATGAGACGGAGACTGAGACGGGGAAGGGCCGAGATTCCGACCTCGAAGGAATGTCTGTCCCTCGTGCCATCATCCTTGCGTACTGAGGATCCCTGGATGCGAAGACGGCCAGGGGGCGACTGTCGACTTGGTGAGGGGGGCGCCGGATGCAGATTGCAGGCGTTGAGGTGTATGTGAATCATCCGGTGTTGCACTTGGGTGCCACCGACTGGGTACCTGTCTCCCTCGATCTGGGAGACGCTGACGCCGCCAGTTGTGACACCCATGTGGCAGTTCGGGTCCGTCCTCAATCGGATCTCATCCGAGTCCGTATCTTCAGGGACTCGACCGATGCCTCGGGCCTCGATCCGACCTTTGCGACCGTGTTCGACGGCCAGCTCCTGCTGTCGGATGGCCGTCTGGCTGTTGGCGACGTCGAAGGGCTCACCCGCTTTGTGCGTCTGGTTGGTGACCGAGGTGCCTGGAACGTCCGTGTGGCTGTGGACAGACCGGGGTGGGAAGCTCGCGCCATCGATGTGACCTTGGGATGGCCTAGTACCTAGTCGGGCCGCCGCCGGCCGGGGTCCCAGGAAGCAGTTTGTGGCGCTACGCCCTCAGCTTGGGAAGCTCGGGGCTTCTGAGCGCTACTCCCGTACTGAGCTGCGGCGGAACTGGGCTCCGGCCCATGGCGGTCTGTGGTCGACTCCCCGTTGTTCCCCGTGAGTCCCCGCAGGTTCTGGCACGCGAATGGCACACATCTTGCCTTCGCAATCCCCGAACTGCCGGACCCTGAACCATAGACGTCTGGGGCCTCAGCCGACGAACGTTAACTACGATGGCGGATCGTCGAGCGACCAGGCGCGCGTGTGTCAGAGCACCCACCACCGGGTCTCAGCCACGCTGCCCGATGACGTCGGTTAGAGCAAGCCGCGTCGGCAGAAGCGGGATGGTGGGCCGTCGGGCGATGGCTTCTTTGTCCCGAAGTAACTTTCGTGTCGGGGTGCTGCCTCGGGCTGATGTGCCTCTCACCTGAGTTCACGGTGTGCAAACGCTGCGCTTGTCCGCCATTGTTCGTGGGCGTTGCCACGCAACTAGACACTCACTGGGTGTCTTAGTTCGGCTGACCTAGCCCTGATGACGCCTAGACCGGGCTTGGTCCAGAAAGGTGATCAAGATCGAGTTCCTCGCTGAGGCGATACCTGGAGAGTGGATAACGATCTTCTGATACTACGTCGGCTTCAATCATTTCCACAGCTGCCATAACGTTTGGACTCTGATCACGTGGCGCAGGAGCGCATTTCTGGGCCCACGACTGAGCCAATGCTATCCAAAGCCAGTGAATATCCTCTGGAGGTGTATCGGATTTCTGGAGCTCGCGAGCGATCTTGTCAGAGGAGGCCCTCGGTGTCATGTCGTCGTTATATAGCCACTGCTTCAAACGCGAATTTAGCGGGATATCAAAATCATCGTCTTCACCGCTAGCGGTGGATAGGCTGGGCAGAACATCAGAGTAGAGGATCACGCAAAGAGTTAGGCTATATGGAGCGCCTTCCGACCATTTAGCTGCGCACTCTACTCGAAATTGACATACTTGACGGAGTGCTTCTCCTTCGGCGCTGTTTTTTTCATGCTTCTTCTGTACCAGGTCCTCAAGCGGCTTCAACCATGGCACTACATCGTCTGGAAATGCGAACCTACCAAATCGACGTGCGACACGCCTCCCAAAGTTGCGAATCTCCATGTCGCTAGATACGCCATGCTTATGCGTGACCTTGGATAGATCCTCTTTATCGATGGTGGCGACAGCAGAGAGATCGACAAAGGCATGCTCCCCAAAATTGGGAACGTGGACGTAGCGAGGCCGCTTTCCATTGCGTGCTTCCGCTGCCATGTTTTCAGGGAGATAGGCAAGTGGGGCTACTTGAACGGTAAAACGACTAGATAGAACAATGTCGCATGTTTGAGAGATGAGAACTACGCCATGAGGGCACTCATGTCCTCGAATGCTCGTTCCGAAAATTCGAGCAGAAAGAAAGCGCCTCAGCGTACTTGTGGATCGACTCTGTATGGGGATTGTGGCGATATCGAGTACGTCGCCTTGTCTGAAGTTCTTGAGTCGGCGAGCGGTGGAATCGGTGGGGGTTTTTGGGCCCCCTGATTTCTGCGGCTCACTCGTGCAAGGACAGTCTTTAGCGTGAGTCGTGCCCGGCTCTCTAGAGTCCAACTCACTTCCTATCGTGCAAGGCGCCGATCAGTTGATCAAAGCTATAGCCAGATTCGGTCGAGCTCTCATCGCGCGGTGTGTGGAAGTTGCGCAGGACATCGTAGAGGCTCCGGCCGCCGTCCTGAGAGAATAGCAGCGCACGACGCTCCTCAGAGGTACTTGCCGGAAGGCCTCTCGCGACTCGCTTCAGGACTCCCAGGAACTCAATATTCCGAGAGTTCATGCGCCCGCCGGCAGCCCAAAGGTGAACAGCACGACGACTGACACCGAACAGACGTGCTAGCTGATCCCAAGTGAGTCCCGATTGGGAGTGAAGCTGACGAATGGCCGTTTCGGTGTCAACCGGCTGCGCTTTTTGCGCTGCACTCTCTGCTTCAACGAGTGGGGTGGGGCTTGATGGTTGCCCGGAGTATTCCTCTACGTTTTGCCAATAGAGGGCGACCGGTTCGACCGTCGGCGCCTGCAGTGTGAAGGCGACTGTTCCTAGCGTGCCTGTCACGATGGCACCAGTGAGCCAGGCCTTGCGTGCTGCCTTGGCAACAAATGATTCTGTCTGCGACTCTCCGACTAGGGGGGTTATGTTGGTGCCCGAGGGCACCGATGATGTCGTGCCAGCCTCGTTCATCATTCCCTCCCGAAAGTGTCCAAGAACTTGTCAGTTACTGACCAGCGGAAGAAATCGTAAGCTCGCCCGGCCAGGTTATTTAGGGTTTGATTACTGGTGCTCGGGTCAAGCCTTCCAGTGCTGAAGGAGTCAAGGTCAAGGAGCCAGTTAGATGTATGCACTGTCGGCAAGGCGACGTCAAGATGGACGTCCGGTGGAAGCTTTCCCCATTTTGCTTGCAAGCCTCCCCCTTGCCAATTGAATGCATTATCACTGAGGCAGTGGCTTAGGTTAAATCCATCCGGCAAGGGAGTAATTGCCGTGCCCAATACCTCTGGCCTTACGAGTTCATCCAGGATTTGCAGTAGGTTGGGGTCTGAAATCCTGTTGACGTACCGAATGCCTAGTCGCTCAAAATAAGGAGGTCCGGCCAGTTCTGTAAACTTTTGGAGCGCCTTCAGGAAGCGACTACAGAATGCATTTCGACCGGGGTATGATGTGGTCTCGATTGCCAAAGAGCCAGGTGTGAGCGTGACAATCCAGGATTCATCAATGGTTCGCAGTTGCAGAGTGGTGACATTGGTGGGTTCCTGGGTCACCCCCTGCGGGCTGAGTACCACATTGAATGACTGCCCTTGTTGCGCCAGAGGGAAGTCGGTAGCCATGGCGCGAGCGAAAGTCTTCTCGATGTCACCACCAGCCATACTGGCAAGCTGAGGGAAACGTGCTTGCGCGATCACCTTCACCAGGGGCGCCCTTTGCAGCCTTACCTCTGGAGTTGGCTCGCTTGGAAACGGCGTCGAGTGCTCAGAGTCGCTCACGCTTCACACTCTACTTCACAGTCCCCTGGGGGCAGCGGGTCGTACGCCTGTGAATCCTGGGCGGTGCTAGCCGTTGCGGTTAGACATGCTGAGGTTGGCGGAGCGGTTTTGGCTGGTGGCATGTCCGATTTGGGGTCGGGCATGGTCAGGGGACCGTACCTCTGGTTTGCGACTCGGCCAGGCTTTGAGCCCGACCGCAGTGTGCACGAGTGGCCTTCTCTGACGTCAGGTGGCTGAACGCTTTGAGCGCGGCACGGGCGCCGGCCGGGCTGGAGCGGGGCGGAGACAGGAGCGCAGGCCCGGCCGGGGGCCAGGCCGCGCGCGGGGAGCGGAGCGAGCCGCCTTGAACCAGTAGAGAAAGTTGTAACTCACTCGGTTGGTAGGTCGTGATCACTGGGGTGGGTCAGAACGGTGGCGGTTCGCTGTAGCCCTCGCTTGTGTCAATGGACCATGTGGCGCTGTCCGTTGGGGAGTCGCTGTCACAGCACATGAAGGGATTCTGCTGGCCCTCCAGGCCTGTGGAGTCCTCGCCCCATGTGTCGAGGGCGTCGATGGCCTGCTCTCTGTGTTGCCACCGTTCGCTGGTTCCCAGGGTCTGCCGGATCGCAGGTATCAGTGCTGAGCGGTGGTGCAACAGGCGGGGATCGTCCAGGAGCGGAATGCACGCTGTGATCGCGGCCTCGGCTACCTGCCGGTCGGTGTCGTCGACGTATGCCACGGCGGCTGAGTACAGCTGCGGTCGAATCTTTCGGATGCCGACGGCCGGCGGGTAGTCGTCCAGGGGGAATCCTTGCCGCCGGCTGAGGACGTCGACCTCCTCCGTGACCGCGTCAGCCACCGAGGCGATCCAGTGAAGCAACTCGGCGCGCATGCATACGGTGGTCAAGTGGTGGTTCTTGTCCACGGCGCAGGTGGTTCGTGGATTCGGAAGGATCGCGGCAACACACAGCGCTGCGGGCACCGTCGCCTCGTAGAGGGTGTTTTGGTGGTGCAGGGCGTGGTGCAGGTAGTCGAGCGCTTTGGTCCTCACGCTCTGGTCCGTGGCGAGGAGTTCAGCCAACCTCTTGGGAGCTTCAGCGGCTGACGCATAGGCGTGCCCGAAGGTGGCCCAATTCGTTCCCGTCACTAGGACTCGGTACGTCTCCGCCTCGTCCAGGGCGGCAATTGTCCTGGGTAAGTCTGCACCGACACCGTGCGCAGTGGCGTTGGTGCTGTTCAAAGGGTGATCGTTGCTGTCGGTGCTCACAGGGCTGAGCATGCCCGACGCCTGGCCCAGTGGGGAGATGAGGTGCGAGTTGAGCATCTGGGCCAGGTGTTGAGCGTCAAGTGGACCTGTGGGGCTTGAAGTCGTATGCGCATGTGGGGAGTTCTGCGGCCTGACGGTGCGCCAGCGGTAGGAAGGTCACGGGGCTTACGGTCCAGGTGATGAGCGTGCGGGCATGAGTGACGGACACGGTCCAGGGCATGCGGCGCAACAGGGCTCGTCGGGTATTGACGCGGTGGTCGAAGAGCCGTTCCCACGCTTCCTCGGAGGCGCCGGAGTCGAGTGCCGGTGAGATGGTGCGCAGGATCTCGGAGACCCAGTTGTTCGCCTCGACCTCGGTGCGCGCGTCGTAGGAGCCGAAGAGCGTTGGCGGCCGGTCGTCGTCCACGTGCCGGGTCCAGCACTCGCACCAAAAGCCTGGGTCGACCGTCGTGTTCAGCATGGGTGCCCTCCTCGTCGGACGTCCGTGAAGAGCTCCGCGGTGACCGTGTGGCCACCGTCGCTGTCGTGGACCACGACCCGGTGAGCAATCGCGCTGACCATGCCGAGCCCTCGGCCGTGCTCCGCCTCCTGGTCCCGGTGCTCGACCTTCGGGGCCGAAGCCGTGCCCCCGCCGTCCGTCACCGACAGGGCGACCACCTGCGGGGACACCGCAAGCGCCAGGTGGAAGGTGCCGGCCTCCCGCCCACTCGCCGTGTGGAGGATGGCGTTCGCGCTCAGTTCGCTCACGATCAGTTCGGCGTCCTCCGCAAGCGGCGAGTCGCGCAGGATGTCGCGGGTCCAGCGGCGGGCCCGGCTGACCTCTTCGGGAAATCCTGGGCAAGTGAGTCCCCAGACCCGCGCAGTGCTCGTATACTCGTGCATACAAGTTCCTTCGTGCTGGTAGGCCGCCATGTGCAGCGGGTTCGGGCTAGACGAGTTTGATGCCGTCGTGGGCGCGGATGGCCGGCGGGGATGCCGCGTCGAGTGCGTCCAGGACGCGGATCGCGTATGCCTCGTCGGCGAGTTCGGATACTTCTTCGCGGGTGGCCCAGCGCAGTGCGCGGGTCTCGTCTCCGGTGGTGGGTGTGCCGTCGGCGGCCTGGCAGCGGAAGACCAGGGAGACGATCAGACCGGTCATGTTCTTGTAGACGCCGGTGAGGGTCGCGGGAAGGGCGATCTTGATGCCGGTCTCTTCGAGGACTTCGCGTTGGAGGGCCTCGGGGATGGTCTCCTCGCGTTCGAGGACACCGCCCGGGGGTTCCCACTTGCCGTTGTCGCGGCGCTTGATCAGGAGGGCGCGGCCGTGGTCGTCGACGATGACTCCGGCGACGCTCACAGAGTGCGGACGGTCAGTGCTCACGTTCCTCGGCCCTCCCGGCTGGCTAGGCTCTCCACCGTAGCAACAACACTCGCCCACTCGTCTAGATACCTAAAGGAGTACTCAACGTGAGCCCTCTCCGTTCCGGCCTGCTCGGTGATCTCGACCCCACGAGCGATCGTGCGGTCTTCCGGCAGATCGCCGACCAGCTGCGTGAGGCGATCGACCGTGGGCGATTCCACGAGGGTGACAAGCTGCCCTCCGAAGCTGACCTCGTCGAGCACTACGGCGTTTCCCGGATGACAGTCCGCAACTCCTTCTCCGTCCTCCAGGGCGAGGGCCTGGTCCATGCCGAACACGGCAAGGGCGTCTTCGTCCGGCCCCGCCCGCCCGTACGGCGCCTCGCCTCCGACCGCTTCGCCCGGCGGCACCGTGAGCAGGGGAAGTCCGCGTTCATCGTCGAGGCCGACGCTGCCGGAAGTCACCCCCAGGTCGACAGCCTGGAGGTCAAGGAGGAGAAGGCCAGCCAGGACATCTCCACCCGTCTCGGCTCGGTACGGCGGGTGCTCGCCCGCCGACGCCGGTATCTCCTGGACGGGAAGCCGGTCGAGTTCGCCACCTCCTACCTTCCGCTCGACATCGCCCGCGGTACGCAGATCGCCGAACCCAACCCGGGCCCCGGCGGCATCTACGCCCGTCTCGAAGAACTCGGCCACCACCTCGACCACTTCGAGGAAGAGATCCGCGCCCGCATGCCTTCGCCCACCGAGGTCAAGACGCTCCGGCTGGCCTCCGGTGTGCCCGTGATCCACCTGATCCGGACCGCGTACGACACGGAAGGGCGGGCGGTGGAGGTCTGCGACACGGTCATGGCGGCGGACGCGTACGTCCTCTCCTACCAGCTCCCGGCGACCTGATCGCATGACCGGCGGTGGTGCGCGGGGGACGCTTCCCGAACTCGTACACCCCAACGTGCATACTCGTATAGACGAGTGGGCAAGTTGTGTGGCAGGGTGGTCCGCGCGAACCCGGAGATCGGGTTCGCGGATCGCTACATATATAGACGAGTAGATAGGAAAGCTTCCTTGCGTACCATCCGTGTTGAGACCACCGCCGCGACGATCCTCCTCACCGAGGCTCCGGAGCCGAAGGTTCGTGACCGTCAGACCGGCGAGATCGCCAAGGACGCCGTCAGCGGCGAGGCGCTGATGACGCTCGGCGTCGTCTACATCGAGGAGGGCGAGTCGTCCCTCATCAAGGTCACCGTCCCGGAGGGCGGGGTGTCCGAAGGGCTCGCGCTCGGAGCTCCGGTCTCGCTGCCGGGGCTGGTCGCCCGTCCCTGGGAGAGCGTGTTCAACGGGCAGCAGCGTCACGGCATCGCCTTCCGGGCCGCCGCCGTGACTCCGGCCGCGTTCCCGGTCGGCGCCGGGGTCGCCGCCTGATGACCGACCTGACGACGCTCCTGGAGGTGGGTGGTCCCCTCGCCGCGATCGGTGGCGGGGCCGCCTACACCCGGGCCATGCACCCGGCCGCGTACTGGTCCACAATCGGCCTGCCGATATCCACGACCCGCCTGCTCAGCTCGTACGGCTCGGTCATGGAGGCCTGCGGCCTGACCGTCGCCCCGTCCCGGCTGCGCATCCTCGCGGTCAAGGCCACCACCCGCCGCGAGGTCCGGCCCGTACCGCCCCGCCGGGGCATCATCCGACCCACCACGACCGGACTGCGGATACGGCTGCGGCTTGCCCCGGGCCAGGAACCCGCCGACGTCGCCGCCTCCGCCGAACGGCTGCGGCACGCCTGGGGAGTTCACGCCGTCTACGTCACCACCGTCAAGCCCGGCGTCGTCGAACTCCGGCTCGTCGGCTACGACGTACTGCGCAAGGTCCGCATGCCGCGCACCCGCAAGCTCCCCTCCGGCCTCCTCAAGGTGCCGGTCGCCTTGCGCGAGGACGCCACCCCGTTCGTACGCGACTACCGCACCGTCCCGCACCAACTCACCCTCGGCGCAACCCTGTCGGGCAAGTCCATGTACCTGCGCCACCTGCTCGCCGGACTCGCCCGTCAGCCGGTCGCCCTGGTCGGCATCGACTGCAAGCGCGGCGTGGAACTGTCCCCGTTCGCTGCCCGACTTTCGGCCCTGGCCACCGACCCCGACCAGGCGGCCGACCTGCTGCCCGCGCTTATCGACGAAATGGAGGAACGCTACGACCTGATCAAGTCCCGGCAGGGAATCGCCCCCAACACCCCCGATGAGGAGATCACTTCAGACATCTGGGGCCTGCCCGAGAGCGAACGCCCGGTACCGATCGTGCTGTTCGTCGACGAGGTTGCCGAACTCTTCCTCGTCGCCACCCGAAAGGATGAGGAACGCCGCGACGAGATGGTCACCCAGCTCATCCGCCTCGCCCAGCTCGGCCGCGCGGCGGGCATCTACCTGGAGGTCTGCGGGCAGCGCTTCGGCGCCGAGCTGGGTAAGGGCGCGACCATGCTCCGCGCCCAGCTCACCGGCCGCGTCTGCCACCGCGTCAATGACGAAGCCTCCGCCAAGATGGCCCTGGGCGACATCGCCCCCGAAGCTGTCGGTGCGGCCTGCGCCATTGCTCCCGAACGCCCCGGCCTGGCCGTCGCGGGCGACACCTCCGGCGGCTGGTCCCGCATCCGCACGCCCTACCTGTCCCTCGGCGACGCCGCCGAGATCTGCCGCGACTCCGCGCACCTGGTGCCCGACCTGCCCGCACTCAAGCGCTTCCAGCCGTACGCGCCTGCACAACCGGTCAAGGCCCCGGGCCCGAACATCCAGCCGCGCCCGGCAACCAACTGACCTTCCCTCACCCCGGTTTGGCGTGACCACCTTGCGCCACGTCCTTACCCCTCCCATGCCCGAACCCGGAAGGAGCCGCATCATGCGCGCCCAACTGGCCCGCGTCGACGCGGTACTCGTCCAAGCGCTCATCGCCGCCGCTCTCTCCTTCGCCCACCTGCACGACATCGCCTCGGCGGCCGGACAGGACGGGTGGAAAGCGTGGGCCTACCCGATCAGCGTCGACCTGTTGCTCGTCGTCGCCTGGCGCCGACTGCGGACCGGAGAGGCGAAAGCCTCCGGCTGGTGCTGGTTCGTCATCGCGCTGACCGCGTCCCTCGGTGCGAACGTTGCCACCGCCGGCCTGCTCGACCTCGGAGACGTCCCCGCCTGGCTGCGCATCCTCGTCGCGGGCTGGCCCGCCGTCGCTTTCCTCGGCGGAACTCTCCTCGCCCACACCGCAACACCCGCCGCAACCAACGACATTGAGGCCGCCGACGTCCAGGAGGACGCGGCCGAACCCCCGCCTGCGACACCCGCACAACCGGCTGCCATCAAGGCACCACCCAACCGCCCCGCCGTGCCGGTCCCGGCCGCCCTGGTCGAGCACGCCCGCAAGGTCGCCGCCGAGCACCACACCCGAACCGGAATCCCCATCGACACCCCGACCCTCCGTGCCCGCCTCGGCATCCCTGCGCCCATAGCTGAAGCCATCGCTGAGCACCTCACACCGACAGGAAGTTGACCCGTGCCCCTCACCTTCAACACCGCCGCCGACTACCTCGACGCGGCCCGCGAGATGGCCCGCAGCAACCGGTGGGCACTCGCCCGGCTCCTCGCCGAGGAAGCCGCCGACCGGACATCGGACTCTGCCCAAGCTGCCCGCATCCTCGCCGAGTTCCCCGCCCCGAACCCGCGAGAGGAGAACTGATCGTGACCGCCAACCGCCGCTTTCGCAACGTCATCCGCATCGGCCCCGTCCAGGTCGCCACGTCCTACGACGACCGGGGCCAGGAGAAGCACACCGCCGCCTGCACCGCCCCGCGCTGCGGTGCCTCGCATGACTACGACAGCCGGGCCGCCGCCGAGTTGGCCGCCCACACCCACCGCTGCCCCGTCCGCTGAAAGGGAGTTCCGCCCCGTGACCGTCAGCCTGCCGCTCGTCGTCGTGCTCGGCTTCTTCGCCTGGGGAGCGGTCAAGTTCCTCGGCGTCCGTACCTGGATCGTCGTCCTGATTGCCCTGTTCGGCTTCTGGCTCTCGCACACCTTCCTCGCCCCCGCCATCGAGTCCGGCACGCGCTCCGGAGTGGGCGTCGTAAACGGCTCACATAACTAGACGAGTAGATAAGAAAGGGTTCGCCGTGTTCCTGCCCAAGTACCCCGACAACCCGACCCCGCCGCCCGCGCACACCCACAACTCGGCCGACCCGATGCCCGTGCGGCGCTCGCTCCCGCCGGTCGCCATCGACCGCAACACGGCCGTCGCCCTGGTCGTCGGCGGAGTCGTCCTCACCGCGCTCCTGGCCGCCGTCGCCGTCACGGCCATCTCCGTAGCCATCGCCGCCGTGGTCCTGCGCTCGATGCTCCGCGACCACCGCCGCTGAACGACTCCTGGAACCCCCCTGACCTCCGGGGCGGCGGCACACGACCAAGCATTACGCCGCCCCGGGGCCCGTCTCTCCTGACCGAGCCAGCCAGAAGGAGCAAGCCATCTTCACCCGCCCCACCCCGGCCCCACTCCCCGAACTAGCGAACCTCGCCGCGCAAGGCACCCTCCCGGGTATCCTCCGCCAGCTCTCCGGCCTCGGCGGTTGCACCAACCCCATCCGCCTCGACGGCCACCGCACCGAATACGACATCGACACCACGTCCGGCGAGATCGGCACCGTCCTCCACCACCTCGACTCCTCGACGCTCCCGGCCGGCCAACTCCTCGTCCGCTGCAACAACCGCCGCACCACGCGCTGCGAGGCCTGCGCCGAGGTCTACCGCCGCGACACCTTCCACCTGATCAGCTCCGGCCTGCGCGGCGGCAAGGGCACCTCCGAACACGTCGCCACTCACCCCCGCGTCTTCGCCACCTTCACCGCCCCCGGATTCGGTCCGGTTCACAACCGGTCCTCCGATGGCCGCCCCTGCCGCTGCGGCATCCACCACACCCAGGCCGACGACGCACTTGGCGCCCCGCTGAACCCGGACACCTACGACTACGAAGCCGCTGTCCTCTGGAACGCGCACGCTGGTCCCCTCTGGCGGCGCTTCTCCACCTACCTCCGCCGGGAGGTCGCCAAGCGCGCAGGCCTCTCCCAACGCACGTTCCGCGAACACGCGCGCGTGTCCTTCGCCAAGGTCGCCGAGTATCAGAAGCGCGGCGCCGTCCACTTCCACGCTGTCATCCGCATCGACGGACCCACCGGCGGCGACACCCCGCCCCCGCCCTGGGCAACGGCCGAACTCCTCACCGACGCCATCCGCACCGCGACCGCGAAGGTCCGCGTCGACGGCCCGACCATCGACGGCCGCACCCACACCTTCACCTTCGGCCGCCAACTCGACGTCCGCACCATC
This sequence comes from Streptomyces sp. NPDC091280, assembly GCF_044768565.1. Classification (NCBI taxonomy): domain Bacteria; kingdom Bacillati; phylum Actinomycetota; class Actinomycetes; order Kitasatosporales; family Streptomycetaceae; genus Streptomyces; species Streptomyces sp. NPDC091280. The sequence continues at coordinate 625,001 of NZ_JBIVUZ010000003.1, forward strand.
CGATCCGCCGACTTCAACGACGGCCAGGAACTCACCGAACGAGCCGTCGCCGCCTACATCGCCAAATACGCCACCAAGGGAACCGAAGCCGCGACCGGCGGCGCTCTCGACCGCCCACTCAAGTTCGCCGCCGAACTCGCCCAACTCGACATCAGCGACCACGCCCGCCGCCTCATCCGCACCGCATGGACCCTCGGCGCCCGCAAGAGCCTCGAACACCTCCGCCTGCGCGCCTGGGCCCACATGCTCGGCTTCCGCGGCCACTTCTCCACCAAATCCCGCCGCTACTCCACCACCCTCGGCGCTCTTCGCGACGCCCGCGCCGAATGGCGCCGTGCCCAAGCGACCCCCATGCCAACAGAACCCCACACCAACACGACGTACGTCCTCGCCCACTGGGTCTTCGCCGGAACGGGCCTCTCGTCCACCGAAGCCTGGCTGGCCGAGACCCTCGAACCCGCCCCTGGCACGGAAGGAGAACCCACCCGTGGCTGAGCCGCGAGCCCTGACCGCCGTCCCGGAACTGGCCGACCCCTCCTTGGTTCTGCTGACCGTCGAAGAAGCCGCCCGGCGCCTGCGTATCGGCCGTACGACCTGCTTCAAGCTCGTGCGCGCGGGCGAGATCGAATCCGTCACGGTCGGTCGACTCCGCCGAGTGCCAGCCGAGGCGCTGCCCGCATACGTCACCCAACTCCGCCGCCGTCCCGCCGTAGCGGCCTGAAAGGGGGAGACATGACAGAAACCAAACGCACCCGCCAGCCCAACGGCGCCTCGTCCATCTACCTCGGCAAGGACGGCAAATGGCACGGCCGGGTGACGGTCGGCGTCCGCGATGACGGCAAGCCTGACCGCCGTCACGTCGAGCGGAAGACGAAAGCCGAAGTGACCAAGGCCGTCCGCGAGTTGGAACGGGCCCGTGACGACAAGAAGCTCCGGAAGCCGGGCAAGGGCTGGACCGTCCAGGGCTGGCTTGAGCACTGGGTCGAGAACATCGCCAAGCCGTACGTCTCCGAGAACACGTACGCCGGGTACGAGGTGGACGTCCGCGTGCACCTGGTCCCGGGCCTCGGTGCCCACCGACTCGATCGGCTGGAGCCCGAGCACCTGGAGCGCTTCTACCAAAAGATGCAGAGCAACGGCAGCGCGGCCGGCACCGCACACCACGTGCACCGCACGGTCCGTACCGCCCTCAGCGAGGCAGTACGGCGCGGACACGTGCCCACCAACGCGGCCGAGATCGCCAAGGCGCCGCGCCTCGAAGAGGAGGACATCGAGCCGTTCACGATCGAGGAGGTTCAGAGCCTGCTCGTCGAAGCGGCCCAGCTCCGCAACAGCGCGCGGTGGGTCGTCGCCTTGGCGCTCGGCCTCCGCCAGGGCGAGGCACTCGGCCTGCATTGGGAAGACGTCGACCTCACCGCCGGGTACGTCCGTATTCGTAAGAACCGACTCCGCCCCAAGTACGCGCATGGCTGCGGGGCTACCAATCCGTGTGGCCGGAAGGCTGGTTACTGCCCCAAGCGGGAGCAGATCCGGCGCGAGCACAAGGCCACCAAGTCACGCGCGGGCCGACGCACCATCGGCCTGCCAGACCCGCTGATCAAGATTCTCCGCCAGCACCAGGAGGCCCAGGAGCGGGAGCGCATCGCGGCCGGCACCGACTGGGAGGGCAAGGGGTACGTCTTCGCCTCGCCGATCGGCGGCCCTCTCAGCCCCAACACCGACTTCCACACCTGGAAGCGACTCCTCCGGGACGCGGGCGTGCGGAACGGCCGTCTCCATGACGCTCGCCACACCGCCGCGACCGTTCTCCTGATCCTTGGGGTCCCTGACGTCGTGGTCGACTCGATCATGGGTTGGGAACCCGGGGGAGCGGCCCGGATGCGCGCTCGCTATATGCACGTGACGGGGACCGTGCTCCGAAAGGTCGCCCAACAAGTCGGCGACGCCCTCTGGCAGTCACCCGGTATCGAAGAAAAAACCAACTGAGACGGAAACTGAGACGGACAACGTCGAAGGGCCCCACCGCGAACGGTGGGGCCCTTCGACATCGTGCCCGGTGAGGCACTGGCGGAGGATACGAGATTCGAACTCGTGAGGGGTTGCCCCCAACACGCTTTCCAAGCGTGCGCCCTAGGCCTCTAGGCGAATCCTCCGCCGCAAACAATACAAGACGTTGAGGAGTGCTCGCGAACTCGTTCCCCCCGCTCAGATCCTGTAGCCTGTGCGCAGCCCCTCACGCGGCGCTATCTGACTGAACTCCCCCAGGGCCGGAAGGCAGCAAGGGTAGGTTGGCTCTGGCGGGTGCGTGGGGGGCGCTTGCGTTCGCGGCCGTTGCGGGTGGGCGGGTCGCCGTCGGCCCCCGTTGTCAGTGGGCGCCTATAACCTCGTACGCGTGTCGTCTCTCGCGCTGTACCGCCGTTATCGCCCGGAGTCGTTCGCCGAGGTCATCGGGCAGGAGCATGTAACCGACCCGTTGCAGCAGGCGCTGCGGAACAACCGGGTCAATCACGCGTACCTGTTCAGCGGGCCGCGCGGCTGCGGCAAGACGACCAGTGCGCGGATCCTGGCCCGCTGTCTGAACTGCGAGCAGGGGCCCACCCCGACCCCCTGCGGCGAGTGCCTGTCCTGCCGCGACCTCGCGCGCAACGGGCCCGGGTCGATCGACGTGATCGAGATCGACGCCGCGTCGCACGGTGGCGTGGACGACGCCCGTGAGCTGCGCGAGAAGGCGTTCTTCGGGCCCGCGAGCAGCCGGTACAAGATCTACATCATCGACGAGGCCCACATGGTCACGTCGGCCGGCTTCAACGCCCTGCTCAAGGTCGTCGAGGAGCCCCCGGAGCACCTCAAGTTCATCTTCGCGACCACCGAGCCCGAGAAGGTCATCGGGACCATCCGGTCGCGGACCCACCACTACCCCTTCCGGCTGGTGCCGCCGGGTACCCTCCGCGACTACCTCGGCGAGGTGTGCGGGCGGGAGAACATTCCCGTCGAGGACGGCGTGCTCCCGCTCGTCGTGCGCGCGGGCGCCGGGTCCGTGCGTGACTCCATGTCCGTCATGGACCAGCTGCTCGCGGGAGCGAGCACCGACGGTGTGACGTACGCCATGGCGACCTCTCTCCTCGGCTACACGGACGGTTCGCTGCTCGACTCCGTGGTCGAGGCCTTCGCCACCGGCGACGGCGCCGCCGCCTTCGAGGTCGTCGACCACGTCATGGAGGGGGGCAACGACCCCCGCCGCTTCGTCGCCGACCTGCTGGAACGCCTGCGCGACCTGGTGATCCTCGCCGCCGTCCCGGACGCCCTCGAAAAGGGCCTCATCGACGCCCCCGCCGACGTCCTGGAACGCATGCAGGCACAGGCCGGCACGTTCGGCGCGGCCGAACTCAGCCGTGCCGCCGACCTCGTCAACACCGGCCTCACCGAGATGCGCGGCGCCACCTCGCCCCGCCTCCAACTGGAACTCATCTGCGCCCGCGTGATGCTCCCCGCCGCGTACGGCGACGAGCAGTCCGTCATGGCCCGCCTCGACCGCCTCGAACGCGGCGTCAACTTCGCGGGCGGCGGGGGAGCGCCCACCATGGGGTACGTCCCCGGACCGGACGCCCACCCCCAGCACCAGACTCACCCCCAACACCAGACTCCCCCCCAGGTCCAGCATCAGTCCCAGCCCCCGGCCCAGGCCTACGCGCAGGCCCCGGCACCGGTCCACGGCGGAGGCGCCGCCGCGGCCCGGGCAGCCGTACGCGGTTCGGCCGCGCCCGCCCCCGCCGCCCCGTTCGCCGCTACGACGACACCGGTCGCCGCCCCCACTCCCACCCCCGCGACGCCCTCCGACCAGACGGCCTCCGCCCCAGCCGCGCCCGCCCAACCCGCCCCGCCCGCCTACGAACCCCAGCAACCGCAGCAAGCCCAGCAACCGCAGCAACCCCAATCGGCATCGCCCGCCGCAGCCCCCGCTCCCGCCCCCGGCGCCTGGCCCACCGCCACCGCCGCGGGCAGCGGGCGCCGTCCGGGCGGCTGGCCCACGGCGACCCCGGCGGGCGGCGGACAACCCCCGTCCGCCCACAGCTCGGCCGCAGTTCCACCCCCGCCCGCACCCACCGCCGCGCCCCAGGCGCACGCCGCGGCCCCCGTCCAACCCCCGGCGGGCGGCCTCGACCCGCGCATGCTCTGGCCGAACATCCTGGAAGTGGTGAAGAACCGCCGCCGTTTCACCTGGATCCTGCTCAGCCAGAACGCCCAGGTCACCGGCTTCGACGGCACCACCCTCCAGCTCGGCTTCGTCAACGCGGGCGCCCGGGACAACTTCAACAGCAGCGGCAGCGAGGACGTACTGAAGCAGGCACTGGCCGAGCAGTTCAACGTCCAGTGGAAGATCGAGGCGGTCGTCGACCCCTCGGGCGGCGGCGCCCCGCTCCCGCAGCCGGGCGGTTCCTACGGCGGTGGCGGCGCCGGGGGAGGCGGCGCGGCAGGCGGTTACGGCGGTGCGCCTGGCGGCTACGGTGCCCCCGCCTCCACCCCTGCCACACCCACCCCCCGCCCGGCATCCCCTCAACCCACGGCCCCCTCCACCACTTCCGCACCCGCACCCACCAACACCCCGAACTCCCCCTCGGCACAGGCCGGGGCCCCCACCCGGCCACAGCCCCCTGCCGCCCCCTCCCCGGCCCCCGTCCACCACACCGTGTCCGCCGAGGACGACACCCCCGAGGACGACGACCCCGACCTCGACGAGTCGGCCCTCTCCGGCCACGAACTGATCGTTCGGGAACTCGGAGCAACGGTCATGGAGGAATTCACCAACGAGTGACGGGCAACGAGCGACGGGCGGCAAGCCTTGACGGCCCCGGCCCCCGGCCCCCGGCCCCCGGCCCCCGCCCTCCGCCCCACCCCGCCCCCCGCCCCACCCCGGACGGTCCCGCCCCCGCCCCGAACCACCCCGCCCTCCCCGTGTCCTAGGCTGACCCCCGTGAAGGTCCTCGTCATTGGTACCGGCGCCCGCGAACACGCCCTGTGCCGTTCCCTGTCCCTCGACCCCGACGTCAGCGCGCTGCACTGCGCTCCCGGCAACGCCGGCATCGCCGAGGTCGCCGAGCTGCACCAGGTCGACGCGCTCGACGGCGCCGCCGTGGCCGCGCTGGCCACGGAGCTCGGTGCCGAGCTGGTCGTGGTCGGTCCGGAGGCACCCCTCGTCGCCGGGGTCGCCGACGCCGTGCGCGAGGCGGGCATCCCGGTCTTCGGCCCCTCCGGGGAGGCCGCGCAGCTGGAGGGCTCCAAGGCCTTCGCCAAGGAAGTGATGGCCGCGGCCGGCGTACCGACCGCCCGCTCGTACGTCTGTACGACCCCGCACGAGGTGGACGAGGCCCTCGACGCCTTCGGCGCGCCGTACGTCGTGAAGGACGACGGACTGGCCGCCGGCAAGGGTGTCGTAGTGACCGACGACCTCGACGTGGCGAAGGCGCACGCGAACGCCTGTGAGCGGGTCGTCATCGAGGAGTTCCTCGACGGCCCCGAGGTCTCGCTCTTCGCGATCACCGACGGCGTCACCGTCGTCCCGCTCCAGCCCGCGCAGGACTTCAAGCGCGCGCTCGACGGCGACGAGGGCCCGAACACCGGCGGCATGGGCGCGTACTCCCCGCTGCCGTGGGCCGACCCGAAGCTGGTCGAGGAGGTGCTCCAGTCCGTCCTCCAGCCGACCGTCGACGAACTCCGCCGCCGCGGCACCCCCTTCTCCGGCCTGCTCTACGCCGGTCTCGCGATCACGAGTCGCGGGGTGCGGGTCATCGAGTTCAACGCCCGCTTCGGCGACCCGGAGACCCAGGTCGTCCTGGCCCGGCTGAAGACCCCGCTGGCCGGCGTGCTGCTCGCCGCCGCGAACGGCACCCTCGAAGACCTGGCCCCGCTGCGCTGGAGCGAGGACGCGGCGGTCACCGTCGTCATCGCCTCGCACAACTACCCCGACACCCCGCGCACCGGCGACCCGATCACCGGCCTCGACGAGGTGGCCGCGCAGGACGCCCCGCACGCGTACGTGCTGCACGCCGGGACGAAGTACGACGGCGACGACGTCGTGAGCGCGGGCGGCCGGGTGCTGTCCGTCACGGCGACCGGCGTGGATCTCACGCAGGCCCGCGAGCGCGCGTACGCGGCCGTGGCCCGGGTCCGCCTCGACGGCTCCCAGCACCGTACGGACATCGCGGCGAAGGCGGCGGCCGGCGCGTAGGCGACGGTCGCGATGAACCCCGCGGGCCCCGAATCCGTCTGAGGATTCGGGGCCCGATCCTTGCCCTCACCCTTGCCCTCCGTCGTCCACCTTTCCCCTGAGCCATTCCATCGAGTGACCGATGCCCCATCCGGCTGACGGGGGCCGGGGCCCCAACTATGGTGCGGCGCAAGCGTTCCGGCACTTGGCCCACCGGCATTGCGATGTCAGTGGCGGGTGCCACAGTGGGGGAGTGAGCAAAGCCAGCAGAGCGGGACAACACGGAGGGGGCGAGGTCCGGTCGTGACCGGTATGGGTATGGGTGTGGAGGCGGGCGCGCAGGCGGCGCGTTCCCGGGCCCTGGCCGTGCTGCGCATCCGCAGCCGGGCGCTGGCCGTCGCCCTGTTGCCCGCCGCCGTCGCGGTGATCCTGCTCGCGGGCGGTTCCACCGGCCATCTCGTGGGCCGGGGCTGGGACCTCGCCCGCTGGATCATGGGCGGGGTCGCTCTCCTCGTACTGCTCGCGGCCGGCGCCATCGCGCTGGTCGTCGCGCGCTCCCGCCCCGCCGTGAGTCCCACGGTCGCGATCGCCGAGGAGTCGGCCCCCGACCTGTACCGCATGGTGCGCGACCTGGCCGACCGCCTCGACGTGCCCGCGCCGTCCGCGATAGCGCTCACCCCGGACTGCGACAGCTGGCTGGAGGACCGCACCCACCGGGCCCACGGCCCGCTCCCGCAGGAGGACCGCGACGAGATCACGGGCGTCCGCGGCCTCACCCCGGCGCGCTCCCGTCGTACGGCCGCCGCGCCCGTCCTGGTCATCGGCTCGCCGTTCCTGTGGTGGATGCGGGTCGGTGAGCTGCGCGCGGTGCTCGCCCCGGTCGTCGCGGGTACGGGACCCTCCGCGCACCCGGACATAGCCGCCGCCCGCCGTTTCGTCCGGGGCCTGGACGCGGCGGTGGCCGTGACCTCGGCACCCCGCGGTCCCCTGTTCCGCTCGGTGCCGGCCGCTGTCGGCTGGGTCGCCCGGCTGCTGCTGCGCAGTTGCCGGGGCCACGCGGCCGAGATGGAGCGGGGCGTGGCGGCAGCCGCCGCCGAGCGCGCCCAGGCGGTGGACTACGGCCTGCGGATCGTCGCCCAGGAACAGGTGGGGCTGGCGTACGCGGGCTGGGACCGGCTGCTGACCCGCGTCGCGCTGCCCGCCTGGCGGATGGGCCGCTGGCCGTCCCGACTGGACGCGGGCGTCGTCGCGGCGCTCACCGAGCTGTCCCGCCGCGACCGCCTGGCCGAGGGCTTCGCCTCCCGGCTCGGCGAGCGCCCGGCCTGCGACCTGCTCGAAGAGCCCGGCACGATCGACGAGGCGACCTCGCTGCTCGCCGCCCGCCTCTTCCACGGCGGCCCGGCGGAGACCGGTCCCGACTGGGCGCCGGTGGACTGGCAGGAGTATCCGGAGGAGGTCGTCGACCGCACCTGGCGCACCGACGCGGCCCGCCTCCACCGCGTCCTGGACACCCTCGGCGTCCGCCGCTCCCCCGACCCGGTCACCCCGCACCACGGCGCCCCGACCCTGGCCCGGGTGGTCGACCACCTGACGGACCCGGCGACGGAGGCCGCGGGCCGGTACGCGGACCCGGCCGCGGACGAAGGAGCCACTGAAGCAACAACCCACAGCCCTCCTGGGCCTGGTGGATCTTCTGGCCCTCCCGGACTCCCCGTCCATCAGCGTCCCTCCCCGGAGCCCTACAAGGCCATGGCCGCCGCGGACGACGACGAAGAGCTGGGCGAAGGCTGTTCGCCGCACAGCGCGGCGCTCGCCGCCGGGCTCACCGCGGAGTTGGCGCGGGAGGAGGCGGCGACCCCCGCGACCGGTTCGGCCCCGCCCGGACAGGGACCCGACTCCGCGCTCTGGGACGACGGCTCACTGCCCCTCTTCCCGCTCCAACCACCGCGCTCCGGAAGGGAGTTGCTCGCCGATCACGTCACGGCGATGGTGTGCTGCGCCGCGATGGACACGGCCGGCGCGACCCCCGGCCTCGACTGGCTCGACGGCCCCACCCTGCTCGTCAACGGCATACGGGCGTCCGACCTCGCCCCCAGGGTCCTCAGCCTGGTCGAGGACGGCGACCCGGCCCCGCTGCGGGCCTGGCTGACCGACCTGGGCATACGCCCGGAGAAGCCGGTACGTCTCGTCTGACGGCGGGCCCGCCACCGTTCACCCGCGTCGGAACCAAGGCCTCCACTTTTGGTCAATTCGCAACGACCAGTGACAGGGTGCGTGCTTAATGTGATGTGCTGGGGCCGATCCCGTACGCCGTCCGGTGCGTGGCAAAGGCTTGCGGCATACGACAGTTGCGCGATGCGGCACCACGGTCGCGCGACGCACCACCACGGGGGCAAGAGCACAGGGCACGCACGAGGGAGGGGAGCGACATGGGGTCGGAGCAGATCCGCCGCTGGGAGTCGGGTGCGCTGGCGCACGCCGTGACGGACCCCTTCGGACAGGGCCCGGTCCCCTGGCTCCGGGGCAGCGAGACCTACTTCGACGACACCGGTCACGTCGTCCCGTGGTACGTGGACCCGGCCCCCGACCGCACTCCCGACGGCACCTCCGACCGTGCCTCCGGTCGGAACGCCGACCGTGCCGCCGACCACACCTCGGGCCGGAACGCCCTCAAGCTGCCCGCCCCGCGCGGCTCCGAGGGCGGCGGTCCGCGCTCCGCCGACGACGTGCGCCGCCAGATCAAGGGGTTCACCGACGCGAGCGCGGTCGCCCCCGGCGAGGCCCTCGACTTCCATGTCACCGTCGACCCGCCCCAGGAGTTCGGCGTCGACATCTACCGCATCGGCCACTACGGCGGTGACGGCGCCGCCAAGATCACCACCAGCCCGCGCCTCTCGGGCATCGTCCAGCCCCCGCCGCTCACCGCCGACCGCACGGTCTCCTGCCACCACTGGTGGCTGTCCTGGCGACTCCAGGTCCCGAGCTACTGGAGCATCGGCGCGTACGTCGCCGTCCTCACCACCGCCGACGGCTACCGCTCCCACATCCCCTTCACGGTCCGCGACAGCCAACCCGCCGACCTGCTGCTCCTCCTGCCGGACATCACCTGGCAGGCCTACAACCTCTACCCGGAGGACGGCCGCACCGGCGCCAGCCTCTACCACGCCTGGGACGGCGACGGCCGGCTGCTCGGCGAGTCCGAGGCCGCGACGACGGTCTCCTTCGACCGCCCGTACGCGGGCGCGGGCCTGCCGCTGCACGTGGGCCACGCCTACGACTTCATCCGCTGGGCCGAGCGCTACGGCTACGACCTCGCCTACGCCGACGCCCGCGATCTGCACGCGGGCCGCGTGGACCCCACCCGCTACCGGGGGTTGGTGTTCCCGGGCCACGACGAGTACTGGTCGACCCCCATGCGCCGTACCGTCGAACTGGCCCGCGAGCACGGCACCTCCCTCGTCTTCCTCTCCGCCAACACCATGTACTGGCAGGTGGAGTTGGCGCCCTCGCCGTCCGGTGTGCCCGACCGGCTGCTCACCTGCCGCAAGCGCCGGGGCCCCGGCCGCCCGGTGCTGTGGCGCGAAGTCGACCGCCCCGAGCAGCAGTTGGTCGGCATCCAGTACGCGGGCCGGGTTCCCGAACCGCACCCCCTGGTCGTCCGCAACGCCGACCACTGGCTGTGGGAGGCGACCGGCACGGCCGAGGGCGAGGGCATCGAGGGCCTGGTCGCGGGCGAGGCCGACCGCTACTTCCCGCGCACCCAGCTCCCCCCGCACGAGGAGCGCATCCTGCTCGCGCACTCCCCGTACACGGACGGCGAGGGCGCGATCCGCCACCAGGAGACCTCCCTGTACCGGGCACCGTCCGGCGCCCTCGTCTTCGCCTCCGGCACCTTCGCCTGGTCACCGGCCCTGGACCGCCCCGGCCATGTCGACGCCCGCATCCAGCGCGCCACGGCCAACCTCCTGGACCGCATCTGCAAGCACGACTGACCTCGCCGTCGGCCCCCTGTCCGGAGGCCGGTCGCCCATACGGGACAATCGAGCCAGTTGGCCCGCCCGTCGCCCACCACCACCCTGCCTGAGCCCTGCGGGCACCCCTTTTTCTTCATCGACTGGAGGAACCCGTGTCCGGATTCGTAGAAAAGCCCGAGCCGCTCCAGGTCCCGGGCCTGACGCACCTCCACACCGGCAAGGTGCGGGAGCTCTACCGGAACGAGGCGGGCGAACTCGTGATGGTCGCCAGCGACCGCATGTCCGCCTACGACTGGGTGCTGCCCACCGAGATCCCGGACAAGGGCCGTGTCCTCACCCAGCTCTCCCTGTGGTGGTTCGACCAGCTCGCCGACCTGATCCCCAACCACGTCCTGGGCACCGAACTCCCGCCCGGCGCCCCCGCCGACTGGGCGGGCCGCACCCTCGTCTGCAAGTCGCTGCGGATGGTCCCGGTGGAGTGCGTGGCCCGCGGCTACCTCACCGGCTCCGGCCTGGTCGAGTACAACGCGTCCCGCACGGTCTGCGGCCTCGCCCTCCCCGAGGGCCTGTCCGACGGCAGCGAACTCCCCGCCCCGATCTTCACCCCGGCCACCAAGGCCGCCGTGGGGGAGCACGACGAGAACGTGTCGTACGAGGAGGTCGCCCGGCAGGTCGGGGCCGACACGGCGGCGCAGCTGCGGCAGGCGACCCTCGCGATCTACTCCCGTGCCCGGGACATCGCCCGGGAGCGGGGCGTGATCCTCGCGGACACCAAGTTCGAGTTCGGCTACGAGGGAGAGACGCTCATCGCCGCCGACGAGGTGCTGACCCCGGACTCGTCCCGTTTCTGGCCGGCGGACGCGTGGGAGCCGGGCCACGCGCAGCCGTCGTACGACAAGCAGTTCGTGCGTGACTGGCTGACCGGGCCGGAGTCCGGCTGGGACCGCAGGAGCGAGCAGCCTCCGCCGCCGCTGCCGCAGCGGGTCGTGGACGCCACGCGCGCGAAGTACATCGAGGCGTACGAGCGCCTGACCGGCCAGACCTGGAGCTAGGCCCCGAAGGCCCCCGGAGCAGGGGGCACGAAAAAACCCCGGTCCACCGGACCGGGGTTTTCGCTGGAGCGGACGACCAGGTTCGAACTGGCGACCTCAACCTTGGCAAGGTTGCGCTCTACCAACTGAGCTACGTCCGCGCTGCGCCGTGGCGCGAGAGCAACTATACCCAACCTCGCTCGCGCGCGAGACGCACTGCCGTATGACGGTTCTCGGCACCGAGTTTCGAGGCGGCCGAGGAGAGGTAGTTCCGCACGGTCCCCTGGGACAGCGCGGCCCGTTCGGCGATCTCCGCGACCGGTGCCCCGTCCGCGGCCAGTTCCAGGACCTCCGCCTCGCGCGCGGTCAGCGGGGAGTCCCCGGCGGAGATCGCGTCGGCGGCCAACTCCGGGTCGACGTACCGCTGTCCGGCGTGCACCGTGCGGATGATCTCCGCGAGCCGCCGCGCGCTCACCGTCTTCGGGACGAACCCGCGCACACCGGCCGCGAGGGCCCGCTTGAGATGACCGGGCCGGCCGTGCCCGGTCACGATCAGGACCTGGCAGTCGGGCAGTTCGGCGCGCAGCGATGTGGCGACCTTCACACCGTCCGCCCCGGGCATCTGCAGATCCAGTACGGCCACATCGGGCCGGTGCGCCCGCGCCATGGCCAGCGCCTCGGGCCCGGTCGCCGCCTCCGCGACCACCAGCAGATCGTCCTCCAGCCCGAGCAACGCGGCCAGCGCCCCCCGGATCAGATGCTCGTCATCGGCCAGCAGCAGCCGTACGACATCGTCGGTCATGACGTGACACCTCCCGTACCCGCTCCGGCCGCCGTCCCCGCGGCCAGCGGCACGGTCGCCACCACCCGGAAGCGGTCGCCGTCCACGGAGCCCGCCTCCAGCCCGCCGCCCACCGCGGTCAGCCGTTCCCGCAGGCCCACCAGGCCCGCCCCGCCGCCGGTGCCGGCGGCCACCGCGCCGACCGGCTTCGCGCCGTCGTTCTCCACGGTCAGCACCACACTCCCCTCCGTCACCCGGACCGCGACCGCGCAGCGCCCCGCGTTGCCGTGGCGCAGCACGTTGGTGGTCGCCTCGCGGACCACCCAGCCGAGGGCCGACTGCACCTCGGGCGGCAGCCCCGCCGCCTCCCCGGTCACCTCGCACTCGATGCCCGCCGCGGTCAACACACCCTGCGCACCCGCCAGTTCGACATCGAGCGCGCTCTCGCGATACCCCCGTACGACATCCCGTACCTCGCGCTGCGACTCGTGGGCGATCCGCTGGACCTCGATCATCTGCTCCACCGCCTCGGGCCGCCCGCGCCGCGCCAGCTGTACGGCGAGTTCGCTCTTCAGCGCGATCACCGACAGGTTGCGGCCCATCACGTCGTGCAGATCGCGGCCGAACCGCAGCCGTTCCTCGGCGACCGCGAGCCGGGCCCGGGTCTCGCGGGCCTCGTCGAGTTCGTAGACGGCGTCGAGGAGCCAGACGGAGAAGACGGCGGTGAAGGCGACACCACCCCCGGCGAGGACGACGACGAGCGCGGTGACGAGCGCGGCCGGGGCGGCCACCCCCAGGGCGAGCTGGAGGACCAGCGTGCCGCCGACCACACCCGCGATCAACGCCAGGACCTGCCCGCGGCGGACCCCGAGCGTCAGGGTGCCGATGCCGAAGCTCAGCACGCCCACCAGGAGCGTGGTCGCGGCGGCCTGCACGTGGTCGTCGTGCGGGCCGCGCTCCCCCAGCACGATCGCGACGGCGGCGATCAGCGCGGTCACCGCCCCGAGCGACCACAGCAGCCGTACGGGCTGTGCGCGCCGGTCGCGCGTCCAGTCGAGCGCCCGGGAGGCGGTCGCGGAACAGAGCAGCGCGTGCCCGGTCACGAGCACCGCCGTCCAGCTCGCGATGCCCGTCCCGACCTGCGCGAACAGCGGCAGCCCGATCGCGGCGACCTCGACCAGCGCGAAGAAGTGGAAGGACAGCCGGGTGTACGCCTCGACCTTCCCGGGCGTGGTCTTCCGCCCCCACCAGCCGCGTGTGCTGCCAGGTGTCCGCATGATCCGGTGCTCTCCGTACCTCAGCGCCGCGGTTCCCAGCGGAACCACCGCCGTACAGCAAACACCGCGAGGACGGTCCAGGCCAGCGCGGTCAGGACGGCGACCAGCGCCTCGGAGCCGGACAGGTCGCCGTTCCAGCCGCCGCCGATCAGCCGCATCACGGGGGAGAGGGGAAGGAACCGGCAGACGTCGGCGACCCGGTCGGAGATCAGCTGGAGCGGGACGATGATCCCGGATCCCATCATCGACACCAGCACCATCGGCAGCGCGGTCACCTGCGCGCTCTCCGCCGTCCTGGTCACGCTCGCCGTGAGGGCTGCCAGCGCCGCGCTCAGGACGAGGCCGAACAGCAGCCCCAGGACGACGAGTTGGGGCATCGCGGGGGCCCCGGCGGCCAGCAGCGGCACACAGGCCGCGGCCAGCAGCAGCGACTGGACGAACCCGAGGCACACGGCCGGGAGCGCGGTGCCGGCGAGGATCTCGGAGTCGCCGAGCTCCCCGGTGCGCAGCCGCTTGAGGACGAGTTCCTCGCGGCGCGCGACGAAGGCGCCGACCAGGGACGAGTACACGGCGAACAGCAGCGAGAAGCCGATCGCGGCGGTGAGCATCACCGAGCCGACCGACAGCCCCGACCCCTTCAGATCCAGCTGGTCGACCGCGGGCCGCACACTGAACGGCAGGACCAGCGGCACGAACAGCGCCGTGACCACCGCGTTCCGGTTCCGCCCGAGCAGGCTCAGCTCGGCCCGCCCCAGCGCCCGCAGCCGCCCCGCCGGAGTGGTCGCCACGCCGTTCACGCGGCCACCTCCTGCTCCCGCGCGATCCCCAGGAACGCCTCCTCCAGCGAGGCCGACCGCACCTCCAGCCGCCGCAGCTCGATCCGCGCCCGCTCGGCCCACACCAGCAGCCCGGTCGCCGCCCGCTGCACCTCGTGCGTCCGCAGCCGTACGACCCTCCCGGCCACCTCGTGTCCGACGACCCCCAGTTCGCCGAGCGGCGGCAGGTCCCCGACGAAGTAGCCCGCGGGCAGTTCGAAGGAGATCCGTGAGGGCCGGTCGGCCGTCACCTCGTCCGGGGTGCCGGTGACCGCGATCCGCCCCTCGCTCATGATCGCGAGCCGGTCCGCGAGGTCCTCGGCCTCCTCCAGGTAGTGCGTGGTCAGCAGCACGGTCGTCCCGCCGTCGCGCAGCGCCCGCACCAACTCCCAGGTGTCCCGGCGCCCTTCGGCGTCCAGCCCGGTCGTCGGCTCGTCGAGGAACAGCACCTCGGGCTCCCCGAGCAGCGCGAGCGCGAGATCGAGCCGCCGCCGTTCACCCCCGGACAACTGCTTCACCCGTACGGCGGCCCGCCGCTCCAGCCCGACCAGGGCGAGCGCCTCCGGCACCGGCCGGGACCCGCTCGTGCAGCCGGCCCACATCCGCGCGGTCTCGGCGACGGTCAGCTCGGACGGGAAGCCGCCCTCCTGGAGCATCACCCCGGTCTGCGGCCGTACGGCGGCCCGCTCGGTGTGGGGATCGTGGCCCAGCACGCGCACCCGGCCGCCGGACGGCGCCGCGAGCCCCTCCAGTACCTCGACGGTCGAGGTCTTGCCGGCGCCGTTGGTGCCGAGCAGCGCGAAGACCTCGCCGCGCCGCACGGAGAATGTGATCCCCCGCACAGCCTCGAACCCGCCCCCGTAGACACGGTGCAGGTCGGTGACCTCAATCACGTGTTCGTGTTCGTTGGTGTCCATGGCTCCAGCGTCCCGGCGGCGCGGGCGCGGCAGCAGTGCGCGCTGTCATCACTCGGCATGACAAATGTCAGGCCCGAGCGATCTGTTGAGCTGGATCGGACGCACGAGCTGGGTCGGGCACACGAAAAGGCCCCGGTCCATTGGACCGGGGCCTTCTTCCCGAGCGGACGACCAGGTTCGAACTGGCGACCTCAACCTTGGCAAGGTTGCGCTCTACCAACTGAGCTACGTCCGCATTGCCTCCGACCGGCTCTCACCGATCGGCGCGAGCACCAGCCTACCCGATCCACCGGAGTGGTCTGGACGGCGATGCAGAGCGGGTGACAGGAATTGCACACTGCGCCTTCCCCCTGGAAGGAGGATGTTCTGCTACTGAACTACACCCGCTTGTACTCCGTGAGCTGGGCCTTTCGGCCTCGCCCCTCGGCGTGCTCCGAACTCTAGCTGACCAGGAGGGGTGCAGCGCAAGTCGGTTCCCCCGAGGGCCCGGTGACCGGTCGTCGGCCCAGTCCCACGGCGACCGCTCACTGCGCGGCGGCGAACGCCTCGTAGACCTTCTTGGGGATGCGTCCGCGGGCCGGCACGTCCATCTTGTTCGCCTGTGCCCAGGCGCGGACGGCCGCCGGGTCGGGGGCGACCTCGGTCTGGCGGTAGGCCTTGCCCGACCGCGACCGCTTGCGACCTGCGTCCACGTACGGCGCGAGCGCCTTACGCAGTTTCTTGGCATTGGCTTGATTCAGGTCGATCTCGTACGACTTGCCGTCGAGTCCGAAGGCGATCGTCTCCGCCGCTTCCGAGCCGTCGATGTCGTCAAAGAGAGTGACCACGACCTTCTGCGCCACGAATATCGGTCCCTTCGTGCGGCACTCGATACAGCTCAGCTGTGGTGATGTGCCGAGTGTTGGTTATTTCTAATTCATTTGTACAGTGCCCGGCAATGCATTGTGAAGCCTGACTAAATCTGTCCGCGTGTCCGAGTGCAATAGGTATCCGGGGGCGATCGGGGATCTTTCCCGTAACTTTTCGTGAACTCCCCCCTCCGATACCGGATCGTGATCGCGGTCACGTAGGTTCCTACTAATCTACTCGCGTAGAATTTTTGTACGGGTAGTCTGAAGGCACCAGCTCAGCACCACACCACCGGGAGTGCCCGTGGCACGCGTCGTAGTCGACGTCATGCTCAAGCCGGAGATCCTCGACCCCCAGGGCCAGGCGGTCCAGCGTGCGCTGCCGCGCCTGGGTTTCGAAGGCATCTCCGACGTACGTCAGGGAAAGCGATTCGAACTGGAAGTTGACGGACCGGTCGACGAGGCCGTCCTCGCCCGCATCCACGATCTTGCGGAATCCTTCCTCGCCAACACCGTGATCGAGGACTTCACCGTCAAGGTGGAGGAAGTCGCGGAGGCCGCGAAGTGACCGCTCGTATTGGCGTCGTCACTTTCCCGGGCAGCCTCGACGACCGGGACACCCAGCGCGCGATCCGCCTCGCCGGCGCCGAACCGGTCGCCCTCTGGCACAAGGACAAGAACCTCCACCAGGTCGACGCGGTCGTCCTCCCGGGCGGTTTTTCCTACGGCGACTATCTGCGCGCGGGTGCCATCTCCCGCTTCTCGCCGGTGATGGAGACGGTCATCGAGCAGGCGAAGTCGGGACTCCCCGTCCTCGGTATCTGCAACGGCTTCCAGGTCCTCACCGAAGCGCACCTCCTGCCCGGCGCGATGCTCGGCAACAACCATCTGCACTTCATCTGTCGTGACCAGAAACTGCGGGTGGAGAACGCGGGCACGGCCTGGACCGGTGACTACACCGCGGGCCAGGAGATCCACATCCCGCTGAAGAACATGGACGGCCGCTACGTCGCCGACGAGCACACGCTCGACGAGCTGGAGGCCGAGGGCCGGGTGGTCTTCCGCTACCTGGACCTCAACCCGAACGGCTCGCTCCGCGACATCGCCGGCATCACGAACGCGGCGGGCAACGTCGTAGGACTCATGCCGCACCCCGAACACGCGGTCGAGCCGCTCATCGGGTCCGGTCGCACCGACGGCCTCCCCTTCTTCACCTCGATCCTCAAGAAGCTGGTGGGCGCATGAGCCGGACGCCTCTGGACACGGTCGAGCACGCGGCCGAGACCCCCGACGTCGAGTTGCCCTGGGCCGAACTCGGCCTGAAGAAGGACGAGTACGAGCGGGTCGTGGAGATCCTCGGCCGCCGCCCGACCGGCGCCGAGCTGGCCATGTACTCCGTCATGTGGTCCGAGCACTGCTCGTACAAGTCCTCCAAGGTCCACCTCCGCCAGTTCGGCGAGAAGGCCCCCCAGTCGGACGCCCTCCTCGTCGGCATCGGCGAGAACGCGGGCGTGGTCGACGTCGGCCAGGGCTACGCGGTCACCTTCAAGGTGGAGTCGCACAACCACCCGTCCTACGTCGAGCCGTACCAGGGCGCGGCCACGGGCGTCGGCGGCATCGTCCGCGACATCATCGCGATGGGCGCCCGCCCGGTGGCCGTGGTCGACCCGCTCCGCTTCGGCGCGGCGGACCACCCCGACACCAAGCGCGTCCTCCCGGGCGTCGTCGCGGGCATCGGCGGCTACGGCAACTGCCTGGGCCTGCCCAACATCGGCGGCGAGGTCGTCTTCGACGCCTGCTACCAGGGCAACCCGCTGGTCAACGCGGGCGCCATCGGCGTCATGCGGCACGAGGACATCCACCTCGCGAAGGCCTCCGGCGCCGGCAACAAGGTCATCCTCTACGGCGCCCGCACGGGCGGCGACGGCATCGGCGGCGCGTCGATCCTCGCGAGCGAGACCTTCGACGACGCCAAGCCCTCGAAGCGCCCCGCCGTCCAGGTCGGCGACCCCTTCCAGGAGAAGCTGCTCATCGAGTGCACGCTCGAAGCCTTCGCCGAGAAGCTGGTCGTCGGCATCCAGGACCTCGGCGCGGCGGGCCTGTCCTGCGCTACGTCCGAGCTGGCGTCGAACGGCTCCGGCGGCATGACGGTCACCCTGGACGACGTACCGCTCCGCGACTCCACGCTCTCGCCCGAGGAGATCCTCATGAGCGAGTCGCAGGAGCGGATGTGCGCGGTCGTGGAGCCGTCCAAGGTCGACCGCTTCCTCGCGATCTGCGAGAAGTGGGACGTCATCGCCACGGTCATCGGCGAGGTGACCGACGGCGACCGCCTCGAAATCTTCTGGCACGGCGGCAAGATCGTCGACGTCGACCCGCGCACGGTCGCACACGACGGCCCGGTCTACGAGCGCCCGTACGCCCGCCCGTCCTGGCAGGACGCGCTCCAGGCGGACGACGCCAACAAGCTTGCCCGGCCCGCGACTTCGGAGGAACTGAAGTCCCAGGTCCTGGCCCTGGTGTCGTCTCCGAACCAGGCGTCCAAGAAGTGGATCACCTCGCAGTACGACCACTTCGTGCAGGGCAACACGGTGCTGGCGCAGCCCGAGGACTCGGGCATGATCCGCATCGATGAGGAGACCGGCCTCGGCGTGGCCATCGCGACGGACGGCAACGGCCGCTACGCGAAGCTGGACCCGTACACGGGCGCCCAGCTGGCGCTCTCGGAGGCGTACCGGAACGTGGCGACGACGGGTGCGAAGCCCCTCGCGGTCTCCGACTGCCTGAACTTCGGTTCGCCCGAGGACCCGGCGGTGATGTGGCAGTTCGCGGAGGCGATCCGCGGACTGGCCGACGCCTGCCAGCAGTTGGGCACGCCGGTCACCGGCGGCAACGTCTCCCTCTACAACCAGACGGGCGACGTCGCTATCCACCCGACCCCGGTGGTCGCGGTCCTGGGCGTGATCGACGACGTCGCCCGCCGCACCCCGGTCGCCTTCCAGGAGGAGGGCCAGCTGCTCTACCTCCTCGGCGACACCCGCGAGGAGTTCGGCGGCTCGGCCTGGTCCCAGGTCGTCCACGACCACCTCGGCGGCCTGCCCCCGAAGGTCGACCTGGAGCGCGAGCGGCTCCTCGCCGAGATCCTGATCTCCGCCTCCCGCGACGGCATGATCGACTCGGCGCACGACCTGTCCGACGGCGGTCTGGTCCAGGCGGTCGTGGAGTCGGCCCTGCTGGGCGAGAAGGGCGCACGCCTGATCGTCCCGGACGGCCTGGACGCGTTCACCTTCCTCTTCTCGGAGTCGGCGGGCCGCGCGGTCGTCGCCGTCCCGCGCTCGGAGGAAGTCCGCTTCAACGACATGTGCGGCGCGCGGGGCCTGCCGGTCACGCGCATCGGTGTCGTGGACGGCGGATCGATCGATGTCCAGGGCGAGTTCACCCTCTCCCTGGCCGAACTGCGCGAGGCGCACGAGGGCACGATCCCGGCCCTGCTGGCATAGCGGTCCTCGCGCCGGACGTCGAAAGCGTTCGTGGAGCGGTCACGAAGACGACCGCCCCACGAACGCTTTCGCATGTCGGACCTCCTGAGCCGAACCGCGCGCCGTTCCTTGTCGCGTCTCCCGCCCGAGGGTCCCGACTCACCCCCGTCGCGATACCGGAACCGGACTCAACTCCCCCGGAATCTCGACCACTTGAGCACCGACGACCTCGCCACCCCGTCCGGCACCCGGCCCGGCACCCCGGGCACCGAGCCGCCCCGGCAACCGCAACGCCATCACCACGCACACCCCCATCAACACCGCCCCGCACAAGAAGACCGAGCCCATCGCGTCGACGTACGAGTCCACGCCCGCCACCCGGGCCGCCCCCGTCAGTGAAGCGAGCGGGCCGGGCCCGTCGTACAGCCGGGTGACCACCGTGCCGAAGAGCGCCGCGCCCAGGGCCGTGCCCAGGGTCTGGAAGAAGCGGGTGGCGGTGGTGGCCACCCCCAGCTGGTGCCGGGGCGCCGCGTCCTGGACCAGCTGGATGAGCTGGCCGAGCAGGAGCCCGAAGCCCATCCCGACCAGGAGCAGATCCCCGCGCAGCAGCCACAGGGAAGTGCCCGTACCCAGAGTGGACAGGGACAGGAACGCCACCGCGCCGATCGCCGAGCCGACCGTCACGAACGTCCGCTCCTGCCAGCCCCGTTCGGTGAGCCTCGCGGAGAGGATGCCGACCGAGGTCATCCCGAGGGCCATGGGCAGCAGATACAGACCGGCCGAAGAGCTGCTGATGCCACGGGCCACCTGGAGATAGACCATGACGTAGTACATGGCGCCCACCATGGCGGCCCCCATCAGCCCCTGGATGGCGAACCCCCACCGCAACTCCCGCACCCGGAACAGGGACAGCGGGAGGATCGGCTCGGCCGCCGTCTTCTGACGCCAGAGGAAGAGAGCCAGCGCGGCCACGGCGGTCAGACCCAGCCCCGCGATCTGCGGCGACGCCCACGGGTACTGCTTGCCGCCCCACTCGGTCATCAGCAGCAGCGCCGCCGAGAACAAGGCGGCGAGGGCCGCGCCCAGGAAGTCGATGCGATGGCGCTGCGACCTCCGGGGCAGCTTCAGGACGAGCGCGCCGAGGACCAGCACGGCCAGGCCGAGCGGCAGGTTGATGTAGAAGATCCAGCGCCAGCTCGCGTGGTCCGCGAGCATCCCGCCGATCCACGGACCGACGGCCATCCCGCCGCCCGAGACGACCCCGCCCATGCCCGCGCCCTTGGCGTCCTTCTCACCGGGCCCTCTCAACTCGGCGATCACCACCATCGTGACGCTCAGCAGCCCGCCGGCCCCGATGCCCTGCACCGCCCGCGCGGCGATCAACTGCCCTATGGACTGGGCCGCCCCGCACAACGCCGAGCCGACCAGGAACACCCCCACGGCGGTCAGGAAGACGCGCTTCGCGCCGAGGGTGTCGCACAGCTTGCCGTACAGCGGGAGCACGGCGGCCGACGCCAGCGCGAACGCGCTGACCAGCCAGGGGATCTTGTCGATGCCATGGGCGGGGTCCAGATCGCGGACGATCGGCACGGTCGCGGCGGACACGATCTGCATGTCCAGAACGGCCAGAACGATCGTGACAAGACAGATGAGGAAGCCGATGCGGCGCTGATTCTCGGTCATGCCCCCACGATGCGGCAAAGACATATACCGAGTCAACATTTAATCCGAGCCAATCTTTAATCCCGACCCATAAATAATCTTGGTACAGTGATGTCATGGCTGCTGAGGCGATGGGGCTGCGCGAACGCAAGAAGATCCAGACGGAGCTGCGGATCTACCGCACAGCCGTCGAACTGTTCCTGGAGAAGAGCTTCGAGGCCGTCTCGGTGCAGGAGATCGCGGACGCGGCCGAGGTGTCCAAGATGACCGTCTTCAACTACTTCGGCACCAAGGAGGACCTGGTCTTCCGCCCCATCGAGGAGCACTTCTCCGACGCGGCCCGAGCCGTCCGCGACCGCGCCCCCGGCGAGTCCGCGGTGGCCGCCGTACGCAGACAGTTCCTGGAGCTGATCGAGAACCGCGACCCGTCGATAGGCCTGCACGTCGAGCCGTTCGGACGCCGGATCCGCCACCTCGTCATGCGAACCCCGGTCCTGAGGGAGCGCGCCTACCTCAGCTCCGAGAAGGGCGCCCGCGAACTGGCCGACGTCCTCACGGACGAGACCGGCGACCCCGTCCTGGCCCTGATCGCCGCCGCCACCCTCACCGCCGCCCGCAACGCCCTCGTAGAAGATCACCACCGCCGCCTGGACGCCGGCGAATCAGTGGACGACGTCACCGCCGACGCCACCACCAGAGCCACCCAAGCCTTCGACCTGGTCGAACACGGCCTGGCCAACTACGCCCACAAACCCACCACCCCACAAGCCACATGACTCGACGTGCCACGGGCGCTGGTGGCCGCACGACGGACGGGAGCGGGTCGTGGCGGTACGGCGAGCCCGCCGCTTAGCTGGTCCCCA
The DNA here is from genome assembly GCF_044768565.1 of Streptomyces sp. NPDC091280. Classification (NCBI taxonomy): domain Bacteria; kingdom Bacillati; phylum Actinomycetota; class Actinomycetes; order Kitasatosporales; family Streptomycetaceae; genus Streptomyces; species Streptomyces sp. NPDC091280. The sequence continues at coordinate 646,853 of NZ_JBIVUZ010000003.1, forward strand.
CGCCGTCCACCTGGCAACTGACAGAGGGGCGCGACCGCGGCGGGCTCGCCGTACCGCCACGACCCCGACACCCACCCCAACGCCGCCCCAACGCCGCCCCGGCGCCACCCCGACACCCACCCCGACCCGCGGATTAGGCTCCCACCCATGCCCCCGGCCAAGAAGCGCGCCCGCACATACGACCCCGCCAAGACCCGCACCGCGGTCCTCGCCCAGTTCGGGAACGTACGGCAGGCCGTGGCCACCCTCACCCCCGAGCAACTAGCCCTCCCCACCCGCCTGGGCGACTGGACCGTACGAGAACTGGTCGCGCACATCGGCATGGCGCTCACGGCGATCGAGCGCGCCCTCGCCCTGCCGGAGCCGCCCACGCAGGACGCCGTACTCCTGGACTGGCCGTTCGCGACGGGCGCCAGCTCGGTGGCGATCGACGAGTTCACCCGCCGGATGGTCGAGGAGCACCCCGACCTCCCCACCCACCTCGCCGACATCGAGCAGACCCTCACCGACCACCTGAACACGAACCCCGGCACCCGCCTCCTCCAGACCAACGCCGGCGCCATCCCCCTGGCCGACTACCTCGTCACCCGCACCGTCGAACTGGTCGTCCACACCGACGACCTCAACACCGCGGTCCCCGGCCTCGCGACCCCCTACGACCGCCAGGCCCTGGCCACCTGCACCCGACTGCTGGCCGACGCGCTCGCCGCGAAGGCGCCCGGCGGCTCGACCGAGGTGCGCGTCCCGCCGTACGCCGTCGTGCAGTGCGTCGAGGGCCCCCGGCACACGCGCGGCACCCCGCCCAACGTCGTGGAGACGGACCCCCTGACCTGGACGCGGCTCGCGACCGGCCGGACCTCGTGGCGGGACGCGGTGGAGGCCGCACAGGTGCGGGCGAGCGGCGAGCGCGCCGACCTCGGAGACCTGTTGCCGATCATGTCCTGACACCGGTTCGGAGCTGGTCGGGGCCGATCGGGGCCGATCGGGGCGCGACAGGATGTGCGACCGCTCACCTCGTAGGGCGGCCGACCGGGCCGCCGTAGCGCAGCTTTCCGCGTTTTCGCTGGTGAGGGCCGTGGCATCGGCGAGTGATCCATTGCAGGCGCGTATCCCGAATTCGGACCAGTGGTCGATCTCGCCTACACTCGGTGCCGTGCCACGTGGTGACGGTCGACTCAGTCATGATCTGCTCCCCGGTGAGAAAGGACCCCAGGACGCTTGTGGCGTCTTCGGAGTCTGGGCTCCCGGTGAAGAGGTCGCCAAGCTCACTTACTTCGGGCTCTACGCCCTCCAGCATCGAGGCCAGGAGTCCGCGGGAATCGCGGTCAGCAACGGCTCGCAGATCCTCGTCTTCAAGGACATGGGCCTGGTCTCCCAGGTCTTCGACGAGACCTCGCTCGGTTCGCTCCAGGGTCATATCGCGGTCGGTCACGCCCGCTACTCGACCACCGGCGCCTCCGTGTGGGAGAACGCCCAGCCGACGTTCCGTGCCACCGCGCACGGTTCGATCGCGCTCGGGCACAACGGCAACCTGGTCAACACCGCCCAGCTCGCGGAGATGGTCGCCGACCTCCCGAAGAAGGAGGGCGGTCGCACCCCGCGGGTGGCCGCGACCAACGACACGGACCTCCTGACGGCGCTGCTCGCCGCGCAGGAGGACCCCGACGGCAAGCCGCTGACCATCGAGGAGGCCGCCCACGCGGTCCTCCCGAAGGTCCAGGGCGCCTTCTCGCTCGTCTTCATGGACGAGCACACGCTTTACGCGGCCCGTGACCCGCAGGGCATCCGCCCGCTGGTCCTCGGCCGCCTGGAGCGCGGCTGGGTCGTCGCCTCCGAGTCCGCCGCCCTCGACATCTGCGGCGCCGCGTACGTGCGCGAGATCGAGCCGGGCGAGTTCGTCGCGATCGACGAGAACGGCCTGCGCACCTCCCGATTCGCGGAAGCGAAGCCCAAGGGCTGTGTCTTCGAGTACGTCTATCTGGCCCGCCCCGACACCGACATCGCCGGTCGGAACGTGTACCTCTCCCGTGTGGAGATGGGCCGGAAACTCGCCAAAGAAGCTCCCGTCGAGGCCGATCTGGTCATAGCGACTCCGGAGTCCGGCACCCCGGCCGCGATCGGTTACGCGGAGGCCTCGGGCATCCCGTTCGGTGCCGGTCTGGTGAAGAACGCCTATGTCGGCCGTACGTTCATCCAGCCCTCGCAGACCATCCGGCAGCTCGGCATCCGCCTGAAGCTGAACCCGCTGAAGGAAGTCATCAAGGGCAAGCGCCTGGTCGTCGTCGACGACTCGATCGTGCGCGGCAACACCCAGCGGGCGCTGGTGCGCATGCTCCGCGAGGCCGGGGCCGCCGAGGTCCACATCCGGATCTCCTCGCCGCCCGTGAAGTGGCCCTGCTTCTTCGGCATCGACTTCGCCACCCGCGCGGAACTCATCGCCAACGGCATGACGATCGACGAGATCGGCACCTCGCTGGGCGCCGACTCCCTGTCGTACATCTCCATCGACGGCATGATCGAGGCGACCACCATCGCCAAGCCGAACCTGTGCCGGGCCTGCTTCGACGGCGAGTACCCGATGGACCTCCCGGACCCCGAGCTGCTCGGCAAGCAGCTCCTGGAGACCGAGCTGGCGGCCGGTCCGGCCGCCACGGCCGCCGCCGACGCGATCCGTCGCCCGTAGGCCCCGCCGCGGCCCCGCGGCGGCACCACCGCGGCCCCGCCGCACCCATCAACGCGAAAGATCCCAGGCAATGTCCGAGACCAGTGCCAGCTACGCCAGCGCAGGCGTCGACATCGAAGCGGGCGACCGCGCCGTAGAACTCATGAAGGAGTGGGTCAAGAAGACCCGGCGCCCCGAGGTCCTCGGCGGCCTCGGCGGCTTCGCCGGACTCTTCGACGCCTCCGCCCTCAAGCGGTTCGAGCGCCCCCTGCTGGCCTCCGCCACGGACGGCGTCGGCACGAAGGTCGACATCGCCCGCCGCCTCGGCGTCTACGACACGATCGGCCACGACCTGGTCGCGATGGTCATGGACGACATCGTGGTGTGCGGCGCGGAGCCGCTCTTCATGACCGACTACATCTGCGTCGGCAAGGTGCACCCCGAGCGTGTCGCGGCCATCGTCAAGGGCATCGCCGAGGGCTGTGTGCTGGCCGGCTGCGCCCTGGTCGGCGGCGAGACGGCCGAACACCCCGGACTGCTCGGCCCGGACGACTTCGACGTCGCGGGCGCCGGTACGGGCGTCGTGGAGGCCGACCGGCTGCTCGGCGCGGATCGCATCCGCGCGGGTGACGCGGTCATCGCCATGGCCGCTTCCGGACTTCACTCGAACGGGTACTCGCTCGTCCGGCACGTCCTCCTCGACCAGGCCGGCCTGGAGCTGGAGGCGCGCGTCGACGAACTCGGCCGCACCCTCGGCGAGGAACTCCTGGTGCCCACCAAGATCTACTCGCTGGACTGCCTGGCGCTGACCCGCACGACCGACGTGCACGCCTTCTCGCACGTCACCGGCGGCGGGCTCGCCGCCAACCTCGCCCGGGTGATCCCGGACGACCTGCACGCGATCGTGGACCGCTCCACCTGGACCCCGGCGCCGGTCTTCGACCTGGTCGGGAGGACCGGCCGGGTCGAGCGCCTGGAGCTGGAGAAGACCCTGAACATGGGCGTCGGCATGATCGCGATCGTCCCCGAGGAGTCCGCGGACGTGGCCCTGGAGACCCTGGCCGACCGCGGGGTCGAGGCCTGGGTGGCCGGCGAGATCACCGAGCGCGGCGACCACGCGACGGGCGCGGAGCTGGTCGGGGACTACGCGGCCTGACCGGAGCGGCCGGCTGCCGAACGGCAGCACAAAACCCGGTCCGGCGGTGTTGCCCCGGACCGGGTGAGGTGCAGTTGTTCCGGATATGCGGAAACTGCGAGGGACGCTGTTGCGTCAAGCTCCGCGACGTTGGGACTGGGGACCGGACTCGTCGTCCTCGTCCTCGTCGTCGTCGTTGTAGAGATCCGCGTACTGAGCGTACGGGTCGTCTTCTTCCTCGTCGTCGTCCTCGAACGGCTCGCCATTCGGCGGCTGGCTCGAAGTCGAAGCGCCCAGCTCATTGGCCAGACGCGAGAGGTCAGTCCCGCCGCTGCTGTACTTCAGCTGGCGGGCGACCTTCGTCTGCTTGGCCTTTGCCCGGCCGCGCCCCATGGCTCGACCCCCTCGGATACGGGGCTCGGTGGCCCCAGAGTCTTGACACGCGTTCATGATCTGGAACGGACTCTCCGTGGAGAGACCGGTCCGTAGGGCTTCCACGGTACCTGAGCCCGCGCCCATACGGTACGTCGCCCGCAGCACGTGCCGGGCCACAGGACCCGCGAGGTGCCCTGTCCTCGCTGGTCAACCGCGATTTTAACCACTTCTTGGCAGGCGACCCGCCGACGAACGTGAGAGTTCTCTCCAAGTCGCCGCCGGCGGGTACCGCTCACCTGTTCCGCGAGGCCGCCTCGTGCATCCGCTGCTCGGCGATCCGGTCGGCCGCCGCGGCCGGCGGAATACCGTCGTCCTTCGCACGTGCGAATATGGCCAGCGTGGTGTCGAAGATCTTCGCGGCCTTCGCCCTGCACCGCTCGAAGTCGAACCCGTGCAGCTCGTCGGCGACCTGGATCACCCCGCCGGCGTTCACCACGTAGTCCGGCGCGTAGAGGATCCCGCGGTCGGCGAGGTCCTTCTCGACACCCGGGTGCGCGAGCTGGTTGTTGGCCGCGCCGCACACCACCTGGGCGGTCAGCACCGGCACGGTCTCGTCGTCCAGGGCACCGCCGAGGGCGCAGGGGGCGTAGATGTCGAGCCCCTCGACCCGGATCAGCGCCTCCGTGTCCGCGACGGCGCTCACACCGGCCGGGTGCTTGTCGAGGATCCGCCGTACGGACTCCTCGCGCACATCGGTGACGACGACCTCGGCGCCCTCGTCCCGCAGGTGGTCGACCAGGTGGTGCCCGACCTTGCCGACGCCCGCGACGCCGACCCGGCGACCGCGCAGCGACGGATCGCCCCACAGGTGCCGCGCGCTGGCCCGCATGCCCTGGAAGACGCCGAAGGCGGTCAGTACGGAGGAGTCGCCCGCGCCGCCGTGCTCCGGCGAGCGCCCGGTCGTCCAGCGGCACTCGCGCGCCACGACGTCCATGTCGGCGACATAGGTGCCGACATCGCACGCGGTGACGTACCGCCCGCCGAGCGAGGCCACGAACCGGCCGTAGGCGAGCAGCAGTTCCTCGGTCTTGTCGCGCTCCGGGTCGCCGATGATCACGGCTTTCCCGCCGCCGTGGTCCAGGCCGGCCATGGCGTTCTTGTACGACATCCCGCGGGCGAGGTTGAGCGCGTCGGCGACGGCCTCGGCCTCGCTCGCGTAGGGGTAGAAGCGCGTGCCGCCCAGCGCGGGGCCCAGCGCGGTGTTGTGGATGGCGATGACGGCCTTGAGGCCGCTGGCCCGGTCCTGGCAGAGCACGACTTGCTCATGACCGCCCTGGTCCGAGTGGAACAGGGTGTGCAGGACGCCGTTGTCTACGTCGGTCACGGTGGTGACTCCTGGGTGAGTGGCGGCGGTTGGAGACAGGCTCCCGTAGGGGTGGCGGGTGCCGTGGCACGAGCGTAGGGCCTGCGTGTGACCGCCATCGGTGCAGTGTTCAGGATCACCTACCGAAGGGGGGTGTCCGTGCGACGATTTGCATAGTTTTCCCGCCCGTTTGTGAGCGGGTTCCGAAGGTTTTCCTGACGGTCGGCGGGGGAGGGAGCAGGCGTGCCCAAGAAGGTGTCCTCGGTGGTCGTCCCCTACGCGACCTATCTACGGGTCTACGAACCACTGGCAGCTTTCCCGGAGCCGGAGCGCGGCCACTGGACGCGCTACGCCCGCCGGCCCGACCGTCCCTCGTACCAGGACGAACTGCGCCGGGCGCTGGCCGACTTGCTGCCCACCCCGCCGGTCGCGGTGCCGGTGCACGAGAGCGCCGACGCCTTCGTGGTGGAGGTCGACGGCGTGGTCTGCGTCTGCCCCTGGCGCACCCGGCTGCGCGGCTGGCAGGCCCTGGGAGACCTCGCGGAGGACCTTCCGCCGTCGGTCCTGGACGCCGTACTGCCGCCGCTCGTACGGCATCAGGCCACGCAGGACTACGAGCGCTGGCTGGCCCGCAACCCGGACGCGCGGCCGTGGATCCGGACGGCGACCTGGCAGGTGCCGCTGAACTGGTTCGTGCTCGTGGGGGACGACGAGCGCCGCTACGACAAGGCCTCCGGGGACGATCCGCCGATGCTGCGCTACCGGACGCCGATGGTGCAGGCACGGCGGCGCACGGCGCGGGCGCTGCGGACGCTGAAGGACACCCTCGACGACGGTCCGCTGATCGACGGTCTGGTGGATGTGGGGCGCTGGCTGGAGGAGTTCCATCCGCGTTCGCTTGTGGAACTGGACTACGGCGGGCTCGTGCACGTCCTGCCGGCCGGCGAGCTGGAGGACGACCACTCGGCGGCGGACGTCGCCGAGGGCATCGAGGCGCTGCGGACCGGGGACGGCGCGGCGGCGGGCGAGGCCTATGGGCGGCTCGTGGAGCGGTGGCGGTCGGTCAGGGACCGGCGTTCGGCGAACTGAGGCCCTGATCGACGGGGTCGGCGAGGCCGACGAGGCTGACACCTTCGAACAAGTGCGCATAGGATTCTTACGGTTCGTCAACACGGGACGTAGGTCCCGATCCGGACGATTGATGTCAAGCGTGACGGATCGCACGTGCGGATCCCTTGCGCCCCTTGCCCGCCCTCATGCCAAAATAGGACAAGGAGTCCGGGGAGGACTCTGTCCGTCCCGTTGTGGGCGGAATCTCAGCATTGCGTGTTTTGGGGGGTCTGGATGACTCCTGATCACCCTGTGACTGATCGTCACAGTGGTGTGACTGTCCGTTATGGCATGGTCCATCGGCTTCCGTCGCTGATGGACACCTGGGAGGGCAATTCCATCGGTTTGGCCGTAGGGGTTGGACAGATGGTGTAGTTGTAGTGCCGAGGACATGCCGTTCGTCCTATAACCGACTCGACTCGCGTCCGCCATTTCGGGCAACGCGGGTCAAGGTGCAGAATTTAGAGGAAAGAACCGAGAAGGTTCGGTTCTCCCGAGGAGGCCGCTCATGACCGCTCGCACCCCTGATGCCGAGCCGCTGCTGACCCCGGCTGAGGTCGCCACGATGTTCCGTGTGGACCCCAAGACGGTCACGCGGTGGGCGAAGGCCGGCAAGCTCACTTCGATTCGCACGCTCGGCGGACACCGCCGTTACCGCGAGGCGGAGGTCCGTGCACTGCTCGCGGGCATTCCGCAGCAGCGCAGCGAAGCCTGACCAACTGAACACGGGCGAAACGGCTGGTCCCCCAACCGGTCAGGCGCCCGAACAGCACAGCTCCAAGCGACGCGGGTTCTGCCCCAACAGAGCCCACGCCCAACGCTCTTAGACATGTGAACACAGGGTGCGTCGTAGATCGCGCTGGACTCCGCCGGGTCCAGCGCGATCTTTTTTGTGCCTGGTCGTGGCTCCGTGCGCGGCTGCCACGGGCTCCTGTGAGGGACCTTGTCGGAGTCTGGGGAGGGCTGTCGGATCTCCTGTGGACCACTGCTCACAGGGGTGCAATTGCACATATTAAATTGACCAGTTGTAGGCGAGTCTTAAGTTCCACCGTTTCAAAAACTTATGCGGTGACACCCGTCACATGCCAGGGGACTTGTTGCCGCTGACCTATGTGCGCTAGGGGAGTTGGTCCGGTGGATCGTCCTGGGGCTCCGGTGGCGGAGGCGAGTCCAGGGCCAGCCGCAGCAGTCGGTGGCAGATGGGACAGTGCCGGGTCACATGGCGGTACGAGCTGGCGGCCGACAGATGCGCGCGGAGCAGAGCCCGCGTCTCATGCCTGACCGAAGCCGCCATGCGCCACCTCCAGGGAGCCTGCCGGGAACGGGCCCTGGTTTCTGGGTACCTGGCGGCGGTGGGGGCGTCAAGGGCGCCGTAGCGGCCACGGGGACGCCGGAACGCGCGAAAGCCCGGGTCGGGGGACCCGGGCTTTCGCATGCTCGGCGCGATCCCGACGGGATTTGCCGTACCCGATTGCGGCTGCGCCGCAGGCGCACGAATAAGGCCCGCGTCTCCGGAGAGTTGCGGGCCTTGGTCGTTCACTGCGGTCCTGACGGGATTTGAACCCGCGGCCTCCACCTTGACAGGGTGGCGAGCACTCCAAACTGCTCCACAGGACCTGGTTTCGCGGCACTTGATGGTGCGTTGTGCTGCGAGACGAGACTGTACAGGAGGGTGGCCCGCCTGGTCGAACTCACCCTGTGTGCGGGTGCCGTCACGGCGCGGCGGCGTCGATCGCCTTCACGATCCGCTTGTCGGAGACCGGGTACGCCGTGCCCAGCGCGTGCGCGAAGTAGCTGACCCGGAGCTCCTCGATCATCCAGCGGATGTCCCGCACGGAGGAGGGCACCGGCCGGCCTTGCGGGAGTTGTTCGAGGAGCCAGGCGTACTCGTCCTGCATCTCGTGCACCTTCTCCATGCGGGTGGTGTCCCGCTGGACCCCGGTCGGCATCTGCTGGAGCCGGCGGTCCGCGGCCACCAGGTAGCGCATCAGGTCGGGGAGCCGGCGTATCCCGGCCGCCGTGACGAAGCCGGGCTTCACCAGCGCGTCCAACTGGGCCCGTACGTCCGCGAGGTTCGGCAGCAGGGCCGGGCTGTGCGCCGCCTTCAGACGGCGCTCACAGGCCTGCCAGGCGGCCAGCACCTGCTGGACCTGGCCCACGGCCCGGACCGTCGTGTCGACGATCTCCGCCCGCACCCGCTCGTACAGCTTCCGGTACGACTCCTCGTCCCACGCCGGTCCGCCGAAGTCGCCGATGAGTTTGTCGGCGGCGGCCAGCGCGCAGTCGTCGAACAGCGCCTGGATCGAACCGTGCGGATTCGCCGACAGCGCGAGCTTCTGCGCGTTGGTGAGCTTTTCGGAAGCGAACTTCGCCGGATTGACCGGGATGTTGCGGACGATCAGCCGCCGCGTGCCCTTCCACATCGCCTCCGCCTGCTCGGCCTCCGTGTCGAAGAGCCGTACGGAGACGGTGTCGCCGTCGTCGACCAGCGCCGGGTACGCCTTCACCGGCTGGCCCGCCCGGCGCGTCTCGAAGACCCGCGACAGGGTGCCGATCGACCAGTCGGTCAGGCCCTGGCGCTCCAGGGACTCCCCGCCCTCGCGTTCGGCCGTCGCCGCTGCCGCCTGCGAGATCGCCTGCCGCGCCTTCGGCTTGAGCCGGAGCTTCAGCGCCTCCAGGTCCTTGTCCTCGGCCAGCTTCCGACGTCGTTCGTCGACGATCCGGAAGGTGACGAGGAGATGGTCCGGGACCTTCGACCAGTCGAAGTCGTCGGCCGTGAAGGGGACTCCGACCATCCGCTTCAGCTCACGGGCCATCGTCGTGGTGAGGGACTCCCGCAACGGGGCCGCCGTCGCCAGGAAGCGCTGGGCGAAGTTCGGGGCCGGTACGTAGTTGCGGCGGATCGGCTTCGGGAGGGAGCGGATCAGTTCCGTCACGACCTCCTCCCGCAGGCCCGGGATCTGCCAGTCGAAGCCCTCGTCCGTGACCTGGTTGAGGACGTGCAGCGGGATGTGGACCGTGACACCGTCGGCGTCCGCGCCCGGCTCGAACTGGTACGTCACCCGGAACTTGAGCGGCCCCTGCCGCCACGAGTCCGGATAGTCGTCCTTGCTGATGTCGCCCGCACGCTCGTTGATGAGCATAGAGCGCTCGAAGTCGAGGAGTTCGGGCTCTTCGTGCCGCTTGTGCTTCCACCAGGAATCGAAGTGCGCGCCGGACACGACGTGTTCGGGCACCCGCTGGTCGTAGAAGTCGTAGAGCGTCTCGTCGTCGACCAGGATGTCCCGGCGCCGGGCCCGGTGCTCCAACTCCTCGACCTCGGTGAGGAGTTTTCGGTTGTCGGCGAAGAACTTGTGGTGCGTGCGCCAGTCGCCCTCGACCAGCGCGTTGCGGATGAACAGCTCGCGGCTCGCCTCCGGGTCGATGCGGCCGTAGTTCACCTTGCGCTGGGCGATGATCGGGACGCCGTAGAGCGTGACCTTCTCGAAGGCCATCACGGCCGCCTGGTCCTTCTCCCAGTGCGGTTCGCTGTACGTCCGCTTCAGGAGGTGGCCGGCGAGGGGCTCGACCCACTCGGGCTCGATCTTCGCGTTGACGCGCGCCCAGAGGCGTGAAGTCTCCACCAGTTCCGCCGACATGACGAAACGCGGGGTCTTCTTGAAGAGCGCCGAGCCGGGGAAGATCGCGAACTTGGCGCTGCGGGCGCCCAGATACTCGTTCTTCGCGCCGTCCTTCACGTCCTTCATGCCGATGTGGGACAGGAGTCCGGCCAGGAGCGAGACGTGGACGCTCTGCTCGGCCGCGTCCTCCTCGTTGAACTGGATGCCCATCTGCCGGGCCACCGTGCGGAGTTGGCTGTAGATGTCCTGCCACTCGCGGATCCGGAGGAAGTTCAGGTACTCCTGCTTGCACATCCGGCGGAACGCCGAGGAGCCGCGCTCCTTCTGCTGCTCGCGGATGTACCGCCACAGGTTCAGGAAGGCGAGGAAGTCGCTCGTCTCGTCCCGGAAGCGGGCGTGCTGCTGGTCGGCCTGCGTCTGCTTGTCGGCCGGGCGCTCGCGCGGGTCCTGGATGGAGAGCGCGGCGGCGATCACCATGACCTCGCGGACACAGCCGTTCTTGTCGGCCTCCAGGACCATGCGGGCCAGCCGCGGGTCCACGGGCAGTTGGGCGAGCTTGCGGCCCGTCTGCGTGAGCCGCTTGCGCGGGTCCTTCTCGGCCGGGTCCAACGCGCCCAGTTCCTGGAGGAGTTGGACGCCGTCACGGATGTTGCGGTGGTCCGGCGGATCGATGAACGGGAACTTCTCGATGTCCCCGAGCCCGGCCGCCGTCATCTGGAGGATGACCGAGGCGAGGTTCGTCCGCAGGATCTCGGCGTCGGTGAACTCCGGACGGGCGAGGAAGTCGTCCTCGGAGTAGAGCCGGACGCAGATGCCGTCGGACGTACGGCCGCAACGGCCCTTGCGCTGATTGGCACTTGCCTGGCTGACCGCCTCGATGGGCAGCCGCTGCACCTTCGTCCGGTGGCTGTAGCGGCTGATGCGGGCGAAGCCGGGGTCGATGACGTACTTGATGCCCGGCACGGTGAGGGAGGTCTCGGCGACGTTGGTCGCCAGAACGATCCTGCGGCCCGTGTGCTGCTGGAACACCCGGTGCTGCTCCGCGTGCGAGAGCCGGGCGTACAGCGGCAGCACCTCTGTGAAGCGGTAGTTCTTCTTCTCCAGCGCGTCCGCCGTGTCGCGGATCTCCCGCTCGCCGGACAGGAAGACCAGGATGTCGCCCTTGCCCTCGCCCTGGAGCTCCTCGACGGCGTCGCAGATCGCGGTGATCTGGTCGCGGTCGGCGTCCTCGGAGTCGTCTTCGAGGAGCGGGCGGTAGCGCACCTCCACCGGATACGTCCGGCCGCTGACCTCGATGATCGGGGCATCGCCGAAGTGCCGTGAGAAACGCTCCGGGTCGATCGTCGCCGAGGTGATGACGACCTTCAAGTCCGGGCGCTTGGGCAGCAGTTGGGCCAGATAGCCGAGCAGGAAGTCGATGTTGAGGGACCGCTCGTGGGCCTCGTCGATGATGATCGTGTCGTAGGCGCGCAGTTCGCGGTCGGTCTGGATCTCGGCGAGCAGGATGCCGTCCGTCATCAGCTTGATGAACGTCGACTCCGGGTTCACCTGGTCCGTGAAGCGGACCTTCCAGCCGACGGCCTCGCCGAGCGGGGTGTCCATCTCCTCGGCGACCCGTTCCGCCACGGTCCGGGCGGCGATCCGGCGGGGCTGGGTGTGCCCGATCATGCCGCGGACGCCGCGGCCGAGTTCGAGACAGATCTTCGGGATCTGGGTCGTCTTGCCGGAGCCGGTCTCACCGGCCACGATCACCACCTGGTGATCACGGATCGCGGCGGCGATGTCGTCCTTCTTCTGGCTGACCGGCAGCTGCTCGGGATACGAGATCGCGGGGACACGACGGCGCCGTTCGGCCATCCGCTCCTCGCCGCGGGCCACCTCGGCCTCGATCTCGGCGAGCACGGCGGCCCGGGCCTCCGGCTTGCGTATCCTGCGCGCGCCTTCGAGCCTGCGCCCGAGCCGGTGCGCGTCGCGCAGGGTCAGCTCGGTCAGGCGGGGGGCGAGATCGCCGAGGGCGGAGGCGCCGGGACCGGCGGTACCGGAGGCGGAGGAGCCGGGCGCGGAGGCGGGGTGCGTAGACATACGCCGTCCAGGATCTCACCTTCGCGAAATTCCTGGCGAATGATTTGGCGGGGGTGGGCGCCGGCTACGGCTGCCCGGTGCCGTTCTCCGCGCCGGTGGCCGCGCCGGTGCTCTTGCTGGACATCGACTGTGCCGTGTTCGATACGGCCTTGATCCCCAGGTACGCCGTCGTCAGGCCCGCCATCGCCGTGAACGCCGAGGTCAGGACACCCACGATCACCGCGCGGTCGCCGTCCAGCTGCCACACCCCGAAGATCGCCACCAGGGTGATCGCGAGGTTGCTGCCGACCACCGCGAGCAGTCCGTACCGCGCCCGTATCTTCTCCAGGTCCGTGTCCTGGCCCATCGCGCCCCACCCTGTGTCGTCCGCTGACCGGTGACGACGAAAGCCCCGTCCCGATGGGACAGGGCTTTCGATCCGGTGGCTGGGGCCGGGGTCGAACCGGCGACCTATCGCTTTTCAGGCGATCGCTCGTACCAACTGAGCTACCCAGCCACGAGGTTTCCGGGGAAACCTCAGCGGTCCTGACGGGATTTGAACCCGCGGCCTCCACCTTGACAGGGTGGCGAGCACTCCAAACTGCTCCACAGGACCCAGCTGTTGTGTGCGGACTGGCTGAGCCAGTGTCGCACACGGTGTTGCGTGCCCCCAACGGGATTCGAACCCGTGCTACCGCCTTGAAAGGGCGGCGTCCTAGGCCGCTAGACGATGAGGGCTATCGGCCCGCCTGGGCGCTTCTCAGCGCGTCGGGGACGTGAGAAGCATATGGGATGGCGGGAGGTATCGCCAAAACGGTTTACGGGGCCGGGGTGGAGGGGGTGGGGGAGGGGCTCGGGGACGGCGTCGCGGGCCCGGACGCGCCCGGCAGGTTCTCCTTCGGGAGGTGGCGGCTGACCTCCGCCGTGGTGAGGCCCAGGCCGCCGAGCCTGATCTCGTCCCAGGCCTGGAGGCGGCGGGTGTCGCGGTCGACGTAGAGGATCGACGCCTCGATGGGGTCGGGGTACTTGCCCTCCACCGCGCGCAGGCCGCTGCCGCCGGTCGAGCCCTCGATGCGCAGGCGGGTGCCGTGCTTCATGACCTCGGTGCCCTCGTGGTGGAGGTGTCCGGCCAGCACGAGCGGGACCTCGCCGTCCGTCCGGCGGGCCGCCGAGGGTTCGTGGACCAGGGCGATGTCGACGGGGGTGCCGGCGGCCCGCTGGTCGCGCAGGGCGGAGGCGAGCTGGTCGCCGGCCAGCTCCTCGGCCGCCTCGCCGCCGATGGCGACCGAGCGGTCGGGGGTGAACTGGGGGTCGCCGATGCCCGCGAAGCGCACGCCCGCGATCGTTTCCGCCCGGCCGCCGTCCAGGACGTGCACGTTCTTCATCCGCTCCAGATAGCGCTGGGTGACGAGGGAGTCGTGGTTGCCCCTGACCCAGACATAGGGGGCGCCGAGGTCGGCGATGGGGTCCAGGAAGCCGTTCTCGGCGGCTGTGCCGTGGTCCATGGTGTCGCCGGTGTCGACGATGACGTTCACCTCGTACTGCTTGACCAGCGAGGCGATGATCTTCCAGCCGGCGGGGTTGAGGTGGATGTCGGACACGTGCAGGACGCGGATGGTGGTGGGGTCCGGCTGGTAGGCGGGGAGGGTGGAGGTGACGTCGTAGAGCTTGGTCACGTTGGTCACCAGGCGGGCCAACTCCTGCTGGTAGACGTCGAATTCAGTCACGATGCTGCGTGCGTTGCCGACCACGGAGGGGGCCGAGGAGAGCAGCCCGGAGAACCTGGGTTCCAGGATGGACTTGGGGTTCCAGGTCGCGTAGGCGGTCGCTCCGGACGCGGCGAGGAGGGTGAGGGCGAGGCCGCCGGCGGTGAGGGCGCGGCGGGGGCGGCGGTAGACGGCGAGGCCGAGGGTGGTGGCGCCGAGGACGACGGCGGCGCAGGAGCGTACGGCGAGGTCGAGGGTGCCGTGTTCGACGTCGTGGGCGACCTCGTCCTGGAGGCCGGAGATGCGCTCGGGGTGGTCGACGAGCGCCTGGGAGCGTTCCGGGTCGAGCTGGTCGACGTTGACGTCGAGGCGGACGGGCGCGTGGTGGCTGTCGAGGGAGAGGGCGCCGAGCGGGGAGATGTTGATCTTCGTGCCGCCGGTGAAGGAGGGGCGCAGGGTCATGGTGGTGTTCATGGGGCCCACCTGGGCGCGCACGTCGCCGACGACGAGCAGGCCGAGCCAGGCCCCGACGAGGACGACCGTGATCAGGCCGAGGGCGCGGGACCAGGGGTGGGGCCGGGGGACGAGTTCGAGCGTGCGGCGGGGGCGGCGGGCGCGGTAGCGGTGGGTCAGGGCGCGCCGGACCGGGCGGAGGCGGTTCAGGGCTGCGACGGGGACGCTGGCCATTGGTCCCGTATGCCCAGGAGTGGGGGCGTGTATGCGGGCCGGGTGGGGGCCGGAGGGTGGGTCAGCCCCAGCCGAGTTCGTGGAGGCGTTCGTCGTCGATGCCGAAGTGGTGGGCGACTTCGTGCACGACGGTGACCGCGACCTCGTGGACGACGTCCTCGGTGGTCGCGCAGTAGCGCAGGGTCGGGCCCATGTAGATGGAGATCCGGTCGGGGAGAACGCCCGCGTACCACTCACCGCGTTCGGTGAGGGGTGTGCCCTCGTAGAGGCCGAGGAGTTCGGGGTCGGCGGGGTCGGGTTCGTCCTCGACGAACACGGCCACGTTGTCCATGACCCGCGTCAGCTCGGGCGGAATCCGGTCCAGGGCCTCACTCACCAGCTCTTCGAACGCCTCGCGTGTCATTTCCAGCACACACCCATTGTCCGGGACGAACGCGGGTTCGGGGTCGTTCGCGCTCCCGGCGCGGACGGGGGGTGGTTCCCGGCCTGGCGTGGACGACCGGGGTGGGGCCGGCCGCCTTGGTGGCGAGTCGGCGTCGGACGCAGGCCAAGTCCCGGCCGGAAACGCGCGGTGGGCGCGCGGCGCGTGTCTTCCGGTGGGCGGCGGGAGTTGAGAGGACGACTCCTTTTTCCGCCCTCGGAGGTGGCCCCGTGCGCCCCATGTACGTACCCGTCCGTCTGGCCGCCGCGGTCGCGGTCGTAGCCGCTGCCGCCGGCTGTATGAGCGTGGGAGACGACGCGGGCGGCGGTGCCAAGCCCTCGCACTCGGCCGGACGGCACGTCGGTGACGTGCCCGACGGCGGTTCCGGGGCGCCGGGCGGCGGGCTCGGGTACGGCGGGTCGGCGGGGGACGGGAAGCACGGGCACGGGAAGCCCGAGCCCGGTGAGTCCGCGGCGGGTTCGGCCTCGCCGTCGGCGCCGGGGGGCGCGGTGAGCCCGTCCGCCTCCACGGCGCCCAGACCGGGTACGAGCGCGAAGCCGGGTGTGCCGAGCACGGCCGCGCCGCAGCCCACCGTCTCGCGGACACCGCCGCCCCCGGACCCGACGCCGAGCCAGCAGCCGTCGTCTCCGGACCCGACCGTCGCGGAGCCCTCGTCCTCCGCGCACGAGGACCCGGTGCCGCAACTGGTCGACCGGGAGCCGGCACCGGCGGCCGGGTCACCGGCGTAGGGGCGGCCGTGACGGGCGCAGGGGCGCATGTGACGGGCGCGGTGGCGGCTGTGATGTACGTCAACGACGGCTGGTTTGCGTTGGGGGGTGGTAGGTGCGTAAGGTGGTAGATCGTTTGATCCCATTGCCCGGCGCCACTGTAGAGCGCGCCGTGTGGCGCGTACTCTCCCTTGCCGTGGCGGACCGCATTGAGGCGGTCGATAGCGAATCACGGAGTTGACGGGCGCGTGCCGACGGAGACTCCGGAAGGTTTCGCATTCGCATGTCCATTTCCAGTACTGATCACGTCGTCATGCCCGAGAACGAGGGCACCGAGACGGCCGTGGACGCCTCCGCACAGACCCCCGAGGTCACCTTCGCGGACCTCGGTCTCCCCGAGGGCGTCGTGCGCAAGCTCGCGCAGAACGGCGTGACCACCCCCTTCCCGATCCAGGCGGCGACCATCCCGGACGCCCTGGCCGGCAAGGACATCCTCGGCCGTGGCCGCACCGGCTCCGGCAAGACCCTCTCGTTCGGCCTGCCGCTGCTGGCTCAGCTGTCCGGCGGCCACACCGAGCGCAAGCGCCCCCGCGGCGTGATCCTCACCCCGACCCGCGAGCTGGCGATGCAGGTCGCCGACGCGCTCCAGCCCTACGGCGACGTCCTCGGCCTGAAGATGAAGGTCGTCTGCGGCGGCACGTCGATGGGCAACCAGATCTACGCCCTTGAGCGTGGCGTCGACGTCCTCGTCGCCACCCCCGGCCGCCTGCGCGACATCATCAACCGCGGCGCCTGCTCCCTCGAAGACGTGCGGATCGCCGTCCTCGACGAGGCCGACCAGATGTCCGACCTGGGCTTCCTGCCCGAGGTCACCGAGCTGCTCGACCAGGTTCCGGCCGGCGGCCAGCGCATGCTGTTCTCGGCGACGATGGAGAACGAGATCTCCACCCTCGTCAAGCGCTACCTCACCGACGAGGTCACCCACGAGGTGGACAGCGCGCAGGGCAACGTCACGACGATGTCCCACCACATCCTCATCGTGAAGCCCAAGGACAAGGCGCCGGTCACCGCGGCCATCGCCTCCCGCAAGGGCCGCACGATCATCTTCGTCCGCACCCAGCTGGGCGCCGACCGCATCGCCGAGCAGCTGCGCGACGCCGGTGTGAAGGCCGACGCGCTGCACGGCGGCATGACGCAGGGCGCCCGCACGCGGACGCTCGCGGACTTCAAGGAGGGCTACGTCAACGCGCTCGTCGCGACCGACGTGGCCGCCCGCGGCATCCACGTCGACGGCATCGACCTGGTCCTGAACGTCGACCCGGCCGGCGACCACAAGGACTACCTGCACCGCGCCGGCCGCACCGCCCGCGCCGGCCGTACCGGCACGGTCGTCTCCCTCTCCCTCCCGCACCAGCGCCGCCAGATCTTCCGGCTGATGGAGGACGCGGGCGTCGACGCCGGCCGTCACATCATCAACTCCGGTACGACCTTCGAGCCCGAGGTCGCCGAGATCACCGGCGCCCGTTCGATGACCGAGGTCCAGGCCCAGTCGGCGGGCGACGCCGCGCAGCAGGCCGAGCGCGAGGTCGTCCAGCTCACCAAGGAACTGGAGCGGGCCACCCGCCGCGCCGCCGAACTCCGTGAGGAGTCCGACCGGTTGGTCGCCCGCGCGGCGCGCGAGCGCGGCGAGGACCCGGAGGCGGCGGTGGCCGAGGCCGCCGCGGCCGTCGAGGAGGCCGTGGCCGCCGAGCAGCAGCCGGCCGCCGAGGCACCGGTCCGCGAGGAGTCGTCGTACGACCGTCCGTCGTCGTACGAGCGTCCGCGCCAGCAGCGTGACGAGCGGGGCAACTACGAGCGCCGTGACCGCCGGGACGACCGCGGCGGCGACCGTGGTGGCCGTTCCTTCGACCGTCGTGACGACCGTCCCTCGGGTGGTTTCCGTCGCGACGACCGTCGTGACGACCGTGGTGGCCGTTCCTTCGACCGTCGTGACGACCGCCCCTCCGGTGGTTTCCGCCGCGATGACCGTCCCTCGGGCGGCTTCCGTCGCGACGACCGTCCGTCCGGCGGTTTCAACAACGACCGTGGTGGCCGTTCCTTCGACCGTCGTGACGACCGTCCCTCGGGTGGTTTCCGTCGCGACGACCGTCGTGACGACCGTGGCGGTGACCGTGGTGGCCGTTCCTTCGACCGTCGTGACGACCGCCCCTCCGGTGGTTTCCGCCGTGACGACCGTCCCTCGGGCGGCGACCGTGGCGGCTTCCGTCGCGACGACCGTCCCTCGACCGGCCACCGGGGCAGCGACCGCCCGTTCAACCGTGACCGCCAGGGCGACCGTCCGGGCTTCCGCACCGGCGGCCACGACCGTCCGTCCGGCCACCGGGGCGCCACCGGCACGGGTACCGGCACCGGTTCCTTCGGCCGCCGCGACGACAAGCCGCGCTGGAAGCGCAACGGCTGACGTCAAGTGACGTAGTGCAGTGGTGAGATGGCCCCCGCCCGGGTTCGGGCGGGGGCCATTTTTGCGTGCTCATGCCGAGCGCCGACTGTAAGATCGGCCTACTTCTGTGGGGGAAGTGACTGTTCTGAAGTGGTTGTTCTGGGGGAGGGTTCCGTGGCTCGTCGTGCCTTCGTGGGCATCGCCGTATCATCCGTGTTCGCCGTCGGGCTGAGTCCGTTGCTGCCGGCGCCCGCGTTTGCGGTGGGCGCCGCGCAGGAGACGGTCGTACCGGCGACGGTGCGCGGTACGTACACGACGGCCTCGCTCTTCAACGCGGACACCCAGGGGGCCGACGCGGCAGGCACCAAGGGCGTCTTCCACTACCTGGAGGGCCACGCGGGGCTGGTGTGGACGCGTTACTCGGACGGTCGTTCCTTCGACGCGCCGTCGGTTCCGGTCGGCGTGATCACCCGGGGCACGGGCGGCGACGTGCTCTCCTACCGCTACAGCGACGGCCGGGTCGACCTGTGGAACGCGGTCGACGGCACGACTACCACACTTCGGGTTCCCGCGGGCCAGACCCTGTACGGCGTCTACGGCGGCACGGCCGTCACCAACCAGGACGTCACCGCCGAGGACGGGACCGTCACCAAGGTCAAGCACCTGCTGACCCCGGGTCCCGACGGGAGCACACGTGACGTGACCGTCGCGGGTGTGCCCGAGGGCATGACGCTCGCGGCCCCGCGCAACGGGGACACCGCCGGGCTGGTCTTCCTGGCCAAGTCGGACGACGGCTACCACTTCCTCGCCGTCGATCCGGCGACCGGCCGGGTCACGAGCCGGACGCCCGCCCTGCCGACCGGTTACACGCTGAGCAAGATCTCGCCCGAGCGTCTCGTGGCGTATCGCGGCTACAGCAGCACCACGGCACTCGTGTTCTCCCGCGCCGACCTGTCGGCCGCCCCGGCCGAGGTCACTCTGGACAGGGACAGCAGCGGCGACGGCCAGTCCGTCGGTCTCTCCGTCGTCGGTGACTGGATCGTCCACCGTCCCGGCACCGGTTCGCGTCTGACGGCCCTGCCGATCGCGGGTGGTGCCCCGGTCACCCTGATCGCCGCCTCGAACAGCGGTGTCTCCGTCGGCCCCGACGGCACCGCCGTCATCGTCGGCCGCACCGGCGCCGACGACTGGGGCGTCCAGCACATCCAGGCCGGACCCGACGGCAGGCCGACCGTCACCCTCGTCAAGCCGCTGCCGAAACCGCCGTACAAGATCCAGGGAATCGCCCTGGAGCAGGGGCGGTTGACCGTCGCGGACGCCAGCTGGGCCGGGTACCGCGACGACTACGTACGGACCGTCGCCGCGACCGGTACGCCCACGTTCGGTGCGCGGTCCTCGTACGACGGGACCGATCTGCTCGTGGGCGACTGCCCGGACACGGAGGTCGGCTGCTCGCAGCTGCACGGCACGGACGACAACCGTGCGGTCTGGCTGTCGAAGAACTCGGCCGAATACGACCGTCTCACCGTCAACGGGTCCGGCCCGTACGGTTATTGGGAGCGTTCGGTGCCCGCCGGCGGACAGATCACCGATGTCTCCGGCCGCTATCTGATCCACACGACGGCGACCGCGCAGACCGTCTACCGGATCGGCGACAGCGGCGCCCCGGCGCTCACCCGCACCCCCGGCGCCGCCGCCCTCTCCGGCGACACCCTGTGGACGCCGGGCACCACCCCCGGCACCGTCACGGCGTACGACCTCACCACCAGGAAGACCACCGAGACCCTCACCACCGACGCCGGCTGCGCCCCCACCGAACTGCGGGCCAACGGCCGTTGGCTGTACTGGAGCTGCGCCGACGGCACAGCGGGTGTCTACGACCGTACGGCGCGGAAGTCCGTCCGAGTCCCGTCCGGCGAGGCGGAGTTGGGCGACGGATTCGTCGTCACGCACGACAGACGGGCCGGGCAGCTGGTCCTCACCACGTTCGCCGACGGCACCCCCGCGAGCCGCGTGATCGGCGCGCTGCCCGACACCGGTGTCTCCCAGCGCGAGGTGCGCTGGACGGTCGACGAGTCCACCGGGAACGTGGCCTACGTCGACGACCAGGAGCGCGTGCACCTCGTACCGACCGGCGTGACCCAGCAGCCGCTGCGCCTGCTCGCCCCGGTCGACTCGGCGGTCGTGCTCGGCGCGCGGGACATCGACACGACACCGGCCACCCTCACCACTCTGCTGCTGTCGAAGCCGGCCGATGGCTGGCGGCTGACCGTGCGCAGCCGGGCCACCGGCAAGGTCGTGGACACGCGGACCGGCGGCGAGACGCGCGGCGAGGTGAAGGTGGGCTGGTTCGGGACGGACGCCAGGGGGGCGTTCCTGACGAACGGGTCGTACGACTGGACGCTGTCGGTCACACCGGCCGACGAGGTCGGCGCCCCGGTGACCGCGAGCGGCACGGTCCAGCTGCTCGACGCCGCGCCGGCCCGGCACGACCACATCGGCGGCGACGCCGTCGGCGACCTGGGCACCCTCAGCTCCTCGGGCACGCTGGCCTTCCGGCAGGGCTCGGGCAAGGGCACGTTCTCCCTGCCGGTCGGTGGCAGTACCGGCTGGACGACGGCCGACAAGGCGGTGTCGATCGGCGACCTGAGCGGGGATCGCTGCAACGACGTCCTGGTCCGGCTGAAGACCGGGGCGCTGCGCGCGTACAAGCCGGACTGCGGTGGGGTGCTGAAGCCGTCGACGCCGTACACCTCGCTCGGCACCAGCGGCTGGAACCAGTACGACGTGCTGACCGCGCCCGGTGACATCAGCGGTGACGGCCGCCCGGACCTGATCGCGCGCAGCACGTCCACCGGGGACGTCTACCTCTACAAGGGCACCGGCGCGGGCAAGCTCTCCGCCCGCGTGAAGCTGTACGCCGACTGGAAGACGTACAAGAAGGTCGTCGGCGTGGGCGACCTGAACGGCGACGGCATCGGCGACCTGCTCGCCCAGGACAGGTCGAACACCGTGTACCGCTACTACGGCACCGGCCACGGCACGTTCGGGGCGCGGGCGAAGCTGTTCACGGCGTGGGGCGGGTCGTACGACACGGTCGTCGGCGTCGGGGACATCACCGGGGACGGGAGGGCGGACCTGGTCGAGCGGGACTCGGCGGGCAACCTGTTCCGCAACAGCGGTGACGGGAAGGGGTCGTTCGGGGCGCGGGTGAAGATTTCGACCGGTTGGCAGGGCTACAAGGGCATTTTTTAGCCACATCGAGTCCTTATCGAATCCTTAGGTGACGCATGTCACGCCCTCGGCGAGGGAATCGCTGGGGGCATGACAGATGACGCCATAGCGAGTGGGCTGTCAAAGGGGTCCCAGGGATCTCTCTCTGACGAAGAACAGCTTGCCCAGCTCGGCTACACGCAGGTTCTCGCCCGCCGCATGTCGGCGTTCTCCAACTACGCGGTCTCCTTCACGATCATCTCGGTCCTGTCGGGCTGCCTGACGCTGTACCTGTTCGGCATGAACACGGGCGGCCCGGCCGTGATCACCTGGGGCTGGGTCGCCGTAGGCCTGATGACACTGTTCGTCGGCCTGTCGATGGCCGAGATCTGCTCGGCGTACCCGACCTCGGCGGGCCTCTACTTCTGGGCCCACCGGCTGGCACCCCCGCGCACGGCGGCGGCCTGGGCCTGGTTCACCGGCTGGTTCAACGTGCTCGGCCAGGTCGCGGTGACCGCGGGCATCGACTTCGGCGCCGCGTCCTTCCTGGGCGCGTACCTGAACCTCCAGTTCGACTTCAAGGTCACCCCGGGCCGCACGGTCCTCCTCTTCGCCGGGATCCTGATCCTGCACGGCCTCCTCAACACCTTCGGCGTGCGGATCGTCGCCTTCCTCAACAACGTGAGCGTGTGGTGGCACGTCCTGGGCGTCGGCGTGATCGTGGGCGCGCTGGCCTTCGTCCCCGACCACCACCAGTCCACGACCTTCGTCTTCACGAAGTTCGTGAACAACACCGGCTGGGGCAGCGGCGTCTACGTGGTCCTCCTGGGCCTCCTGATGGCGCAGTACACCTTCACCGGCTACGACGCCTCCGCCCACATGACGGAGGAGACCCACGACGCGTCGACAGCGGGCCCGAAGGGCATCGTCCGCTCCATCTGGACGTCCTGGATAGCCGGCTTCGTCCTGCTGCTGGGCTTCACGTACGCGATCCAGTCCTACGACGCGGAACTGAAGTCGCCCACCGGCGCGCCCCCGGCCCAGATCCTCCTCGACGCGCTGGGAGCGACGAGCGGGAAGCTGCTCCTCCTGGTGGTGATCGGCGCGCAGCTCTTCTGCGGAATGGCGTCGGTGACGGCCAACAGCCGCATGATCTACGCCTTCTCACGCGACGGCGCGCTCCCGTTCTCCCGCGTCTGGCACACGGTGAGCCCGCGGACCCGTACCCCGGTCGCGGCGGTGTGGCTGGCGGCGGCGGGCGCACTCGTCCTCGGCCTCCCCTACCTGATCAATGTGACGGCCTACGCGGCGGTCACGTCCATCGCGGTGATCGGCCTCTACATCGCGTACGTCATCCCGACCCTGCTGCGACTGGGCAAGGGCGACGACTTCCAGCGCGGGCCCTGGCACCTGGGCCGGTGGTCGCGGGTGATCGGGGTCGTGTCGGTGGTGTGGGTCGCGGTGATCACCGTGCTGTTCATGCTGCCCCAGGTCTCACCGGTCACCTGGGAGTCCTTCAACTACGCACCCGTCGCCGTCCTGGTCGTCCTCGGCTTCGCCGCGACCTGGTGGCAGGCCTCGGCCCGCCACTGGTTCCTGAACCCGGAACACGCCCGCACGAAGGCGAGGGAGGCGGCGCGGGCGGGGGCCCCGGAGAAGGTGGACCCGTAACGGACCGGATCTTTCCCCGCACTTCGACCGCCCGGCACGGCCGTGTCCCCGATACCCGATCGGAGACACGGCCACGTCCCGCTATGCTCGGGGAGGCAACATCGCCTGGGCCCTTAGCTCAATTGGCAGAGCAGTGGACTTTTAATCCATTGGTTGTGGGTTCGAGTCCCACAGGGCCTACCGGTGGTGGGCGGGGAGTCCCTCTCCGACCTGCTGCGAAGCGCCCCGACCTGTTCTGACTGGTCGGGGCACTTCGTCGTCTTCAGCCGTGTGCCAGAGCCGACGGGCCGGGCTGCCTCAGCCGCGACTTCGGCCAGTCCTGCAGCCACTCGACGTGCTGAGGTCTTCCCGGATCACGCTGTCGCAGGCGATCAGAGCCCCCGCCAGTTCTCCTCGCAGCGTGTCCGGGATGGTGCCGCCCCCGAGGCGACAGGCACGAACCAGCACACGGCAGTCCGCCGACTGCCGGTCCGTGGCGATGGCGGAGAACAGCGGGTGCGCCAGGTTCTCACGGGCCGCGTAGCCGTCCTCAGCGTTCGTCGTCCTGCGGTGGAGGTCCTCGACGACGAGGTGTGCGGCGGGCGCCTCGGTGGAGCCGATCGCGTCGAGCACGGTAAGGCCGAGTCGGATGTCGAAGACAGTCGTCCCGGGTTCGGCCTTCCGCCCGAGATAGGCAGCCGTCAGGTCCTTCAGGTGTCCGTCGACGGACTGCCTTGCGCTGATCCGGGAGAAAGCGGTCAAGCAGTCGGTGACAGCTTGCTCCCATGGATCGCCGGGGGTGGTGTCGGTGAGGAGGCCGGCAGCCTGTGCCGTGTCGTTCGCGACGAGGGCGGCCAGTACGGCGACCTGCCGTCCGTCGAGCATCCGCTTTCCGATGCCGTGGTGGGCTTCGATGTGTGCCAGGGCCTCGGCCCATCGCCCCTCGTTGGTGAGGGTGCGCGTGCCGTCGGCGAGGAGGACGCGCCAGAGCCACGCGCGAACTTCCTGGCGGTCTTCGTCGGTCGTGGTGAGGTCCGCGGGTACGTCGACACCCTCGAACCGGGCAGCCGTGGCCGACTCGACGGCCTCGTACAGGTTGAGGAGCCGGTGACGGCCGTCGTCGGGGTGGCCGGCGCGGATCTGGAGGCGAGCGAGGTTGACGACCGGTTCCAGTCCGCGGATGGCGCTCATGCCGGGCAGGGGGCATGCGTGGAGGTAGGCGGCGGCGTGCTGGTGGCACATCTCGCGGGCGAGGTCGGGGAGGCCGAGGTCGGAGGCGATGAGAGCGGCCTGGTTGTAGACGGCCGATGCGAGTCCCTGGTCGGCCGCCTTCACCGCGGTGTCGGCCAAGTCGACGAGTGCACGTACGCGTTGAGGCAGGGGTAAGCAGGCGGGTCGGAATCGTGCGACGAGAGGGAAGCGCTGGGCAACGGGGCCGTGCGGGTCCATGGATCCCCCGGGACGAGAGTGAGGACTGCTGAGGTGACGGTGGCTGCCCGCCGTGGGCTGGCGGCCACCGTCCGCTCCATGTCCGGCGTCAGTGCCAGTCGACGACGATGCGGTTCAGCGGGGTGCCGAGGGCGAAGAGGCCCGGGCGCTGCTCGATGGCGGGGGCGTCGAGGGGCTGGATCTCGAACGTGGCCTCGCGGTCGCGGTAGTCGCGGTCCCAGGTGCGGATGGCGTCCGCGACCTTCGTGGCCAGCTCGTCGCTGCCGGGGCCGTGGCCGATGACGCCGAACTCCCAGAGCTTGTCACCCTCGGGGGTCTTCTCGTTGGACAGGCGCCGGGTGAGGTAGGTGACGGCGCCTTTGTCGACGGCCGCGGTCGATGAGGGATAGGGGTCCTCGGTGAGCAGAGTGCCCTTCGCGCTCTGGGGGAACAGCATCCGGATCAGACCGGAGGGGAGCGTGCAGCTGAGGAACAGCTCCATCCACTCCGGCGACTCCATGGCGCGGACCGTCATACCGGTCCACTCCTCGGTGCGCGGCTGATCCAGGACCCCGGCGAGGGCGTCGGCTTCGATGTGCTGCCCGGCGGGCGCCTGAAGGCGGACGGTTCCGTCCGTGCTGAGCGGGATGACGCGGCGGTCGTCGTCGGCGATGCCCCGTCGGAGCGGCATGAAGGTGTTCATCTCGCTGCCGAGGGAGACCCAACGCCCTTCACGCTGCTCGTAGGCGATGGAGCGGGACACCGTGCCCTTGAGGCGCTGAGGGACGAGGAGCCGGCCGCCGGGAGCGAGTTGCTGCAGCCAGGCATGCGGTACGCCGTGCGCGCCGACCGTGGCGATGATCCGGTCGTACGGCGCTCTCTCGGCGTATCCGAGAGCGCCGTCTCGGGTCACGGCCTCGGCGTTGGTGATCCCAGCCGTGGCTAGATGCGCGCGGGCGCCCTCCACGAGGTCCTCGTCCACGTCGAGGGTGGTCACGTGGCCGCTCTCGCCGACCAAGTGGGCGAGCAGGCCGGCGTTGTAGCCGGTGCCGGCGCCGAGTTCGAGGATGCGTTCGCCGGGCTGGGTCTCCAACTGGTCCAGCATGAGGGCGACGACGCCCGGCTGGGAGGCGCAGGAGATGGAGGTGCCGTCGGTGTCGTACTTGATGTGCACGGGGGCGTTGGCGTAGGCGTCTTCGAGGGAGGCGTCGGGCACGAACACGTGGCGAGGCACGGTCCGCAAGGCGGTCTCGACGGCGGGTGTGCGGGCGTGCCCGTCGGCGCGGAGCCGGTCGACCAGGGCGTTGCGGAGGCGTTCGGCGTCCGCCGTGGCGATCGTGTCGGTGGTCACCCCGTTGACGCTATCGGCGCTGGTTGTTGCCTCGTTGGGCGACGCGGTGCGGTCACTCGTTCCCATGACTACCTCTCGTGCAATGTGGGCCAGGGCGCTCTGGTCGTCCCGGAGGAGACCGGCGCGGTTGGCGTGGAAGATCACGTGGTGGGCGATGACGGCGCGCAGGCCACGGGTGAGCGCGCCCCTGCCAGCGAGGTCGACGAGCATGGCCCCGGCCCGCTCGAAGGCGGTCACCCACTCGTCGTGCTCGTGAAGCGGCCTGCCGGGGAGGCAGAGGCCATGAGTATCGGCGAGCATCAACCTCCGCATGGCAGCGGCCAGTTCGGCAGTTCGTCGTGGCGGTAGACGGGTGGCGGGCGTCCGGAGGGCGGTGACCTTCGCCCATACGTCGCCCTGTTCGAACCAGTCCAGTCCGGCACCGCGCATCATGGCGCTCGCCAGTAGGACGGCAGTCTCCTTGCGTCCCAGATGCTCGCGGCGCAGTCGGTAAGCGAGCAGGTGGCGGGAGTCGCTGTGGAACAGCGCGTGGGCGACGTCCATCGCCTTTGGCCCGCCGAAGGCGTCCACTTCAGGCTCGTAGATACCCGGCAGGCACGACGTGGCGACACCCTCACCGACGAGTTCGAGCAGCAGCGACTCGACGACCGGCGAGGGTTCGTCGGCGCGGTACCGCAGGGGCCAGGGCTGCTTGTTCATGAACCACCAGCCGGTGAGCTGCCCTTCCTGCTCAGCCGTGAGCAGTGCCGGGCCGACGCGTTCCTCGGCGGCGCACCGGGCGCGTTCGCGGTCGATGAAGATGATGTTGTGCTGCTGCCAGCGGTCGGGAGGCATGAAGGTCCTTCGTCTGCGGATCAGGCGATGAGTAGGCAGGCGTCCCAGGCTGTCTGGGGCCGTACGGCGGTGTCGGGCGCGAGCAGCGCCAGGGCTATACCGGCGGCGCCGTCGAGCAGTCCGGGGCCCCGTTGGTCGTTCTGGATTAGTCCGGTGGCGGTCCGTTCGGGGTCTGTGTCCGCCGGGTGGATCGCTGTGAGCAATGCCGGGATTGCGGCGCGGAGCTGGCCCGAGGTTGAGGGGTGGGCGTCGTCCGCCGTACGGGCGGCGACGTGGGCGAGGCCGGCGAAGCCGTGGCACAGGCCGTTGTCCGTTGTGGCCCTGAGCTGTTCGGGGTCGGAGAGGGCGGCCACGAGCGCGTTCTCCGCGTCGATCTGGCGACGGGTGTCGCCAAGGGCAAGCGCGGCGAGTTGCTGGGCGCGGGCGAGGCCGGTGGTGCCGTAACACCAGGAAGGCCGTCGGGGCACTGACGGGGCGAGGCGACCGCTACGCAGTTCGGTCTGGGTGATCCAGTACGGCCAGGTCGGCCCGTGACCGGTCTCCTCCCGCCATCGGTCCAGCCAGGCCAGGATGGTGCGCAGCGCAGCGTGGTGTCCTTCGACGAGGGTGCCGCTGCGGGCGGCGAGGGCGAGGAGCGCAAGTACGCCGCCGATGCCGTGTGCCATGCCGTTGTTGGCGTGCCCGCCGGGGAATCGGTCGTCCGGGTTCCCTGATGGGCCTGTCTGCGTCCACCAGCCCGGCAGGGTCTCTCTGCGGTGGGTGATCGGTTCGGTGAGGCGTACGCAGTAGTTGAGGATGGCGCGTGTCGTGCGGCTGTCGGGGTCTCGGCGCAGGAGGTAGGCGCCGTAACCGGCAAGGCCCCGGATGGTGTCGTACTCGGCGAGTTGCGGCAGGCATCCGGCACCGAGGCGTTGGTGTGCCGCGTCGAGACGGCGTTCGACATCGACCACGATCTGCCGGTCCAGCGTGGTGAGGGCGCTCTCGTAGGAAGCGGGAAGGTAGTCCGCGGCGCTGGCCATGGCGTGGGCGATGGCCGGCGCCCCGTAGAAGGGGTAGCTGTCCGGGCCGCTGGTCAACGGCTGCCGGGAGGCGGCGGCGAGCCAGTCGTGTGCGCACTGCCACGGGCCGAGGCCGTTCGCGGCCAGCTCGATGTACAGGAGCGCGATTCCGGGAGGGCCGTAAGCGAGGTGTTGCCGGTGTTCGTAGGGGCAGGGAGACGCCGTGCCAGGGTGCGCGAGCCGGGCGGCGATCGCGTCGACCAGGCCGAGCGCGGGGTAAGTGGTCACGAGGTCTTCCTCCAGGCTCGGGCAGTCCAGGCCAAGGCGGAGGCGCGCGCCAGATAGAGGCACACCTCTTCCTCCGGGAAGTTCACGGCGACGTGGCGCACGAAGTGGACGTGCAGCAGGGAGGTCAACACGTCATCGACGGCGATGCCCTCGGTGTCCGGGCCAGGCAGGTGCGGCCGGTACGCGGCGAGCGCTGACTCCCGGTCGGCCCATCCCGACACGACGGCGTCTCCGCCCGGGACTCCGCGAAGGGCCGACCAGTTGTCGCTCGGGTCGGCCAGCCGTACGGCCTCGGTGAACTGCGGGCGTGGAATGGGCACAGGTGCGGTCGGCGGAACGTGGTCGATCAGCCATTGCATGCCGGCCTCGGTGGAACCGAGGAAGGCGGAGACGACAGCCACCGTGTGGGCCGCCACCAGCGCGCGCTGGCTTGGCCGTTGAGGCTGGGCAAGCTGGGCCAGGACGGCGCGCGAGTCCGCCCGGAACACGTTCTCGGCCGCCTCCCATGCGGTGCCGGATCCCCAACGGCCCATCTCCCGGTAGGAGGTGGGGTAGCGCAGATCGGTCAGCAGGCCAGCGCCGCGCAGATCGTCGGCCCACGCGCTCACCGTTCGGGCCGTGTAGGCGAAGGCGTCCGGGCCGGGTAGGGCGATGCGAAGGCGGAGGTGTTGGCCTGGGTCGCGGAAGCGGATGAACCACCAGGGCGGGTTGCGGAGTTGTTCGAGTAGGACGGGCAAGTGCCTTGAAAGCAGCACGTCTTGGCGACGGGGGTCGCCATACAGAGCGGTCAGAAGAACCGAGGAAGCGGCGGGTGTCTGCATCTGGGCAGCAGAGAACGTACGGGCGCGGCTGGGTGCGGGCAGCGGCGGCCACTTCGGAGGTCGGGTCGCCTTGAGCGGCACCACGACCTCGTGGGCTCGGCCGCCGCACCAGCCGTACGCCTCCGGATCCGGAGCCTCGACCAGTACGGCTAGGCGTGTGCGGTCGAGGTGCTGGCGCAGGAGCGTGCGGCGGCTGGCCTCGTCGAGGTCGAGGAAGAGGCGCCGGTCGTCCTCGACGAGGTGGACGCGGCGCGGCAGTCGCCGCCGAGCCCGCCAGTCGGCGAGCGCGGCATCCCATTCGGCCCGAGGCCGGGCGCGGGCGGGCAGTTCGCGTGCCTCCAGCCGCCAGCGGGCTGAGGCAAGGACGGTGCGCCCGTACCGCAGCCGTGGCAGGAACGGCATCGCGGCGGCGGCACCCCAGTCGAACACGGTGACTTGGGCGCACTGCGCGCGGGACAACTCGGTGAGGAACCGCGCCAATGGCGGGGTGTGCGCGTGCAGATTCAGGGCGTGCATCCCTACAGCCTCGACGCGATGGCCTCGCTCCGGGGCGGCCAGGTACATGCGGCGGCCGTCGCATCCCACGGCCAAGTCCTCAGGAGCGAGAACGGAGTCCCGTGGGGCGCGATGCTCCTGGAGGCTGATCACGGTGGGGAGGATCTGCTGAGCGCGGGTGACGTGGGCGCTCGCAGAGAGCAGGGGCGGGAACGACAGCTGCGCGGGCACGGTGTTGCCGTCCGCGGTCGGGAGGTCGGCGAGTTCGGCGGCCAGGGCCTGCCGGTCTGCTGGGGAGAGCACGCTGAGGAACCTGCCGGTTGAGACGCCAGCACCACGGCAGACGCTCATGACCTCCAACCGGAACCTCCCGCGCTGCAACTCCTCCGGGCTGGGTGCGTGGACGCGCACCCCGACCTCCAAGTGCGGTGGTAGGCGGGGCTCTTCGGGCCCCTCGTCCAGGGCCCGGATCAGCTCGTCGGTGAGGACCACCTCGTCCTGTCCGTCGAGTGCTGCGGCCTGCGCGAGCCGTACGAGGACGTCGTCCCGAGCGGAAATACGGGGTCGGCGTGCGTCGGCCGGGGCGCCCGGATAGCCGTCGGGATAACCGGTGCCGCTGTCCGCCACGACCTCCTGGAGCGGCACCAATGTGCCGATGCCGTATCGCTCGTAGAACCGCTGGTGGTAGTCGTTCCACGCGGCGGCTCCGTACGGGCGGCTACTCAGCCGAGTCAGGATGAGGGCGGCGCGCTCGATCTCTCGGGCGACCTCGTCCGGCAGAACGATCTGCGCGTCCAGGCGGAGGTCGAGCGCGATGGGGTGGCGGCGCAAGAGGCCAGGGGCGAGAGCCCGCATCCGTGCCGCAACATCGACCCGACCGCTGTGCGTGGCGCAATCCTCCATGCCCGCCCTGACCGAGTGCAGCTCGCGCACCGTCTCCGTGACCGAGGCGAGGTTTCCGGCTTCGATCACGTCGAGTTGGCCCAGCAGATACCCGAGAGCGTCGGTCTCGGTGCTCGGTGCGTGCAGGATCGTGATCAGTACCCGCCGCCGGATCAGTTCCGTCAGTAGATGATGTGCCTTGTCTCGCCCGGCCTCGGGGAAATCCGCCTGGAGCTTCTCCACGAGGGTGACGAACCGGATCGGCGCCCGGGTTGCGGCGAGGACCGCGCGCACTGGTTCGGTCAGGGGCAGGGACGCCTCCACTGCATGGGCGCGCCCGTTCTGGACGTCCGACTGGAACGGCACGATGAGCCGGTCTCCCCGGCTGGTCACGGTGTTGTTGACGACGACGGGCAGCCGTTCGAGAAGATCCGGACACGACTCCAGTCGTTCGACCACGGTGGTCAGCCACTCTGCCCCCGCGCGGCCAACGGCCACGTGCTCCTCGCCCCAGTCCGCACGCGCCGACGCCCCGAACCCTGCGATGGTCACCCCGGCGAACAGGCCGAAGGGCGTCGCGCGGTGCTGGGCACGCAGCAGGTAGCGGGCTACGGACTGTGCCGCGCGCCGCACGTCTCGGTGGTGGGGATGCTCGGCCGTGCAGAGGGCTTCTACCTGCGCGGCCAGGACCGGGCTGGAGTACTGGAGTGCCTCGGCGATGTCCTGGTTCGCCCAGACGGCGCGGAGCCACGCCGTACAGGCGGACGAACCACCGGGCGAACGGCCATCGAGGTCAGGGCACGGAGGGACCGGCAGCGACGGCCGGGCCACGGCGCGCACGACAGCAGTAGCTCCGGTGCGGAACGCTGCGGGCAGGGCAACCACCAACTACCTCCGTAGGCGAGGGAACGGTTGGCTGGTGCCGCCGCGTCGAGGCGCGGCGGCACCAGACCGGAGCGAACTCGGGGCCGGTCAGGCGACGTTGGTGGTGCAGGCGCCGCAGGTGGACCCGCAGTTGTCGTCCGTCAGGTTGACCAGGCCGGCCGGGTCGGCGATCTCGACGAGCGAGACGTCCAGGTCGAAGCCGTCCGATGTCCCTGGGATCTGCGGGCGTACTTCGGTGCGGCTGGGAACTACGGCGCTGCGCGTCATACTTCAACTCCTAGTGATCATTGGGGTGTTGCTGGACTGTGGTGCCCACCAGGCCCCATGGCAGGGAGCAATGCCGGACGGCTGGCTCCCCGGCCGGTTCCTGGCAACCCGGCACGAGGGACGCGCTCCGCGAGGTGGTCCTCGCGGGTTGTCGGTCTCACGCCGGGAAGTCATGTGCCGAGAGTGATCAAGCGGTCGCAGGTCGCCGCTTCATGAAGTAGGTGAGCGCCTGGTCCTTGAGACGGTCGAGGCACAGCTCACAGGCGTAGAAGGGGGCGTGTTGCCCGTCCCACTGCACTGGGCCGAGCCAGACGACCAGGACGCTGGTGCGCTCGCAGCCGAGCCAGCAGTCGCCGGTGGTCCAGGGCCACTCCATGGGAGAACGTCACCTTTCTCAGCCGGACGGGGCGGTCGGTCTGGCCACCTGGCAGTCGGGTATGCAGACCCAGAGCCGGAACGGCAGACCCCGGTGTCGTACGTCGCCCAGCCCCCAGCCACTCGCTCCCAGTCGGCGGGCGCAGAAGGCACAGTCCATGGCCATCTGCTGGCGAGGGCTGAGGTGGCCAACGTGCGGGAGTGGCGGGCTCGCCTTGGCCAGGGGCTTCACGCGGCGTCCTTGATGCGGAGTTCGGCCCAGACTTCCTTGGCCCACGGGCGTCTGCCCGAGCCGTGCAGGTCGTACCCCCAGCGGTCGGCGACTGAGTCGATGAGCAACAGCCCACGACCCGACTCGTCATCGACATCGGCCTCGCCGAGGGTCGGCAGGCTCGTTGGCGCCCGGTCCAGTACCCCGACACGGAGCCGTGTCGCGCTCGGCCGCTCGACCATCAGACGGATCTCGTTGCACGGGGTGTGCCTGGCGGCGTTGGCGATCAACTCCGTGACGATCAGCGCGGCGTGGTCGGCGAGCTCGTCGAGCCGCCATATGCCGAGGACGTCCCGGAGGAGCTGGCGGCCGACCTCGGCCGTGGACGGCTCGCAGGGAAACGTCTGGCAGTAGGTGGGGTGTCCGACGCTGGCGACATGAACTTGCGTAGTGAGACTCGTCATTGGGGGGAGCCTTCGGGTTGTCTCGGCGCCCGGCCTGCCCCTGCGGGGGAGCCTCAGGGGCAGGCCGGGCCGTCAACAGCCGCCCGCACGGTGGGGCGTGACGGGCGACCGACAACAAGACAACTCCCTTTCCAGGCAAGGTGGTTAGGGCGATCAAGCACCCTTGCGATGGAAGGACCTAGGGTGATTTGACCTCCCCTTTGCCTGGTGGGTGAAGGGGCGTGAGAGCTACCGTGCGGACATGGACACCACGCGCAACACCGTTCTTGAGGCGTGGATGGCCGAACACGGCTACAGCTCCAACAGCCTCGCCGACGCTGTGAACAGGGCCTTAGAGCAGCTGACCGGGAGACACGGCGGCCTCGACGGCTCATCGGTCCGGGACTGGAAGGCAGGCCGGGTCACATGGCCCAAATCGGCTACCCGCAAGGCACTTGAGGACGTCAGCGGCCTGCCCGCGATCGCTTTAGGGTTCGTGCCACGGGGCCGGCCTACGTCCACCCCAGTCCCACCGCAGCAGGAGGACCTCGACATGAAGCGCCGTACCCTCGTCGGCGGGATCGCAGCGGCTGCCGCCGCTGCAGCAGCCGCTCCCGGCACCGCATCCCCGCGCCGTATCGGCATGAGCGACGTCGACCGCCTCCAGAAGCGCTTCGCCGAGATCATCGCCAGCGACCACCGCCATGGCGGCCAACTCGGCATCGAGCAACGGGCCGCCGCCCTTGCTGACGAGGCCCTGAACCTCCAGAACGCCGGCAGCGCCAGCCAACGGGTACGCAGCAACCTCTACGCCTCCGCAGCCGCGTTCCGATCCTCCGCGATGTGGGCGGCCATCGACGGCCGCCGCTACGACATCGCCAAGGCACACATGCGCGAGGCTCAGGCCCTCGCCGAGATGTCCGGCGACCAGGCGATCAAGTTCCGCATCTGGAGCCACGCGGGCACCATGTACCGGCACATGGGCCGCCCCGCCGACGCGTTCGCCGCCAACGACGTCGCCCGCAACCTGCACCTCACCCGCCGAGACCCCCTGTTCGCCTCCCTCGGCCTGGCCCGCCAGGGCGCCATCCACGGCGCAGCCCAGGACCGCACCGGAACCCGCCGCGCCTTCGAGCAGGCCCAGGACGCCATGCTGCGCGCCGACCCCGCGGACTTCCGCCCGGTGTGGATGCTCGCCTTCTACGACCAGGCCGAGCTGGACTCCCTGGCCCTGTCAGCACACCTGGCGCTCGGCGACTACTCGACCGCCGAGTACTACGCCCACCGCTGCCTGTCCGCCCTCCGGCCCCACATGATCCGGTCCCGGGCAATCACCACGACCCGCCTCGCCCACGCCCAGCTGGCCCAGGGCGTCCCGGACGCCGCCACGGCCACGGCGATGAAGGTCCCCGTCGACGCCGCCACTCAGCACGCCCGGGTCACGCGCATGCTCCAGGAGTTCGGGGCCGCTCTGCGCGCCACCGCGCCAGGCAGCCCCAGTGTGCAGACCTGGACCGAGCACGCCGCCACCTGGAGGATGGCTGCATGACCACGGCGCCCGCGATCGAACTGCGCACCTTCACGACCCTCGACTCCGTCCGAGGCGACCTCCTCGACGTGTACGCCGAGGTGCGCGCCCCTCTCCTCCACCTGCCGAACTACGCCGTCACCGCCTTCGGCGAGCGCCTGGACCGGCACGGCACCGAGCCGGGGTTCACGGCCGTCCTCGCTTACGCGGACGGACATCCGGTCGGCTACGCCTACGGCAACACCATCGAGCACGGCGACCGTTACTGGCAGCGCACCAGCCCGGCGCCGGCGGAGAAGTACACCGAGCGTCCGGCCGTGGCCCTGAAGGAGATCGGCGTCCGGCCGACCTGGCGGAAGACCGGCACCGCTCGCCGTATCCACGACGCTCTCCTGGCCACCCGCGACGAGCCGTACGTCACGCTTATGGTCAACCCGGCCGCCGGCGACGGAAAGGTCCACGCGCTCT
Organism: Streptomyces sp. NPDC091280; assembly: GCF_044768565.1. NCBI lineage: Bacteria > Bacillati > Actinomycetota > Actinomycetes > Kitasatosporales > Streptomycetaceae > Streptomyces > Streptomyces sp. NPDC091280. The sequence goes on from NZ_JBIVUZ010000003.1 coordinate 681,298, forward strand.
ACGAGTTGTGGGGGTACGAGGACATCGGACAGAGCCAGCCGTCACCCGCCTCGCCAGTCCTCACCGTGATGCTCCGTGCGACCCGCTGACTGGCCAAACACACGTCCATCCGCTGTATCCACCCTTCCGGTGAGCGTGGTCGTGAGAGGGGGTATGTCAGTAGCGCCAGATACTCTCGCTCTATGAGCGATGTGTCCTACGCCACCGCATGGGTTCCTGACGAAGCTCCTTTGACCGCCCCCGGCGATGCCGCCCAGTTGGCGATCGATTGGGTGCTGGAGGAAGCGCAGCGCTCTGGAGTTGAACCGCTACTGCTCACTCCAGACAAGACACCATGGACAATGGGAGTGGCCCCCATCACTTGGTTCGCCAGCAACTATTCGGCAACGACGGCGCGCGCCAGAAATCCCAGGAACGGTAACGGTCCTGTGTTGGTTTACCTCCCGGACTACAAGCTCATGGGTATGGCAGCGGACTACGCCCAGGGCTCGTCCCTGGTTGCGGTCGAGCACAGGATGGACCCTCTGATCGGATGGGCGATGGAACTTGGTGCCCGAAACCTGCTGATTAACGAAACGACCGAGGACACACGAACTGCATCTGAGCTCGCGGACTTGGAGTTTATTCACGCCAATGGCAACAACAGATGGGCCAGGGGCTTTGGGCAGGACCGGGCACGTGACACCTTGCGGGAGATGCGCGACCAAGGGCGCCTGGATCGGGCCACCGTTTTGGGCTGCATGGTGGCCAAGAGGCACAGCGGGGAGTCGATCTACCAGCTATCTAAGATCATCGATGCGTTGCAGTGACTGCTATGACCTCCTGGGTGCCTGACTGATCATCTTGATCGGCGTCAATGTCAACCAGATCGCTCGCGCATCAAAGAGTGGTCACGCCTCATACGCTAGCGGCTAACGCTTCAGAGAACTCCAGTGCTTGTCAGACCGGATCGCCGAACCGCTCGGGAGCCCGTTGAACCAGAGACGGAGGCGTGCCAGTGGCACCGCCGTCAACCTGGCTAGGGCAACCCGGTGTTCCACCAGACGGGCCTTCTCGGTAGCGCTGAAGTCCTGCGGTAGCTCTCGCACTCAGCCAGAATGGGCCAATGGTGGTTGAGAGGCAGGATCAAGAGATTCTGGATTTGGTCTATGGCTTGGTCTACCCCGAGGGTACCTGGCCCACATATCGCACGGTTGACCTGCACATGGACAGGTCCTTGGGTATCAGTGACACGCAGGCGGCCTTGCTATCTATTCCGGATCAGTTGCTAATGCATCCGTGGCAGCGAACCGGATTCTACGACAATGACGAGGTGCGTCTGACCTTGCGTGGTATCGACGTGTGTCAGGGCGGCCGGCAAGACCTTGAAGCACTGGCTGCATTCCTCGCTTGGGCCTGCGAGCAAGAGCTAGATGCGTCTGTCGACAAGACGGAGCTGGCGCTCACCAGCCGCGAGTATTCCGCGGCCCTCGGACTGAACTTGGGACCCTTGCCGGATCCGGAGGAACCGGAATCCGTGGGTGCAGGGCCGGTTTCTGCGGACGCAGTCTGGGCCCGCGTGCAGATGACCCGCATCCGGTTCCTAGGGATGCTCGTACCCAGTTTTTGGCAGTCAGCGGGGTACTCCCCTGCAGGTTCCTGGGACTGGACATTCTCAATTGACCGGCGTCGGTTGCGGAATTACCGTGACGTGCGCAGTGTCGCTGATCTTCTCGCGGTGGAGGATGATTTCCAACGCAGCGTGAAAAACCCCACCTTGCAGCCGTCCGCTACGGATACCGTGAGTGTTTCGGTCGCTGCAGAAGACACCGGCGTGGCCAGTGAGAGCGCGGCTGTTGTGATCCGACAAGGGGTCCACGAGCTGCTGCTGTCCGTACTGAGAGACGATGTCGTCGAATTGTGTACCGAAGCGGTTAGCCAAGGCCGCTACGACGACGCAATCTTCGACGCATTCCGCCATGTCGAAGAACGCGTCCAACGCCGTACTGGTCTGACAGACACGATCGGCGGCTTGCTTCTGCACCAAGCTTTTCTGGAAGAGCCATACAGAATCCGGGTTTCCGAGAGGAAACAGGATCAGCAGCGGCTTCATGAGATGTTCAGTGCTGCGATCGGCCTACATCGTGGAGACCGTGCCCACAAAAATAGGCCCAACCTCGTTTGTCGTACCCTGACCGAATGCGTTCGAATTCTCGCTCATGCCTGCGTTCTGCTCGACCTCCTTGACCGAGACATCGCCGTTACTCCCGCCATCACTGGATACGCACAACGGCACGACGAAACGCTGACCCTGAGGGTGGTGCGAGCCTCCCCCACCACCCGCGTCCTCATCGATGAGAAACCATGTCGAGTGCTGCGGCGTGATGTAGGCACAATCACTGTAACTACAGCTGGGATCCCAACCGATGAACATGACATCGTCCTGATTGATGGGTCGCTTCAAAGCCCCAGTAAGTCGATCTGGCTGGTCCGCGGAGCAGGGCAAGTGAACTGGTACCGAGTAGTAGAGGTCGATATCCCTCTCTATTCCGACCAGAACTGTGCCGTTCCTCTGGACGCGACAGGTATCCGGCTGGCAACAATGGAAGCTAGTGTCCAGGGCCAGCGCATCGTAGCGACTAGGACTCCATACACGCCCGGTGACTACGTCAGCTGGAGCTGGGACAGTACGACCACATTGCCCACAGCATGGGCCCGAGGGCGTTCCAACGAACCTTCCTTCATGGTCTTCAACGCATCGAATCTCTTTGACGGCGATCCTAAGGCCGCAGCTCACCCGGCGCGCACGATGCAGGTCTCCCTGGAGCCGCCGCTCATCAAAGCCCGTGTCGGCGAGGCTCCCCCTATCCGTGCGCTGGTGTGGAAGACGGACGGGACAGCTACCTGGACCGAAATCATCGAGAACCCTGGTATTCGGACCGATGACAAGAAGATCGTCTCATTTGAAAAGGGCTCCCTGCGAGTCCTCACAGCTGGCCGGTGCACGCTGCGCCTGGAGTACGACGGGCAGTATGCCGAGGCAGCGGTGGAAGCCGTCGCTCATCCTCGCGGCACTCTCGCGGACTGGGTTACTGCTCTTCCACCAGTCACCAGCCTCGCCTTTACCGGCCGAACTGGGGTGCTCATCGCGACCAGGGAAGCGACCATCTGGCGCGTCGACCCGAAGACCGGTTGCTTTCAGCCGGCAGCAGCTGTCCAACTCCAACCACCAAATTACGGCGGCGTCAACATGCTGGCGTCGGCGGCCAATGGGGACGTGGCTCTGCAACTTCATGGCGAGCCAGATCTGCTCGTCCTAACAGCCGTCTCCAACCTGAGCTGCAGCTATACAATCACCAAGCCTGAACCTGAAGAGTCCATCACGGGCTTCGCCTGGCAGGGAGCAGAGCTGATCGTTGCCATGCATAGCAGGACTCTGTGGCGCTGTACCTCCGATGGCCAGTGCACTCTGCTCGGCCAGACCCCTACCGCGATCGAGCGACTTACCTCAGAGCCCGGCACTGGCAGATTGCTCGCCATCACTGGGCATGGGGAGGAACAACAGATCTGCCGCCTGGACCCAGACCACCCCGAGACACCTGAGGACCTTCTCAACGAGCCGCTGAGCAGCAATACACACGGCGCCTTGGCGGCGGCGCCCAGCGGGGAAATCTATGTTGCGGCCTTTTATAAAGGGCAGTTGCTATGTCTCAGAGATGGCGAGCTCGTCGCGGTAGCCGCAGGCTTGCAGAACCCTGATGCGATCTGCCTTGACGACAAAGGCACCGTTTACGTAGCGGACTTCGCCGATCATGCTTCGGTCAGGCGGATCCTTCCGTAGGCATCAGGGTTCGAAGTGGGATACCAGTCCTACCTCGGAACGTCTTGCCGCACGGAGACTGAGGAGGGTCTTGCCTCTGGCATGCCTCCTCGTCGCTCATCTCCCCGGCCTGCGGGAAGCCTTCGGTGACGCGGCATTTTCATCGACGGTGCCGACGACAACTCGTGGGCCGAGGCAAACAACGAGCTGTACGCGACGGGAAACACCGAAACATGGCGATTGCTGCCGCATTCGTCTGCACCGCGTTCACTACCAACCAGATGAGCACGAAGATCAAGCCGTGAGTAGAAGCCGTCCAGGCGCTCCTGTGACTAGCGATCCCCCGACGCCTGCCGTCTTCTCAGGGAACGATTGACAGACTGCGCTTCACCGAGGCCGTCGCGAATCGGCCCTCACCCTCGAAGGTGGTGAGAGTGAGTCCGAACAGGAGCCGGTTCATTTCCTCACTTGTTAGCCCGAGCTCAGCCGCGATGGCCGAGGGGCGAACTCGCTTCGAACGCAGCGCGGTGAAGACCTTCGTCAAAACCTGCGACGTTTCGCGTTGACCCATGCCCCGCGGTTCGCCGGACCGGTACCCCAATCGGCTCAGCTCGGCGCACGTGGACCGGTACTGCCACTCGGAGAGCAGACCCAAGTCGTGCATGCGGTAAGTCAGGGCCATGGCGGAAACGTTCCAGATCTGCTTGGCGCGAAGGATCTGGTCGACGTGTGCACCCGACGGCATGTGCCCGAGAACGCTCGCCCGAGGCATCAGGAAGGCGGAGGCGAACTCGTTCGCTTGTCGTTCGGCCTCGGGCCCTGAGCAGGCATGCTCCGTGCCGTGCATGACGAGATGGCCCAGCTCGTGTGCTGCGTCGAATCGTCCTCGCTCAGCTGACTTGAGCGTGTTGAGGAACACGAAAGGAACGCCGTCGCGCCATACGGCGAATGCATCGACCTCGGCATGAGCGGGGTCCAGCGAGAACACCCGCACTCCGTGCGCCTCCAGCAGGTGCACCATGTTGGGTGCCGGCGCTTCTCCCAGATCCCAGCGGGTGCGGACCATGCCAGCGGCGGTCTCAGGGTCGGGTTTGCCCAGCGAGGGCACGTTGGCTGCTGGCAGGCGGAATCTCTCGTCGATCCAGTCGTACAACATTGCGCCCAACGTGCCGGCGGCCCGAGCGGCTTCGAGTATCCGTGCCGACGTCTTACTGCGGGCTCGCCAGGAGATGCCTTCCGCCGGGAGCTCGTCCAGGGCGGGGCCGCCGAAGAAGGCAACGGGGAAGTCCAGCGCCGAGGCGATCTTGTCGAGCGTGTCAGAACGTGGCGCAGTGCGCCCCGTCTCGTAGTTCGAGAGGCTCTGAAGTGACACCCCAGCCCGGCCCGAGAGTTCGGCAAGGGTGAGGCCCCTGCGCTTGCGGGCCAGTGTGATACGGGACGGGGTCACCATGGGGGCTGCCTCAGTTATTGGTGGTGCACGGTGAGGCGACAAGGTTCGCCGCCCCACCCGATGGGCCTCAGCGGAAGTCGACGGGGATGTCAATCTCTTCGGGCCCATCATCGTTCGTAGGTTCGATTCCGTCCATCACGAGAGCCGGGAGCGGAATCCGCCTACCCCATTCGATCACGAAGCCGTCCTCGAAGGTCTTAGGCTGCGACAGCTCACAGTCGATCCGTACTGTCTCGCCGATCTTGGTGCGAAAGGACAGCAGGAACCACGTCTTCAGGGCGCATGCTTCTTCTTCGCTTAGCGCAACCCCGTCGGGTCCGACACCGGCTACGAACAGAGCCGTCTGTATGTGCGGGGCGCCTTCGCCAGCATTGGCGCGAGTGACCATGCCGGTTGCAGGTCCGCGTCGACGCGCGTTCTTCGGGAACAGACTTACCTGCCCCGTGGCGGCGTCGCCGACCATCACGCCCATCGCGATCGACCGGTCCGCGTTGCAGACAAGTTCGAGACGACCGTGGATGAGTCGGGCCCACCCCTCCCGCTCGATGTGCAGCTCGCGGATGGTCCTTACGTGCGCCTCGTAGGCCCGTCGACCAGCCGTTCCCGTCGGGTCATTTGGAACGGCCGTACGCCGCGCTGCCTCTCCTGCACGCAGTACGTCGTGCAGGAACTCCAGTCGGGTGCCCATGCCGCCCAACTGGGCCCGTACGTTATCGGGTTCAGGGGACGGCGTCGCGACGGACAGGGCCAAAGGGACCTCCGAGGGTTGGCGGCAGGCTTATAAAGACTCTACCTCGCTCGTGGTGGGAATTTTATAAGGTTCGCCGCCGTCCGGTGTCGTTTGCCGCGAGGCCCATTGCCGGCTCGTGTTCTCGGCGGTCGTACGGCACACGGGCGCCAGGCTCAACGGCTTCATGGTGCGCGCTCCGCGTCTGGACATGTAGGAAGTGGCCTCGGAGGGCCGCAGCGTCCGACTGCGGCCCTCCGTGATTCACCGGCGGATGATCTGGATAGTGATGACGGGAGCCGCAGCCACCGCCAGCACGGCCAGTCCGACCGGCGCGGAGACCGCCAGGGCGATCACCGTCCCTCCCACGGCGCACGTCGCCGTGAGGCCGAAGGTCGCCCACCCCAGAGCCTTGCTGGGATTCGTACCGACCTCCGCCCCAGCCTGAGGGCTGGGCTGCATCTGCTGTTCTGTTGTACGTTCCATGTAGAGAGGTACCGCCTCCTTGAGATTGGAGGGCCCGGAGCACCAAGTGCTTGCCGGCGTCGATGCTCCGGGGCCCTCCCGATTGGACGCGGCCGGAGAAGCCCTCCGGGCCGCCTGCGAGGGCCTGTTCAGCACCTCACCCCCTAATCATCTAGCCCGTTTGACGGGTCATCGGGTACGCTCGACTACGCTTTGATCCTCATGCTGTCCCACTTGATTAAGTTGATAAAGTTGAGAAATTAATGGATCAAGGTGGCATTAAGATCAATCCGTAGCGACCAATAGGTAGATCAACTTGCGCCCCAAGGACGGCAAGGTCGAGACCCGCCTCGCGCACCTCCAAACTCTTCGCAGCGGCATGCTCGGCGGCGTCAACCTGGTGATGCGCCAGATCTGGGCGAGCGGGCAGAAGCCCAGCTCTATCCGAGTTCGCTCGGCCTTCTACCGGCTTGACGAGATGAAGGTCCTGAAGGACGAGCGGAAGCCGCTTCCGACGAAAGAGCAGCCGTTCGCGGCCCGCATGGTCACCCCCAAGGGACTCCACCTCCGGCTTCTACTGACGATGCTGTATGCCGCGCAGTGCGCCGTGGGGCCAGGGAAGCAGTGGGACGCCCCCTACCCGGTGGAGTCGACAGCGAAGCAGCCACTGTCGTGGATGAGTTTGTCGGCCTCCATCAGCCAGTACGCCGGTCCCGGCATCCAGCTGGCGTCTCAGGACGTGAACCGTCGACGTCAGATCATGGCGGCCCTCAAGACGCTGGAGGGGATGGCTCTCGTGCGGGCGAACACCAAACCTGGCCGGTTCACCGCCGGGTTGCAGCTCCTCTGCGAGAACGGAACGAGCACCGTCAGCTCGGCCATCCCGTACACGATGCCCGACGACACCGAGATGTACGTGGAGATCCCGGTCGAGTTCTTCACCTGCGGCTGGGTGCACGTGCTCACGAACAGCGAGATCGCGGCCTTGCTCATGTGGTTCGACCGCCTCAAGTACTCCGGGGTCGTGGTCGGTGCCGATGAAGGCGACCCAGTCACGGTTACCTACGTCTCGGGCGATGTTAGGCAGGGCCTCTACGGTTTGGGACGGGAGGCGTATGAGACCCACCAGGCGCTTGACGCTTATCAGTTGCTCGACGTCATCCGGCCCGAGAAGCGCTACGACTCGGGCAAGTGGGAGGGGTACTCGAAGGACGACTCAGACCTGCTCTGCCACCGTGTCTCGCTCGCCCCGGCTGGCTTCGACCGTGATGCGGGAACGATCGTGGAGGACGTACTGCAGCGGCGTGACACCGGTGGTTTCTGGGGCCGCCCTATGTTCAGTACCCCGAAACGGTTCGACCGTTTCCGAATGGTGTCGGGAGACGACTAAGGCGGCTGGCGCCTGCGCTCTGTCGGGCCTGCCCGGCCGGGACGGCGTCCCCACCGAGATGCTCGCGGTCAGTGTGCGGTCGACGCGGTTTGGCGCGTCGACCCTTCGGAGTGAAACGCCTGCTCAGCGACCCGCTATGCGTGAGCGATGCGTGAGCGGATGGTGGGGCACAAGCGATCACGGCGTGGACTCGATGGGGTGTACCACCCTGCCTGACCAGGTAGTTCCGGACCTCGAAGTAGCATCCGGAACCACCCGGCAAGCCTTGGCCAGGACTTTTAATCCATTGGTTGTGGGTTCGAGTCCCACAGGGCCTACGAGTCGTAGGCGGGGGACATGTCCTCTGACCTGCTACGTGGCGTCCGGGTCGGCTTCGGTCGGCTCGGGCGCTTTTTTGTTTCGTGGTGCTGCTTGAGGTGTGCGTGAGCGGGTGTGGGCCAGGGTCCCGCGCATCCCCCGTGAGAGCTACCCCGACCGTCCCTGCGCGGGTGATTCGCGGATCGCCGTGGATTTCTAGCGTGGTCGTCAGGTCGGTCGCCGTCGGAGTGGCCGGGGCTGTCGGGAGGTCACGATGGGTATGTCGTCCGCTGCGCACGACGATGCGGGGTCCCGTCCGGACGGGACCCGTCCGGGCGGGCAGGGTGGTCGGCTCGGGCGGGTCGTGCGGGCTCCGCTCGGCTGGATGTTGGTGGGGCTGGTGGGTGTCGGCCTGGTCTCGGGGCTGACCGCGACCGGGCCCGGTCCGGTGCCGGTGCTGGGTGCGGTCGCGGCGGTCGCCGTGTACTGGGTGGTGATGCACCGGGTCGCGGGACGCTCCACCCCGGAGATCGCCCGGCAGGGGGCCGGCCGGGAGGCGCTGCGCGGCGGTGCGGTCGGGCTGGGTTTCGTTCTGGTCTCCGCCCTCCTGATCACGGTGTTCGGGGGCTACACGTTCTCCTGGGCGGGCAACGGCTTCTCCTCCGTCGTGTGGTCCGCCGCGATGGTTCAGGCCGGGGCCGCGGTCACCGAGGAGTTGTTGTTCCGGGGGCTCGCCCTCCAGGCCCTGGAGCAGCGGTGGGGCAGCCGGGCGGCCATCGTGATCACCGGGCTGTTCTTCGGCGTCGCCCACCTGGCCGCTCCGGGGGCGAGTGCGTGGAGCGCGCTCGCCATCGCCCTGGAGGCCGGTGTGATGCTCGGTGTCGCGTTCCTGTGGCGGCGTAACATCTGGTTCGTCGCGGGCCTGCACTTCGTCTGGAACACCGCCGAGCAACTGCTCGGCATCCCGGTCTCCGGGCACACTCCCAAGGGCCTGTTCACGGTCGACACCCATGGCAGCGCCCTGCTCAGCGGCGGCACCTTCGGTCTGGAGGCATCGATCGTGCCCGTGCTCATCGGTGTGCTGCTCACCGTCCGGATGTTCGTCCTCGCCCGCCGGAACGGCGGTCTGCTGCCCCGGCGTTCCGGGCGGCGCCGGGGCGAGGCCGTCGCCGCACGGGACGCCCGCTGATCGGAGGTAGGGGCAAGTGACGTTCCATCAGGGCCTTTTGCGGGCACCGTGGTTGCGGGTACCGCTCGCACGGTGGAGGGAGCGGGACGCCCTCCTCAAGGACGGTGTCCTCGCGCTGGTGCTCACCCTGCTCGCCTTCGTGCCGACCCTGTCCGTCATCGGGGCGCAGATCGGCGATCTGCCCGAGCGCCCGGCGAACGCGCTGGGCCTCGGGCTGGTCCTGGCCCAGACCCTGCCGATCGCGGTCCGCCGCCGGTGGCCCGCGGGGTGTCTGGTCGTCGTGGCCGCCGCGTTCGCCGCGCACCAGGCGCTGGGTTTCGCGACGACGTTCGGCAGCATGGGGCTGTATCTGGCGCTGTATTCGGCCGGTGCCCACCAGGTCCGCTTCCGCCTGGGGCTGGCGGGCGTGGCGAGTGCGGGGTACGTGGTGCTGGCCGTCGTCCTGCACCGGCTCGGCTCCCCGCAGCACACGATGGACTATCTCGCCTTCTATCTGGTGCTGGCGGCGGTCCGGCTGGTGGGCGGCGGTGTGCGCGGGCGGCGCCGTGAAGAGGCGGAACGGCGGCGGCTGGCCGCCGAGTTGGCCACGGCCGCCGAGCGGGCGCGGATCGCCCGGGAGTTGCACGACGTGGTCACCCATCATGTGACGGCCATGGTGGTGCAGGCGGACGCGGCACAGTTCCTGATCACGTCCGCGCCGGAACGCGCCACCACGGCCATGGCCTCCGTCAGCGACACCGGCCGCCGGGCCCTGACCGAACTCCGTTATCTGCTCGGGGTGTTGGAGGCGACCGGCGAGTCCACGAGTGAGGGCTCCGCCCGTGGGGGCTCCTCGGACGGGGGCCGCGGACCCGCTCTCGGCACCGTGGGAGACCTCGTCGAGCAGGCCCGCAGGTCGGGTCAGCCGGTCGAGTTCAGTGAGCGGGGCGAGCCGCTCCCGCGAAGCGTGGACGTGGAGTTGGCCGAGTACCGGGTGGTGCAGGAAGCGCTCACCAACGCGATGAAGTACGCGACCGGGCGGCCGACACGGGTCGTCGTCCGGCATGGTGGGGAGTGCGTCGAGATCCGGGTGAGCACGGATGGCCCCGGCCCCGGCCCCGGCCTCGGCTCCGTCCCTGGTCCCGACTCCGACTCCGACTCCGGCCCCGGCCAAGGGCCCGTCCCCGGCCCGAGCCTCGTCCCCGGCGGCGGACGCGGGCTGGCCGGGCTGCGTGTCCGCGTGCGGATGCTCGATGGTGAACTGGAGGCCGGACCCCGCCCCGGTGGCGGCTTCGAGGTCCGTGCCACGATTCCGTCCCAGCCCCGTTCCCCGTCTCAGTTCCAGCCCCAGGCCCAGTCTCAGTCTCAGTCCCACTGAGACCCCCAGCCCGTCCAGGAGTGACCCCGTGAGCGACGCGCCGCCTCCCATCCGTGTGCTCGTCTGTGACGATCAGGAACTGGTGCGGACCGGCTACGTCACCATCTTCTCGGCCCAGCCCGACATGGAGGTCGTGGGCGAGGCGGAGAACGGGCACGCGGCGGTGGAAGCCGCCCGGCGGCTGCGCCCCGACGTGGTCGTGATGGACATCCGGATGCCCCTCCTCGACGGCATCGAGGCGACCCGGCAACTGGCCGGTCCCGACGCCGGGGAGCCGCCGAAGGTGCTGGTCGTCACGACGTTCAACGTCGACGCGCATGTCTACGACGCGTTGCGCGCCGGGGCCAGCGGGTTCCTGCTCAAGGACGCGCCGCCCGCGGAGCTGGTGAACGGCATCCGGACCGTCGCCCGGGGCGAGGCCCTGCTGGCGCCCGCCGTCACCCGTCACCTCATCGGCCACTACGCCGAGCACCTGCGCCCGGCCGAGTCGTCCCGGCCGGCCAGGGAGGACGTCGTACGGGCGCTGACGCCCCGCGAACTGGACGTGCTCCGGCAGTTGGCCGAGGGGCTGTCGAACGCGGAGATAGCGGCGGAGCTGTACATCACCCCCGAGACGGTCAAGACCTATGTCTCGCGCATCCTGGCCAAGCTCGCGCTGCGCGACCGGGTCCAGGCGGTCGTCCTCGCCCACCGGATCGGACTGGTGTCCGGCACACCGTGAGACGGCGGCCCGGCCGGTGCCGGGATGGTCCCGTCCTTCGGGGGCATACGGCAGGGCATGGCTACTGGATCGGCAACGGCAGGCGGACGCGGGCGTGGACGCGGGAGTGGACGGGGACGGGGACGGGCACGCGGTCAGGTCCTGCGTGCGGCGAACAGCCCGGCGGTCGCGGCGGCGGCCCGTTCGGGGTTCGTCGCCCGCGGGGTCATCTATGTGCTCATCGGGGTGTTGTCCCTGCGCATCGCCTTCTTCGGCGGCGGCGAGCAGGCGGACCGGGGCGGCGCGATCGCCGAGATCGCCCGGAAGCCCTTCGGCACCGTACTGCTGTGGCTGCTCGGGATCGCCCTGGCCGGGATGGCCCTGTGGCGGCTGTCCGAGGCCGTCTTCGGCCAAGCGGGCCCCGACGGCGGCAAGCCGGGCAAGAGGGCGATGGCGGCGGGCCGTTCCGTCTTCTACGGCTTCGTCGCGTACTCCGTGCTTTCCTACGCGGCCGGGGACAAGGGCAGCGGCAGCGGCAGTTCCGACCGGACCTCGCGGGACGTCACGGCGAAGGCGCTGGACTGGCCGGGCGGGCAGTGGATCGTCGGCGTCGCCGGTGCCGCGGTGACCGCGGCCGGCGTGTGGATCGCCGTACGGGCCGTCATGCGCAAGTTCGAGAAGCACCTGAAGATGGGGGAGATGTCCCGCAGGACGCGTCAAGTCGTCGCGTTCCTGGGGGTGTTCGGCGGTGCGGCCCGGGGTGTCGTGTTCGCCACGGCGGGCGGGTTCGCCGTCGCCGCGGCCGTCCGGCACGAGCCGGGCAGGGCCAAGGGCATGGACGACACCCTGCGGACGTTCGCCGACACTCCGGCGGGCCCCTGGCTGCTGGCGCTCATGGCGGTCGGCCTCATGACCTTCGGGGTCTTCTCCTGGGCCAACGCCCGTTGGCGCAAGGTCTGACGTCCCTCGCCCGCCTGCGGATGCGGGGACGCCTGGAGGTATGTGCGGGCGCCTGGAGGCAGGTCCGGCGTCAGCCCGGTGGGAAAGGTCCGCCGCGCGAGGCCCACCGCACGAGTGTCCGTCTGTCGCAGGCCGCCGTCCGCGCCCGGATCCGGTCGAACTCCGCGTCTCCCAGGGCGCGTACGAGCCGGCCTTCGCACTCGTCGCGCAGCGCCGCCAACTCCGGTGTCCCGCGCTGCGGGTGACCGATCGTCTCCCAGAAGCGGTCCGCCGCCCCGAACGCGTGGGCGGCTTCCCGTTCCTGTCCGGTGTCGGCCAGCGCGATGCCGAGCAGGTCCATGAGCATGGCGATCCCGAAGGCGTCCCCGATGTGCTGCTTCGCGTCGAGCGCGGCCCGCGCGTGGCGTACGGCGTCCTGGGCGTCTTGTTCGAGCAGCGATATGAGTGCCAGCTGGTGATCGACGTAGGAACGTGTCCAGTACTCGTCCAACTCCGCGCAGGTGTCCCGGAGTTCGAGAGCCTCATGACGTGCCTGGCGCAGTCGGCCGGACGCGGTCAGGGCGAAGACGTGCAGGAGGCGGCACAGCAGGGTGGCGGAGGTCGGTTGGTCGGGGGGTGGGGCGGCGGTCCCCAGCGCTGTCGACTCCACGACGTGCGCCGCGGCGAGTGGACGGCCCTGGAGCAGGTGGAGGAGGCCTTCGAGGTAGGCGGCCCGTCTCGAACCCTCCGTGTCCCGGGCGGCTGAAGCGGCCTGTCGGCAGGCGATGGCGACGGGCAGGGCCGCGTCGTGTTCGCCCTGCAACGTCAGGGTGAGTCCCAGGCTCCACAGCCCCTGCACCCACGGCTCGTCCGGCCTCGCGTCGGGCAGGAGCCGTACGGCCTGCTCCAGGTGCTGGCGGGCCTCGTACAGGTAGCCGGAGCAGACCCAGTAGAAGGTGACGTGGCCGAGCAGTTCCAGGGCGGCTGCCGGGTCGGTGGCCAGGAGGTGTCCGGTGGCCAGGCGGATGTCGGCGTGGAGGAAGTCGATCCGCCGGTACCAGCTCCGCTGCCGTGGGCCCGGCCACGCGCGGTGGGCGTGGCGGGTCTCGGTGAGCATGTGCTCGGCGTGCCTGCGCGCGACGGCCTGCTCCTCGCCGATCTCGGACAGCCACATCCGGCCGTACTCACGGACCGTGTCCAGCATCCGGTAGGCACCCGCCCGGTGTGTGACCACGGACTTGTCGCACAGCGCGTGCAGCGTTTGCGCGGTCGTCCGGGGGTGGAGGGGGCCGCCGGTGGCGACCTGCCGGGCGGTGTTCTCGTCGAAGGCGCCGGGCAGGAACGACAGCCTGGCCCACAGGAGCCGCTCCAGCGGGGTGCACAGTTCGTGGCTCCAGCCGATCGTGGTGCGCAGGGCCGCGTGCCGGGGCGGTTTCGTGTGGGGCGGGGCCGGCGGGAGGTCGACCGCCGACCGGGGGCGTACGCACAGTTCGTTCAGGGGCATGGCGCGCAACTGCGCGGCGGCGAGTTCGAGGGCCAGCGGCAGCCGGTCGAGGCGCTCGCACAGGGTGGCGGCCAGACGGTGGTCGGTGTCGTCCTTCAGCGGGTTCCCGGTCGCGGCGGCACGGTCGGCGAACAGATCGAGTGCCTCCTGCACGGTGGCCAGCGGCTCGATCCGGACGACGGTCTCGCCCCGGACCTTCAGCGGCTGGCGGCTGGTGGCCAGGATCCGCAGCCGGGGGCAGGCCGCCAGGAGGTCGGCGACCAGGCCGCGGCACTCGGCCAGCAGGTGTTCGCAGCAGTCGAGCACGAGCACCGTACGGCGGCTGCCGATCCACGCGCGGATCGCGTCCGTCGGCATGCGCGGGGTGTGATCGGACAGGCCGAGCGCGTCGGCGACGGTCGCGGACAGCAGATCCGCGTCGCGCAGCGGCGAGAGATCCGCCCAGGCGAGGTCGTCCTCGTCCGCCCACGTCCCACGGGACAGGGCATGGCGGGCCAGCCTGGTCTTGCCGACGCCTCCCGGACCGGTGAGCGTGACCAGCCGGCTGGTGCCCAGTACGGCGCCGATCAGGTCGAGCTCCGCCGAACGGCCGACGAAAGAGGTGTCCTCGTCCTGGATCATCATCGCCATGCCGTCATCATTCCGCTCGGCCCGACGACTCGTCGCGGAAATCAGACATAGTCGTACGGCTGATGATTTCGATCATTACCGGAGGAATGTTCTCGCGACCGGAACAGTGGCCTGAGCAGCGGCCCGAGCAGCGGCCGGAGCAGGGCAGCGGCCTCGTGGCGGCGCCCGACAGGCACGGTCGTCCCGGCGCGGCGATGATCGGACGACGAGGCCACAGCGGCGGATCAAGCGCGTGGAGGCACGATCGTGGGCGGCGCGGACGGACAGCGGAACGCGGCGGCGGACGCCGTGGCGGGACACGGCGGCCGGGGACCCGAGCGGCTGCACTGCCTGGTCACCGGGGCGTCCGGCTACATCGGCGGACGCCTGGTGGCGGAGTTGCTGGAGGCCGGCCACCGGGTACGGTGCCTGGCCCGTTCGCCGGACCGACTGCGTGAGCACCCCTGGACCGGCGACGCCGAGACGGTTCGCGGGGACGTCACGGACCCGGAGTCCGTCGCCCCGGCCATGCGCGGCATCGACGTCGCCTACTACCTGGTGCACTCCCTCGGATCCGGCGCCGGGTTCGAGGACACCGACCGCCGTGCCGCGCACGTCTTCGCCGAGCAGGCCCGGGCCGCCGGTGTACGACGGATCGTCTATCTCGGCGGACTCACGCCGAAGGGCGTGCCCGAAAGCTCCCTGTCCCCGCATCTGCGGTCCCGGGCGGAGGTGGGACGGATCTTCCTGGAGTCGCCGGTGCCCGCCACGGTACTGCGGGCGGCGGTCGTCATCGGCTCCGGTTCGGCGTCCTTCGAGATGCTGCGCTATCTCACCGAGCGCCTGCCGGTGATGGTCACCCCGAGCTGGGTGCACACCCGCACCCAGCCCATCGGGGTGCGGGACGTACTGCGCTACCTCGTCGGCTCCGCGACCATGCCCGCCGACGTCAACCGGACCTTCGACATCGGCGGGCCGGACGTCCTCACCTACCGCGAGATGATGCGCCGCTACGCCCGCGTCGCCGGACTGCGCCGCCGGATCATCGTGCCCGTCCCGGTCCTCACGCCCAGGCTGTCCAGCCACTGGGTCGGTCTCGTCACGCCCGTGCCCGCCTCCATCGCCCGGCCCCTCACGGAGTCGCTGCGCCACGAGGTGGTCTGCCACGAGCACGACATCGCCCGCCACGTGCCGGACCTGCCGGGCCGGCCGCTGCCCTTCGACGAGGCACTCGCCCTGGCGCTGCGGCGGGTGCGGGAAGCACAGGTGGTCACCCGCTGGTCGTCGGCATCCGTTCCGGGCGCGCCCAGCGACCCGCTGCCCACGGACCCGGACTGGGCGGGCGGCAGCCTCTACGAGGACGAGCGGCAGGCGTCGGTCGACGCGTCGGGGCAGGCGTTGTGGAAGGTGATCGAGGGCATCGGCGGCGACAACGGCTGGTACTCCTTCCCGCCGGCCTGGGCGGTCCGGGGCTGGATGGACCGGTTCGTCGGCGGGGTCGGGCTGCGCCGCGGCCGGCGGGACGCCGAGCGCCTCAGGGTCGGCGACTCGCTGGACTTCTGGCGGGTCGAGGAGATCGAGCGCGGACGGCTGCTGCGGCTGCGGGCGGAGATGCGGCTGCCCGGTCTGGCCTGGCTGGAGATGTACGCCGAGACGGACGCCGACGGCCGGACCCGCTACCGTCAGCGCGCTCTGTTCCACCCCCGAGGTCTGCTCGGCCACCTCTACTGGTGGTCCGTGTCCCCCTTCCACGCGGTCGTCTTCGGCGGGATGGCCCGCAACATCACCCGGGCCGCCGCCAAGGACAGCGGCGGGTCCGGGCGGTTCGCCCGCCGCTGACCCCGCGTTACGGCATACGGGTGTAATCGGGATGCCCGGTGATCACATGACCTGGTTGCCGGTTGTCATACCGTCGTGACGATCAACCTTCTGCCTCAGCAGCCCATGCCCTCCCACCCGCGCCGCCGCGACGGAAAGGCGCCCCTGCCCGCACCCGAGGAGCGCGCCCGGTTGCGCCGCGCCTGGCAGCTCACCGACGAGCAGGTCGCCGCCGCGTTCGGCGTGACCACGGCGACGGTGCGCTCCTGGGAAAGCGGACGCACCACCCCGACCGGCCTGCGGCGGGCCGCCTACGCCGCGTTCCTGAGCGGCCTTGCCCAGGGACTGGCCCCCGCGGCGGCCGGGACCGCGGCCCCACCGGCGGCGGTGCACCCGCCCCGCCGGGCCACGAGGCGCCGCCCAGCGCGGCGGGCCGACCGGCATCTCGTCCAGCCGCAGGCCCGACCGGCACCCCGGCCCGTTCCGCCGCCGCCGGTGTCCGTGACGCCCGAGGCCGTACCCGGGAGAGCCCCGGTCGCGGTCGCCCGTCCCGTGGGAGCGGGGCCTGATCCGGTCGCACCCGCACGCCGTCGCAGATTTCGAGTCATGGCTGCGGCGGCCTGCGCCTGGACGGTCTTCGTGCACCTCATGGTCACGTCTCCGCCGCCGCACTTGTAGGCCGCCGCGACGATGAGCGGGAAGGAGCAGCCGGCGGGCAGCGGCTCAGACCAGTCCCGTGACCGTGACGCTGACCCGCGCCTGCGCCGTCTCGGCGGGAAACAGCGCGGCCACGCGTTCCTCGACGGTGCGCCGGGCGGCGCGCGCGACATCCACCCCGCGCGTCTCGCGGAGCGCGACGAGGCTGATCTCGACGTGCCAGCCCGCCGAGCCGCTCGGTCTGCTCACCCGCACCCCCGCCGACGACGTGGCCGCCGTGTTCCGGCCGGGCCGGGGCACGCCCGGCTGCACGGCGGAGCGCAGCCGGTCGGTCAGCCCCGGTTTGAGGAACGCCACCCCCGGCACCTGCTCCACGGCACGGGCGATCTCCTCGGTGAGCGTGACGTGAACGGCGGTCCGGGTCATGAGGCGAAGCCTTCCTGGCTGTCGGACGGGGTGTCGACGATGTCGGTGATACGGATGTCCACCGACGCTATGGCCATGCCCAACTCGCCCTCGGCGGTGGCCCACACCTGGCGCCGGACCTGTTCCGCGAGGTCCGGCAGGACGGCCCCGGACGGCGCGTGGACGTCGAGACGGACCTCCACCGCGCCCGCCCCGCCGCCGTCCGGTCCGGGGACGAGACGGCAGGAGCCGGCCCGGACACCGGGCACTTGCTCGGCGGCGGCGCGCAGGGACCGGGCGGCCACCGCCTCCATGATCCACAGATCCTCGCCCGGTTCCCCCAGGGGCATCGGCCGGCCGGGGCGCAGTTCGAGCCGGACGACGTCCATGACCCGTCGCGTCAGCGTCGCCACGTCGTCGCCCGAGGGGTCCGCCGTGTCGTCGCGGAGGCCGCGTACGGCGGTCCCGAGTGCTTCGAGTTCGCTCACGGCCTGCCGGCAGTGCGGGCAGGAGAGCATGTGCGGGTCCTGCGTGCGCTGCTCCCACGCCTCCCACACCAGGGAGATCAACCGTCCGCACGCGAGGTGTTCGTCCTCGCTGCCGGGGGCGTCGTCGAGCGGATCGTGACGGGTGGTCATCGCCAGGCCCCCAGTGCTTGTGTCAGACAACGGCGTGCGCGGAAGACCCGGGCGCGGACGGCCTCCTGGCTGATGCCGACCGCGTCCGCGATGAACTCGTAGGAGCGGCCGTCCAATTCTCTCAGCACCCAGCAGGCCCGCTGCTCGGCCGACAGCAGGTCGAGCGCCTCCCGCACCTCGCGGACCGCGTCGCGGCCCTCCGCGATCCGGGCCGGCGAGGTGGCGTGCTCGGCCGCGGGCAGGTCGCCGGCCGCCTCCAGCGGGGCCACGGGCCTGCGTGAACGCAGCACGTTCAGGCAGCGGTTGGTGACGATCCGGTACATCCATGTGGCGAAGGAGGCGTGGCCCTGGAACTCCGGCAGCCGTCGCCAGGCGCTGAGGAACGCGTCCTGGACCGCGTCCTCCGCCTCGACCCGGGTGCCGAGCAGCCGGGTGGCGAGCCGGATCAGGGCCGGTGCGTGGCGTTGGACGAGGACGGCGAAGGCGTCCTCGTCGCCCTCCGCCGCCCGGACCGTCAGCAGGGTGTCGTCCGTGTCGCCCCGGCTGCCGGGTGGTGCGCTCTGGGTGCGGGCCCCCGCCACTGGGCGGCTCCTCTCGTCCGGTCTTCTCAAGGTTGGACACCGCTGTGCCGTCCTTGTTACGTACGACTTCCCGAGACGGGTGCTCCACGGATGCCCCGAGTCGGCAGCGGGCGGTACGGCGCGGCGGCGCTCCGGTCGCCGGAACTGTTCGGAGCCGTCTCGGCGGTGTCAGCCGTCGGCCGGCCGGTCCGGTACGGCTTCCTCGGTGTCCGCGCGGGAATCCCCCGAGCCGGAGGTCCCGCGTGCGGCCCTGTCGGGGAAGGCCGTCAGGTACTCCAGGCTGCCCGTGACGGTGAGGAGCCGGTTCAACGCCGGGGTGCGCTCTTCGAGGTGCAGGAGCACACCCGCTTCATCGGTACGGCGGCGGATCATCAGCAGCGTCGACAGCCCCATGGAGTCGACGCAGCCGAGTCCGGCACAGCCCAGGTGGAGGTCGCGCAGGCGCGGGTGTGCCGCCAGTTCGCCGGTGACGGTCTCAAGGAGCACGTCGGCGTTGTCGTGGTCGAGGTCGCCGTGCAGATCCAGGCGCACCGCGCGCTCGCTGTCGACGGCGGTCAGACGCAGGTGACTTGAGGGGCGGTTGCTCACGGGTGGTTCCTGGCGGTGGCGGTGGCGATGGTGGTGGCCTGCCCGTCGTACGCGAGCCGGAGGACGCGGGTCGCCCGGGGGAAGTCCTTGAGTTCGTCGGACAGGAGGCGCAGGGCGGGCGGGAGGCTGTGCGCGGGCACACCGCGTGCGGTGAGGATGGCGGCGGTCCACGTGACGAAGTCCACGAACAGGTCGACGTCGTCGAGGTAGAGGGCCGTGGCGAGGAAGTCCACGATGTGCGCCAGGTCCTCGGCGGTGTGCTCGCGCTGGAGGTCGTCGTACTCCCGCATCGTGGGGAAGGCCGCCTCCAGGCCGTGCAGCACCGATCGCACGAGGCGGGTGCGGGTGCGGGTGACCAGCGTGTATTCCTGGTCGTCCAGGTGCGGCAGGTCGTCGATCGTCTGGTGGCCGGTCTCCGGGCGGGGCAGCGGGCCGTGCTGGACCTGGTCGGCGGCGGAGCGGGCGTCCGCGCCCCAGGCGTCGGCGCCGAGCAGCCGGGCGTAGCGGCCGTCGGGGCCGAAGGCGGCGCCGCCGACCAGGACGGGTACTCCCACGGCCTGGCACGCGGTGATCGCGGCGTGCGCGGTGGGCAGCCTGGTCGCGATGGAGCTGGAGAGCGCGACCAGTTCGGGCCCGGTGCGGTGCAGGTGCGCGATGAGGTGCGGGGCGGGGACCTGGGCCCCCAGGTAGTCGACGTGCCAGCCGCGCAGCTTCAGCACCTCGGCCAGCAGCCGGGCGGGCAGCGCGTGCCATTCGCCGTCCACGCAGGCCACGGTGATCCGGCCGCGGCGGGCGACCGTACGCGCGGCCGGGTGGACGGAGAGGGCGGCCACGGCGCGGTCGTTGATGGCGGTCGCCGCGTGCTCCTGGGCGACGCTCATCCGGTTGGCGGCCCACTCCTCGCCGACCCTGGCCTGGACCGGGGCGATCACGTCGAGCAGCACGCTCTCCGGGGCGAGTCCGTCGTCGAGGGCCCGCAGCACGAGCCTGGTCGCCGTGTGCTCGTCCCCGGCGAAGACGGCCTCCCACAGTCCCGCGACCAGGAGGGCGGGGTCCGAGCGCGTGGGGCGCAGATCGGTGTTCATGCGGTGAACCTGCCCCGAGTGCGGCCGTTCACCGCACTGAGGTGGTGACTGCGGGGCGCGGAGACCACCACGACGGCCATGTCGTCGTGCTGTCCCCGGCCGACCCACTGCGCGGCGAGCATCTGGATGTGCTCGACGATGCTCTCGGCGGGCATGCCGGCGCACTCGGCGAGGGCGCGGCGCAGGCGTTCCTCGCTGAACATGGTGTCGCCGAGCGGACCGCCGCGGGCCTCGGTGATCCCGTCCGTGTACAGGACGCAGGTCTCGCCCGGCGCGAGGACGAGGTCGGCGGTCTCGGCGTGGATGTCGGGGATGGCCCCGATCAGGGTGCCCCTGGTGTCGGCCTCCTCCACCGTGCCGTCGGCGCGGACGATCAGCGGGGGCGGGTGGCCGGCGCTCGTCACCCGCATCCGTACGGAGCCGCCCTCCCGGACGGCGGAGGCCAGGACCATGGTGGCGAACCGGGTGTGATGGGAGTTCAGCAGCGCCATGTTCAGCAGTCCGAGCATCCGCTGGTGGTCGTCGGCGAGCGGCAGCAGGGCGTGCAGGGTGTTGCGGATCTTCCCGGTCAGTACGGCGGCCTCCAGGCCCTTGCCGCACACGTCCCCCAGCACGACCAGCGAGGGGTCGCCCTCGGTGAGCGCCGGGTGGACGTCGTAGAAGTCGCCGCCGATCCGCTGGTGGTCGTCCGAGGGGCGGTAGCCGCCGGCGAAGTCCACGCCGGAGACCTGGTGGAGCGTCGGCGGGAGCAGTTCGCGCATCAGGACGTCGGCGATGGCCGACTGGTCCGCGTACAGCCGGGCCGCCGACATCGCCGCTCCGGCGCGGGCCGCGAACAGCCGGGCGAAGACCTCCTCCTCCCCGGTGAACACCGCGCTGCCCGCCCGCCGCAGCAGGATCAGCGCTCCGGCGGGAACACCGTGTCCGGGCAGGGGCGTGATCACCATGGAGCCGACCGGTCCGAAGTCCCGCGGTACGACCCACTCCGGGGCCGCCGACGGGTCGACCCAGCGCGTGGGTACGGGAGGGAAGCCCCG
Organism: Streptomyces sp. NPDC091280; assembly: GCF_044768565.1. Taxonomy (NCBI): domain Bacteria; kingdom Bacillati; phylum Actinomycetota; class Actinomycetes; order Kitasatosporales; family Streptomycetaceae; genus Streptomyces; species Streptomyces sp. NPDC091280. The sequence continues at coordinate 702,533 of NZ_JBIVUZ010000003.1, forward strand.
CAGGGCCTCGCCGAGGCCGGGTACGTCGTCCGGGTCGGCGCTCTCGTACGAGGCGGCCGGGCTCCCGCCCCGCACGCAGGCGACGACCGGGAGCCGGGCGCCGCGCCGAGGGGCGACGACGAGGGCCGCGTCGGCGAGGTGTTCGGCCGCCAGCTGCGCGGCGACGTCCATGCAGCGGTCGAGGTTGAGGGAGGAGAGCAGCAGGTTGGACGCCCTGCCCAGGAACGCGGTCCGCTCCCGCTCCACGCGCAGCGCTTCCCGGACCAGGTGGTGGTCGTCGGCGTCGACCAGCCACCACCACACCGTGCCGTCGTCGTGGACCGTGGGACGGGCCTCGAAGACCCGCTCGTCCAGCGGGCCCGACACCGTGCGGGAGCGACCCCCTCCGGCCCCTCCGGCCCCTCCGGCCCCTGCGGCCTGGCGGGGGACACGCAGCGCGGTGTGCGCCGACGACAGCCACGCCGGGACGGCGTCGGCCAGCGGGACCCCGGGCCGCGCGCGGGGCAGCAGCGCTCCGGCCGCCTCGTTGACCAGGACGAGCGCGCCCTGGGGATCAGCGACCAGGACGGGATAGGGGGCCCTGGTCCACAGGGACCCGTCCGGTGTGTCGATGCCGCCGTCGGCATTGGTGGGAGTCACCAAGGATTTGGGAGTCACCAAGAATTGAGGATCCGCTGCGCGAACCCCTCACCTCATACCCTCGTAGAAAACGTTGCCGTCCGGCAACCATCCCCCATCGCCTCTTCTCTGGCAACCGGCCCCCGCCGGACACCGGGCGGTCCGCGTCCCGAGTCCGCCGTCGTGGGAACCCTCTGGCCTGGACCACGCGATCAAGTTTCGATCACTGCGGTCCGGGCCGGCGACGGAAGTGGGTTACCGGCGGTAAGTTCCCGCTGCCCCACCCCACTTCACAGGAGTCCCGCCTCATGCGCCGTCTCTTCGCGTGCCTCACGGCCGCCGCCGTCACCTGCGGCGGCTTCGTCGCGAGCGTGTTCCCGGCCGCCGCCGCGGACCCGACCTCCGGGTCCTTCAGCGCCCTGACCTATAACGTCGCCGGTCTGCCGGAGATACTCTCCAGCGCCTCCACACCCCGCGAGTCCAGCACCACGGCCATCGGCCAACACATCGCGCCCTACGACATCGTGAACGTCCAGGAGGACTTCAACTACCACGCCTACCTCTACGCCGGTGACACCGCGCACGCGTACCGCACCCCCACCAGCGGCGGCGCCGGCATCGGCAGCGGACTCAACACCCTGTCCAAACTCCCTTACGACACCGACGACTTCGAGCGCGTCCACTGGAACTCCTGCCAGATCGACTCGGGCGACTGCCTCACGCCCAAGGGCTTCACGTTCATGCGCGAGCGCCTCTCCGAGGGTGTGTACGTCGACTTCTACAACCTGCACACCAACGCCGGTACCAACGACGGCGACGAGGCCTCCCGCGCGGACAACCTCAGCCAGCTCACCACGTTCATCAGCACCCATTCGGCGGGCAACGCGGTCGTGGTGATGGGCGACACCAACACCCGCTACACCCGCTCCGCCGACACCATCGCCGAGTTCGGCGCCGCCAACGGACTCACCGACGCCTGGGTCCAGCTCGTCCGCGGCGGAGTCGCACCCGCCAAGGGCAGCGACGCCCTGGTGTGCGACCAGAGCGGCGCCACCGTGCCCAACACCTGCGAGGTCGTCGACAAGGTCCTCTACCGCAGCAGCAGACTCGTCACCCTCAACGCGACCTCCTACAACAACGAGCACGCCAAGTTCCTCACCGACGACGGACTGATGCTCTCCGACCACGACCCCATCACCGTCGGCTTCACCTGGTCACAGAACACCGACTACCAGCTCAGCGACCAGTTCGGCGGCCCCCACGGCGACTACTACCAGGACATCGACAACGTCCCCGCCGCCGCCCGCGCCACGAAGATCTCCCTGCGCTCCGGCTCCCGCGTCGACCAGGTCGGCATCACCCTCGCCAACGGCACCACACTCACCCACGGCGGCACCGGCGGCACCGCGACCTCCCTCACCCTCGGCAGCAGCGAGTACGTGACGTCGGCGTACCTGTGCCAGGGCCAGAAGAGCGGCCACACCCGGATCTTCTACGCCAGGTTCACCACCAACCTGGGCAACACCCTGGCCGGCGGCACCACCACCTCGGACTGCGTGACCCGCACCGCCCCCTCCGGCTGGCAGATCGCCGGCTTCCACGGCCGCTCCGGCGACGAGGTCGACAAGCTCGGCTTCATCTACACCAAGCGCTGACGCACCCCACGCCCGGTGCCGGGTGGTCAAGTTTCCATAATGATTTTCATTAGAGATAGCCGGTTCTCTAGTAGTGACAATCATTTCCATTTACGGTCGGAGGCGACCCGCTCCGCAGGCCCCTGCCCGCGTGTGAGCCCCCGCCCGTCAAGGAGACCGAGCAGTGCGCACCACCGGCATCCCGATATCCCGCTCCGCAGCCCGCTCCATCACCCCGTCCCGTTCCTCCCGCCCGGTCGTCGGCGGTCTGGCCGCCGTCACCGCGCTGGCCGCGCTCAGCGGATGCTCCACCTCCGCGTCCTCCGACACCGCCGACGCCGGGTCCACGACAGCGGGCAGGACCGTCAAGGTCGTGGCCGCGGAGAACTTCTGGGGCAGCATCGCCGCCCAACTCGGCGGCACCCACGCCCAGGTCAAGAGCATCATCGACAACCCGAACGCCGACCCGCACGACTACGAGCCGACCGCCGCGGACGGTCGGCTCGTGGCCGGGGCGCAGTACACGATCGTCAACGGCATCGGCTACGACGCCTGGGCGGACAAGCTGCTGTCGGCCAACCCCGAGAGCGGCCGCACCGATCTGAAGGTCGGTGACCTGGTCGGGATCAAGCCGGGCGGCAACCCGCACCGCTGGTACTCGCCGGACAACGTCCACCAGGTGATCGAGCGGATCACCGCCGACTACAAGAAGCTGGACCCGGCCGACGCCGCCTACTTCGACGCGCGGAAGTCGGCGTTCGAGACGAAGACGCTGGCGCCGTACAACGAACTGATCGCCGACATCAAGAGCAAGTACGCCAACACCCCCATCGGCGCCTCCGAGTCCATCGTGAGCCCGCTCGCCGAGGGGCTCGGGCTGAAGATGCTCACGCCCGAGTCCTTCCTCGACGCCATCAGCGAGGGCACCGACCCGACGGCCAAGGACAAGCAGACGATCGACCGGCAGATCAGCGAGAAGTCGATCAAGGTGTACGTCTACAACAGCCAGAACGCCACCCCGGACGTGCGGGCCCAGGTGGCCGCCGCCAAGGCGAAGGGCATCCCCGTCGCGACGGTGACCGAGACCCTCACCCCGGCCGGGGCCTCCTTCCAGGCCTGGCAGGTACGGCAGTTGCAGGGCATCGAGAAGGCTCTGGGGCAGGCGACGGGGCGGTGAGGACGGTGCGTTCCGCCGCCGCCGCTGCCTCCCGGCCGGACGGCACGGCCGCCGACACCGCCCAACCGCCCTCTCCCGTCGTGTCGTTGCGCGGCGCGAGCGTGCGCGTCGGCGGCCGGACGCTGTGGTCGGGGGTCGATCTGGACGTCGGCGCCGGGGAGTTCGTGGCCGTCCTCGGTCCCAACGGGGTCGGGAAGTCGACCCTGGTGAAGGTGCTGCTGGGGGTCCTTCCGCCGGCCGCCGGCGAGGTGCGGGTGCTGGGCGGGGCGCCGGGCCGGGCCGGTCACCGCGTCGGCTATCTGCCGCAGCGGCGCAGCTTCGACGCGAGCCTGCGCATCCGTGGCACCGACATCGTGCGGCTCGGTCTCGACGGCGACCGCTGGGGCGTGCCGCTGCCGTTGCCGGGGCGGTTCGGCGCCCGGCGGCGGGCCGCCCGGGACCGGGTCGCCGAGGTCGTCGAGCTGGTCGGGGCGAGCGCGTACGCGCACCGGCCGATCGGCGAGTGCTCCGGCGGCGAGCAGCAGCGGCTGCTGATCGCCCAGGCGCTGGTGCGCGGGCCCGAACTGCTGCTCCTGGACGAGCCGTTGGACAGTCTCGACCTGTCCCACCAGAGCGCCGTCGCCGCGCTCGTCGGGCGGATCTGCCGGGAGGCGGGCGTCGGTGTCGTCATGGTCGCGCACGACGTCAACCCGATCCTGCCGTGGCTGGACCGGGTGGTGTACATCGCCGAGGGCGGCGCGGTCGCCGGCCGGCCGCGGGAGGTGATCACCACGGGGACGCTGTCGCGGCTGTACGGCGTGCCGGTGGAGGTACTGCGGACCGGCGACGGGCGGCTGGTGGTCGTCGGCCAGCCCGAGGCGCCCGCCCGCCACACCGACCGGCACCGCACGGGAGGCGGTCGATGAACTGGGCCGACACGAGCGCCGGTTGGTCGTGGAACCCGGTGACCGACCTCCAGCAGATGTGGGCGTTCCCGTTCATGGTCAACGCCTTCCGGGCCGGGACGGTCGTGGCCGTACTGGCCGCCGTGATGGGCTGGTTCATGGTGCTGCGCCGGCAGAGTTTCGCCGGGCACACGCTGGCCGTGGTCAGTTTTCCCGGCGCGGCCTGCGCGACCCTGCTGGGCATCGGCGCGGGCTTCGGCTACTTCGCGTTCTGCGTCGGCGGCGCCCTGGTGATCGCCGCCATCCCGCGCGCCGGCGCGGGCGGGGGCGACGGCGGAGGGCAGGAGTCGGCACTCACCGGCACCGTCCAGGCGTTCCTGCTGGCCTGCGGATTCCTCTTCGTCGCGCTGTACAAAGGGTTCCTCGGCGGGGTCAACTCCCTTCTGTTCGGCAGCTTCCTGGGCATCACCACGGTCCAGGTGACCGTGCTGGCGGTCGTGGCGGTCCTCGCGCTCGGCGTACTGGCGGTGATCGGGCGGCCGTTGCTGTTCGCCTCCGTCGACGCGGACGTCGCGGCCGGACGCGGGGTGCCGGTGCGCGCGCTGTCCGTGGTCTTCCTCGTCCTGCTCGGGGCGGCGACCGCCGAGGCCGGCCAGATCACCGGCACGCTCCTCGTGTTCGCCCTGCTGGTGATGCCCGCCGCGGCCGCGCAGCAGCTCACGGCCCGGCCCGGCGCCGGCCTGGCGCTCTCGGTGGCGATCGCGGTCGCGGTGACCTGGACCGGGCTGATCGCCGCCTACTACTCGCCGTACCCGATCGGCTTCTACGTGACGACCTTCGCCTTCGCCGTCTACGTCCTGGTGCGGACGGGCCGGGCCCTCACCGCCTCCGCCGGACAGCCCCGGCCGACGGAAGGTGCCGCGGTATGAGCGCGTTCTCGCATCCCTACTTCACGCACGCGCTGCTGGCCGGTACGGCCATCGCGCTGGCGGCCGGGCTCGTGGGGTACTTCCTGGTGCTGCGCGCCCAGGTGTTCACCGGCGACGCGCTCAGCCATGTCGCGTTCACCGGGGCGCTCGCGGCGCTCGCGCTCGGCTACGACCTGCGGCTGGGGCTGTTCGCGGCGACCCTGCTGCTGGCCGTGGTGCTGGGCGTGCTGGGCCGCCGCAGCCGGGCCGACGACATCGTCATCGGCAGCCTCTTCTCCTGGATCCTGGGCCTGGGGGTCTTCTTCCTCACCCTCTACACCACCTCCCGCAACACCGGGAACGGCACCGCCGGCGTCACCGTCCTGTTCGGCTCGATCTTCGGACTCTCCGCCGGGCAGGCGCGGTGGGCGGCCGTCGTCGCGGGCGGGATCTGCCTCGCCGTGCTCGCGGTCGCCCGCCCGCTGCTCTTCGCCTCCGTCGACGAGGCGGTGGCGACGGCCCGCCGGGTGCCGGTACGGCTGCTCGGCCTCGTCTTCCTGGTCCTGGTCGGCGCCTGCGCGGCCGAGGCCACCCAGGCGGTCGGCTCGCTGCTGCTGCTCGGTCTGCTCGCCGCCCCCGCGGGCGCGGCCCAACGGCTCACCGACCGGCCGTATCACGCCCTGGCCCTGTCCGGGGGACTGGCGGTGGCGGAGATGTGGGCGGGCCTGGCCCTGAGCTACCGCGTCCCCCAACTGCCGCCCAGCTTCGCCATCATGGCCGTCGCCACCGCCGTCTACGCGACGGCGATCCTCGTCGTACGGCGGCCCCGTGCGCGTGCCGGTCTCGTGGTGGCGTGATGGGCGCACCGGCCGACGACCTGGACCTGATCGGACGCCGTACCGCCCAACGCGCCTGTGTCGTGGGGGCGTTGATCGACCACGGCGGCTTCGTCGGGGCCCGCGCGCTGCACGGCATCCTGGAGTCGCACGGCGCCCGGGTGGGCCTCAACACCGTCTACCGCACGCTGGCCGCGCTGGTGGACGCCGGTCGCGCCGACGTCGTACGCGACCGGGGTGGTGAACGGCTGTTCCGGCACCGCCCGTTCCCCGAGCATCGGCACTATCTGCTGTGCCGGGTCTGCGGGTTGAGCGTCCCGGTCGACGCGCGGGCGGTGGAGAGCTGGGCGGAGGAGGTGGCCGAGACCTCGGGGTTCGCGGAGGTCGAGCACACCGTCGAGCTCACGGGACGCTGCCCGCGGTGCCGCACGGGCGGGCAAGGTTAGTTAGTAATGGAATCCATTTTCATGTAGCGTCGTCCGCGACCCGCCACCCACCCGAGCAGGAGGACCCCCATGGCCGTTCCCAAGCGGAAGATGTCCCGCAGCAACACCCGGCACCGCCGCGCCCAGTGGAAGGCGAGCACGCCGGCGCTCGTACCGATCACCATCGACGGCGTCCCCTACCTGGTCCCGCAACGCCTGGCCAAGGCGTACGAACGCGGCCTGCTGCGCCCCGAGGGCTGACCGTCCATGCCGTCCGCCCGCCTCCCCGTCACCGTGCTGTCCGGCTTCCTCGGTGCGGGCAAGACCACCCTCCTCAACCACGTCCTCGGCAACCGCGAGGGCCTGCGCGTCGCGGTCGTCGTCAACGACATGAGCGAGGTCAACATCGACGCGGCGCTGGTGCGCGGCGGCACGGCGGCCCTCTCCCGCACCGAGGAACGCCTCGTCGAGCTGACCAACGGCTGCATCTGCTGCACCCTGCGCGACGACCTGCTGGAGGAGATCGACCGGCTGGCGCGCGAGGGCCGCTTCGACTACCTCCTCATCGAGTCCTCCGGCATCTCCGAACCCATGCCGGTGGCCGCGACCTTCGCCTTCGCCCGCGACGACGGCGCCACCCTCGGCGAGGTCGCCCGCCTCGACACCATGGTCACGGTCGTCGACGCGCTGGGCTTCCTGCCCGAACTGGCCGCCGGCGACGACCTCGTCGAACGCGGCCTCGACCAGTACGAGGACGACGAACGCACCGTCAGCGACCTGCTGATGGACCAGGTCGAGTTCGCCGACGTCATCGTCCTCAACAAACTCGACCTCGTCGACGAGGAGTCGGCCGACCGCCTGCGCGCGGCCCTCACCCGCCTCAATCCGGCCGCACGGGTCGTCCCGGCCGTCCACGGCCGCGTACGGCCCGCCGACGTACTGGACACCGGCCTCTTCGACCTGGAACGCGCCCAGCAGGCCCCCGGCTGGGTACGGGAACTCAACGGCGACCACGTCCCCGAGACCGAGGAGTACGGCATCTCCTCGACCGTCTTCCGCGCCGAACTCCCCTTCCACCCCGGCCGGTTGTGGACATTCGTGACCGAGGGCCTCGACAGCGGCGGATACGGCCGCGTCCTGCGCTCCAAGGGCTTCTTCACCCTGGCCGGCCGCCCCGGCGTGACGGGCCTGTGGTCCCAGGCGGGCTCCGTCGCCCGCTTCGAACCGTCGGCCGCCCACGACCCCGACACCCCCGACGCCCAGGAACTGGTCTTCATCGGCACCGACTTGCGGGCGGAAGCACTCCACAGCGCCCTGACCGCCTGCCTGATGACCCCCGGCGAGAGCGTCCCGCCCGCCGACCCGTTCCCGGCCTGGGACACCTACGGCATCGAGGACAGCTGCGAGCACTAGGCCACCGCCCCCTACAGCGCCGACCTCACCTCCCGCAGCACCGCCTCCGCCATCCCGCGCTCGCCGCGCGCGTTCGGATGCACCGGGGCCGCCGGGTTCTGCGGTGCGAGGGGTTCGATCCAGCGGGTGTCCTTCGGCGCGCACGCGTTGTGGGCGGTGGAGGGGGTGTACGTGTCGACGTAGCTGACCCCGGCCTCCGAAGCCCGTTGCCGTAGCGCGGTGTTGAGTTGCTGTTCCGTCTCGCGGAGGTAGGTCACGTCGCCGGGGGCCAGGGACATGCCCCGGCCGCAGTCGGCGCTGTCGGCCGGCAGGATCGCCGGGTAGGAGACGACGTAGACGCGGGCCTCGGGGGCGCGGCGCTTCACCTCGGTCAGGATTCTCGACAGTCGGTCGCCCGCCGTGGCGATCTTCTTCGCCACGGGGCCGGCGTCGCGTGCGCAGGGTGCGTCCTCCGTGAACGTGAAGTACTTTCCGCTGCCCGTGAGTTGATACAGCGCGCCCATCGCCACACAGCGTTTGAGCAGCTTGCCGAAGCCGATGTCGTTGCCGCCGATGCCGATGGTGACCAGCCGGGTGTCCGACGAAAGCGCCCTGAGCTGGGGCGGGTTGGTGCCGTGGTCGGTGTCCTGGGCGGAGGTGAGGTCGGCGGTGGTGGCGCCGCTGCAACTCACGTCGCGGAACTTGTCGCCCTTCAGGCCGAGTTCGGCGGCCACCACGGCCGGGTAGTTGCCGGCGGAGCGGTCGCAGCCGGCCGGGGTTCCGGTGGGTTCGGTGATGCCGGGGGCCGCCGTGTAGGAGTCGCCGAGGGCCACGTACGGGCCGTTCGACGTGGCCGATCCGGCGGTTCGGGTGGTGTTGTCGCCGCCGTCGCGGCTGACCAGGACCACCGTGAGCAGCGTGCCGCAGGCGAGGAGCCCGGCCACCCCGGCCTGCACTGAGGTTTTCATCGAAGTGTCCTCTCTTGCCGTCTCTGACGGGTGGGTTGTGGACGTCCGCGGGCCCGGCGACGGGCGGGGGGAGTGCTCCGTCGCCGGGCCCGGGACTTGCGCCGGGTCCCCGTCCCCACGGGATCCGGGCGCCACGGGGCCGCCTCCGCTCTCGGCGGCCCCGGTCTGGGGGGTCCCTACGGTTACGGGACCGCTGTGAGGTGGACGGTCGGGGTGTCGGCCGGCTCGGTCGCCGGTGCCGGGACCTTGTGGCTCAGCGCCTCGCCCTCGACGTCCACGCGGGGCAGCGTCCGGTCGAGCCACCTCGGCAGGTACCAGGCCTTGTCGCCGAGCAGGGACAGGACCGCCGGGACGATCGCCATCCGGACCACGAACGCGTCGAACAGGACCGCGATGGCCAGCCCGAAGCCGATCATCTTGATCATCGAGGCGCCCGCGCCGATGAAGCCGGAGAACACCGCCATCATGATCAGCGCGGCGGCCACCACCACCCGGGCGCTGTGCCGGAATCCCGACACCACCGCCTGGCGCGGGCCGTCCCCGTGGACGTAGGCCTCGCGCATCCGGGAGACCAGGAACACCTCGTAGTCCATGGCCAGTCCGAAGACGATGCCCACCAGGAAGATCGGCATCAGGCTCATGATCGGGCCGGTCTGGTCGACGCCCAGCCAGGAGGCCAGATGCCCTTCCTGGAAGACCGCGACCACCGCGCCGAGCGCCGCGAGGACCGAGAGGAGGAAGCCGAGGGCCGCCTTGAGCGGTACGAGCAGCGAGCGGAAGACCAGGAGCAGCAGGACGATCGCCAGGCCCACCACCAGCGCCAGATAGGGGATCAGCGCGTTCTGGACCTTCTGCGCCACATCGATGTTCAGCGCGGTGGTGCCGGTGACCTCGAAGCTCGCGCCGGAGGCCCGGGACTCGATGCCCGGCCGTTCGTCGCGGATGGTCTGGACGAGCTGCTTGGTCTTCTCGTCGGTGGGGCTGGTGGCGGGGGTCGCGGAGAACACCGCCGTGTCGCCCGCCGTGTTGAAGCGGGCCGGCGAGACGGAGACCACCCCGTCCGTGGCGGCCAGCTCCTTCGAGATCGTCGCCACGGCGGCCTTCGCGTCCGGTGCTCCCTTCGCGTCCACGACGATGGTCAGGGGGCCGTTGAAGCCGGGCCCGAAGCCTTCGGCGAGGTCGTCGTAGGCACGGCGTTCGGTGGTGGCGGTGGACTTGGCCTCGTCACCGGGCATGCCGAGCTGCAGGTTGAGGGCGGGCAGGGCCATCGCCCCGAGTCCTACGACGCCGAGCAGCAGCACCGGGACCGGGTGGCGTACGACGATCCGGGCCCAGCGGCTGCCGCCGTTCTCGCCGTTGCCGCGCTTGGCCTTCTTCTTGCGGTCGCGGCGGGAGAGCACGGCGTTCGGCCAGAAGCCGAGGACCGCGGGGACCAGGGTGAGGCAGATCAGGACGGCGAGGAGGACCGCGCCGGCCGCCGCCAGACCCATCTTCGTCAGCATCGGGATGCCGACCACGGACAGCCCGGCCAGCGCGATGACCACGGTCAGACCGGCGAACACGACCGCCGAACCCGCCGTGCCCGCGGCCAGTCCGGCCGCTTCGCGGGGCGCGTGGCCCTTGGCGCGTTCCTCGCGGTAGCGGGAGACGACGAACAGGGCGTAGTCGATCCCGCAGGCGAGGCCGAGCATCGTGGCGAGGGTGCCGGTGGTCTCGGAGAGGCCGAAGGCGCTGCCCAGGGCGAGGATCGCGGACATGCTGATGCCGACGCCGAGGATCGCGGTGAGCAGGGGCAGTCCGGCGGCGGCCAGGGAACCGAAGGTGATGAGCAGGACGATCGCGGCTATCGCGATGCCGATGGCCTCGGCGCTGCCGCCCGCCGCGGGCTGGGTGGCGAGCGCGTCGCCGCCGACCTCGACGGTCAGGCCCGCGTCCCGGGCCGTGTCGATGGCCCGCTCCAGGTGGGTCTTGGCGGCGTCGGTGAGGTCGTGGGCCTTCGCCTCGAAGGTGACGGTGGAGTACGCCGTGGACGCGTCCGCGCTCACCGCCTTCGCGGTGAACGGGTCGACGGCGGAGGCCACTTGGGCACCGTCCGCCGCTTCGGTGACCAGCTTCTCGATGGCCGCCCGGTTGTCGGTCGCGGTGACCTTCTCGCCGTTCGGGGCGACGAAGACGATCCGCGCGCTCGCGCCGTCCGCCGCCGTGCCCGGGAAGCGCTGCTCCAGCAGGTCGAAGGCCTTCTGCGACTCGATGCCGGGCATCGTGAAGCCGTCGTCGGGGGCGGCGGGGGCCTTGGCGGCGGCGAAGCCGACGGCGCCGAGGACCGCCACCCACAGGAGGGTGACGAACCAGCGCCACCGGAAGGCCACACGGCCCAAGTGATAGAGGAGAGTAGCCATGGCTGGGGAAGGCCTCCACGTCGGCGGTCGGTCGGGATCGTGGTCCCAACCCTTCCGTCGACGGCCCCCGGTCACGAGGGAGTGCCCTCCCGAATGGAGGGTGTAGCCCGCTACACCATCCTCGGCGGCGGTCAGCCCACGTTCAGGTCCGTCAGCCGGCCCAGCGGCAGCGTGTGGTGGGTCTGGAGGACCTTCGCACGCAGATACCGGACGTTGTGGGGCGTGCTGAACACCCCGGTCGGCACCCGGTCCCGCACGTCGATGCCGAGGCCGCGCAACTGCTCGGCCTTGTCGGGGTTGTTGGAGAGCAGGTCCAGGGACGTGATGCCGAGGGCCTGGAGCATCTGGGCGGCGGCCGTGTAGTCGCGGTCGTCCTCGGGGAGGCCGAGCGCGGTGTTGGCCGCGTAGGTGTCGAGGCCCTGGTCCTGGAGGGCGTACGCGTCGAGCTTGTTGTAGAGGCCGATGCCCCGGCCCTCCTGGCGCAGGTAGAGCAGCACGCCGCCGCGCTCGGCTATGCGCTCGACGGCCTCGCGCAGCTGGGGGCCGCAGTCGCAGCGGGCGGAGCCGAAGACGTCTCCGGTCAGGCACTCGGAGTGCAGCCGGACCAGCGGGGTGGTGCCGGGGGCGGGGTCGCCGAGGACGACGGCGAGGTGTTCCTGGCCGTCGGTCAGGCCGTGGAAGGTGACGAGTTCGGTGTCGACGCTGTAGCCGTCGTGGAAGCGCATCGGTACCCGGACGCGGGCACGCGGGGTGGCGGCGGGGAAGTCGGGCATGCGGGTCTCCGGGTCCGAAGGGTGACGTAGCGATGTGTCCCAGTGTGTTTCAAAACTGAAGCACATCCACGATCACGGACCCTACCTCATGCTTGAAATTTGAAGCAACAGATTTGTGGGGCGCCTCACGAATACGCCTCAGGAGCACGCCTCGCGAGCACGCCTCACGAACACGGCGGCGTGGAGCGGCGGCGCCACGGGACGTCCTCCGGTGCCTCCAGCGCCCGCACGATGCCCGTGCTGATCTCCTCCAGCTGCCCCACCTGCTCCGGAGTGAGATGGTCGAAGATCGCCGCCCGGACCGTCTCGACATGCCCCGGCGCCGTGGCCACCAGCACCGCCATCCCCTCGTCGGTCAGCACCGCCGTACTGCCCCGCTTGTCCGAGGGGCACCCCTCCCGCCGGACCAGCCCGTCCTTCTCCAGCCTGGTCACGGCGTACGTCAGCCGGCTCCGGGTGATCTTCGACCGCTCGGCCAGGTCGGTCATCCGCAGCCGGTGGTCCGGTGCGTCCGAGAGGTTGGCGAGGATGGAGTAGTACAGGTGGGGCATGCCGGCCTCCTGCTGGAGCTGCCGGTCGATCGCGTCCTCCAGGAGGTGCGTCGCGGCGATGTACGCGCGCCAGGCGCGCAGCTCCTCGGCGGTGAGCCAGCGAGTCGTCATACCCCCAGTGTAGGTTTGTTTCAAACTTGAACCAAGACCCGCCGGCCTCCCGGAGAGAGCGCGTCGATGTCCCTGCCCCACGTCCTGCTGTCCGCCGCCGTCTCCCTCGACGGCTACCTCGACGACACCGGCCCCGACCGGCTGCTCCTCTCCAGCCCCGCCGACTTCGACCGCGTCGACGCGGTCCGCGCCTCCGTCGACGCGATCCTCGTCGGCGCCGGCACGATCCGCGCGGACAACCCGCGGCTGCTCGTGAACTCCCCGGAGCGCCGCGCCGCCCGTGTCGCGGCCGGCCGGCCGGAATACCCCCTCAAGATCACGGTCAGCGGCTCCGGCGACCTCGACCCGGCCGCCAACTTCTGGCACACCGGCGGCGACAAGCTCGTCCTCACGACCGACAAGGGCGCCGAGCGGGCCCGCCAACTCGGCCTGGCCGCCGACGTGTTCGCCCTCGGCCCCGAACTCGACTGGCGCCGGCTGCTCCAACACCTGCACTCCGCCAGGGGAGTCGACCGCCTGATGGTCGAGGGCGGCGGCACGATCCACACCCAGCTCCTCCAGCAGGGACTGGCCGACGAACTCCAACTCGTCCTGTCCCCCCTCTTCGTGGGCACCCCGGACGCCCCCCGCCTCTTCGGCCCGGGCACCTACCAGCCGGGCCGACTGCGTCTCGTCGAGACCCGCCCCATCGAGGACGTCGTCCTCATGCGCTACGAACCCACCGCCCCCGGCACCGGCGGCCTCCCCGCCGCCGCCGACCACCACTGGCTCGCCCTCGCCTGCGACCTGGCCGCCGACTGCCCGCCCTCGCGGACCGCGTTCAGCGTCGGCGCGGTGGTGGTGGCCGAGGACGGCACGGAACTGGCCCGCGGCCACTCCCGCGAAGCCGGCGACCCGGTCGTCCACGCGGAGGAGGCGGCCCTCGCCAAACTGGACCCGGCGGACCCGCGCCTGGCGACCGCCACCGTCTACACCAGCCTCGAACCCTGCACCCACCGCGCCTCCCGCCCCAGGCCCTGCGCCCGGCTGATCCTCGACGCGGGCGGACGGCGCGTGGTCACGGCCTGGCGCGAGCCGGACACGTTCGTGACGGCGGCCGACGGAAGCGGGGCGCTGGCCGCGCGGGGGGTCTGCGTGGTCGTACTCCCGGAGTACGCGGAGCGGGCGAAGGCGCCGAACCGTCATCTGCTCGGCTGAGTGCCCCGGCATGGCCCGGCACCTCACGGCCCTCCCGGCGCCGGGCCGTCACGACCGATCGGCCCATCAAATCCTGCGGCCCGCTCCCCGAAGGGCCACGCTGCGAAGGACCCGGTAGGGACAACGCGGAGGTAGGACACATGAGGGCAGTGGCGGTGCTGGGCGCGTCCGTGGCCGTAGGGCTTCTCGCCTCGTGCGGGGCGGCGGACACCGGTACGCGGACCATGGCACGGGCGCTGCCCGCCGGTGCGGCGTTCACGCATCCCGGAGTGCTGGTCAGCAAGGCGCAGCTGGACGCCGTACGCAAGAACGTGGCGGCCGGGAAGCAGCCCTGGCTGAAGGCGTACTTCGGGATGCGGGACAGCAAGTACGGGTCGTACAAGTACACGGCGAAGCCCTACGCCGACGTCGACTGCCCCTGGAACGGCAAGGCCGCGCACGGGTGCGTCGAGGAGCGCGAGGACGCCATCGCCGCGTACACGCAGGCCCTGCTGTTCAGCATCACCGGGAAGCAGCACCACGCGCTCAAGGCGCGGGAGATCATGGACGACTGGTCGGCGAAGATGAAGGAGCACACCTCCGAGGACGCCGGACTCCAGACCGCGTGGGCCGGGTCGACCTGGGCGCGGGCGGCGGAGATCGTGCGGTACGCGCCGGGCGCCGGATGGCCCGCCGACCGGGTGCGGCGGTTCGCGACCATGCTGCGCACCGCCTACCAGCCCGAGGTGACGAAGGACCTGCCGGACTACAACGGCAACTGGGACCTCGCGATGACGGACGCGGCGATCGGCATCGCCGTCTTCCTCGACGACCACAAGGCCTTCGACGCGGCCGTCGCCCGCTTCCGCGACCGCGTGCCCGCCTACTTCTACCTGGAGAAGGACGGCAAGGTGCCGCTCACCCCGGCCCGCTCCACCGTCACCACCCCGCAGAAGCTCACGACGTACTGGTTCAAGCAGACCACCTTCAAGGACGGCATCGCCCAGGAGACCTGCCGCAACTTCAAGCACGTCGGGTACTCGCTGGCCGCCACCGGGCACATCGCCGAGACCGCCTGGCACCAGGGCGTCGACCTCTACAAGGACGTCAAGGACCGGCTCGCCGCCGCCCTCGAATTCCACGCCCGCTACCAGCTGGGCGAGGCCGCCCCCGCCTGGCTGTGCGGCGGGAAGGTCGACCGGAACATGGGGACCGACCTGGAGGTCCCGCTCAACCACCTGGAGGACCGGCTCGGCATGAAGGTGCCCGCCGCGCACCGGCTCGCCGCGAGCACCCGCCCGGCCGGCAGCGACGACCTCTTCGTCTCCTGGGAGACCCTCACGCACGCCGGTAACCCCGCCGACTGAAACGTGTGTGACATCGGGCCCCGTGGATGGCGTATAGTTGGAGACACAACGGCGCGGGGTGGAGCAGCTCGGTAGCTCGCTGGGCTCATAACCCAGAGGTCGCAGGTTCAAATCCTGTCCCCGCTACTCAAGGCCTAGGGCCGGAGTCCAGAAATGGATTCCGGCCCTAGGTGTTTCTCCCGCCACGGTCGGCCCACCCCGCTCGCCACCCTCCCCCCGCCACGAAAGACTGGACGCGTGGAGGACGGTCGGTATGTGCGCAGCGATCCCGTGCCCGACCGGGGCCTCGCCTTCGTCCGCCGGCTGCCCGCGCTGCTGCTCGTCGTCGGGGCGTTCTACGACTACTTCACCCCGCAGGACTTCACCGCGGCCCCCTTCTTCACCGCCGCCCCGCTGATCGCCGCCCCGCTCTACTCGCGGCGCGGCACCGTCCTCACCGGGCTGGCCTCCGTCGCCGTCGTCCTGGTGATCCACCTCAGGCTCGGCATCCTCCTCCACATCGACGCGCTCACCGAGTCGGCCACCGTGGCCACGGTCGCCGCGCTCGCCGTCCTCATCAACGTCCTGGTCCGCCGCAGCAGCGAACAGCTCGCCTCCGTGCGCGAGATCGCCGAGGCCGCCCAGCGCGCCGTACTGCCCGAACCGGCCGAGCGGATCGGCGGGTTCGAGATCGCCGCCCGCTACGAGGCGGCCCAGGAGGGCGCGTTCATCGGCGGCGACCTGTACGCGGTCCAGGACACCCCGCACGGCGTACGCCTGGTCGTCGGCGACGTGCGCGGCAAGGGCATGGGCGCGGTCGCCGCCGTGGCCGTGGTGATCGGGGCGTTCCGGGAGGCGGCCGAGCAGGAGGCCACCCTGGAGGCGGTCGCGCAGCGGCTGGAGCGGGCGCTGGCGCGCGAGGGCACCCGGCGCGACGGGCTCGACGCGGTCGAGGGCTTCACCACGGCCGTCCTCGCCGAACTCCCGCACGGCGACGGTGTCGTACGGATCGTCGACCGCGGCCATCCGCCGCCGCTGCTCCTGCGCGCGGACGGCAGCGTGGACGCCCTGCTCGTCAAGGAGCCCGCACTGCCCCTGGGAATGGGCGAGTTGGGCTACTGGCCCGACCGGGCCGAGGAGTTCGCGTTCCCCGGCGGCGCCACCCTGCTCCTGTACACCGACGGGCTGACCGAGGCCCGCGACGGCCACGGTGTGTTCTACGACCCGGGGGAGCGGCTGGCCGGGCGGACCTTCCGCAGTCCGGTGGCACTGCTCGGAATCCTCGCCAAAGAGGTGCGCCGTTATGCCGGGGGCGGGATGGCGGACGACATGGCGATGATCGCCGTACGTCGGCCGTGACCGGTCAACTCACCCGTTTTTCGCCGGTGGTGGGCCCTTTCGTCCAGCAAGGAAAGGTTAATGATCAAGCGAACGGGCTTGGAAACGGACGCCCGTGTCTATTAACGTTCGATAACGCAGCACGGTCGTCCCAGCCGTCACAAGAGACAGCTCCGTGCGCACGCGCCGAATCCCGCGAGGGAACCGGGGAACCACCACTTGGGGTGA
This sequence comes from Streptomyces sp. NPDC091280, assembly GCF_044768565.1. NCBI lineage: Bacteria > Bacillati > Actinomycetota > Actinomycetes > Kitasatosporales > Streptomycetaceae > Streptomyces > Streptomyces sp. NPDC091280. Next base: position 719,297 of record NZ_JBIVUZ010000003.1, read on the forward strand.
ATCGCACGTCGACAGTCGTGGGAACACGACCGGTTTACGCGCGTAGGAGACCTTCCTGCTCCGAACCCGTCAGCTAACCCGGTAGGCGAGAAGGAAGGAAAGGAGCACGCCCACGTGGCGTCCAACCAGGCTGCCCCAGAAGCCCCGTTCGTCTACGGCGGTCACCGTCCCGACGAGGGCCCCTGGGAGGAGTGGAATCCCAGCGCGGAGACCGTTCTTCCCAACCGCGGCAAGCACCGTGTCGCCAAGCAGCGTGGTGGCGGGGGATTCGCCCGCAGCTCCACCGTCCTGGGCGTCGGTGTCATAGCCGCCGTGAGCGCCGGCGGGATGGCCAGCGCCAACACCGGCAAGCCGCCCGTCTCGATCTCCCTGCCCGACCTGCCCTCCGTGGGTCATCTGCTGGACGACTCCGCGAGCACCCCCAAGGGTTCCGCGACCGCGCTCAGCAGCGTCGGCGTCACCGCCAACGAGACCGCCAAGGGCACCTCGGACGCGGGTGAACTGCTGCGCAACCGGATCATGGAGCAGGCCGAGTACCAGCAGCTCCAGGTCGACGGCCGGTCCCAGGCCGCCGCCGAGGCCGCCGTCGCCAAGCAGCTCGACGCCGCCGCCGCGAAGGCCGAGCAGGACGCCGCGAAGAAGGCCGCCGACGCGAAGAAGGCCGCCGAGGCCGCCGCCAAGAAGAAGGCCGAGAGCGCGAAACTCGCCGCGCTCGCCAAGCAGTACACGCTGCCGGTCGCCTCGTACACGATCACCGGCACCTTCGGCCAGGCCGGCTCCATGTGGTCCTCCGGCTACCACACCGGACTCGACTTCGCCGCCCCCACCGGCACCCTGATCAAGGCCATCCACAGCGGCACGATCACCGAGGCGGGCTGGGCCGGCTCCTACGGCTACCGCACGATCCTCACCCTCGACGACGGCACCGAGCTGTGGTTCTGCCACCAGTCCTCGATCAACGTCAGCGTCGGCCAGAAGGTCGCCACCGGAGACGTCATCGGCCGCGTGGGCGCGACCGGCAACGTGACCGGGCCGCACCTCCACCTGGAGGTCCACATCAACGGCGCGGCCACCGCGAGCGACCCGGCGCCCTGGCTGCGCAGCAAGGGCCTCAACCCCTGACCCACCTGATGGAATATCCGGTTCCGGTCCGGCGGTTGACGTGGAGCATGACTTCTCTTCGCAAGCTGGGCCGGTCCGACCTGGAGATCTTCCCGCTGAACCTCGGCGGCAACGTGTTCGGGTGGACCGCCGACGAGGCCACCTCCTTCGCGGTGCTCGACGCCTACGCCGCCGCGGGCGGCAACTTCGTCGACACCGCCGACTCCTACTCCGCGTTCGCCCCGGGCAACCAGGGCGGCGAGTCCGAGACCGTCATCGGCAAGTGGGTCAAGGCCCGCGGCAACCGCTCCGACGTCGTCATCGCCACCAAGGTCAGCCAGCACCCCGACTTCCCCGGCCTGTCCGCCGCCAACATCAAGGCCGCCGCCGACGCCTCCCTGCGCCGCCTGGACACCGACCACATCGACCTCTACTACACCCACTTCGACCAGGTCGAGGTGCCGGTCGAGGAGATCGTCGGCGCCCTGGACGAACTGGTGACGGCGGGCAAGGTGCGGTACATCGCGGCCTCCAACATCACGCCCGAACGCCTCCAGGCCTCCCTCGACTTCTCCGACCGCGAGGGCCTGGCCCGCTACGTCGCGATCCAGCCCCACTACAACCTCGTCTCCCGCGACACCTACGAGGGCGAACTCCGGGACGTGGCCGAGCGCAACGGCCTCGCGGCGCTGCCCTACTTCGCCCTCGCGGCCGGCTTCCTCACCGGCAAGTACCGGCCCGGCACGACCGTGGACAGCCCGCGCGCCGGACGGGCCGCCGGCCACCTCGAATCCGAGCGCGGCCGGCAGGTGCTGACCGCCCTGGACGAGATCGCGCGCGCCCACGACGCCGCCGTCGCGACGGTCGCCCTGGCCTGGCTCGCCGCCCAGCCCACGGTCGCCGCCCCGATCGCCTCCGCCCGCGACGTCGAGCAGCTGCCCGACCTGCTCGCCGTGGCCGAACTGACGCTCACCGACGCCGAGATCGAGCGCCTGAACCAGGCCTCCGCCTGAGGGTCGTCAGCTCCGGTAGGGGTTGTACGCGGACTGCGGCGCCGCCGCGGTCCCGTACACCCCGTACACCGGCCACGGCGGCACCACCACCGGCACCGGCGGCGCGACCGCCCGCGCCGCGTACTCCAGCGCGGGCCGCGCCACCTCCCGCCCCTGCCACAGCTCGTGCAGCAACTCCCTTTCCCGTACGGCGAAGTCGGCGCGGGCGCGGCCCCGCGCCGCCCGGTGCCGCAGGAACGCCAGGGAGGTCGCGCGGGCCTGGTAGCGGGCCACCGAGCGGGCGCCGGGGCGGCCGAGATGCCGGCCGGCGTACTCGCGGGCCAGCCGGCGGCCCCGCATCGAGCCGAGCACGAACGGTTCGCCCGGGGTCAGCCAGCCCGCGAGCACATATACCGGCAACTCCTCGCGCACCGCGCGCAGTTCACGCTGCCGGGTCCAGACCGCCAGCCAGGTCAGCAGACCGAACGCGGGCACCATGAACAGGCCGTAGACCTCGAAGAAGCCGTACTGGCCGAAGGTCGAGGAGCCGTTCCAGACCGCGTGCATGCCCATCGCGAGCAGTAGTCCGGTCAGCGCGGCTAGGACGCGCCGGACGTGCCGCCGGTCGGGGAAGCGGGCGGCGAGGCCGAAGCCGATGCCGGTCAGGACGGTGAACAGGGGGTGCGCGAACGGGGACATGACGATCCGCACGAAGAAGGTCGCCGCCGTCACGGAGGTGAAGCCGCGGTCGCCGGTGAGCTGGTCGGTGCCGAAGGCGGTGCCGAGGTAGAGGATGTTCTCGGTGAACGCGAAGCCGGTGGCGGTGACCCCGGCTATCACCATCCCGTCGACGATCCCGGTGAAGTCCCGTCTGCGGAACAGGAAGACGAGCAGCACGGCCGCCGCCTTCGCCGACTCCTCCACGATCGGCGCTATCACCGTCGCGCCCAGGGTGTCCGCGCTGGTCGGGTCGGCGGTCGCGGTCGCTATCCAGCGCGTGGCGAAGCTGTTGGCGACGATCGCTATCAGCGCGGCGGCGCAGGCGCCCCAGGCGAAGGAGAAGAGGAGGTTCCGCCAGGGCCCGGGGTCGACCCGGTCCAGCCAGCGGAACGCGGCGATCAGCAGCGGCACCGGCGGCACGGCGAGCCCGAGACCCACCAAGAACCCTTCCGTGCCGGTCTGTTGGCGTACCAGCGCGAGGATGACGAGCCCGGAGAGCGCCAGCAGGGCGATCAGCGCGCCGTAGCGGACCCCGGTCCGGTGCCACCAGCGCCCGCGCGGCACGTGCCCGGGCACACCACCGGCCGGGTGGCCGGGGTGCGGGGGGTACGGCGAGTACGTGGCCACGGCATCGACCCTAACGAGGTAAGGGCACGGCCCGCGAGGGAGCCTGGCGTCAGTGCTGGTCGTCGTGGGGTACGCGACGGAACAGCAGATCGTTCACGACATGACCCTTGTCCAGTCCCTGCCCCTCGAAACGGGTCAGCGGCCGGAAGTCCGGACGAGGCGCGAAATCGCCGTCGGGTTGGCTGTTCTCGAAGTCCGGGTGCGCGCCCAGCACTTCGAGCATCTGCTCCGCGTACGGCTCCCAGTCCGTGGCGCAGTGCACGGTCGCCCCGGGCCTGAGCCGGGTCGCGGCCAGCGTCAGGAACTCCTCCTGGATCAGCCGCCGTTTGTGATGGCGCTTCTTCGGCCAGGGGTCGGGGAAGTAGACCCGCAGCCCGTCGAGCGAGTCCGGGGCGAGCATCTCGCGCAGCAGGATGATCGCGTCCCCGTTGGCGACCCGGACGTTGGCGAGCCCGTGGTGGTCGGCGAGGCCCAGCAGATTGCCCTGGCCCGGGGTGTGCACATCGGCGGCCAGGATGTTCGTCGCCGGGTCGGCGGCGGCCATCTGCGCGGTCGCCTCGCCCATCCCGAAGCCGATCTCCAGCACGACGGGGTTGTCGTTGCCGAACAGCTCCCCGAAGTCGATGACCCGCTGCCCGTCGATGTCCAGCCCCCACTTGGGCCACAGCCGCTCCAGCGCCTCCGCCTGTGCGGTCGTCACCCGGCTCCGGCGCGGCTGGAAGCTCCGGATGCGGCGCTCGTAGTGGGAGCCCGCGGGGTCGGGCCTGGGGCCGTCGGGGAAACGCGGTTCGTCCCTGCGGGTGCGCTGCGCGGGCCGGGCGGGGGCGTCGGGGGTGTTGGGGGAGTCAGACACAATGGGTCGATTTTACGGGGCACCGGGAGCCGTCGGCCGCACCGGGAGCCGGACGCCCTCCGCCCGCTCCAGCACGGCCAGCGCCCGCCGGGCCACCTCCCGGCCGATCGGCAGGGACGCGGTCGCCGCCGGGCTCGGGGCGTTGAGGACGTGGACCGCGCGCGGGCCCTCCTTGATCAGGAAGTCGTCCACGAGGGTGCCGTCCCGCAGCACGGCCTGCGCCCGCACCCCGGCCGCCGAAGGCACCAGGTCCTCCGGTGCCACGGCCGGCAGCAGCCGCTGCACGGCGCTGGTGAACGCGCCCTTGGACACCGACCGCCGCAGCTCCCCCGCCCCGTACCGCCAGTGCTGCCGCGCCATCCGCCACACCCCGGGCCAGGCCGCCGTGGCCGCGATCTCACGGGGGCGCACGACACCCCAGCCGTAGCCCTCGCGGGCCAGCGCGGGCACCGCGTTCGGTCCCACGTGCACGCTGCCGTCGATGCCCCGGGTGAGGTGCACCCCGAGGAACGGGAACGCCGGGTCCGGCACCGGGTACACCAGGCCGCGCACCAGCTCGGGCCGCGTCAGCGTGTAGTACTCGCCGCGGAACGGCACGATCCGCATCCCGGGGTCGTCACCGGTCAGCCGGGCCACCTCGTCGCACTGGAGGCCCGCGCAGTTCACCAGCACACGGGCGCGGACCACGTCACCGCCGCCGGCACCGTCCGCCGTGCGCACGGCGACCCCGCGCTCCGGCCGCCGGTCGACATGGGCGACCCGCGCGCCGTAGCGGATCTCGGCGCCGGAGGCCTCGGCCAGGTGCCGGGCGACCGCGACGTAGTCACAGATCCCGGTCGTGGCGACCTCTATGGCGGCGAGCCCGCGCACCTCCGGCTCGTACTCGCCGATCTGGGAGCCGCCGAGCTCCCGCACCGGGATGCCGTTCTCCCGGCCGCGCTGCACGAGCGCGTGCAGGCGGGGCAGCTCGGCGCGCTCGGTGGCGACGATCAGCTTGCCGGTGACCGCGTGCGGAATGCCGTACTCCGCACAGAACTTGACCATCTCGGCGGCGCCGCCCACCGCGTACCGCGCCTTGAGCGAGCCGGGCCGGTAGTAGATCCCGCTGTGGATCACCCCGCTGTTCCGGCCCGTCTGATGCCGGGCGGGGCCCGCCTCCTTCTCCAGGACGGTCACCCGTGTCCCCGGCGCGGCCCGGCCGATCGCATACGCGACCGACAGCCCGACGATCCCACCCCCGACCACGAGCACATCACAGTCGTACCCGACCACCGCGCACCACCTCCCGCATCCGATAGTGCACTGCACCACTGACAGTCACTTCAAACGCGGGAAATCTCCGGGATGCGCGGTGCCGCTCAGGCCGGGGCCATCAACAGCGGCCGGGCGCGCTCCCGCAGCTCCACCACCCGCGGCTCGTCCCCGTACGGCTCCAGCCGGTGCAGGAGGTCCTTCACGTACTCCGTGGTCCGCGCCGACGAGATGCGCCCGGCGACCTCCACCGCCCGCACCCCCTGCTCGCAGGCCGCGTCGAGGTTCCCCGACTCCAGCTCGGCGACCGCGGAGACCACCAGCCGCAGCCCGTGCGACCGCACGAACTCCTCGGTCGGCTTCGACAACGCCTGCTCCGTGAACCTCCGCACCTGCCGGGGCGCCTTCAGGTCCCGGTAGCACTCCGCCGCGTCCGCCGCGAACCGGTCGTAGCCGTAGAACCCCAGCCAGGACGGATCGTTGTCGCCCTCCCGGGACCGCTCAAGCCAGCCCTCGGCGGCCTTCAGCGCCGCCCCGGCGGCCTGCGCGTCCCCCGCGCGCGCGTGGGACCGCGCCTCGACGAGCCGGAAGAAGCTCATCGTGCGGGCGGTCGCGAGCCCCCGGTTGCGTTCGAGCGCGGCCTGCGCGAGGTCGACGCCCTCGTCGCCGAAGCCCCGGTAGGTCGCCTGCAACGACATCGAGGCCAGCACATAGCCCCCCAGCGGTACGTCCGCCGCCGCGCGGGCGAGCCGCAGCGCCTGGATGTAGTACCGCTGCGCCGCCTCCTGCTGCCCGGTGTCGAAGGCCATCCACCCGGCGAGGCGGGTGAGTTCGGCGCTCGCGCCGAAGAGCGCTCTGCCGACCTCGTCGGAGTACGAGCCCAGCAGCAGCGGTGCCGCCTCGACCCGCAGGCACTCCGGCACCATCGACGAACGCCAGTCGCCGCCCCCGTACTTGGAGTCCCAGCGCCTGGCGTCCTCCGCGGCCTCCCGCAGCTTCTGCACATCGCTGTGGCCGACTTTGAGCGGTGCGCTCGCGCCCTCCGCGGAGTTGGCCTCGCGCGCCACCGAACTGTCGGCCGGGGTTATCAGCCAGCGTGAGGCGGGCGTTGCGTATGCGCTGACTGCGAACGAGCCGGCGAGGGACTGCCAGATACCGCCGGAGCCGGCCCGGCGGCCGGCGAGGTCCAGGCGGTACAACTCCGTTGCGGAACGCACGGCCTGACCGACGTCCCTGGGGAATGCGAGGCCCACTTCCGGCGCGGGATCCGCGTCCGCCAGGCCGATCTCGTGGAGCGGCACCGGGCGGCCGAGCTTCTGGCCGATGGCCGCCGCGATGAGGTGCGGGGCGGCGCCCTGGGGCACCATTCCCTTCGACACCCAGCGCGCCACCGACGTCTTGTCGTAGCGAAGTGTCAACCCGCGTTGAGCGCCAAGATCGTTGACGCGACGCGCGAGTCCTGCGTTGCTGATTCCCGCGAGGGCGAGAACGGTGCCGAGTTTTTCGTTCGGCCCGCGTTGCTCCCTGGACATGCGCCACCCCTCGACACAGACGGCTGCCGCGCTGGCATAACCATGCGGCATTCGTAAACCCAGCGTAGTTCGCCGCATCCCAAGCGTTAAGGGGCATTGTTCCGGATGGCGGGATTGTGGTCCGTACGCGAGTGCGGGGTTTGCACGGAGGGTTGCGACGTGCCCCCGCCGTGTGGCCGTGCGCCTGTGCGTGCGCTCTTCTCCGGCCATCGCGGGAGCGCTTCGATGGATCGTGCGTGGGTCGGCCCGCTGTACTGGATCCAGTGGGCTGGGGGACACCGCCGCCTACATCCCCGCGGGCGGCGGACCGGTCCGGGAGGCGTACTCCGCCTCCCGGACTGTGCGCGGTGCGAAGCGGTGCGCACGGCATGTACGGAGCGTGCGCGAGCCTGTGCTCGAAACGTCGATTTGGCCGAAAATCGCCCCCGCCTCTCGGCGTCGAATACCGCTCCTACCACGGGAGTTGAGGGCGCGTTAGGGGTTTTGGGGGAGCGTATCGGGGGCGCATTCACGTCGCGGACATAGGGTCGCCCTTGTCCGGTTGTCCCTCGTCCAGGGCGTCTTCGCGCGATCTCAAGCGGCTTCCCAAGCCCTCCGGAAGGCGTCCTTCATGGCAGCATGGTGCCCAGTTCGTGCGGTGCACTGGTTGTCCACAGCCTGTGGAGGCGTCGATGCGGTGGTTGGTGGGATGGAGCAGTACCGCCGCTGGAGCCGCCGCGATCGGTTCCGCGGGGGCGACCGGACTCGACGGTGAGACCGTGCATCCGGTGGGGTCGCAACTCCTGTGGGGAGACCCGGATCCGCTGTGGGCGGTCGGCGACTGGCGGCCCGACGAGGTCCGGGTCGTGAAGGTCGACGCGGAGACCCGCATCGCCGTCCTCGGCACCTGCGGCGCCACCGACGAGGAACTGCGGCTGAGCCTGTTCTCCGCGCGCGGAGGGGCACTTCGGCATCTGACGGCCTGGTCGGGGAGTTACACCGCGGTCGTCAAGATCGGCCGCCGCACCATGGTCTGCGGCGATCTCGCGGGCGCCAAGCCGGTGTTCTACACCCCCTGGGCCGGCGGCACGGCGTACTCGACCGCCGCGCTCCCCCTCGCCGACCTCATCGAGGCCAACCTCGACTTCGGGCACCTCGCGGCCCTGCTCGCGGCCCCCGACGTGCCCGCCGCACTGCACGACTCCACTCCGTACGACGGCGTACGGCGCATTCCGCCGGGGCATGCGCTGATCCTGCGCGCCGGGGCGCGTGAGATCGCCGGGTACGAGCCGGTCGCCTCCCTCGCCGTCGCCGCCGCGCCCGTCGACCCCGGCAGCGCGGTCGACGCCGTACGGGACGCACTGGTCGACGCGGTGCGCGCGCGCCTGTCCGCGCCCCGGCACGTTCCCGACATCGACCCCGGGCCGGTACCCGGCATGGGCCCCACCGAACGACGTGCCGCGCGCGGGATGCCCGTCCCCGGCATCGGCTCCGACCTCTCGGGCGGGCCCGCCTCCGGAACCCTCGCGCTGCTCGCCGCCGGCCTCCCGGGGGCGCCGGGCACGGTCCTCGGGCACGGCACGGGCGCCGGCGAACGGCTCCTGGCCGTCACGTTCAACGATCTCGCCGTGCGCGGACGCGAGTCGGAGGTGGAGCGCGCGGGCACCCTCGCCGCCAACCCCCGGCTCCACCACGTCGTCGTGACCGGCGGCGAGGACGTCCTCCCCTACGCCGAACTCGACGGCCCCCTCACCGACGAACCCGGCCCCTCCCTGATCACGGCCGCCCGCCACCGCGCCCGGCTCGCCGCGGGCAGCGCCGACCACTTCACCGGGTACGGCGCCCGCCAGGTCCTGGACGCGCACCCGGCCCGCCTCGCCGACCTCCTCATGGACCGCAAGCGGCGCCATCTGGTGCGCCCGGTGGCCGCGTTGGCGAAGGCGGACGGTTCGGTGATGGTCCCCGCGCGCGTGTACGGCGCGGCCCGCCGCCTGGCCCGCACGCCCTACGGCGCCGGGCTCGAAGTCCTCGCCGACCGGCTGATGAACCAGCGCTTCGACGAGCCCGGCGGTGCCGTCGGCGCCTCCCTCGCCGCGCTCACCTGGGCCAGACCGGGGCCCGCGGCCCGCTGGCTGACCGGTGAGGCCCTGGCTGAAGTATCGGTTCGCCTACAGGGGGCGCCGAGCCGCCAAGGGGTCGGCCCGGGACAGCGCCCCGGCGACTTCCGCGCGCGGGCCGCCCTCGCCCGCCACGCCTCCGACCTCCGCGTCCTGGAACAGGCCGCGGAGATCCGCTCCCAGCGCCTGCACACGCCGTTCCTCGACAACCAGGTGGTCCGCGCCTGCCGCTCCCTTCCCGAAGCCCTCCGCGTCCAGCCCGGCGCCCGCGCGGCCATCCTCCGTACGGTCCTGGAGGGCGCCGGCGTGGGCGAACTCCCGCCCGGCTGGGGCGCCCCCTCCCACGCGTCGGCCGCGGCCGCGTCCCGCACGGGCCTCCGGGTCGCCGCGGACTCCCTGATGGCCCTCTTCGACACGCCCCTGCTGGCCCAGGCCGGCCTGGTCGAGGCCCGAGTCGTCCGCAAGGCCCTCCGCGCGGCGGCCCAGGGCGAACCCCTCCCCCTGGACGGCCTCGCGGACCTCGTCTCCCTGGAACTGTGGCTAGGCCGCCTGCTGGCCCGCCGAGGCACCTGCTGGACAGGCACCCCGGCCCGCGCCCGAGCGGTACCGGCGGGGATCAGACCACAACGGGGGGCGTTGGCTTCGGGCGGGGGCGCGGGGGTGGCTTGAGAGGCTCCTTAGGGGGAGTTGCCTGAGGCGCTCTCCAGTGGGCGCGGCCTCTGAGCGGTCGGCCAGGGAGAGTCGGTCGAGCACCGGGCCCGGGGGCGTGGCGCGAGTGGCCCACCGATGGGCGTTGGCCGAGCGGCTCGCCGACGGGCGTGATCTGAGGATCCGGCCAGAGAGTCTGGCGCGGGCGCCCGGCCAGTGGGTGTGGCCTGAGCGTCCTGCCAGGAGGCGTCGCCCGAGCCATCCACCAGTAGGACGTGCCTACCTGCATGTCTACCTGCCGCCCCTCCCCGCCCCGAAGACTCAACGCACCGCACCCCCACAAACCACCCCCCACCCCGAGCCCCCTCACAAACGCCGTGACCTCGGGCCTCGTGCGCGGGGACAATGGCCCGGTGCGGTACGGAATCCTGGGGAGTACCCGGGCGGAGGACGAGCGGGGCGCCGTCGTGGCGCTCGGTGGGGCGCGGCTGCGTGCGCTGCTCGCCGTGCTCGCCCTGCACGCGGGGCGGATCGTCCCCTTCGGGACCCTGATCGACGAGGTGTGGGGCGACGAACCTCCCCTGGACGCCCCGGCCGCCCTCCAGGCCCTCGTCGGGCGGCTGCGCCGTACCGTCGGCAAGGACGCGATCGTCTCCGACCCGGGCGGCTACCGGCTCGCCGCGACCCGGGACGACGTGGACCTGTACGTCTTCGAACGGCTGGTGCGCCAGGGCACGGCCGCCCTGGACCGGGGCGAGGCGACCGCCGCGGCCCGCGACTTCGGCGAGGCGCTCGCCCTGTGGCGCGGGCCCGCCCTCGCCGACCTCCCCGACCGGTCCGCCGCCGCCCGCCCGGACGCGCTGCGCCAGGAGGCCACCCGCGCGCGGGTCGAGGCCGACCTGCTGCTGGGCCGCGCCGCCGACGCCGTACCGGAGCTGAAGGAACTGACCGCGGCCCACCCGTACGACGAACCGCTGCACGCCCTCCTCATCCGCGCCCTGCGCGGCGCGGGCCGGGGCGCCGACGCGCTCGCCGCCTACGAGAGCGTCCGGCGCGCGCTCGCCGACGGCCTCGGCACCGACCCGGGGCCGGAACTGCGAGCCCTGTACGGCGAGTTGCTCACAGCAGCGGCGCCAGCGCCAGCGCCGGCACCGGGTTCGGGTTCGGCCCGGTCGGTCCATCCCGCCCGGCAGTCCGAACGTGACGGCAACCTGCGTCCGCGGCTTACCTCGTTCGTGGGCCGGGAACCCGAGATCGCCGCCATCCGTTCCGAAGTGCACAGGGCCCGCCTCGTCACGCTCACCGGACCGGGCGGCTCCGGAAAGACCCGTCTCGCCGAGGAAGCCGCCGCCGGGCTCCCGCAGGCGTGGCTGGTCGAGCTCGCCCGGCTCGACCGGCCGGAGGCGGTGCCGGGCGCGGTGGTCAGTGCCCTCGGTCTGCGCGAGACCGTACTGATGACCACCGAGCTGGCGGTCCCGCAGGACGACCCCGTCGCCCTGCTGATCGAGTACTGCGCGGCGCGCAGCCGACTCCTGATCCTTGACAACTGCGAACATGTCATCGGCGCGGCGGCCGACCTCGCCGAGACCCTCCTGACCCGCTGCCCGGGGCTCACGATCCTCGCCACCAGCCGTGAACCCCTGGGCGTCCCCGGCGAGTCGGTGCGCCCGGTCGAACCCCTCGTCCCCGACCAGGCACACCGCCTCTTCGCGGAGCGCGCCGCCGCCGTCCACCCGGACGCGCGGTCCGTGCTCCAGGACACCGAAGCGGTCACGGAGATCTGCCGCCGCCTCGACGGCCTGCCCCTGGCCATCGAACTCGCCGCCGCCCGGCTGCGGTTGCTCACCCCCCGCCAGATCGCCGACCGCCTGGACGACCGCTTCCGCCTCCTCACCTCCGGGAGCCGCACGGTGCTGCCCCGCCAGCAGACCCTGCGGGCCGTCGTCGACTGGTCCTGGGACCTGCTCGACGAGCGCGAGCGGACCCTGCTGCGCGAGGTCTCCGTGTTCGCCGGCGGCTGGGACCTCGCGGCGGCGGAGACCGTGTGCACCGGCCCCGCGGCGGACCTGATCGGCGCCCTCGTCGACAAGTCCCTGATCCTGGCCACCCCGGGGGAGGCACCGGGCGGCATGCGCTACCGCATGCTGGAGACCATCCACGAGTACGCCGTCGAGCGCGCCGCCGAGACCCCGGACCTGCGCACGGCTGCCGAGCACCGCCACCGGGCCTGGGTGCGCGCCCTCGTCGAGGAGGCCGAGCCGCTGCTCCGCTCCGGGGAGCAACTGCCGTGGATCGCCCGCCTGGAGACCGAGCTCGACAACTTCCGCGCGGCCCTCGACCGCGCCGTCACCGCGGGCGACGAGGCGGAGGCGGGCGCGCTGGCCCTCGCCGTCGGCTGGTTCTGGTGGCTGCGCAACTACCGCCGTGAGGGCGTCGACTGGACCGAGCGCGTCCTCGCCCTCAGCACCCCGGGGGACACGGCGGGCCCCTTCGACGCCTACCTCGCCGCCCCGGACGCGGAGACCGGCCACCCCCTGCGCACCCAGCGCATGAACCTCCGGATGCTGCACCTCTTCCTCGGCGCCGAGTCCGGAGCCCTGGACCACCTGCCGAACGGACTGCGGGACGAGCGGCTGCGCCGGTACGTCTCCCTGGTGCAGGCCCACTTCACGGGCGGCGGCCCGGACGCGGCCCGTATGCCGGGGCTCGCCTGGCCGTTCACCGCCTACTTCCTGCGCGACACGATGGACATCCGGGACGTCATGGACGTGGCGGTCGCCAACGCCCGCGCGTACGGCGGGGACTGGGAGATCGCCGTCATCCTGATGTTCCGCACCCACATGGTCGTCGACTCCCCGGGCGGCATGGCGGGCGTCGACGACGACCTGGCCGAACTGCGCGTGCTCTGCCGTCGCGTCGGCGACCGCTGGGTGCGGGCCCAGGTCTCCAGCGCGGTCGGCGAGGCCGCCATGAGCCGCGGCCGGTTCGAGGAGGCCAAGGGGGCGTACGAGGAGGCGCTCGCGCTCGCCTACGAGGTCGGCGCCCACACCGAGACACCGTTCCTCATCGCCCGGCTCGCCGAACTGGCCTTCCGCGCGGGCGACCGCGAGAGCGCCGTCGCGGGCCTGGAGGAGGCGACCGAGGCCTCCGACCGGCACGGGGTCGCGGACGCCCACGCGTTCATCCAGCTGCTGCGCGCGCACATCGCCCTGGAGGACGGGGACGCGGCGCACGCCCGCGCGCTGTGCGACCGGGCCCACGAGGAGAGCGAACGCGGCACACCGCCACCGCAGTTCCGGGCGGCGCTGGGCGCGGTCGCGGCCCTGGTCACGGCCGCCGAGTCGGGCCCCGCGCGCGGGCTGGTGGCGATGACCGCCGCCCTGCGCGAGGCGGTGCGGATGCGCTGCGCCGAGGTGGTCACCGCGGCCCTGGTCGACTACACGGCGACACTCCTCGCCGCACTCGGTGAACTCCCCGGCGCGGTGCGGATGTTCGCGGTGGCCGACCGGTTGCGCGGTGGTCATCCGCGCCCCATGCCGGAGCGCGCGCGGACCGAGCGCGTCGAGGAGAGGGCCCGCACCGCACTGGGCGCGGACCGCTACGCCGCCGAGCGCGCCCGGGGCGAGTCCCTCACCGTGGACGAGGCGCTGGCCGAACTGCCGTCCCCGCAGCCGGGTCCTACTGGCAGGTGAACTTCGACTCGGCCCAGTCCGCGAGGGCCAGGTCGTCGAAGGGGCTGTGCGGCTCGACCACCAGCCGTACGGTCCTGCGCCCGGCGATGTCCACATGGACCGGCACGGCCGGGTCCCCGCCGCCGATCTCCCCGGAGCTCCACAGCCGGACCCCGTCGGCGTACACCGCGAAGGAGACCCTGCCGAGCCCGAGCATCATGTCGTCGACGCCGACCCTCGCGTCGTAGGAGACGCACTGGCGGTTGAGGTCGATCGTCACGGAGGAGCGGCCGTGCACGGTGATGCCGTGGGGGTAGCGCGTGCCGTCGATCGCGACGCCGTAGCGCTGCCACACCCAGCTGCTGTCGCCGAGCCGGATCTCCGGGGCGGTGCCGTCGCCGGTGACGTTGTAGGCGAGCTCGCTCACCTGGAAGACGGTCGGGGCCGGCGGGGGCGTCGGGGTCGGTGTCGGGGTGGGCGTGGGAGTGGGCCGGGGGGTCGGGGTCGGTGTCGGGGTGGCACTGGGGGTGGGCGTCGGGGTCGGCCTGGGTGCGGGCCTGGGGGTGGGGCTCGGGGTGGGGGTCGGTGCGGGGGCCAACACCGCCGGTACCTGGGCGGGTTGCTTCTTCGGGGCCGGTGTCGGGGTCGGCGGCTCGGGCTTGACGACGGGGGAGGAGGACGGGGCGGGCTTGGCCTCGGGCGGCTTCGCCGGACCGCTGTGGTTGGCCAGCGCGAACGCCACCGCCGCCACCACGCCCACCGCGACCACACCGGCCGCGATGCCCGCCTTCACCGGCGCCCCGAGCCCCTCGGAGGCCGCCGCGCCACCGGCACCGGCCCCGCCCGAGGAACTGCCGCCGGCCGCCGCGGACGCGCCGGCAGCGCCCGCGCCGCCGGACGAACTCCCGCTCGCCGCCGCGGCGGCGCCCGCCGCACCGGCCGCGCCCGCTCCCGCGCCGCCCGCGATGAGCGCGACCGCCTTGGCGTACCCGGCGGCGCCGAACCAGCCGATGACCGCGACCGGGACGACCGCCGGGATCCCGCTGGCGACCTCCTCGATCTGCAACGCGGCCAGCCGGCACTTGGCGCACTCCTCCAGGTGCTTGCGCAGCCCCCGCTCGGCCCGCGTGCGCAGCCGGCGGCGGGCGTAGGTGCCGAGCTGGTCGGCGTAGCGCGCGCACTCCTCGTCGTCGGTGAGGGTGGCGCTGACATGGGCCTGGAGGTAGGCCTGCTTGAGGCCCTCGCGGGCCCGGCTGGCCAGCACGCGCGTGCCGTTGGCGTCGAGCCCGAAGAGCGTGGCGACCTCGCTCGGCGACTCGTCCTCGACCTCGGTGTGCCACAGCACGGCCTGCCACCGCTCGGGCAGCGACCGGAACGCCCGCATGGCCATCGACTGCTCGGCCTCGTGCATGGCCCGTACGTCGGCGCCCAGGTCCAGTGTGTCGTCGTCCGACACCTCCGAGACCCGCGCGGACTGCGCGGCGAACACCGCGAAGTCGTCGACGAGCTGCTCCCGCTTGGCGGACTTCGTCCAGTTCGCGGCGACCCGCCGGACGGAGGTCAGCAGATAGGCGCGTACGGCGTGCTCGGGCCCGGAGCCGCCGCGCACCGCCTGGAGCATGCGGGCGAAGACCTCGGCGGTGAGGTCGTCGGCGGTGTGCGCGTCCCGGCAGCAGGTGCGGGCGTACCGGCGCACGGCGTCCGCGTGGCGCCGGTACAGCTCCTCGTACGCCGTGTCGTCACCGGCGCGCATCCGCTCGATCAGCGAGGCGTCGGCCGCCGGCCGCTCGTACGGCGGCGGCAGGACGCTGCCCTCGCGCTGGGCCGGGACGGTGTCCTCACCGGGGACCCCGCCCGCCTGGGGGACCCCGCCGGGCCCGCCCTGGCTCGGCACCTGTGGTGAGGTCAGCCCACCGGCCTCCGGGTCACCGTCACCCCGTGACTCGTCCCGCCCGTCAACGCTCATCGCGGAAAGCCCCCGCCGCCTGCCCAACCAGTCCCGAACACCGGCTCAGCGTAGCCATATTGGCTTTTGTTCAGGACCCCGTCGTACGGACCATCCACTCGTCCGTGGGGACTTCCCGCAACGCAGTACTAGCGTTCACCCCTCCGGGGAAGGCTCAACTGTCGTCCCCGGAAAGGGAGTTGGCGCCGGTGACTGAAATGCCCGGAATGATCCCGGGCATCACTCGGGGCGCGGGCCGCACCGTGCCCACGCACCACAGTCACCTATTCGAGTCACCCGCGAACGGACCGCTCGACCTCGTCACCGCCCCGCTTCACAGAGGCCGCGACCGCAGCCCCTCCAGCAGGATGTCCAGCAACCGCGCGGACGCCGCCGCCTGCTGCGCCGCGTCCGGCAGCGAGGGCGCCGCCGTCGCGATCACCAGCAGTACGTCCGACACCGACACGTCCGGCCGCAGCTGACCCGCCGCCCGCGCCCGGTCCACGAGCTGCCCCACGACCTCCAGCAGCGCCGCCGCCCCGGCGTCGTCGACCACCGAGCCCAGGGACCCGGCCGACTCGTCCGGAACCAGCCGCAGTTCACCCGCGCCCGGCTGCGTCCGCTGCTGCGGCACCCGCGCCTCGTCGAACAGGGAGCCCTCGGGGCCCTCGTCGGCGACGCCCACGCGCAGCACCTGCGGCGGCAGCAGCCGCCCGGCACCCGAGGCCACCGACGTCCGCAGGAAGCGCGAGAGCGCCGACCACGGCTCGTCCTCCTGGCCGAGCGCCGAACGCGCCTGGTCGGTCAGCCGGGAGGTCTCCTCCTCGGCTATCCGGCGCACCAGGACGTCCTTGCTCGGGAAGCGCCGGTACACCGTGCCGACACCGACCCGCGCGCGCCGCGCCACGTCCTCCATCGGCGCGCCGTAGCCCAGTTCGCCGAAGACCTCACGTGCCGCCCGCAGCACGTGCTCCAGATTGCGCTGTGCGTCCACCCGCAACGGCGTGGTGCGCGAGCTGTCCCCGCGTCCGTTTCCCGCCGCCGCTCCGACCGCGCCGCCGGATGCGACGGCAGACGCGGATGTCCAATGAGAGTCCTGAATATGCATACACGTTCCCCCGGTTAATGACGTCTCCCCCCGGAGACTCCCCGCCATTGGCAGCCGGAGCATCGTGAGACAAGCCCGGTTCACGAACCACGCGCCTCGCGGGCTCGTTGAGCGCATCCCCCTTCACCCCGTCGACACACGAACATAGTTGAGAGGGGGTCAATTCAGAAGGGGCAGGTTCCGCACGGAGCGCCCCCCGATCGGAGTACGGGTCGCATACATCCCGATTGCCCCCACGGGCAGTACCCCCGTCACCCCCGCTGACCTGCGTACCTGCCGCGTAATCCGGCAATTCCGGCGCTCGCGTACGACCTCCCTCGCCGGTCACACAATTTGTCGAGCCTGTGGACAAACTCCAGCGCCGGGTGCGTCATGGGATGGTGAAGGAACGCGCGCGCATTCTCGTTGTCGGTGGCGGCTACGTCGGGATGTACACAGCCCTGCGCCTTCAGAAGAAGTTGAAACGTGAAATCAAGCGCGGGCAGGTGGAGATCACCGTCGTCTCTCCCGACCCTTACATGACGTATCAGCCTTTTCTCCCCGAGGCCGCCGCCGGTTCGATCTCCCCCCGCCATGTCGTCGTCCCGCTGCGCCGCGTCCTGGACCGCTGCCGGGTCGTCATCGGCGAGGCCACCGCCATCGACCACGCCAAGCGCACCGCGACCCTCAGCACCCTCGCCACCGAGGAGGAGGGCACCGGCACCGAAGAGCTGTCGTACGACGAACTCGTCCTGGCGCCCGGCTCCGTCTCGCGCACCCTCCCGATCCCCGGTCTCGCCGAGCACGGCATCGGCTTCAAGACCGTCGAGGAGGCCATCGGCCTGCGCAACCACGTCATCGAACAACTCGACATCGCCTCCTCCACCCGCGACCCCGCGGTCCGCGACGCGGCCCTGACCTTCGTCTTCGTAGGAGGCGGTTACGCCGGCGTCGAGGCGCTCGGCGAACTGGAGGACATGGCCCGCTACGCCGTGCGCTACTACCACAACGTCCAGGCCGACGACCTGAAGTGGATCCTCGTGGAGGCCTCGAACCGCATCCTCCCCGAGGTCGGCGCGGAGATGGGCACCTACACCGTCACCCAGCTGCGCAGACGCAACATCCAGGTCCTCCTGGACACCCGCCTCGCCTCCTGCGCCGACCGTGTCGCCATACTCGACGACGGCCAGCGCTTCCCCACCCGCACCCTCGTGTGGACGGCCGGCGTCAAACCCCACCCGGTCCTCGCCGCCACCGACCTCCCGCTCACCACGCACGGCCGCCTCAAATGCACCCCCGAACTGACGATCGAGGGCGCCACGCACGCGTGGGCCGCGGGCGACGCGGCGGCCGTCCCGGACGTTACCGCCGACGCGCCCGGCACGGAGACCGCCCCCAACGCCCAGCACGCGGTCCGCCAGGCCAAGGTCCTCGGCGACAACATCGCGCACTCCCTGCGCGGCGAGCCCCTCCAGACGTACGCCCACAAATACGTCGGCTCGGTCGCCTCCCTGGGACTGCACAAAGGTGTCGCGCAGGTCTACGGACGGAAGCTGAAGGGCTACCCTGCCTGGTTCATGCACCGCGTCTACCACCTCAGCAGGGTCCCCACCTTCAACCGCAAGGCCCGCGTACTCGCCGAATGGACCCTGGCGGGGCTCTTCAAACGGGAGATCGTCTCCCTGGGTTCACTCGAACACCCGCGGGCCGAGTTCGAACTCGCGGCCGGTGGCAGGCCCCCGCACGACCCGAAGGGGTCGAACTGACCGGACCGAGGAACTCCACCGGCGGCCGGGGCGTCTGACGAATATCGGCCCGGTCCGCCACACTGCCAGACTGGTCCCCGACGTTCGGACGGGCCCGCGCCCGCCCGTCCCACCCAAGAGGCTCTCCCCACTGTGCTGCATCCCCCGGCGACCGATGTGCGGCCCCGCCGCGCGGCCCCGGACCCCGGCCGGGTCCGGAACCGGCCGACGACACCTACACGAGGCAAGGATTCGTGAACTTCACGCGCTGGAGCGCCCGGCTCCCCGGAACGCAGCGCCGCGCCGCAGCGCGGACCGACCACCAGGTCACCCCGGACCGCCGGGGCGAGGGCTCCGTGCCCGCGGCCCGCGCCGAGCAGCTCACCGACGAGCCGCCGCCCGTCCCCGCCGTGGACGACCTGCCCGTCCGTGAGGTCCTCGACCGCGTCCCGGCCCTCGTCGCCCTGGTCCACGGCCCCGACCAGCGCATCGCCTACGTCAACGACGCCTATACGACGGCCTTCGGCGACCGCCCCCTGGGCGCACCGGCCCGCGAGGCGCTCCCCGAGCTCGACGAACTCGGCCTGCTCCCGCTCCTCGACCAGGTCCTGCGCAGCGGCAAGCCCCGCACCCTCAAGTCCCGCAAGGCGCCCGGCGGCCGGTCCTACACGTTCACCTGCACCCCGGTCGCCAAGAGCGCCGACGGCGGCGAGGGCGGTGTGCTGATCTTCGCCACCGACGTCACCGACCACGCCGAGGCCGCCGAGCGCCTGCGCACCAGCGAGCGCCGCCAGCGCGAAACCGCCGTCACCCTCCAGCGCTCCCTGCTCCCCCAGGGACTCGAAGAGCCCGACGACCTCCGCATCGCCGCCACCTACCAGCCCGGCGGCACCGAGGCCGCGGTCGGCGGCGACTGGTACGACGTGATCACCCTCGGCGGCGGCCGGACCGCAATCGTCATCGGCGACGTCATGGGCCGGGGGGTGCGCGCGGCGGCCGTCATGGGCCAACTCCGCACCGCCGTCCGGGCGTACGCCCGCCTCGACCTGCCCCCGCACGAGATCCTCCAGCTGCTGGACGGCCTCGCCACGGAGATCGACGCCAACCAGATCGCCACCTGCGTGTACGCCATCTTCGACCCGAACGAGGGCCGCCTGGTGTACGCCTCCGCGGGCCACCTCCCGATCCTCGTCCGCGACGAGACGGGCACGGTCCAGCGCGCCGACGAACCCACCGGCCCCCCGCTCGGCACCGGCGGCTGGATCCACTCCTCGGGCTCGATCCCGCTCGGCCCCGGCTCCACCGCGGTCCTCTACACGGACGGCCTGGTGGAGCGCCGGGACGAGGACCTGGACGAGGGAATCGCCTCCCTGGAGCGCGCGTTGGCCGGCGCCACCGGCACTCCCCAGGTCGTCTGCGACCGCCTGGTCCGCTCCCTCGGTGTCACCGCCGACCACGACGACGACGTAGCCGTCCTGGTCGTCCAGCACCCGACCCGCGCCGGCCACGACGGCGACCTCTTCCGCAACGCGGCCCTGGAGCTCCTCGGCGGAGTGGAAGCGGCCCCACGCGCGCGTGCCTTCGCCTCCGGAGTCCTCACCAGCTGGCGCTTCCCCGCCGAACTGCACGACCTGGGCGTCCTGGCCGCCAGCGAACTGGTCGCCAACAGCCTCCAGCACGGCACCCCGCCGATGCGCCTGCGCCTGCGCCGCACCGACCGCCGCCTCATCGTCGAGGTCACCGACGGCGACGACCACCTCCCGCGCCGCCGCCGCGCGGAACCGGCGGACGAGTCGGGCCGGGGCATCGCGATCGTCGCCACGATCGCCTCCAACTGGGGCTCCCGCCGCACCCCCGGCGGCGGCAAGGCCGTCTGGTGCGAGTTCGTCCTCCCCAAGACGGCCCAGACGGCCCCGGCATGACCTACACGTCCACGCCCACGGGCTCGGCGGCCCCCCGAGCCACGACCAGACTCCCCTTCGCCCGCCACGGCTGATCCTGTACGGCGGTCAGCTGCCGCCCCAGCCGCACGGCGAGCACGCTGATCCCCAGCGAGAACACCAGGAACATCACGACGTACGGCCCCGGCAGCGAGGCCCCGAGCGGCCCGCCCACCGCGGGCCCCACGGCCAGCGCGAGCTGCTTCACCAGGGCGAAGGCCGAGTTGTACTGCCCCGCCATCCCCTCCGGCGCCAGATCGGCGACCAGCGGCGCGACGGTCGGCGACAGCATCGCCTCACCGAGCCCGAACAGCGCGTACGTCGACACGAAGGCGGCCGTGGCCATCTCCTGACTGCCGTGCCCGAGCCCGGCGTACCCGGCCGTGACCCACGCCAGCGCCCAGATCAGCCCGACCCCGGCGATCACCCTGGACCGCCGCCGGCGCTCCACGAACTTCAGCACCGCGAACTGCGCGACCACGATCATCGCCGTGTTCGCGGCCAGCGCGGTCCCGAGCGCGGACGTGGAGATCCCGGCCGCCTCCACGCCGTACGCGCTCAGCCCGGACTCGAACTGCCCGTAGCAGGCGAAGAACATGACGAACCCGAGCACGCTCAACTGCACCATGGCCCGATTGCCGAGCAGCTGCTTCCACGCGCCCTTGGCCGACTGCGAGGGGGCGTCCCCGATGGCCGGCGAGTGCGGCATCCGCACGGTCGCCATCACCCCGGCGAGCACCAGGAACATCGCCGCCTCGATCCCGAACAGCAGCGTGAACGACGACGCGCTGGTCGTGTCGACCAGATGACCGCCGATCAGCCCACCGACACCGAGCCCGAGGTTCTGCAGGAAGAACTGCATGGCGAACGCCCGCGACCGCGTCTCCGCGGTCGAACACTCCACGATCATCGTGGCCAGCGCCGGCTGCATCACGGCCTGCCCGGCCCCCAGCCCGGCAGCCGACAGCAACACGGCCCCCGCACTCCCCGCCAGCCCCAGACTCAACGCTCCTACGGCGGCCAGGACCAGGGCGACGAGCAGAACCGGCCGCGGGCCGCGCCGGACGATGGCCCGCCCGGCGAACGGCAGCACGATCAGCGCGGCCACGGCGAAGACGGCGAGCACGAGGCCCGCCGTCATACCGCCAAGACCCCGCACCTGCGCCACATAGACGTACAGGTACGGGACCGTGAAGCCGAGCCCGAACGCGCTGAGTGCGTTGCCCACGTGGATCCGGCGCATCGCTGCACCCATCGCCCTGGTCACGTTCACCTCAATCAACTAGTTAGATCTGAAGACTTAGAAGCTAAAGAGTACATACTCAAGGACTTCAAGGCAAAGAAGGCGCGTGCCATACTGCGCGCATGGCCGACACCAGCGGCGTCCCGGAGCCGACGCTCGACGAACAGATCGCCGCCTACCAGCGCGAATTCCGGGACCTCGACCCCCAGGTCGAGAAGATCGTCTCGACCCTGGGCCGCCTCAACCGCCGCATGAACGTCGCCTACGGCCGCCAGACCGCGAACCTCGGCATCAGCGGCGCCGACTGGGAGGTCCTCAAGGCCCTCGTGCTGGCCGGCGAGCCCTACCGGATGGGCCCCGGCGACCTCGCCAAGCGGCTCGGGCTCACGCCGGCCGCGATGACCCACCGGATCGACCGCATGGTCGCCGAGGGCCTGGTCACCAGGGAGCGGGACGAGTCCAACCGGGTCCGCGTGATCGTCGAGCTGACCCCCGAGGGCCGCGGCAAGTGGCTGGAGGCGATGCGCATGGCGACGGTCTTCGAGGAGGACCTGCTCCAGGACCTCTCCCCGGTCGAACGCGCCGTCCTCGGCGAGGTCCTCACCCGGCTGCTCCGCAGGGTGGAGCACGCCCAGCCGGACGCGGGCGGGCGCCTGAGCGACCTGGACTGAGCGGTCTCCGACCCGCCCAGGAAAAGATCTTGACAGGGGTGGTTGACGCACCCCATGTGGACCGGTACAGTTCTTCGGGTTGCCGCCAAGCCGTAACGGTTCTCCGGCATCACCTCCGCCGCGAGAGCGGCAACCCAAACCATCCGCACGATCTCCCAACGGGATTGATTTCGGCGTGCCCGAATTCAATTCGATTTGGGCTCGGCTGTGTTCGATCAGGTCACTGGACCTCGATTGGAACTCCGCCGGGGGAATCGGCTAAGGTTTGAGACGTCGGAACGGCCCAACGGCCGGGAAGGCAGCCCCCGCTGACTGGGAGTCAGGCCCGAAAGGATCTGATAGAGTCGGACTCGCCGGAAAGGGAAACGCGGAAGCGGAAACCTGGAAAGCACCGAGGAAATCGGAGCCGGAAACGGTCTGATAGAGTCGGAGACGCAAGACCGAAGGGAAAAGCCCGGAGGAAAGCCCGAGAGGGTGAGTACGAAGGAAGCGTCCGTTCCTTGAGAACTCAACAGCGTGCCAAAAATCAACGCCAGATATGTTGATACCCCGTTCACTGCACCCCTGGTGGTGTGGTGGCGAGGTTCCTTTGAAAAAATACACAGCGAGGACGCTGTGAACGGTCGGGCTTATTCCGCTCGGCTGTTCCGCTCTCGTGATGTGTCACCCGATTACGGGTAAACATTCACGGAGAGTTTGATCCTGGCTCAGGACGAACGCTGGCGGCGTGCTTAACACATGCAAGTCGAACGATGAACCACTTCGGTGGGGATTAGTGGCGAACGGGTGAGTAACACGTGGGCAATCTGCCCTGCACTCTGGGACAAGCCCTGGAAACGGGGTCTAATACCGGATAACACTCCTGCACTCATGTGTGGGGGTTAAAAGCTCCGGCGGTGCAGGATGAGCCCGCGGCCTATCAGCTTGTTGGTGAGGTAATGGCTCACCAAGGCGACGAC
>NZ_JBIVUZ010000004.1:0-622222 GCF_044768565.1 Streptomyces sp. NPDC091280
TGACGTTGTCCCGGGTGATGCCCTCCTGCGCGGGCACCGGCATCGTCACGATCTGCATGTTGACCTTGCGGAGCTTGTCCACGAACGGGACGACCGTGGTGAAGCCCGGCCCCCGCACCTCGCCGACCGCCCGCCCGAGCCGGAAGACGACCCCGCGCTCGTACTGCTTGACGACCCGGGCCGCCGCAGCGACGTAGACCACGCACGCGGAACCGGCCGCCGCGCCCGCCACCAGCAGTTCCTGGAGCATCCTGACCCCCTAGCGGAGAGGCCTTTTGTCTGCTCCTGCAAGGGTATGCCCGGTGCCCGCCCCGGGGCCACGATCCCCGGAGCGGGCACCGGCACCGCTACTTCACCGCCGTGACCTCCGGCGGTGTCGTCATCGCCGGTGTCATCTTCACCGGCTCGGTGCCGGCCGCGCTGTGCCGGCCGGCCCAGTTCTCCAGGGCCGTACGGCAGGCGTGGTCCAGGTGGTGCAGGCCGGAGAGGTGGAGTTCCACCGGCCGGTCCTGGGGGAGTGCCTCCAGGCTGTCGAGGATCTTCGGCAGCCGAAGGAAGGTCGCGTTGCCCGAGAGGTAGGCCTGCACCGGGCCCGCGCCCTTGTCGACGACCTCCAGCTTGATGTGCGAGGCCTCCCACGCCGTCTTGCCGATGGCCAGCGCGAGCCCGATGAGCACGCCCTCGAACATGCTGACCGCGACGATCGACACCGCCGTGACGACCAGGATCAGCGCCTCGCCCCGGTGCTCGCGCCACAGCGACACGATCGACCGGACGGAGATCAGCTTGGCGCCGGCGTGCATCAGGATGCCCGCCAGGGCCGGGATCGGGATGTAGGCGAGGACGTCCGGCAGCAGGGCCGCGAACAGCAGCAGCCAGACACCGTGCATCACCCGGGACGCCTTCGTCCGGGCGCCCGCCTGCACGTTCGCCGCGCTGCGCACGATCACGGCGGTCATCGGCAGCGCGCCGAGCAGTCCGCAGATCGCGTTGCCAGTGCCCTGGGCGACCAGTTCCTTGTCGTACTCGGTGCGCGGCCCGGAGTGCAGCCGGTCCACCGCCGCCGCGCTGAACAGCGACTCCGCCGACGCGATCAGCGTGAACGCGACCACCGTGCCGAGCAGTCCGATCTGCGCCAGCTCACCGAACGCGCTCAGCGGCGGCGGCTGGATCGAGCCGAGCAGCCCCTGCACCTCGACGGTCGCCACCGGCAGCCCGAGGACGAGCGCGGCGAGCGTCGCCAGTCCCACGGCGGCCAGCGGGCCCGGCACCGTACGGACCCTGGCCGGCAGCCGCTTCCACAGCACGAGGACGGCGATGGTCGCGGCACCGAGCGCGAGCGAGGTCAGCGCCTTCGTGTTCCCGGCGGCGTCCACGAGCGCGCCGGGCAGCTCGACTATCTTGTCGACCCCCGAGGCGGGGGCCTTCGCCCCCGCGACCGAGTACAACTGCCCGGCGATCAGCACCAGTCCGATACCGGCGAGCATGCCCTCGACGACCGAGACCGAGATGGCCCGGAAGTAGCGCCCCAACTTCAGGACGCCCATGAGGACTTGGAGGACACCGGTGGCGAGCACGATGACCCCGAGGGCGGGCAGTCCGTACTCCCGCACCGCCTCGAAGACCAGCACGGTCAGACCGGCGGCGGGCCCGGACACCTGGAGGCTGCTGCCCCGCATGAGTCCGGTGACGATCCCGCCCACGATGCCGGTGACCAGGCCGAGTTCGGCCGGTACACCGGAGGCGACGGCCACGCCTACGCAGAGCGGGAGCGCGACCAGGAACACGACGAGGGAGGCGGCGAAGTCCTGCCTCAGACAAGGGAACTTGGTCATCATCGGCGCGCTCACAGGGCCTTGAAGGCGTCGGCGGCCGGGTCGTGCACCTGGACCGCGCCGGTGTGCACCTCGTAGAACCAGGCGTGCAGGGCGAGTTGACGGTCCTTCAGCTTCTTCTCGATGTACGGGTACGAGCGCAGCCTCAGCAGCTGGGTGAGGACATGGCTCTGGACGCCTTCGGACACGGCCGGGTCCTCGACCGCTCCCTGCGGCTTGGGGGTGGCCCGGGTGAGCCAGTCGCGCACGGCGGGCACGGCGTCCAGGTCGTCGCCGCGCACCAGGGCGCCGACCGCGCCGCAGTGCGAGTGGCCGCAGACCACGACGTCGGAGACGCCGAGGACCTCCACGGCGTACTCGATGGTGCACGCCTCGCTCGTGGGGTGCTCGGAGGCGTAGGGCGGGACGATGTTGCCCGCGGTGCGCAGTTCGAAGAGCTGGCCGGGGCGGGCGCCGGTGATCAGGGCCGGTACGACCCTGGAGTCGGAGCAGGTGATGAACAGCACCTGCGGGGACTGGCCTTCGGCGAGTTTGGCGAACTCCTCAGGGCGTTGTCCGAACGTACGGGCGTTGTCGATGAGGGGCTGCATGGCGTGAGTACTCCTCCTGGCGCGCCCTCTGGGCGCGTCGGGCTTGCATGACAGTGTGCGTGGGGGAAGTGACTGCCTGCTCGGCTCTCAGCAGCGGAAGACCTGAAGTGCCGCCGGAGAGTGCGCTGTCGAGGATCTCGCTGTGCGGTGGTGCGCCGCGCCGGGCGCCGGCCGGGTGCCTACGGCCGCCGGATCCTCTTCCAGCAGGGGGCGTTCGGGCGTCTCGGGTCCGCAGTCGACGGTGCGGAAACGGTCGCGCAGCCGCATCGGGGCGGTGGGGGTCCCGGCGGCGCCGCAGTCTCGGAACGTGATCGTCTCGGCGCGCGGGGCCTTGCCGATGGCCTTGGGCGCGGGCTGTGCTTTGGCCTCGGCATGACGCACTGTGTGCGCGGATGCGAAGGAAGTGGTGGGCGCGAAGAACTGGAGCGCGAGCAGGACGGCGGTCAGCAGGGTTACGACGGTTCTGGCCGTCCTACCTCGGAACATGCGCCCCCCTTCGGCCCGTTCGTGTTTCTCGTGCAGACCAAGGCCTGGTCAATGGCTGGTCAAGTGACACGGTATCCCGGCGAAGTTGTTTGCAGGGTTAACGGAACGTTTCCGAACCAAGAGAGCGTGAAAAGAGCGCCTGGGCTGGCGTGAACTAGGCGGTTTCGACGAGGCCCTTGGCGTCCCGGGCCAGCGCGGTGAGGCGCGAGATCGCGCGGAAGTACTTCTTGCGGTAGCCGCCGTTCAGCATCTCCTCGCTGAACAGCCGGTCGAAGGGCAGACCCGAGGCCAGGACGGGCACTTCACGGTCGTAGAGCCGGTCGGCCAGGACGACGAGCCGCAGGGCGGTCGACTGGTCGGGTATCGGCTGGACGTCGGTGAGGCAGACCGCCGTGAGTCCGTCGGTCAGGGCGCCGTAGCGGCTGGGGTGGACCTTGGCGAGGTGGGCGAGCAGGTGCGGGAAGTCGTCCAGGGAGGCGCCCTCGGTCGCGTACGCCGCCTTCGTGACCTGCTCGTCGGTGAACGGCGCCGGGGCCTGCGGCAGGCCGCGGTGGCGGTAGTCGTCGCCGTCGATGCGCAGCGAGCGGAAGTGCGCGGACAGGCCCTGGATCTCGCGCAGGAAGTCGACGGACGCGAACCGGCCCTCGCCGAGCTTGCCTGGCAGGGTGTTGGAGGTGGCGGCGAGCGCCACGCCCGCGTCGACCAGCTTGCCCAGCAGGGTCGACACCAGGACGGTGTCGCCCGGGTCGTCCAGCTCGAACTCGTCGATGCACAGCAGGCGGTGGCCCGACAGCGTCTGGACGGTCTGCTGGAAGCCGAGCGCGCCCACCAGGTTCGTCAGTTCGACGAAGGTGCCGAAGGCCTTGAGCGCGGGCTCGGCCGGGGTCGCGTGCCACAGGGAGGCCAGCAGGTGGGTCTTGCCGACGCCGTAGCCGCCGTCCAGGTAGACGCCCCGGGGGCCCGCCGGGGTCCTGGTCTTGGGCGCCCTGCCGAGGCCCAGGAAGCCGCGTCGGCCGCTGCCTGCCGCGTGCGCCCCGCCGAGGCCGGCGGCGAAGCTCTCCAGAACGCCGACCGCCTCGGTCTGGCTGGGCTGGTTCGGGTCCGGGAGGTAGGTGGCGAAGCGCACCGAGTCGAAGCGCGGCGGCGGCACCATCTCGGCGACCAGCCGGTCCGCGGGGACGTACGGCTCGCGGGCGCACAGGGACAGCGGGGCCGCGTCTGCTATCGGGCTGATCCCGGAGGCGGCGGAGGAGGACGACACGGTTCACCACTCTAAAGGCCGTGCCACACTGCACGACATGCGACGCCTGTTCCCTGTGACCGACGAAACAGCAGCCCAGGCCTCGGACGGGGCCCCCGATACGGGTGGGACGGACCGGGAGTGGGGGCTCGCGGAACTCGCGAAGGCGTACGCCTATCCCGCCGCCGACGGGCCCTGGCTGCGCGCCAACATGGTGTCCACGCTCGACGGGGCCGGTCAGCACGAGGGCCGCTCGCAGCCCATCTCCGGGCCCGCCGACATGCGGATCTTCGGCACCCTGCGGGCGCTGGCGGACGTCGTGGTGGTCGGCGCGGAAACGGTACGCCAGGAGGGTTACCGGCCCGCACGCGCGCGTGCCGAGTTCGCCGGGGCGCGGGCGGCGGCCGGGCAGGGGCCCGCCCCGGTGATCGCGGTCGTCACCGCGAGCCTCGACCTGGACTTCTCGCTTCCGCTTTTCGTCTCGCCCCTGGTGCCGACGCTCGTCCTGACGGGCGCGGAGGCGGCCCCGGAGCGGATCGAAGCGGCGCGGAAGGCGGGCGCCCGGGTGGTGGTCGCCGGTGACGGCGCGGGCGTGGACCCCGCACGGGCCGTACGGGCGCTGGCCGAGCTGGGGCACACCCGGCTGCTGACCGAGGGCGGGCCGCGGCTGCTCGGGCAGTTCGTGGCCGCCGGGGTGCTCGACGAGCTGTGTCTGGCCCTGTCGCCGATGCTCGTGGCGGGGGAGGCGCAGCGGATCGCCGGAGGGCCGTCGGTTAGGGTTCCTCAGCGCTTCGAACTGGTGTCCCTCCTGGAAGAGGCCGGGTTCCTGTTCGGTCGCTACCGCCGGACCTGAAAACGGGGCGGAATGATCCGTTCCGTTTGTCTTTCGGCGGGCACACTAAATCCGGCAGTACCCGTGCGATCACGGGGCAGGATGGTTTCCGCAGGGCCTGGACGGCCCACGGAGGAGAGAGGGCCCACGGGTCCTCGAAGGAGAAGGGGCGCCTGGTGTTCACAAGCGTACTGATGATCGAGAAGGCCCTTACGTCCGCCGACGTGGAGTTCGTCACCACCTTGCACGGTGACGAGACCGTCTCCTTCCACGTGCTGCTCCAGCCCCGCGGCGACCAGGCGGACCGCCTGCTGCGGGCCATCGACGACGTCGCCCTCGGCGAACTCGACGAGGCGGCGCACGAGCGCAGGACCCCCGAGGGCAAGGACGCGGCGGAACTCGGCGCGCAGGCCCTGTCGGTGTCCCTGGACGCCCTGCGCGCCGCCGGCAGCGCGGCCGAGGGCCGGCTCATCGAGGACCACCCGCTGGACGCCCTCAAGTCCCTGGTGGACGAGATCGGCGCCGACGAGGTCATCGTGCTGACCGACCCCCACTACGTGGAGGAGTTCTTCCACCGCGACTGGGCCTCGCGGGCCCGTCACAAGGTCGGCGTACCGGTGCTGAAGCTGTTCTCGCACAGCAAGGAGTAGCGGGCGGAGAGCGGCGGCGGACGGGTGTCCGTGATTGTCGGTGGCACCGAATAGGCTGGCCGCCGAACGTCCGCCGTATCCGTACGGAACCAGCACGCACAGGGAGACACACATGGCACCCGGCCTTCCCACCGCCATGGACCGACCGCACTTCATCGGCATCGGCGGGGCCGGGATGTCGGGGATCGCCAAGATCCTCGCGCAGCGCGGGGCCGAGGTCGCGGGCAGCGACGCCAAGGACTCCGCGACCGCCGACGCGCTGCGCGCCCTGGGAGCCACCGTCCACATCGGACACGCGGCGCGGCACCTCGCCGACGACGCCACCTGCGTGGTCGTGTCGTCGGCGATCCGCCAGGACAACCCCGAGCTGGCCCGCGCGGCCGAGCTGGGCATCCCGGTCGTCCACCGCTCGGACGCCCTGGCCCGTCTGATGGACGGTCTGCGCCCCATCGCCGTGGCCGGCACGCACGGCAAGACGACCACCACGTCCATGCTCGCGGTGTCCCTGTCCGAGCTGGGCCTGACGCCCTCGTACGCGATCGGCGGCGACCTGGACGCCCCGGGTTCGAACGCGCTGCACGGCGACGGCGAGATCTTCGTCGCCGAGGCCGACGAATCCGACCGCAGCTTCCACAAGTACGCCCCCGAGGTCGCGATCGTCCTCAACGTGGAGCTCGACCACCACGCCAACTACGCGTCCATGGAAGAGATCTACGACTCCTTCCAGACCTTCGCCGACCGGATCGTGCCCGGCGGCACGCTGGTGGTCTCGGCGGACCACGAGGGCGCGCGCGAGCTGACCCGCCGGGTGTCCGGCGCGGTGCGGACGGTGACGTACGGCGAGGCGCGGGACGCCGACGTGCGCATCCTCTCCGTGGTCGCGCAGGGCCTGAAGAGCGAGGTGACCGTCCTCCTGGACGGCACGGAACTCACCTTCACCGTCTCGGTCCCCGGCCGCCACTACGCGAGCAACGCGGTCGCGGCCCTCGCCGCGGGCGTCGCGCTCGGCATCCCGGCCGTCGAACTGGCGCCCGCGCTCGCCGCCTACACGGGCGTGAAGCGGCGCCTCCAGCTCAAGGGCGAGGCGGCCGGCGTCCAGGTGATCGACTCCTACGCCCACCACCCCACCGAGATGACCGCCGACCTGGAGGCCATGCGCGCGGCGGCCTCCTCCGCGCGGCTGCTGGTCGTCTTCCAGCCCCACCTGTTCTCCCGCACCCAGGAGCTCGGCAAGGAGATGGGCCAGGCCCTGGCCCTCGCGGACGCCTCGCTGGTCCTGGACATCTACCCGGCCCGCGAGGACCCGATCCCGGGCGTCACCAGCGAGCTGATCATCGAGGCCGCGCGCGTGGCGGGCGCCGACGTGACCCCGGTCCACGACCCGGCGGACGTCCCCGAGGCCGTCGCGGGAATGGCGAAGCCCGGTGATCTGGTTCTCACCATGGGAGCGGGCGATGTGACAGACCTCGGCCCGCGGATCCTGGACCGTCTCGCGAAGTAAGGGGCTGAGCTGCATGTCGTACGACGTCGAAAAGCCGGACGAGGAATGGCGCGCGGAGCTGAACCCGGCCGAGTACGCGGTGCTGCGGCAGGCGGGCACCGAGCCGGCCTTCGTCGGTGAGTACACCGACACCAAGACGAAGGGCGTCTACTCCTGTCGCGCCTGTGGCGCCGAACTCTTCACCTCGAACGAGAAGTTCGAGTCGCACTGCGGCTGGCCGAGCTTCTACGACCCGAAGGACACCGACGCGGTCGAACTGCTCCAGGACCGCTCGCACGGCATGGTCCGCACCGAGGTGCGCTGCGCCCGCTGCGGATCGCACCTCGGTCACGTGTTCGAGGGTGAGGGGTATGCCACGCCGACC
Source organism: Streptomyces sp. NPDC091280 (assembly GCF_044768565.1). NCBI lineage: Bacteria > Bacillati > Actinomycetota > Actinomycetes > Kitasatosporales > Streptomycetaceae > Streptomyces > Streptomyces sp. NPDC091280. Next base: position 7,499 of record NZ_JBIVUZ010000004.1, read on the forward strand.
GACCAGCGGTACTGCATCAACAGCATCTCGCTGCGGCTGACGCCCGACGAGAGCTGAAGGCACCGTCGAGTCCCGGCCGACACCGCACCCCGGACGGCCCGCGCGCCGAGGCCGGGCAGGGGCTCACGCCGGGACGGTGAGCCGGACGTCGAGGACCGGGATGTCGACATGGCCCTCGGCGTCGGTGTGCCAGCGCCAGTGCGCGCCGTCCGCCTCGCCGCACACCAGGCCGGTCCAGCCCGCGCCGCCCGGCCCGCACAGGGCGGCCAGCTCGGCGGCCTCCCGCTCGCCCGGCGCGCCGGCCATCACGACCAGTCCCCGCACCGGCCGCCGTACGGCACCGGCACGCACCGTCGTGTGCTCCGCGCCGGGGGCCACCGGCGCGGGCGCCTCGACCCGGGGCAGCTGCCGCAGCGGGGCCGGGACGGCGAGCGGCGGCGCGCCGTCCGCCCCGCGCAGCACGGTCACCGGAGTGTCCGGCCGGGTGCGCGCGATCTCCGCCAGCAGATTCCGTACGACGTCCCGTGCCACGGCCTTGTCACCGGCCACGCTCAGGACACCGTCCAGGCGGCTCAGGTCCACGAACACGGGCTCGTCCTCGGCGTCCGTGCCCGCCCGGACCAGACAGGGCTCGGCGATCGAGGACTGCGCGGACTGTGAGGGCTGCGTGTAGGGCGAAGGCTGCGCGGGCTGCGAAGGCTGCGCGTACTGCGGGGTGGTGCCGGTGGCCTCGCCCGGGTTCAGCCAGCCGGGGGCGGTCGCGGGGCGGCGCCAGCGCGTGCTGTCGATGTTCGTCCACGGCGCGTCGGCCGAGTCGGAGGCGGTGAGCCACACCGTCACACCGGAGGCGTCGACGCGCAGCGCGTGCACCCCTCGCTCCGGTCGCCGTCCGCCGGGTCCGAACTCGCCCAGGACGCCGTAGGCACGTCGTACCGACTCCGCGTCGGTCGCGAACCGGCGGCCCGTCGCCCGGCGTGCCGTCAGCCGGCGGCGGCGCCGTATCGGCTCGCCCAGCCTGCGGACGGCGCGCGCCACGACGGCGTACGCGGCGCGGACCTTCCGCCTGCCGACGATGCCCGCGGTGATCAGCGCGAGCAGGATCGCGCCGAGCAGCGCGACGGCGGCGGCCAGCGGGAAGGTGAAGGCCGCGGACCGCCCGGTGCCCGGCGCGGACGACGGTCCCGAACTCGGCGCTGCGGAAGCGGAGTTCTGGCTCCCGGTGTCCCGGGCCAGCTGGACGTCGGGCCCCGAGGCGTCCTGCGGAAGACGCAGGATCCAGCCCGGGTGCAGCGGGTCGTCCGCGCTGTTCAGCGCCCCGCCGTCCTTCTGCGCCTGCCCCTGGTTGAGGCCGAGGATCTCACCGGCCCGCGACGCGTCGCCCAGCGTGGCCGCGGCGATCGACCGGAGGGTGGCGGGCTGCCCGCCGCTCCGCGCCGGGTCCGGGACCACGAACACCTTGACCAGGTCGTCGTCGGCGGGCGCCGCGCTCGCGGCGGCGGCACCGCCGAGTGCCATGAGCGCCACGATTGCCACGAGCGCCGTGAGCGCCGTGAGCGCCGTGAGGCACGCGGCCAGCGGCGCCGCCCGCAGCGCCGTCAGGGCGGGCCGGAGCGTCCGTGGCGGGCGGTGCGCCCCGCCGCCGGTCGCCGGCCTGTGCTCGGGACTGCCGCCCGTGCCGTTGCTCATCGTGTCCACCCATGCCCTCCGGAGGTTCCCTTGCACGGGCTACACGGCGCGGCCCGGGGAGAACGTTCGAAGCGAAGTCGCCCGAATCCCCCGGGACTTGGCGCGGATGTGCGACGCGAACCCGGGTGAACGTTTCCGGACGCCGGTCCCGTGTACCTGGCGACCACACGTCACAGGCAGCGCACCGGGGGATCGCGATGGCACGTCGGCACTCCAGGCCGGAGGACTTCCAGCTCGTCGGCATGGACTCGGACCCGACACCTGGCGACCCCGACCTGATCCAGGGCGTGATGCAGCGCTACCGCGACATCGGCGACGCCGCGGAGAAGGCGCTGAACGTCCTGAAGCGGGACGGTTCGATCTCGCAGGGCCGCGGTTCGGCGATGGACGCGCTGAAGAACAAGATCGGCGACGACCTCCCGGCCAAACTCACCAGGACCGCCACCTCCTACCACGACGCCGCCCAGGCCTACAGCGACTACATGCCGCGGCTGCGCGAGGCCCAGGACACCTTCGACCGGGCCGTGGACCAGGCACGGGCCGCCGCACCGCAGGCGAACCAGCCGCCCAGGGAACTCGGCGCCGATCCCACCGACGCGGAGAAGTCGGCGGCGCGCGGCACCCAGGACGCCATCGACGCCGGAAAGGCTCAACTGAGCGCCGCCAGAAGCCTCGCCGAACAGGCCAGGGCGATGCGGGAGAGCGCGCAGCGGCAGGTTGAACAAGTGCTGGACCAGGCGGCGCAGGAGGCGATTCCGGAGCGGAACGTCTTCCAGAAGATCGCCGACTTCTTCAAGGACTTCCCGTTCGTCCAGATCCTGATCGCCGCGCTCATCGCCGTCGTGGCGGTGTTCGTCCCGGTGGCCGCCGCGCTGCTCGGCGGGGCGCTGTTCGTGTTCAACCAAGTCGTCGCCAGTCAGACCGGCGGGGTCAAAGCCGGCGACTTCATTCTCGGGCTGATCGGGATCGTCCCCGGCGGCGCCCTGCTGAAGCTCGGCGGCAAGGCCGTCCAGGCGATCGCCCCGGCCGCCGTGGCCGCCGTGAAGGGCTCCGGGTTCATCACCAGGGCCACCGGGACGATCACCAAGATCGGCGAGTCCCTCACCCACAGCCGGATCGTCGGCGGTGTCCTCGCCAACCCGATCGGCAAGGTGGCCACGGACGTCACCGGCAAGTTCCTGGCCAACTCGGCGCTGGAAGCGGCCGGGAAGGCGGCCAACGGCGACCAGATCACCCCCGCGGGCGTCTTCGCCGGAGCCGCCGCCGGGGCCGTGGCCGGTATCGCCTTCAAGGGCGGCGTCGGCGCGATCGGCAAGCGGCGCGGCAACCCCGAGGTGGAGGAGGGCAAGGGCGGCCGGTTCGGCGACACGACGGAACCCGTCGCCGCGGACACCAGGGGCAAGCGCGCCTCCGACCAGCTCGGCAACTTCGTCGAGGAGGGCGCGACCCTCGGCACGAAGATCGGCGTCGGCGTCGCCCAGGGCGGCAAACCGAACGAGGTGGCGGCCGGCGAGATCGCCAACTCCGCGTCCAAGCTGGGCGTGGGACCGGTCGGCAAGGCGGGCCTGGGCCGCACGATCGACGGCCTCACCGACAAGATCCCGGTCAAGGGCAGCCCCAGACCCGCGCCCGCTCCGCCGGACGCCCCCGTCGCCCCGGCCGCCCCACCGCCCCCCGCGCCGCCGCGGCCCCCGGTTCCCACGCGTCCGGTGCCGCCGATTCCGGTGGATCCCGCGCACGCGCCCCTGCCGGATCCGTCCACCCGGCCGGCCCCGACGCGTCCGGTGCCCCCGGTCCCCGCGGACCCCGCCCACGGGCCGACACCGCCGTCGCCCACCACCCAGGACGGCGGCGGCAGCGGACGGCCCGCCGTACCGCCGATCGACACCACCGGCGCGCAGCCGCACACCGGTTCCGACCCCGCGTCACCCTCCGACGGCTTCACCACCGCGCCGACCAGCCCCACGTCGTCCGACGGCTTCACCACCGCACCGACGAGCCCCACGGACGGCCCCGCCAACGGCAACGGCAACAGCTAGCCGTTCGCCACCCCGTACCTCCGCCCCGCAGGGGCGGACCGCACCGCCGACAACCAGCAAGGAGTACTCCCATGCCCAACTACGCCGTCAACTCCGACACCACGTCGTCCACTTCGCAGGCGCTCCTCAACGACTTCTCCCAGCTCCAGGACAAGCTCAACGAGGTCAAGGGCAAGATCTCCAGCCTGCTCGCCGACGGCTACAGCACACCGGCCGCGCAGCAGAAGTTCTCCCCGTTCTTCGACGAGTTCGCCAAGGGCTTCGACCAGGTCAACCAGGGTCTCCAGGGCATCGGCCAGTACGTGAAGGCGGTCGGCGAGGCCTTCGACCAGACCGACAACCAGCTCGGCTCCAACCTCGGCTGACCCACCGGCCGGGTCCGCCGCCACGGCGGACGGTGCCGTACCTCCACACCAGAAGGATGATGAGCAGTGCGATTGACCGTCAGCGTTCGTGATCCGCAGGTCGAGGGGGTGTCCACCACCGTCGCCGTGGAGACCGAACCCTCCGCGCGGGCGGGCCGGTTGGCAGCCGAGCTGGCACGCGCGGTCGGGTACGCGGGGGCGGCGGCGGGGGAGCCGCCCCTCTACATCGGCCCGACGCCCGTCGAACCGCACACCACCCTCCAGGCGGCCGGGGTGCGCGACGGCATGGACCTCGGACTCGGCGCCCCCCTGCCCCGGGAGCCCGAGCCCGAGGGCCGCACCGAGGTCCGGGTGGTCTCCGGACCGGGCGCCGGTACGGTCTTCCGGCTCGTCCCCGGCGACTACGACATCGGCAGTGGCCCGCTCTGCCGGATCCGCCTCGCCGAGGGCACACCCGCCCTCGCCGCCCGGGTCCGGGCCCGCCTCGACGGCGGCGCCCAACTGGTGCTGACGGACGGCGCGTTGCTCGACGGCAAACCGGCACCGGCACCCTCCCCGTGGCGGGAGGGCAGCCAACTCGCGGTCGGCGACATCCTGTTGGAGCTGACCTCGCAGCACACCGCCCGCGCTCCACTGACCCCGGCGCAGGACGGCCTCGGCCTGGAGTTCAACCGGCCGCCGCGCTTCCTGCCCCCCGCCGCGGGCGCCAAGTTCCGACTCCCGACCCCGCCGGTCAAGCCCGACAAGCGGCCCATTCCGCTGCTGCCGATCCTGCTGGTGCCCGCGGCCAGTGCCGTCATCGCCATCTTCGTCACTCACCGCTGGACCTTCGTCTTCCTCGCGCTGCTCTCCCCGGTCGCCGCCCTCATCACCCAGTTCGGCGGACGCAAGCAGGCGATGCTCAAGTACCTTGAGAAGAAAGAGGAGTACGAGCAGACGCTGGCCCGGGTGCGCGCCGACGTCGACGCCGCCGTACTCGGCGAACAGCACAACCTCCGCCTCTCGCTGCCCGATCCGGCCACGCTGCTCCAGCTCGCGGTACAGCCCTCGGAGCGGCTGTGGGAACGCCGTTGGCAGGACCCCGACTTCCTCTCCGTCCGGGTCGGCACCGCCGACCTGCCCTCCTCCAGCAGCGTCGACGACCCGGACCAGGACGAGCACCGCCGCTCCACCGTGCCGACGCTCAACCAGGTGCCCGTCAGCGTGGCGCTGCGCCGGGTCGGCGTCGCGGGTGTCGCCGGACCGGGCGCGACCCGGCTGGCCGGCTGGCTCGCCGCGCAGGCCGCCGCCCTGCACAGCCCCACCGATCTGCGGCTCGTCGTCCTCGCCGGACCGGACGGCGAACGCGACTGGTCCTGGATCCGCTGGCTGCCGCACACCCAGGCACAGGGCGAGGACGCCTACGCCCTGATCGGCTCCACCGCCGAGTCCCTGGCCCGGCGCATCGGCGAACTCGGCCAGCTCGTCGCCTCCCGCGTCGCGGCCGGACCCGACGTCACCCGGGGCGGCGCCAACGGCTACCCCGACATCCTCGTCGTCCTCGAACAGGCCCGCCGCGCCCGCTCGTTGCCCGGCGTGATCGCCCTCCTGCGCGACGGCCCGTCCGTCGGCGTGCACACCATCTGCATCGACCGCGAGGAGCGGCTGCTGCCCGAGGAGTGCGGCGCCGTCGTCGTCACCGAGGCGGGCGCCACCACCTCCCGGGTGCGCACCGGCTCCGGCGCCGCGCTGGAGCACGTCCGCAGCGATTCGCCCGAGCCCGACTGGTACGAGCACCTCGCCCGCGCCCTGGCCCCGCTGCGCGGCGTCGGCGACAGCGACGAGAGCGCGCTGCCCGGCGCCGTACGCCTGTTGGACCTGCTGGGCATCGAACCGCCCACCGCCGAGGCCGTGGTGGCGGGCTGGTCGCTGGGCGGTCGCAGCACCCGGGCCGTCCTCGGCATCGGCTACGACGGCGAGTTCGCCGTCGACCTGGTGCGCGACGGGCCGCACGCGCTGATCGCGGGCACCACCGGGTCCGGCAAGTCCGAGCTGCTCCAGACCCTGGTCGCGACCCTCGCGGTGGTCAACCGGCCCGACGAGATGACCTTCGTGCTGGTCGACTACAAGGGCGGCAGCGCCTTCGCCGAGTGCGCCGACCTGCCGCACACCGTCGGCCTGGTCACCGACCTCGACACCCGGCTCGTGGAACGGGCGCTGGTCTCCCTCGGCGCCGAACTGCGGCGCAGGGAGACCCAGTTGGCGCAGGCCGGCGCCAAGGACATCGACGACTACCTCGACCGGCGCTCGCGCGGCGGCGACGTACTGCCCCCGCTGCCCCGACTCCTCCTGGTCGTGGACGAGTTCGCGTCCATGGTGCGCGAACTGCCCGACTTCATCACGGGGTTGGTCAACATCGCCCAGCGCGGCCGGTCCCTCGGCATCCACATGGTGCTCGCCACCCAGCGCCCCGGCGGCGCCGTCACCCCGGACATCCGCGCCAACACCAATCTGCGGATCGCGCTGCGCACCACCGACACCACCGAGAGCCGCGACATCATCGACGCGCCCGACTCCGGCGACATCTCCCCGGCCAACCCCGGCCGCGCCTACGCCCGGCTCGGCCCGTCCGCCCTGCTGCCCTTCCAGTCCGGCCGGGTCGGCGGTCGCAGGCCCGGCGGCCGGCCCGCCGAGGGAACCGAGATCGCCGTCCACGCCGAACCGGTGACCTGGCAGAACCTCGGTGGCCCGCTGCCGGGTCCACGCTCCCGGGGCGGTTCCACGGCCGCGCGGACCGAGGCCGTCACCGACCTCGCCGTCCTCACCGGGGCCATCGCCGAGGCGGCCCGGCTCGCCGACGTACCGCGGCAGCCGAGCCCCTGGCTGCCGCCGCTGCCCGCCGTGCTCCTCTGGACGGCACCGCCCCCGCCCAAGCCCACCGCCGAACGCGAGGCGGCCCTGCCCGCCGTCGAGTACGGGATGGTCGACCTGCCCGCCCGGCAGACCCGCACCGCCCTGGTCCTCGACCTCGACCGCTCCGGCCATCTGCACATCGTCGGCTCGCCCCGCAGCGGACGCTCCCAGACCCTGCGCACCCTGGCCGCCGTCCTCGGCCAGGCCCACGGCGCCGACGACGTCCACCTCTACGGCATCGACTGCGGCAACGGCGCCCTCAACGCCCTGACCGCGCTGCCGCACTGCGGCGCCGTCGTCGACCGCAACCAGATCGAGCGCCTCGGCCGGCTCCTCGACCGGCTCGGCGCCGAACTCACCGCGCGCCAGGGCGTCCTGGGGGCCCGGGGCACCGCCGACCTCGCCGAACTGCGCGGGTCCCAGCCCCCGGAGGAACGCCTCGCCCACATCGTGCTGATGGTCGACCGCTTCGAGGTCTTCGAGCGCGAGTTCGCCACCTACGACAACGGCAGCTACATGGAACGCATGATCCGCCTGCTGCGCGACGGCGCGGGCGTCGGCATCCATGTCGTGCTCGCCGGTGACCGGGTGCTCGGCAGCGGCCGGTTCTCCGGCACCACCGAGGACAAGATCGTCCTCAGGCTCAACGACCGCCAGGACTACTCCGGTGTCGGCATCCCCACCAAGTCCGCGCCGACCGACCCGGCACCCGGGCGCGGCATCCGCGTCCAGGACCTGAGCGAGGTGCAACTCGCCGTACTGGACGAGGACTTGTCCGGCACCGCCCAGGCCGACGTCCTGCTCCGGCTGGGCCGGGAACTGACCGCGCGCGAGGCCGCCGTCCCCGCCGCGCGCCGCCCGATCCGCCTCGATGTGCTCCCCGACCGGATCGGCTACGAGGAGGCCCTCGCCCTGCACACCCGGGGCGGGCCGATGCGCCCGCTGGTCGCCGTGGGCGGCGACGTCCTCACCTCGCTCGGCCCCGACCTCACGGACGTACCGACCTTCGTGATCGCCGGACCGCCGCGCACCGGACGCAGCACCGCCCTGCTCGTCGCCGCGGAGTCGCTGCTCGCGGCCGGCGCCGGCCTCGTCGTGCTGGCGCCCCGGCGCTCGCCGCTGCGGCGACTGGGCGGCCGGCCCGGCGTGGCCGCCCTCATCACCGACGCCGAGGTGACGGTCGACGAGTTCCGGCAGACCCTGGGCAGTGTGCCCGAGGACTACGGCGTGATCGTCGTCGACGACGCCGAACTGTTCATGGGCGCCGAGATCGACTCCGACCTCGCGCTGCTCGCCCGCGGCGGCGCGGGCACCGGCTGGGGCGTCCTCGCGGCCGGCAACGCGGAGTCCCTGGCGCTGAGCCTGGCCGGCTGGATGGGCCAGGTGAAGCGCAACCGCACCGGCATGCTGCTCTCCCCGCAGGGCCTGAGCGACGGCGAGGTCATCGGTGTGAAGCTCACCCGGGGCGTCGTGGGCCAGGCCCCACAGCCGGGCCGCGGCCTGCTGCACCTGGGCGACGGCACACTGCGCGTGGTCCAGGTGCCGCTGCTGGAAGCGGACACGGACTAGGGCCGGGCACCGAAGCCGAAGGGCGGCCGGACCGTGGTGGTCGGGCCGCCCTTCGGTGCGCGGCTCAGGCGGCGACGCCGTCCGGGGGCACCTGGACGCCGTCGTCCGTCACGAAGCGGAAGGTGCCGGTGACGGCGTCGAAGAGGTCGTACACCTCGTTCCGCAACGGGAGGTTGGGGCTGGCCAGGGTCACCACGAGGAAGTCCTCCGTGCTGCCGGGCACCGGCATCATCGTGTGCATCGTCAGCAGCTTGACGTCGATGTCCCCGGTCAGCCGGGTCACCTCGGTGCCGGTCACCCGGGCCACCGTGCCCACGTGCGGCACCTTCGCCGACGTGATGACCCGGTCCTTGGGCGCCACCCCGTCCGCCGAGGAGACGCCGAGCCGCGCGGACAGCACGGGGAGGGTGAGTTCCTCGCCCCGGGGCGTGGTGACGGCGAAGACCATGCCGTACGCCATGAAGAGGCCCTCGGTGTACATCGTCGCCGTGCCCGCGGCCAGCAGCGCGCCGTACCGGCGGGCCGCCCGTGTCACCTCCCGGCCCTGCCGGAACATGTCGTTGATCCGGGCCTTCTCACGGGGCTCGTCGGTCGAGGCCAGGGCCTGCGCGCGGGCCCTGGCCAACTCCTCGCCGGTGACGTCGACCTGGTTCCAGGAGTCCGGGATGTCCAGCAGGAAACGCTGTGCGGTGTTCATCGGTCAGCTGCCGCCTTTTCCGTTGTCGAGGTTGGACACCGCGTCCAGGTCGGTCTTCTCGAAGGCGTCGAGGATGCTGCCGATGCCGTCCTTGATGCCCAGCACCTGTTTCTGCAAGCGGCCCTTGCCGTCGTTCCACCTGTCCTCGAAGTTCTGGGCGGAGCCGCGGGCGAGCTCGGGCCCGAAGGCCGCGTCGAAGTCGAACGTGGTGTGTCCGATGTCGATGAAGTTGTGCACGAAGCCCAACATGTCCTGGGCCTCCTTGAGTTCGCTCCCGGGGATGTTGACCTCCGACGCCATGGCGGGCCCCGTCTCTGTGCGGTGGGGAATCGTGTCCGTCCTGAACACGAGGTCGCGGCCCCCGAACGTTCACCCCTGTTGAACCTTCGCGGGCGGCTGTCTCGTGTTGCCCACATGACCGCGCTCCAGACCCGCCCGCGCTCCTCGAAGAGCACCGCACGCCGTGCCGTCGTCGCCTCCCTGCTCGCCCTGTCCGGCGTGGCGGGCCTTACCGCCTGCGGCAAGACGATCTCCATCGGCGACACTCCGGCCGCCTCGTCCCCGGCCGCCTCGTCCCCCGCTCCCGCGTCCCCCTCGGCCCCGGCGTCGGCGTCGGCATCGGCTCAGGGCGCGGGCAACTCGGCATTGCAGGTGGTCGATTCGACGGCGAAGGACGCCGGTCTCAGCGGCACCGGCGGGACCGTGGTCGGGGCGGTGGTGCAGGAAGCGCCGCCCAAGTGGGTGCAGTTGTCGGCGGTGACCTCGTCCTCGCTCTCCTCGCCGCACCTCATCAACATCAACCAGGCGGCGCTGTACCGCTTCGACGACGACACTGCCGCCCCCTCCCGGTCGACCTGCAACGACGCCTGCGCGGTGAAGTGGCCGCCCGTGACCGTCGAGGAGGGCGGCAACGTCTACCTGGCGGGCGTGGACCCCAAGGAGGTCGGGGCGATCCGCCGTGAGGACGGCCAGGTCCAGATCACCGTCGGCGGCCTGCCCGTCTACCGTTTCTCCGGCGACAGCAAGCCCGGCGATCTGAACGGTCAGGGCGTCGGCGGCACGTGGTTCGCGGTCGGCCCGACCGGCAAGAAGGCGACCAGCTGAACCGTCCGGCCGCGCCCGCCGCCGCGGCCGGATGTGGAAACGGTAAGAGACCCGCTTCTTTGTCCTATTCGCGCTCGTTGAGGAACGCGAAGGGGTCCGTAGCCCTCCTTCTGTGTGAAGGATCGAGCACAGGCAAGGAACCGGGGACTGAGTGGCATGGGTTTGACCAGCGAGACTACCGTTTATGTGATGGCGGCCGTCGCCGTCGTCTGCGTGGCGCTGCTTGTCTGGGTATGGCCGCGGCTCGCCAAGCCCGGGGTGCGGCAGGTGCTCGGACGGCTGACAGCCATCGGAGTGACGCAAGTCACGATCATCGCCGCGTTCGCGTGCTGGCTGAACTCCTCGTACCAGTTCTTCGGATCGTGGGACGAGCTCTTCGGCAACACCGACACCGCGCCCGTGGGCGTGACGCAGGCGGCGGACCACAGCGGCGGCGCGACCGGCGTCTCCGTGAAGGGGGCGCTGGTGCAGCCCGCCTCCGACGAGCAGTTGAACCGGGTCAGCGGGCTGCCCACCGGCAATCCCGCGGTCAACGGCAAGGTGGAGTCCGTGAAGGTCATCGGCCGCCGCACCGGCGTCGTCGACCCGGCCTTCGTCTACCTGCCCCCGCAGTACTTCCAGAAGGCCTACGCCAGGCAGCGCTTCCCGGTCGTCGTCGCGCTCAGCGGCTACCCGGGCAGCATCTTCAACCTCGCCCAGTACCTTCGGGTCTCGCAGACCGCCGGGCAGTTGCAGAAGAGCGGCCAGATGCAGCCGACCATCATGGTGATGATCCGGCCCACCATCGCCCCGCCCCGCGACACCGAGTGCGTGAACGTCCCCGGCGGACCGCAGACCGAGACCTTCCTCGCCAAGGACCTCCCGCAGGCTCTCAAGGCCACCTACCGGGTCGGCCACGACGCCAGCGCCTGGGGCGTCATGGGCTACTCCTCCGGCGGCAGTTGCGCTTTGCAGCTGACGATGCGCAACCCGCACGTCTACACCACGGCCGCCGCGCTCTCGCCCGACTACCGGGTCAAGGACGACCCCACCACCGGCAACCTCTTCGGCAGCGGCCTGGGCCGTGTCAACCGGGTCAACGGACACGACCTGATGTGGCGGCTGAAGCACCTGCCCGCACCCCAGGTCTCCGTCCTGGTCGCCGAGAGCAAGCACGGCGAGCGCGGCTACCCGCAGACCCTCGCCTTCATCAAGGCCGTCAAGGCGCCCATGCGCGTCGTGTCCATCCTGCCCGAGTCCGGCAGCCACAACTTCCCCACCTGGGTACGGGAGATGCCCGCCGCCCTGAAGTGGATGAACCAGCAACTCACCTTCCCCCAGGACGTCGTGCCCCGGCACCTTCCCCCGAAGAAGGGCCACAGCACCGTGCGTGCGGAGGGCACCGAGCCCACCCCGACCGCCCGCACCCACAAGTAGCCCCCGCCTCAAGGGCGTTGGCCCCGCGGTCCCCGGCCCCACGGCCTCGCCTCAGGCGTAGTCGGTGGCCGGGACCGTGGCGTAGCGGCTCATCGTCTCGACGGTCGACTCGGTGTTGAACTCACGGCCGCCGGCGATCATGTCCCGCAGGTCACGGAAGTACTGCACGAACAGGTCGGGCGTGAAGGTGTTGATCATCACGGCGGGTTCGTCGCCCGGGTTGGCGAAGGTGTGCGGGGCGCCGGGCGGGATCATCGCGAGGGTGCCGGCCGGGGCCACGTGGACGGTCTCGCCGATGGTGAAGTGCACGGTGCCGGAGACGACGTAGAAGCCCTCGTCGTGCCGGCCGTGGCGGTGCTGCGGCGGGCCCTGGGTGCGCGGGGCCATGGTGATCTCGCCGATGCCCAGGCGGTGGCCGGTGGTGCTGCCGTCCTCCAGGATGCGCATCGTGACCGGGCCCAGCCGGATCGACTCGCCGTCCTGCGGACCGACCACGGAAACCTCGTTCATCTCCGACTCCCTTGTGTTCGCCGTGTGTTGTGCGGCTGGGGACAGGAGGACAGTAGGCGCGCCGCCCGCTTCGTGCAAGTGAACTCTCATGACGAGAGTCGATCGTGATAACGTGCGGAAGGGACGGACGGCAGCGACCGGCGAAAACGGGGAAGTGACGCACCGATGGCGACAACGCAGACGGACACGGGCCGCAGCAATCAGAAGAAGCGCACCCGTACGGCGATCGTCGACGCGGCCCGGACGCTGATCGGCACGGGCAGCGAGGTGACCATGCCCGAGGTCGCCCGCGCCGCCCTGGTCTCCGAGGCCACCGCCTACCGCTACTTCCCCGACCTGCCGTCCCTGATCGGCGAGGCGCTGGCCGGTGTCTGGCCCGAGCCGGCCGAGGCGCTCCAGCCGGTCGCCGACTCCCGCGACCCCGTCGAACGGGTCGCCTACGCCTGCGAGTTCCTGCTGCGCGGCATCCTCGCCCGCCAGGGCGGGGTACGCGCCATGATGGCCGCGACCATCGTCCGCCCCGACGCGGAGAGCATGCGGCCCGGCATCCGCTTCGGCCTCATCGACCACGCCCTCGACCCGCTGCGCGCCACCCTCGGCGCGACGGACCCGGACGCGTTCACCCAGCTCAAGCGGAGCCTCGCCGTGGTCGTCGGCGCGGACGCCCTGTTCACCCTCACCGACCAGCTCGGGCTCACCCCCGACGAGGCCGTCGCCAGCGCCGTCCGCACCGCGACGACCCTCACGGAGGCGGCGGTGCGCACGACGGCGGCCGACCGGGTCTAGGGCCCGGACCGGGTCCCAGGACCCGGTCCGCGACCACTCAACTTGCCCGCGGTGCCCGGCCGGTCGGGTCGACAGCCAGCCAGTGGCCGTCCGTGGTCCAGCCGAGCAGCCGGCGGGCCCGGCCGCGGTCCGCCGTACCGTCCGGGCCGAAGGCGCCGCCGTCCGCGACCAGCCGCAGCCCCGCCAGGGCGGGCCCGAGCCGGGCGGCCACATGGGCCGGGTGACGACCCGTCTCCGCGTCCAACTCGGCCAGCACGCGCCGCTGTTCGGCGGGCGGGCAGAGCGAGAGATGGAACACCGACTGCCGCCAGGCGTAGGCCGCGTCCTTGATCGTGGCGTACGGCCGCGGGTTGTGGTGCACCCGGCCCGTCAGCCGGCACACGGTCACGAAACAGCGCCGAGCCAACGCGTCCCAGCCCGGCCCGGGCGCGATGCCGACCCGGTGGACCAGCGTGGCCAGATTGTGCGTGGTCAGGATCTGCGACTGCTCGATCACCTTGCCGTTCTCCGCCACCCAGGACCCGTGCGCGGCACCGGACTTCGGCCCGGCCGGTGCCGAGGACGCGGTCCGGGCCCGCTCCGCGCACAGCTGGCCGAACCCCGGAGAGGTACGGGCCCTTCTCGGACCGCGCGCCCGCTCGGTGCCCGCTCGCTCCGCGCCCGCCCGCTCGGCGCTCGCCAGCTCACCGATCGCCGCGTAGTCGATGCCGTAGTACCGCTCGTAGAGCGAACCGCCCAGCAACTCGCCCGCGATCAGGGCCGCTTCGAGGAACTTCGGCCCGAAGCTGTTCATGAAGATGTCGGCGGCCAGCTCCTCCACCAGCGGAGCGCCGAGGCCCGACTGACGCGCGAGCACGCCGAGTTCGCGTACGAGCGGATTGGGGAGGATCGTCCCGGGGAACCCGCGCACCGCCAGCCCGCCCAACTGCCGCAGCACCAGGGCCGCTTCGGCGGAGCCGTCGCCACGCCACGCCGCCACCGCCCGCACCCAGGGCAGTTCCTCCGTCCGGACCTGCCGCTCCAGGTCGAGCAGGAGCAGTGAACGCCGGTTGCGGAACGCGCGGTAGTTCGCGGCCATCAGTGTCCGCAGCGCCTCGTCGGCGTAGGCCCGCGCGCCCGTGACGGCGACCAACTGCGGTACCAGTTCGGCCAGTACCTCCGCCGAGGGGACGACACCCCGCTCGACCAGGACGTCGACCGGTGCGCTCAGCGCGTCCTCGACCACCCGGCGCAGCACGAGCGGGAGCCGGGCTCCGGCCGGGACCCCGGTCTCCCGCTCCTCCGGCACGGACACCGGGGCGAGCACGGGCGTGGGATCGGCGATGCCCGAGTCCTGGGGCAGCGTGGCGAGCCGCCCCAACACCACCTGCGCCAGGGCGTGATGGGAGGGAACGGCGGCCTGGACCCGCTGCGCGCGCCGCAGTTCGGTGTGCGCGGGCGATCCGGGCAGACCGCGTCGGCGCACCATCGAGGTGACGGCGTGCCGCAGCAGCCCGAGCGTGCGCGCGTCCAACTCCCGCCCGGCGACGGTCTCTTCCAGCGCGCCGCGCAGAATCCCGAGGTTCCCCTTCGGGCTGCGGTGCTTCCCGCAGCGGGTGTGCTCCCGGGCCAGCGACCGGTAGCGGCCCAGCAGCTCGCCGCCCCGCGCCGACCAGCCGTCGTCCGGGGCGAGTCCGAGCACTCGCCCGTCCGCCCCGCCCGCCGTCTCCAGCCAGTGCGCGAGCAACTCGTCGCCGAACGGCTGCCAGACGGTCAGCGCCTCGCGCTGCGCCTCCACGGCGTCGTTCGGACGGCGCCGGACCAGCCTGCCCACGGTGTCGTCGACCGTACGGCGGTGCAGCGCGTCGGTGACATCCGGCGCGGCCCGACCGGCCGACGGGCGCGGCAGGAACCGCAGTCGGTCCGTGAACGGCTCCAGCTCCGCGACCAGGTCCAGCGCGGCGGCCGTCTCCCCGTGCCGCACCAGCCAGGCCATCGTGAGCAGCGCGCCCTCCTCCGGCACGGTCACCTCGTACCGCCCGCTGTTCAACTGCCCCCACAGCCAGGTGAGTCCGGCGTCCGTCAGACAGTGCGCGAACAGCGCCCGCCGGTCCGCGGGCACCCCGAACCGCTCCGCGAGCCGGATCTCGTACGGCTGGAGCGGGCCGCCCGCGCTCGGCGAGCCGGTGGCGAAGCCGCCGCGCACCACCTCGGGGGTGACCCAGGCCGGAAGCCCGGCCACCGGGGTGCGCGAACCGACCGCCAGCCGCCCGCTCGCCATGCCCGCGAGCACGGCTCGCCAGCGCCGGGCGCGGCCCTCCGCGCGACGGCGGGTGTCGGCGTCCTCGTGGGTCAGCGCGGTCGTGAAGGCCTTGGCCAGCTGGCCCAGGGCGTAGCCGGGGGCCGCGGTGAGGTGCTGCTGCTCAGCGTCGTCGTCCATAAGCCGACGTGGCGGGTACCGCCCCCGCGCCCTCCGGGTCCAGAGCCCGGTGCTCTCCTGACTGAGCTACACGTCGATGAGCAGCGACGTTAGAGGTGCGAGGAGCGGCCGTACAAGTGGATTTCGGTCAGAGCACCTTCCTGTCACAGCACCTCCGTTCAGCGCACCTTCCGTTCAGAGCACCTTCCGGTGCACCAGCGCCGACAGCATCAACGCCCCGGGCAGCAACGGCACCCACACCGTCAGGACGCGGTAGCCGATGACGCTCGCCGTGGCCAGGTCCATGGGGGCGCCGAACGCGACCATCGTGAACACCGTCGCCGCGTCGACCGGACCGATCCCGCCGGGCGCGGGCACGGCGCCGACCGCGGTGCTGGCGGCGAGGAACGCGAGGACCACCTGCGCCCAGGGCAGCGGCAGGCCGAGCGAGGCCCCGACCGCGAAGATCACGGTCGCCTGTAGCACCGGGGCGGCGGCGGCCCCGCCCCACAGGGCGAGGATCCGGCTGGGCATGGTGTGCAGCTGTCGTACGTCCGTCAGGGCGGTGCGGACGCAGCGCAGCACCGGGCTGCGCAGCCGTCGCACCGCGCACAGCAGGACGGCGGCCGTGGCGAGCACGGTCGTCAGGCCGCCGACGGCCAGCAGCAACGACCAGCCTCTGGGGGCGAGTTGGCCGAAGCGCAGCATCTCGGGGAAGGAGATCAGGAAGACCAGCAGCACCAGCGTCTTCGCGATCGGCCTGACGAGCGAGTACAGGGCGAGCGAGGCGGTGGCGCGGGCGAGGGGGATGCCCCGGCCCTGGAGGAAGCGCAGTGTGACGGCGTGCGCGCCGATGCTGGCCGGCAGGGCGTGGTTCGCCGCGCCGGCCGCGAACTGGGAGGCGATCAGCAGACCGGTCGGCAGCCGTTCCGGCACGGCACCCTGGCGGACCAGGGCGGCGGTGCCCCAGCCGAGGCAGGTGAAGAAGAACGCGGCGAGCAGCCACCAGGGGTCGGCGGAGGCGAGCCGGGCCGTGCCGTCGTACATGGCACGCCAGTCGACCGCCGCCCACACCGCGATCAGCAGCAGCGGCAGCAGGGTCAGGACCTTGGTGGCGAGCCGCGCGGCGGCGGGGAGACGGAAGGGGACGGGGGCGGGAGTGGGAGCCGGGCCGGGGGTGGTGGCGGGGAGCGGCCCGGGGATCTCTTCGAGCGGAAGCAGGGACACGAGGCGAAACGTTCCCATCCGGTATGACGCAGTGGTGTCGGGAAGCGGAAGGGGCGCGGGCGGCTGAGCGAATCGGACGGCACGGATGAACGGGGAGCGGATGGCGCGTATGAAGGGGAGCGGACGGCACAGGTGAAGCGCGGCCGGGTCGGAATCATTGCCTGAATCAACAATCCATCGGTTTGTTGACTTTAGGTTGAGCGAGCCATTTGAATTCCAGTATGACCCACGCCGAGACCTCGTCCGCCGCCCTCGCCCTCCCCGTCGACCTCGACGAGGCGGCCCACCGCTGTCTGGTCGCCGGATTCGACGGCGTGACGACCGTGCCGGACACCCTCAAGCGGCTCATCGACCGCGGCCTCGGCGGAGTCATCCTCTTCACCCGCAACATCCGGGACGCCGCACAGGTGCGCCGGCTCACCGACGAACTCCGCGCCCTGCGCCCCGACCTGCTCGTGGCCATCGACAACGAGGGCGGCGGCATCGGCCACCTGGTGCGGGCCGACGCCCCGGACGTCCCCGGCTCCTACGCCCTCGGGGTCGTCGACGACCCCGCGCTGACCGCCCGGTGCGCCGACGCCCTCGCCGGCCACCTCGCCACCCTCGGCATCACCGTCTCCTACGCGCCGGTCGCCGACCTCCAGCACCAGCCGCGCAACCCGATCGTGCGCACCCGCTCCTTCGGCGCCGACCCCGAGCCGGCCGGCCGCCAGCTGCGTGCCTGGATCACCGCGACCGACGCGCGCGGCATCGCCTCCTGCGCCAAGCACTTCCCCGGCCACGGCGGCACGATCACCGACAGCCACCACGGCCTCGCGATCGACCCCCGGCCCTACGACGAACTCCTCGTCGACCTCGAACCGTTCCGCGCCGCCGTCGCCGCGGGCGTGCCCATGCTGATGAGCGCCCATGTCGTCTTCCCGGCCCTGGACGCCAACCGCCCGGCCACCCTCAGCCGTCGCATCCTCGGCGATCTGCTCCGCCTCGACCTCGGCTTCGACGGCGTCCTGGTCAGCGACGCGCTGGAGATGAAGGCCATCGCCGACGAGTACGGCGAGGCGGCCGGCGCCCGGATCGCGCTCGCCGCCGGGGCCGACCAAGTCATCGTCGCCGTACCGGACCTGGCGGTCACCCTGGCCTGCCGGGACGCCGTCCTCGACGCGTTGCACGCCCGCATGCTGGCGGAGGAGCGGGTGTGGGAGGCGGCCGGCCGGGTGCGCCGGCTCGCCGAGCGGTACGCGACACCCCGCCGGACGGTCGCCGCCTGGGACGCGGGCGCCGGACTGGAGGCCGCGCGCCGCGCCGTCCGCACCCGGCCGCTGCCGCCGCCCGTGCGCGGCGCCCATGTCGTCGACCTGTTCCCGGCCCCGCACCCCGCCCTGAACTGGGGCGGCGAGGACCTCCTCACCGAACTCCGCGCCGTCGACCCCACGGCCACCGGAACCGCCCTCAACGCCGAACCGGCCGACCCCGCGGCCCTCGCCGACACCATCGCGGGCCGCGGCGGACCCCTGGTCGTCGCCACCTCCGACGCCGTCCTGCACCCCTGGCAGGCCCGGCTCCGCGACACGTTGGTCGCCCGGCGACCCGACGCCGTACTGGTCGACACCGGACTGCCGGAGGGCGGCGCCCTCTGCTCCTACGGGCGCGGCCGGGTCAACCTGCGCGCGGTCGCGGAGGTACTGGCCGACGCGTGAGCGTCATGCCGGGTGGACGACTTCCTTGATGCCGCGTGCCGCCAAGTACCCCTGGTCCTGGGCCCGTTCGGCGAGCACCACGGCCGGGCGCAGGCCCTCCGCGCGCAGCCTCATCCACTCCTCGAAGTACGCGCCGCCCGGACCGGACACCGACCGGGTGCCCGGAGCGCAGTCCAACACGAGGGCCGTTTCCCTGGGTTGTACGGTGTGCGGCTCGGCGATCACTTCGGCGAAGGCCTCGGCGATCGGCTTGGCACGGCCCGCCGAGTCGAACAGGCCCAGTGTGTATTCGAGTTCGGGATAGTCGGCGAGCGAGCGGTCCACGTCGTGCGAGCACCACCACGTCACCCCCCACAGGCCCTCGCACTCGGCCGCGTTGCGCACGGTCGCGCGGGCGAACTCCGGCGCGTCGGCGGCCGGGATGTGCGGTTCCGGCGCACCCGTCTCCTGGACCCAGACCGGCCGGCCCGGCTCGACGGCGTACGCCTTCGCCAACTCCGTTCCGTACTCGGCGAGATGGAGCACCTGCGGGGAGCGCGGACCGTAACGGCGGGCGCAGTCGCCCGAGAACACCCACGGGTGGACGGTGGTCAGATCGCCCTTGCCGGCCGAGGCCCGCGGGGTGAACGGATGGTCGTCGCCGTACCAGGCGGCGTCGTACGCGGAGTGCGTGACCAGCCGGTCCGGCGGCAGCTGCGCGCGGGCGGCGGCCAGCAGGGTGTCGAGATAGTGGTCCACCTCGTCCGCCGTGACCGGGTTGTGCTCCACCAGGTTGTTGAGCTCGTTGCCGAGTTGGAGGCCGATCAGGTTCGGGCGGTCGGCCAGGGCGCGGCCCAGGGTGCGCAGCAGCTCCGCCTGGGCCGTGATCGCGTCGGGGTCGGTGAACACGTTGCGGTGGTGCCAGCTGCGGGTCCACTCCGGGTAGAAGTCGAAGCTGGAGAGATGCCCCTGGACGCCGTCCACGAGGACGTCGAGCCCCGCCTCGCCCGCGAGGTCGACCAGGTGCACCAGCTGGTCCACGGCGGTCGTGCGGATCAGGGCGCGGTTGGGCTGGAGCAGCGGCCAGAGGTGGAAGATCCGGACGTGGTCCAGGCCGAGCCCGGCTATCTGGGCCAGGTCCTCACGGGCGTGCGCCGGGTCGAAGTCCTGCCAGGAGTGGAACCAGCCGCGGCGCGGCGTGTAGTTGACGCCGAAGCGAAGCGTAGGAATGGGATCCTCCCCGGGTCCGGTCTTGCCCTCCGTGAATGTATCAACCACCATAGTCAGTAATGAGCAATGATTTGAACCAGGAATTCCGTGGTGATGTCGTCATCGGCCTCGACGCCGGCGGCACCCGCACCCGCGCCGTCCTCGCCGCCGCCGAGGACGGGCGCCCGCTCGGCGAGGGCGCGGCCGGACCCGGCAACGCCCTGACCGTCCCGGTGCCGCGCCTCACCGACCACCTGGCCGACGCGATCGCGCAGGCCGTCCCGCCGGCCGTGCGGGCCCGGGTGGTCGCCGTGTCCGGCGGCTTCGCGGGCGCCACGGCGGCCTCCACCGAGGAACCGGGCCATGTCAACGCCCGCACCGCCCTCACGGCGGCGCTCCGGCGCCTCGGCATCCCGGCCGACCGGGTCCGCGTCCGCAGCGACATCGAGGCGGCCTTCGCCTCCGCCCCCGGCACCCCGGCCGACGGCCTCGCCCTGGTCGCCGGCACCGGCGCGGTCGCCCTGCGCATCACCGACCGCCGCTCCACCGCCACCGTGGACGGCGACGGCTGGCTCCTCGGCGACGACGGCAGCGGCTTCTGGATCGGCCGCGCCGCGGTACGCGCGGCACTGCGGATGGCCGACGGCAGGGGTACGGCGACGGCCCTGGCCGCGCTGGTGGGGCGGGCGCTGGGAGTCCCCGGCGACGCGCTCCCCGGCGACGGCGACGCCCGTGGCGACGGCGCCTGGTCGCGCGCCCACCGCGAGGCCTACCGCATGCACGTGCTCCCCGCGGTGATGGCCGAACTCCCCATCCGCCTCGCGCGTTTCGCCCCGCTGGTCGTCGAGGCGGCCCGCGCTCAGGACACCGTGGCGGCCGGGATCCTCGACGAGGCGGCGGACCAACTGGTGTCCACCGTACGGGCGTTGCATCCGACCCCGGGCGAACGCATCGTCGCCACCGGCGGTCTGCTCGGCCCCGAGGGCCCGCTGACGGCCCCCCTCACCGACCGTCTCCGTCCCCTCGGCCTGACCCTCGACTGGGTACCGGACGGCTGCCGGGGCGCGGTCGCCCTCGCCCGGCTCGCCCACGCGGGTGACGACCGATGACCGACACCGCCACGCCTCTCTACCGCGACCCCGACGCCCCCGTCGACGCCCGGGTCCGCGACCTCCTCGCCCGGATGACCCTGCGCGAGAAGGTCGGTCAGCTCAACCAGCGGATGTACGGCTGGGACGCCTACCGCCGCACACCCGAGGGCTTCCGGCTCACCGACGCCCTGCGCGCCGAGACCACCCGCTTCGCCGGACTGGGCGCGCTCTACGGCCTGTTCCGCGCCGACGCCTGGTCCGGTGTCGACCACGGCAACGGCCCCGGGGCCCAGGACAGCGCCGCCCTGGCCGAGTCGGTGCAGCGCCATGTGATCGACAGCAGCCGCCTCGGCATCCCGGCCCTGTTCGTCGAGGAGGTGCCGCACGGCCACATGGCCCTGGACGGCACGGTCCTCCCGGTCAACCTGGCCGTCGGCGCCACCTGGGACCCCGACCTCTACGAGCGGGCCGCCGCCCACGCGGCGGCCGAACTCCGCGCCCGTGGCGCCCATGTGGCCCTCGTCTCCGCCCTGGACATCGCCCGCGACCCCCGCTGGGGCCGCACGGAGGAGTGCTTCGGCGAGGACCCGCACCTCGCCGCCCGCCTCACCGAGGCACTCGTCAACGGCATGCAGGGCGACACGACGGCCGGGTTCGCCCCCGACAAGGCCCCCGTGGTCCTCAAGCACTTCGCCGGACAGGGCGCCACGGTCGGCGGCCGGAACTCCGCCGAGTCCGAACTCGGCCTGCGCGAACTCCACGACATCCACCTCCCCGCCGCCCGCGCCGGAGTCCGCGCCGGGGCCGCCGCCGTCATGTCCGCCTACAACGAGGTCGACGGCCTGCCCTGCTCGGGCAATCGCGCCCTGCTCCACCAACTCCTGCGCGAGGACTGGGGTTTCGAGGGCCTCGTCATGGCCGACGGCCTCGCCGTGGACCGACTCGCCCGCATCACCGGCGACGCCGTCTCGGCGGGGGCCCTCGCCCTCAATGCCGGAGTCGACCTCAGCCTCTGGGACGAGGGCTTCACCCACCTGGAGGAGGCGGTCGAGCGGGGACTGGTGACCGAGGAGGCCGTCGACACCGCCACCGCCCGCGTCCTCCGCCTGAAGTTCCGCCTCGGCCTCTTCGAACGCCCCTACGACACCTGCGAGTTGCCGTCACCCGAGCGGGGCAGGGAGCTGTCCACGGCCCTCGCCCGCGCCGCGGTCACCCTCCTCCGCAACGACGACGACGTCCTGCCCGTCCGGCCCACCGTCTCCCGCATCGCGGTCCTCGGCCCCCAATCGGCCACCCACGCCCACCAGTCGGGCGACTACACGGCACCCCAGCGCTCCGGTGTCAGCGTCCTGGACGGCCTACGACGGCTCGCCCCGCCCGGCACCGACATCCGCCACGCCCCCGGCTGCGCCCTGACCGGCGACGACCTCTCCGGCATCCCCGAGGCGGTCGCCGCTGCCGCCGCCTCCGACCTGGCCGTCCTGGTGCTGGGCGGCAGCAGCGCCCGTACCGCCGGTACCGACTTCGACGCCAACGGAGCGGCGCGCAACGCCGTTTCGGAGATGACCTGCGGCGAGGGCGCCGACCTCGCGGGCCTGCGCCTCGGCAGTGCCCAGTACGCGCTGCTCGACGCGGTCGCCGCGACCGGCACCCCCACCGCCGTGGTCCTGATCCAGGGCCGCCCGCACCTCGTCCCCGACCGCGCGGGCGCGCTGCTCACCGCCTGGTACCCCGGCCCCTGGGGCGGCGAGGCCGTCGCCGAGATCCTGCTCGGCCGAGCCGAGCCGACCGGCCGCCTGCCCGTCTCCGTGCCCCGCTCGGTGGCCCAACTCCCCGTCTACTACAACCACAAGGACATCGAGTACGGCGGCTATGTCGACGCCGACGCCGAGCCGCGCCACTCCTTCGGGCACGGGCTGTCGTACACGAGCTTCGCGTACGGTCCGCCGCGGCGGGCGGGGAGCGCGATCGAGGTCGAGGTCACCAACACCGGGCGGCGGCCCGGCCGTTCGGTCGTCCAGGTGTATGTCCGCCGGCTGCTCACCCCGGTCTGGCCGCGCACGCTCGAACTGCACGGGTTCCGGAGCGTGGACCTGGCACCGGGCGAACGGCGCACGGTGGCCGTCCCCTTCGGCACCGACCGGTTCGGCCGGGCCGGTGCCGTGGAGGTCCGGGTCGCCCGGTCCGCGCGGTCCGCGCTCGCCGCGGAACCCGTCGTCGTACGGCTCAGAGCTTGACCGCGCCGGCCGACACGCCCTTGTAGAACCAGCGTTGGGTGATGACGAACAGGACCAGGACCGGGATCACGGAGATCACCGAACCGGCCATCACCACCCGCTGGTCGTAGCCGAACGACGAACTCTGCAAGCGGGACAGGCCCAGCGTCAGGGTCATGTGGTCCTCGGAGCGCAGCACGATCAGCGGCCACAGGAAGTCGTCCCAGGCGCTGATGAAGGTGTTGATGGTGACCACCAGGATCGCGCCCCACGCCGACGGGAGGTAGAGGTACCGGAAGCGCTGCCACTCGCCCGCGCCGTCCAGCATCCCGGAGTCCTCGATCTCGCGCGGTACGGCGAGGAACGCGCCGCGCATCAGCAGGACGTTGATCGCGCCGACGAAGCCGGGCAGCCAGACGCCCACCACGTTGTCGACCAGGCCGAGGTCGCGGATGCTCAGGAACAGCGACACCATGATCGACTCGAAGGGGAACATCATCGAGGCGACCAGCAGGACCCAGACCGCGCGGCGGCCCTTCCAGGCGGGCTTGGAGAGCATGTAGCCGGCCGTCGTGGAGAACAGCAACTGGCTCACGACCGACAGGACCACGACGATCAGGCTGTTCCTGATGTACGTCACCACCGGGACCTGGCTGAACACCTCGCGGTAGGCGTGCAGGGTCGGGTGGTGCGGGAGCAGGGAGGCGTTCGCGCCGAAGACGTCCTCGCCGGTGCCCTTCAGCGAGGCCAGGAACTGCCAGATCAGCGGGCCCACGGTGAGACCGAGGACGAGCAGCAACAGGAGGTAGCGCAGGACGAGTTCGCGGGGGCGGCCGTAGTCCCGCCAACGCGGGCCCGGGCGCCGGGACTCGGGCCGCACGGCGGTCGTCGTCATGACTCGTCCTCCTTCGTCAGGCGCTGTGCCAGCAGGGTCAGGCCCAGGGTGAGGACGAACAGCGCCACGCTCACCGCCGAGCCGTAGCCGGCGTTTCCGGTGATCGGGTCGAGGCCGACGTCCCGGATGTAGAAGGGCAGCGTGCGGTCCGCGCCGCCGGGGCCGCCGGTGGAACTGCCGAGCATGTAGATCTCGGTGAACACGCGCAGCGAGCCGATGCCGGTGAGGGTGCCGACGAGCATCATCGCCTGCCGTACGCCGGGCACGGTGATGTGCCAGAAGCGGCGGGCGGCTCCGGCGCCGTCCATGGAGGCGGCCTCGTGCAGCTCCTTCGGCACGTTCCCGAGGGCGGCCAGGTAGAAGACCATGTACCAGCCGAGGCCCTTCCAGAGGGTCAGGCCCATCGCGGAGAGCAGGATCAGCCACGAGTCGGACAGGAAGGGGATGGCCGACCGGATCACATGGGCCTTCTCCAGCCAGGTGTTGACCAGTCCGTCGTCGGCGAGCAGCCACTGCCAGCTCAGGCCGACGACCACGCTGGAGGCGAGGACCGGTGTGTAGAAGGCCGAGCGGAAGAAGCCGATGCCGGGCAGGTTCTTCTCCACCAGGACGGCGAGCAGCAGCGGCAGCAGCACCATCAGGGGAACGACGATCACGGCGTACAGGACGCTGTTGCGGGTCGCCAGCCAGAAGTCCGGATCGTCCAGCATCCGGGTGTAGTTGGAGAGCCCGACGAAGCCCGCGGCACCGCCGAGCGGCTTGGCGTCGGTGAACGACAGCAGCACGGTGTTGAGGAACGGGAACACCCCGAACACCGCCGCGCACACGATCGCGGGCGCGGTCCACAGCCAGGGCAGCCACCAACGGCGGTACAGCGCGGCCCCGTTGGCGTCCGAGGCGGGGCCGGGGAGGACGGCCCGGAGGAACGTGCGCGGGCGGGTCGTGCCCGGTGCGGAGGCGACGGCCTCGGCACCGGGCACGGTCACCGGCTTCGCGGTCTGCGTCGCCACCATCAACCGGCCTGCTTCAGCAGCTCGTTGGCCTTCGCCTGGGCGTCCTTCACGGCCTGCGCCGGGCTCTTCTTGCCCTGCATGGCCAGCTGCACCTGGGACACGATCGCGTTCTGCACGGCCGGTGAGAGGTTGGTCTGGTAGGCCGTGGTCGTCTTGAGCTGGTCGGCGACCAGCTTGCGGGCCTGCGCGAACTGGTCGTCGCCGGTCACGTCCTGGAAGAACGGGTCGTTGAGCGAGGTGGTCGTGGTCGGGAAGATCACCACGTCCGGGTCCTTCGCCCAGGCCGTCTGGTTCTCCGCGTCGGTGAGGAACTCCGCGAACGCCAGCGCCACCGGCGCGTGCTTGCTGGTCGCGGCGACCGAGATGTACTGGGGTGCCCCGGTGGTGTGGCCGAGCGCGTCGAAGGGCTGCTGCCCGACGGCCGTCTTGGCGTAGATCGAGGGGCTGTTCTGCTTCACGAACCGCACATAGCTGGGGTTGGTCGAACCGTAGGCGACCTTGCCCTGCGTGTACGGCGTGGACGGGTCGTTGCTGGAGGACAGCGAGTCCTTCGGCATCGCGCCCTCCTTGTACAGCTTCGCCATCCAGGCGACCCACTGCGTGGTGCGCGGATCGTTCGCGAACACCGCCGACTTGCCGTCGCTGGAGAGGGTCTTGATGTTCATCTGGTCGAAGTCCGCGGGGATGCGCCAGATCGGGTTGGCCATCGTCGCGTAGTACTTGCCCTTGGCGGACTTGGCGATCTTCTCGTAGTCGGCGAACAGCCCGAAGATCGTCGTCGGCGGCTTCGCCGGGTCGATGCCGGCCTTCTTCAACAGGTCGGTGTTGTACGTCAGGACGATGCCGCCGGTGTACCAGGGCAGCACGGTGTGCAGCGCGGAGCCCGAAGCGTCCTTGAAGGTGCTCGACTTCCAGAACGCGGGGACGAACGGCTTGCCGGCGTCGGGGTCCTTGACGCCGAGGTCGAGCAGATAGCCCGCCTTCGTCAGGGCCGTGGCGGTCTCCGCGTTGAGGTTGATGACGTCCGGCAGTGTGCAGGCCTGGGCGTCGGCCACATTGCGCTGGGTGAAGGTGCTGTCGCCCGGGTCGTCGATCCACTTCACCGAGGTACCGGGGTGGGCCTTCTCGAAGGACTTGATGACCCCGTTGAAGAACGTGCCGAAGTCCTTCTTCAGGTTGGTGGTCTGGAAGGTGATGGAGCCCTTCACCTCACCGGTCAGCTTCCCGGACCCCACATTGCCCTTGTCGACCTTGCAGCCGCCCGCGGTGGAGTCGCTGTCGCCCGAGCCGCCGGACAGCCCGCAGCCGGCGGCCGTCAGGGTCAGGGCGATGATCCCCACCATCGATCCGGTCAGTCTTCCTGTGCGCATCGCTGCCCTCCTGGGCGTCGGCCAACATCTGGTTCAATCAACCAACTTCGACTCCGATTGATGAAAAGGTGGACCAGAATTCATCGGAGGTCAATGGTTCTCGTGTTGCTTTTAGGTTCCGGACGAGATCAGTGCCGGTGCTCGTGGTCCGGGTGCGCCGGATCGCCGGGGTGCTCGTGCCCAGCGGCGTACACGACTCCGACCTTGGCCTGGTCCAACCAGCCGAACAGGGCGCGTCGCCCCGCCGCCCGCCGCAGCTCCCGCGCGACCCCCACGCGGACCTGCTCGTACGGCACGAAGTCCTCCGACGACACCGGGCCGAAGGGGTCGACACCGCGCCGTAGCGCCTGTGCCGTGCGGAAGCGGTCCCGGTTGCGGTCGTAGTAGTCCCGCACGGCCGCCTCCGCGATCTCCTGCTCGCCCTCCAGCTCGGCCAGCAGCAGCCGGACGGCCGGGGAGTGCGCGAGGGCCGCCGCGACGATGCTGCCGAGATCCGCCACATCGGTCTCCGCGACGGCGAGCACCCGCTCCGGCGCCACCTCCGCGGGCGGCTTCAACCCCCGCTCCGCGCAAGCGCGTTGGGCCAGCTCGTCGATCACCACCACCTGGGTGGCCCAGCGCCGCCGCTGCCGCTCGGCCCGCGCGAGCGCCTCGGGCCGGGCGGCCTCCCGGCCCCGGGCCGGTACGGCCGCCAGCAGCGCGTCCACCCGCCCCTTGGGGACGGCCGCGCCCCGCACCACGGCCGCGTGCTCCGCCGTCACGGCGTCACCTCCAGCGCCACGGCCTCCGTATAGGCGACGCACCCGTGCCAGGCGACCTTCACGAGCAGCCAGTACGACCCCGGCGGCACCGCCGAACCGTCCACCTCGATCACGCACTCCCGCTCCGCGCCCCCGGCCACCGTGAACCCCTGGACGCCCGGCCCGACACCGGCCCAGGTGCCCCACGAAGAGACGGCCCACAGAGTGCCGTTGACGGGCCCGCGGGTGGTGTTGCGGACGGTCACCGGGACACGGGCCCGCTCGCCCGCCCGCACGGTGACCGTGTCGACTCCCAGGCGGGACACCAGCGTCGGCCCGAGCCGCCCGTCCGGCACGTCCAGCGCGACGGTGTCCTCGTACGTCTGCCCGCCGTACGCCAGCCGGGCCGCGAGCCAGTGCCGGCCGGGAGCCGGGTCCGGCGGCGGTGTCACGGTCACCTCGGCCAGCGTGAACCCGCCGGGCCCCAACGTGTACGGCAGTTCGGCGGGTTCGGCGGTCCATCCGTCCGGCACCTCGAAGGTCACCGCGCCCAGCACCGGGGCGTCGGTGAGCTCCGAGCCGACCCGGACGGTCGCGGTGACCGGTCCGGCGGCGGTGAGGGTGGCGGGGGAGAGGTACACCGACACCGGCATGTTCCCGCGCGGCGCGGGGCCGGAGTTGTGCAGCCAGTAGCGGGTGTGGACCGGCTGCGCGGGCTCGTGCGCCGCTGTTCCGGGCCCGGGCCCGGTCGTGGAAGCGGCGCTGGTGGCCGCCAGCACGGTCGCGACCTCGAAACCGGTGAGGTCGACGGCGAGCCCGCCGTCCCGCTCCGGCGTCAACTCCGCGCCGGGCGCCTCCAGTACGTCGGCCCGGGAACCCTCGGTCCACTCCCGCGGCCCGTGGATCCGGGCCCGCACCGGCCGCCCGTTCACCTCGTGCATCCGTACGACGACACCGTGCCCGGGGTCGGCCGGTACCGCGCTGCCCCGGGCGAGCGGTGAGCCGAGCGGCTTGAGGGCGTCGAGGACCACCTCGCCCGCCGGTTCCAGGCCGAGCAGCGCGGACTTCCTCGGCAGGGTGCCCTGTCCGGGGGAGGTGCGCAGCCGGGCCGTGAGCGGGTGGTTGAACTCATGTCCGGCCCGCGGCAGCCCGACCTCGCGCCAGTCGCCGGCGCCCGCGACCACCGCGTACTCGAACTCGTGGGTCCAGCGCTGGAGTTGGAAGGCGGAGCCGTCGGGCGCGGTACGGCGCGGCGGGTCGACCCAGATGCCGGAGGGCCAGCCGGTGCAGGAGCGCATCAGGGACATGTGGAGGTCGCCGTCGGAGGTCACGACACAGCCGGGAGTGCCCCGGTTCAGGACGGCGAAGGTGCGGCCGTCCCAGGTGTCTCCCGGCGGCAGCGCCTCGCCGCCGCCCGCCGCCGTGGCCGTCAGGACCGCGTCGTCGAGGTCGGCGACCAGCGCGTCGACCGCCTTGGCGTCGTCCTCGGGCCGGGCGCCCGCCACCACGAGCAGCGGCAGCCGTTCCAGATCGCGCAGATCGGCCCCGGGCACCCACTCCTCGCGCAGCCCGGCCCGCGGCGCGACCCACACCGCCGCCACCCCCCGCTCGGCCAGCTGGCGGCGCAGCTCGCGCCCGGCGGCCGGGTCCCAGCCCAGCGCCTCGGCGACCACGGGGTTGCGCTCGGGCGCTCCCACCGCGATCCGGAAGTCCGGGAGATTGGAGTCGACTTCGAGATCGCCGTAGCGCGGACCGCCCGCGACGGTCGAGGTCGCGGTGACCCCGGCCCGGACCAGGGCCGCCGCGAGCGGGGCGCCGAGTTCACCGGCCGCCTCCCAGTCGGTGTGGACGAGTTCGGCGACACCGATCGACCGGTGGCCGAGCAGGCGTCCCGTCTCGTCGTGCACCGCGACCCGCGCGGTGGAGCCGAGGCCGAACCAGGTGTTCGCCGGGTTGTCCAGCGTCCACGGGAACTCCTCGCTGTCCACGTCCACGAAGCCGAACCCGCGCCCGATCACCGCGTCCGCCACCTCGTGCACCGGCAGCCCGCCGGTCACGTCGGACGGCCAGCGCACCCGGATCAGCCGGTCGGCGCCGTCGTAGCCGTCGATCGTGGTCGTCACGTCCAGGCGCGCCACCCCGGTCCACAGCGTCAGCCGCTGCGTGTACCGGAACAGTCCCAGGTCGGCGGTGACGGTGATCCGGGCACCGGCGGGGGAGTGCCGGACATCGATGTCGGCGGTGACGTCCCGGCTGCGGGCGGCGGTGGTTCCGGTCGGCGTGAGGTGCCAGGGGCCCTCGCCGAAGCGCGGGTGCCGGGCGTACTCCTCCTGCACGACGAGTTCGTTGCCGATGTCGCCGGCGCGCAGCAACTCCCGGCCGCCGCCCGCCAGTTCGCGCAGGCTGCTGACGCCGCCGCCGCGCGCGGGGTCGACCGTCACCTCGTAGAACTCGTTGCGGATGGTGAGGCCTTCGCCGGGGGTCCAGCCGGGCACCGAACCCTCGGCGAGCGGGAGGGCCTTGAGGCCCAGGCCGGGCACGTCCGGTACGACCAGCCGGAGCAGGTCCCCCTCGCGTACGGCCGGGAGCGGCAGGCCGGTGTCGTCGAGCGGGACCAGACCGGGGTCGGCGACGGTCAGGACGTCCCGGCGCTCCCAGGTCGCCGCGTTGAACACCACCAGGTCGGCGCCTGCGCCCGGCAGCGGGGCGACCTCGGCGGCTATCGCGTCCGTGGCGTCGGCGTGCACCGCTTCCGCCAGGTCGTACAGCTCGCGCCAGCCGGTCATCAGGTCGATGTACACCTGGTCCGACTCGGAGCCGGTGATCGCGTCGTGGTGGGCGCCGTAGATCAGCTGCCGCCAGGCCTTGTCCAACGCGGCGTCCGGGTAGGGGTGTTCGGCCACGAGCGAGGCCAGGGTGGCCCAGGCCTCCGCGTCGGCGAGGAGGGTCTCGCCGTAGCGCTGGGCCTGTTTGGTGTCGATGTAGGAGACGTCCTTGCCGGTGTAGACCGGGTTCATGTCCCGGGTCTGCGGGGAGGCCTTGCGGCCCTCCTCGGCCAACTCGGCCCGCACGGCGGCGAAGAAGTCGCGGGGGATGCCGCTGACGAAGCGCGGCCAGACGTAACGGGCGTTCCAGTCGCGGTGGATGTCCATCACCCAGCGGCACGGCGGGGCGTAGTCGCCGCCGACCGGGAGCAGGACGTTGCGGGTGAGCGCGACCTTCTTCAGGCCCCGGAACAGCTTCAGCGCCGCCGCCTCGGCCTCGGGGAGCGTGGGCGCGTTGTCGATCGCCCAGCCGGCGCCGTAGTGGTTGACCATGTAGGCGGTCAGCAGGCCGCGTCCGGAGGGGGCGATCCAGCTGAACTCGGCCGGGAACTGCATGCGTCGGGGGTCGCGCGGCTCCTCGCCGAAGACCGAGAGCGTCGGGCCCCACTGGTGGAACGGCCCGCGTGCCCAGGAGCTGGAGGAGATGCCCGCGTCCGCCATCAGCCCGGGGAACTGCGGGTCGTGCCCGAACGCGTCGAGCTGCCAGGCGGTTTCGGGGGCCGCGCCGAGGATGGCGCGCTGGAAGCCGTCCCCGTACAGGGCGTTGCGTACGGTCGCCTCGGCGCCGGTCAGGTTGGTGTTGGGCTCGTTGTAGGTGCCGCCCATGATCTCGACCCGGCCGGTGCGGATCAACTCCCGCAGAAAGGCGCGCTCTTCGGGGAAGGAGTCCCAGTACGGCTTGAGGTAGTCGACCTCCGCCAGCACGAAGGTGTACGCCGGGTCGCGGCGGGCCAGGTCGCAGTGGGCGCGGACCAGGCTCATCCCGGACTGGCCGCGCGAGTCGAAGGTGCGGGCGGGGAGGCCGGTGGCGGCCGGGTCGTCGGCGGTGTCCCAGGTCTCGGTGTAGGCGCCCTGGGTGTTCCACCAGACCGGGTCGTAGTGGAAGTGGCTGACCATGAACATGGTCCAGCCGGGTTCGGCGGCGGTGAACTCGGCGGTGCGGGTGGCCAGTTGGTCGCCGTCGGCGGCCGTCACCTCGACGGTGCACCGCTCGCCGGGTGCGAGGTCGGCCGTCACGGGTATCTCGGCGTGCGCGGTGCCGTCCTCGCCCACGACCGTCTCCGCGCCACCGCGCACCCCCGGGCCCTCGACCGTGAGGCGGACCGGCCGGCCCGGGACATGGGCGAGTTCGGCGGTCACCACCTGGAGCGGGAGCTCGGCGGTGCCGACGAACAGCTCGGTCGACTGGGCAGCGGTCACGCGCATGGGTCTCCTACCAATGGCTCGGCGGAGCGCCCATCCTGGCACCGCGAAGATGATTCAAACAACCATCCCCGCGTAACTTCGGTGGTTCATCCATGCAGACTCGGCCGTGCTCACGGCCGGTCCCGGCTCAGGTCACCGGCCCCTGCGGGACTTCACCGTGTGCTCCCCGGCGATGTGGTCGGTCAGCGCCAGCGAGGCGCTCGCGCGCTGGTAGGAGAGCTGCGCGATCCGGACGTAGAGGCAGTCGATGAGGACCAGCACCGAGTGGCGGGCGCCGATGATGCCGGTGGGGAAACTCGTCGCCGAGGACGAGGAGATGAGCCGGATGTCGGCGGCGCGGGCCAGTGCGGAGCGCGGGTCGGAGGTCAGGGCGACCGTGGTGGCGCCGCGCTCCTTGGCCAGTTCGAGGGGCTCGATGGTCTCGCGGGTCGAACCGGAGTGGGAGATGCCGATCGCCACGTCCGCCGGGGTGAGCAGGGCGGCGGAGGTGCTCGCGGCGTGCACCTCGGTCCAGCCGCGCACCGCGCAGCCGATGCGGAACAGCCGGGTCTCGGTCTCCTGGGCGACCGCCCCGCTGCCGCCGATGCCGTAGACGTCGATGCGCCGGGCGCGGGCGGCGGCGGTGGCCGCGCGCTCCACCGCGTCGAGGTCGATCCGGTCGATGGTCTGCTGCACCGCGCGCAGGTCGGCGCTGCCCACGACCTGCACGACCCGCTCCAGATCGTCGTCCGGGGAGATGTCCGGGCCGATCTCGGCGGTGCCCCAGTCGGACACCTCGCCGCGCCCGCGCTCCTGGGCGAGTTCGATCAGCAGATGCTGGTACGAGTCGAGGCCCACCGCGCGGCAGAACCGGGTCACCGTCGCCTGTGAGGTGCCGGTGCGGCGGCCCAGCTCGGCGGCCGAGCAGTGGGTGACGGCGGCCGGATCCTCCAGGATCAGCTCGCCGACCTTCCGCAGCGAGCCGGCCAGCCGGGGCAGCTCCGTGCGGATCAGGGTGGTGACGTCTGTCGGGGGCATGGGAAGAAGGTATCAGCCACCCCAGAGGCCATCGATTGAATACCAGGACCGTGTGTGATTTATTGATTCATTGATCGGGAAAGAACAGGTGGTTTGATCCACCGGTGGGGAGTGTCGTGTGTCCGCCGAGTCCGTGTCCGCCGAGTCCGTGAGCGCCGAGATCTTCGCGCGCGAGAGCCTGGCCGTCCTGCAACACATCACCGAATCCAGCCGCGAGAGCGTGTCCCGCGCCGCCGCACTGATCGCGGACTGCGTCCGCGCCGACGGCGTGATCCAGGCCTTCGGCACCGGCCACTCCCAGGCCATGGTCCTCGAACTCGCGGGCCGCGCCGGGGGGTTGGTGCCCACCAACCGCCTGAGCATCGCCGACCTCGTCCTCTACGGCGGCGACGCCCCGAGCGTCCTCGACGACCCCCTGCTGGAGCGGCGGGCCAACGTCGCCGACCGGCTCTACGACCTGGCCGCGCCCCACCCGCAGGACCTCTTCGTCATCGTCTCCAACTCCGGTGTCAACAAGGTCATCGTGGAGATGGCCCTGCGGGTGAAGGAGCGCGGCCACCGCCTCCTCGCCATCACCTCGCTCGCCCACACCCACGCCGTCCCCGCCGGACACCCCAGCGGCAAGAAGCTCGTCGACCTCGCCGACGTGGTCCTCGACAACGCGGCCCCGCGCGGCGACGCCCTCCTCGAACTCCCGGGCGGGGGCGCGGTGTGCGCCCTGTCCACGCTCACCGGCGCGATGCTGGTCCAGCTCACGGTCGCGGAGGCCGCCGCCCAGCTGCTCGCCACCGGGGACCGGCCGCCCGTGTACGTCTCGGCCAATGTGCCGGGCGGCTTCGAGGGCAACCTGGAGCTGGAGAAGCGGTACGAGGGGCGGATCCGGCGGACGGCGAGCTGACCGTCTTAGGCGCGGGGACGAGCGGCCGGGACCCCCGGAACGGGGCCCCGGCCGCTCGTTCCGGTCACTCCACCGGTACGGGAGTGAGCGCCACGGCGAGCGGATAGGCACCCGTGGTCAGGGGAGTGCCCGTGGTCCCGGACGCGGTGTCGAACGGGACCAGCGCGCCGGCGTCGGCGGTGGTGACGTACGCCGTGGCGCCGTTCCAGTCCAGGGCGACGTCGAAGGCCGACCTCCCGACCGTCACCTTGGTGCCCGCGGCGCCGGTGACCGTGTCGACCGGGGTGACGGTGTCGCCGTCGCTGGCGCTGACCCACAGGGTCCGGCCGTCCGGGGACAGCGCGAGGCCGTAGGCCTGGCCGGAGACCAGGAGGGTCGGCTCGGTCTCATCGGTGGCCGTGTCGATCGGAGTGACCGTGGAACCACCGGAGTTGGACACGTACACGGTCCTGCCGTCGGGTGCGGCGACGACGTTGAAGGGGCTGGGCCCGACGGGGATCGCCGGCCCGGCCGTCCGGTCCGTGAGATCGACCGGGGTGACCGCGTCGTCGTGGATGTCGGCCACGTACAGCGTCTCGCCGTCCGGGGTGATCGCCATGTTCTCGGGCCCGGAACCCACGGCGACGGGTGTGCCCGCCGTCAGGCTCGCGGTGTCCACCGGCTGCACGGTCCCGTCCGTGTAGTTCGCGACCCACAGCGTGCCGCCGTCCGGGGTGAGCGCGAGGCCGGCGGGGACCTTGCCCACGGCGACCGTGGCGGTGACGGTGCCCTTGGCCACGTCGATCACGCTGACGGTGTCCGAGCCCTGGTTCGCGGCGTAGGCGGTGCGCCCGTCCGCGCTCACGACCACGTCGCCCGGGTTGTTCCCGACGGCGATCTCGCCGCTCTTCCCGGAGGACAGGTCGATCGAACTGACCGACGCGCCGCTGAAGTCGGCGGTGAGCGCCCTGGCGGTACCGCTGCCGTCGGTGACCCGGACCGGGAGCGCCCGGTCGAGGACGCCCGTGCCCGAGACCACGACGGAGTGGACGCCCCCGGAGCGGGCGGTCAGGGTGACGGTGGCCGAGGCGCTGCCGCCCGCCGGGACGGTCGCGGTGCCCTCGTCGGGCGAGGCGGTGACCCCCTCGGGCACGTCGAGCTTCCAGGTGACCGTGCGGGCGGCGGTGGACCTCGGGTCGGACAGGGCGAGGGTCACCGTCTCCGACGCGCCGGGCCTCAGGGTGAGGGAGGCGGGGGCGAAGGAGGCGTCGACGCCGGGGTCGGGCGCGTTCTCCAGCATCGTCGTGTAGAGGAACTGGTCCATGACACCCGGCGCGACCTGCTGGGGGATCGCGTCCAGCGCCTTGCGCTCGTTTCTGAGCCGGTTCCAGTACGTGGTGACGGCGTCGGTGTCGCCCCGCTTGTCGGCGAGCAGCAGGCGTACGGCCGTCCCGCCGGCGGTGCCGTAGTCGCCGAGCTTGTCCAGCCAGGCCGAAGTCTCCTGGAGGAAGCCGGAGTTGCGCAGCCGGGCGCGCAACTGGGCCGGGGTGGCCGCCATGTCGGCGAAGTAGGCGGCGAGGGCGTCGGCGGCCCGGTCGAGGCCGCTGTCGTGTTCGTAGGCGGTGCGGAACCCGGCGATGAGCCGGGTGAGCGTGGGGGACTCGGTGGCGTCGAGCTGCGAGGAGTAGTTGTTCTCGGCGAAGATCCGCAGCCAGGTCGCGGTGCCGGGGGCGGAGCCCGCGGCGAGATCGCGGACGGAGGCCAGGAAGGCGGCCCGCGGGTCGTAGGCGTCCGGGTTCCACAGATAGGCGGCCGAGGTGAACAGGGCGATCCGGCTCGCCTCGCCCTGCACCATCGGGTTGGCGGTCACCCCGGTCGCCGCCGACGCCACGCCGGGCTCGCGGCCGGTGTAGGGGCCGAGCAGGAGACGGCTGGTGACGTAGTCGTTGACCGGGTAGTTGTCCCAGACCAGGATCGGGTGGCCGTAGACCGCGCGGGCCCGCGCCACCTGGTCGGCCGTGATGGTCGGCGCGATGACGCCGACGCCGGTCCACTCCACGACCACCTCCGGGGCGAGCCGTTCCCGCAACGCCGTCTTGTAGGGCGAGTCGGCCAGGTCGGAGTACTCGGTGGGGACCATCTCCAGCGGCTGGAGGTCCGGGTGCGCGGCGGAGAACCGCTGCCACACCTGGTTGAGCAGGTGAGCCTGCGCCGCGCCCGCCGCACCGCCGCCGGTGCCGAACTCCTTCTCGTCGGCAGCGCAGTTCCACTTGGTGTAGCTGATGTCGTCCAGCGGGATCGCGAAGGAGCGCACGCCGATGGCGTACAGCGACGCGAACTTGTCGGTGAGGGCCTGGACGTCGGCGGCCGAGGAGTAGCAGACCGACAGCCCGGGGGACAGCGCGTAGGTGAAGCGGACGTGATCGGCCGCGGCCCGGTCGACGAGTTCCTTCAACTGGGCCAGTTCGGCGGCCGGGTACTCGTCGCGCCAGCGGGCCCGGAGGTAGTCGTCGTCCTTGGGGGAGTAGACGTAGACGTTCTGTTTCGTACGGCCGTAGAAGTCCAGCTGGTCGAGCCGCTCGGCGTGCGTCCACGGAGTGCCGTAGAAGCCCTCGACGACTCCGCGCAGGGCGGCGGTCGGCCAGTCGCGGACGGTCACGCGGGGCAGCCGGGATCCGGTGACGAGCTGGCGCAGGGTCTGGGCCGCGTAGAAGGTGCCGGTGGTGTCGACGCCGGAGAGGGCGACGACGGCCCGGCCGCCGGTGCGGCCGGTGGCGAGGGAGTAGCCGCCGGAGGGCAGACCCGCCGGGGACGCGGCGCCCAGGCTCTTCAACACCCGTGCGGTGGCGGGGTTCTCGGACGGACCGCCGACGTAGACCGTGAGGGCGGCGGGCGCGGGAGGGCGGTCACCGGGGCCGATCGCGGTGACCGAGTCGGCGCCCGCGTCCCGCAGGACGGTCTCGACGAGGCGCCGGGCCGAGGGATCGGTCCCGGCGCCCACCACCTCCACCACCCGCTCGGGGACGGTGAGTTGACCGGGCTCCGTGTGCAGGGACTTGGGTGTGGGCCACACCTGGGGCTGTGTTCGCGCGGACGGTGCGGCCGTCGCCGTCGTGGAGAGCGACGGGACGGTGAGACCTGCGGCCAACAGCAGGGCGGCGGCGAGGCGGGCGGCTGGAGCCACGGGTTCCCCTTCTGGCACCAAGAATAAATGGAATCACCGAGGGATGCTAGAGATGGTGAATGCATCATTCAATGGTGCGTCGGGGCGCCCGCCGCCGCTCAGTCCCTTCGCGCCACCAGCCGGTACGCGTTGGACACGCCAAGGCGGTGCGACAGCGGCTTCACCGCGAACCGGTCCAGCAGCGTGCCCAGGACCAGCGCCGGGATGCCCGCGATCAGCACCGCCGCGCGCAGCGCGCGGGCCGAGCCGGTCGGGGGCTTCGGCAGCCACGGGAGGTTGTCGCGGGGCGCGACCGTGTCCAGCGCCAGCCAGGTGCCCGCCAGCAGGTCGACCGGGTCGTGCGGCTCCGCGTGCTGTTCCGCCACGACCGTGAAGCCCAGCTCGGTGAGCCGCCGCCGCAGGTTCTCCACCGGCACGAAGTGCAGATGCTGGGGCTGGAGCCACGGCAGCCACCAGCGGCCCAGCAGCCGGGAGTAGCGGCTGTCGGGGTCCGGGACCTCGATCAGCAGATGGCCGCCGGGGCGAACTGCCGTGTGCGCGGCGGCCAGTTCACGCTCCGGTTCGGTGCTGTGCTCCAGGTAGTGGAACATGCTGACGACGTCGTAGTGGCCCGCGAGATCCGCGGCCAGTTCGGGGAAGCTGCCGCGATAGCCGCGCTCCACCCGGCCCGCCCGCTCGGCGAGTTCGGCGCCGTCCGTGAAGTCGAGGCCGTCGAAGGCGGTGTCCGGATACACCGTGCGGGCCGACTCGCAGAAGTGACCGTGGCCGGTGCCGACGTCCAGCCAGTTCTTGGGGGCCGGCGCGTGCGCGAGCAGCGACCGCGCGCGCTGCTCGTACATCTTGGTGCGCGCGGCGAACGTGTTCCCCAACTGCTTCTCGCCCAGGCCGTCGTAGAAGTCCCGGTAGTAGAACTCCAGCCCCGCCGGGCTCAGTCGGGGATTCTGGAACGTGTGCCGGCAGTCCTCGCAGCGGTCCAGGACGAAGGTGCCCGGCTTGTGCTGGATCAGGTCCCTCGTGCGCAGCCGGGGCACCAGCCGCGCCGAGCCGCACCACGGACAGCTCTCGCACCGGGGCTCGAAGAAGCGGTCCAGTCCGTCGGCCAGGTCGGCCTGGTAGACCGGCCGCAGGGCCGCCACCTGGTCGTCGCGGCTCGGTGGTCTCGGGTCGTCCTCGGTGCTCACGGGGTGGTCTCCTTCGGGGACGCGCCGGTGGCCAGCAGTTCCAGATGGGTGGCCGCCGCACGGCTGCCGCCCGCCGCGCGGAACGCCGTGCGGATGCGGTCGGCGGCGGCACGGTGGCCGGGTTCGTGGAGCACGGCGTCGAGCGCCGCGCCCAGCTTCGGCGCGGTTACCCGGCCGAAGCGGACCCGGACGCCCGCGCCCGCGTCGGTGACCTGCCCGGCGATCACCGGCTGGTCGTCGCGGATGGGCGCCACGACGAGCGGGACGCCGTGCCACAGCGCCTCGCACACCGTGTTGTGCCCGGCGTGCGAGACGACCGCGTCCGCCCTTTCCAGCAGCGGGAGTTGGGGAATGGACGGCAGGACGAGGAGGTCCTTGTCCGCGCCGTCCGAGGGCCCGAGCGCGCCGCCCGGGTCCGCGATCACCGCCTGCACCCGGTCCGTTCGGGCCCGCAGCGCCCGCACGCACTCGGTGAGGAAGCGGGCGCCCACATCGGTGTTGGCGGTGCCCAGGCTGACCAGGACCAGGGAGCGGCCCGGATCCAGCCAGTCCCAGGGGAAGTCGGGCGCGGCCGGGCGGGGCGCGATCGACGGGCCGACCCAGCGGATCCGCCCGCCTTGCCGTGCCCCGGGGCCGACGAGTTCCGGGGTGCTGAACGCGAGGACCAGATGCGGCGAGAAGCGCGGGTCGCCGGTGGCGGACGGATCACCGAGGTCGGCGCGGAGCCCTCGCAGCAACTCCTCCAGCCAGCGCCCGACTTTGGGGATGCCCGCGAACACGTCGGTGAACTCGGCCGAGGTGGTGGCCGAGGTCGCCCACGGCACCCCGAGCCGCTCCGCCACCAGACCGCCGGCCAGGGCCTGTTGGTCGGCGACGACCGCATCGGGGCCGAACTCCGCCACGGCGGCGGCGACTCCGGGCGCCATCCGCTCGGCGAGCGGCACGAGGAAGGCCTCCCACAGGAACTTCAGCGCCTCGGGCCCACGCAGGTCGGGCGGCCGTACGCCCTCGCCCGAGCCCGGTACCGGACCGGCGCACGGGAACACCCGCGCCGATGCGCCCGCCAGCCGCCGGACGAGCGCGGGGTCGGCGCAGGCCCACGCCGACTCGTGGCCGCGCGCGGCGAGTTCGGCGGCCACACCGGCCGCCGGGTTGATGTGGCCGACCAGCGGCGGCACGACGAAGAGGAACCGGCTCACCGGACGGCCGCCTCGGTCGCGCCCGCCCCCTGGATCAGCGAGAGGATGTGGCCGCCGACCGTGCCCGCCGCCTCCACCAGCACCGAGTGCTCATGACCGGGGACGACGACGGTCCGGCAGTCCGGCAGCACCGACTCCAGCCAGGGGGCGAGCAGGGCGAGATCGGAGTCGCCGCCGTAGACCCCGAGCACCGGGCAGCGCACCGACCGGATCTGATCCTCCGTCAGAACGGCGCTGGAGGGGATGTCCCGGGACAGCGAGGTCTCCCGCGCCAGCCGTGCCGCGCCCTTGGCGAGGCGGGCGGTGTTGTGGCCGCGGTTCGCGCTGATCCAGGCGATGGCGTCGTCCTCGTTGTGCGCCAGCTCGTGCAGCACCCGGTCCAGGATGCCGCCGAGCTTGGGCGCCCAGGCGTCCGTCGCCGGTTCCGACTCGATGAGGCAGACGCTGGCGGCCCGCTCCGGATGGCGGGCCGCGTAGCCGAACGCGACCGTCCCGCCGTAGGAGTTGCCGACCAGATGGACCGGGCCGGTCACCTCCAGGCGGTCCAGCAGCGCCTCCAGGTCGTCGATGTTGTCGTCGAGGGTGTAGCCGGTCGCCGGCCGCCCGCTGCGCCCGTGCCCGCGCAGGTCGTACATGACCACGTCGACGCCCGCCAGCGCGAACGGCGGGGCGAGGGTGAAGTAGTAGCTGGCGAGGCTGTCGGTGAGCAGACCGTGCACGAGCACCGCCGTGGCGGTCACCGGGCGGCCGTCGGGCGGGCTCATCCTCTGTACGTGCAGCCGGAGTTGACCGGTGTCGACCATAGCCATCGGTCAGCCCGCCTCGGCTGCCTTGAGGCTCTGCACGACGTACTCGACGAGCCGGCCGACGGTGAGTTCGATGATCTCCTCGAACTCCATCCCGGCCAGGAACTCGGCGAAGTTGACCTTCGTGCCGTAGTGCTCCTGGAGCAGCCCGGCCAGGGTCACCAGGTCGATGCTCTCCAGCTCCAGATCGCGGTTGAAGGTCGTCGTCATGGTGATCTCGACGTCGTCGACGCCGTACTCGTCCTCCAGGAGCGCGGTCAGCATGCCGGTGAGGTCGGCGAGGACGGTGTCCTCGGTGGTGGGGGTCATCGGTCGTACTCCTCTTCGTGCGAAGGTCCCGTCGTCCAGGCCACGACATAGGTCCTGTCCGGCAGATGGGGCGGATTGCCGGCCGGTTCGCAGTGCACGGTGTAGGCGCGTTCCAGGCGCCCGGACACCGACAGCCGTGCGTCGGAGGCCACTTGGAAGACGGCGAAGTCGCGCGGCCGTCCGCCGAAGCCGGTGCCCTCCGCCTTGGCGACCGCCTCCTTCGCCGCCCAGAAGCGGGTGAACCACAGCGCCTCCGACTCGCCGGAGGCCGACAACTGGGCGCGCAGCAGCGCGAGTTCCTCCTCGCCGAGCGCGGTGGCGAGGGTCGCGGGCGCGCGCTCGACGACCTCCTCGATGTCGATTCCGGGGCCGGGCCCGGGGACATGCGGCCGGACGATCGCCACGGCCGCCTCGGCGGCATGCGCCAGCGAGACGTCCAGCGGGGGCAGGGCGCGGCCGTGCAGACCGGTGACGTACGGGCGGCCCGTCGCGTCGTTGTGGACCCGGATCTCGGCCGGGAAGACGGGCCCCTCGCCATGGCCCCACAGCCACTGCCGTACCGCGTCCTTCACCGCGATCCGGCCCAGCAGCCACTGCCGGCGACCGCGCGGCGGATGCTCCGCGTACTGCGAACGCTCCACGTCGCTCAGGGAGTTGCGCATGATGAGATCGCGGGAGGCGAGGTCGGGCCAGCGTTCGTGCAGCAGGGTCCGGCCGCCGGGGCGGGCCTCGGAGAGCGTGTTGCGTTCCGGGAAGCGCTCGACCGGCCTGGTCTGCGGGTCGTTGTCGAACCGCCGGTCCTGCCAGCCGGTCAGCTCCGCCCACACCTCGCCGCCGACCGTGAGCCGTACGTCGGCTTCGAGCGCGGAGTCGGTCAGCGAGGTGATCCGCACCAGGCACCCGACTTCCGTGCCCGGGCGCGGATGAGGACCGTAGAAGCGCATCTCGCGCATGCCGACCGGGAAGACGACGGTGCGTTCGGTGCGGGTCGACATGATCCAGTAGCCGAGGATCTGGCCGACGTTGTCGAGCAGGGAGCCCGGGGCGGGCGGGGTGGTGATCACACCGCGCACATGGCGGTCGCCGATCGCGGTGAGTTCGGTGACGCCTTGGAACGCCGGGCCGTGGAACATCCAGCGCTCGTCGTAGAGATGGGACGCCGTGTGGTCGGGGGCGCGCTCGGTGGCCGGGTCCGGGCGGTCGTGGGGAGCGGGCGCGGTGGCGTAGTCCGGGGCCAGTTCGACCACACCGCGCGCGTGCGGGCCGAAGGAGACGGCGAGCCTGCCGGAGGCCTCGGCGACCACCCGCACCGGTACGTCGACGGGCGGTGTCGCGGTCAGCCAGCGGTCGAACCGCGCCTCGTGCACGGCGACCGCCCGCATCCCGGGCACGGCGCGTTCCGCCGCGTCGATGATGTGCTGCACGATCGTGGTGGCCGGGACCACCGGCCAACGGTCCGCCACATCGGGCCAGTCGGGGCGCTGCGGGAAGAAGCAGTGGTCCATGAGATAGGGCATGGACTCGGGGGACACGTGGACCGTGCTCCGCCATTCCCGGGGCGACGCGGCTGCCGGGGGCGGCGCGGGTGACGCGGGCGGCGGGGGCGGCTGCCGGGGCGGCGCGGGTACGGTCGCCACGGTCCCCCGACCGCCCGTGGTGAGGAGCCGGGCGGCCGTGTCGGCGGTCTCCCGCATGAGGGCGCGCAGTTCGGCGGCGGCCGGGAAGCGGTCGGTGAGGGCGTCCAGCGGGGACGCCGCCGCGGGGTGCGGCAGGGGAGCACGCAGCTCCGCCCGGAGTCCGACCAGGGTCGGGGCGTCGAGCGACACCAGTGCGCCGTCCAAGTCCAGCCGCACGGGCGGGCGTTGCCGTCGCGGTGCCGTCCCGGAGCGAGGCGCCGCCGGGTCGACCGGCGCGCCCGCGGCCCACAACGCGACCGCCACGCGCCGGAGTTGGGCCAGCCCCGAGCGGTGCGGCGAGTTCGCCGCGATCACCAGGTGGTCGCGTCCGCCCAGGGTCGCGTCGACGAGGGAACCCAGCTGCCCGGTGCCGACCTGGACGAACGCGCGATGCCCGGCCTCGTACATCGCCTCCACGAGCTGCCGGAAGCGCACCGGCTCCAGCAGATGCCGGACGAACAGCGCGCGGACCGCCGGCTCGTCGGACGGATACGGCGAGGCGGTCGTCCCCGACCACAGGGGGACGGTCGCAGGACGCAGCCGGAAGCGGTTGGCGGCCTCCTCGATCGGCGCGAGGTAGGGCCTCAACATCGGTGTGTGGAAGCCGGACTGGAACGGCAGCACCTGGCTCAGGACACCCTGCGCGCGGAAGGACCGCACGAACGCGTCCACCGCCCGCTCCGGCCCGCACACCATCGACTGGCCCGGCGCGTTGTCGTGCGAGAGGACGATCCCGGCGTCCGGCCACTCGGCGGCCAGCGCGGACACGACGCGCTCGGCGGGAGCGCCGATCGCGCCGAAGGCCAGCCCCGGCACCGTCACCGAGTCGGGGTCGAACGACTCCATGAAGTCGCTCACCTCGTCCGGCGCGTACACCCCGGCGGCCGTCATGGCCGTCCACTCGCCGACACTGTGCCCGGCGACCGCGTCCGGCACCACACCCATCCGGCGCAGCGCCGCGTCCAACAGCCGTCCGACGCCCACCACATCGAAGCCGTGGCGGCCGATGTCCCCCACCTGCGCGGGAGTCGCCGATCTGTTCCCG
The DNA here is from genome assembly GCF_044768565.1 of Streptomyces sp. NPDC091280. NCBI lineage: Bacteria > Bacillati > Actinomycetota > Actinomycetes > Kitasatosporales > Streptomycetaceae > Streptomyces > Streptomyces sp. NPDC091280. The sequence continues at coordinate 49,942 of NZ_JBIVUZ010000004.1, forward strand.
CGCAGTCCGAAGTGCGCGGCGACGTCCTCGACCCGGGGCGTGAAGTCGCCCTCCAGGCCCGGGAAGACGAACGCCAGCGTGCCGCCGCCCGCGCCCAGCAGCGGGCTCGGCGTGAACCACACATCGCTGCGGCCCTGCCACGCCCGCCCCTTGGCGACCGCGCGCCGGGCGAGCGCGAGCCGCTTGGCGTCCGGGGCGACGATGCCGAGCCGGGAACGGCCGGACGGGGCGTCGGCCGTGGCTGCGGCCAGCAGCGCGGAGTCGTCCGCCTCCAGCAGCGCGGCCAGCGCCTCGGGGCTGTCGGCGGCGAGGGTCAGCACCCGTTCCGGCTCGTCGACGACCGCTCTCGCCGGACGCGGTGCGCGCGTCCCGGGCGCCTCCTCCAGCACGACATGCGCGTTGATGCCGCCGAACCCGAACGCGTTCACCGCCGCCCGCCGCACCGGCTGCGCGGCCGTCGTCTCCCAGGGCGCCGCCTTCTCCAGCGGCCGGAACCGGGTGGCCGCGAGCGCCGGATGCGGGTCGTCGCAGTGCAGGGTCGGCAGCAGCGTCCCGTGGTGCACGGCGAGCGCGGCCTTGACCAGCCCGGCCACCCCGGCGGCCGGCATCGTGTGCCCGATCATCGACTTCACGGAGCCGATGACCGCGTCGCCGTCGGGGCCGAACACCTCGGCCAGCGTGGCGAGTTCGGCCCCGTCACCGGCCGGCGTCGCCGTGCCGTGCGCCTCCAGCAGCCCGAGCGAACCGGGCAGCGCCGGATCCAGCCCGGCCGCCGCCCAGGCCTGCCGTACGGCATGGGCCTGGCCGGACGAGTCCGGGTTGACGAGACTCGCGGCACGGCCGTCGCTGGAGACACCGGTGCCCCGGACCACGGCGTAGATCCGGTCGCCGTCGCGTTCGGCGTCGGCGAGCCGCTTGAGGACGACGACGCCCGTCCCCTCGCCGATCAGGATGCCGTCCGCGTCCCGGTGGAAGGGGCGGATCCGCTGGCTCGGGGAGAGGGCGCGCAGCTGGGAGAACACGCTCCACAGGGTGATGTCGTGGCAGTGGTGGACGCCCCCGGCGAGCATCAGGTCGCAGCGCCCGGCGGCGAGTTCGGCCACCGCCTGGTCCACGGCGATCAGCGAGGACGCGCAGGCCGCGTCCACCGTGTACGCCGGGCCGCGCAGGTCGAGACGGTTGGCGACCCGGGACGCCGCGAGGTTCGGCACCAGGCCGATGACCGACTCGGGACTGTCGGGGCCGAGCCGGTCGGTGAACGCGGTGCGGATCCGGGCGAGTTGACCGGAGTCCAGGTCCGGCAGCAACTCGCCCAGAGTGCGCACGAGTTGGCCCGCCGTACGGACCCGCTGGTCGAGGCGGACCAGACCGGGGGTGAGATAGCCGCCCCGGCCGAGCACCACGCCGACCCGGTGCCGGTCGGGCAGCCGGGACTCGCCGCCCGCGTCGGCGAGGGCGGCGGCGGCCACATGGAGCGCGATGAGCTGGTCGGGCTCGGTGCCGGGCACCGAGTTCGGCATGATCCCGAACCGGGTGACCTCGACCTCGGCCAGCGCGTCGACGAATCCGCCGCGCCGGCAGTACACCTGGTCGGCCACGGCGGGGCCGTCCGCGGAGTCCGGCCGGTAGTAGTCCGCGTCCCAACGCCCCTGCGGCACCTCGCTGATGGCGTCGGTTCCGGCGAGCAGGTTCCGCCAGTACGCGTCGAGGTCGGCGGCGCCGGGCAGCAGCACCGCCATTCCCACGATGGCGACCGGCACTTGACGGTCGGTCATGTCACCAGCCCGAAGCGGTGTAGACGACGGCCCCGGCCGACTCGTCGCCGAAGGCGAGCTCGCGCAGCAGGGCTGCGGTGCCCTCCTCGGGATCGATCAGCGAGATACCGCGCCGCGCGTACTCGCGTCCCAACTCCGGTGTCACCATGCCGAAGTGGCCGCCGGTGGGCGCCCACGGACCCCAGTGCACGGTCAGGGCCCGGTGCCCGGTGCGCGCCGACCAGGCCGCGCCGAGGCCCTCCAGGGCGTCGTTGGCCGCCGCGTAGTCGACCTGCCCGCGGTTGCCGAGCACGGCCGAGATCGAGCCGAACAGCACCGCGAAAGACGGACCGCCCGGCAGTTCCTCCAGCGCCGAGAGCAGCGCCTCGGCGCCGTGCGTCTTCGTGCCGTAGACCCGCTGGAAGGACTCGGCCGTCTTCTCGGCGATCAGCCGGTCCTCGATGACCCCGGCCGCGTAGACGACACCGTCGAGGCGGCCGTGTTCGGCGTGGATCTCCTTGACGGCCTGGAGCGCCGCGTCCGGTTCGCGGACGTCGACGCAGTGGTAGCGGGCCCGGCTGCCCAGGACCGCGAGTTCGTCCAGGGTCGCGGTGATCTCCCGCTGGGCGAGCAGGAGTTCGGCGGCGCGGTTGATCTCGGCCGGTGTGCGTCCGCCCTGTCCGGCGAGGGCCGCGCGCAGTTCGGCCGGGGTGCGGGCACCGGTGGTCGCCGGGTCCTCGGGTCCGGTCGGCGCGGGCGTCCGGCCGAGGAGTTCGAGCCGGCACCGGGAGGCCGCCGCGAGCGCCGCGGCGAACTTCGCGGTGATGCCCCGCGCGCCGCCCACCAGCAGCACCACGGCGTCCCGGTCGAGACCGATGGCGGCGGCCTCGGCGACCCCGTCACCGGCCGGTCCGGCGCCGTTGGTCGCGAGCGCGCCGAGCGGTGTCTCGACCAGCTCAAGTCCGTGCCGCCCGGCGGCCGTTCGCAGCACCACCGGTTCATCGCCGGGCGCCAGGAGTTCGGCGAGCAGCGCGTCGGCGACGGCGGCCGGCGCCGTGTCCGTCACCTCGACGACCCGGGCCACGGTGTCCGGATACTCGCGCGCCACCGTACGGAACAGCCCGCGCAGGCCCGCCGGTCCGCCGTCCGCCCCTTGTACGGCGATGAGTTGGCGCGGCGCCCGGCGCAGCGCGGCCTGGAACACGGGGAACGCGTCGGGCAGTACCGGCGCCGAGGCGGTGAGCGGGGCGAGGTAGAGCACCCCGTCCACTTGGCCGTCCGCGTCGGTGAGGTGGTGCTCGGGATCGACGACCAGGGCCTCGGCACCGTGCGCGGAGAGCCTGGCGGCGACGGTCTCGGCGACCGCTCCGCTCCCGTACAGGACGAAGCGCCGGCCGCCCAGGACGGACGCCGGGTCCGCCGGGTTGTCGACGTCCTGGTGCGTGAGCAGGACCGGCCGCAGCCGCAGTCGCTTGGGTGCCGCGCCGGAGATCGCGTCCTGCGGGGCGCTGTCGGCCGGGGCCGCCTCGGGTGCCGGTGCGGAGTCCGTCAGCCGGGCCGCCAGCCAGCCCGTGACCGAGGCCGCCGTACGGGCCTTCGCCAGGTCCTCCAGTTCCGAGTCGTCCAGCGAGGCGATGTCCGTGCCGCCGCCGACGCCCAGCCGCTGGGCCAACTCACCTGCTATCTCGGCCCGTTTGATGGAGTCGATGCTGAGGTCCGCCTCCAGGTCGAGGTCGGGCTCGATCATGTCGACGGGGTAGCCGGTGCGGTCGCTGATGATCTCCAGCACGACCCGCAGGACGTCTTCCTCGGTGACGGCCTCCGTGACGGCCCCGGGTACCGGTTCCGGCTGTGCGGCGGGCTGCCGGACCACCGGGGCCTCGGCGGCGGGCAGTTGGGGGAGCGCTTCGAGGACGGCGGGCGCCGGAGCGGGAATCCAGGTGCCCTGCGGCACCGCCGCCTGCGTCGCGCCGAAGTACGTCAGCAGCACGTCCCGCTGCGCGGCCACCATCTCCCGGCTGGTGCGCAGGAATTCGGAGATGAGCGCGTCCCTGTTCGCCGCCACGGGGACACCGTCCGGGGAGTTCGTCGTCACAGTCGTCTCCACAACGCGTCGGGCCGGTGCGAGGGCACCGGGGAGAAGGTCTCCGGCGGCGGTGCGGACCAGCTGTCCGTCGACCGTCCAGCCGGGCCGCTTGGGCACGGGGGTCCGGGCCGCGTCGACGGCGTCGCGCCCGTTGAACAGCCATCCGGTGCGCACCGGCACTCCCGCGACGGCGAGTTGGGCCAGCGCGTCGAGCCAGCCGCGCAGCCCGCTGTCCTGCCGGGGCTCGCAGGCGACCGTGCGGTGCGCGCGCTCCCCGAGGATCTGGGCGACCAGCCGGGTCAGCACCGAGCCGGGACCGGCCTCGACGAAGACCCGCGCCCCCGCCTCGTACATCGCCTCGATCTGCGCGACGAAGCCGACCGGTGCGCCGATCTGCGCGGCGAGTTCGGCCCGCACCGCGTCGGCGTCCTCGCCGTAGGGGGCCGCCGTACGGTTGGACCACACGGGGAACTCGGGCGCGCGGACCGGCTGTTGGGCCAGAGCCCGGGCGAACCGCTCGCCCGCGCCCGCCACCAGCGGACTGTGGAAGGCGCAGGCGACCGGGATGCGCTTCGCGCCGAGACCGGCCTCGCGCAGCAGCCGTACCGCCTCCGCCACCGCCTGCGTCGGGCCCGAGATCACCGTCTGGCGGGGCGAGTTGTGGTTGGCGACGACCACCGCGTCGGGCGCGCCCGCCGTCTTCAGGGCCTGCTCGACCTCCTCGGCACCGGCCGCGACGGCGGCCATCGTGCCCGGGTCCTCGGCGCCGGTCGCGTCGAGGATCGCCGCCGCGCGTTCGGCGCTCAGCTCCAGCAGCGCCTCCGGGCCGATCGCGCCGGCCGCGCACAGGGCGACCAGCTCGCCGTAGCTGTGCCCGGCCGCCATGTCGGGCCGTACGCCCGCCTCGGTGAGCAGCGCGTGGGCGGCGAGCCCGGCGACGCCCAGCGCGGGCTGCGCGACCCGGGTGTCGGTCAGGGCGGCCCGCTGGCGGTCGCGGACCGTGTCGTCGAAGGCGGCCGGCGGATACAGCGCGTCGGCGTGGTCGCGGCCGAGGTGCAGATAGTGCTGCACCTCGGGGAAGGCGATGAACACGTCGGCGAGCATCCCGGGCCGCTGACTGCCCTGGCCGGGGAAGAGGAAGGCGACCTTGCCGGTGTCCTGCGGGGGGTCGGCCGCGTGGATTCCGGCGGCCGGATCGTGCTCGCCTTCGAGGGCGCGCCGCAACTGCCCGGCCAGTTCCTCGACATCCGTGGCCACGACGGCCACCCGCACCGGTTCGTGCCGGGCGTCCGAGCGCCGGGACGCGCTCAGGGCCAGGTCGCGCAGCCTCCAGGAGCCCGACTCGGCGAGCTTCAGGATCTCCTCGACGCCCCGGCGCGCCGCGGCCCGGTCCGCTCCGCGGAAGGTGAACAGCTCGGCGGGCCACGCGTCCAGGCCCTGCGCGGGCGGCACGGCGTCGCCGTAGGCCTGGATCACCGTGTGGAAGTTGGTGCCGCCGAAGCCGAACGCGCTGAGTCCCGCGACGCGCCCCTCGGCGGGCGCGGCCCAGGGGCTCGGGCGGGAGTGGAAGACGAACGGGCTGCTGTCCTCCCGCCAGGCCGAGTTGGGCCGCTTCATGTGCAGGGTGGGCGGCTTGACCCCGGTGTACAGGGACAGCACGGTCTTGATGAGACCGGCCAGTCCGGCGGCGCACTTCGTGTGCCCGATCTGCGACTTGACCGAGCCCAGCGCGCAACTGCCCGTCCTGGCACCGGACTCGGTGAACACCTCGCTGAGGATGGAGAGTTCGGTGCGGTCGCCGACGACCGTGCCGGTGCCGTGCGCCTCGACGAGTCCGACCGAGGCGGGGGAGACACCCGCGTTGCGGTACGCCCGCTCCAGCGCGGCCCGCTGCCCCTCCGGCCGGGGCGCCGTCAGGCCCAGTGACCGGCCGTCGCTCGAACTGCCGACGCCCTTGATCACGCCGTAGATCCGGTCGCCGTCCCGCTCCGCGTCCGCGAGCCGCTTGAGGACCACGCAGGCGACCCCCTCGCCGAGCGCGATGCCGTCCGCCGAGTCGTCGAAGGCGCGCGAGCGGCCGGTCGGGGACAGGGCGTGCACGGAGGAGAAGAGGACGTAGTCGTTGATGCCGTTGTGCAGGTCGGCGCCCCCGCACAGCACGATGTCGCTGGTGCCGCCCACGAGTTCCTTGCAGGCGACGTCGACGGCGGCCAGCGAGGACGCGCAGGCCGCGTCGACCGTGAAGTTGGCCCCGCCGAGGTCGAGCCGGTTGGCGATCCGGCCCGAGATCACGTTGGAGAGCATCCCGGGGAAGGAGTCCTCGGTGAGGGTGGGGAGCTGCTCCTCGACGCCCTGCGGTATCCGGCCGTAGTAGGAGGGCAGTACGGCGCGCAGCGTGGTCGCGTTGGAGAGGTCGCTGCCCGCCTCCGCGCCGAACACCACGGAGGTGCGCGACCGGTCGAACTCCCGCCCCCGGTCGCCGTATCCGGCGTCCTCCAGGGAGCGCCGGGCGGCTTCGAGGGCCAGCAGCTGGACCGGTTCGATGCTGCCGAGGGAGGCCGGCGGGATGCCGTAGCGCAGCGGGTCGAAGGGGATGCGGGGCAGGAAGCCGCCCCACTTCGACGGGGTGGCGCCGCTCTTGTCGTCCGCGTAGTGCACGGCCGGGTCCCAGCGGTCGGCCGGGACCTCGCTCACCGCGTCGTGTCCGCCGAGGACGTTCGCCCAGAACGTGGGCAGATCGGGGGCCTGCGGGAACATGCAGGCCATCCCGACGACAGCGATGTCCAGCGGGGCGGGCGGCGCCGGCTCGGCCCGCTCGGCGACTCCCAGGGCGGCGCGGGTGGTGCGCGCGCCGTCGGCCAGGAAGCCGGCGGCCTCCTCGGTCACCGAACGGTGCAGGGCCTCGACGGTGGTGGTCGCCGAACGCAGCACGGCGACCTCACCGGCCATGAACATCCCCTCGGCGAGCTGGCGTCGCTCGTCCACGGCCACCAGCGCTCCGCCGGCGTCCCGCTCCACGCCCTTGCTGGCGATGCGCAGCCGGCCGACGTTGAGCCGCTCAAGGCGCTCCCAGATCTGCCGGTCGGGCACCCCCTCCGCGCGCAACCGGGCCTCGAAATCACGGTAGTTGTCGCTGAAGGCGCTCGGGACGCAGCGGGTCGCGTGGCCGGGCGCGGTCTCCAGGAGCGCGGTGCGGGTGGCCCGTATCACCTGCTCCTGGAAGAGCGGCCGGACCGCCCCGCAGGACACGGCCTCCTCGGTGAACAGGTAGGCGGTGCCCATCAGTACGCCGACGGCCGCGCCGCGTGCGGTGAGCGGTGCGGCGAGCGCGGCCACCATCGCCGCCGAGCGGGCGTCGTGCACACCGCCCGCGAAGAACACCTCGACCTGCTCCGCCGTACCCGCCTCGGCGGTCGCCAGGAAGTCCTCCAGGACGGCGAGTTGGGCCTCCCACAGCGGGAAGCTGGCGCGCGGTCCGACATGCCCGCCGCACTCGGAGCCCTCGAACACGAACCGGCGCACCCCGGCGTCCAGGAACTGCCGCAGCAGCCCCGGCGAGGGCACGTGCAGGAACGTGGCGATCCCGGCCCGCTCCAGCACCTCCGCCTGCGCGGGCCGCCCGCCCGCGATGATCGCGTGCGTGGGGCGCGACTCCCGTACGGCGTCGAGCTGGGCGGTGCGCAGGTCCTCGGGCGCGAAGCCGAGGACGCCGACCCCCCAGGGCCGGCTGCCCACGGTGGCGCGGGTCTCGGCCAGCACCGTCCGCGCCTGCTCGCCGCTCGCCAGCGCCAGCGCGACGAACGGCAGGGCGCCGCCCTCGGCGACCGCCGCCGCGAACTCCGCCTGGTCGCTGACGCGGGTCATCGGGCCCTGGGCGAGCGGGAACCGGGTACCGAGCCGGCCACTCATCGCGGAACCCGCGCGCAGGGCCTCGGCCGCTCCGTCGTCCTGTGCCGACTCCCTTACGGCGGCGGTCAGTTCACGCACGGTCCGGCCCACGTCGCCCCAGCGCTCGGCGAACCGCGCGGCGAGGAAGCCGTCCTGGCCGACCGGCAGCAGCTGGGTGCGCGGGTCGCGGGCGCCGAGCAGTTCGCCGACCCGCTCGGCGGGCACCCGCGGGGCGTCCGGGCCGCGGCGCAGCAGGACCCGGTGACCGCCGAGCACCGTGGTCTCGGAGCCGTCCATCGAGCGCAGCGCCGCTGCCGCCGCCTCCGGCAGCGCCGACTCGGCGAGCAGGGCCAGCTGGCTGTCCAGCACGACCCCGGCCGCGCCGCCGGCCAGCGCGGCGGCGGCCGTGCGCGGGCCGATGCCGCCGCAGGCCCAGACCGGGACCGTCACGGCGGGCTCGGCCAGCAGCCGCTGGAGCAGGACGAAGGTGCTCAACTCGCCTGTCCGGCCGCCGCTTTCGGCACCCCGGGCGATGAGCCCGTGCGCACCGGAGCGGACCGCCGTCAGCGCCTCGTCGAGTTCGGTGACCTCGACGAGGACCTGGTGGCTGCCGGCGACCTCGTCGACCCGCCAGGCGGCGTCCGCGGCGAGCACGACGGTCCCCGGGCCGCCGGCACCAGCCGCCGCGAGGTCCGCCGGGCCGATCCGGCAGTGGGCGCCGACCCGTACTCCGTAGGGGCCGGGGGACCAGCGCCGGATTCGCGCGAGTGCCTCTCTGGATCTTCGGTCGCCAATTCCCAGGTCGAGTATCCCGAGTCCGCCGGCGCGGCTCACGGCCGCCGCGAGTCGGGCATCCGGTTCATGGAACGGGGTGATTCCAATGATCATTGCTTCGGCGCGCGCGGCAGACGTCATGATTCTCCGAATAAACGGTGAAACTGCACGGTGGGGGGTTTCGGCCTGAAGGCGCCGAACGGAGTCGCGAAGACGCAAGATGGCTGGTTGAAAGCTAGCGTCACCGTTACTCGGCGGTCAACAACGGAAAGGTAAGTGTCCCGCTCAGCGGAATGATCCGGCCAGTCCGAGCGGGTCCCCAAACAACCGAAAACCCTGCCAATTTCCTTCAGAGGGCACACCATTCGGACCGCAGTGGCGCAAGCGGTCCAAAAACTCCCGGTATTCATCCGAGGATCATGGTCCCGAAACATGGGCGACTACGGGATGGAATTATGTAAACATTGGGTGTCGATGCCTCCTCGTTCGAGCCGCGCTAGGTTGGCATCCATGAGCACACCCCGGGACCTGCTGATCATCGCCATGGACGTCGCCCCCGACCGCCCCGTCGAATCGGGTGATCTCTCGCTCGCGCTCGCCGGAGCCGAGGTGGTCGACCTCCTCGCCGCCGAGGCCGTCGCGCTGGACGGCGAACTGGTCGTGCCGAACGTCCGAGTACCCCTGCCGGACGCGCTGTTGGACGAGGCCGCGACCGCTCTCGTCCGCGAGACGCCGTACGAGTCGGTCGAGAACTGGCTGTGGCGGCGCGGGCGGGGACTGTCCTCGGCCTATCTCGCCGCGCTGGAGAAGGAGGGCCTGATCGCCCGGCAGCGCGGTCGCTGGATCCCGGTGCCCAGCGGCAGGGCGGCCCTGGTCGACTCCCCGGCCCGCAGCCGGGCGGCGGACCGCTGGGCGACCGGCGAACCCGTCCTCGCCCAGCTCGCCGCGGCCGTCGGTATCCGCGCGGTCTCGGACGAGGACTCCGCGAAGGTCACCGACGAGGCCCTGGACACCGTCCTGGCCACCGTCCACGACGCGGTGACGGAACTGGAGGCCGTCCGCCAGCGCAAGACCGTGGAGGACGCGGCGTACGACAATGTGTGGCGCGGAATGTGACGGAGCATCAGCGAAATGTGACGGCAGGTCAGTGAGATGTGACGGCGCATCAGTTGCCGCCGAGCGGTGCGGCAACTGCCGGACCAGCAGAGCCAGTTGATGGTGCTGAGCCTCAAGTGACGCCACGTCACCCATGGTAGGCACAACGTGTGCGCGGAGCCTAGGTCGCGAACACGGCCTGGGTCCGGACCGGGGTCGTCCCCAACGGAATCGTCACCGTGAAGACGGTCTGTCCGGGCTCCGACGTCAGCTCGACCGTGCCGCCGTGGGCCGCGGCCAGGGAGCGGGCCACCGCGAGGCCCAGCCCGCTGCCGCCGCGGTCGCGGCTGCGGGCCTTGTCGACGCGGTAGAAGCGGTCGAAGACCTGGGCCCGGTCGGCGTCCGGGATGCCGGGGCCCGCGTCGGCGACCCGGACCGACGCCGAGCCCGCGGCGACCGCCACCGTGACCGAGACCTCGGTGCCGGGCGGGGTGTGCACGGCCGCGTTGGTGAGCAGGTTGTCCAGCACCTGCCGGATCCGGACCGGGTCGACGCGCAGCCGCACCGGGGCCGGCGGCACCGTCACCGTCAGCGGCCGGTCCGGATGCCCCGCGCGGAACGCGTCGGCCGCCTGCGCCACCAGCTCCACCAGGTCCGCGTCCTGAAGCCGGATCGGTGTCTCCACGTCCGCCGCGTCCAGACGCGCCAGCAGCAGCAGATCGTCGAGGAGGACGCCCATCCGGGCCGCCTCGGCGCGCAGCCGGGCCAGATGCCTGTCCCGCTCCTCGGGCACGTTCGCCGCCGCGTACTGGAACAGGTCCGCGTAGCCGCGCACCGACATCAGCGGTGTCCGCAGCTCGTGCGAGGCGTCCGCGACGAACCGGCGCAGCCGCTGCTCCGCCTCCGCGCGCACCGCCAAAGAGTCGTCGATGTGCTCCAGCATCGTGTTGAACGCGGTGCGCAGCTCCTCCACCTCCGGGCCGCCGCCCCGCTCGTCCGCCCGCAGCGGCAGCCGGGCCGCCGACTCGGTCAGATCGTGCGAGGCGATGCCGTGCGCGGTGTGCGCCATGTCGCTCAGCGGCTGGAGCCCGCGCCGCAGCAGCCTGCGGCCGAGCACCACCAGCACGAGCAGCGCCAGCCCGAAGGCGACCACCTGGATGATCACCAGCTGCCGTACCGTGTCGTCGATGTCGTCCATCGGCGCGCCGCTGACCAGCACCACACCGGGTTCGACCGCGCAGCCGCGCAGCCGGTACTCGCCCTCGCCCGTGAGGTCGCTGGTGCGCAGCACCTCGGAGCCCTTGGCGATCTGCGCCCGGGCCACGGCGGTCAGGTCGCCGATGTCGGCCGGCAGGTCCGAGCTCTCCTCCGGCGTGCGCAGCACCGGCTTGCCGTCCTTGATGTCGTACACGGCGTAGTACCAGCGGTAGTACTTCTTGCCCTGGAGCGTGCCACTGGCCGCGATCGACTTGGACTGGGCGCCCTGGGCGAGCCCGAGCTGATCGTCGAGCTGGGCCGACAGATAGTCCCGCATGTACGTCGTCAGCGCCGTGCCGACGACGGCGAACACCACCAGTGCCAGCGCCCCCAGCCCCAGCGCGAGCCGCGTGCCCAGCCGCAGCCGCCGCCAGTTCTCCCGCAGCCGCCCGATCACTCGGCGGCCTGCCGGATCACATAGCCGAAGCCGCGCACGGTGTGGATCAGCGGATCGCGCCCCTCGTCCAGCTTCCGGCGCAGCCGGCTGACCACCAGCTCCACCACGTTGGAGCGGCCGCCGAAGCCGTACTCCCACACGTGGTCGAGGATCTGCGCCTTGGTGAGCACGGTCGGCGACTTGCGCATCAGATAGCGCAGCACCTCGTACTCGGTCGGCGTGAGCGTCAGGAGCTGGTCCCCGCGCCGCACCTCCCGGGTGTCCTCGTCCATCGTCAGGTCCGCGACCCGCAGCACCGAGCGCGGGAAGCCGGGCCCGGCGCTGCGCCGCAGCACGGTCCGCAGCCGGGCCATCAGCTCCTCCACCGCGAACGGCTTGACCAGGTAGTCGTCCCCGCCCCGGGTCAGCCCCGCGACCCGGTCGGCGACCGCGTCCCGCGCGGTGAGGAACACCACGGGCACCATCGTCCCGGAGTGCCGCAGCCGGTCCAGCACGCCGAAGCCGTCGAGGCCGGGCAGCATCAGGTCGAGCACCACGATGTCCGGCTGGAACTCGGCGGCGACGGTCAGCGCCTCCTCACCGGAGTACGCGCACGCCGCCTCCCAGCCCTCGTAGCGGGCGACCGTCGCGACGAGGTCGGCGATCGGCGGGTCGTCGTCCACGACGAGGAGTCGAACTTTGTCCACCCGCTCATACTGCGCCACCCACCGATCCACGCCAGACCCGCGGCCCCGCCACACCCACATCGACAACAACTTGAAAGTTGTCCGACAGGAAAACGACAGCGCACCGAGGTCAAGCTCTTCTCCCAGGACCCGATCAAGGAGCTGCTGTCCGTGACGACCGTCCAATCACCCCCTGCGCCCCCCACGGCGATACGCCCCAGGGTGGTGGCCCGCACCGGCCTGTACGCCGTGCTGGCCGCGAACGTCGCCGTGGTGACCGTCTTCTTCGCCCAGGCCGGATTCGCCTCCAACACGCTGATCGTCATCGGCCGCCTCCTCGGCCTCTACGGCGCGCTCGTGATGGCCTTCCAACTGCTGCTGGTGGCCCGCCTGCCCTGGCTCGACCGCCGTATCGGCATGGACCGGATGACCTCCTGGCACCGCTGGACGGGCTTCGCCCTGCTCTGGACGCTGCTCGGGCACCTCGTCTTCATCGCCTTCGGCTACGCGCAGGGCACCGACACCGGCCCGGTCGGCGAGGTCGTCGACCTCGCCGAGACCACCGAGGGCATCCTGCGCGCCCTCGTCGCCTTCGCCCTGATCCTCGTCGTCGGCGCCACCTCCGCCCGCTACGCCCGGCGCCGCCTGGCCTACGAGACCTGGCACTTCATCCACCTGTACACCTATGTCGCGGTGGTCCTCGCCTTCACCCACCAGGTCGCGGTCGGTACGACGTTCACCGCGTCCTCCGCCGCGAAGACGTACTGGTACGCCGTCTGGGGCACCGCCCTCGGCTCGGTCGCCCTGGGCCGCCTGGTCCTGCCGCTGTGGCGCAACCTGCGCCACCAGTTCCGGGTCTCGGCGGTCGTCCCCGAGTCCGACAACGTGGTCTCGATCCACATCACCGGCCGCGACCTCGACCGCCTCCCGGCCCAGGCCGGGCAGTTCTTCCTCTGGCGCTTCCTCACCAAGGACCGCTGGTGGCAGGCCAACCCCTTCTCCCTCTCGGCCGCCCCCGACGGCAACGGCCTGCGCCTCACCGCCAAGACGGCCGGCGACGGCACGGCCGCCCTGCGCCACCTCAAGGTCGGCACCCGCGTCTTCGCCGAGGGCCCCTACGGCGCGTTCACCACCCTGCACCGCCGCAGGACCGAGTCCCTCCTCATCGCGGGCGGCGTCGGCGTCACCCCGATCCGCGCCCTGCTGGAGGACCTGGAGGGCCACGCGGTCGTCGTCTACCGCGTCGCCACCGACCGCGACGCCGTCCTCTACGGCGAACTCGTCGAACTCGCCCACGCCAAGGGCGCCGAACTCCACCTGGTCACCGGCCCGCCCGTCCCCGACAAGCTGGCCCCGCGCGAACTCGCCCGGCTGGTACCGGACATCGCCGACCGGGACGTCTTCCTCTGCGGCCCCCCGCCGATGATGAACGCGGTGCTGCGCACCCTCGGCGACCTGGGCGTGCCCAAGCCGCAGATCCACTTCGAACGCTTCAGCCTGGCGGGATGAGAGACATATCGTGAAGCGAGTCATACCTGTCCTGGTGCTGTCCGTCGCGGGTCTGATCCCCGTGTGGCGCTACGAGCCGTCCGTCGGGACGACGACCACGACGACCACGACCACGACGACGACCGAGGCGGCCTCGACACCGACTCCGACCCCGACGAGCACGTCCTCGTCGTCCTCGTCCTCGGAGTCCTCGTCGTCGGCGTCCGCCACCGAGTCCGCCACGGCCGCCGCGAAGAAGGTCGTGCAGGGCACCGCGATCAACACCGACAAGGGCACCGTCCAGGTGCAGGTGACCTTCGAGGGCGACACGATCAGCGCGGTGAGCATGCTCCAGCAGCCGAACCACCCGCAGACCACGGCCGCCGTCCCGGTGCTCATCGAGGAGACCCTCAAGGCGCAGAGCTCGAAGATCGACACGGTCTCCGGCGCCACGATCACCAGCGACGCCTACGTCCAGTCCCTCCAGGCCGCCATCGACGCCAAGGGCGCCTGACATGAACCGCGTCGAGCACGTGATGGGGTTCCCGGTGTCGTTGCGCGTCGACGACGACGGTTCCCTGCCGGCCGGGACGGGGGACGCGCTGTTCGCCTGGCTGCGCGAGGTCGACGCCCGCTTCAGCCCGTTCCGCCCGGACAGCGAGGTCTGCCGCCACGACCGCGGCGAACTCCGGCCCGCCGACCTCAGCGCGGACCTGACGGAGGTCCTCGACCTCTGCGAGCGGTACCGGATTGCGACCGGCGGCGCCTTCGACGTCCGGCTGCCCGGCCGGCCCCTCGACCCCTGCGCGGTCGTCAAGGGCTGGTCGGTGCAGCGGGCGGCCGAGCTGCTCACCGCCGCCGGCGCCCGCCGTTTCATCCTCAACGCCGGCGGCGACGTGGTCGTCTCCGGCGGCCCCTGGCGGGTCGGCGTGCGCCACCCCGAGCACGCCGACCGGCTGTGCACGGTCCTGGAGCTGACGGAGGGGGCGGTGGCCACCTCCGCCCGCTACGAACGCGGCGACCACATCGTCGACGGGCGCACCGGCCGTCCCGCGACCGGACTGCTCAGCCTCTCCGTCGTCGCCGCGACCCTCACCGAGGCCGACGCCACGGCCACCGCGGCCTTCGCGATGGGCCCGGAGGGCGTCGACTGGGCCGCCGCCCGCCCCGGCTGTGAGGTCTTCGCGGTCGACGCGGAGCGCCGGGTCAGACGTACCCCGGGATTTCCGGTCGCGACGGTGGCGGCCTAGCGCCGGGGCCATGCCACCGGGTGTGCGCCCCCCGCCCCAACGGCCGTGCGCAACAGGCCCGTTCGGGGCGTGTCCCGCTCGGTGCGCTGCTAGCCTGCGGCCAGGTCGTCGGGTGGGCAGCGAAGGAGCCGAGCGGTGGTGCAGCCTTTCGTCCGGTACCGGGACGCCATGCGGACGGCGTGGGGTGACTGGTGGCTGGCATGGCCGTTGCTCCAGCAAGTCGCCGTGGGCGACGTACTGCAACAGGACTCCGGCGGGGCCGTGCGCCCGGCCGGGACCCTCACCGGGCGGCGCATCCCCTACGAGGAGACCACGCCCCGGGCGCGCGGCGAGTTCGTCTTCGACGCCGGCGGCGCGGTGGACGTCCGCTTCAAGGCGTCCGGCACCACTGACCCGCTGTTCTCCGCGCTCGCCGAGGCGGAGGCCGGAGCACTGTTGCGGTTCGGGCGCGAGAACGGCGTGTTCGTCGCCTACCGCGGGCTCACCGAGACCGGCACCCCAGACGCGCGCGCCCTCGCCGCGTCCCTCGTCAGCCGCTACTGGCAGGGGAGTTGGGACCCCGAACTGCTGGCGGTGACCCAGGTCGTCCGCGCGGACACGGCCGCCGTACTGGTGGCCACCGGGGCGGAGGCAGCCGTCGAACTGCGCCTGGCCACTTCCCTGGGCGCGGGCCCCTTGCAGCTCGCCGATCTCGCGGGCGGCGCCGAGGTGGCCCGCAGCCGCCACCTCGGCTTCCAGTGGATCGGCGAGCACGCCACCCCGCTGTTCCGGGTCGTACGGCTGCGGCCCAAGTGGCTCGGCGGGGTGCGCGCGGAGTTCGGGCCCGCGCAGCCCGGACGCGGCCTCGACGGCGAACCGGTGCCCGAAGTGCTGCTGGAGGAGGCCCTCGCCGATCCCTCGGCCGTGCTGGAGACCCCGCCGCAGCCCGCCGGCCCCGAGGACGCGTCCTGACCGCGCCGCTTTCCGAACGGCGGGCGGCGGCCCGGCGGCACGCCGTCGACGGACTGGCCGCGGAACTGCGCCAGTGGGAGGGCGCCGCCAAGGACGGCGGCCCCCTGGAGAAGCACCGCAGCCAGATCGACGCCGTGGCGGCCCTGATCGGCGCGGGCCTGGCCGACGCGCGGGCCCGGCTCGCGGACGGCCGGGGACACGAGGTGCCCGCCCGGATCCTGGACCTGCACCACGTCTGGGACTTCTTCCGCGCCAGACTCCTGCCCCGCCGGGTCCGTGACCTGCGGCGCGTGCTCGACGTCGCCGACGAACTGGCCTGGCAGTGCTACGGCCCCGTCCTCGCCCTGCCCGGGGTCCGCCCCAAGGAACCCCCGCTGGTCGCCTTCTCCCGCACCGCCTCGCCCCGCGCGCACCGCCGGGGCAGCGCCTACCAGGACCTGCTGCCGCGCGGTGGCATCCACACCCGGCAGGGCCGCGAGGCCGCCGCCCGGCTGCCGTTCCCCGTGATCGAGGTGCCCTGGTACTTCGGCGGGCATCTGCCCGCGCTGCTCGGCGTGGCCCACGAGAGCGCCCATCACATCGAGGACGACTGCGGTCTCGGCGCCGAGATCCACCACCGCGTCACCACCGCCGGCCTGCCCCCGGACCGCACCGCCCACTGGTCCCGCTGGGCGGGCGAGGCCTTCGCCGACGTGTGCGCGTCCGTGGTCTGCCGCACGGCCTACGCCGAACTGCTCACGGACCTGCTGGATTCCGAACTCCCCGTGGACGAACAGGACTTCGACGGCCCGCACCCGCCCCCGGCGGCACGCGTGCGGCTGGCCCGCGCGGCGGCCTCGCGGGAGCCGGCGGAAACGGGGGAGGAGGCGGTGGTGGCCGCCGCCCTGCTCGACGGAGGGTACGAGGGGCTGGGCGGTCGCACACTCACCGAACTGCTCACCGCCCCCGACGACGGCGACGTGCCCGCCGGGGCGGAGCGCTTGCTGCGCGGCCTGCCTTCCGGGTGCCGCTCGGCCGGTGCCGTGCTGTCCGCCGCCGCGATCGCCTTCCAGACCGACCCCGAGGGCTACGACACCCACGGCGTCGGCGAACGGGCCGTGGACGAGGTACTGCGACTGCGCGGCACCGGCACCCGTACCGCGACGGTCCGGGCACATCCCCACGACCACGCCGACGCCGGAGCCCTGCTGCTCGCCGCGCTGGACGCCGTACCCGAACGAGGTCCAAGTCGTCCCGTTTCCCCATGAGTTGCGCGGCCGGCCGCTACGCTGGCGAAGGCGTACCGAACGGACGGGGGACGGGTGTGCGGTGGACACCGGCGGTGCTGCACCGGCCGCACGACGGGCGGGTGCAGTGCGTCCTGTGCCCCTTCCGCTGCTCCCTCAAGGACGGTGAGACGGGACGCTGCGGAGTACGCCGCCGCACCGGCGACCGACTGGAGACCGCGACCTTCGCCTCCTCCGTACGGCACTGGGACACCGTCGAGCGCAAACCGCTCTACCACTTCCGCCCCGGCACCCCCTGCCTCACGCTCGCCGCGCCCGGCTGCACCTTCGCCTGCGACTACTGCATCAACCACCGCATGTCCCAGTACGGTCGCGAGGACTCGGTGCCCTGGGACGCCGAGCCCGTCGACCCCGCCGAGGTCGTCGCCGAGGCCGCCGCCCGCGCCGGCTGCGTGGCGATCTCGTACACCGAGCCGTCCCTCGCCCTCGAACTCACCGTCGCCCTGGCCGAGTCGGGCGCACCCCACGGCGTCGACGTCGTCTGGAAGAGCAACGGCTTCCTCACCCCGGAGGCCGTGGCGCTCGCCGCCCGCCATGTCGTCGCCGTCAACGTCGACCTCAAGACGCTCGACGAGCGCGACCACCGCGAACTCACCGGCGCCCGCCCCGGTCCCGTGCTGGAGGCGCTCACCGGGCTGCGCGAACAGGGCGTGTGGGTCGAGGTGTCGACACCGCTGATCCCCGGGATCGCCGCGTCCCCCGAGCAGTTGCGGCCCGTCGCCCGCGCGCTGGCCGCGCTCGACCCCGGGATCCCCTGGCATCTGGTCCGGGCCACCCCCGCCCACCACCGCACCGGCCACGCCCCGACCTCGGTGGCCGCACTCGAGGCCGGGGTCCGCACCGCGCGCGAGGAGGGGTTGCGCCATGTGTACGTGGAGCGGGCGCTCGGCGCCGAGGGGCGGGCCACCGCCTGCCCCGGGTGCCGCAGCACCGTGGTGGAACGGGACATCTGGGCGCTCGGCACGAACACGCTCGCCTCAGGACGGTGCCCGCACTGCGGCACCCCCGTGGAAGGAAGATGGTGACCCGGATGACCGCCGAGTACCGCATGGTCGAGCACATCCCCGACCTCATCCAGCCCGAGGAGTACGACGACCACCCCGACGGTCGCCTGGTGCGGATCAGCATCCGCGCCGACGCGGAGGGCGTCCAGGTCACCGGTGACGCCTTCCGGCCCGAACTGCTCGAAGCGCTCCTGGAGGCGCTGGGGCCGGACGTGATCGAGCAGATGCTCTGCGGCTGACCGGATGACCGGCCGGTTTCCGGCAGTTCGCCGTCAGTCCTCCAGGAGCAGTGCCGTGAGCGCCGCCCGCAGTTCCTCCGGGGCCGGGTCCGGCGGCAGGACGTGGCGGTGCGGGGCCGTATCGCGCCAGGGCAGCCGCGGGTAGTGGACGCGCAGTTCGCGCAGGCCCGGGAGCGGGACCGCGCGCAGATAGGGGTGCGTGAGCAGGACCGTCCGGGGCGGCCCGGCCATGTCCGCGGTCAGCCGACCCGCCATCACCTCGGCCTCGCGGAACGCCGTCGCCACGTCACCGGCCCGCAGCGGTCCGGTGGCCCACACCTGGACCAGGTCCTCCGGGCCCTGGAGCAGCCGCGCCCGCCACGGCTCGCCGAGCGGGACCAGCGCGCACGGGCGTTGCAGCCGCAGCGAGGCGGTGGCCAGCAGATGGGCGGCGAGCCGGAGCACCGAACCGACCTTGCCGTGGGTCGCGGGGGTGTCGTCGAGCAGCAGGACCACGCCGTGCGGATCGCGGGGCAGGCGCCCGCTGCTGGTCCGGTAGAGGAGTTCGTCGCGGGCGTGCCGGGCCCGCAACAGCTCGGTGGGCAGGGCCAGTTGGGTGGGCAGCAGCCGGTTGGCCGCGCCGTGCCTGGCCAGCCCCGACCGGCCGGTCCCGCCCAGGCCGCCGACCGCGAGCCCGATGTCGCCGTCCAGCAACCGCAGCCCCAGCAGGGCGCGTTGGGCGGGACCCGGCGGGGTGAGGGTCAGCCGCAGCCGGCGCGTCCGGGCGGGCAGCGAGGGATCGGCGGCCACCGCCTCCGGGCCCAGGATGCGCAGCAGGGCGAGGAGCCGGTCGTCCACCGTGCCCAGCGCGGCGGTGAGTTCGGTCAACGGGGGAGCCGTGTGCCGGGCCCGCACCGAGGGGCCGACGAGGACCCGGGCCAGCGCCCGGGAGAGGTCGCCGGTGGTCACCTCGGGCGGCGCCAGATACGCCGGAGTCGACGTGAGGTCCGCGACGAGCAGCAGCACCAGACCCGCCGACGCGGGCCCCGGCCAGCCCAGTTCGCGCAGGGCGTGCAGACCGCGGTGGTCGGCGAGCGCGCGCAGCCGGGGCGGGGTGGTGCCGCGCAGCAGCGCCAGCAGATCGCCGAGCAGGTCCAGCGGTACGCCGAAACCGCCGGCCGCGGCGACCGCGGCGATCCGCAGCAGCTCCTCCTGGCCGCTCGGCAGCGCCCCCTTTGCCGGCTGCGGGCGGCCGGCGAACAGGTCCCAGAGGACGGCCGCGCCCGAGTTGTAGGTGCTGGCCAGCCGGTCGTCCACCGGGGACCAGCGCAGTGTCCACAGATGCCCGCCGACCCCGTCCGGCGGCAGCAGCGCCCTGATCCGGCGCGGCTCCCGCGCGTCCCACACCTCGGCCACCGACGCCTGGTCGGCGGACGGGAAGGCGAGCAGCCGCGAGTCCGCGCACCAGGACAGCGCGGGCGCCCAGTCCCGGCCGCCCGCCTGCCCGAAGGACCGCAGCCGGCGCCAGGACGCGGTGTCCCAGATCACCACCGGGCCGCCCGAACTGCCCGCCGTGGCGGCCAGCATCGTGCCGTCCGGGGACCAGGCGACCCGGCAGACCATGGCCTGCGGGTCCGGCCAGTCCAGCACCTGGCGGCGCTGCCAGCGCCCGGTGGGTCCCGGCCCCCACACCAGCACCCGGCCCCGGGTGCCGGCCGCCAGCAGTCCGCCGTCCGGCGACCAGGCGGGACGCCGTACCCCCTGCTCGGCGGGCAGCCGCTGCGGTCCGCCCGCGGTCGGCTCCAGGTCGTGGAGCAGCAGGTGGGAGGGGTTCTCGCCGGGCTCGGGGACCGCCCAGCGCAGGGGGCGCACCGGGTCGGCGGCCGGGGCCTGGCCGCCGGGGCGTTCGGCGACGACCGCGCCGGTGCGCGGGTCCACCAGCCGGTTGAGGCCCGTGTCCTGGTGCGCGGCCAGCACCAGCAGGGGTTCGGGTCCGGCCAGGCAGACGGCGTCGTACCAGCCGTGCGGGGAACTCGGCACCGGCTGTTCGCGGGCCGGTGCGGACGGGTCGGCGCCGTGTTCGAGGATCCGGCCGGGGCCCGACTCGCACCAGTGGCCGGTGCCGTCCGGCGACCAGGCGAAGGCCGGGGCCACGCATCCGGTGCCCGCGTCGGGGACCCGTACCGCGCGCAGCACGCCCTGCGGCCGGTCCGAGGAGCGGGTGTAGACCTTGCCCACGGTGATGCCCATGGCGTTGGCCCAGCGGCGCAGCGCGGCCGGATCGCGGCGCCGGTGCGGGCGGGGCACCGCGCCGGGCGGTTCCCACACCGCGACCGAGTGGGCGTCCAGCCGGGCGGCGATCAGCCCGCTGACCGACAGGCTGAGTTCGCCCGGCCCGGTCACCCGGCCCGGCAGCTGTCCCAGCACGTCCAGCCGCGGTCCGAAGATCCGTACACCGGCCGCCGTGGAACCGCCGATCAGCAGCGAGCCGTCGTGGCTGAACGCGAGGGCGTTCATCCGGTGCGGCTCGAACTGCCGTGTCGACTCCCGCCCCGAGGCCGGATCCAGGAGGCGGATGCCGCCGTAGTCCTCCACGGCGACCGTACGGCCCTCCGGCGCGCAGGCCACCCGGCGCAGTCCGTCGAAGAAGCCGCCGAGGGTGCCCATCATGGTGCGGCCCTGCGGTTCCCACAGTTGCGCGGAGGTGGAGGTGGCCACGCACAGGACGTCCGGCGAGCCCGGGATCCAGCACACCTCCACCACCGGGTCGACCCCGCGCAGCTCCGTCACGGAGGCGCTCGTCCGGTCCACCAGCAGCACGTTGCCCGAGCGCAGCCCGGCGGCCAGCAGCCGCGCGTCCGGGGACAGCGCCACCGCGGTCACCTCGCCCTCGGCGTGCAACTCGGCCGGGAGGTCCAGGAGTTCACCGGTGTCGGCGTCGACCAGGACCGCCCGCCCGGCGACCAGCAGCAGCAGCCGGTCGCCGTCCGGGCTCCACACCGCCGCGTCGGTCCCGGCGGGCGGTGGCGCGGCCGGCGCGGGGCCCGGCCAGGGCAGCCGCCACACGGGGCGCCCCTCGTCGTCGTGGCGGACGATCTCACCGCCGTGCACGACGACCAGCCCGGTGCCGTCCGGCGACAGGCACAGACAGCGCAGGTCCTCGGCGGGCACGGTCAGGATCTGCTGGGCGTGCCAGGCACCGACCGGGGGCGTGCTCACGCCGACCCGCCGAGTTCGGCCGCGGCCCGCTCGTACATCCGCGCCGCCCGCTGGAAGTGCCCCGCCTGCTCCAGGAGTTCGGCCGCCTTGCGGTACTCGCCGCGCAGCGAGTGCTCCATGGCCGCCTGGTTGAGACCGCGCCGTTCCGTCTCCAGGGTGCGGGACGCGGTGGCCGCGGCCGGTTCCGGTTCCGGCACCAGGGCGGCCACCCGGCCCAGCAACTCCCGGGCGGGCGCTGACAGTCCGGCCGCGAACGCGGGCGCCTCGGGCACCCACAGCTGCCAGGCCGGCCGGGCGTCCGCCAGGCGCAGCTCCCAGGCGCCGTCCCGGCACAGCACCTTGACCGTGTCGGGGCCGAGGCCGAGGACCTCCTCGCGGGCCGGGTCCGGCAGCGGCGGGCTCAGGACACAGCCGCTCTCCAGATACAGCCCGCCGGGACCGGTCTGGTGGACCGGCACCCCGAACGGCAGGGCCTGGAGCAGACCGGGCGGCTCGGTCACCAGATGCCGGCCGGGGCCGAACACCACCACGGCCGTCTCGTGCAGCGGACGGCAGCGCAGGAACCGGCGCAGGCCGTCGAGTTCGGCGTCCGAGACCAGTACCGCGTCCACCCGGTGCGGCGCCCGGGGGCTGGCCACCACCCGCACCACGAGCGGCGGGCCCAGCGGCGGCACCGGCACCGGAGTGCCGGCCGGAGTCCGGACGGTCGGCGCCGCGCCCGCGTCCAGCAGCGCGCCCGCGGCGGGCTTGCCCAGCGGACGCCAGGACCAGGGGCCGGTCGGCGCGCACTCCACCACGAGATGCCGGTCACCCGACAACTCGTCCAGCAACAGGGCGTCCGGCAAAGGGAGTTGGAGGCGCAGGTCGATCACGGTCCGGCAGTCCGGATCGGTCGGCCGGCCCGCGACCGTCCCCGGCAGCCGCCCGCACGCCGCCACCAGACCGGCGGGCACGCCCCCCTCGGCGGCCCGCAGCCGCAGTAGCAGCCACCCGGTGTCGGACCGCCCGTCCGGGTCCAGCCGCTCCACCGGTGTGAACGTGGTGGGCACCCCGGTCGCCAGACACCGCCGCAGCAGCCAGCGCGCCAGCGCCCCCGGCGCCAGTACGGCGATCTCCCGCAACCCGGGCGGCGGCGCCCCGGTCGGACTGTGCGCGGCCAGCTCGGCGAGCGGCACCGGCTCCCACGCGACGACGTCGTCGATCCGGCCCACGGGACGCACCCCGCGCTCCAGGTCGGGCAGCGCGCCCCGGGACCGCGCGCCGTGCCCCCGCCCGTGCTCCTCCGGCGGCTCGTAGGACCGCGGGAGGCGCCTCCGCGGCGGCGCCGCCTCGGGCTCGCGGGCCGTGCCCAGCGGCCACAACAGGCCGTCCGCGTCGGGCTGGTGGACCGTACCGCCGTAGCCGGGCACCAGCTCGACGCCCGGCTGCTGGGCGGCGCCGAGCAGCGCCCAGACCGCACCGTCGTGCGGGGATCTGCGCAGCGCGGGCACACCGAGTTCGGCGGTGGCCGCGACATGGCCGAGCGCGGCCCGCGCGGACGGGAAGCGGACCACGGCCGACCACGCGGACGGCACCGGTCCCGGGCCCGGCTCGTACGGCGGCGGTTCGGCAGCGGGCTCCTCGCGGCCGTGCGGAGGCAGCGGTACGGCCTCGAAACGTGGCCGCGGCGGCTCTGCGGGGCCGGGCGGAAAGGGCGGTGGGGCGGGTACCGCGGACGGGAAGATCCTTCTCCTGCGCCGCCCCCATGGACTGCTCATGTTGTCCCCCGATGAGTGGATCCGACTGCAAGGGCTGCGAGGCGTGGTGCCGGCAGGCCCTACCCGGCGCCCGGCGGCGCCGGGCCGGTCGGTACGCCCGTGGTGTCGCCCAGTGCCCGCGCCGCCCAGTGCTGCCAGCGGTCGGCGCAGCCGGTGACACCGGCGCGGTAGGAGGCGGCGAAGACCAGCGCGGCGAGGTCCGGCCGTCCCACCTGGTCGGCCGCCGTCACCGCCCACACCTCGGCCTCCTGCCGCTCGCGCGCGGGCGACAGCGAGGCCAGCCGGTCCGGGACGGCGCCCAGCGTGCCGAGCAGCGCGGCCCGCTCGCCGTAGGCCAGCGCGACGGCCAGGTCGCGGCCCAGCCCGCGGCGCAGGCGCTCGCCCGGGTTGCCCGCGCGGGCCAGCGCGAACAGCTGCTCGGCGGTCGCGAACGAGCGGGTGAGGGTGACCAGGGTCCAGCCCGCCCGCAGCAGGTCGCCGGCCTGCTCGAAGCACTCCGCGGCGGCCTCGAACCGCCGCGCGGCCAGCAGGCACCGGCCGGCCCGGCGCGGCCGGCCGGCCCGCTGCCAGCACTCGGCGGCCCGCACCGGATCGCCCGCCTGCTCCCACAGCTCGGCCGCCTTCAGCCGGTGACCGGCCTCCTCGTGGCAGCGGGCGGCGTCCGCGTAGGCGCCCGTCTGCTCGTAGCACAGGGCGGCGCGTACCAGGAGGTCGGGCTGCCCCGTCATTCGCGGGCGCGCTCTCGCCGCCGTACCGCCTCGGGATCGTCCGGCTCCGGGGCCCGCACGGGGGCGGCGCCGTGACCGGTGTCCACGACCTCCTCGACGCCGGGTCTGCGCTCCAGCACCTGGCCGAGGGCGAAGGCGATCTCGTCGTGCGCGGCGTCGTGGTCGCGCACCCGGGTGGTCCGGCCCAGATCGTCCACCTGGAAGAGTTCGACCTCCCCGGTCTCGGAGTTGTACCGGAACTCGACCTTGACCCGCATGGCTCAGGCCTCCATCTCGAACTGGATGTTGAGGACGCCGTCCGCCTCGTCGACCCGGAGCGCCTCCGCACCGTTCGCACGCGCGTACTCCAGGATCGCGTCGCGGTAGGCGACGGCCAGCACCTCGTGCACCGGGCGCAGGAACTCCGTGCGGGCCGCTTCGAGCCGCTCGGCGGCGTCCCGGGACAGCTCCGCCCGCCGCCGCTCGGCCGGTGCCGCGAGGTCCCGCTCGGCCCGCTCGCGGGCCTCCGCGTCCAACTCGTCCGTCAGGCCCGCCAGTCGGCGCTGCCCGGCCAGCCGCTCCTGCTCCTCCTCACGGGCGGCCTGCTCCGCGGCCTTGCGGTCGGCCCGCAGCTGCGCCTCCTGCCGTGCGGTGTGCTCCGCCACCGACTTGCTCAGGCCCGCCCAGCTGTCGTCGTAGTACCGCTCGGTCCGCTCGGCCGTGGCGTTCACCTCGACCGTGCCCGTCAGGGTGCGGGTCACCTCGGCCTCGGCGGTCACCACGTCGTTGAGCCGGAGCGTCATCTCGATCTCACCGGTGTCGAGGTGGTAGGCCACCGCGCCGGTCTCCAGCTCAAGGTGGTAGACGCCGTCCCGCCACACCCAGCGGGTGTCGGCGCCGAGCGCCGCCTCGAAGGCCCGCCGTGCCGCCTTGCCGAGCAGGGTCCCGAACTCCTGCCGCACGCTGGCCTCGCCGGCCACCTCGGCGCTGGCCCGACCCGTCCGGCTCAGCTCCTCCTGCCACATCCTGGTGAGCCGACTGGAGGCCCGGACCCGGACCCGTCGGGGATTGCACATTGGGGTACCCCCTAGTTGTTCCCGCGCTCACTCGAACTCGCCGAGGAGGGCGTTCACTTCGGCAATGATACGAGACAGCTGTGCCTCGGTCGTGGTGTTCACCGGCTGATGCTCCCTCAACTCCCTGGAGAGATCGCCGAGTTTGTGGAGCCCGTCGATGACGCTCCATTCGCTGGGCTGCCGTGCGGCGGTCAGCGGCGCGGCGGTCTCCCGGGCGTCGAGCAGGATCTCGTGGTCCGGGCGGCGGCGCCGGGCCGGTTCCCCGCCGTGCTTCTCGACCACCGTGTGCACGGCCTCCTCGACCGTGGTGCGGTCGGCCGGGTCGGTCCAGATGTGGGCCAGCGGCCACAGGTCCGCCGGCTGCGCGGTCCGTGACTCGCGCAGCAGCGCGGCCCCGGCCACCAGCTTCAGGCTGCGCACCAGCCTGCGGTCCGAGAGCCGCACCCCCTGGATCAGCAACTGCCGTACCAGTTCCCGGTGTTCACCGCGGACCGGATCCAGGTCGATGTCCCGCAGCCGCAGCGAGAGCTGCTCCAGCCGCCGCACGGTCACCGTCCCGTCGGTACGGTCCGCCGTAGTCGCCGTACCGCCCTCCCGGGACGCGGCCGACTCGTTGACCGCGCTCGCCAGCCGCCGGGTCTCGTGGCCCCAGCCGACCTGGAGCAGCCGTTCCAGGTCGGTGCCGCCCACCGGCTCCACCTGGAGGCGGATCAGGAACCGGTCCGAGAACGCGGTCAGCCCCGGGTCGTCCGGGATGTCGTTGGTCGCGCCGAGCAGACTGATCAGCGGGGCGCTCTCGGCCCGCGCGCCGTTGTGGTAGCGCCGCTCGTTGAGCAGGGTCAGCAGGGTGTTGAGGATGGCGCTGCTGCCCTGGAACACCTCGTCCAGGAAGACCAGTTCGGCCCGCGGCAGCATCCCCTCGGTGTGCACGTGGTAGGTGCCCTGCCGGAACTGCTCGAAGTCCAGCGCGCCGAAGATCTCCGAGGGCTCGGTGAACCGGGTCAGCAGATAGCTGAAGTGCCGGGCCTCCACATGGCGGGCCAGCGTGGCGATCAGCTCGCTCTTGGCGGTGCCGGTGGGGCCCAGCAGCAGGGCGTGCTCCCGGCACACCACCGCGAGTTGGAGCAGCCTGACGGCCCGCTCGCGCCCCACGAACCGCTCACCGAGCCGGCGGCGCACGTACTCCAGGTCCCTGATGGTGTCGACGGTGTCCTGACCCCAGCTCACGGTCCCTCCTCGTCTCTCGTGGGTCCGCGCCGTCAGCGCCGGGCGGAGCGGCGCTGTTCCCGGCGGGAGCGCTGCAACTGGCCGACGATCTGGCCGAGTTGCTCCGGGGTGGGCGGCACCGGCGGATTCTGGAAGTGGGCGGCGACGAACGCGTCGCGGAACACCGAGTGGATGTCGTCGCCGTTGCGGCCGCTCATCGCCGTCGCGATCAGCTCGTCGACGCCGCCGCTGACGTCGATCCCGAACTTCGCCGCGTGCAGGTTGATCATCTTCAGCCGGGCCTCGTCGTTGGGCACGTCGATGCCGATCGTCTCGAAGCGGCTGGGCCGCAGCAGCGCCTCGTCGATCAGGTTCAGCCGGTTGGTGGTGCCGATCACCAGGGTCGGCACCTCGGGACGGAAGCCGTCCATCTCGGTGAGGATCTGCGCGACCACCGCGTTGCCGGCCCGGCTGCCGCCGTCGGAGTGCTCCGAGCGCCGGGAGGCGATCGAGTCGAACTCGTCGAAGACCACCACCGACGGGGCGTTGCGCCGCGCCTCGGCGAAGATCTCCCGGACGTTGCGCTCGCTCTCGCCGACGTAGGTGCCCATGATCTCCGGCCCGGACACCACCAGGATGGTGGCGTTCATCCGGTTGGCGATGGCCTTCGCGAACAGGGTCTTACCGGTGCCCGGCGGGCCGTGGAAGATGAAGCCGCGCGGGATCAGCTTGGTGCGCAGATGGTCGTACTCGGGCGGCAGCCGGTGGTGGCCGACGACGATGTCGATCGCCCGCTGGATGTGCTCCTTGACCTCGTCGTAGCCCGCGATGTCCTCGAAACCGACGTCCGGGACCTCGAAGTTGCTCGACATCTGCGCCTTGAACGCGCGGATCGTGGAGTACAGGTCGCGGGCGCCGGGCGCGGGGTGGTCCTTGTGGACGCTCACCGTGTACCGCATGGCCTGCCGCAGCAGGACCGGGTTCATGCCGGCCACGTGCTTGTAGAACTCGACGGGGTCGTAGCCCGCGAAGCGCTCCGTCTCGTCCACCGTCACCAGGGCGCGCCCCAGCGGCTGTTCCTCGTCGTCGTCGCGGAACCACACCGTGCGGGGCACCCCGGTGATCGACACCCGGGTGCTGAACCGCTCGGCCAGCACCTCCGGCACCGACAGGGAGGGCGCCGCGAACGCGAGCATCACCCGCTCCGCGGCCCCGTGCAGCAGCTCGGTCACCTCCCGGGCCTCCGCCGACAGCGAGCCGTCGCTGCCCCCGGCGAGCAGGTCGAGATGCTGGACGACGAGCACCTGGTCGTCGTTGAGCGCCCGCACCAGGTCCCGCAGCCGGGCCAGCAGCCGCTGCCGCGAGTTCTGCTGGACCGGTATCAACTCCTCCTGCGGAGACTGCTCCTGGGGATCGTCGTCGGGCGCCTCCAGCACCTCCGCCCGCAGCTGGGCCCGTACGGACATCTCCCGCCACAGGTGCGGCACGACCGACTTCTCGGCCACCACCAGCACCGAGAGACCGGCCCTGAGCAGCGAGGCCACCTGGGCGATGTCCCGGCTGTAGGCGAGCACGGTCGCCTCGTCCTCGGACAGCTCCTTGGGCTGCGGATGCCGGAACACCGGCGGGGCGGGGACGTCCTCGACGGCGGTGTCGGGCTGCTTCTCCAGCCGGGGCGGGGGCCGCCGGGAGGCGGCGGGTCCGGGCGAGTAGCTCGGCGGGTAGACCGGGGTGCCGTACGGCAGGTCCGACTGGAGCAGGAACTCCGGCGACACGGACTGCCAGCGCAGCAGGTCCCAGCCCGGCTCCAGCGGGGTGAGCAGGTTGTACGGTCCGGAGGCCAGCGCCTCGGCGACCGTGACGTCGGGCGGCTGCCGGCGCAGGGCCCGCAGGGACTCCTGGTCCGGCCCGACCACGGAGATACGGCGGGGGGTGGACGTGGTCATGCGGTACTCGCCTCCAGTCGTTCGACCTGCCGGTGGAGCCGTACGCCTTCGAGGTAGGCGCGGGTGATGCCCGAGCGGGCCTTCAACGACCGTCCGTGCGACCGCTCCAGCGCGGCGAGGGCCGACCACCAGCGGGCCACCGGGCGGGCGGCCGGGAGGTCGGGGGGGACGGTGAGGCTCAGCCGGGCGTCGCGGACCAGGGCCAGGTGCTCGGCGGTGTGGCGCAGCAGGGCGGCCTCGTACACATCGAGCACCAACTCGCGTTCGGGCATGCGGAGTTGGTCCAGGAGCCGGCCGCGCCACAGGGCCTGCGCGGGGGAGGCCGGAGGCTCGCAGTACACCGTCGTGACCAGGCGGCGGCCCTGCGGATGGGCCAACAGCACGTCCTCCAGGAGGAGTTCGGCCGCGGACTCGCCGGACGGGGTCGGCCGGTCCAGCAGCGCGGTCAGCGGCGAGGCGTCGCGCAGCCGTCCGGCCAGCACCGGGTCGGCGCAGTGCCGAAGGGCCGGGGCGACCACCGCGTGATGAGCCAGGACGTCCCACAGCGAGCGGGCCGCAGGCACCGCCCGCACCACCTCGGCCGCCAGGTCGGACCGGGCGCGGGCGCCCACCGCCGCCGCCAGCAGCAGCGCCCCGGCACCCACCGGGCGGTGCTCGCGGGCCGCCGGCGCGTCCAGGCGCAGCCGGGCGGCGGTCCGCACGGCCAGCCGGACCACCGCCGCCGAGACGTCCGGCGGCGGGTCGGCCAGCTCCTGAGGGTCCGTCAGATCCCCTTCGGGCGGCACCGTCCGGCCCTCGTCAGCGGCCGTCGACCACAGCACGACGCGCAAGGCTGTATCGACCGCGCTCATCCGTCACCCACTGTTCGCATTCCCGCACACCGTCGCCGTGGCGGGCGTAGAAACGCAGCAGCCGCTCGTCGCTGGTGAGATTGACCAGACCGGCCACCTGCCAGGGCTGCCGGAACGTGCCCAGATGCAGATCGACGTCCACGCCCGACAGGCCGGACTCGTGCCCCGAGAACAGATGGGTGTGGTACCAGCCCATCAACTGCCGTTCCGGACCGGAGTCCGACAGCAGCCGGTTGACCTCGCGGAACGAGTCCCCGGTGAAGGTGAAGTGCAGCGCCCCGGCCCCCGAGTGCTCGGCCGGGGTGACCTCCGTGATCTCCACCAGGTACCGCTCGGCCGGCGGGTCGTCGCCGTCCGCCTCGACGTCCTTGCGGTCCGGGTCCTGCACGCGCAGCACCTTGCCGATCAGGAAGCCGCCCTCCTCGATGCGCCGGGACAGCCGCATCAGGTGCAGATGGTCGTAGGTCTCGCCGGGCATGACGACGGTCACCGGGCCGAGCCGGTCGACGTCGATCCCCAGGTCGCCGGGGTCGACCAGCGGCACCGGCGGCTCCTCGACCTTGCGGACGGTGAAACTGCGCCTGGACTCCCGCAGGTTGAGGTCCATGGTGCCCTCCACCTCCGGCGCCGAGCGGCTGAGCGCCATCCCGCTGAGCGAGGGATGGTCCAGGCAGAACCCCCAGACCGCCTCCTCCTCGTCGATCTGCCGCACCACGTGCTGGAGCACCGGACCGAGCAGCTCCCGGACGGCGAACTCCTGGTCCACCACGGTCTCGCCGTTGCGGGAGAGCATCACCCCGAGCCTGCCGATCTGGCTGCGCAGGTTGTGGATGGTGCGCGGACCGTCCATGAGCCGGGGATCGGGCCTGCGCACATAGCGCAGGTGCATGACGAGCGGATCGTCCTGGTCGCCGGTCTCCAGCTCGCTGCGGAACGCGTCCACCAGCAGCGAGGTCAGCGTCATCTTGCCCACGAGGTCGAAGGACGTGCCCTTGTAGAGCAGCACCATGGCCGCTCCGGCTCGGTTCTCAGTACTCATCCGGGCTCGCCTCCACGCGGCTGACGACGAAGGAACGGGAGCGGTCGGCCCCGGAGGTGAAGCCCACCCGGGCCAGCCAGGTGGTGCCGCCGATCTCCTTGATGCGCTCCTGGCCCTCCCAGGAGAACGCCCAGGCCGCGGCGGCCCGGTCGAGATAGCCGCCGCGCTCCAGCATGTCCCGGACCAGGGAGTCGAAGTCGAGCGCCATCTGATAGTCGTGCGGGAGGATCTCGTAGTTGCGGTACCGGGCCATGTCGATGACCATCTGGCACAGCCGGTAGAGGCTGAGGTCGGGTGTGTAGTCGGTCATCAGCGGTCCCAGGCACACCGAGCCCTCCGCGTTGCTGTCCTTGCCCCGGGCGATGTTCGGGTGGAACACGTCCGAGAGCCACAGCACGCGCGGCGCGTGGATGGGGAACTCGGACGGCAGACCGATGACGAGCTTGTGGTGGTCGATGGGCTTGGGGTCCAGCGGCCAGGTGTCCAGGTCGTCCGGCGGCGCGAAGCCCGGCACATGCAGCTCCACCTCGAAGCGGACCGGCAGGGTGTCGTGGTCGGTGCCGACGAGCGTGAACTCCTCGTGCTCGTCGGCGAAGTCGGTGATGTCGTCGCGGGCCCGCGCGATGGCCTCCATCCGCAGCGAGAAGTCCACGCCCGCGGTCGCCTCCGCCGACACCTCCAACTGCCCGCCGTCGCGCACCCCTTGGTTGAACAGCGGAACGTCCGGATCGAGCCGGCGGGCCTCGCCGTTCTCGTCGCGGTAGTCGACGACGGCCCGGCGCAGCTGCCCGTTGGCGTCCATGGCCACCTCCGGGCGGTACTGCGCCCAGACGGCGGGCACCAGTTCGCTGGGCAGCGTCGTGTTGGGGACGTACTGGATCTCGTACAGCTGCCGGTCGGGCCCCATGACCTGGAGGCGGGCGTACAGGGTCGGCCTGAAGTCGTGCTCCCCGTACAGGACTTCGACGCCCGGGGCGATCCGCGCCGCGTGCTCCTGGAGCTGTTCGAGGCGTTCGGTGGGCATCTCGGCCACCCGGAAGGCCGCCTGCTGGTTGTTGGCGTAGAGCTGTACGGCCGCGGGATCGACGATCTCGCGGACCAGCCGCAGGAACTCCGGGTAGGCCTCGCTGCCCACGAACTCGACGGTCCTGAAGTGCTGGTCGGCGTTGCGGCCGTCCTCGGTCTCCTCCGCGCGCTCGGCGCGCAGGAAGTCGCGGATCTTGAGCAGGTCGTGGTTGGCCTGCCAGCGCACCAGCGCGGTCTCCACCAGCCGGAGCACCCCGTCGCGCATGGCGCCGAGTTCGAGGGCCCGTACGACCTGTCCCCAGAAGCCGACGACCTCCTGGCCCGCGTCCCAGCGGGGCCGGGTCTGCGGCGGGAAGTCCATGTCGTCCAGCAGGTCCTCGGCCTGGTTCTGCGTGCGGTACAGCTCGGCCAGCGTGTGCATGAGCTGCTGCTTGATCTCGATGGGCAGCTTGCCCGCTTCCTGTTTCACCGGGAGCCTCCTTTCCCGCCGGTCCCGGAGAGTTCCAGGTAGCGGATTCTTCGGGTGCGGCCGGTCGCGACGACCGGCAGGATCTCGCGGGGGGCGACGCCGAGGTCGGCGAGGGGCGCTCGCGAGGGCGCGTCCGCGAGCCGGGTGGACTCCCCGGTCGGGCGGGAGCCCGGCAGCGGGGCCCAGGTCATCACGGTCTCCTCCGCGGCGAGATGGGCGGCCAGTTGGGCCGGGGTGGAACGGACGCTGTGCGGGACGGTGGACACCAGATGGGCCGGAATCCGGGTGTGCAGCGGACAGTCGGGGTCCCGGCGCAGCCGTACCGGCGACGCCGTGCCGCCCGCGGCGTCCACCCGGACCACCTCCGGGTCGGGCAGCACCCCGCACAGCAGACGGACGACCAGCACCGCCAGCCAGGCCCCGATCAGCGCCGAGACGGGGGCCGAGGCACCGGCCTCCGCGGTGGTGGCGTCCGCGCAGGCCCAGGGGTCGTCCTGGGCGGCCCGGTCGCGGGCGGTCAGTCCGCAGCCGAAGCAGGGCCCGGCCGGGTCGTAGTAGCGGATCTCGCCGCCCCAGGGGCCGGTGCCGCCGTCGAGCATCGGGACGCCCACGAGATGGCAGCGCCCGGTGAGCTGAAGCCGCGCGGCCAGGCTGTCCAAACAGCTGACGACCAGGGCGGCGTCCCGCAGTTCGGCCAGTCCCACCCCGCTGACCAGGGGAGCGGTCCGGGCCTCGACCCGGGTCACCGGTGAGAGTTCCAGGAGCCGGCCCGCCGCCGTGGGGGCCTTGGGGCGGCCGATGTCACCGACGCGGAACAGCGGGGCGCGGCTGAGGTTGCACTCCGAGACCGTGTCGGGATCGCACAGCACCAGCCGTCCCACCCCGGCGAGGGCGAGCTGCTGGGCGAGGTGGCTGCCCAGGGCGCCGATCCCGCACACCACGACGGTGGCGGCGGCCAGCTGCCGTTGGTCCCAGCCGGGGATGAGCGCGTGCCGGTCGAAGCGGCCCATGTCAACTCCGCTTCAACGTACGGAAGTTCATCGGACACTGGTCCACGGTCAGTTCGCTGCGCCACTGCTCGAAGCAGCCGAGCCCGCGGGCCGGATCCTGGTGGACCGCCTTGAGGCAGCCCGGATCCGCCGGCGAGCAGGGGCAGACGACCACCGTCTCGAACAGCCGGAAGGTGTGCGTGCACACGAAGCAGGCGTTGCGCTGCTGCCGCGATCCCAGCGCCGGGCTGCCGGGCATCAGCCGTACCGTGTGGAGCGTGTCCGGCGAGGGGTCGGTGCTGTCCACGCCCCGGAAGAACGCGGCCTGGGCGTGCGGGTCGGGCGGGTCGGCGGGCGGTACCTGGCCGCTGCACGGCAGATTGCGCAGATGGTGGGTGACATCGCTCAGCCGGCCCTCCGCCGAGTGGCGCAGGAACACCGTGTCGTCCCGCCGGAAGGTGTGGCCGCACACCCGGCAGGGCGCCCGCCGCTGCGAGCCCGGCCGGCGCCAGGTGCCCAGCCAGCGCGAGTCCAGCGTGGTGGAGGCGGGCCCGTCGGCCCCGGCCACCTGCGGGTTCTCGCCGCGTTGCAGCCCGCGCTCGAAGGCCCCGGACACCTCGGGTGCTGCGGAACTCGCCGACCCCCCGGCGCTCTCCCGCTGACGTGCCGTCATACGGCCTGTCCCGTACGGGACTTGAGCAGTACGTCGGCGGCGGAGTGGCCGCGCAGCCGCAGGGCGGCCCGCCCGCTCTCGGCCGCCCGCCCGACGGAGGGGGAGTGCGCGAGAGAGCCGTAGAAGCCCTCGGCGAAGGCGAGTCCGGCCTCGTCGCCGAGTTCGCCCCGGGTGCCGATCACGCAGTGCGCGCAGTCCAGCAGCCCTTCCGCGTAGGCCGCCGTCCAGCAGGAGTTGAGGACGACACCGCTGAGCGGGGCGTGCAGGGCGAGGGCGGGCAGCAGCGCCTCGACCGGGACGGCCGTCGAGATGCCCGAGGCGTCCTCGAAGAGCAGCTTCCCGTCGTCCGTGCCGTGCCCCGCGAAGTGCACGATCCGCGGGAGCACGGCGTCGAGTTGGGGCAGGATGTCGCCGACCCTGGTGGCCGGGTGGACCGTCACGGCGAGCCGCCCGGCGGAGCGGGCCTCGGCCTCGCGGATCACCCGCTGCTCCGCGCCCAGCCGCAGCCTGGCCTCGTCCAGCGGCCCCGCCATCAGGCACAGCACCCGCAGCGGGACGTCCGCCGTGCCGCCGTCCGGATCCCGGCCGGCGAGCGCTCGTAATCGCGCGTTCCCGGGATGCCGGGCGGACGCGGCGTCGAGGAGCGCATCGAGCGGCACCGCCGCGAATCTGCCCTGGTCGACCGTCCGGCAGACGGCGCGCCACCAGCCCTCCGCAGGCAGCGGCGGGCCGAAAGCGGGGAGCAGCGCGGGACTTATTCCCACGTCCTCCAGGAATGCGTGACTGCTCAGCACATCGGGAAATAATTCGCCCAACAATTCGAATGCGCCGGCCTCGCGCAATTCGATCCAGGTTGCACCGGCCATACTTCGTCCCCCGAGCCAACTACCCCTGTGTACGCCTTGGTTCACAGGAAGAGTACGCGCACCGGCGCCGCCTGGGTGTACTTTCGGATCGCTGAGCACACTATTCGGGGGCGGGCTTGATCGAGCGCTTGGAAATGATCACCTGTGGTGGCCGCGAAGCCGAAAAATCGATCTTCGAGATTGATTTTGATCAGGGGGAGGACGCCCGGAACGGATTCCGGGAAAGACGCGGTGTACTGGTGCACAGTGGCGGGGAGCCGGTGCTCCAGCGCATCGCCTACACCGACGAGGCCCGGCGCGAACTGGGCCGCGCCGTCAAGAACGCCGACACGCTGGTGCGCCGGCTCGGCGTCACCGGCTATCCGGGCCAGCTGACCCGGGTAGTCGGACACCGGCCGGACGGCCGCGCGCCCTTCCTCGTGACCACCCGGCGCGGGCGCCCGCTGTCCGAGGTGCGCGACCAACTCCCGCTGACACCAGGACAGTTGTGGACCGCGGTGGACGGCATCATCGCCGTCCTCACCCAACTCCACGAACTGCGCCTGGTGCACCGGGACATTAGACCCGAGACCCTGCTGTGGGACGGGAAGGGCATCCGGCTCGCCGAGTTCTACCTCGGCGCGCACGAGGGCGAGGACCGCCGCGGCCCGGTCGGGTCCGACCCCTGGCGGTCCCCCGAACAGGCCGCGGGCCTCGGCAAGGCCGACTGCCGCGACGACGTCTACGCGGCCGGTGCCGTGATCTTCCACCTCGCGACCGGCGAGGAGATCGGCCCGACCCCGGACATGCGCGAGCGCACGCGCTACCTCGACAGCAGCCTGCGCACCCTCCTCGACCGGGTCTTCACCGACCTCGCCCGGGACCGCGTCAGCGGCTACGCCCTGCGGCAGCGCCGAGAGGGCCGGCCCGGCCGCGGCCCGGGCGGCGCCGCGCCGGACGCCCCGGGGCCGCGCTCCCGCGTCGGCCAGGAGGCGCAGGCCCGCGACAACTTCCGTGAACTGCGGGCCCGGCAGCGCGCGTTCAACGCCCGGACCGCGGCACCGCCCCACCAGCCGCCCGCACGGTCCCCGGGCGCCGCCCGCGTGACCTACCGGCCGCCGGCCACGTTCGGCGGCGGGGCGCCGGTGCGGCGCCCCTCCCGCACCGCGATCACCGCCGTGGCCCTGCTGGCCGCGGTCGTCGTGCTGCTCGTCGTCGTGGCGCTGAGCTGACCCGGAGGAGGAGGACGTGGCAGCACGCGTGAGGTGCCCCATCTGCCTGAACACCGTGGACTGGGCACGGGCCCAGATCGTCACCATGAACACCGACGGCCGCCCCGAACCGCTGGTGCGCGCCACCGACGAGGACGAGGTGAGCTGGAACTACCGCACCCTCGACGCCTACCGGCTCTGCGAGGGCGGCGGCGGTGAACCGCACGTCCTGCCCGGCCGCTACGGCGACTTCGGCGAGCCCCTGGTCATCGGCGTCGTGGGCGAGTCGCACGCCGGCAAGACCCATCTGCTGGCCGCCATGATCGGCATGCTCTCCGACGCCGACCGGATGTCCCGGCTCGGCCTGTCCGTCGGCGGGCTCGACCTGAGGCTGCACCAGCGGTATCTGCGCGACGTCGTTCGCCCGTTCCTGGACCAGGGCCAGGGACTCGACGGCACACCGCCCGCGCCGCCCGAGTTCACCGACGCCCTGTGGATCCACAACCGGCACACCGGACGCAGCTTCGCCGTCGCCTTCTTCGACGTCTCCGGCGAGTGGCTCGCCAACCACGAGGCCCAGGTGCCCTTCCTCGGCGCGGTGGGCGCCCTGGTCTTCGTGGTCGACCCCACCCGGATCCGCGGACTGACCGCCACCGAGGGCGGTGTCCTCGGCGACCCGTCCTTCGACGTCGTGCTCCAGAAGATCGGACAGCTGCGCGGCTTCGACGGGACGGAGTTCCTGCCGCTGCCCGCCGCCGTCGTCATCGGCAAGTGCGATCTGCTCCGGCACCACGAGAGCCTGGTCGACCGCTGGTTCCGCGACACCTCGCCCGACGAGGAACTCGACCTGCGCACCGTGGAGGCGGAGAGCGAGGACGCCTACGCGCTGCTCAGCTCCCGGGGGGCCCGCGGCTGGCTGGCCCCGTTCGTCCGCTGCGCCCGCTCGACCCTGCACTTCGCCTCCGCCACGGGCCACAAACCCGTGGAGGAGGACGGCGTCCAGCGCTCCCCGAAGGGCGGCTTCGAACCGCGCCGCACCCTCAAACCCATGCTCACGCTCTTCGCGCTGTGCGGGGTCCTCGGCCCCACCGACCTCGGCCAGGAGGGCACCGGATGACGACGGTCCACCAGATCCTCTTCGGCTGGGCCGAACGGAACCGCGAGGGCAACGCGGGAGTCCGCCCCGTCGCCCACTCCGGCGCACCGACCATCGACCGCTGGGCCGGCCGCCTGGAGTACGTCTGGGCCGCCAGGGAAGGCGCCCACGACGACACCGACGACACGGCGAGCCTGGTCCACCTGGTCTTCGAGGACGAGGCGGCCGTCCTGCGCAAACTGCCCGCCCGCAATGTGCACGGGCGCGGCGGCGCCACCCTCACCCACGCCCTCGTCGGCGACCCCCGGACGATCGACGCGCGCCTCGCCCTGGGCCTGCACGACTGGGACGGCTGGCGCGAGACCGAACCGGCCGGAGCGTCCGCCGTGCTCGACCCGCTCGACCTCGCCGACCTGAGCGAGGCCTCCGCCACGGGCCTGGCCGGCCTGCGCGAACGGGCCGCCGGCATACCGCCCGAGCAGCTCACCGCACTGCTCGGGCGGGTCCTGGGCGAACCCGCCGCCGACTTCACCGTCATCACCAGACCGAGCCTCGCCCTGCCGATGATGACGGCCCTCCTCGACATCGTCGGACCGGTGACCGGCCGGCCGTGGACCTTCGCCGGCCGCGAGTCCACCGACGTGGGCGGCCACCAGCCGCGGGTCGTCTTCCTCACCGCCCCGCCACCCCCGTCGTACTACGTCAACCGAAGACTGCGCGTCGAACCCGCCACCGTGCCCCCCGACCCGGACGGCCCCCGCTTCGCCGGGCAGCTGACCGAGCTGTACCTGTCCTGCGGACACACCGCGCTGGCCCGGATCCGCCCGCAGCACCCGCTCGCCGGGGCCGACGACGTCGCCGCCTGGCAGCGCTCGGTGCCGGTCGTGGACGGCCGTATCGCGGAGCCCCGGCTCGACCTCGACGTCCTCGTCGACGACGAACTCCTCGCCACCCGCGGTCACCTCCCCACCGTCCACACCCGCCTGGCCGCGGAGCTGTGCTACGAACCCGTGGACTGGCTGGCGGCGGTCGTACGGCGCTGGGGCCCCGACGAACTGCGCGCGGTGCGCCACCCCGACCTGCGCGACATCGTCCTGAAGGGGGCCCTGCGCAGCTGCCTCGGGGTGCTGGAGCCGGCGGCGGACCCGCTGGTGGAGGCCATCGCCGCCGCCCGCCCCGAGCCCCGCACGGTCGCCGCCGCCTTCCGCCGGCGGCTGCCGGACGGCGGGCTCGACCTGATCGACCCCCAGCATCTGCGCCTGCTGGTCGTCGCCCTCAGCCTCGGTCTGATGGACTCCGAACTCGACCGCCCCGAGACGCTGGCGGCCACCCCCGCCACCGTGCTCGTGGACTTCGTCGCGGACTACGGGCACAGGTTCCCGGACGCGGCCTACGTCGTGCTCCGCCGCTGGCTGGGCTCCGCCGCCGACCGGCAGGACGGCCACGCGGACGTGACCCACGTCTGGTACGAGAACGACCTGCTGCTGAGCCAGGTCGAGCGGATCGCCGACCACGACCCGGTCAAGGAACGCGAGTGCTACCGCCTGCTGCTGTCCGCCGCCTACGGCCCCTCGCTGTCCGCCGGGAACGCCACCGCCCTCATGCGGCACGCCGGGGACCGGGCACCCTCGGGACTGCTCGCCGCCGCGCTGGAGCGGGCGGCGGACGACAGCGCGGAGTGGCCGATCCGCAAGGAGGCCTCCGACCGCTACCTCCGCGAGGAGGGCCATCGGCTCGACAACGGCACCCGGCGCCCGACCGCCGGCCCACCGGCGGTGTCCACGGACTCCGCCTCCCGGCCCACGACGGCACCGGCCCCGGCACCGGCCCCGAACCCGTACCCACGGCAGCCGCCGCCCGCCGCCGAGCAGGCGCCCGACCGGCCCGCCCCGCACCTCGCCCCGCACCCCGCCACCGAACCGCGCCCGCCCGTCCGGCCACCCGGGCGCCCCGAGGAGCCCGGCCTGTTCGGACGCTCGGACGGTACGGCCTTCATCCTCGTCCTCGCCGCCGCCATCGTCCTGATCCTGCTGGCGGTGGCCTACATCCTGCTGACCTCCCGGACCTGATCCCGTGAATCGGACGAATGACACCGCATGACATCGACTGAAGAGACAGCAGCCCCGCAATCGTCCGTCCCGGCACCCCGGTCCGGCGGCGCACCGGAACTCGGCGATGTCGCCGCGAGGCTCCGCGAGTTCGCCGACCGCGCCCGCGCCGACGGCACGGACACCCGGGTCCTGGACCGGATCGTCGGCGATCTGGAGGCGGGCGGAGCCACGCTCGCCGGCACGGACCTGGTCACCGCCTACCCGCCCGACATCCTGCTGCCCGACGCGCCGACGAGGACCTCGGCCACGGTCGAGAGCTGGCTCGGCGTGCTCCGCGACGTCCTGGTGTTCGCGCCCATCGCGCTCACCTGGTGGCGACTGCGCGACGCCCTGCACGCCTACGACGCGACGAAGAGCCGGGACCCCTTCCTGCTCGGCTGGGCCCGCGGCTTCCCCGAAGGCGCCCCGCCGCACCGGACGACGGTCACCCTGGGGACCTCCGCGATCCATGTCACCCTGCTCATCGTCCTCGTGGTCACGCTCACCCTGGTCGTGCACATGGTGCAGCGCAGCCGGGACAGACGGCTCTCCCGCGAGGACGCGCGCCGCGAACTCGGGCACGAACTCACCCTGGCCACCTTCCTGTTGGCCACCCCCGCCGCCCGCCCGGCGGGCAAACCCCTGGACAGCCGCAGCGCCGACCGGCTCGGCGCCCAACTCAACGCCAGCACACAGCAGTTGGAGACCGCGCTGCGCCGCGCCTCCGAGGAGATCGTCACCGTCATGGAGTCCGGACCCGGCAGCCGGATCCAGACGGCGCTGGACGGCTGGACGAAGACGGTCGACGAACTGACCGCGCTGGTCCGCACGCTCCGGCTGCCCAGCGAACTGGCCGAGGACCTGATCCGCATCCGCCAGGAGACCGCCCGCGACGAGGAACGGCTCCGCGCCTCCCTCGACGCGCTAGTCACCGACCTGCGCGCCGCCCAGGAGACCGCCGGCCAGGAGATCCACCGGCACGACCTCGCCGTCGCCTCGGTCCGCGAACTGGCCCGCGACCTCGGGGAGTCACTGGTCGTCTTCACCGAGCGCACCAACATCCTCTACGACGCGGCCCGTTCGGTCCTGGAGTGGATCGACCGCCACGAGCCGCCGTCCCCCTACCGGGACGACCTGTGAGCCCCCGGCCCCGGAGCGGCAGCCCGGTCAGCCGTACCGTGCTGCTGGCCGGGTGGCTCTTCGCCGACCTGCTTCTGCTGCTCCTGGTCATCGCGCTCGGTTCCCTGCCCCGAGAGGAACGGACCAGCTCCACCGCCTCGCCCTCACCGTCCTCCTCCGCCCCGCCCAGCGAGTCCCCGTCCCCCCAGGTCGCCGAACGGGGCCTGGTGCTCAAACCGTGCAGCTTCACCGTCTCGACGGGCAGCGCGGGTTCCGTGAGGTCCCAACTCGCCGCCCAGCTGCGCCAGGCCGGGGTGGCGGACCGTACGGCCGGCTTCGTGCTCTCCTTCGGTACGGCGCCGCAGCCCGAGGCCGGGCAGGAGGCCGCCGAGAAGGTCAACCGCTACCTCACCGGCGGCCTGTCCGGCTTCCGGCACGCCCCCAAGCGGGGCTACTGGAAGGGCGGCGAGAGCGGCAAGGTCAGGATCGACGTGTTCTTCCTCGCCACACCCGACGGCGACACCACGTTCCCGAGGCGCTGTCACTCGTCGGACGACTGACGAAGAGGGCGGGCCGCCGGAAGTCCGGCGACCCGCCCTCTGGGGGAATCGTTCTCGGGAGTCGATCAGCTGACGTCGGAGGCGTCCAGCCGGTACAGACCGCTGCTCGACGACGAGGTCGTGGACGAACCGCTGCTGTACGCCGAGGACTTGACCGCCGTGCCGTGCGCCTTGACCCAGGTCGCGATCTCGGAGTTGGTGCCCTGACCACCGTCGCTGCTGACGATGATGTAGTGCAACTTGCCCGACTTCACCAGGGACTTGAGCTTGGCGAGGGTCATCGCGTTGTCGCTGCCGGACCAGCCGCCCATGGAGATCACGGGCTGTCCCGACTCCAGGATGATCGAGGACGCCGTCTGGTCGGTGGACACCGCCAGCAGCCAGGTCGCCCCGTCCTGGTGCTTCTTGAGGTACGCGATCATCTCGGACGAGACCTGAGTGCCGCCGCCCATGCCGCCCCCGCCGCCCTGCTGCCCACCGGACTCGGACGTGGATCCGGACGCGGACTCGGACGTGGACCCGCCGGTCGAGGAGCCGCTGCCGCTCTTGGCCGTGCCGGTGCCCGAGGGAGCCGTACCGCCCGACGGGGGCGTGCCCATCGTGCCGGACCCCGAACCGCTGGGCTTCGTACCGGACTTGCTGCCGCTCGGCGCGCTGCCCATACCGCCACCGCCCCCCATGCCGCCGCCCATTCCGCCGCCGGTGCTCGGACCGGCCGTCGGGTTGGTGCCGTTGGTCGAGGAGGTCGCCGCCGAGACCGAGTAGGCCGCGGGACCGGCGAGCAGGGCGACGACCGCGGCGAGCGCCGCGAAGCCCGTCAGCCGGTGGCGCCGGGTGAACCGGCCGACCAGCAGGCCGAGTACGGAGGCCGCGCCCGCCACGGCGACCACGATCTCCGCGACCGTGTAGACCGCGCCCGAGCCGGAGACCCGCTGGAGCAGGACGACCGCCCACACCGTGCTGGCCGCGACCGCGACCGGCAGCACCCACGCCCACTTGGCGGCGGCGCCCTCACGGAAGGCGCGGTACAGCAGCACTCCGCCGCCGCCCGCCAGGGCCGCGATACCGGGCGCCATGGCCGTGACGTAGTACGGGTGGAAGGTGCCCTCGGCCAGCGAGAAGGTCAGGAAGTGCAGGACGAACCAGCCGCCCCAGAGCATCAGCGCCGCGCGCTTGGCGTCGGTGCGGGGAGCGCGGCCCCGCAGGACCAGACCGCCGACGAGCGCGACGGCCGCGAAGGGGATCAGCCAGGAGATCTGGCCGCCCATGATCTCGTTGAACATCCGGTACAGGCCCGAACTTCCGCCGAACGAGGCGCCGTTGCCCTGCGAACCGACCGAGGAGCTGGCGCCGAAGATCCGGCCGAAGCCGTTGTAGCCGATGACCAGGTCCCACACCGTGTTGTCGGTGGAGCCGCCGATGTAGGGGCGGGAGGACGCGGGGATCAGGTCGACGATCACCATCCACCAGGCGCTGGAGACGACCAGCGCGACGGTGGCGACGGCGAGGTTGCGGATCCGCCTGCCGAGGGAGACGTTCGTGGCCCAGAGGTAGACGAGGAAGAACGCGGGCAGGACGACGTACGCCTGCATCATCTTGGTGTTGAACGCGAAGCCGATCGCGACCGCCGACCACACCAGCGGCATCAACTTGCCGTTGCGGACGGCCTTCAGGAGGGCCAGCGCGCCGAGCATCATCAGCAGGACGAGGATCGGGTCCGGGTTGGTGTCCCGGGTGATGGCGACCGTGATCGGGGTCAGAGCGAGGACGAGCGCCGAGATCGTGCCCGCGACCGCGCCGAAGTCACGCTTGACGCTGCGGTACAGCAGGGCCACCGAGCCGGTGCCGGCCGCGACCATCGGCAGCATCAACTGCCAGGTGCCGTAACCGAATACGCGGGCGGAGAGGCCCATCACCCAGAGGGCGAACGGTGGTTTGTCGACCGTGATGAAGCTGCCCGAGTCGAGCGCGCCGAAGAAGAACGCCTTCCAGCTCTTGGTGCCGCTGTAGACGGCCGCGTCGTAGAAGGTGTTGCCGGTGATCGAGGTCAGGTTCCAGGCGTAGAGGGCCGTGGCCAGCAGCAGGATCGCCCACAGGGCCGGGCGGGCCCAGCGCGGGTCCTCCGCCGGGCCGGTGAAGAGCCTTCTGACGCGGGAGTCGAGGCCGCCGTCGACGGGCGGGCCCGCCCGGTGCGAGCGGCGGGCGCCCTCCTGGTGGGGCGGCGGGGCGAGGGTCGTCATGACGCGTACTCCAGATTCTCCGAGC
This sequence comes from Streptomyces sp. NPDC091280, assembly GCF_044768565.1. Lineage (NCBI taxonomy): Bacteria > Bacillati > Actinomycetota > Actinomycetes > Kitasatosporales > Streptomycetaceae > Streptomyces > Streptomyces sp. NPDC091280. The sequence goes on from NZ_JBIVUZ010000004.1 coordinate 92,199, forward strand.
GGGAAGCGATGCGCGCGTCGGCTCCCGCCCGGGCGGGCGTGACCTCGGCGGTCGTGGCGGTCCAAAGAGTGCGGTGGGGCACGGCGGCGATGCGGGCGCGGCCGGTGACGGTCCGTCGGAACATGCGGCGCATGCCCTTGAGGTCGTCGAGGGCGGTACGGACGATGTCGACCCGGCTGTCGGGGTCGTCGATCCAGTCGACCGGGACCTCGTGGATGCGGAGCCGGTTGCGCTGGGCGAGGACGAGGAGTTCGGTGTCGAAGAACCAGGCGGTGTCCTCGATGTGCGGGGCGAGCGCTCGGAACACCTCGGTGCGCACGGCCTTGAAGCCGCACTGCGCGTCCGAGAAGCGGGCGCCGAGGCCCGCCTTGAGGAGGAGGTTGTAGGAGCGGGAGATGAACTCCCGCTTGGCGCCGCGTTCCACGGCCGCCTGCCGGTGCAGCCGGCTGCCGATCGCCACGTCGCTGTGGCCGGACAGCAGCGGGGCGACCAGCGGGAGGAAGCCTTCGAGGCCGGTGGACAGGTCGACGTCCATGTACGCGACCACGTCCGCCTCGGAGCGGCTCCACACCTGCTTCAGCGCGCGGCCCCGGCCCTTGGCGTCGAGGTGCACGGCGTGCACGTGCGGCAGCCGCCGGGTGAGGTCGAGCGCCTCCTGCCAGGTGGCGTCGGTGCTCGCGTTGTCCGCCACGGTGATCGTGAACGGGAACGGGAAGGACGATTCGAGGTATGCGTGGAGACGGCCGACACTGTCGGCGAGGACGTGCGCCTCGTTGTACACCGGCACCACGACCTCGACCGACCGCTGCCGGACGCCTCCCGCGTTCTGTTCGCTCATGACGCCGACGATCCGGGCCGTGGCTGGGCCGTTGCTGTGCCTTCGCTGAACGATCGATGAGAATCAGCGGACTCACAGGAAGGGCACAGTGGATCCGCCCCGTACCCCCAGGAAGCGGCAGCCGAAAGCGGGTCGGTGCCCGCCGGGTTCCCGCAACACAAGCCGTCTAGACTCTGCCCTCAACGGCCTGAGACAGCGGCCAGGAACGGGCAGTTTCTGCCACATCCGAAGGGTATTCGGCGCTTTGATACGGATAGATTCAGTCACCAAGCGGTACCCGGACGGCACGGTGGCGGTCGACCGATTGTCCTTGGACATACCGGACCGCTCGATCACCGTCCTCGTCGGCCCCTCCGGCTGTGGCAAGACGACGACCCTGCGCATGATCAACCGGATGATCGACCTCAGCGAGGGTCAGATCCTCCTGGACGGCGCCGACATCACCAAGCAGCCGGTCAACACCCTGCGCCGGTCCATGGGTTATGTCATCCAGAACGCCGGTCTCTTCCAGCACCGCACGATCATCGACAACATCGCCACCGTGCCCCGCATGCTCGGCTGGAGCAAGGACAAGGCCAGGACGCGCGCCACCGAACTCATGGAGCGGGTGGGCCTCGACGTCTCCCTCGCCAAGCGGTACCCCTACCAGCTCTCCGGCGGCCAGCAGCAGCGCGTCGGGGTCGCCCGCGCGCTGGCCGCGGACCCGCCGGTGCTGCTGATGGACGAGCCGTTCTCGGCCGTCGACCCGGTGGTCCGCAAGGGACTTCAGGACGAACTCCTGCGCCTCCAGGGCGAGTTGGGCAAGACGATCGTCTTCGTCACCCATGACATCGACGAGGCCATCAAGCTCGGCACGATGGTCGCGGTGCTGCGCACCGGCGGCAAGCTGGCCCAGTTCGCGCCGCCCGCCGAGCTGTTGTCCGACCCGGCGGACGCCTTCGTCGAGGACTTCCTCGGCGCCGACCGCGGCATCCGCCGCCTGTCCTTCTTCTCCTCCGCGGGCCTCGACCTCAAGACGTCCCCGATCGTCGCCGTCGACTCCAGCGCCGAGCAGATCGCCGAACGCACCACACCCGGCGTGCCCTACCTCCTCGTCACCGACCTGGACGGCAGGCCGCTCGGCTGGAGCGAGCCCGGCACCCTCGCCGCCGGTCCCGTCGACCCCGCCCGACTCCTGTCCCACGGCCGCCCGTTCGCGGCCGGCCGGGACTCGCTGCGCGCCGCGCTCGACGGCTCCGTGCTGTCGCCCACCGGCTGGGCGGTCGGCGTGGACGACACCGGCCGGGTGGTGGGCGTGGTGTCGCAGCAGGCCGTGGGCGAGGCGATCCGCAGCGCGCACGCGGCGGTGCGCCCGGACACGAAGGCCGTCGGATGAACGACTGGTTCCGCATCCCCAGCGACCTCCAGAACAGCTACCTCGGCCTGATCGGGCTGCATCTGCGCGAGGCCGTGATCCCGGTCCTCGTCGGCCTGGTCGTCGCCCTGCCGATCGCCCAACTCTGTGTGCGGCTGCGCTGGTTGTACCCGCCGGTGCTGTGGGTGACGACCGTGCTGTACGCGATCCCCTCGCTGGCCTTCTTCGTCGTCCTCATCGACTACACCGGCCAGACCGAGACCACCGTGATGATCCCGCTCGGCGTCTACAGCCTCGTGGTGTTCGTCCCGGCGATCGTCGACGGCGTCCGCTCGGTGCCCCAGGAGACCCTGGACGCGGCCACCGCGATGGGCCTCGGGCCCGTCCGCCGCTATCTCCAGGTGCAGTTGCCGATCGCCGTGCCCGCGATCATCGCCGGCCTGCGGGTGGCGACCGTCTCCAGCATCTCCCTGGTCAGCGTCGGCATGCTGATCGGCAACCAGGGCGGGCTGGGCAACCTCCTCAACGACGGCCAGATCTACCACCAGCCGCGCCTGATCTGGCTCTCCGTGATCACCACCGCCGTCCTCGCCATCGTCGTGGACGCCGTCCTGGTCGGCGTACGCCTGCTGCTGACGCCCTGGATGCCGCGCGGCAACCGCAAGGCCCGCCCCGCAGAGGACCGGCCCGAACCGGCCGCACCCGTACTGGAGGACGCAGCCCGGTGAACGTACTCCACTACATCAACCTGTTCTTCAGCGACAGCACCCACTGGCACGGCTACGACGGCATCCCCACCCGGCTGCGCGAACACGTCCAGTACTCGCTGCTCGCGCTCGCCATCGCCGCCGCCATCGGCCTCCCCGTGGGCCTGCTGACCGGCCACACCGGACGCGGCGGCAACACCCTCTCGCTGATCGCCACCGGCGCCCGCGCGCTGCCCAGCTTCGGCCTGCTGGTGCTGATGTTCGTGCTGATCGGCTTCGGCCTGGTGCCGGTGATGATCCCGCTGGTCGTGCTCGCCGTACCGCCGATCCTGGTCACCACGTACGAGGCGATGCGCTCCGTCGACCCCTCCCCGGTCGACGCCGCCCGCGGCATGGGCATGAACGAGACGAACATCCTCTTCCAGGTGGAACTGCCGTCCGCGCTCCCGCTGATCCTCAGCGGTCTGCGCTCGGCCGCCATCCAGATCGTCTCCACCGCCACCATCGCGGCCTACGTCAGCCTCGGCGGCCTCGGCCGCTACATCATCGACGGCCTCTACCAGAAGAACTACGAGAAGGTCGTCGGCGGCGCCACCCTGGTCGCCGGGATGGCTCTCGTGACGCTCGCGGTCTTCTGGGGCATCGCGCGGCTCGCGGTGTCGCCGGGGGTGCGCCGCAGCAACTGACGCGCACGGCAAGGGGGGTGGAGGGCCGACGGCCCTCCACCCCCCTTCCCGCGATCCGGGCGCGCTCAGTTCTCCGTGCGCGCCAGCGCCAGCTCCAGCACGACCAGCAGCGCGTCCCGCACCGAGCCGCGCTCACGTGCGTCGAAGGCGATGACCGGGACGCGTTCGTTGACGTCGAGCGCCCAGCGGACCTCGTCCAGGGAGTGCTCGATCTTGCCGTCGAAGGCGTTCAGGGCGACCGCGAACGGGATCTGCTTGTGCTCGAAGTAGTCGACGGCCGCGTAGCAGTCGTCGAGCCGGCGGGTGTCGACGATGACGAGACCGCCGACCGCGCCCTCCACGATGTCGTCCCACATGAAGCCGAACCGGTCCTGCCCGGGGGTACCGAACAGATAGAGCTTCAGCGTCGGGTCGATGGTGATGCAGCCGAAGTCCATCGCCACCGTGGTGGTGGTCTTGCGCGGGGTGTGGGACAGGTCGTCCACGCCCGCCGCGACCTCGGTGATCGCCGCCTCGGTGGTCAGCGGCTCGATCTCGGAGATCGCGCCCACGGTCGTGGTCTTGCCCACGCCGAAGCCGCCCGCGACGACCATCTTGACCGGCAGCGGCGGTCGTACGGCGGTCTGCGCAGCCGCACCGCGGGCGACCGGTTCAGTCGGTGTCACGGAGTACTCCCCGGGAGTTGGGGATGGCGCGGAGGCCATCGATGACCCTTCGCAGGACGGATGCGTCATGGATGATGTCGGTGTTCGGCACGTGCACCGTCAACTGCCCGGCGGCACGCAGGTCCTCGGCCAGGACCCGCACCACGTTCAGGTGCAGCCGCAGCCGGGCCGCGATCTCCGCGAGGGACTGCGGCTGCCGGCAGGCGGCGACGATGTCGTGGCGCTCGAAGGAGAGCCGGTCGAGCACGTCGAGTCCGGCGGCCGTCGCCACCACCTGGGTCTCGACGGGGATCGGCCGTCCGGAGTCGGCCGCGCCCGCACCCGCCACCCGGCCGGCGGTCACCAGGAACGGCCGTACGGCGGAGGGGGCGCGCACCGGATCGCGACCCGGGGGTGTGGCCCCGTCCGCGCCGGCACCGCTCGGTGTGCGGCCGTCGGACATGACTGGCTGTTCCTCTCTCGACCGGTCGGGGACCGGTCACCGAGCCGAAGCGGCGCCGACGCTGTTCTTCAGCTGGAGCACCAGCTGCGGGTTGAGCGCGGAACCGGCACGGTTGGCGAACAGCGTCATCTCGTAGGCGATGTTGCCGAGCTTGGCCTCCTTGTCGGTGACGACGCCGAGGACGGCACCGCTGCCGATCGCGGAGACGAGGACGTGGCCGCCCTCCAGGTCGATGATGACCTTGTTCAGGCCGCCCAGGCCGTAGTTGCCGGAGGCGCCGGCGGCCAGGCTGGTGATGCCGGAGACGATGGCCCCGAGCCGCTCCGAGTGGGCGTGCTCGCGCAGTTCCGCCACGGCGATCAGCAGGCCGTCGGAGGACACCGCGATGGCGTCGACGACACCCGCGGTCTCCGTCGCGAAACGGTTGAGCAGCCAGTTGAAATCGGCCGCCGCTGCCTGCAGTTCGGCCGGCGTGGTGCCTCCCCTGGGAGTTTCACCTGTCGACGTACTCACTGCTCCGCTCCTTTCGGGAGATTGTTCCGGTCGTGCGGGTGGATCGCGTCCGTCGGACGCAGGCCCGTGATGGTGTCGCTGTCACGGTTGGCCTGCTCCACGGCGGCCTCGAACTCTTCGAGGGCCGAGCGGACGGCGTCCGCGTCGGCGGGCCGGGGGGCCTGCCTGGCGGCTTGCTGGGCGGCGTCGTCGGCGCCCGTACGAAGGGTGGCGCCCTTGACCCGCCGACGCAGCGGGCGGGAGCCCCCCGGGTCGGTGTCGAACGCGGCGGAGTCGTCCGCGGGGGCGTGGTGGGTGAGCGGCGGGGGAGCGGCGGCGGCCCTCGGCGCGGTCTCGTAGCGGGAGACCCGGCGCGGCAGCGGGGCGGGCTCGTCCTCGGCCCGCACCTGCTCGGTCACGACCGGCTCGGGCCTGTTCAGGGTGATCGACGGGCGCGGTCCGGAGTCCGAGGCGGCCCAGGAGGGAGCCGGACGGCGTTGCTCCTCAAGGGAGTTGAACGCCCCGGTCCCGGCGGGCGCGAGCGCCTTCTCCGGTCCCGCGTGCGCCTGCGAGGCGCCGCCGGAGGTCAGCGTGCTCATCCGCAGCAGCAGCGTCGCCGGGATGGTGACCTCGGCGGTCACACCGCCGCCCGGGGTGCGGGCCAGCGCGACGTCGATGTCCCAGCGGCGGGCCAGCGTACCGACCACGAACAGGCCGAGCACCTTCGTCGGCACCACGTCCAGACGCTCGCGGCGGATCAGCCGGGCGTTCTCCTCGGCGATGCGGTCGGCGCTCATCCCGAGACCGTGGTCGGCGACCACGATCAGCGCGTCGTCGCCGTCGGTGCGCACGACCACCTCGACGGGGCTGCCCGCCGGGGAGAACGACACCGCGTTCTCCAGGAGTTCGGCGACCATCAGCGTGAGGTCGCCGATGATGTCGGGCTCCACCATGATCTCGGTGTCGGCCCGCAGACCCACCCGCTGGAAGCCCTCGATCTGGCCGAGCGCGGCCCGTACGACGTTGGTGAGTTCGGTGGGGCCGCCGTCCAGCACGGTCTCGCGGATGCCGGCGAGCAGCATCAGGCTGTCCGCGTTGCGCCGCAGCCGGACCGCGATGTGGTCGATGGAGTAGAGGCGCTCCAGCAGCGCCGGGTCGGTCTCGCCGCGCTCCACCGCGTCGATCAGCGCGAGCTGACGGGTCGTCAGGTTGCTGACGCGGCGGCCGACGTTGCCGAACATCTCGGCGATGTTGCGGCGGCTGACGACCTGTCGGGCCAGCAGCGCGGCGGCCGTGGTCTGCACATGGTTGAAGGCCTCGGCCAGGTCGCCGATCTCGTCCTTGGCGGTGACCGGCATGTCCCGCAGCATGGGCGGGCCGTCGTCCTCGGCGTCGTCGTCGGCGACCCGGGCCAGTTCACGGCCCGCGACCTCGGCGACCTGCTTGGCGGCACCGGTCAGGGCCTGCACCGGGCGGACCACCGAGCGGCGCACGATCACCACGAAGAACAGCCACAGCACGAAGCCGAGCAGGGAGAGGTTCAGCAGGATCCCGGCGCGCCAGGACGCGGAGCTGGAGGCGTTGTCGGCGCGGGTGGCGATCTGGTCGATCAGCGAGTTGGTGATCTTCAGCCGGGCCGCGGCCTGCTGCGGATAGTTGGGGTAGTCGCTCATGGCGTCCGCGAACGCCTTGCGGACCGCGCCCGGCGACTCGGCCTGGAGTCCGCTGGGGTCGACCTGCAACTCGGCGTAGGCCTCGGCGATCTCCCGCTGCGGGGCGGTGTGCTCGATGCCGGACAGTTCGTCGGCCTGCGCCTCGGTGGCGAACCGGGCGAAGCGGGAGGCCTGGTAGGTGTACAGGTCGTAGGAGCCGACGGCGTTGGTGAACTCGATCAGCGCGTTGCTGTCACCGGTCGTCGCCGAGAACACGCTGGTCTCGAACGAGCTGTGGGCGGCATCGGCCCGCAGCACGGAGTCCAGCAGGTTGCCGGTGAAGGTGGTGGCGAGGTTCGCGTTGTGCTCCAGGTCGAGCCCGTCGATCAGCCCGTCCGAGGCGCTGGTGTACGCGGGGTCGATGTTGTCGGCCGGCAGATAGCTCTGCTCGACGGTGTTGCGCAGCGTCTCCAGGCCGTTGATCTCCAGCAGGGCCTGCGCCTCGCCGGCCGGCAGCCGGTCGCCGAAGGTGTCGCGCACCTTGTCGACCTGCCGGTCCACGGCCTGCTGGGCCTTGCGGTAGGCGCTCTGCGAGGGCGTGCCGCCGTCGTTGGTGGCCTCGAAGCGGACGGAGAGCAGGATGGCCTGCTGGTGCTCCGCCTCCACGAGGTTCACCAGCCTGGCGACCTGGCCGCTGTCACGCACCAGCTGCGCCGCGTCGCTCGCGTCCGTCGACTGCCCGATCTCATCGGCGATGAGATACGCCAGCAGCACCGCGACCACCGCGAGCGGCACGCCGACGAGCAGATTGAGCTTGCGCCTGAAGGGCCAACGGTCTGCGAAGCCCCGTATGGACACCAGGCCTCCTTCGTGGGGTGTTGTCACGGTACGCGCAGCGTCACACGTGACTGTTTTTGATCCAAGCGGCCCCCGCACACCGCTGTGACCGACGCCAACTCCGGGGAGACTACCGCCTCTTCGATCGATCAAGTGCGTCGCCCTACGTCAAGAATCAATTACAAAGCGCCCGCGTTCGTGACCGGTCCGTTTACGCCTCCTTCACAACTGGGCACTCATTGAGGCCAATCGGTGACCGGACTTCTCTTGACTGACCAAGAACCGGCTGGATTGGATCAGCGGAGTGCGGCGTTCACGCCCCGCGTGGGGACGCCACAGCCATGCCTGCACGCCTGTGTCAACATCCAACCCCGGAACGGGAATTGTGACTTCTAAAGCGAAGAACAGCTGGTCCAGCACTAGGTACCCCGGCGCGGCGGCCATCGCCCTCGCCGCCACGGCTGCGCTTGTCACGGGATGTGGATCGTCCTCCGACAGCAAGTCCGACAACCCCCTCTCGGGAGGCGGCAAGGCCAGCGGTGACACGGTCGTCGTCGGCTCGAACAACTTCGCCGAGAGCACCCTGCTCGCCGACATCTACGGCGAGGCCCTCAAGGCCAAGGGCGTCAAGGTCACTTACAAGCCGAACATCGGCAGCCGTGAGACGAGCTACGGCCTGCTCAAGAACGGCTCCATCACGGTGCTGCCCGAGTACAACGGCGCCCTGCTGGCCTACCTCGACCCGAAGGCGACCCCGACGACCGTCGCCGCCACCACGGCCGCGATCAACGCCAAGCTCGACACCAAGCTGACGCTGCTGGAGCCGGCCGCCGCCGAGGACAAGGACACGGTCACCCTCAACGCGGAGACCGCGAAGAAGTACAACCTCACGTCCGAGTCCAGCATCGGCGACCTCAAGTCCATCGCCAAGGACCTGGTCATCGGCGCCTCGCCGGAGTTCCAGACCCGGCAGCAGGGCCTGGTGGGCCTGAAGTCGGTCTACGGCCTGGAGTTCAAGTCCTTCAAGGCGCTGGACGCGGGCGGCACGCTGACCGCTGCCGCGCTGAAGAAGAACACCGTGCAGGCGGCGGACCTCTTCAGCACGGACCCGACCATCGCCAAGGAGAAGCACGTCACGCTCCAGGACCCGAAGCGGCTCTTCGGCTTCGAGAACGTGCAGCCCCTGGTCTACAAGAGCGGCCTGTCCGCCGCCGGTGTGGCCGCCCTGAACGCGATCTCCGCGAAGCTCGACACGGCGACCCTGCTGGACCTCGACACCCAGGTCCAGTCCCAGAACAAGGACCCGCTGGACGTGGCGAAGGCCTGGCTGAAGTCGGCCGGCCTGAGCTGACGTACTGCCGCCCCGACGCGGGTGCCTCCGTTCTCCGGGAGGCACCCGCGTCGTCGTACCCGGACGGACTCAGTAGCCGACGCGGAACGTCGCGTCCTGCTGGTCCGTCGCCGTCGAGATCGGGTCGATGCGCAGCACGTAGTTGGAGTGCCGGATGTAGCGGGTCGGGTTGTTGTACGACCGGAAGGACGCCCAGGTGGAGTCCGCCAGGCCCGCCGTCCGGTAGAACGTGGCGTCCCCGGCGAACGTCGACGTGCCGTCGTTCACGTCGAGTTGGAGCGCGTAGTTGTAGTGCCGCAGATACCGGGTCGGGTAGTTGACCGACTGGAAGGACACCCCCGCGCTGTCCGCGAGGCCCGGCACCAGCGTCCACTGCGAGTCGGTGTACGGGTCGAAGGCGTACGCGTCGATGCGGCCGACGAAGTTGGAGTGCCGGACGTAACGGGCCGGGTAGTTGTAGGACTTGAGCCGGTTCCAGGCCGGAGTGCCCCATTTCGCCACGAGGTTGGTGTACTCGGTCGCGGTGATCGGCTGGATGCCGCAGTGCTTGGAGTTGAGCGGCTGGGTGTAGAGCTTCTGGTCCACGGCCGTCCAGGTCCCGGCGGCCAGACTGCTGCTCTGCCAGGCGTAGAAGACGCCGTTGGGGTCCCAGGTGTCGCCCCACAGGTACCAGGTGGAGCCGGACGAGAGGGACTTGACCAGGGTCGGCGCCTCGGTGCCGTTGTGCGAGACCGCCGTGCTGAACTCGGTGAAGCTGCCCGGGTCCAGTGAGGTGGACTTCGCGCCGACCAGCGTCGAGTTCTTCTTGAAGTAGAGGTAGTTGACCCCGTCCACGCCCACCGCGAGATCACCGTCGATGACGTCGTAGCCGGGGTCGAAGAACACCTGCGGATCGCCGGCGGTCACGAAGTCGCTGGTGTAGTTGACCATGATGACGTTGTGGCCGCTGTCGTTCACGGCCGAGTAGATCACCCCGTACTGGCCGCGCCCCGCGTCCCAGTAGGACTCCGGCGCCCAGGCGTGGGTGTCGAGGCTGTGCACCTTCATCCGCCGGTAGCCGGTGAAGGTGCGCAGGTCGGTGGAGTCCCAGACGTGGATGTACTGGCTCACGTAGGACCAGTCGGTGCCGTTGAGGTCGGTCGCCAGGACCACGAACGTGCCGTCCTGCTTGCGCAGGATGAACGGGTCGCGCAGGCCGAGGGAGCCCGCGGTGGGGGTGGCGACGGGGGCGTTCTGGTTGAGCGGGGTCCACTCCAGCCCGTCGAGGCTGACCGCCAGGTGCAGTCCGTAGTCGGCGCCCAGGAAGGTCGGCGACTCGGTGAAGTAGCACATGACGTACGCCGAGTCGGTCGCCGCCCGCGCGCTGCCGGCGCCGAGCGTGAGCGCGCCGGTGGCCGCGAGCGGGACGGTCGCGGCCATGCCGAGGAACGTGCGGCGGGACGGGTGGGGGAGCGGGGGGACGGCCATGTGTTCTCCAGGGGTGACGAGCGGCCCAATGTTCGGTATAACGAACGTAGTTCGGTAAACCGATCAGAAGGTAAGGAGGGGGCGTCTGCGCGTCAATCACACGGCCGTGCTTGGCCGGATCTCACCGTTCACGTAGGCGTCTGCTGGGTGCCCCCTGTGTGGATCGGCAGTTCCGCCCGCGCCCGCGCCGCCGCCCCCACCGCCACCGCGTCACCGCCCAGCCGGGCCGGCAGCACCCGCACCGGACGACCGCTCACCGGCGGCTCCAGCGCCAGCGTCTCCCGCACGGCCGACCCGATCAGCTCCCACGACCGGCTGACGCCCCCGCCGATCACACATGTCGTGACATCCAGCAGCCCGGCCGTGATCAGCAGCGCACGGGCCACCCCGCGGCCCGCCTCCCGGTACACCGCGAGCGCGTCCGGGTCGCCCTCGCGGGCCGCCTCGGCGACCGCGCGGGCGCTGCGGTCCGCCCCCGTCCGCTCCCCGTACCGGGCCGCGATCGACCGCCCCGACGCCAGCGTCTCCAGATGCCCGCGTCCGCCGCAGGTGCACGGCAGTTCACCGAACCCCGGCACATGCCCGATCTCGCCCGCGGCCCCGCGCGGCCCGTCGTAAAGGGCGCCATTCAGCCACAACGCGCCGCCCACCCCGGTGCCGAGCGTCATCCCGAGGACGTGCTCCGCACCCGCGACGGCCCCCTTCGCGACCTCCCCGCGCAGAAACGCGTTGACGTCGTTGTCGAGGAACGCCGGTACCTCCAGGGCCCGTTCGATCGCGGCCGTCACCTCGAACCCGGCCCAGTCGCGGAACGAGTCGCTCGCCACCAGGATCCGCCCGGCCCGCGCGTCCACCAGCCCGGCCGCCCCGACCCCGACCCCGAGCAGCCGGGCGGGCGTACGGTCCAGCAGCAGCCGTAGCGCGCGGAGGGCGGCGGCGAGCATCGCGGCCCCGCCCTCGCTCGCCGGGGTCGGCACCTCCGCCCGGTCCAGGACGTCGAGCCGGTCCGCGCACAGCACGACCTGCGTGGTGGTCCCGCCGATGTCGACGCCGGCCACCACCTCGGGGGCCCCGCTCACCCGACGGCCTCCGTCCCCGACGCCGACCGGCGTGCTCTGCGCTCCCGTTGGAGCACCGGATCGGGCACGGGCACGGCGTCGACGAGCCGACGCGTGTACGCGCTCCGCGGATGCAGCAGGGTGCTCATGGTCGCTCCCTGTTCCTCGACCCGCCCGCCCCGCATGACCACGACCCGGCCCGCGAATCGCTGCACCACGGCGAGGTCGTGCGACACGAAGAGACACCCGAAGCCCAGTTCCGCCTGCAACTCGGCGATCACCTCCAGCACGGTCCGCTGCACACTCACGTCCAGCGCGCTCGTCGGCTCGTCCGCGACCAGCAGCCGCGGCGCGAGCACCAGCGCCCGCGCGAGACTCACCCGCTGCCGCTGCCCACCGGACAGCTCACGTGGCCCGCGCCGCGCCAACTCCGCCGGCAGCCGCACCAGTTCGAGCACTTCGGCGACCCGTTCGCGCCGCTGTGCGGCCCCCGTGCCGGGCCGGTGCACGCGCAGCGGCTCGGCCACGCACTCCGCGACGCTCATCCGCGCGTCCAGCGAGGCCACCGGATCCTGGAGCACCACACCGACCCCGGCCAGCAGCGCCCGCCGGGCCCGTCCGCGCGCCGCGCGCAGATCGGTCCCGAAGAGCGAGACGTCCCCGGAGTCCGGTGCGACCAGCCCCAGGGCCACCCGCGCGGCGGTCGACTTCCCGGACCCGGACTCACCGACGAGCCCCACGGTCTCCCCGGCCCGCACGGTCAGCGACACGTCGTCCAGCGCCCGCACGGCCCGCGGCCCGCGCCCGAACCGCACCCCCACACCCCGGAGTTCGACCACCGGCGCCCCCTCGACGGGCGCTTCGCGCACGGCGTCCGCCGGTTCGGCCACCGCGAGCCGGGGCACGGCCGCCAGCAGCCTTCGGGTGTACGCGTGCGTGGGCCGCGACAGCACGTCCGCCACCGTCCCGGTCTCCACGATCTCCCCGTCCAGCATCACGGCGACCCGGTCGGCGAAGTCGGCGACGACCCCCATGTTGTGCGTGACCAGCAGCACGCCGGTGCCCGCGTCGACGGTCAACGCCCGCAGCAGATCCAGGATCTCGGCCTGCACGGTGACATCGAGCGCGGTGGTCGGCTCGTCCGCGACGAGCAGCCCCGGCGAGTTGGCGATGGCCATGGCGATCACCACCCGCTGCCGCTGTCCGCCGGACAACTGGAACGGGAACGCGGAGGCCCGCCGTTCGGGGTCGGGAATCCCGACCCTGCGCAGCAACTCGACGGCCTCGGCCGCCGCCTCCCGCCGCGACACGTCCCGATGATTGCGGACGACTTCCGCGATCTGCCCGCCGATCCGGGTCAGCGGATCGAGCGCGGTGGCGGGCTCCTGGAAGACCATCGAGGCGATACGGCCCCGCAGCCGCGCGAGTTCGCCCTCACCGGCCCCGACCACGTTCGTACCGCCGACCGAAACTCCCCCGGACGCACGGGCGTTGCCCGGCAGCAGCCCGAGGGCGGCGAGCGCCACGGTCGACTTGCCCGACCCGGACTCACCGACCAGGGCGAGCGTCTCGCCGGGCGCGACCCGCAACGAGACCCCGCGCACGGCGGGCACGTCACCGCCCTCCGTGGCGAAGGTGACGCCCAGGTCGTCCATCTCCAGGATGTCGTTCATCCGCGTCCCCTCACGTCGAAGGCGTCCCGCAGCCCGTCACCGATCGCGTTGAACGCGCACACGACGAGGATGATCGCGAGGCCCGGCGGCACGATCAGCCACCAGCGCCCCGAGTAGGCGGCCGTCAGCCCGGCCGAGAGCATGCCGCCCCAGTCGGTGGCCGGCGGCTGGACCCCCAGCCCCAGATAGGACACATAGGCCACGAGCAGAATCGCGTCGGCGACCTGGAACGTGGCCGCGACGACGATCGTCGACACCGAGTTGGGCAGGATGTGCCGGACGATGGCCCGCCCGTGCGTACCGCCGATGGCCCGCAGGGTCAGCACGTAGTCGCGCCGCTTCAGGGTCAGCGTCTCCGCCCGCACGAGCCGCGAGGGCACCAGCCAGGACACCAGCCCCAGGATGACGATCAGCCCCAACACACCGGGTGTGGTGATCGCGGAGACGACCAACAGGATGAACAGCGCGGGGATCGCGATCCCGGCGTCCACGACCCGCATCATGACGGCGTCGACCCACCCGCCGGCATACCCGGCGACGGACCCCCAGAGCGTCCCGATGACGGTGGCGAGCACGCCGGCCGCGAGCCCGACGAGCAACGACACCTTCCCGCCGTACATCAGCCGCCCGAGTTCGTCGTGCCCGACGGCGTCCGTGCCGAGCCAATGGGAGCCGCTGGGGCGGAGGTTGACCTGTGTGAGGTCGGTGTGGGTCTGGTCGGTGGAGTGGAGCAGGGGGCCGAGGAAGCAGAACAGGAAGAAGAGGACGACCACTGCGAGTCCGGCGACGGCGAGCCTGTTGCGGGCGAAGCGCGCTCTCAGGGGCGCGGTACTCTGCGCACTCACGCCGGACCCCCCTTCACCCGGGGATCCACGACCCGCTGCACGACATCCGCGAGCAGCGTCCCCACCACGGTCGCGACGGAGATCACGAGCACGCACCCGAGCAGCACCGGATAGTCGGACGACTGCGCCGCACTCCAGAACAACAGCCCCATCCCCGGGTAGTTGAAGAGCTGCTCGACGACCAGCGCGCCCCCGAACAGCACCGGCACGTAGTACCCGAGCATCGCGATCACCGGAGTCAGCGAGTTCCGGAATACATGCCGGAAGAGGATCGCCGTCTGCCGCGAACCGCCCGCGCGGGCGGTCCGCACATAGTCCTCGGAGAGGTTCTCCAGGGTCGCGGCCCGCATGTACCGGCTGAACACGGCCACCATCGAGGCCGCCCCGGTCACCACCGGCAGCACCAACGCCACCGGATCCGCGAGGACCTGCCCCACCGTGTCCCCCTGCGGCGCCTGCGACGGGAACCAGCGCACGGCCTGCGTGAAGACCATCACCAGGACAAGTCCCAGGAAGTACACGGGAGTCGAGTACGCCACGAAGCTCAGCGCGGTGATGACGTAGTCGGCCGGCCGGTTGCGCCGCACGGCCTGCCACATGCCCAGCGGAAGAGCCAGCAGCAGCCCGACCACCGCCGACAGCACGGTCAGCACCAGTGTCTTCGGCAGCCGTTGCGCGATGAGCTGGGACACGGCCTCGTTGAGGGTGTACGACGTGCCGAGGTCGCCGTGCAGCAACTGCCGCAGGTAGTACAGGTACTGCACGGGCAGCGGCCGGTCGAGCCCCTGGTCGTGGTTGAAGAGCGTGATCTGCTGGGGCGTGGCCTGCGGGCCGAGGATCCCGCGCGCGGGACCCCCGGGCAGCGCGTGCAGCAGACCGAAGACCACGACCGTCACGATGAGGACGACGACCAGCGCCTGGGCGGTCCGCCGGGTCAGATACAGGAGGGTGTCCATGCCTCAGCCGGTCCACTTCCACTGTGCCGGGTGGAAGTTGGCGAGCGGGTCCTGGGAGAACCCGCCGAGGCCGTTCTTGACGACGGAGATCTGGTAGTCGGGCTCCGGCAGCCAGATCACCGGCAGATCCTTCGCGAGGGCCGCGCTGTAGTCCTGGACCGCCTGCGTCGAACTGGACGTCGTGGAAAGGGAGATGAGCTTGTCGACGGCGGTGTTGGAGTAGTCGCCGAAGTTCGCGCCGCCCTTCGTCTGGAAGAGCGAGTCGCCCGTCGGGAAGGCCGGGAAGTACCAGCTGCCCGCCGTACCGAAGTAGGACAGCTGCCACGAGCAGATGGACTGCGTGGACGTGCACTGCGGGGTCTGCGAGAGCACGGAGTTGACGGGCGCTGTCTTGATGGAGAACGCGATGCCGGTCTTCGCCAGCGAGGACTGGATCGCGCTCATCATGTTGTCGGTCACCGTCGAACCGGACTGCGACAGCACCCGCATCCGGAACTCCGTCCCCTTGGCGACCCCCGCACCGCACTGCGCGGCACCGGTGCCCGGACTCGTGCAGGTCATGACCCCGCCCTGCTCGGTCCAACCGTGGCTGGTGAGCAGGGACTTGGCGGCCGAGGTCGAGAACGGATACGGGTTGCTCCGCTGCGTGGCCGACAGGAACGACGAGGTCTGCGCCTGCGGGACGGGCCCGTACCCGGGTACCGCCGTCCCGTTGAAGATGACCTTCGACAGACCGGCCTGGTCGATGGACCGCTGCACGGCCTGCCGGGCGTAGAGCTGCTTGAACACGGCACCCATGGAAGGGTTGTTGAAGTTGTACGGCATGTAGGTGATCGCCCAGCCCGACCACGGCTTCACCGTGTAGCCCTGGGCGGTGAAGCTCGCCTTCTGGTCGAGGTCGGTCGCCTCGATGTAGCCGTAGTCGACGGACCCGGACCGCAGCGCGTTCTTCTCCGCGTCCGCCGTCGTGAAGGGGAGGAGGTTCACGGTGGGGATGCCGGGCTTCTCACCGCCGTCGTACTTCGCGTTGGCGGTCAGGACGACCTTGCCGGCCGTGGAGAAGGACTGCACGGCGTAGGGGCCGCTGATCGTCTTCCACAGGGCGTTCGTGGCATAGCCGTTGATGTTCTTCGCCGCGCTGTTGAGGTACGTCCAGTCCTTCTTGGCGTCCCCGGCCTTGTCCCACACGTGCTGGGGGAGCGGGGTGATGGAACTCAGCTCGTTGGCCAGCATCCACTGCGGGTTGTAGGCCTTGTCGAAGGTGATGGTGAAGTGCCGGGCGTCGACGGCCTTGAAGGACGTCCAGTTGTCCGGCGCCTTGCCCGGGTTGTAGCCCGCCCACTGCGCCTTGTTCGCCTTGATGAGGTCGAACCAGAACTTCACGTCGGCCGAGGTGATCGGCTTCCCGTCGCTCCAGTGCCGCTCGCC
This sequence comes from Streptomyces sp. NPDC091280, assembly GCF_044768565.1. Lineage (NCBI taxonomy): Bacteria > Bacillati > Actinomycetota > Actinomycetes > Kitasatosporales > Streptomycetaceae > Streptomyces > Streptomyces sp. NPDC091280. Next base: position 108,650 of record NZ_JBIVUZ010000004.1, read on the forward strand.
GAGGGTGATCGTGACGCTCTTGTTGTCGGCCGCGAAGTCCGCCGCGGTCGCCACCGAGCCCTTCTTGTTCCAGCCCATGGTCCCGGTCGAGCCGTCGTAGGCGATCAGCGGCTCCCACAGCGCGTTCGCGATGGAGATGTTGTTGGTGTTGAGGTGGGCCGCGGTGCCGATCGGGAGGATCCAGTTCGGGGTGAAGTTCGCGGGCAGCGCGTAGTTGATCGCGTCGCGCGATCCGGCGGACGACGTACCGCTCGACCCGGAACAGCCCGCGAGCAGCAGCGAGGCCGTGGTCACGGAGGCACCGGCGAGGAGTCTCGTGCGGACAGGGGACATGGTTCTCCTCGGAAAAAGAGGGGCGGAGGCGGGAGTGAGGACAGTCAACGACCCGTGTGGGCGAAGAAACAGGCGTGCCGCTGTAAAAAGCCTGTTACTGCCGTTCTGGAAAAAGGGCACAAGGTGTGCGGGTGACTTACGCTCGTCGCCTCGATCGCCGATCCGGAAGTAACTTCCTTCATGCCTGAAAAAAGTGCCCAGCGCCGGAAGAGCACCTCGGGCGTCTCCTCACTGGCCGAGCACGTCCTCGAACTCCTCGCCTCCGGGCAGGCCGCCACCCGCACCGATCTCGCCGAACTCCTCGGCGCCGCGCCCTCGACGATCTCCCTGGCCGTGGGCCAGCTGGTCTCCCTGGGCCTGGTCGCCGAGCACGGCACGCGGTCCTCCACCGGCGGCCGGCCGCGCAAGGTGCTCCGGCTGGGCGGCAGCGACGGCTTCGCGGTCGCGGCCGAACTCGGCGGCAAGCACGCGCATGTGGGCGTTGTACTGCCCGGCGGCGGACTCACCGACGTCTCGACCGTCCCCTTCCCGACGGCCGACGGCCCCGAGGCCGCGCTGCCCGGTCTCGCCGAGACGCTCACCGCCCTCGCCGAACGACGCGGCCCGGAGCTGCTGCGCGGGGTCGGGCTCTCGCTGCCGGGCCCGGTCGACGTCGCGCGCGGTGTGGTGACCCTCCCGTCCCGGATGCCCGGCTGGAACCGCTTCCCGGTCCGGGCCTGGCTGGAGGACCGCTTCGGCGTCCCGGCGGCCATCGAGAACGACGCCAACTGCATGGCCGTGGGCGAGCACACCGTGCAGCCCGCCGAACGCCGCCAGTCGATCATGGTCAAGACGGGTACCGCGATCGGCGCGGGCGTCATCGCCGACGGCCGCCTCTACCGCGGCGGCACCGGCGCCGCGGGCGAGATCACCCACGTCCGGGTCGAGGCCGCCCACGACATCCCCTGCTCCTGCGGCAACACCGGCTGCCTCGAAACGGTCGCCTCCGGTGCCGCCCTCGTCCGCATCCTGCGCGGCCACGGCCTCGACGTGACCTCCACCGAGGACGTCGTACGGCTGGCCACGGACTCCCACCCCGAGGCCACCCGGGCGGTCCGCCAGGCCGGCCGCTACCTCGGCCAGGTCCTCGCCGCCAACGTCAACTTCTTCAACCCGGACGCCGTGTACCTGGGCGGCATCCTCTCCACCCTGGAGCCCTTCGTCGCGGCGGTCCGCAGCCAACTCTACGAAGGCTGCCACCCGTTGGTCACCGAGCACCTGGTGATCGAACGCGCCAGCCTCGGCGCGGACGCGGGGCTCGTGGGCGCGGGCCAGTTCGCCCTTCAGCGCGCTCTGGCGCAGGCCCTGCACACGGTCACCGGCACCCACCACTCCTGATTCCCGGAGGAGCCATGTCCCGTCCCGTCATCGCGATCGCAGGCCTCGGCATCGAGTCCTCGACCTTCTCCCCGGCCCGCACCGAAGCCCCCGCCTTCCACCCCCAGCGCGGCGCCGACGTGCTGACCCGCTACCCCTTCCTCGCCCCCGGCACCCCGCTGCGGGAAGCCGCCGACTGGCGCGGAGCCCTCGTCGGCAAGGCACTCCCCGGCGGCACGGTGACGGCCGCCGCCTTCACCGCCCTGTCCGACGAACTCATCGCCAGGCTCAGGGAGTTGGGACCCCTGGACGGCCTCTGGTACGACATCCACGGCGCGATGACGGTGGAGGGCGTCGACGACGCCGAGGCCCGGCTCCTCACCCGCGTCAGGGAGACCATCGGCCCGGACACCCTCGTGTCGGCCTCGATGGACCTGCACGGCAACGTCTCCCGCGCGCTGGTCCACGCCTGCGACCTGATCACCTGCTACCGCATGGCCCCGCACGAGGACGCCATGGACACCAAGGAACGCGCCGCCCGCAACCTCGTCGACCTCCTGGCGAGCGGCGCCCCGCGCCCGGTCAAGGCGTGGATCCCGGTCCCCGTGCTCCTCGCGGGCGAGCAGACCTCCACCCGTATCGAACCCGCGAAGAGCGTCTACGCCGCCGTGGCGGACGTGGAGGCGAGGGACGGCGTCACGGACGCGGCGATCTGGGTCGGCTACGCATGGGCCGACGAGCCCCGCAACCGGGCCGCGGTCGTCGTCACGGGACCCTCCACCGCCCAAGTCACCGCAGGAGCCGAACAGTTGGCGCGCGGCTTCTGGGCGGCCCGGCACGACTTCGCGTTCGTCGCCCCCACCGGCACCCTCACCGAGTGCCTCGACGAAGCACTCGCCTCCCCCGCCCGCCCGTACTTCATCAGCGACACCGGCGACAACCCGACCGCCGGCGGCGCGGGCGATGTCACCTGGGGCCTCCAACAGGTCCTGGCCCGACCGGAGTTCAAGGACGAGAACGGTCCCACGGTCATCTACGCCTCGCTGCCCGGACCGGCAGCCGTGGACACGGCCGCGGCGGCCGGTGTCGGCGCCACCGTCACCGTCACCGCCGGCGCGGAGGTCGACGACCGGCACGCGCCCCCGCTGACCCTCACCGGTGTCGTGCACGCGGTCCGCCACGGCGACCGGGACGCCGAGACCGAGGTGGTCCTCAGGGTCGGCAGCGTGTACGTGGTCCTGACCCGGCTGCGGAAGCCGTACCACCACGAACACGACTTCACCGAACTGGAGTTGGCACCGCGCGCGGCCGACATCGTGCTCGTCAAGATCGGCTACCTCGAACCGGAACTCTTCGCGATGGCCGCCGGCTGGAAGATGGCCCTCACCCCGGGCGGGGTCGACCAGGACCTGGTCCGGCTCGGTCATCACCGCATCCGGCGGCCGATGTTCCCCTTCGACCCCGACATGGCGGAGCCGGACCTCACGGCGCGGCTCGTCGGCGGCTGGGACCGGCCGCTCAGCGGGGCGGACGAGTGAGCCCGCCGCCCGCGCCGCCCTCGGCGGCTGCCTCGATCAACTGGTCCAGCAGCGCGATCAGTACGTTGCGGCACGAGTCGCGCTCCCGCGCGTCGCACAGCAGCACCCGCACGTCCTCCGGGAGCGCCAGCGCGTCGCGGACCGCCTCCGCCGGATACGGGTGCTCGCCGTAGAAGCCGTTCACGCCCACCACGAAGGGGATGCCCCGGCGTTCGAAGAAGTCGACGGCCGCGAAGCTGGACTTCGGGCGGCGGACGTCGATCAGGACCACCGCGCCCAGCGCGCCGAGCGCCAGGTCGTTCCACATGAACCAGAAACGCTGCTGGCCCGGGGTGCCGAACAGATAGAGCACCAGGTCCTGGCCGATGGTGATGCGGCCGAAGTCCAGGGCCACGGTGGTGGCCCGTTTCTCCTCGATGCCGTCGAGGTCGTCGACGGCCAGGCTCGCGGAGGTGAGCGGTTCCTCGGTGCGCAACGGCGCGATCTCGCTCACCGAACCGACCATGGTGGTCTTGCCGACGCCGAAGCCCCCCGCGATCAGGATCTTGACCGTCTCGGGCGGCGCGGGTGCCGGAGCGATGGTGTCAGAGCCGGCCAAGGCCCTCCCTCACTTTCTGCAGCAGGTCCATGTCCGGGCTGGTACGGGAGACCGGGTGCGGCGGACGGGCCGTGATCAGGCCCGCCTCCAGCAGGTCGCAGAGCATGATCACTACCACGCTCACCGGAAGGTCGACAAGGGCCGCGACCTCCGCCACCGCCAGCGGCTCCGCGCACAGCCGCAGGATGCGGGACTGCTCCGGCTGCGGCCGGGGCGCCCGCACGGGCGGCGGGTCGACCGCGGTGACCGTGGTGATGAGGGTGAAATCGGCGCGGCTGGGCCGGGTTCTGCCACCGGTCAGCGTGAACGGCCGGACCAGCCGTCCCGCCGCGTCGCCACCGCTCACCTCACTCGCCGGAGCCGGCCGCGGGGCCGACGCCCGCCCGCGGCGCGGCGCTGAGATGCTCGCCTATCTTCTTCACCAGCATGTTCATCTGGTAGGCCACGACGCCGACATCCGCGCCGGGACCGGTCAGCACCACCAGGTGGGCGCCGGGGCCCGCCGAGGTGAGGATCAGATAGCTGTTCGCCATCTCGATCAGCGCCTGGCGCACCGGTCCGCCCCGGAAGTCCATGCTGACGCCCTTGCTGAGGCTCATCAGCCCGGACGCGGTGGCCGCGAGCCGCTCGGCGTCGTCGCGCAGGAACCCGGTGGACTTGCTGACGACGAGGCCGTCCTCGGACAGCACGACGGCCTGGTTCACCTCGGCCACCCGGTCCACGAGTCCGGTGAGCAACTGGTCGAGTTGGGTGTGCGTGGCAGGCACGGGACGTGTCATGGCGTGGTCCTTCATGAGCGGTCGGCGGGCGGATTCGAGGAGGCGGCTGCTTCCTCCCGTTCGTACTGCGACGGCGCGTCGTCGTCGACGGAGTCTCGCGCCTGGAACGTGCCGCGCTGGAATCCGGCCAGCGAGGAGGCCGCACGTTCCGCGGTGAAGTCTTCCAGTTCCCCGTCCGCCTCGGCCGGTCCGGCCTCCTCCAGCAACTCACTGGCCAGACTGGTCTGCGGCACCCGCCGCGGCAACGGGGCGAGCCCGCCCGGATCGGCGGCGACCGGCGCCTCGGCGGACCGGGCCGGGGGAACGGCGGGCAGCGCCCGGGGCGCGGGAAGCGGTGCCCCGGCCGCCGGCCCGGCCGCGGCGGCCACCCGCTCCACCACGACGGCCTCGTCGGCGTCCTTCGCGGCGAGCGGCAGCGGCTCGTCCAGCGGCTCGGGTACGACGATCTCGTGCGGGATCAGCACGATCGCGGTCGTGCCGCCGTACGGCGAGGAGCGCAGGGTCACCGCGATACCGTGCCGGGTGGCGAGCCGGGCGATCACGAACATGCCCAGGCGCAGATCGTCGGCGAGGGCGACGACGTCGAACTTCGGTGCCACCGCGAGCTGTTCGTTGAGCGAGGCGTAGTCCTCGTCCGACATGCCCAGGCCGCGGTCCTCGACCTCGATCACCAGTCCCTTGGCGACCATCGCGGCCCGCACACCGACCGGGCTGGGCGCGGGGGAGTACACCGTCGCGTTGTCGATCAGCTCGGCCAGCAGGTGGATCACGTCGGCGACCGCGGGCGGCGCCAGGCACACCTCCTCCTCGGTGTGCACCTCCACCCGCTGGTACTCGGCGACCTCGCCCACGGCACTGCGCAGGATGTCGATCAGGGCGACCGGCTCGGTCCAGCTGCGCCGCGGCTGCTCGCCGCTGATGACCACGAGGTTCTCCTCGTAGCGGCGCAACTGGCTCGCCGTGGAGTCCAGTTCGTACAGACCGCGCAGCACCTCGGGGTCGTCGTGCCGGCGTTCCAGCTGGTCGAGCTTGGTGAGCTGGAGGTTGACCAGGTTCTGGCTCTGCCGGGCGATGCCGAGGATGACCTTCTGGAACCCCCGCCGGGTGTCGGCGAGTTCGATCGCGGTGTGCACGGCGGTGCGCTGCGCGGTGTTGAACGCCTGGGCCACCTGGCCGAGTTCGTCGCCGCCGTAGTCCAGCGGCGGGGTCGCCGACTCGACGTCGATCTTCTCGCCCCGGTTCAACCGGGCGACCACGTCCGGCAGCCGGTCCTCGGCCAGGCTCAGCGTGGCCATCCGCAGACCGCGCAGCCGCCGGGACAGCGAGCGGGTGATCCGCCAGGACATACCGACGCACAGCAGCAGCGCGGCGAGTCCGCCCGCGCTCAGCGAGGCCGCGGTGACGAGCAGGTTGTGCGCCTTGTCGGAGCTGCGGTCCAGCAGCCCGTCCGTCTGCTGCCTGATCAACTTCGTGTACTGGGTGGCGACTTCGGACAGCGCGGCGTTCCACTGCTTCTGCTCGTCGGGCAGCGCGATCCGGTCGGTGGTCCCGCCGTGCGCCGTACCCGCCGCGAGCACCCGGTCCTCCACGGACTCCAGGGTGCTCCACTGCGGGCTCTGCAGCACCTGCTCGATCTGTGTCTTGGCGCTGCCCTGGAACGCGGTGGCGATCTGGTCCTCGACCAACCAGCGCCGGGCGTGCACGAGTTCCGCGAACTGCTCCCACGCCTTGGCGTCGAACTGGCCGGACCGCCACGCCAGGGTCAGCTGCGCGTCCTCCTGGGAGACCAGCTCCGCCCCGTGCTCCAGCGCGACCAGCGGTTCCGCCTGCGAGGTGAGGTCGCCGTCGTCGACCTGGGACAGCTGCTGGAAGGCCTGGATCTGGTCGTCGATGATCTCGGTGTAGTGGTCCAGCACCTGCTGGGCGGTGATGTCGGTGAGCTTGTCCACTTGGTCCCGGTAGTACTCCAGGCTGCCCACCGAGGCGACGACCGAGTACATCCGGTCCTTGACGCGCATCGGCGCCTTCTTGATCGCCCCGGACTGGCCCACGAGTTGGGCCACCGCCTTGTCCGTGCTCACCCGCTGCGCGTCCAGCGCGGCGCGTGAACCGTGCGGCGAGGCCAGCCAGGCCGCCGACAGACTGCGCTCCTGCTGGAGCGCGAGCGCGGCCTCGGTGCCCATGGCGCCGGTCGATCTGCTCAGCTCCGACTGCGAGCGCAGCCGCAGCCCCTCGGTGAACATCTGGGTCGTGGTCACGCCCCACATGGCGGCGAGCGTGACGCTGGGCACCAGGGCGAGCAGGATCAGGGAAAGTCGTATGGACCCTACGCGGCGCCGGGCACCCGTCCGTGGAGACATCGTGGTCTTCCTCGCTACATCCTCGTACGAAGTGTCCGGTCAGCGCGTTCCGTTGGCCGCGAACCTCGCGACCGCGCCGACGTTCGTCTTCGTCACGAACGCCGGGCCGGTGAGCACGGGAGCCACCCCGCCGCCACTGATGTTGCCGTTGGTCTTGTACAGCCACAACGAGTCCACGGCCAGATAGCCCTGCAAATACGGTTGTTGATCGACCGCGAACTGTACGTCCCCGCTCCGCACGGCCTTGACCAGGTCCTGGTTGAGGTCGAAGGTCGCGACCTTGGCGCTGCTGCCCGCCGCCTTCACGGCCTTGACCGCGGACAGCGCGAAGTCGGCGCCCAGCGTGACCACTTCGTCGATGCTCGGGTCCTGCTTGAGGCGTTCCGTGACGCCCGCGGAGACGCCGCTCATGTCGGTGCCGTCGACGTAGAGCATGTCGGTCTCGCCGGTGAACGCCTTCTTCACGCCCGCGCAGCGCGCCTCCAGGGCGACATTGCCCCGCTCGTGGATCACGCACAGGGCGTGCTTGGCCTTGAGGGCGTCCAGCTTCTCACCGACCGCGCGGCCCGCGACGCTCTCGTCCTGGCCGAAGAACTCCAGGACACCGTCCGACTGCCAGGAGTCGATACCGGAGTTGAGGCCGACCACCGGGATGTCCGAGGACTTGGCCTGGGCGATCGGCGCCTTCATCGCGTCCGGCTTGGCGAGCGTCAGCGCGATGCCGTCGACCCCGTCCCGGATCGCGTCCCGCACCAGCTCGGCCTGCCCGGTGGCGTCCGGGTCGCTCGTGTAGGTCAGCTCGACACCGTCCTTGGCGGCGGCGGCCTCGGCTCCCTTCTTCACCAGCACCCAGAAGGCGTCGCCCTTGCCCGCGTGGGTGACCATGGCGATCTTGAGCCGCCCGCTGCCCGCGGCACCGGCCGCGCCCGCGCCGGACCCGGACCCGGAACCACCGGTCCCGGAACAGCCGGCGAGCAGCAGACAGACGGCGACGGCGCCGGTCAGCGCCGTGCCGTGTATGCGACGGAAGGGGGCGTGAGGTGGGGGAGGAGTGGTCATGGGGGGTGCGGCACCTCGCTGTGCGGCCGAGCTCGGGGACGGGGAGAGTGCGCCCGGAGCCGTAAGAGGTGCGCCGACCGGGTGACTCCCGCTGGGCCGGAGCCAATCGTGTGTGAGCGCTGGTAGTCAAGTGAGCAGCGACCCGCAGTGAGTTGTTGCTGCCGCATTGTGATCATCTCGACGTCGTAAGGAAGTTGGGGACAGACGTCGTAAGGATGTGGGGGAGATCAGGCGCGGAGAGCCGCGTTCCACGCCCGGACGCCGAGGACCGCGGCGATCCGGCCGCGGTCCGTGGGGTGTCGGGGGTTTCTGGTGCGGTCCGGACGAGGGCCGGTCAGAGGTCGAACTCGTGCGGGGGCAGGTCCAGGGTGAAGCAGGCCTCGCGGACCACGGCCTGCTCGGTCTTGTCGAAGTCGCCGTCCGCGCCGCCGATCACGATGCCGATCTGGATCACGGCCCGTGCCTCGGCGGGCTTCTTCTTGGCCTTGGCGATCTCCTGCAACACGCTGACCTTGCCGAAGGCGAAGTCGGCCGTCAGCTTGTTCAGGTTCTCGTCGAAGCGGCGCTGGAGGTCCATCGCGTCGAAGTTCTGAAGCACCTCGTTGCTCGCGATCAGCTGGGCGACGCGCTGCCGCTCCGAGGGATCGACACTGCCGTCGGCGGCGGCCACCAGCGCGCACATCGCCATGCTCGCGTCGCGGAACGCCCCGCTCTTCAGGTCGTTCTTCTTCGCCACGAGCTGGGTCTGCATCGTCGACGCGGACTCCTTGAAGCGGTCCCACAGGGCCATGCGCACTCCATATGTGTAGTCAGGCGTAGACAGATCCGTGTCTGCGACACCGTGGAAACTCCCCGGACCAGGGAGAAGTTCCGGCCCCCTAGACTGGGGCGGCTCGTACGAAAGCAACGGCCAGGGCGGGAGGCGAGGACGGTGCACACGCTCGGCCGCGGCCCCGACGACCCGTCCGCCGCCGTGCTCGCGGACGCCGCCGCGGCCTTCGGCCTGCTCGCCTCGCCCGCGCGGCTGCACATCGTGTGGGCGCTCGCCCAGGGCGAGAGCGATGTCACCGCCCTCGCCGAACGGGTCGGCGGCGCGCTGCCCGCCGTGAGCCAGCACCTGACCAAACTGAAGCTCGCCGGCCTGGTCCGCTCCCGGCGCGAGGGCCGCCGTCAGGTCTACCTCGTCGACGACCCGGACGTGGTCGACGTGGTCCGGCTCGCGGTCGCCCGCCTCACCGACCGCGCCGACCGCGACGTACCCGCCCCCCGACTCCGTGACCTCTGACGCCGCCGCGCACCGGCACACCCCGCTCCAGACGCTGCGGCACCTCGACACCGGCCCGCGCGGACTGACCGACCCGGAGGCCGCCGCCCGGCTCGCGGCGACCGGCGAGAACACCCTCCCGGAACGCCGCACGACCCCCTGGCACCGCCTGTTCCTGCGCGGCCTGCGCGACCCCTTCACCGTCGTCCTGCTCTGCCTCGGCCTGGTCTCCGCGCTCGTCGCCTCCTGGGGCACCGCCGCCGTGATCCTCGCGCTTGTCGCGGTCAGCTGCGTGCTGCGGGCCGGCGGCGAGCACCGGGCCGACCGCGCCCTGCACGACCTGCGCGAGCTGGTCGGCTCGACCGCCTGCGTCCTGCGCCGCACACAGGCCGGGGCGCCGGTGCGGGCCCGGGAGATACCGGTCGCCGAGCTGGTCCCGGGCGACGTCGTCCGGCTCGGCTCCGGCGACCTCGTCCCGGCGGATCTACGGCTGCTGCGCGCGAGCGGACTGACCGTGCACCAGGCCGCGCTGACCGGAGAGTCCGCGCCGGTCGCCAAGGCCGCCGCGGAACTGCCCGGCGCGGCCGACGAGGGGCCCTTCGCGCAGCCGCACCTGTGCTTCCAGGGCAGCGGGGTCGTCTCGGGCAGCGCCACCGCCGTCGTCCTGGCGACGGGCGCGCGGACCCGGTTCGCCGCCGCGCACAGCGAGCCGGCGCGCCGCGGACCGAGCGCCTTCGACCGCTCCGTGCACGGTGTCTCCTGGGTGCTGATCCGCTTCATGCTGCTGACGCCCCCGCTGGTCCTGATGGCCAACGCGGCCCTGCGGGGCCGGGGCCTGGAGACGCTGCCGTTCGCCGTCGCGGTGGCCGTGGGACTGACCCCCGAGATGCTCCCGGTGATCGTCACGACCTGCCTCGCGCGCGGGGCCGCGCTGCTCGCCCGGACGCACGGCGTCGTCGTCAGACGGCTGCCCGCCCTGCACGACCTCGGCGCGGTGGACGTGCTCTGCCTCGACAAGACCGGCACCCTCACCCAGGACCGCCCGGTCGTCGAGCGCGCCCTCGGTCCGGACGGCCGCGAGGACCCGGACGTCCTCGACCGCGCCGCCACCGCCGCCTGGTGGACCCTCCAACTCGCCGAGGCCCCCGTCCCCGACGCCCTCGACGAAGCACTGCTGACGGCGGCCGGGCCGGTGGGGGAGCGGTACGACGGGATCGCCGCCGTGCCCTTCGACCCGGTGCGGCGGCTCGCCTCGGCCGTGGTGCGCGGCGCCGCCCTCGGGACGCACACCCTGATCGTGAAGGGCGCGGTCGAGGACGTCGTGGAACGGTGCCTGCTGGCGCCCGGCGAACGCGACCGGCTGCTCGCCCTGGCCACCCGCGAGGCCGGCTCCGGGCTGCGGCTGCTGGCGGTCGCCACCGCCGAACTCTCGGCCCGCACAAGCGCGTACACCTCCGCCGACGAACGCGGACTGACCTTCCGGGGCCTGGTCACCTTCCACGACGCCGTCGACCCGGCCGCGCCGGCGGCCCTGCGCGCCCTGGCCGACCTGGGCGTCGAGATACGGATCCTCACCGGCGACCATCCCGCCACGGCGGCCCGGGTCTGCCGGGACCTGGGACTGGACCCCGGGCAGGTGCGGGTCGCCGCCCGCCGCACCCCTCAGGACAAGGCCCGCGCGGTGGCCGCCCTCCGCGCGGCCGGACACACTGTCGGCTTCCTCGGCGACGGCCTCAACGACGTGCCCGCGCTGCGCGCCGCCGACGTGGGGATCGCCCCGCGCGCCGCCGTCGACGTGGCCCGCGAGGCCGCCGACGTCGTACTCGCCGGGAAGGACCTCACCGCGATCCGGCACGCGGTCACGGCCGGCCGGCACAGCAGCGCGAACATCGCCTCGTATCTGCGGGTCACGTTCTCCTCGAACCTCGGCAACGTCATCGCGATGCTCGCCGCCGGTCTGCTGCTGCCGTTCCTGCCGATGCTCCCGGCCCAGGTGCTCGCCCAGAACCTCTGCTTCGACCTGGCGCAGCTCGCCTTCGCCCACGACCGGCCCCCGGCCGCCGCGCTGCGCCGCCCGACCGAGCTGCGGCCCCGGGCGTTCCTGCGGTTCATCACCGGGTTCGGGGTGCTCAACGCGGTCGCCGACCTCGCCACCTTCGCGGTCCTCGCGCTCGCGCTGCGCGGTCCCGACGCGATGGAGGACGAGGTGCTGTTCCACTCGGCGTGGTTCACCGAGAACCTGCTCACCCAGGCCCTGGTGATGCTGCTGCTGCGGACCGGCCGGAGCCTCGCGGAGGGCGGCGGACCGGGGCCGGTGGGGTGGGCCGCGGCCGTCCTGGCCGCCGTGGGGCTGCTGCTGCCGCTCACTCCGCCGGGCGCGGCGCTCGGCATGACGGGGCTCCCGCTGCCGTACTACCTGCTGCTCGCGGCCGTGCTCGGTCTGTACGCCCTCGCCCTGAGGGGTCTGCGATCCACCCGCGGGTTGTACAGTTGCGCAACATAGCAACTGTCGTCAGGGAAGAGAGGGCGAGATCATGCTGCGGAACGGACTGGAACCATGGCACCTGCTGGTCGTGGCGATCGTCGTCATCCTGCTGTTCGGGTCGAAGAAGCTCCCCGAGGCCGCGCGCGGGCTGGGCAAGTCGATGCGCATCCTCAAGAGCGAGGCGAAGGCGATGAAGGAGGAGAGCAACGCGGCGCAGTCGGTCCCCGTGGAGCCGACCGCCGTGCGCACCTCGACCGAGTCCCAGCCGGCCACCGGAACCGAACCGCCCGCGACCGCGCACTGACCGGACCGCCCGCGACCGCGTACCGACGGCAGCGCGGGCATGCGTCGAGCCCCGGCGGTTGCCGGGGCGTGACGCGTGCTGTGGCCCGGGTTTCAGGCCTGGTGCTGGAGTTCCGTCCTGGTGGCGGCCGACTTCGCCTCACGCTTGCGGCGCCGGCGCTCGGAGCGCGGTTCCTGGTCCGGCAGCCAGCCGAACGTGAGGCAGCTGCCCACGACGCCCAGCAGCAGCCCGACGAAGAAGCCGCCGAGGTTCGAGGTGAGCCAGGAACCCAGCGTGCACAGGACCCCGACGATCGAGTAGAAGAGCCGCTGGCTCGGGCTGAACAGGATCAGCAGACCGACCAGCAGCATCAGCACGGGGAGCAGGTAGCCCGTCATGCCCTGCATCCCGATGTGCATCGCGACCTTCAGCGACACCTTCTCCGTGAGCAGGATCTCCGCGCCGCCCAGGGCGAGCAGCAGCCCGCCCCAGAACGGACGGCCGGCCCGCCAACTTCTGAAGGCGGGCCGCATCCCCTGCCGTGACAGGTTGTCGGACATCAGCAACCCGAGTCGCTGAAGCTGAGCTTGAGGCCCGGCAGCTTGAACACACCCGCCGTGGTGGCGTAGTTGGTCTGCCGCAGGTTGTCGATGTGCACGGTGTCGGACTGCTGGCTGAAGACACCCTTCTTGCCCTGCACGCCGGCCTTGGTGAGCGTGCTGGCGTCGTTGCCGATCTCGATGTTGGTGAACGCGGCGTCACCCGAGAGTTCCGTCGAGTCCGTGGTGAGGTCGCTCGCCGTCACCTTCGTCGAGCCGCTGCCCGCCTTGATCAGCAGGTTGATGCCGCCGAGGTCGACGCTCTGGCAGAGGCTGTCGAGCGTGGCGCTCTTGATGGCGGAGGTCATGACCAGCACCTGACCGCCGGTGTCGCCCGCGTTCGGGCTGTTCGGGATCATGTTGTCCAGGTCGCCGAACTGCTCGAAGCCGGTGCCGTCGAGCGACTTGGCGGTGACCGTGAACGGCATGCCCGAGATGGAGAACTGCACCCCCAGGGCGCCCTGGGCGGTGAGAATCCCGAGGGCGGCGGCGGCCAGGGTGGCCGGCACCGCCATCACCGCGGCGCGGCGCAGTCGGACCTGACCGCGTCTTTCGGGAACCTCGGCGGTCTCCGGTGCGGAACCGGTTCCCGGGTTCTCGGGGGTGTTGCCTGCGGACGAGTTGGCGTCCGAGGGTGAAGCCATGTCTGCTCCCATGTGCTGCTCTGGTTCAACGCGAGTCGGTATCCAATGTGGCGCGTTGTCCTGGCGCGGACAGCGAGTGCGGCGCAGCCGTCCTCGCAACTCCCGGCGGGTGCAAGGGCTTTCAGGTTACGCAGCAGTAGCCGTCGAGGAAGTTACCGGGGGTTACATTCGAGGGTCAAGAGAGTTGTGGAAAAAGAGTGTTGATGATGTGCCACCTGTGAGGCAAGCCCTGTCGAAGATCTCGCGGAGCCCATGACCGCATCCCGACCGGCCTACCGGTCGACGCATCAACTTGGCTTGCACGTCTTGACGTTGACGGACACTCAGGTCTACAACTCTCCCTTGTTTGCCGGATCCGTGGCGCCGGATCCGGCACGCGGCAGTCGCCGCGTTCCCGGACTTCCCATTCCACAGGGGCACTTCGCTGTCCCAGAGTCCGCACCCCCGCGGCCCGGCACGGCCGCTTCCCCCCTGGTCCGTGCCGTCCGCCCCACCGCCCGGCCCGGCCGGAAGCCTCCAACCCCCGTGGGCCTCCGGCCGGTTCCCGGCCGGCCGCCGTTGCCGGCCCGTCGCGTACGGAGAAGGCGTCACGGGCCGGTGACGGCGAACTCGCGCTCCCCAACCCCCAGTTGCCCCACCGTGGAAGTCCCCCAGTTCCCCCACCCCCCAAGAAGAAGAACCCCCCGGTTCGACCCTCCACTTCGGAAGAAGAGGTACACCCGCATGCGCACTCGCACCGTCCTCACCCTCGTCGGCTCCGTCGCCGCGCTCACCCTCCCCTTCACCGTCCCGGCGTCGGCGGACGGCACCGCCGTGCTCACCACCGGCAGCCTCGGCGGTACCGCCGTCGCCGTCGGCGATGTGCTGACCGCGCCGCTGTCCTCCGGCACCTCGGCCACCCTGTACTCCAGCTCGACCGGCACCAGCGGCATCAAGTGCACCTCGTCGCAGTTCACCGCGACCGTCACCGACAACCCGACCGCGCCGGGCACCGCCACCGAATCCGTCTCCGCGCAGACCTTCGACAGCAGCAGCTGCACCAGCAACGTGCTCGGTGTCCTCGGCGTCTCCAGCATCACGGTCGACAACCTGCCGTACACCACGGCGGCGGCCTCGGACGGCACCCTGACCGTGACCCCGGCCAGCGGCTCCACCATCCAGACCACGGTCAAGCTGACCACCCTGCTCGGCAGCATCACCTGCGTCTACCAGGCGGCCAGCCTGTCCGGCACCTCCAGCAACACCGACACCAGCATCAACTTCACCAACCAGGCCTTCACCAAGTCCTCCGGCTCCTCCCTGTGCTTCAGCGCGGGCTACTTCACCGCGAAGTACGCCCCGGTGACGGACAACGGCGCGGCGGTCTACACCAACTAAGCAGCACAAGGATCAAGTAAGCAGCACAAGGATCAAGTAGGGCCTGTACGCGCCGAGTTCAGCGTCGGCGCAGTCGCAGGGCCAGGGCGGCGCCCCCGGTGAGCACCAGCACCGCGGCGGCGCCGCCCGCCAGCACGGGCGCCGAAGGGCCGCCCGAAGAGGTGTCGATGTCGGACGCCACCGGACTGCTCCCCGGCGCGGTGCTCTCCGCCGCCGGGGACGCCTTCTGCGCCGCGCCGGACGCCGTGGCCGCTGCCGAAGTCGCCGCGGCCGTAGGGGACTTGGGCGTGGCCGACAGACTCGCCGTCCCGCCCTTCGATCCGGCCGTCCCCTTCGTGGACGTCGCCGAAGGGGCGGCGCCGGCGGAGCCCCCGGGGAACACCACGTCCGAGCACGAGTAGTACGTGTCCTCCGTGCTGCTGTTCTGCCAGATCGTGTAGACCATCTGACGCCCCGTCCGGCCGGTCGGCAGCGTCGCCTTGATGCGGTACGCGCCACCCGTCAGCGGCGGGTCGGTCACCTCGGCGAACGGCTGCGTCGGCAGTTCGGACCAGGTGAGCGGCTTCGACGGGTCGTAACCGGCCTTCGTCAGATACAACTTGAACGTGCCGGTGTGCTC
Source organism: Streptomyces sp. NPDC091280 (assembly GCF_044768565.1). Lineage (NCBI taxonomy): Bacteria > Bacillati > Actinomycetota > Actinomycetes > Kitasatosporales > Streptomycetaceae > Streptomyces > Streptomyces sp. NPDC091280. The sequence goes on from NZ_JBIVUZ010000004.1 coordinate 123,944, forward strand.
GATCGTCGACTTGTACGTCATCGTCAGCTTCGCCCCCGGAGTCAGCCGCGTCGACGGGAAGTCGGCGCGGGCGAGGTCGAGCCCCTTGTAGTCGGACAGCCCACCGCTGCACAGCTTCCCGTCCGGGATCAGCTGCCGGTCGCGCCCGTCGACGTTCGGGACGCGGATGTTGTCCCAGAACGTGAAGGGTCCTCCGTTCGCCGCCACGGCCGCCTTGCAGGCCGCCGACGAGGCCGCGCCGCCGCCGTCCGGCGAGCAGGCGTACGCCCGGCTGACCGGATAGGTCGGCGCCCCGTGCGCCTGCGCCGGACCGGCCGCCCAGACGGTGAGCAGCAGCGGGGCCAGGGCGGCGCCCGCCATGGCGGTGCGATGTGCGGTCATCCGGGACATCCGGAACGTCTCCTCGGCCGGGCGGCAACGGTCTGTCCGTCTCATACGGCCGCCGGGCCCCACGCGTTCAGCCCGCGAACCCTTGCCGCGAACCGGGGCGGATCGGTCAACCGGCCTATGTCGAGGGCGGTTTCCGGCCCGACCGAGGGTTTCCCCCGTATCCGTATGACCTTCTCTTTGCCTATCGTTTGACCACAGCTGACCCACAGGCCACCCCTGGTGAGGCGGCTGACCGCGCCCGGCGCTCTTCGGATCGACCCCCCCTCCGCTTCGACGGCGAAGCGAATCGACCGCCGCTCCGCGCTGCCCGGAGTCAGGCCACGAAAGGCAAGCCCTTGCGCACTCCCACGGCATTCCCCACCGGACGGACCCTGATATCCGTCGCCGCGGCCTCCGCGGCCCTTCTCGCCACGGTGGCCACCTCGGCCGCCGTCGCCCAGGAACCCACCGCCCGTACCGCCGCCCCGGCCCTGTCCGGCCAGACCGAGGCGGCCCCCGGCACTCTCGCCCAGCGCCTCATCGTCGGCTACAAGTCCGGTGCGGCGGAGGCGAGTTCGAACCAGGCCGCCGCGGCCGACGCCACCGCCAAGGGCAAGGAGACCGGCGCGGACGTCGACTTTCAGCGCCGCCTCGGCACCGGCGCCGCCCTCGTCGGCCTCGGCGACGCCCGCAGCACCACCGAAGTCGCAGACGTCATCGCCGAGTTCAGGGCCGACCCGCAGGTCTCCTACGTCGTACCGGACCGCCTGAACACCCCGCAGGCCGACCCGAACGACACCGAGTACGCCAAGCAGTGGGACCTCTTCGAGGCCACCGCCGGCATGAACGTGCCCGCCGCCTGGCCGACTTCGACCGGCAGCGGCGTCACCGTCGCCGTCATCGACACCGGCTACGTCACCCACTCCGACCTCGCCGCCAACATCGTCGCCGGCTACGACTTCATCACCGACACCGCCGTCTCGGTCGACGGCGACGGCCGCGACAGCAACCCGGCCGACCCCGGCGACTACTACGCCGCCAACGAGTGCGGCACGGGCATCCCCGCCGCCAACTCCTCCTGGCACGGCACCCATGTGGCCGGCACCATCGCCGCCGTCACCAACAACAGCAAGGGCATCGCGGGCATCGCCTACGGCGCGAAGATCTCCCCGCTGCGCGTCCTCGGCAAGTGCGGCGGCTACGACTCCGACATCATCGACGCCATCACCTGGGCCTCCGGCGGCACCGTCTCCGGCGTCCCCGCCAACGGCAACATCGCCAAGGTCATCAACATGAGCCTGGGCGGCGACGGCGCCTGCACCTCGGCCACCCAGAGCGCGATCACCGCCGCCGTCAACCGGGGCACCACGGTCGTGGTGGCGGCGGGCAACGACAACGACAACGTCGCCAACCACTCGCCGGGCAACTGCGCGGGCGTCATCTCGGTCGCCGCCACCAACCGCGCCGGCGCCAAGGCCTCGTACTCCAACTACGGCTCCGGCGTGGACATCTCCGCCCCCGGCGGCCAGACCAGCACCGGCACCGCCAACGGCATCTACTCCACGCTGAACTCCGGCACCAGGACGCCGTCCACCGAGTCGTACGCCTACTACCAGGGCACCAGCATGGCCACCCCGCACATCGCGGGCCTGGTCGCGCTCATGAAGTCGGCGAACCCGGCGCTCACCCCGGCCCAGATCGAAGCGGCGATCAAGGCCAACGCCCGTGCCCTGCCCGGCAGTTGCTCCGGCGGCTGCGGAGCGGGACTCGCCGACGCGGCCAAGACCGTCCAGGCCGTGAGCGGCGGCGGTACGACGACGGGGACCACCTTCTCCAGCACCACCGCCGTCGCGATCCCCGACGCGGGCGCGGCCGTGGAGTCCTCGATCGCCGTCACCGGCCGGAGCGGCAACGCGCCCTCGGCCCTTCAGGTCGGCGTCGACATCACCCACACCTACCGCGGCGACCTCGTCCTCGACCTGGTCGCACCGGACGGCTCGGCCTACCGGCTGAAGGCGGCGAGCGGTTCGGACTCCGCCGACGACGTCAGGACCACCTACACGGTGGACGCCTCCGGCGAGACCGCCAACGGCACCTGGAAGCTGCGGATCCAGGACACCGCCGCCCAGGACACCGGAACGCTCAACAGCTGGCAGCTCACCTTCTGAACCCACAGGTCACGCACAGAAACCGACCGGCCGACCCGTAAGGAGAGGCGCGCCCGCACCGGCGCCCCTCCGGGGCGGCCGGTCGTTCGCGTGGCCGAGAACGGTCGTTGACACGTGCCACAGACACCGAAAGTGGTCAAGAGTCGGGGTCGGGGTGACAGAGAGGTGCAAGTGATGGGAACGTGAGGGCTGTTGGTGGTCTTCGGGGACGAGGCGGAAGCCGTCGGACGGTGAGCTACTGTGTACAGGGGGTAACAAAAAACGGCATGGGCCGTTGTTTTTTCCTTAACGGGAGTGTTTCAGTCGATGGTGAGGCAGCTACGGGCCGAGCAGACCCGCACAACGATCATCACGGCCGCCGCCGAGCTGTTCGACCGGCAGGGCTATGAGTCCACCAGCCTCAGTGACATCGTCGACCACGCCCAAGTCACCAAGGGCGCCCTGTACTTCCACTTCGCGGCCAAGGAAGACCTCGCCCACACCATCCTGGAACTACAGGCCAAGGCCTCCCGCCAGATGACCAGGGACATGGACAGCCGGGGCTACTCCTCACTGGAGACGCTGATACGTGTCACTTTCGGGATGACCCGGCTTGCCGTCGAAGGCCCCATCCCGCGGGCCGGACTCCGGCTCGCCGCGGGGGAGATCGAGGTACGGCCCCCGATGCGGCACCCCTTCACGGAGTGGTTCGACATCGCCGCCCGCAAACTCGCCGGCGCGGTCGCGGAGGCCGACGCCCACCCCGACATCGACGTGGACGCCGTCGCCCGCACCCTTATCGGTCTGTTCGTCGGCATCCGCGTCATCGGGCGCGCCCTGGAACCGGTTGCCCTGCAACCCCGCAGGACCGCCGAGATGTGGCACCTGGTGATCCGGGGCGTGGTCCCCGTCCCGCGCCGCGCCCGCTATCTCAGCCTCGCCGCGCGCCTGGAGCGGGAGATCGGCGCCGGCTGACCCGCCCGGTACGGTGAGCCGCATGCCCGACACCCCCGCCGCGCCCGTGCTCCTCGGCGACGAGCCCGGCTCGTTCCCGCACAGCGTGCTGGCCGAACGGCACCCCGCGATCATCCGCCAGGTCCGCGACGCCTTCCCCTACGGCCCCGCGCAGCACCGTGCCCTCGACGCCCTGCTGGAGAACTGCGCCGAGGGCACGATCCAGCCGCTCCCCGCCGAGGCCCCCGACCACGGACAGTGGGCCGCCTGGGGCACCGACGCGTACGCCGGACAGTCCTGGTACGACGTGCCCTGGCTCTGGTCCGAGAGCTACTTCTACCGCCGACTCCTGGGCGCCGTGGGCTACTTCGGCCCCGGCGCCTGGCAGGGCATCGACCCGTTCCGCCCCTTCAAACGCGCCGAACTCGACGCACCCGAGACCGACGAGGAACTCGCCGCCCTCGACGCGCTGGAAGGAAAGACGCCCCAGGAGCGCGGGCGGGCGCTGCTGCACGGCTCCCTCTGGGGCAACCGCGCGGACCTCGGCTTCCGCCTCTCCGCCACCGGGTCGGCCTCGCGGGCCCCCGTCCCGGCTCTGGTGGCCGACGACAGCGACCGGCTGTGGTCACTCCTGTCCGGCACCGGCACCCTCTGCCTCGTCGCCGACAACGCGGGCCGCGAACTCATCCCCGACCTGCTGCTGATCGCCCACCTCCTCGACCAGGGAAGCGTCGAACGGGCCGTCCTGCACATCAAGCCCCACCCGTACTACGTCTCCGACGCCACCACGGCCGACGTGATCGACGCCGTGCGCCGACTGACCGGGGCGCCGGGCGCGGCGGCGGCATACGGCCACCGCCTCTGGTCGGCGATGGCGGACGGCCGCCTCACCGTCCGCGCCCACGCCTTCTCCTGCGCCCCGCTGCCGTACGCCGAGATGCCCGCCGACCTCCGCGCCGAGTTCGCCGCGGCCACCCTGACGATCGTGAAGGGCGACCTCAACTACCGCCGCCTGGTGGGCGATCGGCGCTGGGCGCCGACCACGCCGTTCGCCGACGTCACCGCCGCCTTCCCGGGCCCGGTCGCCGCCCTGCGCACCCTCAAGTCCGATGTGATCACCGGCCTCGACGCCGACACGGTGGCCGCGCTGGTCGCGGCGGAGGAACAGCGCTGGCGCACGGGCGGCACCCACGCGCTGATCCAGGTGAAGGGGTGAAGGGTGAACGGGGTGTCCCCGCACCGCCTGCGGCCCGACCGGGACGAGGAGATGGACGGGGTCCTTCAAGTCGCCCTCAGAGCAGAGGAGTTGGCCTTTGACCACGTCTTCGCGAGCGGCCACGCGGCGGCCGGTCCGGCCGGCGTGACCCCGGACCCGCTGATCCCGGCCCACCGGACCGCCACCCTGGACCGCCTCCCCCGGCACCTGTCCGGACCGTCCTACCCCAGCCGTACGTCCTGCCACACCATCCGGTGGTCCGAGGTGACGACCGTGGTGCCGTCGCCGACCAGGCGGTACAGCGGGTCGTCGGAGTTCGGCCAGAACACGCCGTTGCGGCCCGGGACCAGGCCCTTGGACGGCAGGACGTGGTCCACGCGCAGATTGCCGGGGGCCGTGTCGCTGAAGTCCCCCGTGTCGTAGGCGGGATCGCCGGTCTGGCCGATGTTGGCGCCGCCCTGGAGCCGCGCCGCCTCGACGCCGCCCGCGCTGGCGGGAGGTGTCGAGGGCAGGTTGATCGCCGGGTGGTCGAGGAGCTGCCGTACGGCGTGGTCGTAGCTGTCCCCGTCGTAGGGATCGGCGTTCTGGTCGCCCGCGATCACGAACCGCGCACCGGGCCGGAGACCGCCCCGCACACCCTTGTCGTCGTAGAGATAGGCACTGCGCGCGTGGCCGCCGACGTAGTCCGCCCACAGCCGGATCTCGTCGTGGTTGCGGCGGCCGTTGCGGTCCTCCGGGCCGTCGAAGGTGGGCGGTGTCGGGTGCGAGACCAGGAAGTGCACGGTCTGGTCGCCGAGCCGGACCGGCACGTCCCAGTGGCTCTTGGAGGAGAGCCGCAGGATCGCGCGGGCCGCGTCGCTGTAGTAGCCCGGCGGGATCACGTTGCCCGGCATGTCCTTCCACAGGAAGTGCTGGAAGGTGCGCACCGCGCGGGTGTCGATCGGGAACTTGGAGAGGACGACCATGCCGTACTGGCCAGGGAAGAAGCCGTAGCCGAACGCGTCCTGCCCGTAGGCGTCCGAACCCGGCGTCGTCACCACGCCGTTCTTGCCGTCGAGGTCCACACCCGAGGGGACGCCCGTGTTCACCGGACCGGTGAAGTGGTGCGGGAAGTGGATCGGGCGGGCGCCGTTGTGCCCCCGGGACAGGTAGTTGTCGAGGAACAGGCGGACCGCCGTGCCGCCCGCCACGTAGTCGAACTCGTTGATCAGCAGGATGTCCGGGTTCACCCGCTGGATCGTCTCGGCGACATTGCGCGCCTGCGCGTTGTCGGGCGTCGACAGGTCGGCGACCAGCGCACCCTGGGTGGCCCGGTTCAGCGAGGCGTTGAAGGTGGCGAACCGCACGGTCCGTCCGGACCCGTACCCGTGGCGAGTGGACGCCGACGCCGGGAACGCGGCCGTGCCGGCCAGCGCCGCCCCGGCCAGGGAGCCGAGCGCGGTACGGCGGGAGAAGGCTCTGGACTGGTTCATCGGGACTCCGGTGAGGGAGGGGACACGTGAACCCCCGTAGTCTGCGCGCGTAGAAGTGAACGCCACAAGATGCCGGTGAAACTCATGGGTTCATCCCTGATTCACGCGATGGTGTGATCATGTCCCGCGCCCCGGATGGCCGCCCGGGGCCACGGGTAGGGCCCGGCCATGACCCAGCCGTTCGAACTCCCGCACTTCTACATGCCGTATCCCGCGCGCCTCAACCCGCATCTGGACGAGGCCCGCGCCCACTCCTCCGCGTGGGCGCGCGAGATGGGCATGCTGGAGGGCTCCGGGATCTGGGAGCAGGCCGACCTCGACGCGCACGACTACGGCCTGCTCTGCGCCTACACCCACCCCGACTGCGACGGGCCCGCGCTGTCGCTGATCACCGACTGGTACGTGTGGGTGTTCTTCTTCGACGACCACTTCCTGGAGATCTTCAAGCGCAGCCAGGACCGCGCCGGCGGCAAGGCCTACCTGGACCGGCTGCCGCTGTTCATGCCGCTGGACCTCACAACTCCCGTACCGGAGCCGGAGAATCCGGTCGAGGCGGGGCTCGCCGACCTGTGGGCGCGCACGGTGCCGTCGATGTCCGTCGACTGGCGCCGCCGCTTCGCCGTCGCCACCGAGCACCTCCTCAACGAGTCCCTGTGGGAGCTGTCCAACATCAACGAGGGACGGGTCGCCAACCCCGTCGAGTACATCGAGATGCGCCGCAAGGTGGGCGGCGCGCCCTGGTCGGCGGGGCTCGTGGAGTACGCGACCGCCGAAGTGCCCGCGTCCGTCGCCGGATCGAGGCCGCTGCGGGTGCTGATGGAGACCTTCTCCGACGGCGTCCACCTGCGCAACGACCTCTTCTCCTATCAGCGGGAGGTCGAGGAGGAGGGCGAGTTGAGCAACGGCGTGCTCGTCCTGGAGACCTTCTTCGGCTGCACCACCCAGGAGGCCGCCGAGATCGTCAACGACGTACTGACCTCCCGGCTCCACCAGTTCGAGCACACCGCGTTCACCGAAGTGCCCGCCGTCGCCCTGGAGAACGGCCTCACCCCGGACGAGGTCGCGGCCGTCGCCGCCTACGCCCGGGGGTTGCAGGACTGGCAGTCCGGCGGCCACGAGTGGCACCTGCGCTCCAGCCGCTACATGAACCAAGGCGCCCTCGACGACTCGCCGTTGGACGGACCGACCGGCCTCGGCACCTCCGCCGCCGACATCGGCGCCCTGCTCGCCTCGGCCGGCGCCGAACGGCTGCGCGCCTACACCCACGTCCCCTTCCAGAAGGTCGGACCCTCCCGACTGCCCGACTTCTACATGCCGTTCCAGCACGAGCTCAGCCCGCACCTCGACGGCGCCCGGCTCCGCCTCGTCGACTGGATGCACTCCGTCGGCATGCTGCGGGAGGGCGTCTGGGACGAGGAGAAACTCGCCGCCGCCGACCTCCCGCTCTGCTCGGCCGGCATCGACCCGGACGCCACCGAGGAGGCCCTCGACCTCAGCTCGCGCTGGCTCGCCTGGGGCACCTACGGCGACGACTACTACCCCCTCGTCTACGGCGTCCGCGGCGACCTCGCCGCCGCCCGCGTCACCACCGCCCGCCTCTCCGACTGCATGCCCATCGAGGGCCCGGCGACCCTGATCCCGGTCAACGGCATGGAACGCGGGCTCATCGACCTGTGGACCCTCACCACCGCCGAGATGCCCGTGGACGACCGGCGCACCCTCAAGGACGCGATCAACAAGATGACCGAGAGCTGGGTCTGGGAACTGTCCAACCAGATCCAGCACCGCATCCCCGACCCGGTCGACTACCTGGAGATGCGCCGCGCCACCTTCGGCTCCGACCTCACCCTCAGCATGTGCCGCATGGGCCACGGCCCGAAGGTCCCGCCCGAGGTCTACCGCACCGGCCCCGTCCGCGCCCTGGAGAACGCGGCCATCGACTACGGCTGCCTCATCAACGACGTGTTCTCCTACCAGAAGGAGATCGAGTACGAGGGTGAGGTCCACAACGCCATCCTTGTCGTCCAGAACTTCTTCGGCATCGACTACCCGACCGCGCTCGGTGTCGTCCACGATCTGATGACCCAGCGCATGCGCCAGTTCGAACACGTCGCCGCGAACGAACTGCCCGTCGTCTACGACGACTTCGACCTCTCGGAGGAGGCGCGCGAGATCATGCGGGGCTATGTGACCGACCTCCAGCACTGGATGGCGGGCATCCTGAACTGGCACCGCGAGGTCGACCGCTACAAGCCCGCCTACCTGGCCGGCCGCTCGCACGGCTTCGTCCCGGACCGGGTCCCGGCGCTGCCCTTCGCCTGACGACCCCTCACCCGGGATCCCCGGAATCCCGGACCCGCGCCGCCGCATCCTCGGCGAGCTCCCGTACGGCCCTCCCGGCCGCCTCCGAGAGCTCGCCGAGTATCGACTCCGCGGCGGCCAGCGTCACTCGGGCCTCCTCCGGGAGGCCCGCCTCGACCAGCGCGCACGCGAGGGCGTAGTGCTCCTCGGCGACGAAACGGCCGAGGTTCACGTCCCGCCAGTGCCGCAGCGACGCGTCCCCGGGGTCGGCCAGCGTGCTCCGGAGACCGGCCAACGTAGCCATCGCCTGGGCGAGTTGACCCGTCTCCCGCTCCAGACGGGCCTGCCTCAGCCGGGCCGAGACCCGGTCCCACGCCGTCTCCTGGAGGGCGGCGCACAGACGCTGGGCGCGCAGCGCCTGGACCCGGTCGCCCAACTCCTCGAACTCGTGGGCCAGTCCGCTCAGCGGAGCCGGGTTCAGCGTCGTAGGCGCACCCGGCCGCCGCAGCAGGCTCTGGTCCGTCTCGATCTCGTCCAGCCGGCGGATCAGGGCGACCCGGGCCACCTCGACGAGCCCCTGGTCGGCCGCCAACCCGGTCCAGGTGGACGGGGGTTCGTCGGAGGGGTCCGTACCGAAGAGCGCCTCGTCCAGCTCCCGGGCCCACTCCCGCAGGGCCGTCCCGTCCGCGTCCTGCCCCGGCATCCCGCCCAGCCCGCACGCGGTGTCGTAGTCCGTCTCCCGCACCTCGTGCAGCAACGGCAGATCCTCGACGCGCCCGTGCAGCCCCACCAGCACGGCGGCGAGCCGCAGTTCGTCCGACATCGATGACTCCCTCTCGCGCCGCAGCAGCTCGCGCAGCAGCTCCAGATCGCCGTCCGCGCGGTCGAACTGCGCGGCCCGCAGGGCGAGTCGACGCCGTACGGGGTCCCCGGCCACCGCGTCCCACACCGTACGGTCGCCCACGCGCAGTGCCGCCAGATCCGCCCGCCCCCGGGCGAGCACCGGCTCCCACAGCGGGGGACGGGGATGCCGGTCGAGGAGGTCGTAGGCGCAGCCCTCCTCCGCGTTGAGGAGCAGGAAGTCGGGCTCCGTGCGGAGCAGGGCCGCGTACAGCCGGCCGATCAGCTCGACCGGGGAACGCTCCGGCAGGCCCAGGGCGGCGCGGAGCCGGGGCCGCGCCTCGTCGAGGTCGTAGTCCTCACGGAACTCGTCCTCCGTCTCCGCGACCGCCGCCAGAATCTTCTCGGGGCCGTCGGAGGGGGGCAGGTCGAGATGGTCGCGCCAGCCGGGCAGACCGATCACTGTCTCCAGCGCCTCGTCGACACTGGAGCCGATGATCCCGGCCGAACCCTCGGAGTCGGCGTACAGCACGGAACCGTCCGCGCACACGAAGTACGTACCGCCCGCGCCGTCTCCGGCGACCGGCCGCAGCGGGGCGCCCGAGGCCAGCCGGACCTGCTCGACGTGGTCCGTGCGGTTCAGGTCGAAGTCGAAGGGGAAGGCGGCCAGTTCGGCCAGATGGGCGTGCTGCCGAAGCAGCCGCAAGGCATGATCGGTCATGTCACAGAACGTAACAGGCGGCACTGACAGTCAGGCCGGAGTCGGGAAAACTCCTGGTCAGAGGCACTGGCGCTCGCCATCGCGGCCCACGGCCCGACTCCGCCTCCCGCCGCCCGTCGCGCTCCCGATCCGCCTCCCTCTCCTGACCGTCGGTCAGTCTCACTCGTTCGTGGCACGTCGGGCGCCGGTGCGCCGGGTAGAGCATCTGCCGGAGGCGATCCATGGAACAGACCGCGTTGCGTCCCAAGCCGATGCCCGGCCAGGAGCCCGGCGACGGCGCCAAGCCCGGCACCACCCGGCGCCCGCACGCCGCCCGGCGCCGCGGCCGACGGCTCATCACCCTGCTGTTCAGCGTGTTCGTCGGAACCGTCCTGGTGCTCTCGGGGATCGGACTCGGCACGGTCGGCGCCACCGTGATCGGCATGAGCAAACTCGCCGACCTGCAACGCCAGGCGGCCCGGCAGCCGACGCGGACGGCGACCCCGGCCGACCGGCCCTCCACGGCGAGCGCGACCGCCTCGCCCCCGTCCGCGGCCTCCGGTGCCGCGACCCTCGGCGTGGAGGCCGTGGACGCCGAACAGGCCGGCGCGCTGATCGTCGGCGTCCACATGCCCGGCCCCGGGTACACGGCGGGCCTGGTCCGCGGCGACGTCCTGCTCACGTTCGGCGGTGCCCGCGTCGACTCGGCGGCCGACCTCGCCCGCGCCGTCACCCACGCCCACCCGGGAAAGGAGGTGACCGTCACGGTGCGCCACCGCGGCGGCGGCTTCCAGCAGTTCACCGTGGTCCCCGGCTACGTCGTCTGACCCGCGCGCGAGCCGTGCGGCGCACGCGCCGGAAGTGCGCCGTTCCCGCCGATCGGCTCGCGTGGGCCTCCGGGTGCGGGCAGGATGCTGCCCGTAGCCACATTCGCCCGTTCCCGGAGGCCCGAATGACCGGTAGCCCGCCCGCGCCCTTCACCGCCGCCGACTACCGGGCCCGCATGGACCGCGCCGCGCGGGCCGCCGCCGACGCCGGTCTCGCGGGGCTGCTGGTCGCTCCGGGACCGGACCTGGTGTGGCTCACCGGCTACACGCCCACCGCGATCACCGAACGGCTCACCGTCCTTGTCCTGGCCCCCGGGCGCTCCCCGGTCCTCGTCGTCCCCACCCTGGAGGCCCCCGACGCCGCCAAGGCACCCGGAGCCGACGCCCTCACCCTGCGTGACTGGACCGACGGCAAGGACCCCTACGCGGCCACCGCCGCCCTGCTCGACGCGACCGGCCGGTTCGGCATCAGCGACAACGCCTGGGCGATGCATCTGCTGGCACTCCAGAGGACGCTGCCCGACACCACCTACGCCTCCCTCACCGACGCGCTGCCGATGCTCCGCGCGGTGAAGGACGCGGCCGAACTGCGGCTCATGGCAGCCGCCGGGGCGGCCGCGGACGCAACGTACGAGGAGATCCGGAAGGTTCCCTTCGCCGGCCGCCGCGAATCCGACGTCGGCGCCGATCTGGCCGACCTGCTGCGGCAGTTCGGGCACTCCCAGGTCGACTTCACCATCGTCGCCTCGGGACCCAACGGAGCCAACCCGCACCACGAGGTCGGCGAACGCGTCATCCAGCGGGGCGACATGATCGTCCTCGACTTCGGCGGCCTCAAGGACGGCTACGGCTCCGACACCTCGCGCACGGTCCACGTCGGCGAACCCGACGACGAGGAACAGCGCGTCCACGACCTCGTCCGCGAGGCCCAAGAGGCGGGCTTTCGCGCGGTGCGCCCCGGAATCGCCTGCCAGGAGGTCGACCGCGCCGCCCGCGCGGTCATCGACGACGCCGGATACGGCCCCTACTTCATCCACCGCACCGGCCACGGCATCGGCGTCACCACGCACGAGCCGCCGTACATGATCGAGGGCGAGGAGCAGCCCCTCGTGCCCGGGATGTGCTTCTCCGTGGAGCCCGGGGTCTATCTGCCCGGCCGCTTCGGGGTGCGCATCGAGGACATCGTCACGGTGACCGAGGACGGCGGCCGGCGGCTCAACAACACGTCCCGCGAGATGGCCCTGGTGGACTGACGACGACCAGGAGCCCCGACACCCCGAACGGCGACGGCGCGACCATGACCCAGGCACCGACACCCACCGCGGACACCGTCCGACAACTGGTCCGTTCCCTGCTCAAGGACAGCGCGGCCGACAGCACGGGACCCGAGGTCCGGCCCGTCGCCGAGGGCGGCGGGCACTCCACGTGGTGGGTCGGCACCCGCCACGTCCTGCGCCTCGCCCCGAGCCGCGAGGCCGCCCAGCGGCAGCGCCGCGAACTGCGTCTGCGCGACCTCGTACGGCCGTATCTCCCCGTCGCCGTTCCGACGAGCGTGGCGCACGGCGAGTGGGCGCCCGGGCTCGCCTACACGCTGGACACCAGGCTGTCCGGCCACTCCGGCGAGGACCAGGACGTCTCCGCCGTGGGCGAGGCCGACCTCGCCGGGCTGCTCACCGGGCTGCGCGAGGTGCCCGTCCGGCAGGCCGAGGCACTCGGCGTCCCGCGCGCCGCCCCGCGCTCCCTGGAGGCCCTGCGGCGCGCCGCCGAGCAGGCGGCCGACCGGCTGACCGCCGCCGACGAGTTCGACGCCGCCCGCCTCCACCAGCTCACCCAGCCCGGCGCGGTCCAGCTCGCCGCGCAGTCCGCCACCGCCGTCCTCGTCCACCACGACCTCAGGGGCGAACACCTCGTGGTGAGCGCGGACGGCCGGGTGCGCGGTGTCCTGGACTGGACCGACACGGCCCTCGGCGACCCCGCGGAGGACATCGCCGGGCTCGCGCTGGCCGTGGGCGCCCCCGCCGCCGTCCGCGCCGCCACGCTCGCCGGCTACGGCGCCCGCCCCTGCCTGCGCGGCCTGTGGCTGGCCCGCTGCGACACGGTCGTCCGCCTCGCGGCCCGGCTCGACGGCCGAGACACCGCACCCCTTCCCCTCCTCAGGACCCAACTGCGCCACACCTGGGAGGCGATCCTGCTGGAGCGGGTGACCGAACTGCGCGACGGGGAGGGGGAGTTGTAGCGCGCACACGTTTACGCAAACGCTCGCGCAAGCGTTTACGCAAGCCTTTGCGCAAACGTATGCGCAAGCGTTTACGCCTGTGCCAGCACCACGCACGACTCCCTCGGCAGCCGCAGCAGACCGTCCGCCCCCGGCGCCGCCACCGGCTCCCACGCGGCCAGGATCTCCGCCGGGCGGGTGCCCAGGGGGATCGCGGCTGGCTCCTTGCCGAGGTTCACGGCGACGCGTACGTCCCCGCGCCGGAGGGCCAGCCAGCGGGCGTCCTCGTCGAAGGCCACCTTGGTGTCGGAGAGGTCGGGATCGGTGAGGTCGGGCTGCTCGTGCCGGAGGGCGACGAGACGGCGGTACCAGGCCAGCACGCGCGCGTGCGGCTCGCGCTCCGGCTCCGACCAGTCCAGGCAGGAGCGGTCCCGGGTCGCCGGGTCCTGGGGGTCGGGCACGTCCTCCTCGGCCCAGCCGTGCGCCGCGAACTCCCGCCGCCTGCCCCGCCGTACGGCCTCCGCGAGGTCCGGGTCGGTGTGGTCGGTGAAGAACTGCCAGGGCGTGCCCGCCGCCCATTCCTCGCCCATGAACAGCATCGGCGTGAAGGGACCGGTGAGCGTCAGCGCCGCCGCGCAGGCCAGCAGCCCGGGGGAGAGGGACGCCGAAAGGCGGTCCCCCTGGGCGCGGTTGCCGATCTGGTCGTGGGTCTGGCTGTAGCCGAGCAGCCGGTGGGCGGCCACGCGCGTGCGGTCCAGGGGGCGGCCGTGGTGCCGGTCGCGGAAGCTCGAATAGCTGCCGTCGTGGAAGTAGCCGCCCGTGAGCGTCTTGGCGACCGCCGAGAGCGGGGCCCGCGCGAAGTCCGCGTAGTAGCCCTGTGCTTCGCCGGTCAGCGCCGTGTGCAGGGAGTGGTGGAAGTCGTCGTTCCACTGGGCGTGCAGCCCGAGACCGCCCTCCGCGCGGGGAGTGACCACACGCGGGTCGTTCAGGTCGGACTCGGCGACCAGGAAGAGCGGCCGGCCCGTCTCGGCGGCCAACGAGTCGACGGCGGCGGACAGTTCCTCAAGGAAGTGGCACGCGCGCGTGTCCTGCAACGCGTGCACCGCGTCCAGCCGCAGCCCGTCGATCCGGTAGTCCCGCAGCCAGGCCAGCGCGCTGCCCAGCAGGAAGGCGCGCACCTCGTCCGAGCCCGGCGCGTCCAGGTTCACGGCGCTGCCCCAGGGGGTCTGGTGCGTGTCCGTGAAGTACGGGCCGAACGCGGGCAGGTAGTTCCCGGACGGGCCGAGGTGGTTGTGCACCACGTCGAGCACCACGCCCAACCCGAGTTCGTGGGCCCGGTCGACGAACCGCTTCAGCGCCTCGGGGCCGCCGTAGGGCTCGTGCACGGCCCACAGGGAGACACCCTCGTAGCCCCAGCCGTGCCGCCCGGGGAACGGGCACAGGGGCATCAACTCGACGTGGGTGACGCCCAGTCCGGCGAGATGGCCGAGCCGGTCGGCCGCCGCGTCCAGGGTGCCCTCGGGCGTGTACGTGCCGACGTGCAGCTCGTAGAGCACCGCGCCCGGCAGCGGGCGGCCCGGCCACCCGGCGGTGCGCCACGCGTACCGCTCGTGCTCGACGACGGCGCTCAGGCCGTCGGGGCCGTCCGGCTGGCGGCGCGAGCGCGGGTCGGGCAGCGGCGGGCCGTCGTCGACCGCGAACCCGTACCGCGTGCCGTGGCCCGCGTCCGCCTCGCCGCGCCACCACCCCACGCGCGCGGGATCGCGCTCCAACGCGCGCGTGGCGCCCTCCCGATGGAGCGTCACACGGTCTGCCTCTGGTGCCCACACCTCGAACTGCACGGACGGTTCCCCTTCGTCTGCTCACCGGGATGTAGCCCGTCCATCGTGCTTCAAACGAGATCAATCCGCTTTTGAATCCACCCCTTTGGCGCAGGTGTCGTCATCTTCACGCGCGTGGGGGCCGTTTCCGCGTCTTCTGGACACCCGGGGTTCACTGCCCGACAATCACGAGCGTGACGTCGTCCTTCGAGTTCCACACGTACCCCGCGCGGTTGTCCGACGCGGAGCGCGACAAGGCGCTCAAGGTCCTCCACGACGGCGTCGCCATGGGACGGCTCTCGCACGACACGTTCATCCGGCGCATGGAACTGGCGCTCGCCGCCCGCCGGTCCGAGGACCTCGTGGCGCTCACCGCCGACCTGCCCACCGAAAGCCGCCTCTCACGCGCCCTGTTCGGCACCGTGGAGGCCGTCTCCGGGTTCACCGTACGGCTGCGCAGAGCCTGGCAGGCCGAGCGGCTGCCCAAGCTGCTGCTGCCCCACCCGGGCGACGCGCACCCGCTGCGCATCGGCCGCGACCCCGCCAACGGACTGCGCCTGACCCACGAGACGGTGTCCCGGGTGCACGCCGAACTCAGCCGCCAGGGCGGCATGTGGGTGCTGCGCGACCTCGGCTCGACCAACGGCACGACGGTCAACGGCCGTCGCGTGATCGGGGCGGCCGTCGTCCGCGAGGGCGACCAGATCGGCTTCGGACGGATGGCGTTCCGGCTCGCCGTGAACTGAGCGCGAACCCGTCTCGACCCCGGCTCCGACACAGCCCCGCCTCACCTCTGGCCTGGGCATTACCCGATGTGGCGATCTTGGGGCGGAGTGAAATCCCTTTGCATACGGCGGTGTTGACGTACCCCTCGGGCCGTGACTGACTGTGTGTACACCATGCACATCTGGTGAACCGACGGCACCAAATCCGTGGAGGTGTGCCCTGCCGCCACTCCTCCGCTACCCGTCCGTGGACGAGCTGGGGGCCCAGGCCGCCGCACTCGTCGCCCGCCGACCCCGGGACGCCCGGCTGCGCCGCGTCGGCACCTCCCGCGCCGGTACGCCCCTGTGGCTGCTCTGCGTGGGCCACGGCAGCCGCCAGGCCCTCGTGGTCGCCGGACCGCACGCCAACGAGCCCGTGGGCGGCGCGACGGTGCTGCGCCTGGCCGAACGGGTCCTCGCCGACCCCCGGTTGAGCGAGGGCGCCGACGCCACCTGGAACCTGCTGCTGTCCCTGGACCCCGACGGCTCGCGCCGCAACGAGGGCTGGCTGCCCGGCCCCTACAGCCTCGGCCGGTACTTCCGGAACTTCTTCCGGCCCGGCTTCCTGGAGCAGCCCGAGTGGCTGCCGGACGGCGCGGCCGGGGCCCGACTCCCGGAGACCCGCGCCCTGTTGGAGGTCCAGGACGAACTGCGGCCCTTCCTCCAGTGCTCCCTGCACGGCGTCGACGTGGGCGGCGGCTTCGTCGAGCTGACCCGCGACCTCCCGGGCCTCGCCCAGCGCGTCGCGCACACCGCGGCCCGCCTCGGCATCCCACGCGAACTCGGGCCCTACGACACCCTGTACTGGCCCAGCATCGGCCCGGCCGTCTACCGCATCCCGCCACCGCGCCGGGGCGATCTGGCCGCCGCCATCACCGAGGCCGCCGTCGAGTCGACCTGGTTCCACCCGCACCGGCACGGCACCGTCACCGCGGTCGTGGAGGCACCGATGTGGGGCGTGGCCGGCGTCGAGGACGGCACCCCGCCCGCCGACGCGGACGCCGTCCTGCGCACCCTGAGCCGCACCCTGCGCCACGACACCCGCATCCTGGAACAACTCCTCGCGCGAATACGGCCGTTCGTGCAGGGCGGACCCGATACGGCGACGGCCGCGACGGAGCCGGGCACGCTCTCCCGTACGGCCGGGCCGACGCCGCTGACGGCCGCCCGGCCCGGTGCCGGCCCGGTGGGACCACTGCCCGGGGCCGCGGCCGACCGCCGCCCCCGGCACGACGTCGGCCGCCCCGCTCCCGCGCCGACAGCCACCCCCGGAGTGCTGCCCCGGCCCCCGCGCGTGCCCGACGCCGCACGGCTGCTCGCGCCGGTCGACGACTACTTACTGGTGTGCCCCGGGCTCGCCGACGCGTGGGACCCCGATGTCGACACCAGCGCCGCCCGCCCGCTGCCGCCGCTCAACACCGCGCATCTCGCGGCCCTGCGCATCGCGGGCCGGCGCCTCGCGCTGCGCACGGCCGGGCTGCTGTACCAGCTCGTCGTCGCCTCCGGCAGCGACCCGGCCGGTGTGCTGCCCGAGCTGGACCGGCTGATCGACGAGTGGTGCGCCGACTACCGGGACGGCTTCGGAGCGCGCTGGATCTCCGTCGCACGCCAGGTCGAGTACCAGTCGCGCGTGGTGCTCAGCGCGTTCGAACTGGCCCGCCGCCACACGCCCGTCCACTCCCGTTCGAGTGAGCCGGGCTGGGGTGCGCAGAGCGCGGTGCCGATGCACCGGGAATGACGTACACCTCCACAGCGACCGCCCTCCGCGCCGCCCTGCTGGCAGCTGCCCTGCTCCTCGCCGCCGGCCGGGCACCCGTCCTGGCGGCACCCCGGCACGGCCTCCAGGACGACTGGCTCCGGCTCACCGTCACGCGCGGCGACGGCCCGTCCGGCGACCCGCGTGACACCCGGTCCGTCGACCCGCGCGGGACCCTGCTCCTGTGCGACCCGCCCCAGGGACACGCCCACGCGGCCGAGGCCTGCGCCGAACTGGGCGCGGCGGGCGGCGACATCGACGCCATCCCGGCGAAGAGCGTCCTCTGCCCGATGATCTACGCCCCGGTCACCGCCCAAGCGCGCGGGCAGTGGCAGGGACGCCCGGTCGACTACACGAGGACCTTCTCGAACGGCTGCGTCATGGCGGCGCGCACCGGCGACGTCTTCGCGCTGGACACCTGAGCGGGACGGGCGGGGTCAGGCCGAGCGCCGGGCACGCGCGCGTGGGGCCCCGCCGATCTCGACCGCCCGCTCGCGCGCGTACAGCGCCGCCGCCACGACCGTCCGGGACTGGTGCTCCACCTGGTGCTCCAGCGGTACCCAGCGGGCCCGGAAGCGCTCCGCGAAGGCATCGCTCCACGAGACCACGAGGTGTTCGAGCAGGGGCGCCGCGCGGTCGTCGGTCTCCCGCAGCACCCGCAGCAGCATCGCCGCCGCCCGTAACGGCAGCCGGCGTCCGAACGCGTCCACACTGCCGACGTACGCCATCGTGGTGTCGGCCGGCGAGGTGTGCATCCAGTCCGCGGCCAGGCCGGGCACCAGCTCCAGCGCCCACCGCGCGGCCCGCAGCAGCGGCCCGTCGGCGCCCTGGAGCCGCGGCAGCGCCTCGGTGAGCACCCGCTCGACCTCCCGCCCGTCCCGCAGCAGACGGCGCCCCAGCCGCCGTAGCGCCGCCGCCGGGGCGGGATGCGGCGCCGGGTCGTCGACCAGGTCGCTCGCCCACATCGGGACCTCCACGACGGCCGTCAGACCTCCGTAGCGGTGCGCGTGGTACCAGGTGCTGTGCCGGGCGTCGTCCGGCATGCTCGGGTAGGCCGCGTCCGAACCGGGCGCCGGCATCACATGCACCCCGGGCCCCGAGGCGGGCCAGCCCGCCGCGTCCGAGGCGCCCGTCTCCACCGGGATGCGCAGCTCCGCCGCCGACTTGGCGAACGGTTCGGCGAGCCCCGGTATGTCCTTCGTCAACTGCACCCAGCTGCCGCCGAGATCGGTGCCGTGCAGGGTCACCTGGAGGTAGGGCCGCAGCTCGTCGATCACCCGGGTCAACGCCCTCGTCTCCGGGGGCAGTCGGTCGGGCGGCAGCACCGAGGGCGACCACTCCGGCTGCTCGGGACCCGCCGGGCGGAAGAAGCCCAGGTGGTAGTCGAGCAGGCTGCGCGGTGCCGGTGTGACGTGCAGGCTCGCTCCGTCCGGGTCCGCGCAGAGCAGGAAGTGCCAGGCCGTGTCCGACCTCAACTCCCGCTCGCGGACCACCCGTTCGGCCAGCGCGAGCAGCGTGGAGCCGCCGGTCGGCTCGTTGGCGTGGGCGCCCGCGACCACCAGCACGGCGCGCCGGGCGTGTCCCACGGACAGCAGATGAAGCGGTCTGCCCGCGCGCGAGACACCGATCTGGCGCAAGGTGCACAGGGCCGGCCGGTGAGCGGCCAACGCCCGCGCGGACGAGACCAGTTCGGCCACACTGGGGTATCGCAACTCCGGCAGGAGACTCACCCCCGACTACTCCGCCCCGGCTTCGCAACCGCAGTACTTCATGGCCTCTGTGAACTGTCAAGCAGACCGCGGGGGAGGCTCCAGGGGGCGCCCAGGGGCATTTACCGGCAGCCGGTAGGCGCGTTGGTGCCAGCAGGGGGCCGGGGATTTCCAGAGGGTTTCGCGGGTCGCCGCGGTCACCTCCGGTGACGTCGTCGGCGGGCACGCGCGCGTGCCCCCGCACCACGGACACCGCCCGCCCGGCCCGCCACCGTACGCCCGCGGCCCGACCCGTGCCCCGGGTCCGTACGCGGGTGCGAGCCGGTGGCCGGGGACCCGTCGCACGCCGTGCGGCCGGGCGGGTCCGCCTCACCCGAACGGCCGTACGGGAGCTGCGGTCCGCGCGGTGCGGTGGTCGGCTGGGGGCAGCCGCGTGCGCGCAGGACGCGGACGACCGGCCGCGCACCTCCTGGACCGTGTGCGGCGCAGCTGCGACCACGGGAGCGGACGGCGGTGCTGTGTCTCACCGAGGTGACCGTCCCCCGCACCGCGGGCGCCCCGGCCCGGCCACCGGGACCCCCGAGCCTGCGGACGGCCGTACGGGACCCCTACCCGCTCTACCGCGTCCTCCGCACACACCATCCGCTGGTGTACGACGAGCCGTTCGGAGCCTGGCTCCTCAGCCGCCACGGCGACGTCCGCGCGGCGCTCGCCGACCCCAGGCTCGTCCCTGTGGCCGGGCATCCGGCCGCGCCCGAGGCGGAACGGCCCCTGGACCGGGCGCTGCGCGGGCCCGCGCAGGCCGCCCTGACCGCCGCCGTCGAACGCAGCGCCCATGTCCTCGCCCGCCGCCTCGCCGCCCGCGCGGACGCCGACCTGGTGGCCGAGTTCTGCGACTGGCTGCCCACCGCCACGGCCGTGGCCGCGCTCGGGCTGCCGTACGAGGAGACCGCGCGGGTGCACAGCTGGTGCCGCGCGGGACTCGGCCGCTCGGAGGGCGGCCGTCGCGAACTGGGCGCCTTCCTGCGGCCGTTGACGGCCCGGCGCCGCGCGCACCCGGGCGGCGACCTGCTGTCCGTGCTGTGCGCCGCGCGCGGTGACGGCGGCCCGCTGTCGGACGACGCCGTCACCGGGCTGGTGGGCACGCTGCTCGGCGCGTCCGGCGAGAGCACCGCGCGGGCTCTCGCCTCGTTCCTCGCCAACGTCCTCGACCACCCGCGCCAGTTGGCCGTGCTCCGCGCCCGCCCCGACCTCGTGCCGGGCGCCTGGGCGGAGTCGCTGCGCCGCGATCCGCCGCAGCACATCGTGCTGCGCCGCGCCCTCGCGCCCGTCGGCGCGATACCCGCGGGCGCCACCGTCGCCTGTCTGCTCGGCGCCGCCGGCCGCGACCCGGAACGCTTCACCGACCCGGACCGCTACGACGCCTTCCGCACCGACCCCGGACCGCTCGCCCACGGCACCCGCCCGGACGCCCTGCTGGCCGCTCTCACGGCCGAACACGGCCTGCGGGCCCTCCTGTCCGCGCTGCCCGGTCTGCGCCGCGCACCGGGCGCCCGGCAGCTGCCCGCCGACCTGGTCCACCGCTCGCCCCGGACCCTCCGGGTGTGCGTCTAGTCGGAGACCTCCAGCAGCACCACCGGCGACAGCGCGAAAAGGTCCGCCACGCGCGCGTGCCCCGTGAACCGCCGCTCCGGAGCGAGCACATCGGCCCACCCGCCCGGCGGCAGCGGGAGCACCGTGTCGCGCCAGCCGCCCGCCTCCGCGAGCCGTGACGACAGCCGGGTCACGGCCGTGACCGCCGCCCCCGAGCGGGCGAACGCCACACAGTGCGCCGCCGCCGGACCCTCCGCGGCCAGCGGGACGTACGTCGCCGCGTCACCGAAGGCCCCGGGACGACGGGCCCGCAGCCGCAGCGCGGCGGCCGTCACAGCGCCCTTGGCACCCGCCTCCGGGGGCGGGAACGGCACCGGCCGCCGGTTGTCGGGGTCGACCAGCGCCAGGTACTCGGCCTCGGTGCCCTGGAAGAGGTCCGGCACACCCGGCATCGTCAGCTGGAGCAGCGCGGCACCCAGCACGTTCGCCCGGACGTGCGGCTCCAGCGCGGCGCGGAAGGCGGCCACGCGCTCACCGGGCGGCCCGCACGGGCCCGCCGCGACGAACGCCGCCACCGCCTCCTCGTAGGCCGGCCGCTGCTCCGTCCAGCTCGTGTGCAGACCCGCCTCCCGCACATGCTTCAACAGGGCGCCCTGGACCCGCTCCGGGTCCGCCGGGCCGAGACCGAACACCATCTGCCAGGCCGCCCAAGCCAGTTGCGGGTCCGGCACGCCCGCACCGGTACGGGTCACCTCGGTCAGCACGTCCGCCCAGCGCTCCGGCACCTCGGTGAGCACGGCCAGCGCGGCCCGTACGTCCGCGCTGCGCTTGGTGTCGTGGGTCGACAGCACGGTGCCCGCCACGGGCCAGTCGCGCTGCACGCGCGCGCAGTACGCGTGGAAGTCCTCCGGGGACACGGCAGGACGGCCCGGGTTCCCGCCCACCTCGGTCGCCGACAGCAGCGGCACATAGCGGTAGAAGGCCGTGTCCTCCACGGACTTGGCCCGCAGCGCGGACGCCGTCTGCGCGAACCGGACCCGGAACTCGACCTCCTCGGGCCCGTCCCCGTACCGCCCCAGCAGCAGTTCCCGTACGACGTCGACGGCGCCCGCCTCCTCCGGGACCGCGAACGCCTGCCGGGCCTCGGCCGCCGCCTCCTCGGTCACGACGGCCGCGGTGTCGCCCGAGGTGTACGGCCGGTAGACCTCCACGCGCACCAGGAGCTCCACCAGCGCGGTCCGCAGCGCCCAGGGGGCCCGGTCGCGCAGCGCGGGCTCAGGGGACGCGGCGCACAGCCCGCTCACGACCCGGGTCAGCCGGTCCGTCTCGGCGTCCAGCTCGTGCGTGAGCACCTTGTACGCCGCCCGCCGCACCGTCGCCTCCCAGTGCCCGCCCCGGTCCGGCTGCGGGGCCGCGAACCTCCGGTACTGGCCCAGGAGTTCCCCCGCCCCCGCCGGGTCCGCGAACAGCCCGTCGACGTGCCTGAGGGCGTCGTAGCCGGTGGTGCCCGCGACGGGCCAGGACGCCGGCAGCCGCTCCCCGTCCGCGAGGATCTTCTCCACGACCGTCCAGCGGCCCCCGGTCGCCCCGTGCAGCCGCCGGAGATAGCCGTCGGGGTCGGCGAGGCCGTCCGGGTGGTCCACGCGCAGCCCGTCCACGACACCCTCGCGCAGCAGCTGGAGGATCTTGCCGTGCGTGGCGTCGAAGACCTCGGGGTCCTCCACGCGGACCCCGATCAGCTCCGAAATGCTGAAGAACCGCCGGTAGTTCAGCTCGGTGCGGGCCAGCCGCCACCACCCCAGGCGGTACCACTGCGCGTCCAGGAGCCGCGGCAACGGCAGCTCCCCGGTGCCCGCGCGCAGCGGGAACACCTGGTCGTAGTAGCGCAGCACATCGCCGTCGACCTCCAGGTGCTCCAGCTCGGAGCCGACCGGTCCGCCCAGCACCGGCAGCAGCAGCCGTCCGCCCTGCGCCTCCCAGTCGATGTCGAACCAGCGCGCGTACGGCGACTTGGGCCCCTCCCTGAGCACCTCCCACAGGGCGTGGTTGTGGCGCGGGGACATGGCCATGTGGTTCGGCACGATGTCCACCACCAGACCGAGACCGTGCTCCCGCGCGGTGCGCGCGAGGGCCCGCAGGCCGTCCTCGCCGCCGATCTCGTCCCGCACGCGCGCGTGGTCCACGACGTCGTAGCCGTGCGTCGACCCCGGGACGGACTCCAGGACGGGCGAGAGGTGCAGGTGCGAGACGCCGAGCGACGCCAGGTACGGCACGGCCGCCGCGGCCGCCGCGAACGGGAACTCTGGCTGCAATTGCAGCCGGTAGGTGGCCGTGGGCACTGCCGGGTCGGGTCGTTCAGGTGTCATGCAGACCTGTGTACCCGCCCGGCAGCCCTTCGTGTCATCGCCCCCGGCATCCGGTCCACCGGCCGGGTGCTAGGCCGTGTCCGCGAAGTCCCGCCTGCCTCGCGACGCCCGGCACGCTCGCCGCACCGCCCGAAAGCCCAAGTACGCCCAGTACGAGGACTTCCGGGCGGCGCACCGAGCGCACGCACCGGACGCCGCGAGGCCCGCCCTCCGGGCGAACGACGGGACTTTGCGGACACGACCTAGCCCCTACGTGGGGCGTTGCAGGACCGTCATGCTGCGGTCCACCAGGGTCAGCCGGTCCCCGGCCTTCACCTTCGCGCCCGTGCCCGCCGGCACCCCCTCCGGGCGGCCGGTGTCCACGACCACCTCCCACTGGCGGCCGTGGTTGACCGGGACCACGAAGTCCAGCGTCTGGGGCGAGGCGTTGAACAGCATCAGGAAGGAGTCGTCGGCGATCCGCTCCCCGCGCTGCCCCGGCTCCGAGATCGCGTTGCCGTTCAGGAACACCGACAGCGCGGACGCCTGCGCCGAGTCCCAGTCCCGCTGGGTCATCTCCTTGCCCTCCGGGGTGAACCAGGCGATGTCCGACAGCTCGTCGTGGGTGCCCTCCACGGGCCGCCCGTGGAAGAAGCGCCGGCGCCGGAACACCGGGTGCTCCTTGCGCAGCCACACCAGGGCGCGCGTGAAGGCCAGCAACGGCGACGGTTCGGCGCCCTCCTCCGGCCAGTGCACCCAGGCCAGCTCGCTGTCCTGGCAGTACGCGTTGTTGTTGCCCTCCTGGGTGCGCGCGAACTCATCACCGTGGCTGACCATCGGCACGCCCTGGGACAGCATCAGCGTGGCCACGAAGTTGCGCGTCTGGCGGGCGCGCAGCTCCAGGACCGCCGGGTCGTCGGTCTCGCCCTCGGCACCGCAGTTCCACGAGCGGTTGTGGCTCTCGCCGTCGCGGTTGTCCTCGCCGTTGGCCTGGTTGCGCTTGTCGTTGTACGACACCAGGTCGTTGAGCGTGAACCCGTCGTGGCAGGTCACGAAGTTGATGGAGGCCAGCGGGCGACGGCCGTCGTCCTGGTAGAGGTCGGACGAGCCGGTCAGCCGGGACGCGAACTCCGCGAGCGCCCGTCCCTCGCCCCGCCACAGGTCCCGCACGGTGTCCCGGTACTTGCCGTTCCACTCGGTCCACAGCGGCGGGAAGTTGCCCACCTGGTAGCCGCCCTCGCCGACGTCCCAGGGCTCCGCGATCAGCTTCACCTGGGAGACCACCGGGTCCTGCTGCACCAGGTCGAAGAACGACGACAGCCGGTCCACTTCGTGGAACTGCCGCGCCAGGGTGGCCGCCAGGTCGAAGCGGAAGCCGTCGACATGCATCTCGGTGACCCAGTAGCGCAGCGAGTCCATGATCAGCTGGAGCACGTGCGGGGACCGCATGAGCAGCGAATTGCCCGTCCCCGTGGTGTCCGTGTAGTAGCGGGGGTCGTCCGCCAGCCGGTAGTACGACGGGTTGTCGAGGCCCCTGAAGGACAGCGTCGGGCCCAGGTGGTTGCCCTCGGCGGTGTGGTTGTAGACGACGTCCAGGATGACCTCGATACCGGCCTCGTGCAGCGCCCGTACCGCCGACTTGAACTCCAGGACCTGCTGGCCGCGGTCGCCCCAGGAGGCGTACGCGTTGTGCGGGGCGAAGAAACCGATCGTGTTGTAGCCCCAGTAGTTGTTCAGCCCCATGTCGACCAGCCGGTGGTCGTTCACGAACTGGTGCACCGGCATCAGCTCCAGGGCGGTCACCCCGAGCTCCACCAGGTGCTCGATCACCGCCGGATGCGCGAGCGCCGCGTAGGTGCCGCGCAGCTCGTCCGGCAGCCCCGGGTGGAGCATCGTCAGGCCCTTGACGTGCGCTTCGTAGAGCACGGTCTCGTGGTAGCCGCGCCGGGGCCGCCGGTCGTCGCCCCAGTCGAAGTACGGGTTGACCACGACCGACGACATCGTGTGCGGGGCCGAGTCCAGGTCGTTGCGTTTCTCCGGGGCGTCGAAGTGGTAGCCGTACACCTCCTCGCCCCAGGCGATCGATCCGCTGACGGCCTTCGCGTACGGGTCGAGCAGCAGCTTCGCGGAATTGCACCGCAGGCCGCGCTCGGGGGCGTACGGGCCGTGCGCGCGGAAGCCGTAGCGCTGTCCGGGCATGATGCCGGGCACGTACGCGTGCCGTACGAAAGCGTCGCTCTCGCGCAGCTCCACCGCCGTCTCCGAGCCGTCGTCGTGCAGCAGACACAGCTCTACTCGGTCCGCGGCCTCCGTGAAGACCGCGAAGTTGGTGCCGGCGCCGTCGTACGTGGCACCGAGTGGATACGCCTCTCCAGGCCAGACCTGCATGGTCACGACTCTTTCAGCCGGGCCCCGCCACCGGGGCGCCTTGACCCTGAGTCTCCCCGAAAGTGAGGGAACCACCTATGACTTACATCCCTCTTACCAAATGACCGGTGCGTACGACGTATGCCGTACGCCGATCCAAGTGGGACAGACACCACTCCCAGCGGTCCGGGGACGGATCCAGGGGGAGTAGGGGGAGATGTGCGAAGGACAGTGCACCGCCACCTGGGCAAAGTGGTGGCGGGTACGGCCATAGCGGTGGCGGGGACCGCCGTGATGGTCGCCGTCACCCTGCCGGGCACGGCGGGGGCCGACGAGTCGGGGGGCACCGGAAAGGCCGCCGGATCCGCGCAGCAGGCGGCGGACGGGCTGGGCGCGGCACCCGGTGTGGTGCAACAGGCCCCGGCCGAGGGCGAGAAGGGCACGGGCCGCGACCCGCTGACCGACGACGAGACCAAGCGCGTCGAACAGCTCGCGGTGAACCAGCAGTTCCTCAACTCCAGTGAGAACGTGGACGGCAAGCGCGGGCCGCAGCGCCTCGACGTCGAACTCGCCGACCCGAACCCCGACGAGCTGGACAACCCGAACGCGCCGCGCCGCGCGGACGTGACGTTCTACGACTACAAGGACGACACGGTCGTCACCAAGACCGTCAACCTGGACACCGGCAAGGTCGAGCAGACCGGCACCCAGCACGGAGTGCAGCCGCCGCCGAGCCATGCCGAGGACGTCGAGGCGGCCCAGCTGCTGCTGGCGGACCCGCTGGGCGCGGGCCTGAAGGCGGACTACAAGGACGCCACCGGCAACGAACTCACCTCGCCCGACAAGCTGTTGCTGACCGCCATGATCTACAAGGCGACCCCGGGCAAGCAGTCCGGAGTCTTCGACCAGTGCGGCGAGCACCGCTGCGTACGGCTGTTCCCGAAGGTCAAGAACGGGCCGTGGATCGACGCCCGTGACTTCGTCATCGACCTGAGCGCCCGCAAGGTCGGCAAGCTCACCGGCTGAGCCGGAACCCTCGGTCCTTCGCCCAGCCCTTCGTCCACTGTCCCAACTTGCTTCTCCTGTAAGGGAGTCACTTCTTCATGCGCGTCAACAGAATCAGCCGTGCCCGCAGTCGGGGGGCCGTGGCCCTCACGGTGGCCGCCCTGGCCGCCGGTGCCACCGCGGGCGCGGGCCCGGCCGTCGCCCAGCCGAAGGCGGCCCCGAGCGCCGCCGTCCCCGGTTGCAGCGCCGCGTACACCATCGAGCAGAAGCTCTCCACCGGCACCACCTGGCGGATGTGCTGGCACTACGAGCGCGAGGCCGGCCTCGTCCTGGAGAACATCTCCTACCAGCCGCCCGGCCAGGCCACCCCCATCAAGGTGCTCGCCGACGCGAAGCTCGCCCAGATCCACGTGCCGTACGACGACGGCAAGAACGAGTACAGCGACCTCACGCAGTACGGCTTCGGCACCGGCCTGATGAACATGGCGCCCGGCGAGTGTCCCGGCGGCACCATCAAGACCGTCAAGGTCCCCGACGCCATCGACCCGGACCACCCGAACGTCAAGGGCCTCTGCACCACGACCCGTTCGCGCGGCCACGCCTTCCGCATGCAGGGCGACAGCGCCAACAAGGTCTACCAGACCCAGGGCAAGGACTTCCTCGTCTACACGGTCAACCAGGTCGGCTGGTACGAGTACATCACCGAGTGGCGCTTCCAGGACGACGGCACCATCAACATGAACGTCGGCGCCACCGGCAGCCTCTCGCCCTACGACTACGACGCGGGCGACGGCCGCGGCTGGCCGCTCGGCAAGGGCGCCACCGCCTACGCGACGAGCCACCAGCACGACGTCTTCTGGAAGTTGGACTTCGCGCTCGACGGCTCCTCCAAGGGCCGCGTCGAGCAGTACGACTCCAAGGTCACCACCCACGGCGCCAACACCCCCACCAACAAGACCACGTTGACCAAGGTGACCAAGGAACTCGCGGGCGACGCCAAGAACATGCGCTGGTGGCGCATCGTCAGCGCGACCGGCAAGAACAAGGACAACCACGCCCGGTCCTACGAGATAGTCCCCGGCCCCACCACCAAGTACCCGGGCCGCAGCTTCACCCAGCACGACGTGTACTTCACGCAGTACAACAAGTGCGAGCAGTTCGCCAGCGACAACCTGCCCAACTGCGGTGCGGGGCACCCGAAGTCGGTCGACAAGTGGGTCAACGGACAGACCCTCACACAGCCCGTGGTCTGGGTGAACGTCGGCTTCCACCACATCGCCCGCGACGAGGACCAGCAGCCGATGCCGGTCCACTGGCAGGGATTCTCGATCGCCCCGCGCGACGTCACCGCCATGAATCCGCTCACTCCGGCCGCGCTCGCGAACCAGAACGGCAATGTCCTCGGCGGAAGTTGAGAAACGACCCTGTCCATCCGGCTGCACCGCCGACCGGTCCCGGAGTACCCTTCCTTGATCGTTGAGACTGGGGAGAGCTCGGGGGAGCGGAAGGCGGTGCACGGGTGGGCTCGGGAGGGCTGGAGTTGCCCCCTGGTGACGAGGGTCACGAGGGGAACTCCGCAGAAGTCCCGCCCGGCGCGGTGTCCCTGGCACGTCCGATGGACGCGGCTGGTTCCATTGGGCCGGAGTTGGACTGGGACGCCGACGCCTGGCGCGAGGTGCGTACGCGCGCCCAGCGAGCCGGCCGCGCCTACATCTGGCTGAACCTGGTCGAGCAGCGGCTGCGCGCCGTCGTGGCGGCCGTCCTGCGTCCCGTCTACGAACCCGTCCACGGCGACGAATGGGTCGTCGCCGCGGCCGGCCCGGCCGGCCAGGAGTGGGTGCAGCGCGCGGTCGCCGTCCGTGAAGTCAGCCGCCGCAAGGGCTACTTGCTCGACCCGGCCGACGACAACGTCCTCAGCTTCCTGACCCTGCCGCAGCTGCGCGAGCTGATGGTGCAGCACTGGCCGTGCTTCGAGCCGTACTTCGACGAGCGGCGGGACGTCGAACTCGCCCTGGACGAGCTGGAGGTGACCCGTAACGTCGTCTCCCGCAACCGGGCCCTGTCCGAGGCCGTCCTCAACCAGGCCGAGCGGGCCTCCGCGAAACTCCTGGAGACCCTCGGCGCCGGCAGCGACGTGCCCTCGGCCCGCCGGCTGCCCGTCGACGCGGTCGAGGAGCTGATCGGCGACCGCTTCGCCGACGTGGTCGCCGTCCACCCGGACCGGGTGCGGCTGATGCGGCAGTTCCCGGCCGAGGACATCTTCGGCGGCGCCCGCCGCGTCGACGCCATCGGCATCGGCCTCAACCTCCTCGTGCAGAACTTCTCCGGCCGCAGGCTGGTCCGCCTCGCCGAGGCGGGCTGCCGGGTACGGCTGCTGTTCCTCAACCCGGCCTCCAGCGCGGTGAAGCGACGCGAGCGCGAACTCGGCATAAAGCGCGGAGAGTTGAGCCGCGCCGTCGAGATGAACATCCTGCACATGCGGCGGGTGCGGTCCCGGCTGCGCGACCCGGGCGCCTTCGAGATCCAGGTCTTCGACGAGACACCCCGCTTCACGGCGTACCTCGTCGACGGCGACGGCTCGGACGGCATAGCCGTCGTGCAGTCCTATCTGCGTCGCAGCCGAGGCATGGAGGCGCCGGTACTGGTGCTGCGAAACGGAAGCCGACTGGTCAAGTCGGACGAAATGGACGACGGCGGTCTTTTCCCCACCTACCGCGATGAGTTCGAGCAGATGTGGGCGGATTCGCGACCGGTGTCCTGACCTGTCCCGGGCGCGGTCCGGCACAAACGGAACGCGGTCCCCGGATTGTCAGTGGCGCATGCGAAGGTGGAGACCACTGGGGGAAAGCACCACCGAGAAGGGGGGCCGTCATGGCCTGGCACGAGGAGCTGCTCATCGGCTTCGACCTGGAGACCACGGGGACCGAGCCGCGCGAGGCGCGCATCGTCACCGGCGCGGTCATAGAGGTCAGGGGCGGACGCCCGGCGGGCCGCCGGGAGTGGCTGGCGGATCCCGGCGTGGAGATCCCGGCCGACGCCGTCGCCGTGCACGGCATCACGAACGAACGCGCCACCGCCGAGGGCCGCCCGGCCGACGAGGTCGCCGACGCCATCGCGGACGTCCTCACGACCTACTGGAAGACCGGCGTCCCCGTCGTCGCCTACAACGCGGCCTTCGACCTCACCCTGCTCTCCGCCGAGCTGCGCCGGCACGGACTGCCGTCCCTGCGCGAGCGCCTGGGCGGCACCGACCCCGCCCCGGTCATCGACCCGTACACGATCGACCGCTCCGTGGACCGCTACCGCCGCGGCAAACGCAATCTCGAAGCGGTCTGCCAGGAGTACGGCGTGGTCCTCGACACCGCGCACGACGCCTCGGCCGACGCCCTCGCCGCCGCGCGCCTCGCCGGCGCGATAGCCGACCGCCACCCCAAGGTCGCCGCCCTCGGCCCGGCCGAGCTGCACCGCCGCCAGATCGAGTGGTACGCGGAATGGGCCGCCGACTTCCAGAGCTTCCTGCGCCGCAAGGGCGACCAGGACGCGGTGATCGACGGCACATGGCCGCTGCGCGAGCCGGCGGACGAGACGGTGTGAACCCGGGGCGGCCGGAGCGGCGGTCGCCCAGGCACCCCTCGCGCCCCGGTCATCGGGCGCTCAGAACGGATACCACCGCACGGTCTCGTCCCCGTCCCGCAAGGACGCCACCCGCCGCTCGAACTCCGCCAACGCCTCGGGGTTGCTCGGCGCGTGCTGCGCGACCCAAGCGCAGCTGGCCGTCTCCCGCGCCCCGCGCAGCACCCCGCAGCCCTCCCACTCCCGCACATCCCAGCCGTACGCCTCGGTGAACGCGTCGTACGCCCGCGCCGGGAGGGCGTAGCGGTCACGGGACAGGGCCATCACCACCAGATCGTGCTCGCGCAGATCGCGGGAGAAGGTCTCCAGATCGACCAGGACCGGCCCGTCCGGACCGATGTGCACATTGCGCGGCAGCGCGTCGCCATGGATCGGACCCGGCGTCAGCCGGGGCGTCAGCGCGGCGGCGGCAGCCGCGAAACCGTCGCGCCGCTCCCGCAGATAGGCCGCGTCCGCCGGATCGATCGCCTCGCCCGCGAGCCGGAGCCAGCGCTCCACCCCGCCCAGCAGCTCGCGCGGCGGGAGTTCGAAGGAGGGGGAGGGGAGCGCGTGGACGAGGCGCAGCAGTTCGGCCAGATCCCGGGGTTCGGCCGGGCGCACGGAATCGGCCAGCCGGTGCCACACGGTCACCGGGTGTCCCTCGACGAGCCGGGCCTTCGGGTCGGCGGCCCGCACCGCCGGCACGCCCGCCTCGGCCAGCCACACCGCGATGTCCAGCTCGCGCCGGGCGCGGCCCAGGAGTTCGGCGTCGCGGCCCACCTTGACGACCAGGTCACCGGCGGCGAACACCGCGTTCTCGCCGAGGGCGAGGAGCCGTACGTCCCGCGCCGGGCCGGGCAGCACGTCCGCCGCAGCCAGTACGTCCCGGGCCCGTGCCTCGTCCATCGTCCGCCTCCGTGTGGTCCCGGTGGATGTCCCTGTGCGTGTGCGTACGGCGTCGGGTTCCCGCCATCCGACGGTCAGTGTCGCATTGGCACAGGTGGGACGGCATGCGAGGTCCCTTGACGAGGCATACGGCGTTCACGACCATGACGGGGCCCGATCGGGCCGTGCAAAGGGGCTGATCCCATGACATCGGTGACGGAGGTGAGGCGGGCTCCCGACCGCGCCGCCTGGTTCCTGGTGTTGCCCGCGCTGATCCCGATCCTCGTCCTGAGCGTCGGCCCCCTCCTCTACGGCGTCCTGCTGGCCTTCACCGACTCCCAGTCGGGCCGAACGGCGCCCACGCGCTGGATCGGCGCCCTCAACTTCCGCGACCTGCTGCACGACACCCTCTTCTGGGAGTCGTTCCGCATCGGGCTGGTGTGGGCGGTCGGCGTGACCGTCCCGCAGTTCCTGCTGGCCCTCGGCCTCGCCCTGCTGCTCGACCAGGAACTGCGGCTGAGATGGTTCGCCCGGGCACTGGCGATCGTCCCGTGGGCGATGCCCGAGGTCGTCGTCGGCATCATGTGGCGGACCGTCTACAACCCGGACGCGGGCGTCCTCAACGAGACCCTGCGCGGCCTCGGCCTCGGCGACGGCCGGGACTGGCTCAGCGGTCTGACGACCGCGCTGCCCGCCGTGATCGTCGTGGGCGTGTGGGCCGGAATGCCCCAGACGACGGTCGCCCTGCTCGCCGGGTTGCAGAACACCCCGCGCGAACTCCACGAAGCGGCGGCGGTCGACGGCGCCGGAGCCTGGCGCCGCTTCCGCACGGTCACCTGGCCCGCCCTCAGACCGGTGGCCCTGGCGATTACGGCGCTCAACCTGATCTGGAACTTCAACTCGTTCGCCCTGGTCTACGTCCTGACCGGCGGCGGACCCGGCGGCCGTACCCGGCTGCCCATGCTCTTCGCCTACGAAGAGGCCTTCCGCTACGGCCAGTTCGGGTACGCGGCGGCGATGGGATGCGTGCTGGTCGCGGTGGTCTCGATCCTCCTCGCGCTCTTCCTCGTGGGCCGGCTGAACGGAGGGCGGGACCAGTGAAGACCAGTGCCAAGGCGCGCGCCGGACAGTACGCGGCACTGCTCGCGTATCTCGTGTTCCTCGCCTTCCCGTTCCTCTGGCTGATCTCCACCGCCTTCAAGTCCCCGCGAGAACTGGCCAGTTTGCACCCCACCTGGATCCCCCGGGACCCGACCCTCGCCAACTTCCGCCAGGCCTTCGACGAACAGCCGCTCCTGCGTGCCGCGTCGAACTCCCTGCTCGCCGCGCTCGGGGCCGCGCTGATCGCCGTGGTGATCGCGACACCGATGGCGTGGGTGACGGCCCGGCGCCGCACCCGGCTCGCGCGGGCCGTGACCAGGTGGGTGGTGGTCAGCCAGGCCTTCCCGTTCGTGCTGGTGATCATCCCGCTGTTCCTGGTGCTGAAGAACCTGCGGCTGATCGACTCCCTCGCGGGCCTGGTGATGGTCTACGTCGTGTGGTCGCTGCCGTTCGCGCTGTGGATGCTGGCGGGCCATGTGCGGGCGATACCGGCCGAGTTGGAGGAGGCGGCGGCCGTCGACGGCGCCGGCAGACTCCGCACCCTCGTGTCGGTGACGGCGCCGCTGCTGGCACCCGGCATCGTGGCGACGGCCCTGTTCGCGTTCGTCACCGCGTGGAACGAGTTCTTCTTCGCGCTGGTCCTGCTCAAGACCCCGGAGCACCAGACCCTGCCGGTGGTCCTCACCCACTTCATCGGCGCGGAGGGCGTCGCCGACCTCGGCCCGCTGGCCGCCGCCGCGTTCCTCGCGACGCTGCCCTCCCTCCTCGTCTTCGCCCTGATCCAGCGCAGGATCACGAGCGGTGTGCTCGCCGGGGCGGTGAAGAGCTGATGCGGCCCCGGTGGATCGTCGCTCTCGTCCTGACCCTCCTCCTCGCCGGCTGCACGAGCGGCGGCGGCAGCGGCTCGGCGGACGGCCGCGTCACCCTGCGCTTCCAGTCCCTGGCCTGGCAGCAGGAGTCCGTCACCGCCAACAAGGAACTGGTGAAGGAGTGGAACGCCACCCATCCGGACGTCAAGGTCGAGTACGTGCAGGGCAGTTGGGACAGCGTCCACGACCAGCTGCTCACCTCCTTCGAGGGCGGCGAGGCGCCGGACATCATCCACGACGCCTCCGACGACCTCGCGGACTTCGCCTACGGCGGCTACCTCGCCGACCTCCGGAACCTGCTGCCCGCCCGCCTCAAGTCCGAGATACCGCGGCGCGGTTGGGAGACGGCGACCTTCGGGGACGGGATCTACGGCGTGCCGTTCCTCCAGGAACCAAGGGTGATCATCGCGAACGCGACCTGGCTGAAGCGGGCAGGCGTACGCATCCCGACCCCCGAACATCCCTGGACCTGGCCGGAGTTCAGGACCGTCACCCGACAACTGAGCGGCGACGGCAAGTACGGCGTGGCCTGGCCGCTCAAGGAGCCCGTGTCCGCCACGCTCAACCTGTCGCTGTCGACGGGCGGCACACTCTTCCACCGGGGTGCCGACGGCAAGGTCACCGTCCGCTTCGACGCGGCCGACGAGGTCGTACCGCGCACGATCCACGACCAGGTGGACGTGGACCACAGCGCCTCGCCCACCACGCTCGGCAGCGGCGGCTCGGACACCCTGCCCGGATTCTTCGGCGGGCGGTACGCGATGGTCCCGCTCGGCTTCTCCTACCGCCAGCAGATCGCGCAGCAGGCACCGAAGGGCTTCGACTGGCAGGTGCTGCCCGCCCCGGCCGGCGCCGACGGACTCACCCAGGGCGTCAGCCCGCAGACGCTGTCCGTGGCGGCCGACAGTCCGCACAAGAAGGAGGCGGCCGAGTTCATCGACTTCCTGCTCCGGCCGAAGAACATGGTCCGCCTCGCCCTCGGCGACTGGATGCTCCCCACGGGCACCCAGGCACTGAAGGACCCCGCCCTGCACACCGCGAAGTACGGCTGGGCGACGGGCACGGCCCTCGCCGGAGACCTCGACTCCGCGCCCGCGCAGTCGGTACGCGGCTACCCGGAGTGGAAGGACAAGGTGGCCACCCCGGCCCTCCAGGAGTACTACAGCGGCGCCATCGGGCTCGCCGGACTCCGCCACCGCCTGGAGCGGGACGGAAACCTGGTGCTGGCCCGCTACCAGCGCTGAGGGACGACGGGCCGGGCCGATCCGACGCGATCCGTCAGCGGTGCGCGGGCAGCACCGGGGGACCGTACTGGGGGCGTACCACCAGGCCGAGTCGCCCGGTGACGACGGGCGGCAGCACCGGGGCGACGAAGGCCGGGTTGGACTCGTCCATCCTGGTCTCGGGATGGTCCCAATCGTGCAGGAGCGCC
The DNA here is from genome assembly GCF_044768565.1 of Streptomyces sp. NPDC091280. Classification (NCBI taxonomy): domain Bacteria; kingdom Bacillati; phylum Actinomycetota; class Actinomycetes; order Kitasatosporales; family Streptomycetaceae; genus Streptomyces; species Streptomyces sp. NPDC091280. Next base: position 158,243 of record NZ_JBIVUZ010000004.1, read on the forward strand.
GTCCGCAGCTCCTCCGGGGTGTGGTCCTCCCGGTCCACGCCCCGGTAGAGGGCGAACATCTCACGGGACCGTTCGAGATCGCCACCGTGCAGGGCGATGAGGGACGCCAGCCAGGTCTTGCCCTCGTGCGGCTTGGGGCGCGGGCTGTTCGGGATGCCGTCGGGGAAGGAGTCCAGCGCCGCCTGCGCCTGGGACGGGTCGCCTGCTCCCAGCCAGCCGATCGCCTCGTAGAGCGCGAGATTGATGACCTTCGGATGGGCCGCCCGGTGCCGCCGCGCGGTACGGGCCGACTCCAGCCACAGCCCGCGCCGCTGCAACAGCAGCACCTCCGCGAGATGGGCCTGGGCGGAGAGAGCCGGGTTCTCGCCGATCCACCGGGCCGTGCGCACCAACGGTTCCTCGGTCGGTTCGGCGGCGGCGTAGGGCACGGCGTGGTCGGCGAGCCGGTAGGCGTCCTTGCTCTTCACCTGCTCGCACCCCTCGCGGAGCGTCTCCAGCGCCTGCGGCACCCGGCCGAGCTGGACCTGGCACTTGGCGATCTCGTCGTAGACGGCGAACCGTTGCTCCTTGACCTTCTCCAGCGCGATCCGGCCCTCCCGCACGGTGGCCTCCGGGCCCTCCACGTCCCGCACCAGCTTCAGCAGCAGGCTCCACGGATGGGACTCGGACCGCCCGCGAGTCGCCTCCCGCGCGTGGACCAGCGCCTTCGTCAGATCGCCGGGCGCGTTGCGCAGCCGTAGCAGGATGGCCAGATGGTGGTGGGTGTACGGCGTGCCGCCGTCGGCGAGGTAGGCCTCCATCAGGTCGATCCGGGCCGTCAGTTCCGCCGGGTCCTCGGGCAGGGAGTGGTGGTGGCGCCCCCTGCCGTACCTCCGCTCCAGGTAGCCGCCGACGGTCAGCGCCATGCGGGCCAGCTCGTCGTCCAGTCCGCCCTCGGCGAAGTGGAGCCGGGCCGCGGGCAGGGCGAGCGCCAGCCGGTGGTCGCCGGAGCGCGAGGGGTCTCGCGCGTAGACGGGACGGGCGTACCAGCGTCCGGCGCGGCGATGGGCGGCCTTCCACGCCTTCTCGTCCTCGCGCAGACGGACGCAGGCGACCTCGCGTACGGCGGGGTGCACCTGGAAACGGGTGGTTCGGGAGAACGCCGCCTCGTTGTCGACCGTACGGACCTGGAGCAGGAACCGCTTCTGGAGCTGTTTGCGCAGTTCGGGGAGATCGCCGTGATCGCGGGTCATCGCCTTCACCAGGTCCTGGTCGGCCCAGTCCGTCAGGACCGACAGACTGCGCAGTGCGGCGTCGGCCGACGGCGTCAGGCGCTCGGTCGCCTTGGCGACCAGCTCCCGCTCGACGACCTCGACCAGACTGAGGTCGTACGGCGCCTGGGGCACCTCTCCGGCCGGCAGCAGTTCGTCCAGTGTCCAGTCGTACGGACCCACCAGGCTGTGCAGCAGTCGCAGCACGAACGGGTTGCGGCCCAGCCGCCGTACGACCTCCTCGCGCCGTTCCGGGGGGAACCACTCCTCGGCCTCGCCCGGCTCCCTGGTGCCGACGAGGATCCGTACGGCGTCCTCGACCGAGGGCGGCGGCAGTTCCACGGGTCCGAAGTCCTGGGCCCAGACCGGGTCGACCTTCTGGTTGGACACCAGCCACAGGCAGCCGTCCCCGTGCCGGCCCGGCGCCACGGCGGCTCGCAGGTCGTCCCCGACCGGCTGCACCGGCCGGCCGCGCTCGTCGAGCAGTCGCTGGAACTCGTCGACGACCACCAGCACTCCGTGGCCCAGCAGGGTCGTCAGGGCCCGGTCGAGCCGCTGTTCCGCCGAGAGGAGTTCCGCGAGGTCGTAGCGGCCGGTGTCCTCCAACTGCGCCCGCAGGCGGGCGATCAGTTCCCTGGGGGTGTCGACGGGATGCGCCGGGGCGTCCACGAGCACGGTGGTGCGCCTGTGCTCCAGCCGGGCCTCGTCCATCAGGGGCCGTACCACGCGGTCGGTCTTGCCCACCCCGGAGAAGCCGTACAGCAGGGCCGCGCTCCGGCGCTGCTTCGTCCAGCGTTCCCACAGGTGCAGCGCGGCCCTGCGGCGCTGCTCGCCGTCGAGGTCGGGCAGCCGGGGCGGTTCGGCGTCGGCGAAGAGCGGACCGGCCCCGGTCCGCCGGGCCACGCTGAGCGGCGTGGCGCGTGGGGCGGGCCGGGGCGCGGGGGCTGGCAGGGCCAGGAACGGCGGGATGTCGCCGTTCAGGCCCACCGGATGCCAGTTGACGTGCTGGTGGCCGGGCTTCTCCGGGTCGTCCTTCATCTGCTGCACCACCTTGGGCAGGTCCAGCGTGCCCTGCGCGGCCAGCGCGTCCACGGCTCGGGTCAGCAGGCCGGGGAACGCCCCGGACTCGGCGAACTCGTGCTTCTGCGCGGAGGACAGGACCACGAACCCGGACTCGGTGTCCTCCCGCCCCCAGCCGGTCTCCATCTGCCGTACGGCGGACGCGACGAGCTGATCCCCGCCCTGCCCGGAGAAGCAGGTGTCCAGGAGCAGCAGGAACCGCCGCACGGGAGTCCCGAGCAGGGCGGCGCGGGCCAGTTCCCCGGTGGGCAGGGCGGCCCCGAGGTCGCCGCGGTAGTCGGAGGTGAGCAGCACATGTTCGTTGTTGATCTCGTTGACCTCGCCGTGCGCGGCGATGTACATGGCCACCAGGTCGTCGGGTCCGCGGTCCGGGTCGGTGCAGAACTCACGCAGGGCGTCCTTGAGTTGGGAGCCTGAGGGGTTGGTCCCGAGTGTGTCGACGAGGTGGTAGCCGAGGCGCTCCGTGAACAGCTTGATGACCTCGTCGCGGGCCTGCTTGAGCTCGGGCCGGTCGAGGTCCGGCGCGTGCGGATAGCGGGGCACCGCCGTCGCCAGCAGGAAGCGGCGCGAACCGCGAAGGGTGTTCTCAGCGGGCATCCAGGCCCCCCGCGACCGCCTCGCCGGTGAGCCGGTCCGTCAGGTAGGCCGTGGCATCGTGCGCGTGCGCCCCGTTGTGCACGAGCACGGAGGTGAGCCGGGGCCCGAACCGCGGCCGGAGATCCTTGACCAGCGCGACGATGTCCCCCTCGTCGGCGATGTTCGTCCAGGTGAGCCGCTCGTCGCCGGGCCAGGCCCCGGTCGGCGCCGGGGCGGGGGAGAGCCGGTCGAAGACCATCCGCATACCGAGCGGCGAGCCCAGGGTGACCAGGGCCCGAACCCCGTGTCCGGGCAGCGCGCACAGTGCCTCGTAGGCCACCACCGAGCCCAGGGAGTGCGCCACGACCACCCGGGTGTCGGCGCCGATCGCGTCGGTCACCCGTCGCCGGGCGGCCTCCCGGACCTCCGGCTCCAGCAGATAGCGGGTGGTCTGCTTCAGGTCGGACACCAGCACGCGCAGGGTGAGCCCGGCGAAGAACCGGGACGCCGACAGGGCCCGCAGCGCCGTCTGCACCGAACGAGGCGTACGCGCAAGGGTGTTGGCGTCCGGCGCGACGACCCCGTCGTCCACCGCCGCGGCGGCCTCCCACCACGCGTGGAGCAACTCGGTCTCCGGCCCCGGCGCCACGTCGGCCGCCGTGTACAGCGGATCCCCGACGCCGAGCGTGCGGCCGGGCGGGCGGAACAGGTCACCGTAGAAGGCCATGGACAGGTCGCCGGGGCCGAGTTCCGGTCCGGCGGCCCGCCGCAGTCCGTCCAGCAGGGCCGGCTGCCAGTCCTTCAGCAGCCCTTCCTCGCCCAGCAGTTGCTTGCCCACCCCGTGCACGGTGACCACGGTCGCCATCCGCGTGCTCCTTCACCACAAGACCACTGAGCTGCCGATCGCACACACCCTAGGTGAACTGGGCGGATACTTCACGCAGTTCACCCCTGGCCCGGCGGGCGACGGCACGCGACGAGGGCCCGTCGGCTCCCCCGGAGACCGACGGGCCCTCGTGAGGGCGACGCTCAGACACGCACCGGTTCGCTCTCGCCCCGCGCCGCCGGTGTCCCCGCCTCCGGCGACTCGTCGTGGGTCAGGTCCGGCAGCCAGCGCAGCCAGTTGGGCAGATACCAGTTGCGCTCGCCGAGCAGCGCCATCACCGCGGGGAGCAGGACACCCCGGATGACCGTGGCGTCGATCAGGACGGCCGCCGCCAGGCCCACGCCCATCTGCTTCATGGACTGCATGGACAGCGTGCCGAAGATCGCGAAGACGGCGACCATGATGATCGCGGCGCTGGTGACGACACCGGCCGTGGTGACCACGCCGTGCCGGATCGCGTCCCGGGTCGTCCGGCCGCGCAGCCTCGCCTCGCGGATGCGGGAGACGACGAACACGTGGTAGTCCATCGACAGGCCGAACAGGATCACGAAGAGGAACAGCGGCAGCCAGGTGACGATGGCGCCGACCCCCTCCGCGCCCACCAGCGAGGCGCCCCAGCCGTGCTGGAAGACGGCGACGAGGATGCCGTAGGCGGCGCCCACCGAGAGGAGGTTGAGGACGATCGAGGTGATCGCGACCGTCAGTGAGCGGAACGAGAGCAGCATCAGCAGGAAGGCGAAGACCACGACGAACGCGAAGACCGGGGCCACCGATCCCAGGAGCTGGTCGTTGAAGTCGTGCGAACCGGCGACCTGTCCGGTGATCGGCGCCTGGACGCCGTCGACCTTGCCGAGGGTGGCGGGCCGTACGTCGTCGCGCAGTTTCTCCAGGCTCTTCGCTGCCTTGTCCTGGTCGGAGCCGCCGACGAGCGGGACGTAGACGAAGGCGACGTTCTGCGCGTCGTGCAGCTTGATGTCGACCGGGCCGAGCGAGGCGCCCGAACTGACCGCCTGCGCCCTGAAGTCGGCCAACGCCTGCTTGACCTCGGGGGAGTTGATGTCCTTGGCCTTGACGACGACCTCGGCGGGTTCGGAGCCGCCGGGGAAGGCGTCGTTGACACGGTTGTAAGTCCCCACGATCGGGAGGGAGTTGCCGAACTCCTGGTCCAGGGTGAGGTTTTCGGTCTTCATGCCGACGGCGGGCGCGGCGATGGCCAGCAGCGCGCCGGCCGCGACGAGCACGGAGACCAGCGGCTTGGCGAGCACGCCCTTGAGGACGGCGGTCCACAGCCGGCTCTCGCCGTTGCCCCGGCGGTTGCGGCGGCGCAGGAAGGGGATCCGGCCCTTCTCGACCCGCTCGCCCAACAGCGAGAGCAGCGCGGGCAGTACGGTCACCGAGCCGACCATGGCGACCGCGACGACCATCAGCGAGGCCAGGCCCATCGCCTCGAACTCGGCGAGCCCGGTGAACAGCATGCCCGCCATCGCCACGCACACCGTGACACCGGAGACGATGATGGCGCGGCCACTGGTCGCGGCGGCGATCCGCAGCGCGGCCCCGGCGTCCCGGCCGGCCTCGCGCTCCTCGCGTTCGCGGCGCAGATAGAACAGGCAGTAGTCGACGCCGACGGCCAGACCGACCAGCAGCATCACGGAGTTGGCGGTGTCGCTCATCGGCTGGAGGTGGCTGACGATGCCCATCAGACCCATCGTCGCCATGATCGCGGTGACGGCCAGCGCCACCGGCAGCAGCGCCGCGACCAGCGCGCCGAAGGCGATGAGGAGGATACCGAGGGCCACGGGTACGGCGGAGTACTCGGCCTTCTTGAAGTCGTCGCCGAACGCGTCGTTGTACTGCTTCGCCATGCTGGCGCCGCCGATCTCCTCGATCCGCAGCGAGCCGTGGTCCTTCTGCACCCCGGCGACGGCCTTGAGCACCGGCTCCACCCGGTCGCCCGCGGTGTCCGCGTCGCCCCGCATGTCGAACTGGACGAGCGCGCTCCGCCCGTCCTTCGAGATCGTCTTCGTGTCGTACGGCGAGGTGACGTCGGTGACCTTGCCGGTGCCGTTCACCGCCGTGACGACCGCGGTGACCGCGGAGCGGAACTCGGCGTCGGTGGACGTGAGTTGCCCGTCCTTCGACTGGATCAGGACCGTCTCGCTGGCCGGCTCCTTGATCCCGGCGTCGTCGATGATCCGGGCGGCGGTGTGCGTCTCGCCCTTCAGCTGGTCGCTCTCGTTGACGTCCACCCGGCCCGCCGCCGAACCGATTCCCATCGCCAGCACCACGAACAGCACCCAGATGCCGACCGCGGCCCACCGGTGCCGGGCGCTCCAGCCGCCGGCCCGGGCGGCGAGGCCCCGCACCCGCGAATCTCCGTTCCCCATGACGGGCTTGCCCCCTTGCGCACGGTGACAGCCCCCTGCCGCCACCTCATGGATCGAAGGTATGCGCGGGATAAGAACGTCTCCTCGTGCTGACCGGTGAAGTACCGGACCCCCGGCTCCTCCGCACGGACCCCGCGCCCTCACCACTGGGGAGGACGGCGGCCCCTTACATCTATCGGGGCGGCTCGGGGGCGGCGCTCAGGGTGCCCGGGTTCGCCCGGCGCGCTCGGGGTGTCCGATCCGTCGGCACGGCCCCGCTTTGTTATTACGAAACCTTGTTGAACAAGTCACAGGTGTCCGCGGGTGTGCCCGTAGGTGTTGATCCGGAGCCGTCTCATCCGCCAGAGTTTCCGCTCACCGGCACACCACGGAAGCGGCCGTCGTGCCCACCCCCACGGGGCACGAAGGCCGCTCTATGGTGTCCGGATGACGACGTATGCGGCGCTGCTGCGCGGGATCAACGTGGGCGGCAACAAGAAGCTCCCGATGGCCGAGCTGCGCGCACTCCTCGAAGGCCTCGGACACGGCGACGTCCGCACCTATCTCCAGAGCGGCCAGGCCGTGTTCGCGAGCGGCCACGGCGACGAGGAGTCACTCGCGGCGGAACTCGCCGGGGCCATCGGGGAGCGGTTCGGCTTCACGGTCGACGTCATCGTCCGCGACCACGCCTACCTCAAGGCGATCGTCGACAACTGCCCTTTCCCGGCGGCCGAGTTGGCGGCCAAGCAGCTGCACGTCACCTACTATTCGGCGCCGGTCGCGGAGGACCGCTTCGCGGAATTCGACCGGGCCGCCCACCTCCCCGAGGAGTTTCGTCTCGGCGACCGCGCGCTCTACCTCTACGTCCCCGATGGCCTCGGCCGCTCCCGGCTCGCCGTCGAACTGGCCCGGCCGCGCCTGAACAAGGGCGTGATCGCCACCACCCGCAACTGGAACACCGTGCTCAAACTGGTGGAGCTGACCGGCGGTTGAGAGCCCTCGCGCAGGGCGGGACGCGCGCTGTGCGAGGCTCGTCCCATGCGCTACATCATCATCGGGGCAGGGGCGGTCGGCGGAGTCGTCGGCGGCCGGCTGGCGGGGGCGGGACACGAGGTCGTCCTCGTCGCGCGGGGCGCGCAGCGGGCGGCGCTGGCCGAGCACGGGCTGCGGCTCAAGGTGCCCGACGGCCCGTCGACGTATCGGCTGCCGGTCGTCGAAAGCCCGGCGGAACTGGGCGAGTTGAGGCCCGACGACGTCCTCGTGCTGGCCGTCAAGACGCAGGACAGCGAGGCGGCGCTGGCGCTCTGGGGGCCGGCGCCGGTGGCCGGTGGAGGTACGGCCGCCGAGCGGCTGCCGATGGTCTGCGCGCAGAACGGCGTCGAGAGCCAACGGCTGGCACTGCGCCGCTTCCGCCGGGTCTACGGCGTCTGCGTCTGGCTGCCCGCGAGCATCGTCGCACCGGGCGTGGTCGCCGCCGGGGGCACCCCGCTCACCGGCATCCTGCACCTGGGCCGCTATCCGCACGGCACGGACGAGACCGCCCGGCTGATCGCGGCCGATCTGGAGAAGTCGAGGTTCGAGGCCCCGGTCGTGCCCGATGTCACGCGCTGGCAGTACTCCAAGCTGCTCGGCAACCTCGCCAACGCGATCGAGGCGGTCTGCGGACCGTTCGGCGACGAGGCCAGCCTCGCGTTCTACGGGCGGGTCCGCGCCGAGGGCGTCGCCGTGCTCGACGCGGCCGGCCTCGCGTACACGAGCGCGGACGAGGAGAGGGAGACCCGCGGCGACAAGATCCAGCTGGTGGACATCGACGGCGCACCGCGCGGCGGCGGCTCCTCCTGGCAGTCGCTGAACCGGGGCACCGGCACCATCGAGGCCGACTACCTCAACGGCGAGATCGCGCTGCTGGGTCGCCTGCACGGCGTACCGACCCCGCTCAACGACCTGCTGCAACGCCTCGCGAACGACTTCGCGCGCGAGCGCCGGGCGGCCGGGTCGCTGCCGTTCGACGAGCTGGTCCGCCTCGCCGACGAGGCTGTCGCGTTTGTTCAAGAGTCCTGACGGCGCGCTGCCTAGCGTGGGGCGCATGAGCGAAAACGACCCGCACCCGGACGAGACGAACCACCACCACGACCTGTACCCGTACCTGGTCGAATGCGCCGCCGAGGCGGCCCGCGTCGCGCGCGGTGTCGACGCGACGCGGCTCGGCGACCCGACGCACTGTCCCGACTGGGACGTCCGCGCCCTGGTCAACCACTGGGTCCTCTACACCTCGCACGGCCTGGAGCACCGCGCCCGGCGCGAGCAGCTCCCCGAGGAGCTGACCGCGCGCGACTTCACCGCCGACCCGGACTGGGCGAGGGCCTACGCCGTCCAGCTGGACCGGGCCGTCGCCGCCTGGGCCGACCCGGCGGTGTGGGAGGGCGACATCGACCTCGGAACGGCGAGCATGCCGGCCGCCGAACTCGCCCCGATGATCATCAAGGAGCTGGCGGTGCACGGCTGGGACGTGGCCACGGCCACCGGCCAGGAGTACCGCGTCTCGGACGGCGCCGCCCGCCTGGTCCTCGACGTGGTCGAGAAGCACGGCGCGCTCTACCGCCAGTACGACGGCTTCGCCGACCCGGTGCCGGTACCGGACGACGCCCCGGTCTTCGAGCGGGCCCTCGCGGCCGGCGGACGGGACCCGCGACAGACGGCGGCAGGCAAAGTGGACCAATCATAAATCGCCCGATTGGGTCGATGCCTCGGCCCAATCGAGGGTTAGCGTTCCCGGTATGAGCACCGACACCGCCGTCCGCGTCGACTTCTACTTCGACCCCGCCTGCCCCTTCGCCTGGATCACCTCCCGCTGGCTGCTGGAGGTCGAGCGCGCACGCCCGCTCGACCTCCGCTTCCACGCGATGAGCCTCCACCTCCACAACATCGGCAACGAACTCCCCGACTGGTACCGGGACTTGGTCGACCGGTCGATCGGCCCGGTGCGCGTCGCGGTGGCCGCCGCCGAACAGCACGGCGACAAGGTCCTGCGCGACCTGTACACGGCCTTCGGCGTCCGCATCCACGAGCGGCGCCACGACGACTTCGACGCGGTGATCGCCGAGTCCCTCGCCGAACTCGGCCTCCCCGCCGCTCTCGCCACCGCCGCCCACGATCCGTCCTACGACGACGCCGTGCGCCGCAGCCACGAGGCGGGCGTCGAAGAGGAGTCGGGCGGGTACGTGGGGACACCGACCCTGCACGTCGACGGGACGGTCTGGTTCGGCCCGGTGCTGCGGGCCGTTCCGCGCGGCCCGCAGGCCGCCGAACTCTTCGACAGCTTCCGGGTGTTGGCCACGCATCCCGACTTCTTCGAGTTGAAGCGGACCCGCACCGGGGGCCTGTCCTTCGACTGAACTCGGCTGGACTTGGCCGAACTCTGCCGAACTCGGCGAACTCGGCGAACTTGGTCCGACTCATTGACGGTGCTCCGTCAGTCCTCCAACCTTTCCCGTGCCGGTGCAGTATTCCCACGGGAGGGGATCATGTCCGCACGCCCAAGACTCGCCCTTTTCTCCACCATATGCGCAGTTCTGGCCCTCGGTGTTCCAGGCATCTCCGCCCAGGCCCAGGCTTCCTCATCATCGGATGTCTATGTCTCGCCGGTCATCGGCAACGACCACGCCGACGGCACCGCCCGCCACCCCGTACGCACCCTGCGGCGCGCCCAGGACCTGGTCCGCGCCCGAGCCCCTCGCCTGACGGCCGACCTGACCGTCCACCTGGCGCCGGGCACCTACCGTCAGACGACGCCCCTCGTCCTGGACGCCCGTGACTCGGGAACCGGTGGTCACCGCGTCGTGTGGCAGGGCGACGGCGGCGCCGTCATCAGCGGTGGCCGCCAGGTCACCGGCTGGCGGCGGGTGCCCGGCCGGCCCGGCCTCTGGTCCGCACCCGCACCCCAAGGCCTCACCGACACACGGCAGTTGTACGTCGACGGGGTGCGCGCGCAGCGGGCCCGCGGAGCCGTGCCGGTCCAACTCACCCAGACCGCCACCGGATACACAGCCTCCTCCGACACCCTCGCGCACTGGAAGCACCCCTCCGACGCCGAGTTCGTCTACACCAGCGGAGAGGCGCTCTGGAACATCGAGCGCGACGGCCTGGGGCAGTGGACCGAGCCGCGCTGCCGGATCGCCGCCGCCCAGGGCACCACGATCACGATGGTCCAGCCCTGCTGGGACAACTCCAACAAGCGGGTCGAGTTCCCCGACATCCCCGGACGCACCGTCGGCATGGTCGGACCCGGCAAGCTCACCGACGGCGGGCGGGCGACGTACATCGAGAACGCCTACGAACTCCTCGACCAGCCCGGCGAGTGGTACCTCGACCGGACCGCCCACACCGTCTACTACCTGCCGCGCGAGGGCGAACGGCTCGCGCACGCCGATGTCGAGGCCGCCGCCGGCGAGAAGCTGGTCGAGGGCCGGGGCACGGCCGCCGCGCCCGTCCACGACATCGCCTTCCGCGGGCTCCGGTTCAGCTATGCCACCTGGCTGACCCCCTCGCGGCCCGAGGGCTTCTCGGAGATCCAGGCCGGCTACACCGTCACCGGCGCGCAGGGCTGGGCCACCCAGGGCCTGTGCCAGTACGTCGAGGGCGGCACCTGCCCGTTCGCGTCGTGGACGAAGATGCCCGGCAACGTGTCCTTCGCCTACGGGCAGCGGATCGAGTTCGCCGACGACGTCTTCGCCCATCTCGGCGCCGCCGGACTGGACCTGGGGACCGGCACGAAGGACTCCACGGTCGACGGCAGCGTCTTCACCGACATCTCCGGCAACGGACTGGAGATCGGCGGCGTCGACGGCCAAACCCCCGCGTCCGGCGTCCAGGTGACGGACAATCATCTCTACGGCCTGCCCCGCGAGTACCACGGCGGAGTCGCCGTCCTCAACGGCTACACCCAGCACGACACCATCGCCCACAACCAGATCGACCACGTCGGCTACAGCGCGATCTCCCTGGGCTGGGGCGGCTGGCCCGACAAGATCGGCGACCCGGCGACCCCCAACCCCAGCCACGACAACGCCGTACGCGACAACCTGGTCTTTGACTACATGCAGATGCTGGACGACGGCGGCGGCATCTACACCCAGGGCCTCACCGGCACCTCGATGACGGACGGCGAGAAGGTGACCGGCAACGTCATCCACGACCAGTGGGGCCTCGGCAAGAACGTCTACACCGACAACGGCTGCACCTACGAGACCGTCGAGGGCAACGTCCTCTACCACGCGGCCTACGCCAACGTGGCCTCCCGGCACACCGACTACCGCGACGACCTCGGCAACAACGACCCGACCCTCGTGAAGGGCAACTGGTGGGAGGAGGGCACGGCGGACGGCGACAACAAGGGTCTGGTGACCAGCGGCAACACCATCATGGCGGGACTGTCCGACGTACCGTCAGATGTGCTGGAGAACGCCGGACTTGAGGCACCGTACCGAGGCCTGCTGAACCTCCGCGTCGGCGCCCTGTCCGTCCCGGAGGCGCCTTCGCGGGTCGGTACGAGCACGGCCGGTGCCGACGCCCTGTACGTCACCTTCAACCCCAGCTTCGCGGACGGGGGTTCACCGGTGATCTCGTACACCGCCCGGGTCCACGACGCGTCGGGCAGTGAGGTGGGCCGGCGGACGGTGAGCGCGGCCGAGTTCAAGCGGACCGCCCTCGTGCGCGTCGACGGCCTCACCGGCGGTCCCTTCACCGTGACCGTCACCGCGGCCAACGCCCACGGCGACAGCGCACCCTCGCTCGCCTCGGCACCGCTCACGCCGACCGCCGCGACCGTACCGCCGCCCGCACCCACAAGTCCCAAGCTGCGTACGGCGCGTACGGCCGCCACCCTGGCCTGGACCCCGCCGACCACGACCGGGGACGCGAAGGTCGTCGGCTATCTGGTCACCGTCTCCGACGGGCGGGACCCGATCGCCGTCACCGGCCGGGACGTCCTGGTCGGACAGCCCTCCGCGAAGGGCATGTTCCGGGTGATCGGCGAGCTGAAGCCCGGCACGTCCTACACGGTCACCGTCGCGACGGTCACGGCGGCGGGCACCGGAGCCGCCGCCAAGGTGACCGCGACGACCGGGAGTTGAGCCCCCTGAAACAGGGTCCGCGACCGGTTCTCGTCGCGCAGTGACACAAACGCGGCGGGCGGCGCAGTACGAAGTGCGACCCCCGTGCCCGGCTCACACCGGCGGGGGCCGCGCTGCGGACGGGCCGTCCGGGATCCGACATCACAGGGGAGTGCCGGACTTCGGACGGCACGCTCCCCTTCCGCCACCGGGCCCGTCACCCACCGGCCCGTCACACTTCGGGCCGGTCACGCACCGGGAGGCTCGGCCCGCCGCCCCCGCCCCGACAGCCGCCCCGCGAACCGGCCCAGCGCGCCCGGGCGGTTCCAGGCGCGGTACGCGTCGAGTTTGCCGCGGCCCGCACGGTCGAGTGCCGTCTCGACCGCGCCCTGCTCCGCGCCCGACAGCGCCCGCACGGCCGGTCGCAGCACCTTGGCCAGCAGGGCCGTCCGGGTCTCGTCCCAGGCCGGATACGTGCCCGGGAACGCGTTCCAGTCGCAGAACCGGTCGGCGACATAGGCCGGTTCGCTCCGCAGCCGGTCGCCGACCCGCTCCGAGCGGGCCGCCCGCCCGTACGCGGCGAGCAGGCGCGGCTCGGCCGAACGGGCCAGCGTGTACAGCTCGTTCTCCGGCGCCGGACCCTCCAGGAGGCGCCACGCGACGGTCCGGAAAGCGCGCTCGGCGACCGTGTCCGGCACCGGATCGGCGGCGGAAGTCGTCAGCTCCAGCACCCGGCCGACCCACTCCTCGCCCTCCTCCGCGGTGCCCAGCAGCCCGGTGAACTCCAGCAGCACCAGGGCGGTACGCCGGCCCGGCCCCAGTTCCGCGGCGAAACAGCGGAGCAGATCGGTCGCCAGGGCGGGTGTGCCGGGGTCGTCCGGGGGAGCCGCGAGGGCCGCCTCGATCAGCAACTCCCGGGTGCCGGCGGCGCGATGGGTGTCGGAGCCCAGCTCCTTCAGCAGCAGGCCCGCCTCCCGGCCGGTCGGCAGCTCACCGCCGGGCCAGCCGAGACGCAGGGCGGTGCGCAGGACGGCCGGATCGGCGAGCGGCGAGATTCCGGCCGTGCGGAGCAGACCGCGGAACCGGTCGAGCCGGTCGTCCGACTCCGTCGGCGCCACACACATCCGCAGATGCGGGAAGCCGGACTGCTGAAGATCCAACGGCAGCCCCGAACCCTGCAACACCCTTGCCACGGAAGCCGGTTCGGCGGCGGCGAGGGTGTCGAGCGAACCGAACAGCGCGACCCGCAGCCCGGGATGGGTGTGCACCGCGTCGAGCAGCGCGGGCGGACAGCCCACGGCGGGAGGTTCGGCGCCGGACGGAGCGGCGGCCGACGCGTCCACCAGCTCCCGCGCCAACCGCCCCGCCAGTTCGGGCAGTTCGTCCTGGCAGTCGACGTCCAGCAGATCGGCCGCCCGCAGCAGCGCCAGGGGCCGACCGGCGGCCGGCTCGGCGCGGTCCGCGATACCCGCCCGCAGGGAGGGCGCGAGATCCCGGGCCAGGTCGTCGTGGGCCCGCGCGGTCAGCGACCCGGCACGCAGCGCGGGCACCGGTCCATGGGCGAGGACCGCCGAGGCCAGCACCCGCGCGGCGAGCGGCGCCGACACCGCCGCCGTCACCCGTCCGTCCAGCCGGGCCAACAGCGCGGCCAGGGCGACCTGTTCGGCCGTACCGGGCAGGGTCTCCGCGGGGGAGCCCAGGTGCGGCACCGGGCCGCCGCACAATCCGGCGACCAACGCGTTCAGTGTGCCGTCGGGCAGCACGTCCACCTGCCCGGCCGCCCAACTCGCCGCCGCCGCACGGGCGTCCGTACGCAGCGCGATGCCCTCGGCCAGGGCGGAGGCGGCCAACGGGCCCAGATCCACCGGGTCGTTGTGGAACAGGTCGGGGCGGCCCGCACACCAGACCCGGGCGCACACCTCGGCCCAGGTGTCCGTGACCGGCCCGGTGGGCGGGCGGCCCGCGCAGTTGTGCACGCGGTAGCGCGCGTCGTCGGTCACGGGCTCGGAGGACGGCAGCGCGCCGACGAGCTGCTGGCGGGACTGCCGGGGGTCGCGAGTGTAGGTCGTGAAGGTGAGCCGGTGCGCCTGTTCGCGGGGGAGCACCGTGCAGGCGAGCGCGATCCACCGGGCCACGTCCGCGCTGTCGTGCTCCACCACCACGAGCTGCCCCGCCCCGGGGTTCGCGGCCACGTCCCGCAGATCGGCGAAGAACGCGGCGAGCCGCTCGGCCCGGGACACCGCGAACGGCACCAGAGCCTCCCCGCGCAGCAGCCCGGAGGGCTCGACACGGCCGACGGGATCGGGCCTGCCGTCCGGGGGCGTCGACTCCGCCCAACGCGGCGACTCCCAGGTGGAGATGGGCAGCACCCCGTCCGGCAGCCGCGCACCGGCCGACAGCAGCAGGGCGTGCGTGTGGAAGGAGACCGGGCCGCCCGCCCAGTCCGTGCCGGTGCACACGGCACGGCTCAACAGCCGCCCGCCGTCCGCGAGTTCACTGAAGCCGAAGACCGTGGGAAAGCCCTTGAGCTGCTCGGCGTCGGCGTGCTGCGGGCTGTCCGGCGGCGGCTCGTACCCGAGCAGCGACTCGGCCTCGCGCAGCACCCCCGGCGGCACCTCGGCGCCGACCACCGTGAACCGGGGACCGGGATCCGCCGAGCCGGACGGCCCCGAGGCGTAGTGCAACTGGGCGGGCGCAGCCCCCTCACGATGCCCGAACTCCTGACCCGCCACGTCCACTTGCTCCCCACTAACCCTCAGAGACACCATCCCAGCAGATCCGGGCGCCGAGGGAGACCCCTTTCCCGGAATGTTGGCAGGTCGGTGCCGCTGAGGTTTGCCGAGGGTCTACCGCGCGCCGACCGCTGCCCACACGGGCGCAGGACGGCGCCACCAAGGCGGCTGTGTGATGGCACCGGTCAACGTATCGCGCATTCTGGCCCGTCGGCGGTGATCCTGTGCTGCTCGACCTTTCCTGAGGGCCCGACACTGTAGACGCGTCCGTTCGGAACTGTGAACGCACTGTGGGCGCGGATCTTCGTCTCGGTTCTCTCACCTTTCGGAGAGACAACGGCCAGCTTGCTGTTCGAGAGCACGACGCCGCAGGTCTGGAATATTCCGATCTCGCCGTCACTCTCGACCTGGATTTTCTTGACGGGAGCGGATCGGCCCGCCGATGTGATGGCGATCTGCTGGGTTGGCTCACCTGTACCTGCGGAAAACGCTCCGATGATCGTCGAATTTCTGGAGCTGGCGCAGTCGCTTGAGTACTGCGAGACTTCCCGGATCTTCTTTCCGCTTGCCAGGTCGAATTCGTATGCGTCGTTGCCGAGGGTCCACATGGTTCTCTGATCAGGAGAAAGACAGCCGACACTTCCAGGAAGGTCGGCGGAAATCAGGGAAGGGGAAAGCATCCCGCCCTTCAGCGGGAACCGGAACGCGCTCCAGGAATCCGAGGAGTTGGGCTGGACCGAGATCACCAGTGTGCTGCCGTCCGCGGAGACCCTCCCGAGAGAGTCGGCCAGGCCCTTTGTGAACTTTTTGGCGGACACTTTCCCGGCAGTCGACCAGACGATCGACGTGTCCGTTGTCGCGACCCAGGTAGCCTTGTTCATCGCCCAATGGACGATCATGGACTTGCTGGGGAACGACCGAACGGTGGAACCGTCCGAGGTCTGCCAGACAGTATGAGTCCGGGATTCGTGTTCGTTGGTGTCGGCCGTGGCAGATATAACGGCGTTGGGGCATGATCCGGCGCAGTGGACGTCGGTGGGAAAATACTTGCTTTCCTGCCATTCCTTGGTGCCGTCGCTGGTATATCCGGTGAGGACTTCCCGATCGGTGTCGTATGTGATGTATCCGTCGCGGTCTCCGTCGACCAATACTATTGACTGGTTCGAGGTCTGCTGCTCGACAGAGTCCGTGGACGGCGACGAGCAGCCGCCGGCGAGGAAGAGGCAGATGAGCACCTGGGTGAGCGTGATGAGTTTATTTTGATTACTCATGTGTTTCCTGGCTTTTGCTGATGTGGGTGCACGGCTCGCGTCGCGCACCCACATGACCGTCAAGAAACTAGAAAACCCAGGACTGGGCCTTGCACTCGGTGGGCCAAGTGTTCAGCGCGTACCAGTTGTGGACGACGAGCCGGGTCTTTCCGCGCGGAGTGATCGGGCCCTTCCCCTTGCCGTAGTCGTAGGAGAACGACTGCATGTCCCAGCGGATGGTGCCCTTCTTCTGATGGTCCCAGTCATAGCGATGGGCGCCGACCAGGAGCCAGCTGGTCACATCGTTGTCGGACCGAGATTTCTTGATGCCGTGACTGCTCGGATAGAAGTAGCGACTCTGATGCTGCCAGGTCGTGCTTGTCTTCTTCGTGTAGTACGTCCGCACCGTGATTTTCGCGTCTGCGGTTGGCGTGAGTGAGGCGGAGCAGGTCGCATCGGCCTTGGACGTGGTGGCTGCGGACGCCTGGGGTGCGGACACGCTGGTCAGCAGAATTCCGGCGACAACTGGAGCGCCCAACAAAGTGAGCCACTTCTTGGTGGTACTCAAAGTAATTCCTCCCGTTGACTGCACGATCATACTTACGCATGAGGATGGGCTGATCAAGGGAGTTGAGGGTTCTCTGAGGAAGGAGTGATTCAGGCGATGCTTTGAAGCGGGAGTCGAAGCATCGCGGTCTCGACCTGTTTCAGTATGAGGGTGGCCACCTCGGGGGCGGCGCCAAGGACATTCCCGAGGACGTCTGCCTCGACCGCCCCTCGCCGGATGCGATCGGGCAGGAAGCCCGGGGCCAGAACGTACTGTGCGACTGCGACCTTCTGGCAGCCCAGAGCCCGAAGGTCCCGTACCGCATCCTCCGTGCGTGGAAGCGATGCGGAAGCGAATGCGGGGAGCACGGCCCGCCAGCCCGTCTGCCGCCACTCCCGGGCGATGCCGGCGATCACCGCGATGGCCTCGGGGTCGGTGGAGCCTGCCGAGGCGAGCACGACTCCGGTCGAGGATTTGTCCGCAGGCGTCAACCCGGCCTCGTACAAGCGCCGTTCAAGGGCTCGCAACAACAGCGGCGACGGTCCCAGCACCTCCGTCTGCCTGATCCGCAGCTGCGGCGGTGCGTCCCGCAGCACCGCCGGGATGTCGGCCTTCGCGTGGAACGCTCGCGTCAATAGCAGTGGAAGCGCCACGACGTCACGCACGCCTTCAGCGGCCAGTGATTTCAACACCCCGTGCACGGACGGGATGTTGAAATCAAGGAAGCTTGTTTCTACGCGCAGCCCGGGTCGGAGCGACCGTACCTGCCTGATCAGGGCGTGCACTGTCGCGGCGTGCCGTGGATCGCGGCTGCCGTGGGCGATGACGAGGAGAACGGGCCTTTGGCGCATGAGGTGTCAGCTTTTCACCAGGAGACCACGACTGCGCAGAACCCGCCGTTCCAGCGGGCTGAAGATCAGCAGGTCGATGGCGATGCCGACGAACAGGATGAGGAGGATGGCGAGGAATACCTGAGCCATGCTGCTGTTCGAACGGGCAATCTCCAGCAACTGGCCAAGGCCCACCCCCATGTCGGGTGAGTAGGCGATGATCTCGGCCGCCATGAGGGAGCGCCAGGAGAATGCCCAGCCCTGCTTCAGGCCCGCCACATAGCCAGGGAAGGCGGCCGGCAGGATGATGTGCCAGGTACCGCGCAGGCCGGTTGCCCCCAGAGTGCGTCCGGCGCGGAGGAACAAGGGGGGTACCTGATCGACGCCCGACACCAGGCCGTTGGCGATCGAGGGGACGGCACCCAACAGGATCACCGCGTACATCAATGAACTGTCCAGGCCCAGCCAGATCACGGCGGGCGGCACCCAAGCGACCGAGGGCAGGGATTGGAGGCCCGAGAGGACGGGGCCGATCGCCGCACGAATGACCTTGACGCGAGCCACGAGGAGACCGAGCGGTGTGCCGATGACCAGCGCGAACAGGAAGCCGAGCAGACCGCGGGAGACGCTGGTCCAGATGTAGCCGAGCAGGGTGCCCTTGAGCCAGGCGTCCTCGGCTTCGCCCCAGACGTCGGCAGGGGACGGCAGCTTGGAGGGGTCGGTGACGATCTTGAAGGTGATCAGCCCCTGCCAGACCGCGAGGACCACGCCGATGGCGATGAGGGGTGGCAAGATCTTGCTGACGAAAGTCTGCGAAAAAGGCGGGCGATCTACGGCTCTGGTCTCCAGGGCGTCGAGCCCTGCCTCCACGCTCCCACTCTGCTGGGCCGGTGTTGTATCAGTGTTGGCCATGACGGCGGATCTCCCCACGCAGTACTTCGGTGATCTCGACTGAGAGTTCCGCCACCGGGGCGTCCTCGATACGGCGCGGTTGTGGGATGTCCACCGACCACTCACGTGCGATCCGGCCGGGACGGGACGAGAGCAGAACCACGCGCTGAGCGAGCCGTACCGCCTCACGCACGTTGTGCGTGACGAATAGGACGGACAGCCCGGTCTCTCCCCAAATTCGGGTCAGTTCGTCATGCAGAACGTCCCGTGTGATCGCGTCCAGCGCCGCGAACGGCTCGTCCATCAACAGGAGTTGGCTCTCCTGGGCCAGCGCACGGGCCATCGCCACTCGTTGCCGCATCCCGCCCGACAACTCGTGTACACGTTTGTCGTATGCGCCCTTCAGCCGGACGAGTTCCAACAGTTCCTCGGTCTTGGGGCGCCGCTCGGCCTTCGGAACTCCCCTGAGCTTCAGGGCGAGTTCGATGTTCTTGCCCGCGGTCAGCCACGGGAAGAGAGCGTGCTCCTGGAACATCAGGGCGGGGCTTCCCTGTGTGGTGATGGACCCCGTGGTGGGTTTGTCCAACCCCGCCACCAGGTTCAGCAATGTGGATTTGCCGCAGCCCGAGGCCCCCAGGAGGGTGACGAACTCGCCTGGAGCGACATCAAGGGTGATGTCGTCCAGGGCCAGTTGTTGTCCACCTGGTCCCGCGAAGGACTTCGAGACGTGCTCAAGGCGGGCCGCGTACTCGACCGACTCCTCGGCCTTGGCCAGAGTCGTGGACATGGTCGTCACCTCCTGGGAACTCATCGGATCGATCCGGGCTTACTTGACGCCGAGTCCGGCATCGCTGACCGCGCTGTCTCCCTCGGCCTTGAGGACCTTGTTCAGGAGCGTGAGGTCGTAAATGCCATCCAGCTTCGGCTTGTCGAGCAGACCGGCCTTCACCGCGTGCTCAGCCTCGGAATTCAAGGTGGAGGCCAATGGGTCGTCGATGAACTGGATCGACTTCCAGGCCGGGTCGATGACATTGGCGGGCAAGGCCTTGCCCGAATCGATCGCCAACTGCTTGTTCGCCGCCGCCTTCGCAGCGTCCGAGTTGGCATTGATCCACTTATTGGTCTCGACCGAGCCCTTGAGTACGGCCTCGACGACCTTCGGGTACTTCTTGAGGAACTTCTGCGACACGATGATGTTCGTGATCACGAATTTCTTGTCGGGCCAAAGCGACGATTCGTCAAGCAGAACCTTGGCACCTTCGGCGACCAGTTTGGACGCGGTCGGCTCCGGTACCCAGGCGCCGTCGATGGAACCGGACTTGTAGGCGTCAGGGGTGACCTTGTTGTCGGTACGGATGACCGAGACATCGCCCTTGCCGCTCTGCGCGTCGACCTTCCAGCCCTGGTCCGCGATCCAGTTGAGGAACGCCACGTCCTGCGTGTTGCCCAGCTGAGGTGTCGCGATCTTCTTGCCCTTGACGTCGGCGAGAGACTTGATCTTCTTCGGGTTGACGACCAGCTTCACGCCGCCTGAGGCTGATCCGCCGATGATGCGCAGGTTGGTGCCGTTGGACTTGGTGTAGCCGTTGATGGCCGGGGACGGGCCGATCCAGCCGATGTCGATCGAGCCCGCGTTCAGCGCTTCGATCTCGGACGGGCCGGCGTTGAAGATCGAGTACTTGGCCTTGGTGGCGCCGAGCGCTTTCTGGAAGAAGCCCTTTTGGTTTCCGACCAGCGCGGTGGCGTGGGTCAGGTTGCCGAAGTAGCCGATCTTCACGGTGTCCAGGCCGTCGATCTTCTTGGACCCGGCGGAGACCTTTGCGGAGCTGTCCTTCGCGGCGTTCGACCCGTAACCGCAGGCGGCGAGGGTGAGCAGCGGGAGCGCGGCGGCCACGGCTATGCCGCGGCGCAGAAGAGTGGAGCGGTTGGCAGGCACGGGAGGTGTTCCTCTCGTTGGCCCGGCTGGTCACGGTCTCTCAGGTCGTGGCCGGGAGGTCGGCAGGTTTTCGTCGTCGCTTCCGGGACGTCGGGTGGGGGGACTGGGCGCGCAAGCGGTGCGCGTACGTCAGCACGCACATCGCGCCACTCCGCCCTGTCCGCTGCCGAGGGCGCCGCTGCCGACCCGGCCGCCCTCCTTGGCGAACGTGGAGTAGAAGTCCCTGGACGTCATGTCAGAAGTCCCAACCGTCGTCGTCCGAACCGTCCTTGACCGGCTCCGGCGCCGCGAACGACTCACCGACCATGCCGGCGGTCAGCGTGGTGCCGTCCGCCGGGTCGATCAGGATGAACGATCCGGTACGGCGCGAGTCGGCGTACGAGTCCACCGGCAGCGGCTCCGCGGTGCGGATCTTCACCCGGCCGATGTCGTTGGCGACGAGCTGTCCCGGATGCGGGTGCAGGGACAGGTCGTCGAGCGTGAGGCGGGACGGGATGTCCTTGACGATCGCCTTGACCGTGCGCGTGCCGTGCTTGAGGAGCACCCGGTGGCCCACGGTCAGCGGCTGGTCGGCGACATGGCAGACCGTCGCCTCGATGTCCTGCGTGGTCGCCGGGGCGTCCTTGCTGGGCACGATCAGATCGCCGCGCGAGATGTCGATGTCGTCCTCCAGCAGGAGGGTCACCGACTGCGTGGTCCACGCGGCGCCGACCGGCTTGCCGAGCAGGTCGATCCCGGAGATCCGCGTGGCCCGCCCGGACGGCAGCACCGTCACCGCCTCGCCGACCCGGAACGTACCGGCCGCGATCTGGCCCGCGTACCCCCGGTAGTCCGGAAGGTCGGCGCTCTGCGGCCGGATCACGTACTGCACGGGCAGCCGCGCGTGGCAGTGGCTCAGGTCGTGGGCGACCGGCACCGACTCCAGGTGTTCCAGGAAGGTCGGCCCGCCGTACCAGTCCATGTGCGCGGACGGCTCCACCACGTTGTCCCCGGCCAGCGCCGAGATCGGGATCGCGGTGATCTCCGGGACGCCCAGCTCGCTCGCGTACGCCGTGAACTCCTCGGCGATGGAGGCGAACACGGACTCCTTGTACTCGACCAGGTCCATCTTGTTCACGGCCAGCACCACGTGCGGCACCCGCAGCAGCGCGGCGATGGCCGCGTGCCGCCGGGTCTGCTCGACGACACCGTTGCGCGCGTCGACGAGGATCACCGTCAGCTCGGCCGTGGAGGCACCCGTCACCATGTTGCGGGTGTACTGCACGTGACCGGGCGTGTCGGCGAGGATGAACCGGCGCCGGGGGGTGGCGAAGTAGCGGTAGGCCACGTCGATGGTGATGCCCTGCTCGCGCTCGGCGCGCAGCCCGTCGGTGAGGAGCGCGAGGTCGGGCGCCTCCTGCCCGCGGTCGGCCGACACCCGCTGCACGGCTTCGAGTTGGTCGGTCAGCACCGACTTGGAGTCGTGCAAGAGCCGTCCTACGAGGGTGGACTTGCCGTCGTCGACCGAACCGGCCGTCGCGAACCGCAGGAGGGTCGTCTCGGTGAGTTCCGTGATGGTGCTCATGGTTAGAAGTACCCCTCGCGCTTGCGGTCTTCCATCGCGGCCTCGGACAGCTTGTCGTCGGCACGCGTGGCGCCCCGCTCGGTCAGCCGGGAGGCCGCGATCTCGGCGATGACCTGCTCCAGCGTCACCGCGTCGGAGTCGACGGCGCCGGTGCACGACATGTCACCGACGGTCCGGTAGCGGATGAGCCGCTTCTCCACGGTCTCCTCCGCCTTCGGGCCGCCCCACTCGCCGGCGGTCAGCCACATCCCGCCCCGCGCGAACACCTCACGCTCGTGCGCGAAGTAGATCTGCGGGAGTTCGATGCCTTCGCGGGCGATGTACTGCCAGACGTCGAGTTCGGTCCAGTTGGAGAGCGGGAAGACGCGGACGTGTTCGCCGGGTGCGTGCCGCCCGTTGTAGAGGTTCCACAGCTCGGGCCGCTGTCGGCGCGGGTCCCACTGCGAGAACTCGTCCCGCAGGCTGAACACCCGTTCCTTGGCGCGTGCCTTCTCCTCGTCCCGGCGCCCGCCCCCGAACACGGCGTCGAACTTCTCGGCCTGGATCTTCTCGGTGAGGGGGAGGGTCTGGAGGGGGTTGCGGGTCCCGTCGGGTCGTTCGCGCAGGACTCCGCGGTCGATGTAGTCCTGTACGGAGGCGACGTGGAGGCGTAGTCCGTGCTGTTCGACGGTGCGGTCGCGGTACTCCAGGACTTCGGGGAAGTTGTGCCCGGTGTCGACGTGCAGGAGCGAGAAGGGGACCGGGGCGGGCGCGAACGCCTTCAGGGCGAGGTGCAGCATGACGATGGAGTCCTTGCCGCCGGAGAAGAGGATCACCGGCCGTTCGAACTCGCCCGCCACCTCGCGGAAGATGTGCACCGCCTCGGACTCCAGAGCGTCCAGATGCGAGAGGGCGTACGGGGTGTCCGTACCGTCCTCGGCCTTGGCGACGGTCGCCGTCATGCCAGTCCCCTCTCGGTGAGCAGCGCGTGCAGTGCCGCTGCCGACTCCTGCACGGTCTGGTGCTGCGACTCGATCCGCAGGTCCGGCGACTCGGGCTCCTCGTACGGGTCGTCGACCCCGGTGAGCCCGGTCAGTTCACCGGCGGCCTGCTTGGCGTAGAGACCCTTCACATCGCGTACGGAGCACACGTCGACCGGGGTCGCCACATGCACCTCGATGTAGGCGGTGCCGCTCTCCTGGTGCCGCTTGCGGACGGCCTCGCGGCTGTCGGTGTACGGCGCGATGACCGGGACCAGCGCCTTGACGCCGTTGCGGGCGAGCAGTTCGGCGAGGAAGCCGATGCGCTGCACGTTGGTGTGCCGGTCCTCGCGGGAGAAGCCGAGGCCCGCCGAGATGAACTCGCGGATCTCGTCGCCGTCGAGCACCTCGACGAGGTGGCCCTCCTCGCGCAGCCGGCCGGCCAGCTCGTACGCGATGGTGGTCTTGCCGGCACTCGGCAGACCCGTGAGCCAGACGGTGGCTCCGGTCGTCACGTGGATCTCCAACTCTTCGGTGGGGGTGGGCACTCGTGTGG
This sequence comes from Streptomyces sp. NPDC091280, assembly GCF_044768565.1. Classification (NCBI taxonomy): domain Bacteria; kingdom Bacillati; phylum Actinomycetota; class Actinomycetes; order Kitasatosporales; family Streptomycetaceae; genus Streptomyces; species Streptomyces sp. NPDC091280. Next base: position 181,776 of record NZ_JBIVUZ010000004.1, read on the forward strand.
GGGCGGTCATTCGTGCAGCCCGCACTCGGTCTTCCCGCGGCCCGCCCAGCGGCCGGCGCGCGCGTCCTCGCCCTCAAGGACCCGGCGGGTGCAGGGCGCGCAGCCGACGGACGCGTAGCCGTCCATCAGCAACGGGTTGGTGAGGACGCCGTGTTCGGCCACGTAGGCGTCCACGTCGTCCTGGGTCCAGCGGGCGATGGGGGAGACCTTGACCTTGCCGCGCTTCTCGTCCCAGCCGACGACCGGGGTGTTCGCCCGGGTCGGGGACTCGTCGCGGCGCAGCCCCGTCGCCCAGGCCGCGTACGCGGTGAGGCCCTGTTCCAGGGGCTGGACCTTGCGCAGCTTGCAGCACAGGTCCGGGTCGCGGTCGTGCAGTCGCGGGCCGTACTCGGCGTCCTGCTCGGCGACGGACTGGCGCGGGGTGAGCGTGATGACGTTGACGTCCATCACGGCCTCGACCGCGTCGCGGGTGCCGATGGTCTCGGGGAAGTGGTAGCCGGTGTCGAGGAACACCACGTCGACGCCGGGCATCGCGCGGGAGGCGAGGTGGGCGACCACCGCGTCCTCCATCGAGGAGGTCACACAGAACCGCTTGCCGAAGGTCCGCACCGCCCACTGGAGGATCTCCAGCGCGGAGGCGTCCTCCAGGTCGCGGCCCGCCTGCTCGGCGAGGGCTTTCAAGTCGTCGGTGGGGCGCGCTTTCTGAGTCGTCGTCATATCGTGTCTCCCCCTGCGTCGGTCGGCTGGAGACCCCGGGCGAGGAGCCCGAGGAACTTCAGCTGAAAGGCCCGATTGCATGCCGCGCATTCCCACGCGCCGTGGCCCTGCTCGTTGGGACGCAGGTCCTCGTCGCCGCAGTAGGGGCAGTAGAAGGGGGCGGCCCGCTCGCTCACGACAGGGCCTCCTCACTGGCACGCGTGGCCCAGGCGGCGAACCGCTCACCGTCCTCGCGCTCCTGCTGGAACCGGGTGAGGACCCGCTCGACGTAGTCGGGCAGTTCCTCCGAAGTGACCTTCAGGCCGCGGACCTTGCGGCCGAAGCCGGCCTCCAGGCCGAGGGCGCCGCCGAGGTGCACCTGGAAGCCCTCGACCTGCTCGCCCTGGTCGTTGAGGACCAACTGGCCCTTGAGACCGATGTCCGCGACCTGGATACGGGCGCAGGCGTTCGGGCAGCCGTTGATGTTGATGGTGATCGGCTCGTCGAACTCCGGGATGCGGCGCTCCAGTTCGTCGATGAGCGTGATGCCGCGCTGCTTGGTCTCGACGATCGCGAGCTTGCAGTACTCGATGCCGGTGCAGGCCATCGTGCCGCGCCGGAACGGCGAGGGCTTCGCGGTGAGACCCAGGGCCTCCAGGCCCTCGACCAGAGAATCGATCCGGCTCTCCTCGACGTCGAGCACGATCATCTTCTGCTCGACCGTGGTGCGCAGCCGGCCCGAGCCGTGCGCCTGCGCCAGCTCGGCGATCTTGGTGAGGGTGGTGCCGTCGACGCGGCCGACGCGCGGGGCGAAGCCGACGTAGAAGCGGCCGTCCTGCTGGCGGTGGACGCCGACGTGGTCGCGCCAGCGCTGGACCGGCTGCGCGGGGGCGGGGCCGTCGACGAGCTTGCGCTTGAGGTACTCGTCCTCCAGGACCTGGCGGAACTTCTCCTGGCCCCAGTCGGCGACGAGGAACTTCAGCCGGGCCCGGGTGCGCAGCCGCCGGTAGCCGTAGTCGCGGAAGATGCCGATCACGCCGGCCCACACGTCCGGGACCTCGTCCAGCGGGACCCAGGCGCCGAGCCGGACGCCGATCTTCGGGTTGGTGGACAGACCGCCGCCGACCCACAGGTCGAAACCGGGGCCGTGCTCGGGGTGGTCGACGCCGACGAACGCGATGTCGTTGATCTCGTGCGCGACGTCCAGGAGCGGGGAGCCGGAGATCGCCGTCTTGAACTTGCGCGGCAGGTTGGAGAAGTCCTTGTTGCCGATGTACAGGCGGTGGATCTCGTCGATCGCGGAGCTGCCGTCGATGATCTCGTCCTCGGCGATGCCCGCGACCGGGGAGCCGAGGATGGTGCGGGGCGTGTCACCGCAGGCCTCGGTGGTGGAGAGACCGACCGCCTCCAGGCGGTTCCAGATCTCGGGCACGTCCTCGATGCGGATCCAGTGGTACTGCACGTTCTGCCGGTCGGTGAGGTCGGCCGTGCCGCGCGCGAACTCCTGCGAGATCTCGCCGATCACCCGGAGCTGGTCCGTGGTCAGCCGGCCGCCGTCGATGCGGACGCGCAGCATGAAGTACTTGTCGTCCAGCTCCTCCGGCTCCAGGATCGCGGTCTTGCCGCCGTCGATGCCGGGCTTGCGCTGGGTGTACAGCCCCCACCAGCGCATACGGCCGCGCAGGTCGTTCGGGTCGATGGAGTCGAAGCCGCGCTTGGAGTAGATCGTCTCAATGCGTGTCCGCACATTGAGACCGTCGTCGTCCTTCTTGAACTGCTCGTTGCCGTTGAGCGGGGTGAAGTGCCCGGCTGCCCACTGCCCCTCACCGCGGTGACGGCTCACCTTGCGGCGGGGCGCTGCGGCAGCAGGGTTCTCGGGGGTGGCGGCCATGGTTCTACGTCCTCCGGGACAGGCGGGTTATCGGCTCTGACCTGCGCGTACGGGCGCATGCGGGCATACGTGCGCGTCATTGCGCAGGGTGGGGCAGACAGGGGAATTCCGGGGGGTCGCGGCTCGGCTAGCCCGCCGGACAGATGGCGCTGGACATACGGCCGAGGTCGACGTGCCGCCGACTCACCAAGGCAATCCCAGTTCCAGACATGACGGAAGCGTGTCACGGCAATCTGGACACAGTCCAGCTTCGTCCGTCATGCGGACACCTTCGTCTCGATATGCGAGACGAAGGTGTTGTCAGTCACATGACGTGCGCGCGGTCTTGTCGGCGCAGGTCAGACCGGGTAGGCCCCGGGCCACGGACCCGGGGTGGGCACCACCGCCACCTCCTCGACCTGCGTGTCGAACAGCTTGAAGCCCCGGCGCTGGTAATTGTCCATCGCGTGCACCCCGTCCAGGCTGCACGTATGCACCCACACCCGGCGGGTCGGCGTCCGCCCCGGCCAGCGGTCCGCGAGGTCCCAGGCGCGGGCGGTGCCGTAGGAGAGGAGGTGGCCGCCGAGGCGTCGGCCACGGAAGGCGGGGATCAGGCCGAAGTAGGCGATCTCGACGACGCCCTCGTCCTGCGCGTCCAGTTCCAGGTAGCCGGCGGGGGTGCCCCGGTCGTACACGACCCAGGTCTCGGTGCCCGGCCGGTCCAGGTACTCCTGCCAGTGTGCGAACGTCCAGCCGAGCCGGTCGATCCAGAGGATGTCCCCGCCCACGGACGCGTACAGGAAACGGCTGAACTCGGGGGAGGGCACCTCGGCGCGGACGATCCGCACGTCTCCGTCCGGCACGACGGCCGCGAGGAGGTCGCGCGGGTCGGTCTGCTCCAGGGACCAGGTGGTCACGGGGGTGTTCGTCATGCCCGCCAGGGAATCATCCGGCCACGCGATCTGTCGATCAGTGGATCAGTGGGGTGGATCAGTCGAGGGAGCGGTCGATCGACGTCAGCGGCAGCGCGAACAGCATCCGGCCGGACACCGACCAGACCTCGCCCGTCTCCTGCCAGTACGAGAGGGAGTCGCTCAGCGCGCTCCAGCACTGATGCGTCTCGTCGGCCCCGCACTCGGTGGCCCGCGCGTCCTTCGCGTCCTGCCGCCACAGCGAACCGTGCCCGCTCTGCTCCTGGGCCGCGCCGCCCAGGTACCAGGAGGTACCGGTCGCCAGCACACCCCCGACACCGCTGACCTTTGTCGTGTACGCCTCCTCGGGCACCGCGCGCCCCGCCGAGTCGGTGGCCAGCAGCCCCGGCCGCGCGGGATCGCGGCTGAAGGGATAGCGCCACAGCAGCTTCCCGCCGCCGGCGACCAGACTGTCCGGGACCGTGCTGCGGTCCAGCGAGAGACCGGCCGGCGCGGTGGCGGAGCCGCCGCCGGCCAGCCGGTACGACCCGACCGCGGGCAGCACATACCGGTACCCGGCGGCCGACCAGCCCCCGCGCACCCGGCCGACCGCGGAGGCGGTCACCGTGGCGCGCTGGACGCGGTTCATGTCGTACACGTACAGCGCGTCGCGGCTCCCGCCGGTGGTGGTGACCAGCAGCTTGTCCTGGTACCAGACCATGCCGGAGACCTTGGAGACGAGCCCGCGGTAGTCGCGCCCGCCGTCCGTCGGCACGGCGAGGAGGGCCCAGGTGTAGGTGAGACGCGTGGGGTCGCCGGCGTTCACGAAGGCGACCTTGGCCAGGCCGCGGCTGTTCTCGGTCCAGCCGGAGAGGATCACCCGGTTCGAGCCCCACCAGCCGTCCTCGTCGGCGTCGCCCGAGGTGGTCACCGAGCGCGGGGTCCACGCCGGGTCCGCCGCGTCGCCGCTGTCCCAGCAGTACGCGCGGGTGGCCGCAGGTTCCAGGGGCAGCGCCGCCTTCTCGTCCGCCGTGCAGTCGGCGGCGTCGCGCAGGGTGTGGTCGGCACTGCGCAACACGGTGTCCACGCCCACCGGACGCCCCATCGCGGAGGCCAGCCGGTCCAGTGACCGCTGCGGCTCCAGCGTCTCCCGCAGCTCCAGCTTCCCCAACTCGGAAGCCGAGGTCAGCGGCTTCAGCGGCCCAGGGTCGGAACTCACCGTCGCCTGCGAGGCACTGATCATCGTCGCGGCGGCGGTCAGGCCGAGCGCGGCCCCGGCCAGGGCCGCACGCAGCGCCCTGCCCCGCTTGCGCCGGCGATGTCGCCCACGTGCACCCATAAGTGTCCTCCCGAGGCGAGCCAACTGCGCCTGATGATCCGTGCGTTGACCAGGGAGCAGGTGGGGTGGCCCGTAGAGGGATGCTACGGCAGTCGGGGCCGCCCCATGGGCAAGACCCTGCAATTATGCGGAAGATGCCGCCCGACGTGTCTTTTGCGCCACCTGTCCGCTACGGCGCCGGGACCGGCCCGCGCGCCCTGGCCACCGCCGGTGCAGTCGAGAACGGCAGCAGTCCGCGCGGGTCGTCCGGCAGCACCACCTCGACCTCCGCGTCCTCGCCGAAGCGGTACGGCCGGTGCTCCAGGAACGCCCCGAGATAGCGCCGTACCCGGGACATCTCGGCGCGTACGGTCACCGTGCGGCCCGGGTCGCCGAACATGTCCTCGGCCAGGCCCGCCGCGCTGCGGCCGGTGCGGTGCAGGGCCAGGAGATAGAGCAACTCGGCGTGCCGGGGGCTCAGTTCGTGCGTCCACGAGCCGGCGCTGCCGGTCACCGTCACCGACCAGCGGCGCGGCTGCGCGAGATCGAGGACGATCCGGGTGGCGGCGCGCGGCCCGGGTTCGTCGGCGGCCCGCACCAACCAGCCCCCGGCCAGCGGCTCCAGGGAGCACAGCCCGAGCGAGGGCAGCCAACGGCGGCCCGCCGAGAGCGACTTGGGCAGCGCGATCCGCTTCACATACGGCATTCCGGTCACCGCGGCGGTCCAGCCGTCCCGGTCCACCACCAGGGCCTGGCCGCCGATCCGGGGCAGGATCGGCGCGGCCACCGCGCGCAGCCGCTCCAGCGAGGTCATGTGCAGTTCGCGCAGCCGGGCCTCGGCGAGTTTGGCCACCGAGTCGACCCAGGCGAGGGTCGCCGGATGCATGGTCTCCAGCGGGCCGCTGACGTCGACGACACCGATCAGCCGGCCGTCCCTGGGATCGGTGATCGGGGCGCCCGCGCAGGTGAACGAGGCCAGCGCGCGCGAGAGATGCTCGGTGGCGAAGACCTGCACGGGCCGCCGTACCACCGCCGGGGTACCCACCCCGTTGGTGCCGATGACGTCCTCGCGCCAGTCCGTGCCGACCTCGATGCCGACCTCGTCGGCCTTGCGCAGCACGGCCGCGCTGCCCTCGCGCCACAGCGCGCGGCCCTCCTCGTCCGCGATCAGCACGATGTGGTGGGCGGCGTCCGCGACCGACACCAGGCCCTCCCGCAGCACCGGCAGCACGTGCCGCAACGCGCTGGCCCCGCGCCGCCGTTCGACCTCCTCGCGGGAGAGCACCCCGGTGCGCAGATCGTGGTCGGGGTGGGTCCCGCCGCGTAACGCGCGCTCCCAGGACTCCTCGATCACCGGGCGCGGCGCGGTGCGGGCGCGCTGTCCGAGGAGCGTGGTGTGCCGGGCGTCGCTGAGCATCCGCGCCGTCCGCGCCGCGTCGAAGGCGGCGCGCGGCGTCGGGGCGGCCGGCGGGTTCACCATGGGTCCTTCTCTCCGGTCCCGTGTCGACTGTTGTTCTCATAGTGCCGTCCCGCGGTGACGGAGGGAGACAGTCCGACCACAGTGACCGCCAAGTTGCAACCCTCTGCAACCCTGGTGAACGGTCCTGTGGTGTCTGAAACTTGTCCCACGCTGCGAGGGTGGTGCCGTGTCGGCGCAGCACCACCCTCGCGTTGTGCCCCCGCGGCTCAGGCCGTCGGCCGGGCGCGCGCCACGATCGAGGCCAGGTCCAGAGTCGGCGGCAGGGTGCCGAAGCTGGCCCCCCAGTCGCCGCCCAGCCGGGACGCGCAGAACGCGTCGGCGACCTCCGGCGGCGCGTACCGGACCAGCAGCGCCCCCTGGAGCACGAGGGCCATCCGCTCGACCACGCGCCGGGCCCGGCCCTCGATGCCCGCCAGGTCGGCGAGGTCGACGAGCAGGTTCTTCATGGCCCCGTCGAGCCGGTGGTCGGCGCCGCGCACCCGGCCGACCTCGACCAGGAAGGCGTCCAGCACCCGCGGTTCGCGCCGCAGCGCCCGCAGCACGTCCAGGGCCTGGATGTTCCCGGCGCCCTCCCAGACCGAGTTGAGCGGTGACTCCCGTACCAGGCGCGGCAGTCCGGACTCCTCCACATAGCCGTTGCCGCCCAGGCACTCGGCCGCCTCGACGGCCACCGCCGAACAGCGCTTGGTGACCCAGTACTTGGCGACCGGCACCGCCAACCGCAGGAACGCCAGCTCCTGTTCACCGCCGTCGTCGCAGGCCGCCGCGAGTCTCAGGCCGAGCGTGGTGGCGGCCTCCGACTCCAGGGCGAGGTCGGCCAGCACATTGCGCATCAGGGGCTTGTCGAGGAGCCGGCCGCCGAACGCCTCGCGGTGCGCGGTGTGGTGGACGGCCTGGGCGACGGCCTGCCGCATCAGACCCGCCGAGCCGAGCACACAGTCGAGCCGGGTCGCCGAGACCATCCCGATGATGGTCCGCACACCGGCCCCCTCGTCCCCGACCCGGCGTGCCCAGGTCCCGTCGAACTCGACCTCGGCGGAGGCGTTCGACCGGTTGCCCAGCTTGTCCTTGAGCCGCTGGAGCAGGAAGACGTTGCGGGTGCCGTCCGCCAGCACCCGGGGCACGAGGAAACAGGTCAGCCCGCCCGGCGCCTGCGCCAGCACCAGGAAACCGTCGGACATCGGCGCCGAGCAGAACCACTTGTGGCCGGTCAGCTCGTACGTCCCGTCCTCGGCGAGCGGCCGTGCGGCCGTGGTGTTGGCGCGGACGTCGCTGCCGCCCTGCTTCTCGGTCATGCCCATCCCGAAGACCGCCCCGGGCTTGAGGTGGGCGGGCCGCAGCTCACGGTCGTAGACCATGGACGTCAGCCGGGGCTCCCACTCGGCGGCGAGCGCGGGGTCGGCGCGCAGCGCGGGGACCGCCGCGTGGGTCATCGACAGCGGGCAGCCGTTCCCGGCCTCGACCTGGGTCCAGACCAGGAAACCGGCGGCCCGTCTGACATGTCCGGCCGGGCGGTTCCAGGCGGCGGTCAGGCCCGCCGCCACGCCCTTGCCGAGCAGCCGGTGCCAGGCCGGATGGAACTCGACCTCGTCGATCCGGTTGCCGAAGCGGTCGTGGGTGCGCAGGCCCGGGGGGTTGGCGTTGGCCTGCGCACCCCACTCCTGCACCTGGGCCGAGCCGGCCGCCCGGCCCAGGGCGCGGAGTTCGTCCCCTACCTCGGCGCGCAGTTCGGGCGCGGTGTGCCGCTCGACCGCCGAGGTCAGGACGCGGTCGGCGCCGAAGACGTCGTACCCGGCCAGCGGGGGAGGCTGGTTCGTCACGGAGTGGGTGGTGCGTGCCATGGCTGGAACCTACCCGTGCGGACGGCGGTGGTCCGGATCTCCGCGGCGAAACAGCCACCGCCGCCGCCCTCAGGCCGACCGGGACATGGCCGCCAGTATCTCCGTCCCGGCCGCCTCCTCCTCCAGCCAGCCCGTGCGGTACACGGTGTCCAGATAGCGTTCGCCCAGGTCAGGGGCGATGGCCACGGCGGTCGTGCCGTGCCGCCGGTCCGGTCGGCCGTTCCGGGCCAGCCACTGGGCGGCCCCGCTGACGACGGTGCCGGTGGACCCGCCGAACAGGAAGCCCCGCGCGGCCAGCCGACGGCAGGTCTGCACGGTGTCCGTCTCCTCGACATGGATCACGTCGTCGACGTACGACGCGTCGAGGAACGGCGGCGCCACGCTGGTGCCGAGCCCCGGGATCAGCCGGGGCCCCGGCTCCCCGCCGAAGGTGACGGAACCCGCCGCGTCCACGGCGACGATCCGCACCCGGCGCCGCCACTGCCAGAACCAGCGCGCGCAGCCCATCAGGGTCCCGGTGGTGCCCGCCCCCACGAACAGCACGTCCAGCTCCGGGAACCGGCGGGCGATGGCGGGTGCCGTGGTGCGGTAGTGCGCCCGCCAGTTCCCCTCGTTGGTGTACTGGTTGAGCCACACGTACCGCTCGTCCGAGGCGCACAGCGCCCGCACGTACGCGATCCGGGCGCCCAGGAAACCGCCGTGCCGCGCCGGCTGGTCGATGACGTGGACCCGGCTGCCCAGCGTCTCCATCAGCTGCACCGTGGGCAGGTTGCACCGTCTGTCGGTCACACAGAGGAACCCGTAGCCGCGGCTCGCCGCGATCACGCTCAGGGCCACCCCCAGGTTCCCTGACGACGACTCGACCAGCACCGAGCCGGGCCGCAGCACCCCGTCCCGCTCGGCGGCGTCCACCATCTCGGTGGCGGCCTTCAGCTTGATCGAACCGGCGAAGTTGAACCCCTCGCATTTCAGATAGAGCGGCAGCCCCAGCGAGGCCCGCAGATCGACGTAGAGCTCGTCCTCGTTGAACTCCGAGGGATCGGAGATCACAGCCATGAACATTCCCCCTAGTGGTGCGCCACGATCGCCGTCAGCCGTACCGGCGCAGCTCGTGGAAGAACCCGTCGACGACGCGCAGTTCGCCCCGCCGAGCCACTTCGTCGTGGACGAACCTGCCGACCGCGAGGTCCAGCACCCCCAGGCCGAAGGGCGAGAAGACCACCGTGCGGTCCGCCGGTACGGCGACCCGCCCGGTCAGCACGTCGTCCAGCGTGCCGTCGATGAACTCCCGCCCGCCGGTGGCCTGTTCGGCCAGATGCGGTGAGGTGTCGGCCTTCAGGCAGTGCTCGACGTCGTCCACGAAGTTCGCGGACGCGAGCAGGACCGCCGGGTCGAGATCCCGCAGCGACACGTGCAGGACCAGCGGACGGTGGTCGAACCAGGCCGGATCGTGGATGTGCGGGGTACCGGCGATCGTCGCGAAGACCAGCAGGTCGCTGGCGCGGACCAGCCCTTCGGCCTTGTCGTGCACGGTGATCCGGCCCGGCGCGCCCGACCGCTCCAGATAGCCCCGGAAGCCCTCCGCGCTGTCGGCGGACAGGTCGTACACGCCCGTCTCCTCGAACTCCCAGCCGGTGGCGCGGAGATGGGTGTGGATGTAGCGGGCGATCAGGCCCGTCCCGACGAAGCCGACCCGCGTCGGACGCGTCCGCCCCTGGCTCAGCGTCCGGGCGGCGAGCGCCGCCGAGCTCGCCGTGCGCGTCGCGCTGATCACCGAACTCTCCAGGCAGGCATAGGGATAGCCGGTGTCGGGGTCGTTGAGGATCAGCACCGCCGAGGCCCTGGGCAGCCCCGAGCCGGTGTTCCCCGGGAAGCTGGAGATCCACTTCAGGCCGTCCACCCGCAGCGGCCCGCCCAGCGACGCGGGCAGCGCGATGATCCGCGACGAGGGGCGGTCCGGGAACCGCAGGAAGTACGACGGCGGGTTCACCGAGTCGCCCGCGCCGTGCAGCCGGTAGGTGGCCTCCACCAGCGCGCCGATCTCTGACTCCCGCCCGGCCAGCGCCTGTTGCACCTGCTCGCCGCTGACGACCGCGAACGAGGGGGCGCCGAGGTCTGTGGTGAAGTCGCTCATGCCGCACGCACCCCTCCGGTCGGCGCGCAGTCCGTGAGCCGCACCGGGTCGCCGAGTCCGGCGAGCACCTCGCGCGGTCCCTCGAAGGGGTCGCGGCCGTGCGCGGTACGGATGTTGTCCACCAGCAGCAGATCCCCGGAGCGCCACGGAGTGCGCCGGACGTGGGTGTCGTAGGCCCCGTTGATGGCCGACACGATGTCCGCGTCGACCGGATCGCCGTTCCCGAAGCGGGTGTTGAAGGGCAGCGCGTCGGCCCCGTAGACGTCGATGAGGTACTCGCGGACCTCGGGCTCCATCGTCCACTCGTTCAGGAACGCGATCTGGTTGAACCAGCAGCGGCGGCCGGTGACCGGGTGGCGGAGCACGGCGGCGCGGTGCTGCCGGGTGCGCAGCGAACCGTCGGGCTGCCAGGCGAAGTCGATGCCCTGGGCCCGGCAGTAGCGCTCCACGACACCGCGGTCCTCGGTGCCGAAGGCCTCGGCGACCGAGGCCCCGATCTCGTCGTGGTAGGTGCGGGTCAGCAGCCAGCCCTCCCGCTCGAAGCGGTCCACCAGCGTGGCGGGCAGCGAGGACAGGACGGCCTCGGCGTCGGCGACCGGGGTCGCGCCGCCCTCGGTCGGCGCGTCCAGGCAGGCGAAGAGCAGCAGTCCGGGGAAGTCCAGCGCGTAGCTCGACTCGTGGTGCAGACACATCGGCTGGTCGGTCGGCCACTTGGTGGCGGAGTACACGCCCTCCGCGTAGGTGCGGCGCGGCGCGAACGGCTCCCGGTCGGCGGTCAGGGAGTCGGTGAGCCTGCGGAAGACGGTCTCGGTCCCGGCCGGGTCGGCGAGGCCGAGGCCCCGGACCAGGACGCAGCCGTGTTCGGCGACGACGGCCCGCAGCGCGCCACGGTGCCGGTCGGCCCAGCCGACCGGGTCAGCGCCGGCGTCGGCGCGCAGCAGCGGCGGACCGTCCGGGCTCAGGGTGACGGCGTGGAGAAGGGTCGCGGACGATAGCGACATCTCGGTGTTCCTTTCGGTGGTGCTGTCCATCGTTCGGCCGGGGGTGCGGCGGGTCTCAGGAGGAGACCGGCGGGTCCAGCAGTCCGGCCAGGTCCGCGAGGACCGGGTGACGGGTGACGTCCTTGAGGCTGATCGCCCGGTCGAGGGCGACCGCCAGCTTCACCGCGGCCAGCGAGGTGCCGCCCCGGTCGAAGAAGTGGTCCTGGCGGCCGATCCGGTCGGCCGGGATGCCCAGCACCGCCGCCCAGGCCGCCGCCAGCCGCCGTTCGGCCGGTGTGCCGGGCCCCTCGCCCACCGCGTCCAGGTCACCGGCGAGCCCGGTGAGCGTGCGGCGGTCGGTCTTGCCGTTGGCGGTCAGCGGCAGCGACGCCCGCCAGTGCACGACCGAGGGCACCATGTACGCGGGCAGCCACTCGGCGAGCCGTGCGCGCACGGCGTCGGCTTCCACCGGCCGCGCCCCGGTGCAGAACGCCACCAGCTGCGTCCCGCGTACGACGACCACCGCGCCGTCCCGGACCCCGTCCACCCGCAGCAGCGCGTTCTCGATCTCGCCGATCTCGACGCGGAAGCCGCGGATCTTCACCTGGCTGTCCCGGCGCCCCAGGAACTCCAGCTTGCCGTCGGGGCGCCAGCGCCCGTGGTCGCCGCTGCGGTACAGCCGCTCGCCGGGCCGGTAGGGGTCCTCGGTGAAGGCCGCCGCCGTCCGCTCGGGATCGTTGACGTAGCCCCGGCCCACGCACACCCCGGAGAACACGATCTCGCCGGGCGCGCCCAGCGGCACCGGCACCAGGTCCTCGTCGACGACGTAGACCCGCACATTGCCCACCGGCCGGCCGAGCGGGACCCGGGGTCCGTCCGGCGCCCGGTCCATCACCTCGTGGTTGGTGTCGTCCGAAGTCTCGGTCAGGCCATAGGCGTTGACCAGCCGCACCCCGGGCCGCGCCGCGAACCAGCGCTCCACCAGCTCCTTCTTCACGGCCTCCCCGGTCACCGACACACAGCGCAGCGCCGGGAGCGCGCGCGGCGCCCGCTCCAACTCGGCCAGTACGGCCTCCAGATACGACGGCACGACCTGGAGCACGTCGACCCGCCCCGCCTCGATCGTGTCGACGAACCGGGGCACGTCCAGGATCACGTCCTGCTCGACCAGCAGGGTCCGCCCGCCCACGAGCGGCGCGCAGACCAGCTGCCACAGCGAGATGTCGAAGCACTGGGGCGCGGTCTGCGCGACCACCTGCCCGGCCCCGATCCCGAGGTCGTCGAGCTTGGCGAACACGTGGTTGACGAACCCCGCGTGCTCGCACATCGCGCCCTTGGGCTCGCCGGTGGAGCCCGACGTGAAGTAGATGTAGGCGAGTTGACCCGGCGTGACCTCGATCCCGGGGTTCGTGTCGGGGTGTCCCTCGGCGTAGGCCTCGTCGACGTGGAGCGTGCGGTCCGGCGCGTCCAGCGAACCGTCGCTGCCGTGCTCGGTCAGCACCAGCTCGCACCCGGCGCGCTCCAGCACCCGCGCCACCCGGTCCGCCGGGAAGTGCGGCTCGACGGGCAGATAGACCCCGCCCGCCTTGAACACGGCCAGCACGGCGGCCATCCAGTCGAGGGTGCGCTCCATCACCACGGCGACCACGCCCTCGCGGGTCAGACCGCGCGCCAGCAGTGCCCGACTGAGTTGATTCGCCCGGGAGTTGAGCTCGCGGTAGGTCCAGCTCCGCTCGCCCCGCACGGCGGCGACCGCGTCCGGGCACACCGCCACCATGTCCTCGAACAGCTCGTGCACCCGCCGGTCCGGCAGTTCACGCCGGGGCCCCGCCAACTCCTCCAGCTGGAAGCGGACTTCGGCCTCGGACAGCAGGCTCGTCCGCTTCGGATCGGCGAGGACGGTGAGGTGGTAGCCCGCGATCCGGGCGGCGGCCTCGGCGTCCAGCACGTCGGTGCGGTACCGCAGGCGCAGTGTGCGGCCGGTGACACTCACCCGCACCGCCGGGTCCTCCTCGACGCTCTCGCCGCAGAGCGCGGCGAGCACGGTCGCGTGGGCCCGCTTCACAGCGCCGGGCTCGATCAACAGCCCTTCTGGCAGGGACACTTCGTACTCCGCCACACCGGGCACCGGAGTGAGCGTCCACCGCGGAACGATCTCCATCGTTGTCTTCCCCCCTGTTTCCTTCCCCCTGCGGTCACGCCGTCAGGGAGTCATGTGCGGGGCGGGGCCGCGCTGGGCCACCGCCGGATTGCCGCCCCACCGCGACAGCGCGGGCATCTCCTCGCCCTTCATCAGGAACGAGTCGGCGGCGAGTACGGCCCCGTCGCCCATCGACACCCCGTAGTGCACGAGCGCACCCACCCCGAGGGTGCAGCCGGCGCCGATGGTGATGAGTTCGGACTTGAACGTGCCGTCCTCCTGCGAGTGGGACTGCACCTTGGTGTGCGCCGACAGCGTGCAGTCGTCGCCGATCGCGGTGAGGGTGCGCTCGGTGATGTAGGCGCCGTCGTCGAAGACCCGCCGGCCGATGCGCACGCCCAGCAGCCGCCAGATCAGGTTCTTGAACGGCGTCCCGTTGAAGACCTGGAGGTAGGTGTCGGGCACCTTCCACAGCCGCTCGTGCCACCAGAAGTACGGGTCGTAGATCGAGCACAACTTGGCCTCCAGCGGCCGGAATCCGCCGACCAGCCGCTCCACCAGCACGTAGTACGCGGCGGTGAAGCCGAGCCCGAGCATCAGGGACGCGCCGATCAGCAGCCCCCCGCCGATCCCCTCGCCCCCGTACAGGTCGACGGCGGCGAAGCCGAGGACGGTGAGCACGAACCAGTGCAGCCAGCGCACGAACAGATACAGGCCCATCGAGCGCAGGTTGGCGCGGTTCTTCAGGGTCAGCCGGCGCTTCAGCTCGGCGCCCTCGCGCAGGTGGTCGAAGCGGCTGTCGCGCTCCACCGAGCGCGGGATCTCGAAGCAGGGCGAGCCCAGCAGGCCGACACCTTCGCGGACTTCGCCGTCGAGCGGCACCATCACCTTCGTGGCGAGCAGGCAGTTGTCGCCGGTGCGGCCCCCGGAGGGGTAGGCGATGTTGTTGCCCAGGAAGTTGCGCGGCCCGATCGAGGCGCGCGAGAGCCGGAACGACGTACTGGAGAAGTCCGCGTTGACGATCGACAGACCGTCCGCGACCATCGTGCCGCTTCCCACACTGGCCAGATACGGCGTCTCGTGCTGCACCTCCGTACCGAAGTTGGAGCCGGTCTGCTCCACCTCGCCGAGCTGGTAGCCCAGTGCCTTCAGATAGCCGACGATGTACGAGCTGTCGCCGCACAGCCACTTGAAGAACTTCAGGTTGGTCAGACGGGCCACCGCGCGCTGCACCGAGTAGTGGAAGCCGTAGAGCGGATACACCCGGTCCGGGCGCAGCAGCGGCCGGAGCAGCCGGGGCAGCAGGGTCACGGAGGCGAGGCCCAGCAGCACGAAGGCGGCGAACGCCACCAGCGACAGGGCCAGCGCCTCGCCGTAGAAGCGGGCCGAGCCGAGGTCCCTGCGGTTCGGGTCGAGCAGGTGGTCGAGGGCCGGCACCACGGTCAGTGCCATGTAGGTGCCGCCGACCGCGAGCGGGACGTAGACCAGCACCATCTGGAGGAGCGCGGCCAGGCCGTAGCCGAAGCGGCGCGCGGTGGAGCAGTCGGCCGTCGGGACGCGGACGTAGTCGACGTCCGTGGCCTGCGCCGGGGAGCCGTGCACCCGACCGCCGGCCGGGACCCGGGCCTCGTCGTACAGGGCGCTGGAGTGGCCGAGTTGGGCGCCGTCGCCCATGACCGTGCCGATGTCGAGGACCGTCTTCTCGCCGACGTACACCCCGCTGCCGAGGGTGACCCGGCCGGTGCGGATGCGGCCGGCGTGCGCCTGGTAGCAGAGGAAGAAGGAGTCCTTGCGGATGACCGTTCCGGCGCCGACGGTCAGCAGGTCGGTGCAGACCGGGACGGAGTGGGACAGGATCGTGACGCCCCTGCCGATCCGGGCGCCGAGGGCGCGCAGATACAGGACGTACAGCGGGTTGCCGGCGAACAGGATCATCGGGTTGGCGTGCAGCAGCGCCTTGACCGTCCAGAACCGGACATAGGCGAGGCTCCAGACCGGGAACTCGGTCTCCTTCCAGCGGCCGACGAGCACCCACTTGGCCACCACCGGCACCGTGCACACACCGATGAACACCGCGCCGCCGAATATCGCGGAACGCAGATAGACCTGCGCCACTCCGGAACCGCCGGAAACCCATTCGTAGCCGCGCCCGGTGACAAGTCCGGCGAGGGCGCAGTAGAGCGCGAATACGAGGAACTGGAGCAGCCCGCAGAACAGATAGCGGGCCGTGCTGCCGGGCGGCGGCGGTTCGGCGACGGCCGGTGCGGAAGGTTCGGCGGTGCCGGCCAGCGCCGCCGCGAGACTACGGATCGTCGGATTGCCGTAGACGTCCCGCATCGAGACCGACGGCAGGTCCTCGCGTTTCCTGACCCGGGCGCAGAAGTGCGCCATCACCAGCGAGTTCGCGCCCAGGTCGTCGAAGAAGTGACTGTCGAGGGGTATTGCTTCCTTGCGTACGACACCGGCCAGGACCTCTGCGAGAACGGTCTCGGTGCCGGTGCCGGGTTTTCCCACCACGTGGCTCCTTGGTGCTGAACATTTCCTTTGAATTGCCAAAATCGGCAAAGACGAATACGGCACATGCGAAACGGGTGGGACAGAAATGGGTGTCTGGGACGGGGTCCCGGTCATGGACCCGATGTGATTTCCCCCGAGTCGTGTGCGCCGACGTCGTCCCAACGCGCGCAACGAATGCAGTCCGGATTATTTCTGGACATTCTGGAACGGGTCAAGGTCGTTCTGGGCAATGGCGCTTTTTCGACTTCACGGGGTGCGGGGGTGGTCAATCAGGATTGACCGACGCGGTCCTCACCGGGAAGCTCTCCGAAACAACCATTAAAATCTCGAATACCAATTCGAATTCCGGACCGAAAAGTTTCGGCCAGCGCGGGCATGACACGCCTGTCCGACGGGCGCCCGGTCCCGGCCGACGCACCCGGGGGATGAGTGCATCCCGGCACGGCGGATACCTTTAGGGCGTGCAGTCAGCAAGTGATACCCCCGAGCGGCCCACCGGCCGGTTCCACCGGGCGCGCGCCCTCTACCGGAACGTCTCCAAGCGCAGGACCGCCTGGCTGCTGGTCAAGGACACCGTCAACTCCTGCATGGAGTACCGCATCCTGGGCCTCGCGGCCGAGGCCGCGTTCTTCACCCTGCTCTCCGTCCCGCCGCTCCTGCTGAGCCTCATCGGCCTGCTCGGCTACGTCGACAGCTGGACCGGCGCCCACAGCATCGCCGGCCTGGAGAACAACATCCTGGAGGCGTCCCGCACCGTCCTGACCGACAAGGGCGTGCACGAGATCGCCCAGCCGATCCTGCACGACGTCATGAAGGGCGGCCGGCCCGACGTCATCTCCATCGGCTTCCTGTTCGCCCTGTGGTCGGGCTCCCGCGCGGTCAACGTCTTCATCGACACCATCACCGTGATGTACGGCCTCGACGGCGTACGCGGCATCGTCAAGACCCGGATCGTGTCCTTCGCGCTGTTCGTCGCCGCCCTGCTCATCGGCTCGGTCGCGCTGCCCCTCATGGTCGCCGGACCGGACGCCGTGGTGAACGTCGTGCCCTGGTCGGAGACGGTCGTCCAGGTCCTGTACTGGCCCGTCGTCATCGTCCTGTCCGTCGTCTTCCTCACGACGCTGTACCACGTGTCCGTGCCCGTCCGCTCCCCGTGGATCGAGGACGTGCCCGGCTCCCTGGTCGCCCTCGCCATGTGGGTCCTCGGAAGCTATCTGCTGCGCATCTACCTCACCGGCACGGTCGAGGGCCCCACCATCTACGGCTCCCTCGCCGCGCCCGTCGCCGTCCTGCTGTGGATCGGCGTCTCCGCGTTCGCCGTCCTCGTCGGGGCCGCCGTCAACGCGGCCATCGACCGGGTCTGGCCGGCCGCCGCGACGGCCGCCGCCCGCGCGGCCAACGAACGCCGGCACGAGGAGCAGGCCGCCGAGTACGTCGCCCGCATGGCCGCCGCCCGCACCCAGGACGACGACGAGGACGACCCCGACGACGGCGCCATGCCCTCCGAGTTCCCGGAACGCTGGTCCCGCTTCCTGCCGCCCGAGGACGTCACGTCCCGGCTGCGCACCCACGCGAAGAGCACCCACAAGACCGGCGGGGACACTCCGGGCCCCGTGAAGTGACGCTCCGGCCGCTCCCGCCGGCGCCCGCACCCGGGACGACAGCCCGGCAGGAGCAGCGGGCGCGGTCGGCGTAGCCTGGCCGGTGTGTACGTGGAGAGGGCGTCGCGGCTGCCGGGCGCGGTGCTGTGGACCCGCACCGTGGAGGGTCCCGTCCCGGCCCCGGCCCACCCCGTCCTGCCCGACGGCTGCATGGACCTCCTCTGGAACGAGGGACGCCTGCTGGTCGCCGGCCCCGACACCCGCGCCCACGTCCCCGGGACCGGACCCGCCCACTGGACCGGCCTCCGCTTCGCCCCCGGCACCGCCCCCACCTACCTGGGCGTCCCCGCCCACGAACTCCGCGACCGCCGCGTCGACCTCACCGACCTCTGGCCCGCCGCGACGGTCCGCCGCCTGCGCGCCCGCCTCGCCGCGGCCCCCGACCCGGCGACCGCGCTGGAGGACCTGGCCCTGCACCGCGCCACCGAGACCCCCACCCCCGACCCGCTCCTACGGCACCTCGTGGCGGCCCTCGACGCCGGCCGCCCCGTCGCCGCCACCGCCGACGAACTGGGCCTCGGCGCACGCCAGTTGCACCGCCGCTCACTGGCCGCCTTCGGCTACGGCCCCAAGACGCTCGCCCGGGTGCTGCGCCTGCAACGCGCGCTCGCCCTGGCCCGCGCCGGAGTCCCCTTCGCCGGGACGGCGGCCCGGTCCGGCTACGCGGACCAGGCCCATCTCGCCCGGGACGTCAGGGAGTTGGCGGGGATGCCGTTGGGAGAACTGCTCGGCCGGAGCGACTAGGCGGGACCGGTCAGGCAGGACCGGATAGGCAGGACCGGTTAGGCGGGGTTCAGCGGGGCGAAGAGGTCCACGCCGTTGCCGTCCGGATCGTGCACGACGGCGTACCGCTGGCCCCAGAACGCGTCCCACGGCTTGAGCTCGCCATGGTGTCCGGCGCCGACCAACTCCTCGTAGACCCGGTCGACTTCGCCCGGGTCGTCGCAGCGCAGGGCGAGCGCGGCCCGCCCGCCGCCCCCGGCGGGCGGCTGCCAACCCGCGTGGAAGGAACGGACGGTGTCCTCCGTGTCCAGCAACAGGCGCAGCCCGCCCGGCAGCAGGGCCTCGGCGTGCGGCAGGCTCTCGGCACCCTCGGGGAACCCGAAGCCGAGCCGACGGTAGAAGGCGACAGAGGCGGCCATGTCGGAGACGACCAGGCCGATCGCGTCGAATCGTGGAGTCATGGGGCCACGGTAGGCGGGGGCGGCCGGCGGGTCTTGAACGAATCGGACACGTCCTCGCCCGATCGGAGCACCCCGAGGAACCACGTGTCGGCGGACGGGCTCCGGCGGTAGAAGGTGTGCGGCTGCACCGGATCGCACCGCGCGACCAGGACGTCACCCTCCCGCAGTTCCACGACCCTGCGGAACGAACTGGTCCCGCGCGCCCGCCACCGCAGGACGGAGAACTCCAGCTCGTGCCGGCCGGGCGGGAGTTCGACGAACGTCGGTGCCTTGGCGAAGCGGGTCCGGGAGCAGATCTCCTGGCCGTCCTCGTGAATGCCCACGATCCCCGCCCGGTCGGTGAAGCCGCGCACCGGCTCCCTGATCTCGGCGACCAGCACGACCCCCGTCCCGCCCCTGCCGCGCACCGCACGCAGCCGCCTCCTGGCCCGCCAGGGCATCCGCCCCGCCTCGTCGAGGCCGCCGACGGAGAACGGCGCACGGGCACCCCTCATCGCCGCACCCCCGCTCCACGAGGCGTGAAATAGGCTGCCCCGTATGGCTGTCGTACCCCGTCTCCTCGTCTTCACCCGGACCACCGCCTACCGCCACGACTCGATCCCGGCCGCGGTGGCCGCGCTGCGCACCCTCGGCCCCTTCGAGGTGACCGCCACGGAGGACCCGGCCGCCTTCGAACGCCCCCTGGAGGACTGCGCGGCCGTGGTCTTCCTCTCCACCAGCGGCGAGGTGCTCACCCCGGCGGGCCGCGAACACCTCACCGCCCACGTCGAGTCGGGCGGCGGCTTCGTCGGCGTGCACGCGGCGGCCTGCACGGAGTACGACTGGCCGTACTACGGCGACCTCCTCGGCGCCCGCTTCGACCGGCACCCCGACTACCAGCCCGGCAAGGTGGTGGTCGAGGACCGCTCCCATCCGGCCACCCGACACCTGCCCGCCGTATGGGAGTTCACGGACGAGTGGTACGACTTCCGCGCCAGTCCCCGGAGTTCGACCCACGTCCTGCTCACCGCCGACGAATCCTCCTACCAGGGCGGCGGGATGGGCGCCGACCATCCCCTGGCGTGGTGTCACGACAAGGGGGAGGGCCGGGTCTTCTACACGGCCCTCGGCCATGCGGCGGAGGCGTACGAGGACCCGGACTTCCGCGCCCACCTGCTCGGCGGCATCACCTGGGCGGCGCGGCTGGGTTAGGGCCCCCGCCAGGTCACCGCCCGTCGCCCGGCGCGGCCGTGCTCGCCCGTTCCACCAGCCGTGTCGACAGCTCGGTCCGGGTCCCCTCCGGTCGGTCGCCGGCCATCAGCCGCAGCAGCAGCCGCAGCGCCGTGGCCGCCATCTCCGACAGCGGCTGGCGGACCGTGGTCAGCGCCGGTGTCACCCAGCGGGCCTCGGGCAGGTCGTCGAAGCCGACCACGCTGATGTCGTCCGGCACCCTCAACTCCCGCTCCTTCAAGGCCTCGTAGACGCCGAGCGCCATGCGGTCGGAGCAGACGAAGACCGCGGTCGGCGGCTCGGGCAGGTCGAGGAGTTCACGCATCCGGGTGCGGGCCATGGCCTGGTCGAAGCCGCCGTGGCGGACGTAGTCCGGGCGCACGGACACCCCGGCCGAGGCGAGCGCGGAGCGGTAGCCGGACACCCGGGCGCTGCTGCACATCTTGTGCCGGTGACCGGCGATCACGGCGATCCGCTCGTGGCCCAGCGCCAGCAGATGTTCGGTCGCCGTCACCCCGCCGTGCCAGTTGGCCGCGCCGACCGACACCACACCCGGCGGTGGTTCCCGCACCGGGTCGATCATCACGAACGGAATCCGGTGCTGGTCCAGCCACGCGTACTGCGACGGCGTCAACTCCGCCAGATTGAACAGGACTCCGGACGAACCCCGGCCCACCAGCTTGTCCAGCCAGCCCCGTTCGGGCCGCTCGGCCCGGGTGCGGGTCAGCCCCGCCGAGACCACCACCTCAAGCCCGGCCTCGTACGCGGCCTCCTCTACGCCGTGCAGGACCGCCCCCGACCAGGAACTGTCCAGCGAGTGCACCACCAGGTCGACCAGCCCCGGCGCCTTGTTCGCGTCGAAGCGCGGCCTGCGCACATAGCCGAGCCGCTCCAGCGCCTCCGTCACCCGCCGCCGGGTCTCCGGCGCCACGTCCTGACGGCCGTTGACCACCTTCGAGGCCGTCGGCACCGACACCCCCGCCTCACGGGCCACGACCGCCAGCGTCGGCCCTGCCGTCATGCTCGCGCTCCCCGCACGGACCATCGGGAACCACCTCTCCGGCCCGCCCGAGGGCCATCGAAAGTTTCGACCAGCGCTGTTCCACGGCCCGGCCACCAACCGATCAGAAAGCGCTTCCTAAGATAGGTGCGCGTCAACACGGCGGGAAGAGCGGGGAATTCACGTGATGGACGGCACCTGGTCTTTCGAAACCTCGAACAGCTCAGCGGGCCGGGACCGGGGCGCACTCCAGGCGAAAGCCGCCGAAGTCGGCGGTGAACTCCGCCCCGACCAGATCCACGGCATGGACACCGGCCATCGCACCGGTGAAGCGCAGCCGCGAGCCGTGGTCGTCCGAGAGTCTGCTGAAGTCCGACACCGGCCCCACCGGCACGCGTTCGCCGTCACGGACGTACCAGAACCGCGCCTCGGCGCCGTCGACCGTCGCCCCCAGCGTCACCGGCACCCCGGACTCGACCTCGACGACGGCCACTTCACGCGTGACGTCCTCGTCCCGCTCCACCAGCCGCAGCACCGTACGCCCGGCACCGCCGAGCCACTGCTGCCCCCGCTGCCCCTCGCCCTCCGGCTCCGCCCAGGTCAGGTCCAGGCACAGATAGGCGTCGGCGCCGTACCAGAGGACCAGCCCCGCCGCCTGCGTGAACGTCGACGGCCGTGCCTCCACGGTGACTTCGGCCTCCGCCCGATGCTCCGTGAACCGCTGGGCCAGCAGACTGTGCGCCCACCGCGACTCCGGCCCGTGCCGCCCGCGCAGCCGGATCCAGCCGGGGCGGCTGGTGGCGTCGGCCCAGGACGGGTCCGGGTAGCCGCGCGGACTGCTCCACGGCCACCCCAACGGCGTTGCCGAGCCGCTGACCTGGTCGGCCCGCGTGGTGGGGCGGGTCGGTACGGCGACCTCCACCGCCGGGTGCCGCCCTCCGTGCCGCAGCCTCGGCCAGCCGTCCGCGTCCCAGGTCACGGCCTGGATCGCCGTCTCCCGGCCGAGCGTGCACCGGGGTCCGGCGGGCGTCCGCACGGGCCGCGCCGCCAGATGGCTCAACACCCACTCGCCGCCCGGCAGTTCGACCAGCTCGCCGTGCCCCGCCTTCTGCAACGGCACCGACGGGTCGTCCCGGGACGTCAGCAGGGGACGGTCGTCGACCTCGTACGGACCGGTGACCGAACGGCCGCGCGCCGTCAGCACCCCGTGCTCGAACCCGGTGCCGCCCTCCGCGAGCAGCAGGTAGTACCAGTCGCCGCGCCGCACCAACTTGGGCCCCTCGACCAGCCGTTCGTGCTGGAGCAGCAGACGGGTCGGGCCCGCCGCGGCGAGCGTGTCGCGGTCCAGCTCGGTCGCGACGATCCCCGCGAAGCGCCGGCCGCCGGGGCGGTGGTCGTTCTGGAGGTTGAGCAGCCACAGCCGGCCCTCGTCGTGGAACAGCGCCGGGTCGAAGCCGTGACTGGCGACCCGCCGCGGAGCGGCCCACTCCCCGGCGACGTCCGTGGCCGTGGTGATGTACGTGTCGGCGTCGAAGTACGGCGTACCGACCGAGCGGACGACCGAGTACGTCATCCAGAAGCGCTCGCCGTCCCAGCTCAGCGAGGGCGCCCAGACACCGCCCGAGTCGGGGACACCCGCGAGGGAGTCGCCGGGGACCGCGCCCCGGACATGGCCCGCGTACTCCCAGTGCGCGAGGTCGTGCGAGCGGTGGATCGGGATCGTGGGGAACCACTCGAAGGAGCTGGTCGCCAGGTAGTACCGGTCGCCGACCCGGACCATGGAGGGATCGGGCGCGAAGCCCCGGACAACGGGGTTGTGCAGCAAGGTCACTTGAGGGCTCCCAGCGTGACGCCCGTGCGCCAGTACCGCCGCATCGCCACCATCAGCACGGCCATCGGCACGATCGACAGGAGCGCTCCGGTCAGCACCAGGCTGGTGAGGTCGACGCCCGACTCCAGGCGTTTTCCCGACCAGTTGTAGAGGCCGATGTTGAGGGTCCAGTTGTTCTCGCCGCGCAGCACGGTGAGGGGGAGGAAGAAGGCGTTCCAGGTGTTCACGAAGGCGAGCAGGAACACGGTCGCTCCGCCGGTGACCATCATGCGCAGCACGATGCTGAAGAAGACGCGGAGTTCGCCCGCGCCGTCGAGGCGGGCCGCTTCGAGGAGTTCGAAGGGGATCGTGGCCTCGGTGTAGACCTTGGCGAGGTAGACGCTGAACGGGTTGATCAGGCAGGGGATCAGCATCGCCCAGGGGGTGTCGACCAGGCCGATCTTCGAGAACATCAGGTACAGCGGCAGCGTGAGCAGGGCGATCGGGATCAGGAACGAGCCGACCACGCACGCGAACACCGCGCTGCGGCCCGGGAATTCGAAGCGTGCGAGGCCGTATCCGGTGGCCAGCGCGATCAGGGTGCCGCCGAGGGAGCCGACGCCCGCGTAGAGGAGGGAGTTGGCGGTCCAGCGCAGGAAGATGCCGTGCTCGTAGGTGAACACCTGGCGCAGGTTCTCCCACAGGTGCATGCCCGAGAACCACAGGCCGTTGCTCTGGTACAGCCCCGTGCGGTTCTTGGTGGCGGCGACGATCAGCCACCACACCGGGAACAGACTGTAGGCGCAGGCCAGCACCAGGCCGACGAGCAGGAAGCGCTGGCCGCCGCGTGACCGGGCCGCCGGATCGGGCCTGTCGAGGCGGCGGAGCTGACGGGTGGTCCGGCGGTCTTCGGTGAGGGTCATCCGTCGGCCTCCTTCGCGGTGAGCCGGTAGAAGAGGAAGGAGGCGAGGCCGAGGACGAGGGCGAGCAGGACCGAAAGGGCCGCCGCGTAGTGGTAGTTGCCCGCGTTGAACGCCTGGTTGTAGATGATCATGATGGGCGTGAAGCTGTCGTCGACCGTCTGCGGGGTGACGTTGCGGAACAGCGCCGGCTCGTTGAAGATCTGTAGCATCTGGATGATCGACAGCATCCCGGTCAGCACCAACGCCCCGCGCACATAGGGGATTTTGATGCTCGTCGCGATCCGGAACTCGGAGGCGCCGTCGAGCCGGGCCGCCTCGAAGAGGTCGCGGGGCACGCCCTGGAGCGCGGAGTAGATGATGACCATGTTGTAGCCGATGCCGTGCCAGGTCAGCAGATTGCCGATGGAGGGCCACACCATCGACGGCGCGAAGAAGTTCCAGGACAGGCCGAACACCCTGCCCAGCGGGGTCAGCGGGCCGACGTCGGGGCTGTAGAGGTTGATCCACACGATCGCCGCGACGACCCCGGGGATCATGTACGGCACCAGCAGCAGGATGCGGAAGCGGCCCGCGACCTTCGAGGACAGCGCGTCGAGGAACAGGGCGAGCAGCAGGCTGACGAGCAGCATCACCGGGATCTGCACGCACGCGAACACCACCACGCGCAGCACCGAGTTCACGAACGCCGAGTCGGTCAGACCCTGCTGGTAGTTGTCGAGCCCGGAGAACCGCTGGGTGGAGCCGCCGAGGCCGAGCCCGGACTGGTGCTCCACGAACAGCGACTCGTAGACGGCGTACCCGATCGGGATCAGGTAGAGGAACACGAAACCGAGCTGGAAGGGCACCGTGAAGGCGGCGCCCTTCCAGCGCTGGGAGCGAGTCATCTGCGCTGCCTCAGCCCTTGACGCTGATACCGCGGGACTTCAGGTCCTTGACCGTCCATTCCTGCATGTGGGCCAGCAGATCGGTGACCTTCTGCTCCTTGTTCATCACCTTCGCCCAGCCCGCCTGGAGTTCGGTGAACATGGCGGTCCAGTCCGGGCCGAACACCCAGTCCGAGGTGACCGTGCCCAGGCTGTCGGTGACGACCTTCTTCGCGGGCTCGTAGTTCGTGCCGAGCAGTTTGTCGGAGATCGCCTCGGCGACATACGCGTCGCTGTCCGCGAGCGCCGGCATCACGCCGTTGCCGGTGGTCGGGCTCGCCATCGTCCTCACCGCGCCGGTGTCGGTCGACATCCACAACGCGGCCTCGGCGGCCTGCTGTTGGTGCGCGCACTGCTTGGTCACCAGGGTCACGCCACCGCTCTGGTTGGTCCCGGCGGGGGTCTTGGGGGCCTCGCCCGCGAACGTGGGCCAGGGCGACAGCGCCCACTTCCCGTCGGACTTGGTGAAGTTCTGCACCATGCCCGCCATCTGCCAGGTGGAGATCTGCCGGGTCGCGGTGCCGCCGTTGTCGTAGTTGCGCTGTACGGCCGCGTAGTCGGCGAACGACAGCTTGGAGGCGAGGTCGTCGTCCACGATGTCCTGGATCACCTGGGCCGCCTTGAGGCTGCCCGCGTCCTGGAAGTCCACCTTCCAGGAGTTGCCGTCGATGGCGTACCAGTGCGCCCCGGCCTGCATGGCGAGCACCTCCAGGGTGCTGGGGTCCTCACCGGCGTAGTTGGTGATCTTGATGCCGTGCTTCTTCAGCACCTTGCCCGCGGCGATGAACTCGTCCCAGGTCGTCGGCGCCTTCAGGCCGTACTTCTGGAAGATGTCGGTGCGGTAGATCGTGAAGGCCGGGGCCGAACTGGTGGGCACGCCATAGGACTTGCCCTGGACCTGCGCGCCGGCCCAGGAGCCCGCGTTGAACTTGTCCCGGTCGGCGGAGACGTAGCGCGAGATGTCGGCGAGCGCGCCCTGCGAGACCCAGGTGGTCACGTACTCCGCCGTGTTCTGCACCAGGCAGGGCGCGTTGCCGGCCTTGACCGCGTTGGTGAGCTGCTTCTGCATCGTCAACTGGTCGGTGACCTTGGTGTACTTGAGCTGGACGTCCTTGTGCGAGGCGTTGAACGCCTTCACGACCGCGTCCTGCCCGTTGGCCCAGCCCCAGAAGGGGAGGGTGACCGGGCCGGAGGACGCCTTGTCTCCCGAGCCGGATCCGCCGCAGGCGGAGAGCAGACCTGTCAGTGCGAGGCCCGCGACGGCTGCCCGGGCGAACCTTCTCCGGGGGCTGGTGAAGTTCATCAGACCGTGTTCCTTCGGAAGAGAAGAGGTAGAAACCGGTTGCTTGGAAGGTAGGCATCGGGGCCGGTGCGGAGCAAGAGGTGTGCAGCGACTTGTTTCGACGGCCCAGGACAGACCCCGTCCGGCCTGGGATTTTGAAGAGAAACCGGTTACGTAACGCCCTGGTTCCGTGTGCTGTTCTAGGCCCGCCGGGCGGGCGGACGCACCGAATTCCGTACGACGACATGCGTGCCCAGCACCAGATGGTCGCCGTCACCGCTTCTGCGCCGGCCCGCGCCGCCGCCCTCGCGCCGGTCCGCCACCGCGCGCAGCGCGACCCGGCCCATCTCCTCGTAGGGGACGTGCACGGTGGTCAGCTGCGGGGTGAGCTGGGAGGCCAGCGGGATGTCGTCGTAGCCGACGATCGACACGTCCTCGGGCACCCGCAGGCCCCCCGCGCGCAGCGCCTGCATGGCCCCCGCGGCGACCACGTCGGTGCCCGCGAGCACCGCGGTGAAGTCCACGCCCTCCTTGAGACTGTCCTCGACCGCCTCGAACCCGTGCTCGTAGTCGTAGGGGCCGTGCCGCACCATCCCCTGGTCGAACGGCACGCCGTACGCCTCGAAGGCTCGTTGCGCTCCCCTCAACCGGCCCTGTGCCGTGGTGAGTTCGGCGTGTCCGGGCAGCAGCAGGACCCGGCGGTGGCCGGCCGACAGGAGGTGGCTGGCCATCGCGTAGGCGCCGCCCTCGTTGTCGTAGTCGACCGTCGTGGCCGGGACGTCGCCCTCCAGCGGCGGGCGGCCGACCAGCACGAGGTGCGAGCCGGCCGCGTCGAGGGAGCGGGCGAAGCGGGCCATGCGCAGCTGGTACTCGTCGACGTCGTAGGCGCCGCCCAGCAACACCACTGCGGCGACGCCCTGTTGGCGCATGAGGTTGACCAGCGCGAGTTCGCGCTCCGGGTCGTCGCCGGTGGTGCCGACCAGCGAGAGCCAGCCGCGCAGGGTGGCCGCGCCCTCGACTCCCTTGGCCACATGGGCGAATGCCGCGCCGGTGATGTTGTTGATGAGGATCGCCACGGTCGGTGTGCCGCCGCCGGCCAGCGAACGGGCGTGCGCGTTGGTGACGTAGTCCAGGTCGCCGACGACCTTCATCACCCGGCGGCGCAGCTCCTCCGACACCGGGTAGTTGCCGGACAGCACGCGCGAGACGCTCGCCACCGAGACCCCGGCGCGCTCCGCCACGTCCCGGATCGTGGCCCGGCCGACGTCGCCCGACGTCCTGCGCTGACTCACCGTGGCGACTCCTTCGCGGTCTCGGCTCTCCCACCGGGCGCGCGAGGCCGCGCTCCCGCGCCGGTCGGGAAACCGTATCCCATCGTTGTGCCAGGCAGGCGGCCCTGTGGACGGCCCCGGTCAGGCGACACGGGCCAGGTCCGCGTGCCGTACCTCGTGGGCCAGCGGCAGGCCCGCGGCCAGCCGCTCCACCTCGTCCACGACGATGCCGCCGAGCCGCGCCAGCTCGTTGCCGAGGGAGCCCGCGATGTGGGGGGTGAGGAAGACGTTCGGCAGCTGGTACAGCGGGGACGCGGAGGGCAGCGGCTCGGGCTCGGTGACGTCCAGGACCGCGGTCAGCCGGCCGGAGAGCAGTTCGTCGGTGAGGGCGTCGTGGTCGATCAGGGCGCCCCGGGAGGTGTTGATCAGCACCCCGCCGTCCCGGATCAGGGCGAGCCGCCCCCGGTCGAGCATGCGCTGTGTCTCGGGGATGTCGGGGGCGTGCACGCTGACGATGTCACTGCGACTCAACAGGTCGTCCAGCGGCAGGAGTTCGGCGCCCAGCGCGAGCGCCTCGGACGTGCCGACGTAGGGGTCGTGGAGGAGGACCTCGAAGTCGTGGGGGCGGAGCAGTTCGAGCAGCCGGCGGCCCACCCGGGAGGCGCCGATGACGCCGATCCGGCGGCCGAGGTTGCCGATCGCGGCGGTCTCGGCGGGCGTCGGATGCGTGTGCGTGCTGCGGAAGCGCTCCCGCTGCGCGAAGGTGTCCTTCCCGGCGAGCAGGACCATGGCGAGGGTGTACTCGGCGACCGGCAGCGCGTTGCCGGTGACGGCGCTGGAGACGGTCACGCCGTGTTCCCACAGCGCCTCGCCGACCAGCGAGCGGATCGACCCGGCCGCGTGCAGCACGGCGCGTGTCCGGGGCGCCGCCGCGAGGACGCCCGCGTCCAGGTGCGGGCACCCCCAGCCGGTGATCAGCACGTCGGCCCCGGCCAGCGCGCGAGCGGCCTCCGGGGCGGCGAAGTCCCGGACGACGAGCCCGGGGTCGATCTCGGCGCTCTGCCGGAGCCGTGCCATCAGGGGTGGGGGGAAGAGCAGGGGCAGGTGCACCGGATCCATGGCGAACACGGCCCTCGGCGGCTGGGCGCTGGGCATGACCCTCCCGTAGTGCGGCGTGGAAAGCTAGGTCGGAAACGTTTTCTGAAAGCGTCTTCTACCGTAGATCTGCGAGGGAGCGGGGGTCAATCGGTCGGCGGACACGCGGTCCCGCACCCCTCCGCCACGACACCGCGCCGCATCCGCACGGCACCGTCCGGGCACCCGCACCGATAACCCGTCCAGCCGCGCTCGTCCGCCGGAATAGCCGGGTGCGGTGTGATGCTCTGATGAGCATGGTTCACGAGCGCGGTGAGGAGCTGGTGGGCGGATGACGGTCATGGCGGCGGAGCAGGCGGGGCCCGTGGTGGGCACGCCCTACGGGGCGGTGCGCGGGCGGTACGAGAGCGGGATCGCGGTCTTTCGGGGCGTCCCCTACGCCGCGCCGCCCTTCGGGCCGCGCAGGTTCCGCCCGCCGGTACCGCCCGAGCGCTGGGACGGGGTGCGGGACGCGGTCGACTTCGGGGCGACCGCGCCGAAACCGCCGTACTCCGACGCCTTCGCCAAGCTGCTCTCCGACCCCGTCGTGCCCGGCGACGACTGTCTCAACCTCAACGTGTGGACCCCGGAACCCGGCCGGGGCGCCCGGCTGCCGGTCATGGTGTGGCTGCACGGGGGCGCGCTCACCCGGGGCTCCTCGGCCGTCCCGGTCTACGACGGACACGCCTTCGCCCGGGACGGAGCCGTCCTCGTCTCGGTCAACTACCGCCTGGGCGTGGAGGGTTACGGACTCTTCCCGGACGCGCCCGCCAACCCCGGCCTGCGCGACCAGCTCGCCGCGCTGCGCTGGGTGCACGAGTCGATCGCGGCGTTCGGCGGCGACCCCGACCGCATCACCCTCTTCGGGCAGTCCGCCGGCGCGATCAGCATCGGCGCCCTCCTCGCCGCCCCGCAGGCACAAGGACTCGTCCGCCGCGCCGTCCTCCAGAGCGGGCCGCCCGAGGCCTTCGACCGCGACAAGGTGCGGCGCATGGTGCGCCGGATGGCCACCCGGCTGAAGGTCCCCGCCACCGCCGAGGCCTTCGCCGCCGTCGACCGCGACCTGCTGCTGCGCACCCAGGCCGACGTGGGCCGGCTCAGCAGCCCGGTGCTCGGCGGACCCACGTTCGGCATCGTCATCGACGGCGAACTGGTGCCCCGCGACCCGCTGGAGGCCCTCGTCGAGGGGCAAGTCGCCCGGGACGTCGACCTGTTGATGGGCTGGACCCGCGACGAGTACCGGCTCTGGCTGGTCCCCGGCGGCCTGCACGAGCGCGTCGACCGGCTCGGCGCGGTCGCCCTGGCCGGCGCGATGGCCCGCTGCCACTGCGGTGTCGAGGTCCCCCGCGGCTACCGCGCCCTGCACCCCGGAGCCGGCACCGCCGAGACCGTCGGCCAGCTCGTCACCGACCACCTGCTCCGCTACCCGCTGCACCGCCTCGCCGACGCCCGCCCCGGACACTCCCACGTCTACGAGTTCGCCTGGCCCTCCAACCTCCCCGGCCTGGGCGCCTGCCATGCCCTCGAACTCGGCTTCGTCTTCGACACGGGCGATGCCCCCGAGGCCGCGAAACTCGCGGGCGAGGGCGCGCCCCAGGACCTCGCCGACGCCATGCACGGGGCCTGGGTGCGGTTCGCCGCGGACGGCGACCCGGGCTGGCCGGCCTGGGACGACACGCACCCGGTCCGGATCTTCGGCGAGGGCGCGCCCTACGTCGCCCACGGCCCGCGCGATCCCGAGTTCGCCCTGTGGGCGGCCGACCCGGCCACCCGCGAGCCGGCCGCCCCGGTGGTGGGCACGCCCGCGCGCGGCGCCGTCGAACTGCGGTCGGTCGTACGGCGGTTGCGGCGGACCGGGGACGTGCCGAAGTCGTCCTGAGGCGGCCCGGCCGAGGACGGATAGAAACCGGTTGTGCAACGCGTGGTCACGACCGGGGAGCGGGCGGCGCGGGCGTGAGCCGGACCGGCAGTTCGCGCCAGCCCTGGGCGATGAGCGACGGGACCTGTTCGAGGGCGTCGTCGTCGACCGCGAGCGAGATGCCCGGGAAGCGTTCGAAGAGCGCGGGCAGCGCGGTGAGTGCCTCCATCCGGGCCAGCGGGGCACCGACACAGCGGTGCACCCCGATGCCCAGGGCGAGATGCCCGTCCGCGTTCCTCGACGCGTCGAAGAGATGCGCGTCGGGCCCGAAGCGCTCCGGGTCGTGCCCCGCCGCCGCGATGGTCGTCAGGATGGCCTCCCCGGCCCGGATCGTCGTCCCCTCGGCGAGCGTGATGTCGGTGACCGCGTAGCGCAGCGGGACGTTCGCTATGGACGGCGCCCAGCGCAGCGTCTCCTGCACGATCTGCTCCCACTCCAACTGCCCGGCCAGCACCCGCTTGAGCTGCTCGGGGTGCCGCAGGAGCGCGTGGACGGCGTTGCCGATGAGGTTGACCGTCGTCTCGAAACCGGCGCCGATGACGAGCAGCAGGGTGTGGATCAGCTCCTCCTCGGAGAGCCGGTCGCCCTGGTCGCGGGCCGTGATCAGCTCGGTGGTCAGGTCGTCGCCGGGCTCGCGGGTCGTCTCCGCGATCAGCTCGGGCAGCACCGTCACGATCTGTTCGAAGACGTTCGCGGCCTGCTCGGGACCCCCGGTGGTGTCCATGATCGACTCGATGAGCCGGGCCACGGCGGCCCGCATACGGTCGGGCACGCCGAACAGGTCGCAGATCATCCGCATCGGCAGCGGATGCGCGAACTCGGCCCGCAGGTCGACGACTTGACCCTCCGGAACCTCCTCCAGCGCGTCGAGCAGAGCGGCGGTGATCCGCCGCACCCGGGGCAGCATGGTCTCGGTGCGGTGCCGGGTGAAACTCGGTGCGACGAGTTTCCGCAGCCGGGTGTGGTCCGGGCCGTAGGAGCTGAGCATGTTGACGATGCCGGTCCAGCTGTAGATCCAGCCCCATCCGGGTTCGCTGCCCGCCTTCTCGTAGAGGGCCCAGTGGCGGCGGGCGTCCCTGCTGACGCGGGGGTCGAGCATCAGTGACTTCAGCAGTTCGTGGCGGGTGACGGCCCAGGCGGGGATCCCGCCGGGCAGTTCGACCGGGACGACCGCGCCGAGTGCGCGCAGCCGGGCGACCTCGGCGGGGATGTCCCGGCCGTGGGGGTCGAGTACGACGGTCCGGCGGTTGTCCACGAGCTCTCCTCAAGTCGGGGTGTCGGCAAGGCGGTCGGGGTCCGCGGAGGTGTCGCGCCTGCTGCCGGTGAGCCGGATCTCCGCGCCCAGCAGCCCACGCAGGATGAGGCCCATGCTCTCGTCCAGCGCGCGCATCGCGACCGGGTTGATGATCGGTTCGAGACTGGGGATGCCCAGGTCGAATGCGCAGGCGAACAGCACGGTCACGTCCCGGCCGGCCTGGGTGATGTCCCAGGTGCCGGTGAACCGGGCGAAGTCTCCGGTGAGTTGGTCGAAGGTGATGCGCCGGGCGGCCGGGTCCATCACGTCCCGCTCGGTCCAGCGCAGCAGCCCGCCGCGGAAGCGCACCTCCCACGCGGACTCCAGGGTGTCGGCCGGGCCGGGCGTCACGGTGACCGACCGGACCGTCTCCGTGTACTCGGTGTACCGCTCGTAGTCCTGGACCCGGTCGAAGACACGGGCGGCGTCCTGGTCCGGGACGATCGCCTCGACGGTTACGTGGCAGGTCACTTGGGGTTCTCCCAGGGTGTCAGGGGTGAGAAAGGGGATCGGTCGGCGCAGTCCCGGCGGGCCGGTCGGCGCGGTGCCGGCGGGCCGGTCGGTGCGGTGTCGGCGGGCCGGTCAGCCCAGGACCAGCGGGCCGCCCGTGAAGGCCGCGCACATGCCCTCGGCGGCCCATCTCCGCGACGGCGGATGGAACTTGAGCGCCGCCGAGCACGCGGCGAGATACGCGGTGTCGTCGCAGGAGACGTACGCCATGCCGCCCAGCGCCTCCAGACAGCGCGGCACCACCCGGTCGATGGCGTCCTGCGCGGCGAAACGGCAGACCAGGGCCCGCAGCAGATCGTCCTGGCCGAGCGGCCGGCCCGTGTCCAGGGTGGCCGCCGCGCCCCGGACACCGCCCATGGCCGACTCCAACTCGACCAGGATCGCGGCCAGTTCGGCGGGACCCGTCTTCTTCGCCGACAGCGCGCGCTCGGCCAGCGCGCTGGCCATCCCGATGTAGGAGGCGGCCATCAGCAGCTCGAACCAGACGAAGCCCACCGTCTGCACGGGGTCCAGCGTGCGGTCCGCGCCGAGCCCGGTGCGGACCACCAGATCCGGTGGGACACGGACGTCGCGCAGTCTGACCTCGTCGCTCTCCGCGCCGGCCAGCACGAAGCTGCCCCAGAACGGATGCACCGAGATCCCGGGCGTCGCCACCGGGACCACCGCCACGGCCAGTTCCGGGGCCGTCTCCGCGTCGAGCGTCACCGACACGCTCAGCAGGTCCATCGACGCCGACAGGCTGCACGGCTTCTTGACGCCGTTGAGCACCAGGTCCTCGCCGTCCCGGCGGGCCGTGATGGAGGAGGCTAGGATCGACTGGCCCGACCGGCCCTCGGCGAACCCCGAGGCGACCAGCAGCCGTTGGTCGGCCACCGCCTCCAGCAGCATCCACTCCATGCCCTTGGCGACCTCGTACGCCTGGACGAGCCCGGCCACCGACAGATGGTGCATCGTGGTGGCCACCGCCAGGGACGGACTGCGCGCCCCGACCGCGCGTTGCAGCGACACGGCGTCCTCCGCGCCGACGCCGAGACCGCGGTGCTCCGCCGGGACCAGCAGCGCCGGGCCGCCCGCCGCCCGGAACAGGGGCAGCGCGGGGCCGCCGGGGCGCTCCCGTTCGGGCTGCGGCAGCGCGGCGAGTTGGTCGTCCAGACCGGGCAGGAACCGGTCCAGCACCGCGCGCTCGGCTTCAAGAAAGTACATCGCCCTCTCCTCCTCGATGAGCTGAACTCCGTTGGGAACGGCGGGAGTTCATGCCGACGCCCGCGCGCCGAGCCGGTCGGTGATCAGGCGTCGTACCGACACCCGCCAGGCGTTCTCGGCGGCCCGCGCGCCGGTCGCCGACGCGCATCCGGGGATGTCCGCGAGCGAACTGGGCAGCGGCTTCTCGTTGAAGAGGACCGACGACATGTCCAGCAGCCGGTCCAGCCGGGTCCGCGCCCACGCGGGCACCACGTCGAAGAACGCCGGGCGGACCAGCCGGTCCACGACATCGGGCGCCAGCACCCGCAGCGGGCGGACCGCGATGCCCGCGTCGGCCGCCTCCTCGACGATCACCCGCACCAGCCGGTCGCAGGTCAGCGCCCCGGCCCCGCCGCTGAGCCAGTGCTCGGCGGGGCGCGGACCGTCGTCCAGCAGCGAGACGACCGCCCGCGCCACCACGTCCTGCGGGACGAAGTCCACATAGCTCGCCGGGTCGCTCGGCACGAACGGCAGCCGGTCGCGCAGCACCTGCTGGGCGAACGTGTGCAGCCCCTGAGGTGCGGCGATCTCCCCGGTGACCGAGTCGCCGATGATGATCGACGGCCGGACGACCGTGACCCGCCCGCCCGCCGCGGCGACCGCCTCCTCACCGGCGATCTTCGAGGCCACGTAGTCCGCGGGACTGTTCCC
The DNA here is from genome assembly GCF_044768565.1 of Streptomyces sp. NPDC091280. NCBI lineage: Bacteria > Bacillati > Actinomycetota > Actinomycetes > Kitasatosporales > Streptomycetaceae > Streptomyces > Streptomyces sp. NPDC091280. Next base: position 215,675 of record NZ_JBIVUZ010000004.1, read on the forward strand.
GGCCCGTTCGGCACGGTTGCCGCCCGCTGCCGCGATCTCCCGGTGGCGGGCCACGTACGCGGTGCTGACGTGGATCATCGGGGCCCCGGCCTCGGCCGCGAACCGGGCGACGCGCCCCGCCCCCTCGACGTTCGTCGCGCGCATCGTCGTACGCCCGGATCCGAAGGCGACCGTGCCGGCGGCGTGCACCACCGCGTCCGTGCGCGCGCACAGCCGGCGGTAGGCGGTGGCGTCCAGTCCCAGCCGGGGCCGGGTGACATCGCCGGCCAGGACCTCGTCGCAGGGGGACGGCCGCCCGCGGTGGGCCAGCGCGATCACCCGGTGGTGGCGCAGCAGCGGCAACAGGGCGCTGCCCAGGACACCGCTGCCCCCGGTGACCAGCACGGTCCTGGGCTGCGCGGTCTTGTCGGAGCTGTTCATGTGCGTCGTCGGCCTTTCGGAAGGGTCAGGTCAGGGACTTCGCCAGCGCGGACAGGGAACCCTCGACGGCCGTCCGCAGCCGGGTCTCCTGCGCCGGGGTGAGCACGGCGGGCGGGGTCAGCCGCACGACCGGATGGGCGTTGAGGGAGTGGTTGACGACGACCCCGCGCTCGACCATCTCCAGCAGGAACTCACCGGCCGCCCACGCGTCCGCCCACTCGATCCCGATCAGCAGCCCGGCCCCGCGCACCTCGCGGACCAGACCGGGCGCGCGCTCGGCCGCCGCCGCCCGCAGCGCGGGCAGCAGCCGGGCGCCGATGGCGGCGGCCCGCTCGACCAGCCCCTCGTCGCGGACGACCCCGATGGTCGCGGTGACGGCGGCCATCGCGATCGGCGCCCCGGAATACGTGGAGGTGTGCAGGAAGGGGTCCGCGTCGAACGGCTCGAACGCCGCCTGGGTGGCGAGCATGGCGGCCACCGGCAGCACCCCGCCGGACAGCGCCTTGCCGGTCACCAGCACGTCCGGCACCACGCCCTCGGCCGCGCAGCCCCACCAGGAGCCGAGCCGGCCGAGCCCGGTCATCACCTCGTCGACCACCAGGAACGCGCCGTGCTCCCGGCACAGCGCGGCCACCGCCGCCAGATAGCCCGGCCGCGGCACGATCACCCCGGCCTCGCTCTGCACCGGCTCCACCACCACACAGGCGTCCTCGCCCCCGTCGGCCAGCGCCGCCGCGAGCGCGTCCGGGTCCCCGAACGGCAGATGGCGGACGTCCGGCAGCAGTGGCCGGAACGGGTCCTGGTAGAGCGGGTTCGCGGTGAGCGACAGCGCGCCGAGGGTCTTGCCGTGATAGCCGTTCCGCATCGAGACCAGCCGCCGCCGGCCGTGCGCGCGGGCCAGTTTGACGGCCGCCTCGACGGCCTCGGTCCCCGAGCCGCAGAAGTACGCCCGCTCCAGACCGGCCGGCGCGACCCCGGTGAGCGCCTCGGCGGCGGGCCCGGAGACCGGGTCCAGGAACAGCCGGGTGGACAACGGCAGCCGCGCCGCCTGCCGTTGGACGGCCGCGACGACCGCCGGATGCGCGGCGCCGGTGAGGAAGACGCCGTACCCGCCGCAGTTGAGGTAGGTCCTGCCGTCCGAGCAGGTGACCTCCGCGCCCCGCGCGGACTGCTCCACGACGTTCCCGAACATCGCCGCCAGCCGGGCCCGGCCCGTGCTCAGATGCCGGGCGTGCAGGGCGACCGCTGCCCGGTCGGAACCGGCGGGCGGGACTGTCCTCGTGCTGCTCACTGCGCATTCCCCCGTGGTGACGAGCCGGCTGCCGGGACCGGCGGTCGGTGGGCCGCGACGAGCATGGGCCGCCGCCGTACGGTGGGGCGCGCTCCGGTCCGTTGAGCGGAACTGGCCGACCGCGCGCGGAACTTGACCGACGCACGCCTCTCCTCCCGGCCGCCGCCCACTGCTACGCTCCGCGCAGGGAACCGGTTGTCGACGTGTTTCCGCAGGCGGGGGAGGGGCGGGGCGGCACATGACCAGGAAGAGCCAGGACGCGAACGGGAGCACCATCCGGGACGTGGCGGCCCGCGCCGGCGTGTCCGCGTCCACCGTGTCGCGGGTCCTCGGCGGCGACTACCCGGTGAGCACCGCGACCCGCACCCGCGTGCTGCGGGCCGTCCGCGAACTGGACTATGTCGCCGACGCCCGCGCCAAGGCCGTGGCCGGCGTCGGGACGCCGACCCTCGCCTTCGTCCTGGAGGACATCACCGGACCGTCGTTCGCCCTGATGGCACACGGCGTGGAGCGCGAGGCGACCCGGCTCGGCCATCTGTGCCTGGTGTGCAGCACGGAGGGCGACGTACAGCGCGAACTGGACTTCATCGAGACCATGCGCGCCCAGCGCACCGCCGCCGTGATCCTCGTCGGCGGCACCGCCGACACCCCCGAGTACCGCACCCGCACCCGCCGTATCGCCGACTCCCTCGCGGCGGCCGGCTCCCGGCTGGTGCTCTGCGGACGCCCGCCGCTCGGCCCGGGCGCACCCGTCACGGTCATCGAGTACGACAACGAGGGCGGCGCCTACGCCCTGGTCGCGCACGTCCTGGCCCGGGGCCACCAGCGGGTCCTGTTCCTCGGCGGCAAGCCCGACCACGCGACCGCGCAGGGCCGCGCCCGCGGCTACCTCGCCGCCCACCGCGCGCGCGGCCTCGAACCCGACCCGGAACTCCTGCTGCACGGCGACTTCACCCGCGACTCGGGCCACCGGCTGATGCGCCGGGCGCTGAGCCGCAAGCTGGAGTTCACCGCCGTGGTCGCCGCCACCGACATGGTCGCCGCGGGCGCGCTGACCGCGCTGCACGAGGCGGGCCTCGACGTCCCCGGCGACGTCTCACTGGCCGGCTACGACGACATCCCCTTCGCCCGCGACCTGTACCCCGCCCTGACCACGGTCCACGTCCCCTACGAGGAGCTGGGCCGGCTCGCGGTGCGCACCGCGCTGGGCCGCACACCGGAGTCCCCGGACGAGCACCTGCTGCTGGGCACGCACGTGGTCGTACGGAACTCGATCGCGGCGGTCACCGCGGGGTGAGCGTGTGCCGGATCGCCGTGATCGCCCCGGGCCCGACCCGGCAGCAGCCGCCGATCAGCCGCGCGCCCGAGGCCCGCCAGCCCTCGACCTGCTCGCCGCTGAAGGTGGCACGGCCGGTCCAGGCGCGGACCCCGGCGTCCCAGGTCTCACCGCTGTTGGGATAGACGACGACGGGCTTGCCGGTGACCCGGGCCGCGATCCCGACCGCGCCGTCCACGTCCTCGGGGGCACTGCAGTTCACGCCGACCGCGATGACCTCGTCCGCGTCGGCGGCCGGCCCGAACGCCTCCTCCAGCGGCTGTCCCGCGCGGGTGCGGTCCCCGGCGATCGAGTACGACAGCCAGGCGGGCACGTCCAGCCCGCGCAGCGCCCGCAGCAGCGCCTCGGCCTCGTCGAGGTCGGGGACCGTCTCCAGGGCCAGCACGTCGGGGCGGGCGGCGGCGAGCGCCTCCAGCCGGGGCCGGTGGAAGCGCGCCAGCTCGTCGACCGTCAGGCCGTAGCGCCCCCGGTACTCGGAGCCGTCCGCGAGCATCGCCCCGTACGGGCCGACGGAGGCGGCCACCCACAGCGGCCGTACGACACCCTTCGCATGCGCCCTTGTGGCCGCCTCGCGCGCCAACCGCACGCTCAGCGCGAGCAGTTCGGCGGCCCGTTCCCGGTCGACCCCGCGTTTGGCGAAGCCCTCGAAGGTGGCCTGGTAGCTGGAGGTGATCGCCACGTCGGCGCCCGCCTCGAAGTACGCGAGGTGCGCCTCCACGATCGCCTCGGGCCGGTCCGCGAGCAGCCGGGCCGACCACAGTTCGTCGCTCAGGTCGTGCCCGGCCGCCGCGAGCTGGTTGGACAGCCCGCCGTCGAGGACGAGTGGTCCGGCGGCCAGGGCGTCGGCGAGGCGGGGCGGGAGGTCGCTGGTCATGCCACGACGCTAGTCGATGGGGCCGCGAGAGCGCCTGTCGCTCCGGGCCGAGTGCCTCCCGCCCCTGGCGCCCCTGCCGCCCGCGCCGCCGGGTCCGCCGTCGCTCCGGGTGCGCCTGGCCGTCGCCGGGACCAGCAGGGCGCCGAGGAGACCGAGCCCGAGGGCGTAGGGCCACCAGCCGAAACCGGCGCCCCGGGCGGTGTTCTCGGCACGGGTCTCGGTGCTCGTCGTCCCGGACGAGGACGTGGGGCGCGCGGTGGGCGCGGCGGAACCCTTCGCGGTGGCGGCGGTCAGGACGACGTCGTTGCCGTCGCCGCCCCGGTAGCTGATGCGGTACGTGGTGCCGGCCAGCTTCACCTTGCCGCCCTCGCGAAGTCCCTTGAACGCGCCGGTGGTCGGGGCGCCGCCCGTGTGGTCCACGATCGTCACGGTCCGCGCGGGGCGCTTCCCGGCGGCCGAGACATCGAGGCGGCCGGCCAGGGCGACCTCGCCGGTCACCTTCAACGGCCGGGCGCCCAGGGCCAGTTCGCCCTTCGCGCGCTGCGTGTAGTTCCCGGTGACGGTGGGGCCGCCGGAGACCACGCCGTCGTTGGTCACCGAACCCCGCACCGTGCCCGGCCCGCTGAGCGCGGTCGCCACCCGCAGCCCCGCCGTCCCCACGTCCAGCCGTGCGCCCGCCGAGGCGAGCCGGATCGCCCTGCTGTGGGCGAGCGTCGCCCCGGACCGGAGCGCCAGCGTGCCCTTGGTGACGGTCGTCGTCCCCGTGTAGGTGACCGCCGTGCCCGTGAGCGTGGTGGTCGCGGCGCCGGACTGGACCAGGGACCCGCCGCCGGAGAGGTAGGACAGTGTCACGGGAAGCGACACGTTCCGCGAGACGAGCGTCCCGTCGTCGACGATCCGCCGCACCGGGGTACCGGTCAGCACCCCGCCGTCGCCGCCCCGCTTCCCGGACCCCAGCCGCAGCACCGCCCCCTTCTCCACGGTCGTCGACCCGTCGTAGTACTGCGGGGCCGCGAAGGTCACGTCGTTGCCGCGCGTTCCCGCGACGACGATGTCCCCGGCGCCGGGCGCGGCCAGCGTGTCGTGGTACCGGCCGCCGCCGATCGGCGCGCCGAGGGTGACGGGACCGTCGTAGTCGAAGGTCAGCCGGGAGCGGACCCCGCTGGCCATGTGGAGGTTGATGTAGACGGTGTCCTTGGTGCCCGGCATGAAGATCCGGTGGGTGGTGCCGTCGCCCCACTGGACGTCCGCGCCCTCGATGTTGGTGCCGCGCTTGTTCAACTGGTGGGGGATCGCCCGCCAGTTGAGGCCGGGGTCGCTGAGCGAGGGGTGGGTGTCGCCGCCCTGGTCGGTGTAGCTGTACTGGCCGGTGAGGACGACCTTGCTGCCCGGCCGGGAGTGCACGTTGACGTCGCTGCCGTAGGCGCGCTGGTAGAAGTCCTGGCGCAGGGTGATCGTTTGGTACAGCGGGGTGTCGATGATCCAGGAGCCCTGGTTGAGGATCGCGCGGGCGTCGGGCAGCGCGACCGGGTACTCGGGGCGGCCGACCGCCATACCGGTGCCGTTGTCGATCACCCCTGAGAAGGGGTGGGTTCCGGCGAGGTCGAGGGTGCCCCACATGCCGCGCGGCTGTGTGACCAGGCCCGAGCCGCTGATGGTGCCGATGTTGAAGGTGCGGGTCAGGGAGAGGCGCAGGGTCCCGTCGACCCGGACGTTGAGCTGGTTGAGCTGATAGCCCGGGGTGCTGTACGGGAAGTGGCCGATCAGCCCGGTGCCACCACCCGTCCCGTACTGGAGCGTCGCGCCCCGCTCGACCGTGATCGCGGGCGGGTCGGGGTCGCTGACCGTCGTGTACGGGTGGTTGCCGCCCTGGGTGGTCACCTTCTGCCGCTGCCGGGCCGCCGGGAGCGTGAAGTCGCTGTCCTTGGTGAGGACCAGCGTCCCGCCGCCGCGCACGGTGAGCGTCCCCTCGCCGCGGAACACCCCGTCGTACGTCGTCGTCCCGGCCGGCACGGTGACCACGGTGTCGCCGGTGAGCGTGACATCGCGGTCCGCGAGGACGTCGGCGGTGGCGTCGCGGGTGCCCGCGGCGGAGGCGGGCGGCACCGCGACCAGGAGGGCGGCGGTCGCGAGGGCGCCTACGGCGGCTGCTGTCTTGTGGGTATGGCTGCGCACGTCAGTGGAGACGGGCGCCGGACGCGCCGATAACAGAAAACTCGTGACCATCTTTGTCACGCGCGACCCGTTGACCTTCCCGTAACACACCCTTACCTTTTCGGCGTTCGTAATGGCAGATGGCGTACGAAATCCCGAACCCCCCACTATTTTCAGCCGTGTTGTCCCCCCACCTCCGAGAGGCGTCAGATGAGACGTGTGTACGCGATCCTCGTCGCCCTGTGCTGCGCACTCGCCGCCGCACTGGTGACCGCAGGACCCGCCCAGGCCGCCGCCCAGACCATCACCAACGGCGTTCAGTTCACCGACACTTCGGGCAACGCCGTGCACGCGCACGGCGGCGGGGTGATCAAGGTCGGCAGCTACTACTACTGGTTCGGCGAGGACCGCAACGCCGACAACACCTTCAAGTACGTGGACGCCTACCGCTCCACGGACCTGAAGAACTGGGAGTTCCGCAACCACGTCCTGAGCCAGTCCAGCGCCTCCGAGCTGGGCACCGCCTACATCGAGCGGCCCAAGGTCATCTACAACGCGTCCACCGGCCAGTTCGTGATGTGGATGCACAAGGAGAACGGCGTCGACTACAGCGAGGCGAAGGCCGCCGTCGCCGTCTCCTCGACCGTGGACGGCAGTTACACCTACCAGGGCAGCTTCCAGCCGCTCGGCGACAACATGTCCCGGGACATCACGACCTTCGTCGACACCGACGGCACCGCGTACATGGTCTCCGCCGCCAACGAGAACTACGACCTGCACATCTACAAGCTCACCGCCGACTACACGGCGATCGACAGCCTGGTCGCCAACCCGTGGGTCGGCGGACACCGCGAGGCACCGGCCCTCTTCAAGCGCGACGGCGTCTACTTCATGCTGACGTCGGGCGCCACCGGCTGGAGCGCCAACCAGCAGCAGTACGCCACCGCCACCAGCATCACCGGCCCCTGGACGGCGTTCACCAACGTCGGCGACTCGACCGCCTACAACTCGCAGACCGCCTACGTCCTCCCGGTCACCGGCACTTCGGGCACCTCCTACCTCTACATGGGCGACCGCTGGGGCAACTCCTTCGGCGGCACCGTCAACGACTCCCGTTACGTCTGGCTGCCGTTGACCTTCCCGACCACCACCTCGATGTCCATGGCGTCCTGGTACCCGGAGGTGTCGATCGACACGGCCGCCGGCACGATCACCGGGACCAGCGCGACCTACAACACGCTCGTGTCCCGCAACAGCGGCAAGTGCGCGGACGTACCGAACCAGTCCCTGTGGCAGGGCATCGCGATCAGCCAGTACACCTGCAACAGCGGCACCAACCAGAAGTGGTGGTTCAAGGACCTCGGCACCGGCTACTACGAACTCATGGGCCGGGGCAGCTCGTTGTGCCTCCAGGAGAACTCGGCCAACGTCACCCAGGAGAACTGCACCGGCGCCACCACCCAGCAGTGGAGCCTGACCACGTCCGGCAGCTACGTCCTCGTCAAGGCCAGGACGAGCGGCGAGTGCCTGGACGTGTCCGGCGCCTCCACCGCCAACTCCGCCGCGATCATCACGTACGCGTGCAGCGGGGCGACCAACCAGCAGTGGACACGCGGTAGTTGATCGCGGTCCGGCACCGGGCGGGGGAGCGGTGACGTGCGGTCGGCCCGGTCGTGCCGACAAGTCGCCTCCCCCGCCCGGACGTTGCCGCACCTAGGCGAGCAGGTCGATCGCGTCGATCGACGTGCCGGCGCTCAGGAACGACGTGGTCCCCGACCCGCTCGCCACATAGATCTTCAGCGTGTTGTAGGCGCTCGCGTCCGTCAGCCAGGCGGACGCCGGGACGCTGTACGTGAACGTGTTGTTGTTGCCCCGGTAGGACCCCACGGTCAGCGACCGCGTGCTCGGCTGCGTGGGCGGTGAGGGCACGGCCGAGGTCCAGGTGTCGTTGACGACGACCTGCGGCCGGCCGTTGGCGTACGCCGTTGTCACCCCGATGCGCAGGGTGTGCGCGGCGGCGAGCTGGGCGGCCGTCAACTTGAAGTAGACGACGATGCCGCTGTTGACGTCCTTCCACAGATAGCAGGGGAACGCCGAGGTCTCCGTCCCGCTGCCGATGACGACGTTGCCGGTCCAGGCGGCGGCCCGGACGTCCGAGGGATGCGCGTACGTCATCAGGTCGGCGTTCTTGAACCCGCCCGGAGTGCCGTCCCAGTCGCCGATCCGCCAGATCGCGCTCGCGTTGGACGGGTCGTTGGAAGAGGGGATCGCGATGCTGTTCAGCGTCGTCGTGCCGCCCGCGGTGACCGCCACCGACCCGGTGTAGACGGCGAGTTCACCCTTGAAGACGGTTAGCGTGTACGTCCCCGGCAGGATTCCGGTGAGGGAGTAGTAGCCGTCCGAGGCCCGCGCCGAGCCCCAGTACTGCGCCGCCGAGTTGGCCAGCCCGACCGTGTACGCGTACGCCGTGTCCCGCCCGGTGATGCCCACGCCCGCGACCCGGCCCCGGCCGCTCGCCGCCGTGTACCCGGAGATGCCGAGCGCATCGGCCCACGTGGTGGTGAGGTTGGCGTGGTAGAGCGCGGAGGAGGGCGCCCCGCCGTCCGTGAACGCGATGACGTACGGGCCCTGGAGACCGAACCGCTGCGCCTCCGTCTGGTTCTCGCCGTAGTACAGGATCTCGTACAACCCGCCGCCGTCCGCGCTCTGGTGGCGCAGCAGGGAGCGGTAGAACGGGCCGCCGGACGCCTTCTCGTGGTTGCTGCGCACGACCCACAGGCCGACGCCGCCGGTGGTCCAGCCGATGTAGTCGTAGTCGACGACCCGGTTCTTGGAGTAGTGCTTGGAGCGGGTCTGGCCGTCGGACTTCGCGAACACGTCGGCGGACTCGATGGTGGTCGGCGCGTAAGTGTAGGAATCCGGCTGGTCGTTGAGGAACAGTCCGGCCTTCACGCGCACGATGTAGCGGGTCGCGCTGACCGAGTCGTCGGCCTTGTTGGTCCACAGGTAGACGTTGTTCTCGCCGCTGCGGGCCGCGTAGTAGTGCTTGAGCGTGCCGTACGCGACCGAGATCAGGATCGTCGAGCCCGACTGCGCGATCGTCACGGTGGAGGTGCCGAGGCCGGACTCGACATGCGAGTTCTTGCCGCCGTAGCCCTGGTACTCGGTGCCCTTGTAGACCAGTGAGGTCAGGTCGCCGTTCGTCTTGCTGACCTTGAAGACCAGGCTCGCGCCGGTGTCGACGACGTAGTTCGAGCCGTCGTCGCTGTAGCCGAAGGCCGCGGCGGACGCGCTCTCGGCGAGCGGCCCGGCGAGTGCCGCCGAACCGGCGACGGCCGCCGTGCCGAGGACGAAGGCGCGGCGACGGACCGGTCTGTTCACGGATCCGGACATGAGGGTGCCTCCTTCGGGAGGTGGGGGTGCGGGTGCTTTGGAGGGTGACAGTTGAATCGATTTCGCGAAAGGGCTTTCGCGGCTTGGAAGTTGGGTATGGCGAGAAATTCGGCAGAGGACTAGAAAGCGCTTGTCCGGAGCGGTACGGTCCACCGCCAGGCCTTGTCGTCGGACGGAGGAACCACCGGTGAGACGTTTCACCATCGCGTTGCTGACCGCGCTGACCCTGAGCACCGCCCTGCCGGCCGCACCCGCGCGGGCCCACGGCCGCACACCCCCGCCCGGCCTCGCCGACTGCACCGCCACCGCCTGCCACTTCGACGTCCCGCCCGGCACCTACGACGTCACCGTCCGCCTCGGCGGCCCCCTCGCCGCGAGCACGGCGATCAGCGGCGAGACCCGGCGCTCCCTGCTCCCCGAGACGGCCACCGAGGCCGGCCGGACGGTCACCCGGAGCTTCACCGTGAACGTCCGCACCCCCGAGGGCGAACCCACCGGCCCCGACGGCACCCCCGGCCTCGACCTCACCCTCGGCGGCACCGCCCCCGCGCTCGCCGGCATCCGGGTCACCCCCGCCCGCCACGCCCGCCAGATCGTCCTGATCGGCGACTCCACCGTCTGCGACCAACCGGGCGACCCGTATTCCGGCTGGGGCCAACAGCTCCCGCAGTTCCTGCGCAAGGGCGTCTCCGTCGCCAACTACGCCGATTCCGGGGAGAGCACGGTCACCTATCTGGCGAATCCCTTGCTGTGGGGGACGGTTCAGCCGCTGATCAACCCGGGTGACCTCGTCCTGGTGCAGCTCGCGCACAACGACAAGACGACCGACGAGGCCACCTACCGGGCGAACTTGGAAACCCTCGTGGCGGGTATCCGGGAGAGGGGCGGTCGTCCGGTTCTGGTGACACCGATCGTCCGACGCTGGTTCAATGCCGACGGCACACTGAACAACGACACCGCGCTGCTGGTGAACGGACTCGGCGTCGACCTGCCGGGCGTCGTCCGCTCGGTCGCCGCCGCCGAGCGGGTAACACTGATCGATCTCACGGCGCAGACCAAGGCGCTGGTGGAATCGCTGGGAGTGGAAGGCTCCAAGGCGATCTATCTCTACAACGAGAAGAAGGACAACACGCACACCTCCGCGCACGGTGCCACGGTGTACGCGAGCCTGGTCCGGGACGCGCTCCTCGCCCGGCATCTGCTGCCCAAGGACCGGGTACGGGTGGGTTGAGCACCGACAGACCCCTGGGGCGTTCCGACCGGAACCGGGGCGCCCCAGGCTCCATCCACCGCACCCGTCGCCCCTGAGAGTGAGCCGATGCACCTGCCCGCCGACGACCGCGGGTCGAGCCCCCGCACCGGCTACACCCGCGCCCACTGGGAGACCGCGGCCGACACCCTCCTCGCCGCCGTGGCGCCCTACGCCACCGAGGACCACGCGCTCTACCACCTCCCCGGCACCCGCACCAGCTGGTCCGGCCGGCTCTCCGACGGCCTGGAGGGCTACGCCCGCACCCTGCTGCTGGCCGCCTTCCGCCGCGACGAGACGGCACTGGAGCGCTACGCCGACGGACTCGCGGCCGGCGTCGCGGGCGTCTGGCCCCGCATCGAGGACCGCGGTCAGCCCCTCGTCGAGGCGGCCTCGATCGCCCTCGCCCTGCGCCTGACCCGCCCCCTCCTCTGGGACCGCCTCGACGAGCCGGTACGACAGCGCGCGGCGGCCTGGCTCACCGACGCCCTCACCGCCCAACCCTGGCCCTGCAACTGGGAGTTGTTCCCCGTCACGGTCGGCGGCTTCCTCCAGGACATCGGCCACGAGCCCGAGGCCTCCCGCAAGGCGATCGACCACGGCCTGGAACGCATCGAGCAGTGGTACGTCGGCGAGGGCTGGTACACGGACGGCGACGGCCGCAAGTTCGACTACTACAACGGCTGGGCCATGCACCTCTACCCGGTCCTGCACGCCTGGCTCGCCGACGACCCCCGGCTCCTCGACCACTACGGCAGCCGCCTGGAACGCCATCTCGCCGACTACGCCCGCCTGTTCGGCGGCGACGGCGCCCCCATGCACCAGGGCCGCTCCCTCACCTACCGCTTCGCGACGACGGCCCCGCTGTGGCTCGGCGCGCTGACCGGCCGTACGCCACTGGCGCCGGGGGAGACCCGACGACTGGCGTCCGGCGCCCTGAAGTACTTCCTGGAGCGCGACGCCGTCGACGGCCAGGGCCTGCTGACCCTCGGCTGGCACGGCCCCGACCCGGCCGTCCTGCAAGGCTATTCGGGCCCCGCCTCCCCGTACTGGGCCAGCAAGGGCTTCCTCGGACTGCTCCTCCCGCCCGAGCACGAGGTGTGGACGGCCGTCGAGGAACCCGGCCCGGCGGAACGCCAGGACGCGGTCACCACCATCGGCCCCGCCAACTGGCTGCTCCAGTCCACGAGTTGCGACGGCCTGGTCCGCCTCCACAACCACGGCAGCGAGGACGTCCGCTACGACCCGTACTACACGCGCCTCGCCTACTCCACCGCCACGACACCCTCCCCGTCGTACGACAACAGCGTGATCGTGGGCGGCGATCCGAGCCGTACGGACATCGTGCCGTTGGCGGGCGGGGAGGGACTGGTGGCCTCCCGGCACACGGCGGGCAGCGGTGCCCGGGTGACCAGTGTGGTGATGGCCGAGGGGGCGGTGGAGGTGCGGGCGCACCGGGTGGCGGGCGCGGTAGCGGGCACGCCGGTGCGGGTGACGGGGTGGCGGGCGGGAGACTCGACCCGCGCCGAACTCGTCTCCCTGCACGGCCTGTTGGACGGTGAAGGGGTCGTCGGTGACGGGCCCACCCTGTTCGTGGCCCTGGTCCGGCTCACCGGCGAGCCGGACCCCCGTCCCCTCACGGAACTGGTGTCCGTGGAGGTCGACGGGGATCACGGCGTCTCCGTTCGGTGGGCCGGAGGGCGGCGCACGAACTACTGGTTCACGGAGTCAGCCGGGCGATCCGCAGACTCGTGACGGTCGGCGAGGCCCCGTTGAGCGGGCTCGCGTAGGTCGGCGTCACCGGCGCGTACGCCCAGGTCAGCGTCGAGTCCTTGAGGACGGCGATGTCACCGCTGATCCGGGCGCCCACCACCTTGTCCGCGCTCTGGAACCTGCCGTTCCAGTCGATGAGCCGCAGATGGGTGCCCGTGAAGGTGCCGGTGCAGGTACCGGCCGCGCACTTGGCGCCCTTCAGGGACTCCCAGGACACCAGGAGCCGGTCCTTGCCGTACGGCGCGATGTGCACGTTGACGTTCTCGGTGCCGGCCGCGCTCGTGAGGTAGACCGCCTTGCCGGGACCGGAGTTGCGGTTGGCCATGAAGGCGACGGCGACCTGGTGGGTGCTCGTCCTCGGGGTCACCGTCCAGCCGCGCCCGCTGGAGTCGGCGGCGTTCTTCTTCGCCGAGGCCGCGCCGCGGGACGCGAACGCCGTGGCGTACCGGCCGCTCGCCGACTTCACCAGGTCACCCGTGCGGCCGGGGAAGGTACCACCGCAGTACCCCGCCCAGCACTGCTCGCGCTGCACGACCGGCGCGACGTCCGGGGCGCCGATCCCGGTGGAGACGAACAGGCCCGAGCGCCAGTCGTCGAAGCACAGCGAGGTGAAGGCGCCGGTCGTCTCGGCGTGCAGCGCGATGCCCTCGTTGTGGCTGCACCCCCAGCTCCAACCACCGCTCAGCTTCGCGCCCTTGGCGCTGACGTAGGCCAGCTTGTCGCCGAAGTGGCCGTCCGCGAATCCTCCCGCGCCGTGCACCACGAAGTACGCGCCGTACTTGGTGCCGTTCCAGGTGAGCTGGCCGTCGAGACCGGGCGAGGTGTCGTGGGAGGCCGTGCCGGTGAGCTTGGTGCGGAAGGTCTGCCTGCCGTTCGTGTAGCGGATGATCGCGGCGGCCGTCTCCTTCCACTTGTTGGTGTCCGCCACCCGGGTGAGCAGCGCGAAGCCGTCGTTGTGCGCGACCAGACCGCCGACCTCCTTGGCGCCCTTGACGACCGTGTCGGCGCCCGAGCGGGTGCCGGCGGCGGTGAGCGGGGTGACATGGACGCCGTCGGCGGCCGGCCAGGCGACCCGCAGGGTGCCGTTGGGCGCGACGGCCGTGGACGTCCGGGTCCACTGCCGGGTGTTGTTGTAACCGGCCGTCAGATAGGGGAACTTGGCGGCCAGCGTCACCGTGGTGGTGGTCGGCGAGAGCGTGCCGGTCGCGGCCTTCGCGGCGGCCGGGGTCTTCGTCGCGGCCTTGGCCGCGGCTGCCGGAGCGGTCTTCGCGGCGGCGGACCCGGACGTCGTGGGAGAGGCCTTGGCGTCGTCGGACGGGGACGCCGAGGCGGTCGTCGCCCCGGCGGCGGCCGTGCCGCCGCTCGTGCCGCCGCCGCTGTCCGACGCCGCGGTCGCGTACCACGCGCCGCCCAGCAGGGCCACGACGGCGAGCGAGCCCGCGAGCGGCTTGCGGGCGATACGGCGGGCGTCGCGGCGACGGTGGGAAGTGGTGCGTCTTGCGTTGGTCATGCCCCCAAGTCGCCGCCCGCACCGAGGAGGTTGCCGCGCTGCCGACGAAATGTTCCGGAGCCGTACGGAGGCGAGAGCCGTGCTGTACGGAGGTGAGAGCGGTGCCGTGCCGAGGCGGGACCGGTTCGGTACGGAGGTGAGACCGGCTCCACTGCCCGCAGGGGCCGATCCTGGTACGTTGGATGCTTTCCTGGGTATCAGACCCTTTGGACTCATCTCCGGCGAGGGACCGAGGAACCATGACCATGGACCCCGGCGACAAGCGGCTGGCTGCTGCCGTCGTGATGGACGACGACGGGCGCGTGCTCCTGGTGCGCCGCAGCGCGACCGAGCGGTTCCTGCCCCGGGTGTGGGGCGTGCCCTGCGGGAAGCTGGAACCGGACGAGCGGTCCGAGGACGGCGCGCTGCGCGAGCTCAAGGAAGAGACCGGACTGCTCGGCGAGATCGTCCGCAAGATCGGCGAATCGTCCTTCGTCAGCGACTACCAGGGCCGCGAGACCAAGAACTGGCAGGACAACTTCCTCGTCAGGCCGCTGTCCCTGGAGATCACCCTCCCCGAGCCCGACCAGGCCTACCGCTGGCTGCGGCCCGCCGAACTGGCCGCCTGCGGCCTCGACATCGACGCCTACAACCTGGACGTCGTACGCCAGGCCCTCACGAACTTCTGAGCGACTCCGCCAGCGCGTTCAGCGCGCCCAGATAGTCCTTCACGTCCAGCGGCACTTTCGGCACCGCGCCCGGATGCGGGCCCGCCGCCGTGAACACGTCGGTGTGGCGCCGCCGTTCGGCCCCCGTCTCCAGGAACAGCGTCACGGTCGGCGCCTCCGTGTCGCACCACGCGCGGTGCAGGGTGTTCGCCGGGAGGGCGTAGGAACTGCCCGCCGCGTACTGCCCCACGTGCGTCAGCCGCAGCCGCGCCGGTCCCGTGCGCCGCAGCGTCCAGTCGGCGCTGCGCTCGGCGAGCGACTCCTCGTAGCGGTCCGCCGCGATCCCGCCGTCGCCGCGCGCCTCGTACAGCTCCATCGCGAGCCGCCCCCTGACCACGTAAGAAGCGAGCGGGGAACGGTGGTTGTGGATGTCCTCGGCACCGATCGAGGAGGCGTCGTGATGCCAGAGATGAGCGCGCAGCATGTGCCGGGGCCCGCCGTCGATCAGCAACAGCTTGTCGAAACCCAGCACATGACGGTACGACAGCCCGGCGCAGTGCTCCGGATCCCCCTCGCCGGAGGCGAGTTCCGCCACCAGCTCCAACAGCCGCTCGGGAGAGCCCAGTTCGGCGACGACGGCACGGGCCGCGCTCACCGTCCCCCGGTCCGACAGATCACCGTCCAGCGCCTCGGACAGCAGCCGTCGCGCCGCCAGGACCTGCCGGCCACCCATGCGCTCACTCCCCAACCAGCCCTCGGACCGGCCTCGTTCGAGTATCCGGCTGATACATCCATACGGCATGTGCGCGCAGCGCCGAAAGCCCCTGATAGGTCATCCAGATCGGCTGGCGCAGTTCCTCCGTCGTCGTGAACGTCGACCCGTCCCGGCTCCAGGACCAGATCCCGTCGCTCTGTGCCGCCCACACCGCGCCCGCCGCGCCGTTCAGCCGCTCCTGCCAGGCCTCCTCCAGGCCGTCCTGCCGGGCGATCTCCAGGGCGCCCGGAGTCAGCAGGGCGCGCAGGATCCAGGACGCGGTGAAGTGCCGTACGTTCAGCACCTCGTGGTGCGAGGAGTCGTCCGGGTGCCGGCGGCGCACCTCCTCGCGCAGGTTGGCCAGATCGGCGCAGGCGTCGTGCGCGGTCGCCGGGCAGGCCAGCAGCCAGCGCACCCCGTCCTCGCGCGCCGCCCGCTCCACCGGCCCCTCGCCCAGCACCCGGGCCGCCCGGTCCAGGGCGACCACGGCCTGCGCGGTGTGCGCGGCGGAGGGCTGGGCGGGCTGCCGGGCCGGGTGCCCGGCCCACGGCAGTGCCGAAAGCCGGTGGCTCCAGCAGCGGCGGTGCTGGCGCAGCGGGTCGGACAGCGCGCCGTCGACCAGGGCCTCGCGCAGCGCGGGAAGCGTCGGCGCGTCCGGAGCCGCGCGCAGCAGCCCTCGCATCACGGTCGTGACGACATGCGTCAACGCCCGCCCGGCACTGTCGAGTTCGGGGGTGAACCCGGCCTCGCAGCGCGCCACCTCGTCCGCCAGCCGCTCCCGCGAGGCCCCCGCCCGCGCCAGCGCGCCCAGCACCATCGCGGTGACCTCCGGGCGGGCCACCGCCCCCTGCGAACGGGCCGACCAGCCGCCGCCCTGGAGCCGCAGCCGCCACAGCGTGTCGATGAGATCGCCGGTGTGCAGCCGCCCGTCCGGCACGCCCAGGTCCAGCACGATGTGCAGGCCGTACGCGGTGGCCAGCGAGGTCGGCCGGGCCGGGCCGTCCAGCTCCTGGAGGGAGTGCGGCCACCCGATGAGACGGCCGCGCACCGGGTCGTCGACCACCGCGACCTGGGCGACCAGGGTGTCGTAGGCGGAACCGAACACCTGCGGCAGCGGGCCCGGGACGGCGGGTGCCGGGGGAGCGGGGGCGGGGAGCGGTGCGGGTCCGGTCGTGCGGGCGCGCAGCAGGGCCGCCGCCAGCCAGGTGATCCCGGCCGTGCCGAGGCCGCTCAGCCCGGCGATCAGGTACTTGGCCGCTGCCCCGTCGACCGAGTCGGGCAGCACCTCGAAGAGGAACTGGAACACCGCGTATCCGGCCGCCACACAGCCGAACCGCCCCAGCCAGCCCACGATCCGGCCCTGCGGACTCCCGCCCGGCGGCACCGGACCGGGCGCTCCCGGTGTCCCCGGTGTTCTCAAGGGACCACGTCCCAGCTGCTGTTGAGACAAGTCGCGCTCCCTCCCCCCCGGGGTGGCACGTGGCATTCGCGAAGCTTCCAGTCTAAGTGGTCCGCGATGCGCCTGGGGCGCGGACCACGACGGGCGTCCCGCTCAGCCGTCCACGGCCTCCCGGGGCCAGTGCGTCAGGGCCGCGTGCAGCGCGTCCACCACCCGCTCCCACGACCGCTGGACATCACGCGGCGCGCCGAAGCCGCCGGTGGACTCCAGCGCGCAGTAGCCGTGGAACGTACTGCGCAACAGCCGTACGGCGTCGGTGAGATCGGGCTCCTCCAGGCCGTAGGGGCGCAGCAGACCGTAGGTGATCTCGGCGGTCCGCCGCAGGGCGGGGGAGGCGGCGACCAGGGCCTGGTCGACGCGGATCTGGGTGGCCGCGTACCGGCCCGGATGCGCCAGCGCGTAGGCCCGGTAGGCGCCGGCGAACGCGGCGAGCGCGTCCCGGCCGGAGCGGCCCGCGACCGCCTCGGCGATCCGGTCGACCAGCTCACCGCCCGCGAGGAACGCGACCCGGGTGCGCAGATCCTGGAGGTTCCTGACGTGCGAGTACAGGCTCGCGTCCTTCACGCCGAAACCCCGGGCCAGCGCGGACAGGCTGAGGTTCTCGAAGCCCACCTCGTCGGCGAGGTCGGCCGCCGCCGCCACGACCCGGTCGGCGGTGAGACCCGCACGCGGCACGGCGCTCCACCACCTCTCCCTGACCCGCCCGACAACAGCGGAGCCCACATTAATCGTCGGCAACAAGTCCGACGTCCGCCGTGTTCCTGCGCCGCCACCGCCGGATTCCGGCACCAGACTTGACCACCATGGACGACGACTCCGCAACCCCCGCCCCCACCGGCCTGCGCGCCACCGCACTCCTCGGCCGCCCCAAGCTGTGGCTCATCCCCACCGTGCTCACCGGCCTGCTCGCGCTGCTGCTGTCCCTCCTCTACATGGGCGGCATCGTCAACCCCAACCGCGAGCTGCGCGACCTGCCCATCGCCCTCGTCAACAGCGACACGGGCGACCCGCTCCCCGGGCAGCGGCAGAACCTCGGCACCCAGATCGCCCACACCATCCTCACCGACACCAGCAGCCGCGCGCCCGGCTGGCGGCAACTCACCAGAGCCCAGGCCCAGCGGGAACTCGACTCCGGCAAGGTCTACGGCGCCCTGGTCGTCCCCGCCGGCTTCACGGACTCCGTCGCCGCGCTCACCACCACGAACGCCACCGCCCGGCCCACGATCACCGTGCTCACCAACCCCGGCAAGGGCAGCCTCGGCTCCTCCCTCGCTAGCAGGATCTCCACCACCGCGGCCCAGCAGGCCTCCCTCGCCATCGGCAAGCAGCTCACGGCCGCGGCCACGAAGGCCGACTCCACGCAGAAGCTGCTGCTCGCCGACCCGGTCGCCGTCGTCACCCAGGTCGGCCACCCCATCGGCGCCAACAGCGGCATCGGCCTGACCGCCTTCTACTACACCCTGCTGCTGGTCCTGGCCGGCTTCATGGGCGGCAACGTCATCAGCAACGGCGTCGACACCGCCCTCGGCTACGCCGACAACGAGATCGGCCCCTGGCACACCCGCCGCCCGACCGTCCCGATCGACCGCACCCAGACCCTCCTGCTGAAGATGGTGATGACGGCGGGCATCACCCTCCTCAGCGTCTCCCTGATCATGCTGGCCTGCGTCAGCGTCCTCGGCATGGACGCCACCCACATCCCGCTGCTGTGGATCTACTCCTACTGCGCCGCCCTCGCCGTGGGCCTGGGCGTCCAGGCCATCAACGCGGCCTTCGGCGGCATCGGCCAGCTGGTCTCCATGTTCGTGTTCATCGTCCTGGGCCTGCCGTCCTCCGGCGCGACCGTCCCCCTCCAGGCCGTCCCCGGCTTCTACCGCTTCCTCTCCCACTTCGAGCCCATGCGCCAACTCAGCGACGGCGTCAGGGCGATCCTCTACTTCGACGCACGCGGCGACGCGGGCCTGACCCGCGCGTGGACGATGATCGGCGTCGGCGCGGGCGTAGGCCTGCTCTTCGGCTTCGCGATGGTCCGCTACTACGACCGCAAGGGCCACAAGCGGCTCACCCCGCAGCCCACGGCCTGAGGGGCGCCGTCCCGGCCGGACCCACCGTGACATGTGAGCGGGGCCGCCGACCCGGAGGCCGACGGCCCCCGGGTCACCCGTTCACCCCCGTGTAGTGCCCCAGACTCCACCGCCACAGCAGCCGAGCCGCGAGATACGTCAGCAGGCCTACGAGGGGTGAGCTCGCCGCCAGCCAGTAGGGCACGCCGATGTCGTGGCCGTGCCCGGTCAGCACGGCGGCGGGCAGGAACGCCACGAACGCCAGCGGAAGGCCGTAGGTGAGGAAGCCGCCCACCGCGCGGGGCAGCACGTTGAGCGGGTAGTTGCCGAAGGTGCCGAGGAGGTCCTCGACCCAGCGGCTCCAGTAGTCCGCCGAGGGGAAACGCAGGGAGGCGGCAGCCACCGTCGTGAACAGGGACGCCTCCAGCAGCATGCCGCCGACGAGCGCGGCGATCAGATACGCGACACGGCCCGCCGTCCAGTCGAGCTGGCTGCGGCTGAGCGCGCCGACCATGAGCCCGCCCGCCACCGTGAGATCGCCGATCGCGTTGGTCGGGAAGTACTCCAGCTGCGCCTGCCGGTGGACCGGCATCGGCCGCACCAGGTAGATGTCGATACGGCCTTCCTGGATGAACCGGCCGAGGCCGTGCATCCGGCCCAGGAACAGCACCATCAGCCCGTGCGCCATCATCCGGGTCGCCGGGATCAGCAGCACGTCCGAGCTGTCCCAGCCGCCCATCCCGGCGAACCGGGTGAGCAGCACGGTGGCGAACACGATCACCGACACCTGCCAGATCGCGCCGATCGCGATCATCAGCAGGAACTCGGTGCGATATTCCAGCTGGGCACGGAAGTTGAGGCGCGTGACGCGCCATACGATCCGGACGGCTTTCACACGCATCAACCTCCTTGGGCCACGACGCGGCGGGCGGCGCGCCGCCACAGGAACCGGGTGAACAGGGACAGGAGGACCACCCAGACCGCCTGCACGGCGAGTTGGGCGCCCGTGTCGGACAGCGGGACGCGGCCCACGTAGATCGAGAGCGGCACGCTGAGGGTCGCCTGGAACGGCAGGAAACGGCTCATCGTGATGAACCAGTCCGGGAAGAACCACAGCGGCGCGTACACACCGGACAGCAGGTTCTGCGCGAAGATCAGGATGAGCATCGCGGCCCCGTTGCGCAGCGTCCAGAAGCACAACTGGTCGATGAGGAGCATGACGTAGTAGAGGACGAGCTGTCCCAGCAGCATGCTCAGCGCGAACACCCCCGCCACGGCGAGTGACTTGGGTGGCTCCACGACCCCGGCCGCCAGGCACACGGCGTATCCCGTCAGCGCCCAGGCCAGCCCGTACATCTGCTCGCCGAACGCCCGCAGCGCGTAGTAGCGCTGGGGCGGCAGCGGGCGCAGATACCAGTAGACGATCGTGCCGAAGTGCATGTGCTGAAGCACCGTGTCCCGGCCCGCGTACTGGTCCAACTCCCGCAGTCGGGAGGCGAGTACGGCCAGTACGGCATACGTCACCGCCTGCTCGCGGGTGAGTCCGGCGGTGGTGCCGGTCTGGGAGTACAGGCCGCGCCACAGGGACGCCACCAGCACGATCTGCACCGTCAGCCGGAGCAGGGCGGCGGTGATCCGGGGCGGGGCGAGGAGTTCGCCGAGCGGGGTGACACGGGCGGCGCGCCAGGCGTGCAGGGCCGCCATGTCAGGCCTCCTCGGCGGGCGGGCCGGCCTGGACGTACGCGGTCCGCATCACGTCCTCCAACTCCGCCTCGTCCATGGCGATCTCGGTCACCTCGTACCGCTCGATGACCTGCTTCAGCGCCTGGTGCACGGTCGGCCCGTCGGTGCCCTCGGGGCCGAAGACGAGCTGCGGTCCGTCCCGCCGCACCAGCGCGATGCCCGGCAGGGACGTCACCTCGGCGTGCGCGTCGGCCAGGGTCGCGCGGATCTGCCAGGTCGAGCCGAACTTGCGGCGGATCTCGTCCAGTGTGCCGTCCAGCACCAGCCGGCCGTGGTTGATGAGGACGACCCGCTCGGCGAGCCGGGCCACCTCGGTCATGTCGTGCGTGGTCAACAGGACCGTACGGCCGCGCTCCTCCACCTGATGCCGCAGGAACTCCCGCACCTGCTCCTTCACGACCACGTCCATGCCGATGGTCGGCTCGTCCAGGAAGACGACCGGCGGATCGTGCAGCAGCGCGGCGGCCAGGTCGCAGCGCACGCGCTGGCCCAGCGAGAGATGGCGCACCCGGGTGTCCCAGAACGCCGACAGTTCGAGGATGTCGTCGAACTCCCGCAAGCGGGCCGCGTGCTGGGCCTTGGGCACCTCGTAGATGTCCCGCAGGATCGAGAACGACTCGCGCACCGGCAGGTCCCACCACAACTGGGTGCGCTGCCCGAACACCGCCCCGATGTTACGGGCGTTGCGCTCCCGCTCCTCGTACGGCACCACGCCCGCGACCCTGGCCTCCCCGGAGGTGGGCCGCAGGATGCCGGTGAGGATCTTGATGGTGGTGGACTTGCCCGCGCCGTTCGGGCCCAGCAGGGCCAGGAGTTCACCCGGGGCGACGTCGAACGTGACGTCGGAGACGGCGTGTTTGGGCACCCGCTCCGGATTGACGAGGGAACGCAGACCGCCCACGAGACCCGGGCGGCGGACACTGGTGTGGAAGGTGCGGGACAGGCCCCGGACCTCGATCTGGCTCGTCGTGCCGTGCGCGTTCACTCGGTCAGCCTTCGCGTGAGCAGGAACAGGGTCTTCATGATGCGGACCTCCTCGTCAGTCGGATCAGCCGGAGCGTCGCCAGCAGCGACGCCCCCGACAGTGCGGTCAACAGCCAGGGCACCGCGTGGATCCCGGAGGCCTCGATCCCGACGCCGAGCAGCGGCGGAGCCGCCACCCCGCCGACATTCGAGGCCGCGATCACCCACGCCCCGGCTCGCTCGGCCTGGGGGAGCGCCCTGTTGAGCCAGGAAAGTCCCGTCGGGAAGACCGGTGCGATGAACAAGCCAACACCGGCGTACGCCACCGGTGCCACTCCTTTAACCAGCGCCAACAGCAGACACACCGTCATCCCGGCCGCGCACACCGCGAGGATGCGCTCGGGGGAGTACCGCATCGTGATCGGTACGACGACGAAGCGGCCCGCCGTCATCATCAGCCAGTAGACGGAGGTCGCCGACGCGGCCACGGTCGCCGAATAGCCGACCGTCTCCAGATGCGTGGGCTCCCAGCCGCCGACGCTCGCCTCGACCGCCACGTTGAGGATGTAGAGCGCCAGGAAGCCGGCAAGGACCCGCGACAGACCCGGGCCACCGCGTCCCGTCCCCGCTGGTGGACCGTCAGATACACGTGTACGTACGCCACTTGAGCCCGCGAACACCAGCACCGCCGCCAGCACCGCGCACGCCCCGAAGGCGTACGGGTAGGCGTCGGGACCGAGCCGGGCGACGACCGCCGGGCCCAGGACCGCGCCGATGCCGAAGTGCGCGTTGAGGACGTTCAGCATCGCGGTGGAACGGCCGCCGAAGCCGACGGAGAAGAGCTGGTTGAGGCCGTAGTCGATACCGCCGAAGCCGAGCCCGCACAGGAACGCGGCGGCCAGGGCCGACGGCCAGTCCGGCGCGAGCGCGAAACCCGCGCCGCCCACCGCCATCAGGCCGTAACCCCACGCCAGCAGTGCCCTGTTGCTGATCCGGGAGTGGATCGCGTTGAAGGCGAGCACACCGGCCACCCCGCCCGTGAAGTGCAGGCTCAGCCCGAGACCGGCGGCGGCCGGGGAGAGCCCGAACTCGTGGCGCAGGCCCGGGATCGAGGGGCCGTAGAGGGACTGGAGCATGCCGATGAGGACGAAGCCGACGCAGGACGCGACCGCGGCCGGCCGGCTGAAGAGCCGGTCGGCCGCAGGCGTGGGCGTGGCTGTGCCGGTCAACTGGTCCCCGGGCTTTCCGAGAACACGAAGGAGAACGCGGCGGGTTCGGCGTTCAGGAAGTACCGCGGGAGCGGGCCCGGGCCGCAGGACTGCGAGCCGATGCCGTGCTGGCCGTGGTCGAGGTTGACCCAGACCCTCGCGGCGGAACCGCTGCCGGATGCCGTGCCCGGGATCAGGTCGGTGCGGTGGGTGGCCGCGTCCAGCTGCTCCGTCGTCCAGCGGCGGGCCGTGAACCAGAACTCCGGGTCGCCGTCGATCCGCAGCCCGCCCAGCTCCGCCCAACGCACGTCGGGGCGGGCGCCGTTCTCCTGCGGGCGGACGTAGGGGGTCTGGAGGTCGTCGACAGTGGACTCCCAACGACCCAGCAGCGAGCCCGACTTGGTGTCGGGGTAGCCCTCGCCGGGGCCGCCGCCGAACCACGTCGCACGGTCGGTGCGCGCGTCGAGGCCGAAGCGTATGCCGAGCCTGGGCAGCGGCAGCGTCCAGTCGCCCTCGGGGGTCACGGACACCGCCAGCCGCAGCCGCTCGCCGTCCGAGGTCCAGCGGTACACCGTGGCGAGCCCGAACTCCCAGCCGGCGGGCGCCACCCGGGTCCGTACGGTCAGCGCGTCCTCGCCCAGCTCCACGCCGTCCAGCCGGTGGCGCATCCGGTGCAGGCCCGCCTTGCGCCAGAGCAGCCCGTGGCGGACATCGGTCTGCCAGGACGCGCCGTCGTCGTTGTCGGTGGTCGCCCGCCACACGTCCAGCCGGAGACCGGTGACGGCCACCGCGCCCAGCGACTTCAACTCGCCGGTACGGGCGTCGAAGGAGGCCGGGCCGAGCGCGATCCGCCGCCCGCCGGGGACGGGCGCGGCGGTGGCGGAGAGGTACGGCAACGCGCGGGCCGCGACCGGGACCTGCCCCCAGCCGACCACATGGCCCGCGGGCGCCCACGCGGTGTCGGCCGCGAGCAACGCCCGTACGGTCCACTGGGATTCGGCGCCGTCGGGCGCCACGGGCGGGGCGGGCAGCTTCACGTCGGCCGACTCGCCGGGGGCCAGCGGCGGCACCGTCAGCGGGCCCGACTCGACCGTCTCGCCGTCCACTTGGAAGGACCACTGGAACGCGAACGCGGACAGGTCCGCGAAGTCGTGCTTGTTGGTGACCCGTACGGAGCCGTCGCGGCCCTCGCCGCCGTCGATGGAGACCGGCTCGACGACCTTCTTGAACTCGATCAGGCCGGGGGAGGGGACGCGGTCGGGGAAGAGCAGACCGTCGCAGACGAAGTTCCCGTCGTGCAGCTCCTCGCCGAAGTCCCCGCCGTACGCGAAGCCGTGCCGCTCGTCCTTGATGCCGTGGTCGATCCACTCCCAGACGAAACCGCCCTGGAGCCGGTCGTACGACTCGAACAGGCGCTGGTAGTCGGCCAGTCCACCGGGGCCGTTGCCCATGGCGTGCCCGTACTCGCAGAGGATGAAGGGGAGCTGAC
Organism: Streptomyces sp. NPDC091280; assembly: GCF_044768565.1. Classification (NCBI taxonomy): domain Bacteria; kingdom Bacillati; phylum Actinomycetota; class Actinomycetes; order Kitasatosporales; family Streptomycetaceae; genus Streptomyces; species Streptomyces sp. NPDC091280. Next base: position 240,001 of record NZ_JBIVUZ010000004.1, read on the forward strand.
GGCGCTTGTGGGTGCCGCCGTCCAGGCCCCGGCCGATCCGCTCGACCTCGGCGTGGGAGGCGTACATCCGTGAATAGACGTCCGTGTCACGGCAGTCGACGTCACCCTCGTAGTGCACGAGCCGTGAGCGGTCACGGCCGTGGATCCACTCGGCCATGGCGGTGAGGCCGCGACCGGTGCCGGCCTCGTTGCCCAGCGACCAGATGACGATCGAGGGATGGTTCTTGTCCCGTTCGACCATGCGGGCGGCGCGGTCCAGCAGCGCCGGTGTCCAGCGGTCCTCGTCGACGGGGTTGTCCCGCCAGGCCTGTTCGGTGAAGCCGTGGGTCTCGAGGTCGCACTCGTCGATGACCCACAGGCCGTACTCGTCGCACAGGTCGAGGAAGTCCGGGTGCGGCGGATAGTGCGAGGTGCGGACCGCGTTGATGTTGTGCCGCTTCATCAGCAGCACGTCCTCGCGCATGGTCTCCAGGTCGAGGGCGCGGCCCAGCTCGGGGTGCCACTCGTGGCGGTTGACGCCCTTGAAGAGGATCGCCTTCCCGTTGACCTTGATCAGCCCGTCGGAGAGTTCGACGGTCCGGAAACCGATGCGCAGCGGGACCCGTTCGCCCTCCGTCGTCAGCAACCCCTCGTAGAGATGCGGCTGTTCGGCCGTCCACGGCCGCACCGGCACGGTGACCGACTCGCCGGTCGCGACATCGATGTCCAACGCGGGCACGGTGATCCGGCCGTCGACGTCGGAGTCGACACGCAGGGTGCCCGCGCCGCCGCGGTGGTCGTAGGAGGCGTGCACGAAGAAGTCGCCGGCGCTGCCCGGCGGGCGGTGCAGCAGGGTGACGTCACGGAAGATGCCGGGCAGCCACCACTGGTCCTGGTCCTCCAGGTACGAGCCCGCCGACCACTGGTGGACGCGGACGGCCAGCACGTTGCCGGAGGGCTTGAGCAGCTGTCCGACCGCGAACTCGTGCGGCAGCCGGGAGCCCTTGAAATCGCCGAGGTCCGTGCCGTTCAGCCAGATCCGGGCGCAGGACTCCACACCGTCGAAGCGGAGCACTGCCCCGCCGTCCGAGGGCCACTCGGACGGCAGGTCGAAGACACGCAGATGGTCGCCGGTCGGATTCTCGGTCGGGACGCGCGGCGGGTCCACCGGGAAGGGGTAGAGATGGTTGGTGTAGATCGGAGAGCCGTGTCCTTGCAGGACCCAGTGGCCGGGGACCGTGACCTCGGCCCAGTCCCCGGCGTCGTAGCCCTCGGCGGCGAATGAGTCGTCCTCGGCGTCGGCCGCCGCCGACACACGGAGACGCCACCTGCCGTTCAGTGACAGTGACTTCGCGTCCGAGGACGCGTACCGGGCGCGGGGCGGGAGGGCTCCGCTGCCCGGTGAGACGTCCTCGACATGGTCGACGGCGGTACTGAAGGACATGGATCTCCAGGTGTCGAGTGGCGGCGTCAGCCCTTGATTCCGGTCTGTGCGATCCCCTGCACCAGCCAACGTTGGAGGAAGAGGAAGACGAACACCAGGGGGAGGATGGAGATGGCGGTGGCCATGAAGATCAGGTGGAAGTTGACCGTCTGGTTGGTCATGAACGAGGAGAGCGCGATCTGGACGGTCCAGGAACTGGGGTCCTGGCCGATCACCAGCGGCCACAGGAAGGAGTTCCAGGCGCTGATGAAGGTGATCGTGGCGATCGCCGCGAAGAAGTTCAGCGAGTTGGGTACGACGATCCGCCAGTACGCGCCCCAGTAGCCGAGCCCGTCCACGCGTGCCGCCTCCTCCAACTCCTTCGGGAATCCAAGGAAGTACTGCCGGAACAGGAAGCAGGTGAAACCACTGAACAGGCCCGGGATGATGAGACCCCGGTACGTGTCGACCCAGCCGAGGGACGAGACCAGCACGAAGCTGGGCACGAAGGTGACGGCCGTGGGGACCATCAGGGTCGCCAGGACGGCGTAGAAGACCTTGTTCGCGTGCTTGAAGGGGATGCGGGCCAGCCCGTATCCGCCCAGGGAGCACACCAGAAGCGTGCCGAACGTGGTCAGGACGGCGACGACCAACGAGTTGACCATCGAGCGGCCGAAGTCGACCGTGGGGTCGTCGAACAGTTCGGAGATGTTGCCCCACTGGAAGGAGGGCAGCACCTTCCAGTTCTCGCCCGTGATCTCCAGGTCCGTGGAGAGGGAGTTGCGGAAGATCAGGTAGAAGGGGATCAGGAAGAGCAGGGCGGCGACGCCTACGGAGACGTACAGCCCCGTGTTGCCGAAGACGCCCCGGCCCTTCTTGCGCCGCTTGCCGATCCCAGGTGCGGTGGTGGTCACTTGGAGTCCTCCCCCCTTCCGAAGCCCATGAACTTGCCCTGGATCAGGGTGACCAGGCAGATGAGCAGCGACAGGATGACCGCGCCCGCGCTGCCGGCGCCGTAGTCCTGACTGGTGCCGAGGGCCGACTTGTAGAGCACCATGAGCGGTGTCTGGGCCCAGGTCGCCTTCTGCCCGATGATGTTGAAGAACTCGTCGAACGCCTGGTAGGCGGCGATCAGCAGCAGCAGGATCACCGCTGTCGAGGTGGCGCGCAACTGCGGCAGCGTGATGTACCGGAAGGTCTGCCAGCCGCGCTTGGCGCCGTCGATGGCGGCGGCCTCGTACAGCTCGGCCGGGATGTTCTGGAGCGCCGCCAGGAACAGGATCATGTAGAAACCCGACTGGATCCACAGGCGCAGGGTCACGATGACCAGCCAGTACCAGGGCGGGGTGGGGTTGGAGATCCATGCGACCGTGTCGGCGCCGAACCAGCCGATGACCGTGTTCGCGAGGCCGAAGCGGACACCGCTGAAGATGGACATCTTCCAGATCAGGGCGGCGGCGACATAGGAGACGGCGGTCGGCAGGAAGAACACCGAGCGGAAGAACGCCCGCATGAAGCGCAGCCGGTCGACCAGCAGCGCCAGCCCCAGCGACAGTGCCCAGGTGGTCGGCACGATGAACGCGGCGAACGCGCTGAACGTGACCAGTGAGCCGGGGAGTTCGCTGTTGGTCAGGATCTGCTTGTAGTTGTCGAGGCCGATGAAATGGCTCGGCGTGACGGTGTACCGGGCGTCGAAGAAACTGAGCCAGACGCTCCAGGCGATCGGCACGAAGACGAAGATCACCAGGCCGATGAGGAAGGGCCCGGTGAAGAGCCAGAAGTTCAGGGTGGCGTTGCCCCGCAGGCCCCGCCGCGGCCGGGCCGGGGAGGCCTTGGCCGGGGCGGGCTGGGCGACCCCGCGTGTGGTGGTGGTCGACATGTCGTGGACTTCCCGGCGGCCTATCCGAACAGCTTCTTGAGTTCGACGTTGACCTTCTTGTCGCAGGTGTCGAGCGCCGCCTCGGGGTCGCCGTTCTTGCGCACGGAGGACGCGATCACGTCGGCGAACGCCGTCTGCATGGTCTGGTCATAGGCGATGTTGTCGAAGTGGCCGTAGTCCGTGAAGAGCTTGACACCCTCGGCCGGCAGACCCGACTTGAGCTTGGTGGCCTTGTTGGCGATCGAGGTGCGCGGCGGGATGTGGAAGCCGTACGAGGTGGCCCAGTCCTCCTGGTACTGCGTCTGGTCGATCCACAGCCACTTGATGTATTCCTTGGCCGCGTCGACGTTCTTGCCCTTGGCGTTGACGAAGATCGACCAGCCGCCGTTGTAGACGGACTGCTTGCCTGCGCTGCCGATCTTCGGGAAGGGGAAGATGCCGAGGTCGTCACCGAGGGCCTTCTGCATGGCCGGCATGGACCACATGCCGCCCCACTGGATGGCACACAGGCCTTGGTTGAGCGAGGACGGGTCCCAGAAGTCGGTCGGCGCGTCCAGGAGCACGTTGCCGCTGGTGAACAGCTTGCGAAGCTGCTTGAGGCCACCGACGACGCCGTCCGTGTGGTAAGCGATCTCGTTCTTGTCGTTGATGGTGTCGGCGCCGGCGGACCAGATGATGGGGTTCTGGATCGCGCTGAAGTCGTTGCCGAGGAAGACGCCCTTGACCTTGCTGGTGGTGAGCTTGGCGGCGGCCTCGATCAGCTCGTCGAGCGTGGTCGGGACATCGACCTTGGCCTTCTCCAGCATCGACTTGCGGTAGTAGAAGAACTGCGGGTCGTCGATCATCCGGATCCCGTAGATCTTCCCGTCGACCGTGTGGGACTTGATGTCGTTCGGGTTGAAGTCGTCCTTGACCGGGTCGATGATGTCGCTCAGGTCCGCGACCTGGCCGCTCTTGACCAGCTGAAGCTGCGGGTGGAACTCGAAGACATCGGGCGCCTTGGCCGTGAGCAGGGCCGCGAAGAGCGCGGACTCGAAGTTGTTGCCCGTGATCCAGTTGGTGCTCACGTTGGCCTTCTTGTAGGCCGCCGCGTACCGCTTGAGGGCCTGCTCCGTGCCGGCCTCGCCGTAGGCGTGGAAGTACTGGGTGAGCTGCGTGCCCGAACCCGACCCCCCGCCACGCCCGTTGTTGCCGCCGCACGCGGCCAGTGTGCCTGCTGCGGCCATTCCCGCCGCCGCCCGGAATATCGATCGGCGGGACCAGTTGCTGTTGCTCATTGCCGACATGGTGACGTCCTTGTCTCTTGCGCGGCTGCGGCTCCACGGCTCAGCTGTCCGTGGCTGAAATCGAGGTGCGGAGCGGGACGTTAACCTTCGCCTAAGGCTTCGGCAAGGGGTTGGACGAAGTCTGTTCGAAGCGTTGTGCAAGGTTCGGGATACCGGACGTGGCGAAGGTGCGGGCCGCCGGAACGCCGGCCCGCACCCGTGTGTCAGACAGTCATCAGACCTTGGACCAGACCTCGTTGGCCCCGCCGTTGCAGCTGTAGAGGATCACCCTGCTGCCGTCCGCGGTCGCCTGACCGCTCACGTCGAGACACTTGCCCGACGCCTCGCTGAGGATCTGCCCGTTGGCGTTCAGCAGCCACCGCTGCCCGGGATCACCCGTGAAGTCGGCACTGGTCGTCAGCCCCGAACTCCCCACCGTCAGATACCCGTTGGCCCCCTTCAGGCCACCCTGGGCGTCGTACGACCACGTCTGCCCGGCCCCGCCCGCGCAGGTGCCGATCGCGGCCCCCGAGGCGTCCGCCGTCAAGCACTTCCCGGACTGGGCGCCCTTGAGCGCGCCGGTCACGGCCGTCGAACTCCCCTGGCCCTTACGGGGCTTCTGGTCGAGGACGTACGTCGTGATCGAGCGGGCCGCGAGGGTCGTGGAGAGCGTCGAGCCGCTCACGTCCGGCTTCGCGACCTTCGCCCAGCTCTCCGTGGCCGACGTCCGGACCGCCTGGTCCGCCCGCACCGGCACGTTGCTGTTGAAATGCAGACTCAGCGAAGTGTCCGTGGTGTTCTGGTTGTTGACCACGACCACCCACTTGCCGTCCCGGTCGTAGGAGGTCACCTCGACACCGCTCGGCGCCCCCGTCACGTTGTGCGCGACCGAGCCGGGCCTGACGAACTTGCTGTACTGGCCCAGCGCGTAGTACCGCTTGGTGAAGTACAGGGTCTGGTTGCCGTTCGTCGCGTAGTCGGGGTCGTAGTAGATCAGTCCGTCGTTCCAGCCGACGTCGTTGCGTGTGGCCGGGTCCGTGCCGTAGCCGCTCGCGAGGGCCACCCACCACTGGAACGCCGAGTCGTGTGCGCTCGCGAAGTCCTTGTAGACGATCCGGGACATCAGCAGGGCGTTGTCGATCGTCGGGTCGTACTCCTGGTTCCAGCCCGTGCTGCCCTTGCCGAAGCAGCAGATCTCGGTCGCCCAGGACTTCTTGCCGACCGTCCTCGCCGTCTCGTAGACGTTGCCGAGCTGGCCGTCGTTCGGGTTGTTGTAGGTGTGGTGGGCCAGCGCGGACACGTACTGCGCCGTGTCCGGCTGTGAGATCCACCGCGGGAGCTCGGAGACGAGCTGCGTCGTCTGGCTCGACTCGTCGGCGATGACCGACGTCTTCTGCTTCCGGGCCCGCTGCTCGGCGCCCAACGCCCGCACGATGTCGTCGCGTTGGTCGACGGTGACCTGCATGCCCTCCTGGCCGCAGTCGCCGAAGGTGTTGTCCGGCTCGTTGAAGGGGCTGATCTGGTCGAACTTCGCGCCCTGCTTCGCGAAGTGCGCGGTGACGTCGGCGATGTACTTCGCGAAGTCGCCCTCGTTCTCCGCCTTCAACTGCCCGCCGCAGCTCTGCCCGTTGGTCGTCCACCGTGCGGGCGCGCTGTTGACGAAGCCGATCAGGTCCTGGACGCCGTACTTCGCGGCGTACTTGAGGAAGGTCCGCCCGCCCTTGTCCTTGCTCCAGTCGTAGGTGCCGTCGGCGTTCAGGAAGTCCTGGGCGGCGCGGGCCGGGGTGGTCACCGCCGTGCCACCGCCGCCGATGTTGTAGCGGTAGGAGGACAGGTCCAACCCCTTGGAGGAGAACAGGAGTTGGGCGACCCGGGCCTGGACCTCGGGCTTGAAGTACTGGAGGTCGTTGACCCACCAGGCGCCGGACGCGCCGATGTTGTCGATGGTCTGGGCCGCGTGGGGGGAGACTTCCGCCGCCGCGACGCCGTCGGCGTTCGCGGGCGGCGCGGATATCAGGGCCCCGGTGACGGCGAGCGAGGCCGCCGCTGTCGCGAGGATCGATCTCCTGGGGTGGGGGTGAGTCACGTGCATCCCTTCCGTCGTCATGAAGGTGGTGCGGTACGGCTCCTTGCCGGGGTGGTGCGGTTCTTTCCGGTCCTCTGCCCGACCGACTGGAGTGCCCCTTCGAGCGCGAACGTCGCCGCGCCCAGACAGGCCGGATCGGTGGGGATGGGGGAGAGGACGATCTCGGTGGCGGCGAACGGCCGCCTGAGCGCGTGCCGTTGAACGGCCTCGCGCACGTCGTGGAGCAGGGGTTCGGCGAGCGTGCGGGCCACCCAGCTGCTGAGCACGACCACTTCGGGGTTGAGGACGTTGACCAGGTTGGCGATGCCCGCGCCGACGTAACGGGCCGTCTCCCGCACGACCTTGAGGGCCACGGGATCGTTCGCCGTCACGGCGCGGGCCAGCGCGTCGATGGTGGCCGTCTGGTCCTCGGAGTGCAGCAACGGGCTCCGCGGGCTCAACTCCCGCAGATTCAGCATGATTCCGGGCGCGCCGACATAGGCCTCCACACAGCCGTGGTTGCCGCAGCGGCACAGTCGCCCGTCCAGGACGAGCGTGGTGTGACCCCACTCGCCGGCGCTGTTGCTCACCCCCCGGTACAGTCCGCCGCCCAGCGCGAGCCCGGCGCCCACCCCGGTGCCGAGGGTGACCACCACCGCGTCCCCGCGCCCGCGCGCCGCCCCGAACCACATCTCGGCGACCGCGCAGGCCCGCAGCGGATTGTCCAGGTAGAGCGGGTAGGCGATGACCTCGGAGAGCAGGTCCAGCAACGGCACGTCGTGCCAGTCCCAGTTGGGCGCGTACTCGGAGACGCCGGTCTCGCGGTCCACCTGGCCGGGCACGCTCACGCCGACACCGAGCACCCGGGCCGCCTCGACCCCGGCCTGCGCGACCACCGAGCCGACGGCGGCGGCGACATGGCCGACCACCTGCTCCGGACGGCTCTCACCCGGCCGCATGTCCTCGTCGGCACGGGCGAGGACGTTCAACGCCAGGTCGAACAGCTCGACATGGATGTACGTCTCCGCGATGTCGACGCCGATCAGCGCGCCGCCCGACGCGTTGACCGCGACCAGACCCCGGGGGCGGCCCCCCGCCGAGTCCTCGAACCCGACCTCGGTGATCATCCGCAGGTCCAGCAGCTCACCGACGAGCGTCGCCACGGTGGCCAGGCTCAGCCCGGTCGCGGTGGCCAACTCCTGCCGGGAGGTGGGCGACTGGGCGATGATCTGACGCAGCACCTCGTAGCGGTTCGCGGTGCGGATGTCACGTGATGTGCGCTTCACCGGAGGTGCCCCACCCTTTTCTGCCGTCATGCCGGGGCACGACGGCTCCGGCGCGCGGCAAGGCTATGGGCTGCGGGCGACGTTCGACAAGGGGTTAGGAAAGGGGCTATACAAAGTCGTCCACCCGGTCGTCGGCCCGGTCCCGTACCGAGCCGCCCGCCGAGCCGTGGACGGCGTCATCCACCGATGACGTCCCGGACGAATGCGTTCGCGAACGTGCCCTCCGGATCGAGGTCCCGCGCCAGCGCCGCGAAGTCGCCGAGCCGCGGATAGCGCCCGCGCAGCACCTCCGCCGGAGTGGTGAACACCTTCCCCCAGTGCGGTCGCGCGTCGAAGCCGTCCAAGGCCTCCTCCAGCCGCCGCACCACCGGCAGCACCGCCGCCGTGTCCTCGATCCAGGTGAAGTGCAGCGCCACCGTGTCCCGCCCGTACGAGGGGCTCAGCCACTGCGCGTCGGCGGCGACCGTCCGCACCTCGCAGATCTGCAATACACCGGCGACCGTCTCCCGGATACCGTCGACCGCATACAGCGCGTCGTACGCGGTCGACCGCGGCAGCAGGTACTCCGACTGAAGCTCGGCCCCGCTGCTCGGGGTGAACTCCGCCCGGAAGTGCGGCAGCCGCTCGTGCCACGGCCCCGGCACGCCGAGCTGCTCGGTGGTGTTGACCGCGGGCATCCCCGGCACCGGGTGCAGCGGCCGTGTCGCGGGCGCGGCCCACGGGAAGTCGACCGGCGCCTGGTCGGTGCGTCGCTTCAGCCACACCTGCCGGAAGCCCGGCTCCCGCCAGTCGGTGAACAGACTCACGCTGTACGCCGACGCCGCCACCGTCTCGAAGTCCAGCCCGGTGAGCGGGAGTTCGGTGAAGACATGCTGCTCGACCTCGAAGGACGGCTCCAGGTCGAGGGTGAGCGAGGTGACGACACCGAGCGCGCCGAGCGAGGTCACGGCGCCGTCGAAGCGGTCCTCGCCGCGGGCGATCGTCACCGTCGAACCGTCCGCCGTGACGATCTCGACCGCGCGGACGGCCGCCGCCAGCGAGCCGTTGCCGACGCCCGAACCATGGGTGCCGGTCGCCACCGAACCGGCCACCGAGATGTGCGGCAGGGACGCCATGTTGGGCAGCGCGAGCCCGTGTCCGGCCACCCGGCGGGCCAGTTCCGCGTACCGGACGCCACCCGACACCCGTACCGTCCGGGCCGTCGTGTCCACGTCGAACTCGGCGGGCAGCGCGGCGATCGACAGCAGGGTGCCGTCCGGGCCCGGCTCGGCGATCTCGTTGAAGGAGTGGCCGCTGCCCAGCACCCGCACCCGCGCGCTGTCGGCCACGAGGCTCCTGAGCGCGTCGAGCGTGCGCGGGCGGTGGAGTTCCTTCGCCGCGTAGGTGATGTTGCCGGCCCAGTTGGTGACCGTCTCCGTCATGCCTGCCGTCCCTCCGGGAGCGTGCGTGTCCCCCCGACCCTCTCACCTGACGGTGACGAGTGCGGATTTCGTTGTCTTAGCCCGATAAAAGCAAGCTCATGGGTAAATCTATCGCTCTTCGCCTACGAGATCGGTAGTCTCCGGCGGTATGAGCGAACGCCTGCCCGAGACGGACCTCACCCGCCACCGCCGACTGGGCGAGCAGGGCAGCCTCGACCGCGCCGACCTGGACGCGATCCTGGACGCCGGTTTCGTCTGCCACCTCGGGGTCGTGGTCGAGGGGCGGCCGGTCGTCGTCCCCACGGTGTACGGGCGGGACGGGCGGCTGCTGTATCTGCACGGTTCCGTCGCGAGCCGCAGCCTCGTGGGCGGCGGTCCCGTGTGTGTCACGGTCACGCATGTCGACGGGCTCGTGCTGGCCCGGTCCGTCTTCGAGCACGGGGTGAACTACCGCAGCGCGATGATCCACGGGGTGCCCCGCAAGGTCACCGACCCGGACGAGAAACGGGCCGGCCTGCGCCGCCTCACCGAACACGCGACGCCCGGGCAGTGGTCGTACGCCCGCCTCCCCAATCGCAAGGAACTCGCCGCCACCACGCTGCTCGTCCTCTCCCTGGAAGAGGCCTCCGTCAAGATCCGCACCGGCGGCCCCGACGACGGCGACGGCCCCGACGCGGAACTGGGCCTGTGGGCCGGGACACTCCCCCTCACCTCGACGTGGGGCACGCCCGTCCCGGATCCGGCGCTGCCGACGGGCATCCCGGTGCCGCGGCACATCGCGCGGCGCGAGGGAGCGAGGCAGGGCTGACGCGGCAAGGCCCTCTCCAGGCCGATGGCGCCGGGGCGGCGGCGACCCCAGGAGCCGTATGGTCCGCCGACCGCCGACCGCCGACCGCCGACCGCCGACCGCCGACCGCCGACCGCCGACCGCCGACCGCCGACCGCCGACCGCCGACCGCCGACCGCCGACCGGCCCGGACCGCGCCCCCCGCTCCTCGCGCGGAACCGCCGGGGGCATACCGTGAGGAGTCGTACGTCTGAGCAGGGCGCACGTGTCGGGAGGAGATACGGATGGGCAGCCGCACCGCACTGGTCGAGGATCTGATGGAGCGCTTTCCGCATGTGCCGCGGGAAGCCGTCTTCAAGGAGGACCTGCTGCGCGGGGGTGTCGCCTTCGACCCGTCCGCGCTGAGCGACAACGAAGGCGGCGAGGTGAAGCCGAAGTCGTACTTCATCTTCTCCTTCGACCACGGGACCCTCCCGGAGCTGGGCGAGGCCGCGCTGCGCCGGCCGCCGGAGGAGATCATCCTCACGGGCGGCCCCTACGACCTGAGGCGCACCGTCGTCTCCGTGCGGGTGAATCCCACCTCGCCGTACCGCGTGGCCTCCGACGACGACGGTGTCCTCGGGCTCTACCTCGACGGCAAGCGGATCGCGGACGTCGGTGTGCCGCCGATGCCGGAGTACTACCGGCACAAGCTCGCCAACGGGAAGTCCGTCATGGAGGTGGCCCCGACCATCCAGTGGGGCTACCTGATCTATCTGACCGTCTTCCGGGTCTGCCAGTACTTCGGCGCCAAGGAGGAGTGCCAGTACTGCGACATCAACCACAACTGGCGCCAGCACAAGGCCGCCGGTCGACCGTATACAGGAGTCAAGGACGTCGAGGAGGTCCTCGAAGCCCTGGAGATCATCGACCGTTACGACACGGCGAAGGTGTCGACCGCGTACACCCTCACCGGCGGCGCGATCACCAAGACCGTCGCCGGGCGGGACGAGGCCGACTTCTACGGCCACTACGCCAAGGCCATCGAGGAGCGGTTCCCGGGGCGGTGGATCGGCAAGGTCGTCGCCCAGGCGCTGCCCAAGGACGACGTGCAGCGCTTCAAGGACTACGGCGTGCAGATCTACCACCCCAACTACGAGGTGTGGGACGAGTACCTGTTCAAGCTGCACTGCCCGGGCAAGGAGCGGTACGTCGGCCGCGACGAGTGGCACCGCCGCATCCTCGACTCCGCCGAGATCTTCGGCGCGCGCAACGTGATCCCCAACTTCGTGGCGGGCGTGGAGATGGCGGAGCCGTTCGGCTTCAAGACCGTCGACGAGGCCATCGCCTCGACCACCGAGGGCCTGCGCTTCTTCATGTCGCAGGGCATCACGCCCCGCTTCACCACCTGGTGCCCCGAGCCCACCACCCCGCTCGGCAAGGCCAACCCGCAGGGCGCGCCGCTGGAGTACCACATCAGGCTGCTGGAGGCCTATCGCGCCACCATGGAGGACTTCGGCCTCAAGTCCCCGCCCGGATACGGCGAACCCGGCCCCGGCCGCGCGGTGTTCTCCGTCAGCTCCTTCATGGACAGTCTGCCCGCCGAGGAGCCCGCCCCTTTGTAAGGTAACGGTGTGGACAACTCCTGCGACGGGTGAGACGGGAGGGGCTCGGACACGTACAACTGCATAGAGGCGACTGACGGTTACCGTAATTGAATACCCGGCTTGTCAGTTGTGTGGGACGCGTGAAAGGCTCTGGCCCTGTCACGAGGCAGCCCCCCTCCAACTCGCTTAATGTCAGAGCTAGTTGGCCGTCATTCGTGGATGCAGGAGACCCATGCCCGACCTGCCGACTCCTCAGGACGCCGCTGAGGCCGCGCTGTTCACCGAGTGCTGGGACGCCGTGCTGTCCTACGCCGACCTGTGCACGTCCGGCGCCGCCTCGGCCACCGAACTGGCGAGCGAGGCCTTCGCGCTCGGCATCCAGGAGGCCCGCTCCGCCGGGTCCGGCCCGCTGCGCGGACCGACCCGTCGGGTCCTGCCGGTCATCCCGCTGCTGCTGACCGCCGTACGGACCACGGCGGCCGAGTGGGAGTTCGCCGGGCGGGGCCACCGGCTCGACCCGGACCTGCGGCTGTGGCTCAACTCGGAGAAGGCGGCCCGTTTCCACGGCATGCCGTTGCAGCGCCCGATCGCGCTGCGCGGGCTGCGGGATCTCCAGGAGCCGGACGCGGCACTGCTGTGGCTGGCCGAGGTCGAGGCACTGCCGCTGACCGTCGTGGCCCGCCGCCTCGGCCTGGACCCGGCGATCGTCTCCGGTGAACTCGCCCAGGTGCGCGGCCTGTTCAGGGACCGCTGCCACCGCAACCACCTCGACTCGCCGATGGCCGCGGAGTGCCGCAGCTACGCCCGGCTGCTGGACGCGGTCACCCGCTCGCCGTCCGCCGACACACCCGAGGACCTCTCCCGCCACCTCGCCACCTGCGTGCAGTGCGCGGAGGCCGCCGCCTGTCTGCGCCTTCAGGGCGGCGGACTGCCCTCGGCCCTCGCGAGCGGAGTGATCGGCTGGGGCGGGCTCGCCTATCTGGAGCGCCGCCGCCGGGCCGCCGAGGTACGGCTCGGGGCCGGGCGCCCGGTGGCCGAACTGGAGGCCGGGGAACCGAAGGAGGGCGGGAGCAGGGCGCGTCTCGTACGCAACGGACTGCTCGCCGCCGCCGTGGTCCTCTCGCTGGTGGCGCTCGGTGTGTCGATGATGCCGATGGGCGGTTCCGGGCGCGAGAACACGGCCAGCGACGACACCGACAGCAAGCCGGTGCTCGACCCCGGTTCCACCATCTCCTCCGCCGGCACGCACCGGCCGACGAGCACGCCGTCCGCGTCCGACCGGCCCACGGGTGGCAGCACGGCCAAGGCCACGCCGAGCGACAAGAACCCCGACACGGAACCCCAGGGCACCGCCTCGGCCACCGCGAGCGACGTGCCGCCGACCAGCGGCGCACCGGCGCAGCCGCCCGGCACGGCGGACTGCGACGCCACGTACGACCTGGTCGGCCAGTGGAACGGCGGTTTCCAGGCCACCGTCACCGTCACCACCACCAAGGCCCTCGACAACTGGCGCGTCGCCTGGTCCTACCACGACGGCCAGCAGGTCACCCAGATGTGGGACGCGAGCGTCGCCCAGAGCGGCTCCCGGGTCACGGCCACCGCCGCCGACTACAACAAGAACGTCGGCGCGAACAGCAGCCTCACCTTCGGCTTCCTCGGCACCTGGAACAACAGCAAGAACTCCGCACCGTCCGGCTTCACCCTCAACGGGGCGGCCTGCGACTAGTTCTGACGGTGAGTCAGAGATGTGTGAGTCGGAGATGTGTGCGTCAGGGATGTGTGCGTCAGAGGTGTGTGCGTCAGAGGTGTGTGCGTCAGAGATGTGTGCGTGACAGCGGAGGATCCCGAAAACGGGGTCCTCCGTTCGGCGTGAGCCGGGCCGCCGCAGCCATACCTCTTGGCCCAGGAACACCCGCCACGCCACCACCCCAGGAGGGACACCCCCGTGCCACTGACAAGGATCGCCCGCACAGCCGACCGGGCGGCCACCGCAGAAGCCGTAGCCATGCCGGAGGTGACGACCCGATGACCCTGCTCGGCCGACTCCTCAGGAACCGCAGAGCGGGCGAGGCCCACAGCGCGTGGCACCAACCGCACCTGCGGGGGCCCGAGTTGCTGACCCTCACCAGTCAGGACTTCGAGGACGGCGCCGCCATGGCGCTGCGGAACTGCGCGAAACACATCGGCGGTACCGATCTCTCCCCCCACCTGGCGTGGACCCCGCCCCCGCCCGGCACCGCCCAACTCCTCCTCGTCGTGGAGGACATCGACATTCCGCTGGCCAAGCCCGCGGTGCACTGCCTCGCCCTGATCGACCCGGCGGCCGGACAGCTGGAGCCCGGCGCGCTCTCCGCGCGACACCCCGGACCCGGGGTGCGGGTACTGCGTTCCACCGTGGGACGCGGCTACCACGGCCCCGGACCGATCAAGGGCCACGGCCCGCACCACTACGTCTTCCAACTCTTCGCCCTCCAGACCCCCTTGGACGGGACCCCGTTGGACGGGACCCCCTTCGACGGGAACTCCTCGGAGGGAACTCCCTCGGACGGCGCGGCACCCGCAGCCCCGCCCATGGACCGGGCCCGCCCGCGCACCCTGCTGGCCACCGTCCCCCCGCCCATCCTCGGCCGAGCCCGGCTGACCGGCGTCTTCGAACGCTGAGGACGGTCACGCTCAGCGCATCCCGGGACGCACAGCGAATCTTGGGACACGTTTTACGTGGTATCCGAAACTGACGCCCCCGGGGTATCCGTCTGACAAAGAGTCGGGCCCTTCAGGGCCGCAGCAACGAGAGAGTGGGGCACGTCGTGGGACGGCGCAAGGGCAGCATAGGGATCGCACTCGTCACAGGTGTGGTGCTGGTGGGCGCGAGTGCCTGCGGCGGGGGCGGCAGCGCGAAGGCGAGCGGGGACGACGCGAAGGCGTCCTCCGGCAAGCCCAGCGCGAGCGCCTCGCCGTCGCCGACCAAGCCCGCGGGCCCGCCGATGCTGCTGGACACGATCACCCCGCAGACCGGAACCACGGTCGGTGTGGCCATGCCGATCTCGGTGATCTTCACCAACCCGGTCGCGGCCAAGGCACACGCCACGGTCGAGAAGCACATGAAGGTCAGCGCCTCGCAGCCGGTGGTCGGTGCCTGGCACTGGATGGGCGACCAGCGCGCCGACTGGCGCCCGAAGACGTACTGGCCCTCCGGCACGACGGTGAAGATCGACGCCGACATGACGGGCGTCAGCAACGGCAACGGCCGCTACGGCGTGCACGACTACACCCACACCTTCAAGATCGGCGACGACGTCCGCGCCGACGTCTCGGTCACCAACCACACCATGAAGGTGACCAAGAACGGCGTGACCGTACGCACCCTGTCGATCAACGCGGGCAGCGCCGAGTTCCCGACGTGGGACGGCACGATGGCCGTCATCGACAAGCAGAAGAAGGTCCACATGACCTCCTGCAGCGTCGGCATCAGCTGCGACAAGGGCAGCCCCAACTACTACGACCTGACGCTGCCCTGGGACATCCACCTCACCCAGTCCGGCACCTACGTGCACTACTCGACCGGCGACCCGAACCCGGGCAGCGGCAGCGCCCGCGGCTCGCACGGCTGCGTCCACCTCTCCCTCTCGGACGCCGAATGGTTCTACGGCCAGGTCAAGCAGGGCGACCCCGTCACCATCACCGGCTCGCCCCGGGGCAAGGCCCCCGCCGACAACGGCTACGCCGACTTCAACCTGGACTGGAGCCAGTGGCTCGCGGGCAGCGGCTCGGGCGAGGGGACCACGGCGACCCTGTGACGGGCGCTTGAGCGTGAGCGGGAGCGGCGGCGCGTCGTTTAATTCGGTGGCGCCGCCGCTCCCGTGTCTTCTACCCTTCGTCGTGTTGGAGCGGCAACCTCGGGTTGCCGCCGGTGACTTGGCTCGTGCCGTGGGAGGTGTGACCGATGGCTGTCTTTGAGATGGGCGCTGCCCGCATCCGGAAGTTCATCAAGTCCACTCCCGTGGCCTCCGGCTGACCTCACTCCTTCTCCCGCGTCCGTGTGCGCGGTGCCGGGGCCACCCTTGTGAAGGGTCTCCCCTTGTCTTACTCTTCTCTCCCGGGTTCGTCCTCGTCGTTGTCCTCCGTGCATCCGCTTCAGCCCTACGGCTGGGACGCGGACCGGGAGGCCGAGTTCGTGCCCTTCGCCGAGCAGGGGCTCCTGCCCGGCCGTGTCGTACGGGTCGACCGCGGTCTGTGCGATGTCGTCACGGCGGGCGGTACGGTCCGTGCCGACACCGAGTTCGTCGTTCCCCGTGACCCGATGAAGGTCGTATGCACGGGCGACTGGGTCGCCGTGGACCCCGCGGGCGGTGACCCGCGCTATGTGCGGACGCTGCTGTCCCGGCGGACCGCCTTCGTGCGGTCCACCTCCTCCAAGCGGTCCGAGGGGCAGATCCTCGCGGCCAATGTCGACCACGCGATCGTGGCCGTGCCGTTGAACGGGGATCTCGACCTCGGCCGGATCGAGCGGTTCCTCGCGCTCGCCTGGGAGTCCGGAGCCCAGCCCGTCGTCGTGCTCACCAAGGCCGACCTCGTGCCGGACGCGGTGACCTTGTCGTATCTCGTGCAGGACGTGGAGACGACCGCGCCCGGCGTGCCCGTGCTGAGTGTCAGCGCCGCGACCGGGGCGGGCACCGACGTGCTCGCCGCGGTCGCCGCCGGTGGCACCTCCGTACTGCTCGGGCAGTCCGGCGCCGGCAAGTCGACGCTGGCCAACGCGCTGCTCGGCGAGGACGTGATGGACGTCCAGTCGACCCGTGACGTGGACGGCAAGGGCCGGCACACGACCACCACCCGCAACCTGCTCGTACTGCCCGGCGGCGGTGTCCTGATCGACACGCCGGGGCTGCGCGGGGTCGGGCTGTGGGACGCGCAGACCGGGGTCGGGCAGGTGTTCGCGGAGATCGAGGAACTGGCGGGACAGTGCCGTTTCCACGACTGCGCCCACATCGCCGAACCGGGGTGCGCGGTGCTCGCCGCCGTCGAGAGCGGTGAACTGCCCGAGCGGCGGCTCGACAGCTACCGCAAGCTCATGCGCGAGAACCAGTGGATCGTCGCCAAGACCGACGCCCGGCTCCGGGCCGAGATCCGCCGCGACTGGAAGCGGAAGGGGGCCGAGGGGAAGGCCGCCATGGAGGCCAAGCGGGGGCGCTGGGCGTAGCCCCTGCGAGGGGCCTCCGGTGGGTTCCCGCCGGGGGTCCTCCCGCCGCTCACCGCCGCGTCCGATTTCCGCCAGCCCCGTCCCCGGGGATGGCGGAGACTGGACGGCGTGATGGACGAGGACACCAGGTACGAGGCGGTACGCAGCCGGGACGCCCGGTTCGACGGCGAGTTCTTCTTCGGCGTCGCCACCACCGGGATCTACTGCCGGCCCAGCTGTCCGGCGGTGACGCCGAAGCGGCGCAATGTGCGGTTCTTCACGACGGCCGCCGCCGCGCAGGGCTCGGGGTTCCGGGCCTGTCGGCGGTGCCGCCCGGACGCCGTCCCGGGCTCGGCCGAGTGGAACGTGCGCGCCGATGTCGTGGGCCGCGCCATGCGGCTGATCGGCGATGGA
Organism: Streptomyces sp. NPDC091280; assembly: GCF_044768565.1. Taxonomy (NCBI): domain Bacteria; kingdom Bacillati; phylum Actinomycetota; class Actinomycetes; order Kitasatosporales; family Streptomycetaceae; genus Streptomyces; species Streptomyces sp. NPDC091280. The sequence continues at coordinate 257,285 of NZ_JBIVUZ010000004.1, forward strand.
GTGGTGGACCGCGAGGGTGTCGCCGGGCTCGCCGTGCGGCTGGGATACAGCGCACGGCAGGTCCAGCGGCAGCTCACCGCCGAACTCGGCGCCGGTCCCGTCGCTCTCGCCCGGGCCCAACGGGCCCACACCGCACGGGTCCTCGTCCAGACCACCGACCTGCCGATCACGGAGATCGCGTTCGCGTCGGGGTTCGCCAGCGTCCGCCAGTTCAACGACACCATCCGTGCCGTGTACGCGTCGACCCCCAGCGAACTGCGCACCAACGCGCCCAAGGCGCTGACCAGGGCACCAGCCGAAGTATCGGTCGGGGAACCGGCCGGCGGGCCCCTCCCCACGGGCGGGCCCTCCGCCGGAATCCCGTTGCGGCTCGCGCATCGGGGTCCGTACCAGTCCGCCGCCGTCTTCGACCTGCTGGAGCGCGAGGCCGTCCCCGGCATCGAGGAGATCACCGGTCCCCGCGGCGGCCGTACGTACCGCCGCACCCTCCGCCTCCCCTACGGCACCGGGATCGTCGCCGTCGACGAGCGCCCCGGCATCCTCAAGGGCGGGTCGCCCTCCCACGCCGGCGGCTGGCTCGACGCCCGGCTGCACCTCACCGACCACCGTGACCTGACCACCGCCGTCCAGCGGTTGCGGCGGCTCTTCGATCTCGACGCCGACCCGTACGCCGTCGACGAGCGGCTCGGCGCCGACCCCCGGCTCGGCCCGCTCGTCGCCGCCCGGCCGGGCCTGCGCGCACCGGGCGCCGCCGATCCGGCCGAACTGGCCGTGCGGGCGCTGGTGGGCGCGGCCGAGGCCGAGCGGCTGGTGCGGCACCACGGCAGGCCGCTGGACACCCCGTCCGGCAGCCTCACCCACCTCTTCCCCGAACCGTCCGTACTGGCCGAGGCCTCGCCCGGCGAGCCACTGACCGGCCCCGTCACCGCTCTCGTCGCCGCTCTCGCCGACGGCACGCTACGACTCGACGTCGGCGCCGACCGGGACGACGCCCAGGCGGCCCTGCTCGCCCTGCCCGGCATGGACCCCGCCACCGTCGCCGTCATCCGCGCCCGCGCCCTCGGCGACCCCGACGTGGCACCGCCCGGCACCGGAATCCCCGACGCCTGGCGCCCCTGGCGCTCCTACGCCGTACAACACCTGCGCACGGCAGGGGAGTTGGAGTACCGATGACCATCCGGCCGACCACCCCGCCGACCGTCCCGACCCTTGAACCGAGGACCGACCCCATGACTGCCCCTGTGCCCGACTCCGTGCCCGACTCCGTGACCGACCGCATGACCCACTCCACCACCGTCCGCTGGACGAGTCTCGACAGCCCCCTGGGGCAGCTGCTCCTCACCGCCGACGACAGTGGTGCCCTCACCTCGCTCTCCGTCCCCGGGCAGAAGGGCGGTCGTACCGTCCGGCCCGAGTGGCGGCGGGACGCCGGCCCCTTCCGCGCGGCCGGCGAGCAGCTCGCCGCCTACTTCGCCGGTGAACTCAAGGAATTCCAGCTGGAGTTCCACACCTCCGGCACGGACTTCCGGGAGCGGGTGTGGAGCGCGCTCGACTCCGTTCCGTACGGTGCGACGACGACGTACGGCGAGATCGCCGCGCGGATCGGCGCCTCCCGGGCCGCCGTTCGGGCCGTGGGCGGGGCGATCGGGGCCAACCCGTTGCTGGTCGTGCGCCCCTGCCACCGGGTGATCGGCGCCGACGGCTCGCTGACCGGCTACGCGGGCGGCCTCGAACGCAAGGTGTCGCTCCTGACCCTGGAACACGCCCTGGACTAGGCCCTGTTGTCGTCCAGGCCCCAGCTGTGGATCCGCCGCGGATGGACGCGGATCACCTCCTCGCTCATGTGCGGCCCCAACTCGTGCGGGCCGACCAGGAGTTCGGCCTCGCCGCGGATGTCGATGCCGCGCACCCGCCACGGGCTGACGCTGACGATGTCGTCCACGACCAGCGCGACCTTCGGATTCGCCCGCAGATTGCGCCACTTCTTCGTCGTGCCCATCGCGTACCCGCCCACCAGGATCGTGCCGTCGGCCTGCGGGAAGAAGCCCACGGGATTGGCCTGCGGTTGCCCCTGGGGATCGACGGTGGCCAGCCGCCCCAGCCGCTGCGACTTCAGGTACGCGCGTTCGGCCTCGGTGAATTCGGTCATGTCCGCAGCCAAACACGCCCGCCCGTCCGGCGCATCGGCTTCGGGGACCAGGACTTCGGTCCTACTCCGGACAGGCGGATACGGCGGCGGCCACCGGTGATGCTCCGCCGTCCGCCCCGCTCCGCGTGCCACGGTCGCCTCCTCATGATCGGCGGGGAGAGGCGGAGCACTCATGGCCGGGGTCGGACGGATCGGTGTGGCACTGCTGGTACTGGTGCTCGGGGCGGGCGCCGGCCAGGGCACGGCGACGGCCGAGGCCCCGGCGCCCGCCCCCTTCGAGACCTGGACCGGCAGCTGGGAGGCGGCCCCCTCGGGAACCGCCGCCGCCCATCCCGGCGCCTCTTTCCGCAACGTCGTGCGGCTCAGCGTCGGCGGCGACGCCGTCCGTGTCCGGCTCACCAACCGGCTCGGCACCGCCCCCCTCCGCCTCGACACGGTGACCGTCGCCCTGCGCGGAACCGGCCCGGACGCCGTGCCCGGCTCGATGCGCACCGCCACCTTCGGCGGCTCCGGTACGGCCACCGTCCCGGCGGGCGAGGACCTGGTCACCGACGCCGTCCCGCTCGCCGTACCCGACGCGGCGGACCTGCTCGTCACCGTCCACACCCCCGGCGACTCCGGCCCGGCGACCTACCACCGTGCCGCCGGACAGACCAACTACCGTGCCCCGAGCGGCAATTGGGCCGCCGACAGCGACGGCGCCGCGTACACGACGACCACCACCTCCTGGTACTACGTCACCGGCGTCGACGTCCTCGACGCCCCGGCGGCGGGCAGTGTCGTCGCGTTCGGCGACTCCCTCACCGACGGCAACGGCTCCACCCGCGACGCCAACCGCCGCTGGCCCGACCGGCTCGCCGAGCGCCTCGCCGCCCTGCCCCCGTACCGCCGCCTCGGCGTCCTCAACGCGGGGATCTCCGGCAACCGCCTGCTGCGCGACGACACCGGGCCCAGCGCCCTGGCGCGGCTCGACGCGGACGCCCTGTCGCGGTCGGGCGTGCGGGTGCTGATCGTCATGGAGGGCATCAACGACATCAAGGGCACCCCGAACGCCACCGACCCCGAGGCCTTCGAGACCGCCTACCGCGCACTGGTGACCCGCGCCCACGCCCACGGCATCCGCGTCATCGGCGCGACCCTCACACCGTACGGCGGCAACAGCGCGTACACGGCGGCCCGGGAAGCCGTACGGCAGCGGGTCAACGCCCTCATCCGGGCCGGCGGGCCCTTCGACGCGGTCGTCGACTTCGACGCCGCCGTCCGCGACCCGGAGCAGCCGCAGCGGATCCGGCCCGCCTACGACTCCGGCGACCACCTCCACTTCAACGACGCCGGGCTGCGGGCGCTCGCCGACACCGTCGACCTCACCAAGCTGACCTGACGGACCTGGGGCGGGCGGGTCAGCCCCAGATCGTGGCGCCCAGCCACGCGCCCGCGATCAGCAGGCAGGTGAACAGTTCGGTCAGCACGCTGGAGCCGCCCGAGCGCATCGCCGTACGCAGGGCGGCCCTGGCCTCGGCGGGGCGGCCGAGCCGCAGGCGTTCGTGGAGGTAGATCCCGGCCATGAAGCCGGGGATCGCGCCGACCACGGGCAGCAGCAGGAAGCCCAGCAGCGCGCCGGTCCCCGCGTACACCGCCATCCGGGGGGTCGCGCCGCTCGCCCGCAGCCTGCGGGGCGGCAGCGCCCAGCGCACCACCTGGGACAGGAGCAGGGCGGCCGTGGCGCCCACGAGGACGCCCCAGGACACCGGCTGCGGATCCTTCAGCGCCCACCACAGGACCGCGGCCCACACCAGCCACGACCCCGGCACGCCGGGCACCAGGACTCCGCACAGGCCGAGCAGGATGACGACGCCGACCAGCAGGAGTTCAGCCGCTCCCATCTGCCCAGCCTGCGGGATCCCGGAGGAAACCGCAGGTCAGCCATGCGCCACCCGGCCCCGTTCGCGGGCGGTGACTCACAGGTGGGACGGGCGTGAATCACAGGGAATTTTCAGGGAACGAGGTCACACTCGGGGGGCCTGACGGGCCGATCGCGCGACGGGATTCGGTCACTCGGTCGCCGCCGGGCGGTTCTCCCGTGGGGGGTGGAATCGCCCGGCGGCTCTGTACTGTCCTGAACCGCCTTGTGGCGGACGGGTGTTCGTCACGTCATCCGACACGCCGTTCGAGAAGGGGCGCGCACCGGATTTTCCCGACGCCCCGTTTTCATCCGGCCCGCGCGGTGGACAATTAGGGGCATGAGCCAGCAGGGGGGAAAGCCGCCCGGTCACGAGGACGACTGGTGGGGCCAGCTGTACGACGACTCCACCGACGACACGGGACCCACGGCCACGGCCGACTCCCTGGAGGACCGCTTCGCCTCGGCGGCGGGGACGGTGGGCGAGGGCGCACGCCCGGACCCGGGGACCGGAGGCACGCGCCCCGCACCCGGCCCCGTGGACGAAGGCCAGCGTGCCGTCCTCGGCCCGGGGGTCCCGGCCCCGCGTCCCGGTGCCGCCGGTGCCCTCCTGGGCGATACGGCGGACGCCGACGCGGCCGGTCACCGTCCGGCCGACGCGCCCGGCCATCGTCCGGCCGATACGCCCGGTCACCGCCCGGCCGACACGTCCGGTCACCCGTCGGCCGCCGTCCCGGGCGACGACAGCTCGCCCTCGCCGACCGGGCAGGGCGTCGGCACGGCCCCGCCCCTGGGCTCGCCCCCCTTCCCGGCGCCGCTGCCACCGCCGCCGCCACCCCCACTCGCACCGGTCAGCCCGGCCGCGCCCGTCCCGGCCGCCCCGCCCGGTTCCCGCGCGGAAGCCCCGTTCGCCGCGCCCGTCCGCGCTCCGCGCCCGAACCTCCCCGCCCTCGTAACGCCACCGCCCCCACCCCCGGCCGCGTCCCCCGCCCTCGACTACGTGGGCTCCGGTCCGCCCACCTACGACGCCGAGCCCACCGCCCTGCCGGCCGCCGACCCGGACGATCTGGACGACCTGGTCGCGGACACCGTGCTCGACGGGGCGCGGTACGGGAGCAGCACGCTGCGGGCCGCCTCCGTGCGGGGGGACTCCGCGCGGTTCCGGGGTGAGCCGCGCCGGGACTCGTTGCTGACCGCGCGGTTCGGGGTCGGGGAACAGGCGCTGGTGCTGGTCGCGATGGCGACCGGGGCGCGGGCCACGCCGGGGGCGCACCGGGCCGCCGCCGAGGCCTGTCAGTGGATCGGGCGGGCCGTCGGAAGGAGTCACGCCCGGCTCGCCGAGGACATCCGGGCCGCCCGGCGCGGTGATCTCAAGTCCGGTCTGCACCGGCTCACCGACCGCAGCCTCGGCAAACTCCGTGCCAGCGCCGCCGAACAGGGCATCGACCCGGACGAGTACGCGGCCACCCTGCGCTGTCTGCTCCTGCCCGCCCACCCGGAGTGCCGTACCCGCGTCTTCTTCGGCGTCGGCCCCGGCGGTCTGTTCCGGCTGCGCGACGGTGAGTGGCAGGACATCGAGCCCACCGCCGGTGAGGCGGCCGGCGAGGCCGTCGTCGGCTTCGGTTCGCAGCCCGCCGAGACGCCCGAGGGCGACCGGCTGACCATGGACCTGGGCATCCCGACCCCGCCGAGCCCCTACGAACCCGCCCCCGAACCGCCCCGCGAACCCTTCCGCTTCCGGGCTTCCGTCGCCCGCCCCGGCGACACGCTCCTCATGTGCACGGGCGGCCTCGCCGAACCGCTGCGCGGCGAACCCGAGCTGTCCGCCCATCTCGCGGGCCGGTGGTCGGCCCCCGCTCCGCCCGGGCTGGCGGCCTTCCTCGCCGACACCCAAGTGCGGGTCAAGGGTTATGCCGACGACCGCACGGCCGCCGCCGTTTGGGAGGCGTGAGCGCCCGCGCTGTGAATTCATGGACCCAGAGGGATCCGAAGGACACAGGAAACCGAAGGGCACGCGAGAACCATGGCCAAGCAGAACGTCGCCGAACAGTTCGTCGACATCCTCGTCCGCGCCGGAGTCAAGCGCCTCTACGGCGTCGTCGGCGACAGCCTCAACCCGGTCGTCGACGCGATCCGCCGCAACTCCGCCATCGACTGGATCCATGTGCGCCACGAGGAGACCGCGGCCTTCGCCGCCGGTGCGGAGGCGCAGATAACGGGGAAGCTCGCGGCCTGCGCCGGCTCCTGCGGCCCCGGCAACCTGCACCTCATCAACGGCCTCTACGACGCCCACCGCTCCATGGCCCCGGTCCTCGCCCTCGCCTCGCAGATCCCGTCCAGCGAGATCGGCCTCGGCTACTTCCAGGAGACGCACCCGGACCGGCTCTTCCAGGAGTGCAGCCACTACAGCGAACTCATCTCCAGCCCCAAGCAGATGCCCCGCCTCCTCCAGACCGCCATCCAGCACGCGGTCGGCCGGTCCGGCGTCAGCGTCGTCTCGCTGCCCGGCGACATCGCCGCCGAGCCCGCCCCGGACAGGACCGCCGAGACCGCCCTCGTCACCTCCCGCCCCGCCGTGCGCCCCGGCGACGCCGAGATCGACAGGCTCGTCGAGCTGATCGACGCGGCCGACAAGGTCACCCTCTTCTGCGGCAGCGGCACGGCGGGCGCGCACGCCGAGGTGATGGAGCTCGCCGGGAAGATCAAGTCCCCGATCGGACACGCCCTCCGGGGCAAGGAATGGATCCAGTACGACAACCCGTACGACGTCGGCATGAGCGGACTGCTCGGCTACGGCGCCGCCTACGAGGCCACGCACGAGTGCGACCTGTTGATCCTCATCGGCACCGACTTCCCGTACAACGCGTTCCTGCCCGACGACGTGAAGATCGCCCAGATCGACGTGCGGCCCGAACACCTCGGCCGGCGCTCGAAGTTGGACCTCGCGATGTGGGGCGACGCGAAGGAGACCCTGCGCTGTCTCATTCCCCGGGTGCGGGCGAAGGAGGACCGGAAGTTCCTCGACCGGATGCTCAAGAAGCACGCCGACGCGCTGGAGGGCGTCGTCAAGGCGTACACCCGCAAGGTGGAGAAGCAGGTCCCGATCCATCCCGAGTACGTGGCCTCCGTACTCGACGAACTCGCCGACGAAGACGCCGTGTTCACCGTCGACACCGGCATGTGCAATGTGTGGGCCGCCCGCTACATCACGCCCAACGGCCGCCGTCGCGTGATCGGTTCGTTCTCGCACGGCTCGATGGCGAACGCGCTGCCGATGGCGATCGGCGCCCAGTTCACCGACCCCGGGCGCCAGGTCGTCTCGATGTCCGGCGACGGCGGATTCTCCATGCTGATGGGCGACTTCCTCACCCTCGTCCAGTACGACCTGCCGGTGAAGGTCGTCCTGTTCAACAACTCCTCCCTGGGAATGGTCGAGTTGGAGATGCTGGTCGCCGGCCTCCCGTCGTACGGCACCACCAACAAGAACCCCGACTTCGCGGCCGTGGCCCGCGCCTGCGGTGCCTACGGTGTGCGGGTCGAGAAGCCCAAGGACCTGGCGGGCGCGCTGAAGAGCGCCCTCAAGCACAAGGGCCCGGCCCTCGTCGACGTCGTCACCGATCCCAACGCGCTGTCCATCCCGCCGAAGATCAGCGCCGAGATGGTCACGGGCTTCGCGCTCTCGGCCTCGAAGATCGTGCTGGACGGGGGAGTCGGCCGCATGCTCCAGATGGCCCGCTCCAACATCCGCAACATGCCCCGGCCCTAACTGTCGTACGGCGCCCAGCCCTTGGCCGAGTACCAGTAGTGCGGCAGGCCCTCGATGCTCGTCGTGCGGAACGGCCTGCCGTGGTCGTCGACGCGGAGGATGCCGGTGCGGCCCTGGGAGGACCAGCCGAGTTCGAGGTACCAGCGGCAGTCGCAGGTCCGGGTCCGGGCCTTGACGAGCAGCACCTCCGGGTCCTGCGCGGAGACCCGGTACGGCAGGTGCGCCGCGGGGGCCCGAGTGCCCAGGTCGCTGCCGGCGTCGGCGCGGGCCAGCGGGTGGCGGGCGTCGAGGTCCACCCCGAAGTAGCGGGGGCTGACCTCGCCGCCGCAGCCCTGGTCCATGGCGTAGGCGGTGCCGTGGACGGGGGCGGCCCGGCCCACGACCCGGACGCGCAGCGACTCCAGGACGACCGCCGCGGTCGTCCGCCCCTGCACCGAGATCTCGACGTCGGTCTCCCGCCCGTGCACCGCGTGCTGGTGCGCCGCCCAGGTACCGGCGTCCTGCGGGTCTGGGGGCGGCGGGACCCGCGCGGGTGACTTCTCGACGACGTAGTCGTGACTGCAATTGATGTCCCACACCTGGGAGTCGGCCGTCCAGGTGAGGGGCGCGGCGGGCGTCGCGGACGGTGCGGGCCCGGGCTCGGCGGTGTCGTGGGCGGAGAGCGCCGACAGGGTGCCCCACACCGCGAGCACCGCGCCCACCACGGCGGCGGTGAGCGCGAGCCGCCGTCGCCGATACCAGGGGCCACGGCCGGGCACCGGCGCGGGGACTTCGGCCGGTGCCGGTGCCGGCATCGCTGGTGCTGGTGCTGGTGCTGGTTCAGGGGCGGCCGGGTGTTCGGCGGGCCGGGGCCGTTGCCGGGCCGCCACCGCCAGGATCCAGTAGCGGTGCAGCCGCAGCCGTTCCTCCGGTGTCGCCCCGCACAGGACCGCGAACCGCTCCACGGAGGCGAAGCCGAGCGGGACCGCCTCGCCCACGCAGTAGCGGTGCAGGGTCGAGGCGTTCATGTTCAGGCGGCGGGCCAACTGGCCGTAGCTGCGGTCCGCGCGGTCCTTCAGCCGCCGCAGCAGCGCCGCGAACTCCTCGACATCCTTGTCGTCGCCCTCGCCCGACACCGTTCCCCCGTGCGCGCCGCGTCCCGGGACGGTGTCCCAGGCACTCCACATATGAGGAGGTCAGCGGGGGTGGGACGGTTCCACCGTCGCGGGGTCGGTGTCGGTCGTTGCGGTCGCGGACGCCGGGCGCCGAAGCTCTGGGGGACCACACCGCACGGCATCGAACCGAAACGGGGAACCCACGTGAACAGCAAGAAGGCCACGCGCCGCACCGCCCTCGCCGCCGGCCTCGCCCTCGCCCTCGGGCTGGGCGTCGCGGCCCAGGCCTCGGCCGGCGGCCCACGCACCGTCAGCGGCTCGCCCGCCGACGACATCACCCGCGTCGCCGACTTCTACGGCGCCTACATCGACGCCGAGAGCGACCTCGACGGCGGTGGCGGCAGGCTCGCCCAGCAGCTGCGCTCGTACTACCTCACGCCCGGCTGCCTGAAGGAGCTGAAGGCCTGGGAGGACAAGAACCACGCCGACGGTGTCCTCCGGGCGCAGGACACACCGCGGAGCTGGAAGGTCACCGGCAACGGCACCGCCGGCCACACCGAGGCCACCGTCACCCTGACCTGGGGCGGCGGCGACACCACCAGGCTGGTCGTCGACATGACCCGTACGACCCACAAGATCTCCCACATCGGCACGACGGGCGGCGGTGGCAAGTAGGGCTCGTACAGGGGCCGTTCACCGGTTCCCGAGCGGCTGATTCCGGCCAGATTCGCGAGGCGCGCACCGTCCGGGGCCCAACCGCCCCACGCCTTCGCGGACTACGGCCGGATCGGCAGCCCGGCATCGGCGGTCGGGGCGATCGACGGTGGTCAGGACGGCGCGAGGCGTCTGGTCCCGGCGCCGGACGCCATGACATCGCGGTCGTGAACGTCCCGGCCGGCCCGCCGGTGCCGCATGCTCCGTACGGTGGCCGTTCGACCGTACGGACGCCGTCGCCCCCGATTCCTCCGCCCCGCCGGATTCGGCCCGAGCGTGGCCGAAGACCCGGCCGTCGGCGATTCGGCATGACTGGCCCGTTCCGCGCGAGGGCATGGATCCCCGTGAACCTGTTCGAGCAGGAGGGGACCGGAAAACCGGCGTGCAGGCGGGGGTCATGAAGAGGCAAGCACGAGGGGGCGGTCCCATGGCGGTCGGGGCCTCCTCGGCCAAGACGGTGGAGGAAACGGCCGACAGCGCCATGGAACCGGCGCAGCCGCCTCAACTGAGGCGCAGACTCGGACGCGCGGACCTGCGGGCGGTGCCCGAAGCCCGCCGGGCGTTGCGCGAACTGCTACGGCACTGGGGGAGGCCGGGACGATCGGAGATAGCCGAGCTGCTCACGAGTGAACTCGTCACCAACGCGCTGATCCACACCGACCACGACGCCGTACTGACGGCGACGGTCGGACCGCGTGGACTGCGCGTGGAGGTACGGGACTTCGTGGCGCGACGGCCCAGACTGCGCGCACCGACCGCCGACGACGGTACGCACGGACGGGGCCTGGTCCTGGTGCAGTCCCTCGCGGACGCCTGGGGGGTGTCGTCCCACGGGGTGGGCAAGTCCGTCTGGTTCGAACTCGACGCGGACGCGGCATGAGCAACGGGACGGGGACGGTGTCCAGTTGGACTCCGTCCCCGTCCCGTTGTCGCCCGGTCCCGGACCTCGTGGTCCCGGATCTCAGCCGAACTGCTGCTCCAGGTCCTTGAGTTTGCGCTCAAGGGAGTCGAGCCGCGGCAGTGCCATGGTGTCGTCCTCCGCGGTGAGGTCGACGGTTATCGGGTCAGATGCCCCGCGGACTGGCTGGAGTGAGGGACGCGTGCGAACCGGCAGCGGTTCTCCGGTCGATAGAGCAGGCTCCGCGGAAGGCTGTGAGGAGCCGCCACGCTCCAGGGCCTGCGGCTCCGGCGTCCGGCCCCGCCCGATGAAGCCGCGCTGGCCCCGGCTTATGGCCTTGAGCTGGGCCCGCTCGATCCGCTGCTGGTCGCGGCGGCGCAGTCGGGCGTCTTCCTTCTTGGCCTTGTCCTCGCGCACCTCGTCGACCGCCTCGTCCAGGCTGCGGACGTTCTCCAGGAGCATCAGCGACCAGGCGCTGTAGGTCTCCCGGGGGGCGCGCAGCCAGCGGACGATACGGATCTGGGGCAGCGGACGCGGCACCAGACCCTGCTCGCGCAGCGCGGCACGACGGGTCTGCTTCAGCGCGCGGTCGAAGAGGACCGCGGCCGACAGGGACATGCCGGAGAAGAACTGCGGAGCGCCCGCGTGATCGACACCCCTGGGCGCGTGCACCCAGTTGAACCAGGCGGCAGCCGCCGCGAACGTCCACACGAGTATGCGGGAGCCGAGGGCCGCGTCGCCGTGGCTGGCCTCGCGCACCGCGAGGACGGAACAGAACATGGCCGCGCCGTCGAGGCCGAACGGGACCAGGTACTCCCAGCCGTCGGTGAGGCCGAGGTTCTCCTGGCCGAAGCCGACCAGTCCGTGGAAGGAGAGTGCAGCGGCGACCGCCGCGCAGCAGAACAGAAGGACGTAGGAGGCGATGCCGTATATGGCTTCCTTGCGCCTTCGGCGCTCCTCCGTGCGCTCCCACGAATCGTCTTTCGCGTGCTCCCCGCCGGACCGCTTGCTCCGCGCGAGCACCGCAACCGCCGCCAGCATGCCCAGGAGCAGTACGGCGCCGGGAAGCAGCCAGTTAAGCGATATGTCGGTCAGTCTCATCTGGGGTCCCTTGCATTGGGATAGGGCGTAACGCCCGCCATAGTGGCCCAATCCCAACGGCCCTCAGGCGTTTTCGGGGCAAGAGGCCGCCAAGGAGGTGCAAGGGGATGCCCAGGACGGCTTTCTGCTCGAACTGCCGCTTGAGGGGCGGGAGTTGAGTTCGAATAAGACTACCCGTACGGGTGGTTCCACGGAAAGTTCCTGCGACAAGTGAGGAAGTTGTGAAGCACCTGTAACCGAGCGGGCGTCCCGTTCGCGGCCGATCCTAGCGGGCCCCTGATCGGGCCCCGCACTGAGGGTCCCTCAACTCGCCGCGGCGGCCAGCAGCTTGCCGACCCGCTCCGCCTCGCAGGTGCGCGGACAGGTCGGGCAGGCGTCCAGCGCGTCCAGCGTGTAGTACATGCAGCAGCTCACCCGGTCCCGGGTCGGCAGCGACTCCCCGTCGGGGCCGGTCAGCGCCCGGAACCCGGCCGTTCCGACGTACGGCTTGGTGGTGCCCGGCAGCAGCGCCTCCAACTCGCGCTCGGCGCGCGGCTGTTCGCCGAACAGGTCGGCGACGTACCAGAGGCTCTCGACGACCTCGTCGGTCGCCATGCCCCACAGCGCGCGGCCCCGCCGCCGCATCCGGGGCCCGAAACCGGCGAGCAGGGGCTCCATGTGCTCGGCGACCGCCGCCCGCAGCTCCGCGCGCAGCGCCTCCTCGCCGGCCACCGTCCGGGCGCCGGGCAGCGCCGCCGCCGGATCGCCCGGCAGGCAGGCGAACGACTCGGTGCGGACCACCAGGTGGCCCATGTCCAGACCCGCGGCGGTGCGGTCGTAGGAGACATGGGTCACAGGGAGGCGGGGGACACGGCGGTGCAGGAACCACGGGACCGTGAACAGGAGGCAGACCGGCCAGGCGTAGCGGTGCAGGCCGAAGGTGGCTATCACGTCGGGGCGGCCCGCGCGGCCGTGGTCGCGCCGCACCTGGGCGTCGTCCCACGCCAGGAACGCCTCCAGGCCCGCGCCGCCCTCCGCGAGCGCGGCGGCCTGGGCCCAGCCGCCGCCGGTCGGCAGCGGTCGGCCCAGGGGGAGTTCGGTGATCGCGAGCCCGGGGATGACCTCGGTGAGGCGGGCGTACGCGTCCGCCGTGGCCGAAGAGGGCAGGGGCATGCCGGGACCACCGATTCGCCGTTGGTTTAGAGGTAAGGCTTACCTTACCCAACGGGTACGGGATTTGAACTAGTCCGATCTGCGCCTAAGGTGCTTGACGGGCGAGTAACAAGCAGCCGTAATGACCCCAAGTACCGACACGTCCGGAGGAGGACCCGTGAAGCAGGGCGCGCAGGGCTCCGCCGCGACCGGCATACCTGAGCCGCGCACCCGGGGGAACCGCGTGCCGCCCCAGCCGGGCGCCGCCGACGTGGGCCGCGGCCGGGGCCCCGCGGACGGCGCGGACGCGGTGCGCGGCGAGCACACGCACAGCGAGCCGCCGTTCCCCCGCCCCCGGCAGACCCTCCAACGGCCCTCCGTGCGCGGGCAGATACTCGACGCCCTGCGCACCGCGCTCCTCGGCGGCGAACTGACCCCCGGCGAGGTCTACTCCGCGCCCGTGCTCGGCGACCGGTTCGGCGTCTCCGCCACCCCCGTGCGCGAGGCCATGCAGCAGCTCGCCACCGAGGGCGCCGTCGAGGTCGTGCCGAACCGGGGTTTCCGCGTCGTCGAGCGGGGCGCCCGGGAACTCGCCGAGCTGGCGGAGATCCGCGCCCTGATCGAGGTGCCCGTGATGCTGCGGCTGGCCCGTACGGTGCCCCGTGCCCGCTGGGCCGAACTGCGCCCGCTCGCCGAGGGGGCCGTGCGCGCCGCGTCCTCCGGGTGCCGGGCGACCTACGCCGAGTCCGACCGGGCCTTCCACCGCGCGGTCCTCGCTCTCTCCGGCAACGAACAGCTCGTGCACCTCGCCGAGGACCTGCACCGCCGCACCCAGTGGCCGCCGGCCGCCGGCCCGGCCGCGCGCGGCGCCCGCGCCGACCTGATGGCCGACGCGGCCGAACACCTCGCGCTCCTTGAGGCCTTGGGCGCGGGGGAGTGGGACGTGGCGCAGTCACTGGTGCGGAAGCACTTCGCGGGCGCCGAGTGAGACAGAAGGCGCGAGTGACACCGAAGATCCCCCAGTGACACCGAAGACTCGAGTGAAACCGAATATGTGACTCCGGTCACGAGCGGGTCCGGGTCCGGCGACCGTGGGCCCCGACGGGAACCCGCCGGCCGCCGGTGACGTGCCCCACGGAAAGGCAGGACCGTTCCGTGGGGGAGAGCGCCGATGTTTCCGAATCCCGGCCAGCAGGCCGCACAGCGAGGTGCCGAGCAGTCCGCACGCCGTGCCGCGGAGGACGGCATGCGGGCCGCGCAGGCGGGCGCCCGGCGCGGCCACTCCCGTTCCGGCGGCGGCCTGTTGAGCTTCCTCCTGCTCGTCGCCGTCGCGGTACTGGTCGCCCGCGACCCCGAACTCCGGTCGTCCGTCCTGCACTTCGTCCACCACGTCGTGAACGTCGTACAGCAGCGGACGAGCGACTCCTGACCGGGACCTGCTAGGCGGTGGCCGCCCCCGGCGCCGGTACCGCCAACTGCCGTGCCAGCCACGTCGGTACACCGCCGAGCAGCCGGAACAGCCGTCGCGCCTCCTCGCGCAGCCGGGACGCCTCCGGCTCCACCTCCGCGTCCGCGAGCGACGCGAGGGCCGGGGCCGTACCGACGAGGTAGCCCAACTCCTCGCGGATGCGCAGGGATTCGGCGAAGCCGTGCCGGGCCTCTGCCAACTCCCCGTCCCGCAGGGCGAGTCCGGCCAGGTGGCGCCAGGTGAACGACAGCAGCAACGGGTCGGCGTGGTCGGCGGCCCCCGCGTGGGCGCGCCGGTACGCGGCCCCCGCGGCCTGCGGCGAACGCGCCAGGTTCTCCGCGAGCAGCCCCCGCCGGAAGTCCAGCAGTGCCCGCCCCGAGCCGCCCGGCGGGATCAGCGCCGCCGCCCGCCCGAGCGCGGCCCGCGCCTCGTCGGCGCGGTCGCGGACCCCGTGCAGGGTGGCCGCGTAGGCGAGGTGACCGCGTTCACAAGCCGCCGCGCCCCGCTCGTCGTCACTGTGGGCCAGCGCCTCCGCCGTGCGCAGCGCGTCCTCGGCCTCCTCCCAGCCCTGCTCGGTGTAGAGACACCGCTCCACGAGCAGCGCGGTCCGCTGGAGGGCCGGTGCCGCGGTGTCGGGCCGCAGCAGCGCCGCCGCGTCGGCCCAGCAGGCCCGCGAGCGCAGCCGCCACACCGCGGTCTGGAGGGGATCGTCACTTTCGGTCGTTCCATATCCAGACATGGCGGAATGCGCCACGTTGCCCTCCCCGGCACACCATTGAGCTGTTGAGTGGTGGCCGCATCTCAGCACGAATCCCGGGGCCCGGCCAAGAGGGTGGGTGAAAGAATTCACAAAGTCGTGTGATCGTCGAGGGGCCCTCGCGGGACCGCTCGGTCAGCTCATCCGCAGCGCCAGGAAGAAATCCAGCTTGTCCTCAAGGCGCGAGAGGTCCCGGCTCGTCAACTGCTCGATCCTGCCCACCCGGTAGCGCAACGTGTTGACGTGCAGATGCAGCCGGGTCGCACAGCGCGTCCACGAGCCGTCGCAGTCCAGGAACGCCTCCAGCGTCGGAATCAGCTCCGCGCGGTGCTTGCGGTCGTAGTCGCGCAGCGGGTCGAGGAGGCGCGCGGTGAACGCCCGCCGCACGTCGTCCGGCACGAAGGGGAGCAGCAGGACGTGCGAGGCCAGTTCCTGGTGGCCCGCCGCGCACACCCGTCCCGGCCGCGCCGCCGCCACCCGCCGCGCGTGCCGCGCCTCCTCCAGCGCCCCGCGCAGCCCCTCCGCCGAGTGCACGGCCGCGCTCACCCCGAGCGTCACCCGCCCGTCGCCGTCGAGCCCGGCCGACAGTGGATCCCGTACGGCTGCCAGCAGCGCGTCCGCGTGCAGCCCGGACTCGGAGCCGTCGTGCTCCGCCGACACCGCGGGCAGTGGCACGAGCGCGATGGCCTCCTCGCCCAAGTGGGCCACGGCGATCCGGTCGGCGGGCTCGGGTCCCGTCGTCAGCGGGTCGACCAGGATCTCCTCAAGCAGCGCCTGGGCGACCGGCCCGGCCTCGATCCCGCCGCCCTCCCACTCGACCCGGGCCACGACCACCTGCCAGTGCGGGGCCGCGCCGAGCCCCGGCAGCAGGACGGGGGCGGCGACCCGCAGCCGCGCGGCGATCTCGGCGGGCGCGGCACCCGTCTGGACCAGCTCCAGGACCTCCTGCGCGAGCCGTCTGCGGACCGTGCGCGCCGCGTCCCGCCGCTCCCGCTCGACCGCGATCAGCTGGGTGACGCCCTGCAACAGGTCCAGCCGCTCGTCCGGCCAGTCCCCGGCGTCCGCCTCGACCGCCAGCACCCAGTCCGACAGCACGGTCTCGCGCACGTCCCGGGAGCCCTGCGCGGACCGCCCGCCGCCGCGGATCGGGAAGAGGGAGTACGTCGACGCCCCGAGCGTCGGCCGGTGCGGTCCCCGGCGGCCCGTGCGGACGGCGGCCAGGTGCTCGGCGGCCAGCCCGGCGCACACGTCGGGGGGCAGCGGGGCCCCCGCCGCCGACATCTTCGCGCCCGCGATCAGCCGCCCGGTCGGCGACAGCACCCACGCCCGCAGATCGAGGTCGGAGCCCAGCAGGTCCAGCACCACGTCCGGGCCGCCGCCCGCCGGGCCCGAGGTCATCATCCGGCGGTGCCGGTCCACCACGGCCGCCAGATCACCGGCCCGCTCGCCGGACACCTGCCGTACGACGTGTTCGGTGATCGTCGCGAACGCCACCGACTCGTTGACCGCGAACAGGGGCAGCCGGTGCTTGGCGCAGGCGGCTATCAGGTCGTCCGGGATGTCCCGCAGCTCGGCCTCGCCGGCGGCCAGCGCGGCCACCCCGGCGGCCACCAGGAGCCGTACGAACGGCTCGGAGTCGGTCGCGTCCCGGCGCCAGGCGAGACCGGTCAGGACCAGTTCGCCGCCCGACAGATAGCGGCTGGGGTCCCGCAGGTCGGTGGTCATCACACCGCGCACCGCGCGGTCCAGCTCGTCCGCGCCGCCGAGCAGCCGCAGCCCCAGCGCATCGGTGTCCAGAAGTGCGCGCAGCCGCATCGCCGTCGCCGCCGTTCCTTGTCTAGAAAACTACGATGAACCATGAGGTGCCGTGGGTGCGGGGCCGTGCGGGGCTGGTTCCCACGTTTCCACAGGGAATCGGAGGGGTTACTGATGACCTCCGTTCATACGAATCTACAAGATGCCCGCGCTGGCCAGCCAACTCCTTCATGGTTTCGGTGACTGACCCCGTGGGAGTACAGCCCTGTGTACTGACCTCACGCTGCATGAACAGCGCATGAACGAGCCGGGCCCGCCGCACACGAACTGGCTTGATCCGTACGACCCCCGTACGACCCACGAGACGAAGAAGAGAGCCGGTCATGGACTTCCTTCGCCCCGCAAGCTGGGAGGAGGCGCTCGCCGCGAAGGCCGAGCACCCCACCGCAGTACCGATCGCGGGCGGCACCGATGTGATGGTCGAGATCAACTTCGACCACCGCCGGCCCGAGTACCTGCTCGACCTGAACCGCATCGGTGATCTCTACGAATGGGAGGTCGGCGCGGACAGCGTCCGGCTCGGGGCCTCGGTCCCCTACACCCGGATCATGGAGCACCTGCGCGCCGAACTGCCGGGCCTCTCCCTCGCCTCGCACACCGTCGCCTCCCCGCAGATCCGCAACCGCGGCGGCGTCGGCGGCAACCTCGGCACCGCCTCCCCGGCCGGCGACGCCCACCCCGCGCTCCTCGCGGCCGGCGCCGAGGTCGAGGCCGAGTCGGTGCGCGGCACCCGGCTCATCCCGATCGACGCGTTCTACACCGGCGTCAAGCGCAACGCGCTCGCCCCCGACGAGCTGATCCGCGCCGTGCACATCAAGAAGGCGGACGGCCCGCAGCAGTACTCCAAGGTCGGCACCCGCAACGCCATGGTGATCGCGGTCTGTGCCTTCGGCCTGGCCCTGCACCCGGCCACCCGTACGGTCCGCACCGGCATCGGATCGGCCGCGCCGACCCCCGTTCGGGCGAAGGCGGCCGAGGAATTCCTGAACGCGGCGCTCGACGAGGGCGGCTTCTGGGAGAGCGGGAAGATCATCACCCCTTCGGTCGCCAAGCAGTTCGCGGACCTGTGCTCGGCCGCCTGCAACCCCATCGACGACGTCCGGGGCACCGCGAGCTACCGCCGCCACGCGGTCGGCATCATGGCCCGCCGCACCCTGACCTGGACCTGGGAGTCCTACCGCGGCTCCGACGGCCGGACCTACAAGAAGGGGAGCGCCGCGTAATGCGCGTCAATTTCACGGTCAACGGCCGCCCGCAGGAAGCGGACGACGTGTGGGAGGGCGAGTCCCTGCTGTACGTGCTGCGCGAGCGGATGGGCCTGCCGGGCTCGAAGAACGCGTGCGAGCAGGGCGAGTGCGGTTCCTGCACCGTCCGCCTGGACGGCGTCCCGGTGTGTTCGTGTCTGGTCGCCGCCGGGCAGGTCGAGGGCCGCGAGGTCGTCACCGTCGAGGGCCTCGCGGACTACGCCAAGCAACGCGCGGAGCACGGCGGTTGCGCAACGGCCGCCCACGGTACGTCCGTTGACGAGGCCAAGGGCTGGCAGGCCAAGCCGCCGCTCGATTCCCAGACCGGCGAGGGCACCGAACTCGCCCCCATCCAGCAGGCGTTCATCGACGCCGGCGCCGTCCAGTGCGGCTTCTGCACCCCCGGACTCCTCGTCGCCGCCGACGAGATGCTGGAGCGCAACCCGACCCCGACCGACGCGGACATCCGCGAGGCGCTCTCGGGCAACCTGTGCCGCTGCACCGGCTACGAGAAGATCATGGACGCGGTCCGGCTGGCGGCGGCCCGACAGGGAGAGGCGGTCTGACATGTCCGTCAAGGACACCCCCATCGGTACTCCCACCAAGGTCACCCAGCGTTCGAAGACCAGGGGCGGCATCGGCGAGTCCACGCTCCGCCCGGACGGCACCCTCAAGGTCACCGGCGAGTTCGCGTACTCCTCCGACATGTGGCACGAGGACATGCTCTGGGGCCAGATCCTGCGCTCCACGGTCGCGCACGCCGAGATCGTCTCCATCGACACCGTCGAGGCGCTGAAGACCCCGGGCGTCTACGCCGTCATGACCTACGACGACCTGCCGACCGACGTGAAGAACTACGGCCTGGAGATCCAGGACACCCCCGTCCTCGCCCACGGCAAGGTCCGCCACCACGGCGAGCCGGTCGCGATCGTCGCCGCCGACCACCCGGAGACGGCCCGCCGGGCAGCCGCGAAGATCAAGGTCGAGTACCGCGAACTCCCGGTCATCACCGACGAGTTGTCGGCCACCGCCCCCGACGCGATCCTCGTCCACGAGGGCCGCGACGACCACCACATCGGCCATGTCCCGCACCCCAACATCGTGCACCGCCAGCCGATCGTGCGCGGCGACGTCGAGGCCGCCCGCGAGCGCGCCGACTTCATCGTCGAGGGCGAGTACACCTTCGGCATGCAGGACCAGGCGTTCCTCGGCCCCGAGTCCGGACTCGCCGTGCCCGCCGAGGACGGCGGCGTCGACCTGTACATCGCCACCCAGTGGCTGCACTCCGACCTGCGCCAGATCGCGCCCGTGCTCGGCCTGCCCGAGGACAAGGTCCGGATGACGCTGTCGGGCGTCGGCGGCGCGTTCGGCGGGCGCGAGGACCTGTCGATGCAGATCCACGCCTGTCTGCTGGCCCTGCGCACCGGCAAACCCGTCAAGATCGTCTACAACCGCTTCGAGTCCTTCTTCGGGCACGTCCACCGCCACCCCGCCAAGCTCCACTACGAGCACGGCGCCACCAAGGACGGCAAGCTCACCCACCTCAAGGCCCGGATCGTGCTGGACGGCGGCGCCTACGCGTCCGCCTCCCCGGCCGTCGTGGGAAACGCCTCCTCGCTCGGCGCCGGCCCCTACGTCGTCGACAACGTCGACATCGAGGCCATCGCGCTCTACACCAACAACCCGCCCTGCGGCGCGATGCGCGGCTTCGGCGCGGTCCAGGCGTGCTTCGCCTACGAGGCCCAGATGGACAAGCTCGCCGACGAGGTGGGCATGGACCGGGTCGCGTTCCGCCAGCTCAACGCGATGGAACAGGGCACGGTCATGCCGACCGGCCAGGTCGTCGACTCCCCGGCCCCCGTCGCCGAACTCCTGCGCCGCGTCAAGGCGATGCCCATGCCGCCCGAGCAGCAGTGGCTCGCCGCCGGAGAGGCCGCCGACGTACGGCAGTTGCCGGGCGGACTGTCCAACACCACGCACGGCGAAGGCGTCGTACGCGGTGTCGGCTACGCGGTCGGCATCAAGAACGTCGGCTTCTCCGAGGGCTTCGACGACTACTCGACGGCCAAGGTCCGCCTGGAAGTCGTCGGCGGTGAGCCGGTCGCGGTCGTGCACACCGCGATGGCGGAGGTCGGCCAGGGCGGAGTGACCGTCCACGCGCAGATCGCCCGCACCGAGCTGGGCGTCACCCAGGTGACCATCAACCCGGCGGACACGCAGGTGGGTTCGGCGGGTTCGACCTCCGCGTCCCGGCAGACCTACGTCACCGGCGGCGCGGTCAAGAACTCCTGCGAGCTGGTCCGCGAGAAGGTCCTGGAGCTGGGCCGCCGCAAGCTCGGCACCTACCACCCGGCCTGGGCCACCGCCGAACTCCTGCTGGAGGGCGGCAAGGTGGTCACCGACGCGGGCGAGGTCCTCGCCGACATCGCCGACGTCCTCGAAGACCAAGCCGTCGAGATCGAGGCCGAGTGGCGCCACCGCCCCACCGAGGCCTTCGACCTGCGCACCGGACAGGGCTTCGGGCACGTCCAGTACACCTTCGCCGCGCACCGCGCCGTCGTCGAGGTCGACACCGAACTCGGCCTGGTCAAGGTCGTCGAGCTGGCCTGCGCGCAGGACGTCGGCAAGGCGCTCAACCCGCTGTCCGTGCTCGGCCAGATCCAGGGCGGTACGACCCAGGGCCTCGGCATCGCGGTCATGGAGGAGATCATCGTCGACCCGAAGACCGCCAAGGTCAGGAACCCGTCCTTCACGGACTACCTGATCCCCACCATCCTCGACACCCCGACCATTCCGGTCGATGTGCTCGAACTCGCCGACGAGCACGCCCCGTACGGGCTGCGCGGCATCGGCGAGGCCCCCACCCTGTCGTCGACTCCCGCTGTCCTGGCGGCGATCCGCGACGCGACGGGGCTGGAACTGAACAGGACACCGGTTCGCCCGGAGCACCTCACCGGCACGTGACCCCTCCGGGTCCCCAGTTGTTCGTCTCGGGCCGTCCCCCGGGTCGTCCATCCCAAATCCCGCGCGCCGCCGCAGGCCGCGAGCGGGTGCCCCTGTGAACCTTGGGAGATGGCCCCATGACCCAGCAGTCAGTGGAACCCAGGACCGGCGCCGAAGACGCGGGTGAAGGAACCCGCGTCCCGGCCGGCCGGTCCTGGCTCGACCGTTACTTCCACATCTCGAAACGGGGATCGACGCTCGCGCGCGAAGTGCGCGGCGGAGTCACCACCTTCATGGCGATGGCGTACATCCTGCTGCTCAACCCTCTGATCCTGTCCGGCAAGGACGTGGCGGGGGACACCCTCGGGCAGCGGGGCCTGATCACCGCGACCGCGTTCGCGGCGGCCCTGACCACGCTCCTGATGGGCTTCGTCGGCAAGGTGCCACTCGCCCTCGCCGCCGGACTGTCCGTCTCCGGAGTGCTCTCCTCGCAGGTCGCCCCGCAGATGACCTGGCCGCAGGCGATGGGCATGTGCGTGCTGTACGGCGTGGTCATCATGCTGCTGGTCGTCACCGGCCTGCGCGAGATGATCATGAACGCGATCCCGCTCGCGCTGAAACACGGCATCACGATGGGCATCGGCCTGTTCATCGCGCTCATCGGCTTCTACAAGTCGGGCTTCGTGCACCAGGGAAAGGCGACCCCGGTCACGCTCGGCCCGGCCGGTGAACTCGCGGGCTGGCCCGTCCTGTTGTTCGCCGGCACCCTGCTCCTCATCTTCATGCTCCAGGCCCGCAACCTGCCCGGCGCCATCCTCGTCGGCATCATCACCGGCACGGTCGTCGCCGCCATCCTCAACGCCGCCGGGGTCATCGACCCCAGGCAGTGGGCGAGCGGCGCCGCCCCCGAACTCCACGGCAGCGCGGTGTCGATGCCCGACTTCTCGCTCTTCGGCCAGGTGGAGTTCGGCGGCTGGGGCAAGGTCGGCGCGATGACGGTCGGCATGATCGTGTTCACGCTCGTGCTGGCCGGCTTCTTCGACGCGATGGCCACCATCATCGGCGTCGGCACCGAGGCGAAACTCGCCGACGACAGGGGCCGGATGCCGGGCCTGTCCAAGGCACTGTTCATCGACGGCGCGGGCGGCGCGATCGGCGGGGTGGCGGGCGGCTCCGGCCAGACCGTCTTCATCGAGTCGGCGACGGGCGTCGGGGAGGGAGCGCGCACCGGCCTCGCCTCCGTCGTCACCGGACTGTTCTTCGCCGCCTGCCTCTTCTTCACCCCGCTCACCGCGATCGTCCCGCAGGAGGTCGCCTCCGCCGCCCTGGTCGTCATCGGCTCGATGATGCTGATGAACGCCCGGCACGTCGACTGGGCCGACCGCGCCACCGCGATCCCGGTCTTCCTCACCGTCGTCGTGATGCCCTTCACCTACAGCATCACCGCCGGCGTCTCCGCGGGAGTCATCTCCTACGTCGCCATCAAGACCGCCCAGGGCAGGGCACGGGAGATCGGCCCCTTCATGTGGGCCCTGACCGCGATCTTCCTCGTCTACTTCGCCCTCCACCCGATCGAGAGCTGGCTCGGCGTCCACTAGCCGGACGCCACAACAGCCCCTTCCCGCAACCCCGTTAGGAGACCGAGAGATGCTGGACATCGCCGAGGAGCTGCACCGGTGGGTCGAGCAGGGCCGCGACTTCGCCGTCGCCACCGTGGTGGCCGTCGGCGGCAGCGCACCCCGCCAGCCCGGCGCCGCCCTCGCGGTGGACGCCGACGGCACGGCGATCGGCTCGGTCTCCGGGGGCTGCGTCGAAGGCGCGGTCTACGACCTGTGCCAACAGGCCCTCCAGGACGGCGAAACCGTCCTGGAGCGCTTCGGCTACAGCGACGAGGACGCCTTCGCCGTGGGCCTGACCTGCGGCGGAGTCATCGACATCCTCGTGACACCGGTACGGGCCACCGACCCCGCCCGCCCGGTGATCACCGCCGCCCTCTCCACCGCGACGAGCGGCGGGACGGCGGCACTGGCCCGGATCGTCTCGGGCCCGGCCCACCTGCGGGGACACGCACTCCTCGTCCACCCCGACGGTTCCTACGACGGCGGCTTCGGCGCCCACCCCGAACTGGACCGCTCGGTCGCCGCCGAGGCCGCGGCCCAGCTGGACGCGGGCCGCACCCGCACCGTCGAGATCGGCGAACGCGGCTCCCGCTGCGGATCCCCGCTCACCGTCCTGGTCGAGTCGTCCGTCCCGCCGCCCCGGATGATCGTGTTCGGCGCGATCGACTTCGCGTCCGCGCTGGTCCGGATCGGCAAGTTCCTCGGCTACCGCGTGACGGTGTGCGACGCCCGCCCCGTCTTCGCCACCAGGACCCGCTTCCCCGACGCCGACGAGATCGTCGTCGAGTGGCCGCACACCTACCTGGAACGCACCGACGTCGACGCCCGGACCGTCCTGTGCGTCCTCACCCACGACGCCAAGTTCGACGTACCGCTGCTGCGCCTGGCCCTGCGGCTCCCGGTGGCGTACGTCGGCGCGATGGGCTCCCGCCGCACCCACCTCGACCGCAACGAACGGCTGCGCGAAGTCGGCGTCACGGAACTGGAGTTGGCCCGGCTGAGATCCCCGATCGGTCTCGACCTCGGCGCCCGCACCCCGGAGGAGACGGCCCTGTCGATCGCCGCCGAGATCGTCGCGAACCGACGCGGCGGCAGCGGAGTCCCCCTGACCGGCGCGCACACCCCGATCCACCACGACACGACGGCGCCGGCCGCCCTGCGGATCGGCTCGGTGGCCTGAACTCCCGCCGCCGGCGCGGTAGTACGGGCCGGTCCGCACGGAGAAGGCGGTGTCGCCCGTCACCGCGACCAGGGAAATGGGTTGCGGGCCCCGGGCGCCCCCGCCTTCCATGGGCACATGGTGTCCACCGACCGACTGCTCGCCTTCGCGGCGCTGTCCTTCCTGCTGATCGTGGTGCCCGGCCCCAGCGTGCTGTTCGTGATCGGCCGGGCGCTGGCCCACGGCCGCCGCGCCGCGCTGACCACCGTGCTGGGCAACACGCTCGGCGCCTACCTCCTCGTCGTGGCGGTCGCCCTCGGTGTCGGCTCGCTCGTGGAGCGCTCGGTGCTCGTCTTCACGACCCTCAAGCTCGCCGGCGCCGCCTACCTGGTCTTCCTCGGGGTCAAGGCGTGGCGTCGACGCGGCTCGCTGCGGGCCGCGTTCACCTCCGAGGAGGCGCCCCCGCACAGCGGTTGGCGCACCCTCTGGGAGGGGTTCGCCGTAGGGGTCGCCAACCCCAAGACGATCGTGTTCTTCGCCGCCGTACTGCCCCAGTTCGTGGACCGCGGACAAGGCCGTGTGACGGCCCAGATGCTGCTGCTCGGCCTGGTCTTCAACCTCATCGCCGTGCTCTGCGACAGCCTGTGGGGCCTGGTCGCCGCCACCGCCCGCGACTGGTTCGCCCGCTCACCGCGCCGGCTGTCGGCGGTCGGCGGCGCGGGCGGCCTCACGATGATCGGCCTGGGCGTGACGGTCGCGGTGACAGGCCGCAAGGACTGACCCGGCCGCAGTTCACCGCGCCAGGTCGTGTCCGCGAGGCAGGCGGGACCTCGCGGACACGGCCTAAGGCCGCCTGAGCAGGCGGTTCACCGCCCGTCCGAACATCGATCGCGCCGCCCACCGCAGCGGTCCGTCGAGGAGCGGGGGCAGGAACCGGACCCGCAGTTCCTCGTGCCAGACCACGCGGCTGCGGCCCCCCGGGCCCGGCCGCACCTCGATCTCCGCCCAGCCCAGGACCACCCGCCCCCGCTTCTCCAGCCGTACCAGACCCGGTTCGTCCTCCGTCGGCGGTCGCCACACGGTGACCTCCATCCGGTCGTCGAAGCCGAGCGGGCCGAGACCGGAGCGGGCCACGAACACCGTGCCCTCCCCGGTCGGCGGGGGAGTGAGCACGGTGACCCGGGTCAGCGGGACCACCTCGCCGTGGCGCGGCCACTCCGTCAACCGGCGCCACGCCTCCTCCAGCGGGAGCGGTGCGGTGCGTTCGAGACGGAAGTCGACCATGGAGGGATCGTAGAGAACGCGGCACGGTCGGCGGTACTTTCGTCGGGGGTATCACACCCTTGGCCCAGCCGTTCACGGGCCCGCGCACGCACACCACGGGGGGAGTCGGTCGTCATGCCACTGAAGGCCTACGGCGTACTGATCGCACGAGCACTGGACACCCGGCGCGAGGGCGCCGCCGGTACACCGCACTACCAGATCCACCTCGCGGACGACTCGGGCACGCACTACCGCGCGGCCGTCAACGTCCTGTCCCAGGAGCGGCCCTCCGAGCTGCTCTACCTCGTCGGCGAGGACTTCCAGCACCCGGTCACGGCCCGGCTGGAGCCGCTGCCGAGCGGCTGGAACACGCTGCTGCCCGGACCCGGCGGCCCGAATCTCGACTTCGTGCGCGGCAACCTCTTCGACCCGGCCCGGCTGCGCACGCTCCCGCCGGACGCCAGCGGTCCCGACAACGACCTCGCCGACCTCCTCGACCACTACGTACGACGCGCGGTCGACGCCCCGGACGCCCGGCTGTACGTCTTCGGCGAGCGCTTCGGCCCCGAACCCACCGTCAAGGACAAGGTGTTCGGGTTCCTGCCCGGCAACGGCGTGCACGACATCCACATGAACCAGGGCAACAGCCGCCGGTTCAGCGGCGACGACGGCGTGTGGCAGGACGGCGGCATCCTGATCCACTTCCCGGCGCAGTCGCGCTGGGTGGCGATCTTCCTCGCCTTCCAGAGCCAGTCGTGGCACACCGACGACACCACCGGCCACACCCTGGACGGCACCGACGGTTCGCGCGACGCGCCCGACGGCCGACCGGTCCGGATCGTGGCGGCCCTGGTCAACCCCCGTGGCCCGGCACCCGAGTCGGAGAGCGTCACCCTCCTCAACGCCTCGCCCGACCCCGTCGACCTGACCGGCTGGCAGGTCCGGGACCGGCTCGGCACCACCTGCGCGGTACCGGCCTCCGGCCCGCTCGCCGCCGGCGCCCCACTCCTCGTCCCGCTCACGGACGGCGTCCAACTCGGCAACCAGGGAGGCGAGATCACCCTCCTCGACGCGGGCGGCCTCAAGGCGCACGGTGTCTCGTACACCGCCGACCAGGCCGCGCGGGAAGGCTGGACCGTGGTGTTCTGACGCTGCCCAAAACCTCCCTTCCGCACCGCGTGCGCGTACGGCACCATGAGCCCGACCCGCACCGCACCACCGGCCGGAGGGCGTCCCGTGGACCGCGAACCGCACGCCGGACTCGACGAGTTGCAGCGCGATCCCTACCCCTACTACGCGCGGGCCCGGCAGACCGAGGGCCTCACCCACGTCCCCGAACTCGACGCCTGGCTAGTGGCCCGGGACGCGGACGTCCGCGAAGTCCTGCGCCGCCCCGACGACTTCTCCTCGGCCCTCGCGCTACGGCCCGACGTGCTGCCCTCGCCCGCCGCGCTCGCCGTCCTCGGCGGCGGCTTCGGCGGGCGGCCGGTCGTCGTCACCGCGGACGGCGCCCGGCACCAGCGGCTGCGCGCACCCATCGTCCGCGGCCTCGCCCCCTCCCGCGTCACGGCCGTCCTGCCCTACGCCGCCGAGCGCGCCGCCGCCCTGGTGGACGCCTTCGCCGGGGACGGGCACGTCGAGCTGATGTCGGCGTACGCCAGGCGGCTCCCCGGCGATGTCATCGGGCGGATCGTCGGCCTGGACCCCGCCGATGTGCCCGGAGTCGTCCACGGCGGCCACCGCGCCGAGGAGTTGCTGTTCCGTCCGCTGGCGGAGGCCGAGCAGGTCGCCGCCGCCCAGGACGTGGTCGCGATGCAGCACACCCTCGACCGGTACGCGCGCGAACGGCACGGGCGGCCCCGCGAGGACCTCTGCTCGGAGCTGGTCGCCTCCGTCGCCGAGGGCCCGCTGACCCTGGAGCACCGGCACCAACTCGTATCCGACCTCCAGAACCTGCTGATCGCCGGACACCTCACCACCACCGCGCTCATCGGTACGACCGTGCTGCATCTGCTCCGCCACCCGCGCCAGTGGGAGCTGCTGTGCGCCGAACCCGGACGCATCCCGGCGGCCGTCGAGGAGGCGGCCCGCTACGACACCGCGCTCCAGGGCTTCCGCCGGACCACCACCCGGCCGCTCGTCCTCGCCGGTACCGAACTCCCGGCCGGAGCACAGCTGTTCATCGCCTTCGGCGCGGCCAACCGGGACGAGCGGCGCCACCCGCGCGCCGACACCTTCGACATCACCCGCTCCCCGGTCGCCCGCCATCTCGCCTTCGGCCTCGGTGTGCACGGCTGCCCGGGCTCCCAGCTCGCCCGGGAGCAACTGCGGCTCACCCTGGAGGAGTTGACGCGCCGACTGCCCGGTCTGCGGCTCGCGGCGGACCGTCCGGTGGTCATGCGGCCCACGATGATCCACCGTTCCCCCTACGAACTGCACCTGAGGTGGTGAGCGGCGCGCGCCCCGGCCCCGGTGGCCACGGCGGAGACCCCGCTCCCCGCGTCAGCGGCCCTCGGACTCCAGCTCCCGCCCGAGCCGCAGGTTCCATCGCCCGGAGCGTCCGCTGAGCTCGGTCGCGGTCAGCGGCGGTACGTCGAGCCGCCAGAAGGCGGGTCCGGGCGCGTCGAGGACCGTGACCGCCAGGGCCCGTACGAACTCCTGCTCCACCACCGCGAGGGTCCGCCCCTCGACCGCCGCCGAGGCCGCCAGCCATCCGGCCGCCCGCTCGCACAGCGCCCGCACCGGCTCCCCGCCGTGGGGCACCGCGTCCGGGTCGGTGAGCCAGGACATCACCGCGTCCGGTTCCCGCGCCATCACCTCGTCCAGGGTCAGACCCCGCCAGCGGCCCATGTCGAGACCGGCCGCCGCCGGTTCCGGGACGGCCGAGAGACCGAGGGCGGCGGCCGTCTCCAGACAGCGCGCGGTGGGGGAGACCAGCACCCGGTCGGCCGCCCCGAGCCGGCTGGCGGACGCCTCGGCGCGGGTGCGGCCACTCGGGTCGAGCGGACTGCCGTCGTCGAAGCGGGCCTCCCGCAGGGACCGGTTCGACGCCGGTGTGATCAAGGTGATGCGGCTGGTCACTCGCTCGCTCCAGTTCTCCGGACAGGGGGTACGGCCATCGTCCCCCCCTGCGCTGCCCTGCGGGGCGGGGCCGACCGGGAGGGTTCCCCCGGCCGACCCCGCCCCGTTCGTCCCTCGGGTCAGGAACCCGCCAGTTCCTCCCGGACCGTACGGGCCGCCGTGACCAGGTTCTCCAGCGACGCGCGGGTCTCGGGCCAGCCGCGGGTCTTCAGCCCGCAGTCGGGATTGACCCACAGCCGCTCCGGCGCGATGGCCTCAAGTCCCTTGCGCAGCAGGGCCGCCGCCTCGTCCGCGCCGGGCACGCGCGGCGAGTGGATGTCGTACACGCCGGGTCCCGCCTCGCGCGGATAGCCGTGCCCGGCCAGCTCGCGCGCCACCTGCATGTGGGAGCGGGCCGCCTCCAGACTGATGACGTCGGCGTCGAGGTCGTCGATGGCCCGCACGATGTCGCCGAACTCGGCGTAGCACATGTGGGTGTGGATCTGGGTGTCCGGCCGGACCCCGGCGGTGGTCAGCCGGAACGCCTCCGTCGCCCACGCGAGATACGCCTCCCGGTCCGCCGCCCGCAGCGGAAGGGTCTCGCGTAGTGCCGGTTCGTCGACCTGGATGACCGAAGTCCCGGCCGCCTCAAGGTCGTTCACCTCGTCGCGCAGGGCGAGGGCGACCTGCCGGGCGGTGTCGCCGAGCGGCTGGTCGTCGCGCACGAAGGACCAGGCGAGCATGGTGACCGGCCCGGTGAGCATGCCCTTGACCGGGCGCGCGGTGAGCGACTGGGCGTACGTCGTCCAGCGGACCGTCATCGGCTCGGGGCGGGAGATGTCACCGGCCAGGATCGGCGGCCGGACGTAACGGGTGCCGTAGGACTGGACCCAGCCGTGCCGGGTGGCGAGGTAGCCGGTGAGCTGCTCGGCGAAGTACTGGACCATGTCGTTGCGTTCGGGCTCGCCGTGCACCAGGACGTCGAGGCCGGTCTTCTCCTGGAAGGAGACCACCTCGCCGATCTCCGCCCTGATGCGCTCCTCGTACCCGGCCGTGTCGATCCGGTTCGCCCTCAAGTCGGCGCGGGCGGTGCGCAGTTCGGCGGTCTGCGGGAAGGAGCCGATCGTGGTGGTCGGCAGCAGGGGCAGACCGAGCCGCGCCCGCTGGGCGGTGGTCCGCTCGCCGTACGGCTGCGAGCGGCGGGCGTCGGCCTCGGTGACGGCGGCGGCACGGGCCCGTACGGCGGGGTCCCGGGTGATCGGGGAGCCCGCGCGGGAGGCCAGGTCGGCGCGGTTCGCGGCCAGTTGGGCGGAGATCGTGCCGGTGCCCCGGGCCAGGCCCTGGGCGAGGGTGACGATCTCCCGCGTCTTCTGCCGCGCGAACGCAAGCCAGCGCAGGAGCTGCGGCTCGATGTCCCGCTCGGCGGCGGCGTCGAGCGGGACGTGCAGCAGGGAGCAGGAGGCGGCCACGTCGACCCGGTCGGCGAGACCGAGCAACGTGCCCAGTACGGCAAGGGACTTGGTGAGGTCGTTGACCCAGATGTTGCGGCCGTCGACCACTCCGGCGACCAGCCGCTTCCCGGGCAGCCCGCCCACCGCGGCCAGGGCGTCCAGGTTGGCGGCCCCGGCCCCGGTGAAGTCCAGCGCCAGCCCCTCCACCGGAGCCTTCGCCAGGACCGGCAAGGCGTCGCCGAGCCGGTCGAAGTAGGAGGCGACCAGCAGCTTCGGGCGGTCGGTGAGCGCGCCGAGGTCGCGGTAGGCGCGCTCGGCGGCGTTCAGTTCGGCCGGGGTGCGGTCCTGCACGAGCGCGGGCTCGTCGAGCTGCGCCCACTCCGCGCCCGCCGCCCGCAGATCCGCCAGCACCTCGGCGTACACGGGCAGCAGCCGGTCCAGCAGGGTCAGCGGCTCGAAGTCGGCGGGCGCGTCGGGCGCGGGCTTGGCGAGCAGCAGATAGGTGACCGGGCCGACGAGGACCGGGCGGGCCGTGAGCCCCAGCGCGAGCGCCTCACGGAACTCGCCGACCTGCTTGCCGGAGTCGGCGGTGAACACCGTGTCCGGCCCCAACTCGGGCACCAGGTAGTGGTAGTTGGTGTCGAACCACTTCGTCATCTCCAGCGGCGCCACGTCCTGCGTGCCGCGCGCCATCGCGAAGTACCCGTCCAGCGCGTCGAGTTCGACGGCGGCACGGAGGCGGGCGGGGATCGCGCCGACCATGACGCTGGTGTCCAGGACATGGTCGTAGTACGAGAAGTCGCCGGTCGGCACTTCGTGGAGGCCGGCCTCGGCCAGCTGCCGCCAGGTGGCGCGGCGCAGTCCGGCGGCGGTGGCCCGGAGGGTGTCGGCGTCGACGCGGCCCTTCCAGTAGCCCTCGATCGCCTTCTTCAGTTCCCGGTCCGGGCCCTGGCGGGGGTAGCCGTACACGGTGGCGCGTGCTGCCGCGGCTGCGGTCTTGGTGGTCACGGAGATCTCCTTCGCGAGATGAATCCCTGAGATCCCGGACGACGGGACGAGGGCGCGAAGGGATGACGGACCGGACGGCGGCGGTCGGGTGACCGTCCGTCCGGTGTGTTCGCCGACCCGCCCACGAGGTCACCGGGATGTCCGCGCGCGAACAGGTCGCGTACGGGCAACGGGCAGGTCTTCGGACTCGCGGGCCCGCCCTCCGGAAACCGGAGGACACCTACTGGCCGTCGCTTCCCAGGCCCGGTCTGTTCGGGTCCAGTGCTTATGACGGCGGTCGTTCCCACTCACCGCTGCGGGGCAGTCCCGGATTCCCACCGGGTTCCCTCTTACGACGCATCCCGCCTGGCGGACGGGGCGAACCAGCTGCGTGCACCAGCCTAGAGGGTGCGGGGCGGATACGTCGATCTTCGGGCCGTCGGCCGGCCGCTCAGCCGGACCCGGATCCGAAGGCCCGCAGGATCTCCTCCGCCGCCACGGTCGCCGTCAACTCGCCTTCCCGCACCCGGCGTTCGAGATCCGGCGCCAGCGCCCGCACCGCCGGATCGGCGTGCAGCCTGCCCAGCAGCTCGTCGCGGACCATCGTCCACGTCCAGTCCACCTGCTGCGCACGGCGTTTGGCGGCCAGCCGGCCCGTGGAGTCCAGCAGCGACCGGTGCTGTTCCAGGCGCTCCCACACCGTGTCCAGGCCGGTGCCCTCGCGGGCGCTGCAACTCAGCACCGGTGGGGTCCAGGCGGCGTCGGCGGGGTGCATCAGCCGCAGCGCGCCCGCCAACTCCCGTGCCGCGCCCCGCGCGTCGCGCTCGTGCGGGCCGTCCGCCTTGTTGACGGCGATGACGTCCGCCAGTTCCAGGACGCCCTTCTTGATGCCCTGCAACTGGTCGCCCGTGCGGGCCAGGGTCAACAGCAGGAAGGAGTCGACCATGTTGGCCACGGCCGTCTCGGACTGGCCGACGCCCACCGTCTCGACCAGGACGACGTCGTAGCCCGCCGCCTCCATGACCACGATCGACTCCCGGGTCGCCTTCGCGACGCCGCCGAGCGTGCCCGCGGTGGGGGAGGGGCGGACGAAGGCCGCCGGGTCCACGGCCAGCCGCTCCATGCGGGTCTTGTCGCCGAGGATCGAGCCGCCCGTCCGGGTCGAGGACGGGTCCACGGCGAGGACCGCGACCCGGAACCCGAGCGAGGTGAGCAGCGTGCCGAAGGCGTCGATGAACGTCGACTTGCCGACGCCCGGCACCCCGCTGATGCCGATCCGCCGCGCCTTGCCGCTGTGCGGCAGCAGCTCGGTCAGCAACTCCTGTGCCATGACGCGGTGTTGGGGCCTGGTCGACTCGACGAGGGTGATGGCGCGGGCCACCAGGGCCCGCTTGCCGTCGAGCACGCCCTTCACATAGGTGTCGACATCGATCACGGGGTGTGCCCGAGGTCGGTGGCCAGCCGCTCGACCAGGTCGTAGGCCGCGTCCGGGATCACCGTCCCGGGCGGGAACACGGCCGCCGCGCCCATCTCCAGGAGCGTGGGCACGTCCTGCGGCGGGATCACCCCGCCGACCACGATCATGATGTCCTCGCGGCCCTCCTCGGCGAGCGACTCCTTCAGCGCCGGTACGAGCGTGAGGTGTCCGGCGGCCAGCGAGGACACCCCGACGACGTGCACGTCCGCCTCGACGGCCTGCCGGGCCACCTCGCCGGGGGTCTGGAAGAGGGGGCCGACGTCGACGTCGAAGCCGAGGTCGGCGAAGGCGGTCGCGATCACCTTCTGGCCGCGGTCGTGGCCGTCCTGGCCCATCTTGGCGACCAGGATGCGCGGGCGGCGGCCCTCGGCCTCCTCGAACTCGGCCACCAGGGCGCGGGTGCGTTCGACGGACGGGGACTCGCCGGCTTCGGTGCGGTACACACCGGAGATCGTACGGATCTGGCTGGCGTGGCGCCCGTACACCTTCTCCAGCGCGTCGGAGATCTCACCGACCGTGGCCTTCGCGCGGGCCGCGTCCACCGCCAGCTCCAGCAGGTTGCCGGTGCCCTCGGCGGCCCGGGTCAGCGCGTGCAGCGCGTCCTGGGTGGCCTGTTCGTCGCGCTCGGCGCGCAACCGCCGCAGTTTCTCGATCTGCTGGGTGCGCACGGAGGAGTTGTCGACCTTGAGGACGTCGATCTCCTCGTCGGTCTCCACCCGGTACTTGTTGACGCCGATGACCGGCTGGCGCCCGGAGTCGATACGCGCCTGGGTGCGGGCCGCGGCCTCCTCGATGCGGAGCTTGGGGATGCCCGCGTCGATCGCCTTGGCCATACCGCCCGCCGCCTCGACCTCCTCGATGTGCTGCCAGGCCCGGCGCGCGAGGTCGTAGGTCAGCTTCTCGACATACGCGCTGCCGCCCCACGGGTCGATGACCCGGGTGGTGCCGGACTCCTGCTGGATGAGGAGCTGGGTGTTGCGGGCGATACGGGCCGAGAAGTCGGTCGGCAGGGCGAGCGCCTCGTCCAGGGCGTTGGTGTGCAGCGACTGCGTGTGGCCCTGCGTGGCCGCCATCGCCTCCACCGCCGTACGCGTCACGTTGTTGAACACGTCCTGCGCGGTCAGCGACCAGCCCGAGGTCTGCGAATGGGTGCGCAGGGAGAGGGACTTGGCGTTCTGCGGGTCGAACTGCCGGACCAGCTTGGCCCACAGCAGCCGGGCCGCCCGCAGCTTCGCGATCTCCATGAAGAAGTTCATGCCGATCGCCCAGAAGAACGACAGCCGGGGCGCGAACGCGTCCACGTCCATCCCCGCCGCCCGGCCCGCCCGGATGTACTCGACACCGTCCGCGAGGGTGTACGCCAGCTCCAGGTCGGCCGTCGCGCCCGCCTCCTGGATGTGGTAGCCGGAGATGGAGATCGAGTTGTAGCGGGGCATCCGCTGCGAGGTGAAGGCGAAGATGTCGGAGATGATCCGCATCGACGGCTTCGGCGGATAGATGTAGGTGTTGCGGACCATGAACTCCTTGAGGATGTCGTTCTGGATGGTCCCGGCCAGCTTCTCGGGCGGTACGCCCTGTTCCTCCGCCGCCACGATGTAGAGGGCGAGCACGGGCAGCACCGCGCCGTTCATCGTCATCGACACGGTCATCCGGTCCAGCGGGATGCCGTCGAAGAGCTGGCGCATGTCGTAGATCGAGTCGATCGCCACGCCCGCCATGCCGACGTCACCGGTCACCCGCGGGTGGTCGCTGTCGTAACCCCGGTGCGTGGGCAGGTCGAAGGCGACCGACAGGCCCTTCTGACCGGCCGCCAGGTTGCGCCGGTAGAACGCGTTGGACTCCTCGGCCGTGGAGAAGCCCGCGTACTGCCGGATCGTCCAGGGCTGGTTGACGTACATCGTCGGGTACGGGCCGCGCAGATACGGCGCGATGCCCGGATAGGTGGCCAGGAAGTCCAGGCCCTCCAGGTCCTGCCCCGTGTACAGCGGTTTGACCGCGATGCCCTCCGGGGTCTCCCACAGGAGGTCGTCGCCGCCCGCCGCCTTCTTGACGGCGTCACGCCATTCGTCGGGTCCGGCTGCGGCGGCCGGGGCCCCCAGCTCGATCCCCGAGAAGTCGGGGATACGCCCCTTCGCTGCCATCAGGACACTCCCATGCGGTCGAGGGTGGCGGACAGAACGGCTACCGCGTCACAGCCCGCGAAGACATAGGCGTCGACACCGGGATACTGCCCGGGCCGGCCCGCGAGGAACACGTGCCCGGCCCCGGCCGACCTCAACTCCCTCGCGACGTCGGCCGCCTGCTCCTCGTACAGCGCGTCGCTCGAACACAGGCAGGCCTCGGTGGCGCCGCTGTCGGCGAAGCCGCCCGAGGTGACCGGCTCGATGCCGCCCGCCTGGAACAGGTTCGACGCGAAGGTGAGCCGGGCGGTGTGCGCGGCGGCCGGGCCGAGCGCGGCCAGGAAGACGCGCGGGCGGGAGCCGGTCGCCGCGAGGTGGGCGTCGGAGCGGGCGCGCAGTGCCTCGAAGGCCTCGTCGCGGCGCACCCGCGGCAGCCCGCCGGAGGGCTCCGCGGGGGCGGGGGCGCGCTCCGGGAGACGTTCGGCGAGATTCGGGAACTCACTGACACCGGTGATGGGTTCGCGGCGCTTGGCGAGCCTCGCGCTCCTCGCCGCCCAGGTGGTCGCGAGGTCCTCGCGAAGGCTGCCGGAGTCCAACACGGCCGCCTGGCCGCCCTGTTGCTCGATGCGCTGGAAGAACTCCCAGCCCGCGTGGGCGAGTTCGTCCGTGAGCCGCTCCACGTACCAGGAACCGCCCGCCGGGTCGATCACCCGGGCCAGCTGCGACTCCTCGACCAGGATCGTCGAGGTGTTGCGGGCGATCCGGCGCGCGAACGCGTCCGGCAGGCCCAGCGCGTGGTCGAAGGGCAGCACGGTGACGGACTCGGCGCCGCCCACCCCGGCGGCCAGCGTCGCGACCGTCG
This sequence comes from Streptomyces sp. NPDC091280, assembly GCF_044768565.1. NCBI lineage: Bacteria > Bacillati > Actinomycetota > Actinomycetes > Kitasatosporales > Streptomycetaceae > Streptomyces > Streptomyces sp. NPDC091280. The sequence continues at coordinate 292,263 of NZ_JBIVUZ010000004.1, forward strand.
TGCGCAGCATGTTCACCCACGGGTCGCGGCGGGACATCATCACCGGGGAGGTCACCGCGTGCTGCACCTGCCCGCCCGGCGCCCCGCACACCTCGGCGACCCGCGCCCACAGCCGGCGCGCCGCGCGCAGCTTGGCGACGGTCAGGAATTGGTCGGCGGTCGCCGCGTACCTGAACTCCAGCTGCCCCACGGCCTGTTCGACACTCAGCCCGGCCTCGGTCAGCTCCCGCAGATACGCCACACCGGTCGCCAGCGAGGCGCCCAGCTCCTGCCCCGCCGAACCCCCTGCCTCGTGGTACGGCAGCGCGTCCACGGTCAGCGCGCGCAGCCCCGGGTACTCCTCGGCACAGCGCCGGGCGAGCGCGGCGACCGGCACGAAGTCGAAGCCCTCCTCCCCGGTGCGGGCCGCGAAGCCCAGCGGGTCGGCGCCCAGATTGCCCCGGACCGCCGTGGGCTCGACGCCCCGCTGCTCGTACAGCCGTAGCAACTCGGCCGCGGCGGCGGCGACTTCGGGGCCCGCGTCGAGGACGACGGGGGCCAGGTCGAGATAGACGCCGGTGAGGGTGGAGTCGAGCCGCTCGACCGGGATGCCGTGCTCGCCGACGGCCAGCCACAGCGAGGTGACGCCGTTCTCCAGGTCGCCGAGGACCGCGGAGTTGTCGGCGGTCGTGTGCCGCTGCCGTACGTCCCAGCCGCCGAGGGTGTTGCCCTCGGCCCGGCCGCCCCGTACGAACGGGGCGAAGCCGGGGAGGCCGGGGTCGGGCGCGGAGTCGTCGGCGGTGTAGAGGGGACGGGCGCGCAGCCCGTCCTCCAGCGAGGTGGACAGGGCGTCTTCCGCTCCCGCGCCCGAGACTTCCTTGCCCGACTTGCGCAGTACGCCTTCCACCAGGCGTTGCCACTGCTCATGGGTCGCGTCAGGGAACTCGGCGGCCAGCGAGAGCCCGTCGTCGGGCAGGACCGTCATGCTCGGATGCTAGGGCAAACGTGCAGGTGAGCAGCAGAGGACGCGGCTGTGACCTTTGCCTCGCCGGGCGGTCTAGACAACCTGCGGCGCGGTGTCGGCCCACGAGCGCGCCGCCGCACCGGCACCGATGCCGGCGGCACCGACCGCGGCGGCGGTGGCCGGAATCGGTCCCTCGGCTCGCCCTCCGGCGGCCGTCCGTGTCAACGGAGTGGCGGCCCCTGGCAAAGCGCGGGGCAAGAATCGCCCGCGCCGACCGGCCCATGGGATGCGATGACCGTCTGGCAACGCACCGTTCACTCAGGAGCCGCCGGGAAGCGCCAGGGTGCGGACGTTGTCAGCTCAACTGCCAGCCAGGGAGGGCATCATGGCCGCACAGACAGAGACACCGGACGCTTCGGCGCAGTCGTCCGAGGGGGTCAGCCGACGGCACGCGATCGGTCTGCTCGGTACGGCCGGCGCGGGCGCCGCCGTCACCCCCTTGCTGGGAGCGGGCACGGCACAGGCCGCCCCCCTGGCCGCCCCGGCACTCCACCTGACCGCCGACGCCTCCGGCGCCTCGCCGGTCCAGGGCCTGCACCTCACCTTCGGGGCGGACCCGCGCACCCAGATGACGGTCTCGTGGATCACCGACAAACCGGTGACCAGACCCGTCGTGCGCTACGGCACCCTGGAGCACGGCTTCGGCTCCAGCGCCAAGGCCCGCACGGTCAGCTACGTCGACGGCACCTCCAACCGCACCGTCTACGTCCACCACGCCGCGCTGAACAAGCTCACCCCGGACACCGACTACCTCTACCTCGCCACCCACGAGGGCGCGACGCCCGACAGCGGTACGTTCCGCACCGCCCCGCGCGGCCGGAAGCCGATCACCTTCACCAGCTTCGGCGACCAGTCCGCCCCGCAGGTCACCTGGGCGGCCAACGGCACGGTCGGGCTCGACGCGAACTCCACGCCCGCGACGAAGGACATCGTCACCGGCATCGAGCAGGTCGCACCGCTCTTCCACCTGCTCAACGGCGACCTCTGCTACGCCAACCTGGACGTCGACCGGGTCCGCACCTGGAACAACTTCTTCACCAACAACACCCGTTCGGCGCGCTTCCGCCCCTGGATGCCGGCGGCCGGCAACCACGAGATCGAGAAGGCCAACGGCCCGATCGGACTCGGCGCCTACCAGACCTACTTCGACCTGCCGTCCACCGAGACCGACGCCGAACTCGCGGGCCTCTACTACGCGTTCACGGCCGGCTCGGTCCGGGTCATCGTGCTCCAGAACGACGACAACTGCCTCCAGGACGGCGGCGACGTCTACATCAGCGGCTACTCCGGCGGACGCCAACTCGCCTTCCTGGAGAAGGAGTTGAAGGCGGCCCGGGCCTCGCGCGACACCGACTGGATCGTCGTCGCCATGCACCAGGTCATGGTCAGCTCCACCGACGCCAACGGCGCCGACCTGGGCCTGCGCCAGAAGTACGGCCCGCTCTTCGACCGCTACGGCGTCGACCTGGTCCTGTGCGGCCACGAGCACAACTACGAACGCTCGCTCGCCGTGCGCGGAGTGGTCAGCGGCACCGAGACGCTCACCCCCAACCCCGTCTCCACGGCCACCGACGACATCGACACCGGCCTCGGCACCGTGCACATGATCCTCGGCGGCGGTGGCGTCTCGGGCACCACGAACCAGAGCTTCTTCAAGGACGGCACCGGCAAGGTGATCACGTCCGTGTCGGCGACCCCCGGCTCCAACGGCAAGCGCACCGCCACCTACACCAAGGAGGAGGCGGTCTGGATCGGCGTCCGCGACACCGAACACCCCTACGGCTTCGCCGCGTTCACCGTCGACCCCGGCGCGCACCCCGGCGACACCACCCGCATGCACGTGACCTACTACAACGTGAACAAGCCGAACGGCGACCTGTCGGTGTTCGAGAACTTCACCCTCCACCGCAAGCGCTCGGACGGCCACCGCTAGGGCCTGCCCGCGAAGTCCCGTCGTTCGCCCGGGAGGTAGGCGGGACTTCGCGGACACGACCTAGTCGCCTGGGTCCTCGTCCGGCAACCAGTGCAGGGCGAACCAGAGTTCCATCCGCGTGCCGGGGTCCTGCACGTCCACGTCGAGCAGTTCGGCGACCCGCGCCAGGCGGTGTCGCACGGTGTTCCGGTGGACGTGCAGGGCCGTCGCCGTACGGTCCCAACTGCCGTGCAGCGTCAGCCAGACACGCAGCGTCTCGACCAGGACCGGCGCGCCCGGGGGCCCGGCGTCGTCGAGCGGGGCGAACCGGGCGCGGGCCAACTCCCGGGCGTCGGCGGCCGGTACCAGTCCATGGACGGTGAGCGGATCCCTGGTGTGCACGACGGCCGGCAGTTGCGCGGCCAGCGCCCGCCGCAGCGCGCGTCCGGCCTGGACGTCGGCGCGCGCCAGTTCCGAGGCCGGCGCCGGCGCGCTGAACCCGAGCACCCAGCCCAAGTCGGCCGCCTGCGCGGGCACTTCGGTCCGGGCGTCGGAGGCGCCGGGGATCAACGCCTTCAGCTCCGGGCCGTCGACCTGGAGATACGGGGTGCCCAACGCGGTGCCCAGCGCGGCCAGTTGCACCGGATCGTCGCCCGGGGGCGGCGCCGTCGCGTACCGGCCGTGCACCACGACCCAGTGCCCGGTGGGCGCGAGGGCGGGCGCCACCTCCGCCGGGGTCGCGCCCAGCATCAGCCGTACCAGGGCGCCCGCGCTGTGCGTGTCCGTGCCCAGGGCGTGCCGCGGGCTGGTGAGCAGGGCCAGCAGGACGGCCGCCGTGCCGGTGATCTGCCGGTGCACCAGGGTCGGGGCGGTGGTGGTCGCCTGGCCGAGCGCCAGCGCCGTCGCGGTACCGTCCGCGCCGGGCAGGGTGTGCGCGGTCAGATGGACACCGCCCTCGTGGTCGGCCCCGGCGGCCGGTGCGGACCGTCCGGCGGAACCGCTACGGACCCGGGCCAGCGTCCGCACGGCGAGATCGCGCACCCGCCCCGGCACGGGCGGCGCGGGCCGGGGACCCGCGCTGAACAACTCGTTGCCCCGGGCGTCGTGCAGCACGGCCCAGGCGCCGGTGTGCCCGCTGAGCCGGTCGAGCACGGCCCGCAGCCCGTCCGGCCGGGCGGCCGCCGCGGCCAGCGCCGACTGGGCCCGGGAGATCTCGCGCAGCGCACGGTTGCGGGCCTCGGCGATCGCCGCGTACGTGGCCTGCCCGACCGCCACGAACGGCGTCGCCGGCGGCAGCCGCAGCAGGGGCAGGCCGTGGCGGTCGCAGGCGGCGACCAGCTCGGCCGGCACCTCGTCGTGCACGGGCACCACCCCGAACCCGAGCGCGCTCACCCCGGCCGCGACGACCCGCCGTACATAGGTGTCGACGCCCTCCGCGTCGGCCGGCAGCCGCACGCCCGCCGTGAGGAGCAGCTCACCGCCCACCAGATACGGCGACGGGTCCTCGATCTCCGTCGTGCCGACCGTGCTGACCAGCCGGTCCCCGGCCGGACCGGCGACCTGGCGCAGACCGAGGGCGGGGTCGGCGAGCAGCACGCTCAGCGGCACGGACGGCTGTTCCGACGGCTGCTCGGTCGGTTGCTCGGACTCGGTCATGAGGGGACATCCTCCCGACCCGGCGATTCCGCCAGGACTGCCGGAATCATCCAATGGACGACTCCATATTGGACAGAACCGGCACTTCGACGCCAGCGCGAACGCCTATAACGTCATCCCACTCCCAAGCACCACCCCTTCCCCCGGAGGTCTCGGATGACCGTCGACTACTTCGTCATGGCCGCATACCTGCTGGGCATCATCGGCGTCGGCTGGTGGGGCAAGAAACGCGCCGCCTCCAAGAGCGACTTCCTGGTCGCCGGCCGCCGACTCGGCCCCCTCATGTACACCGGCACGATGGCCGCCGTGGTCCTCGGCGGCGCCTCCACCATCGGCGGCGTCCGCCTCGGCTACACCTACGGCATCTCGGGCGCCGCCATGGTCTTCGCGATCGGCCTGGGACTGCTGGCGCTGAGCGTCTTCTTCTCCGCCCGCATCGCCCGCCTCAAGGTGTACACGGTCGCCGAGATGCTCTCGCTGCGCTACGGCGACACCGCCGCCGTGATCTCCGGCGTGGTCATGTGGATCTACACACTCATGCTGGTCGTGACCTCGACCATCGCGTACGCCAGTGTCTTCGACGTCCTGTTCGACGTGCCCCGGTGGGTCGCCGTGGTCGTCGGCGGCACGATCGTCGTCGGCTACTCCGCGCTCGGCGGCATGTGGTCCATCACCCTCACCGACATGGTGCAGTTCGTCGTCAAGAGCCTCGGCGTGCTCGTCCTGCTGCTGCCCATCGCGGTGGTGAAGGCCGGCGGCTTCGGCGCCATGGCCGACGAACTGCCGCACGGCTACTTCTCGTTGACCTCCATCGGCGGCCAGACCATCGTCACCTTCGTGCTGATCTACACCTTCGGCATGCTCATCGGCCAGGACATCTGGCAGCGGGTGTTCACCGCCCGCAACGACAGAATCGCGTCCTGGGGCGGCACGGTCGCCGGCCTCTACTGCCTGGTCTACGCCCTCGCGGGCGCCGTCATCGGCATGGCGACGAAGACCCTCTACCCCCGACTCCCCAGCGCCGACGAGGCGTTCGCGACGATCGTCCGGCACGCCCTGCCCACCGGCGTCCGGGGCCTGGTGCTGGCCGCCGCCCTCTCCGCGATGATGTCCACCGCGAGCGGCGCCCTGATCGCCTCCGCGACCGTCGCCAACAACGACATCTGGGCCCGCCTGCGCAAGCGCGAGGTCACCGGCTCCAAGGACGACGAGATCGGCTCCAACCGCCTCGCCATCATCGTCCTCGGCATCGCCGCCATGGGCATCGCCTGCGCCCTCGGCGACGTCATCGAGGCCCTCACCGTCGCCTACAACCTGCTGGTCGGCGGCCTGTTGGTGCCCATCCTCGGCGGCCTCGTCTGGAAGCGCGGCAACCTGCCCGGCGCCATGGCCGCGATGATCGCGGGCGGCACCACGGTCGTCGTCCTCATGGTCACCGACGGCCTCCTCGCCAACGAGCCCATCTACTACGGTCTGTTGGCCGCCCTCGTCGCGTACGTCGCCGTCAGCCTCCTCACCAAGCCGACCGAGGAGTCCGTCGTCCAGGCCTGGCACCGCCGCCTGGCAGGCGAACAGCCCCCCGTGGCAACGGAGTTGAGCGTGGCCTGACGACCGCGAATCCCGAACCCCCCACCCACACATACACCGCGCGTATCTGCACCCGCACCCGCACGTGCCGTGCCCCGTCGAAAGGCCCGCATGCTCGCCCCCGCCGCCCCCACCGCCCTCTCGGAAGAACTCCGGCTGCGCCGCGAACTCGCCGCCGTCTACCGGCTCGTGGCGCACTTCAGGATGACCGACCTGATCTTCACCCACATCTCGGTCCGTCTCCCCGGCCCCGAACACCACTTCCTGATCAACCCCTACGGCCTCCTCTTCGAGGAGATCACCGCGTCCGACCTGGTCAAGATCGACCTGTCCGGCCGACCCGTCGAGGAGTCCCCCCACCCGGTCAACCCGGCCGGCTTCGTCATCCACAGCGCCATCCACGCCGCCCGCCCCGACGCCCACTGCGTCCTGCACACCCACACCCGCTCCGGCTGCGCGGTCGCCGCCCAGGAGAGCGGCCTGCTCCCGCTCAACCAGATCTCCATGGAGTTCTACGGCAGGCTCGGCTACCACGACTACGAGGGCGTCGCCCTCAACCTCGCCGAACAACGGCGCCTGGTCGCCGACTTGGGCAGCCACCCCGCGATGATCCTGCGCAACCACGGCCTGCTCACCGTGGGGGAGACGCCCGCACAGGCGTTCCTGCGCATGTACTACCTCGACAAGGCCTGCGAGATCCAGACCACCGCGACCGCCGCGGGCACCCCGCTCCTGACCCCCGCGCCCGACATCTGCGAACTCACCGCCCGCCAACTCACCGGCGAGGACCAGCAGTCGGACCTCCAGGACGACAAGGCCTACGACCTCGCCTGGTCGGCACTGCTCCGCCTGGTGGAGCGCATCGCCCCGGACTACAAGGACTGACGCCCACGGACGCGCGGTGGACCGTGGCCGCCGCCCGGGGCGAGGCGTCGTGGCGGACCGCTACCGGTCGACCGGAGTGTGCGGGTCGAGGAGTTCCGCGACACGGGTGTGGCCGCCGCGCCGGGCGTCGGTGAGGGCGGTGCCGCCCCAGCGGTCGGTCGCCGCCGGGTTCGCGCCGTGGGCGAGGAGATAGCCGGTGACCTCCACATGGCCCTCGGCCGCGGCGAGATGCAGGGGCGTACGGCCGTCATAGTCGCCGGTGCTGAGGTCCGTGCCGGCGACGGACGCCAGCCGGCGGACCTCGTCCAGATCGCCCTGGCTGGCGGCCCAGCACAGCGCGACGACACTCTCGGCGGCGCTCTGGTCAGGACGTTTGCGCGGGTCCTTGCGCCGGGCGCCGCGGACGACCGAGACGGGCGGACGCACCTCGAACCTCTTCACCAGCTGACGGCAGAACTCGATCCCTCGTACCGAATTGCCGAGTTCGTCCAGCCGGGGGGACCACACGCAGACCCCCATGAGCCCGGGGACCACCACCATGAGCGCGCCGGACACCCCGCTCTTGGCGGGCAGACCGATGGTGAACGCGAACTCGCCGGAGAAGTCGTCCATCCCGCACGAGGACATCAGCGAGAGGCAGTGCCGCACGGTCTCCCGGCCGAAGACCCGGTCGTCGGTCAGCGGACACACCCCTCCGTTCGCGAGGGCGGCGGCGACCACCGCCAGCGTCCGCGCGTCCAACTCGACGGCGCAGCAACGGAAGTAGAGGTCCAGCGCCTGCGACAGGTCCGTGCCCGGCGGGAGAGCCCCGCTCTCCCGAGACACCCGACCGAGCACGACCTCGCGGTCGGCCCTCTGCCGCGCGGAGAGCCGGCCGGACTCGTCGACACCGACCCGCCTGCCCCCGGCCAGCCGCTGCCAGGTCAGGGCCACCTGCTCGAACCGGTCGGCGAGGGGCAGTTCGGGGCGGATCAGCGCGCAGCTCAGCAGCGCCCCGGAGTCGATCACGGGATGGCGCGGGCCGCTTCGACGGTCGAGCGCGAACTCGCCGGAGCCCCGACCGGTCGGTTCCCGCCCGATGTGCCGGTGCGTGACATCGACGCCGTGTTCCTCCCACGCCATGCAGTGGCTGACGGTCTCGGACACCTCCTCGACGGAGAACGGGAAGTCGGCGTCCCCCACGCCGTGCCGCTGGCCGTCGACGGTGCACAGCGAGATCGCGAACTGGTCCGGGTCGATCCGCGCTAGTCCGGAAATGCGGTCGGCCACCCGGCCGCCGCGCACCGGAAGGAGATCACGGTGGATCCGATCGATTTCCTCGGTGAGCGCCGGGAAGTCCGGCACGACGAGGGAATTCCGCATCGCCCGCTGCAACAGCCCACTGTGCCGCTGGATCAGGGCCACGAATTCCGCGAACCCCACCTCACGCCGGAGAACATGGGCGCCGTCCCCTTCCCGCGTCGCGTCGAGGATGTCCCGAATCCGGGGATCGTCCTCCAGGATTCCGGTGGCGCGGAGATTCCCGACGATTTCCGCGCGTGAGAGCGTCCGGCTTCCGTCGTCGTCGAATGCGTCGAAGAGAGCGCGGTAGGCCGCTTCGAAGGGGTTCGTACCGGAGCCGGCCCCGGGATTTCCCCCGGTACGGTGCGTGGAAGGCATGCGTCTCACCTCGTAGCAGAAATTGCGCAGCACAGAACATAGCGATCGTTATGTTCAATTCTGAGGAGGGGAGACACCGATGCCCAGGACGGCATCACTCGATCGGGTGGGGCGCGCGGTAGCGCGGGCCTGCGCGACGGGACGTCTGCGCGACGGACGGCCTGCGCGCCGTATCAGCTGCACGCCGTATCGGCTACGCGGCGGACCTCGGCCCGGGGGTCCGGTCCAGGAGGGTGCGGGCGCGGTCCAGGCAGCCGTGCGGGTCGGGATCGGTCTGGAGGGCGGGGAGCAGGAAGAGCCAGAGGTCGACGACGGCCTGTTCGACGTGCCGGCGGTCGTCGAGGGCGGCGGACACGGTGTGGGTGCCGAAGAACCCGGCGACGATCACCCGCGCGGCCCGCTCGGTGTCCGTCTCGGGGACGATCTCGCCGTTCTCCCGTGCGGCGGCCAGGAGTTGGGCGACGGTCTCGATCCAGCCCACGAAGGGCTGCGGCAGTTCGGTGGGGATGGACCGGCTCTCGTTCGACAGCCGGTTGCCCGCCCGCACGATCACGTTGTCGCGGAACTCCCGCGCCACCGCGAGGCTGAGGCCCACCAGCCGGTCCAGGACGGGCCCTTCGAGCGTGGTCCAGCTCTCCACCAGCCGGGGCCATTCACCGAAGTGGGCTTCGAGGACGGACGCGGCCAGGCCCTCCTTGCTGCCGAAGTGGAAGTAGATGGCGCCGCTGGTGTAGCCGCTCCGCCGCGCCACGTCGCTGATGCTCGTCCCGACGTAACCCTGCTGTTCGAACAGCACTGCCGCCGCCGCCAGGACGGCTCGCCGGGTGGCTTCCGCGCGTTCTTGCATCGCCCTCAACGACCCTTGCCCTTCACGCCGAATCGTCTTTTCAGGCGAATCTATCGGACAGCACGGCATTTCTTATCCACACCCACAAGAATCACGCATCCTATTATTTTATGAAGGAATCAACCGAGTCTCCCCCCTTCGGCGGGGCGACCGTGCCGACGCTGAGCTGGGAGCGCTCCGTACCGCGGAATCTCGTCCACCGGAAGTCGGTCGCGGAGGTCCTGCTGACCGACGGCCACGCGCTGGGCGAGGACCGCTACCTGCTCGCCGCGCAGTGGTCACGCTCCCACACCACGTTCCGCCCCGGCTCCGGCGACCGCCACGACCCCCTCCTGATCGCCGAGACCCTCCGGCAGAGCTGCCTCTACGTCACCCAGCGCTTCCTGGGCGTCCCCCGGCGGAGCAAGGCCGTCATCAAGACCATCGGCTTCCGCCTCGACCCCGCCACCGAACCCGTGGTCGGCTACGGAGCCACGGACGTGACCTGCCGAGCCAGGGTCTACGATGTCCGCCGCACGAAGGGCCTGGCATGGCCCGTCGCGCTGAGCCTGAGCCTCGAACTCTCGGCGGGCGAAACGGAGTTCGGCAGCGCCGAGGGCCGGGCCCGCATCCTCACCGAGGACGAGTACGCCCGCCTGCGCGGCACCCGGGCCGACGCGCTCCCCCCGCCGGGCGAGGACATCCACCGCCTGCCACCCACCGCGGTCTCGGCCTCCGCCCCCGGAGGCGTCATGCTGGCCCGCGACGGAACGGGCTCCCTGCGGGTGACACCGGCCGACCTGAGACACCCCCTCTTCTTCGACCACCCCAGCGACCACATCCCCGGCATGGCCCTCCTGGAAGCCGCCCGCCAGGCCGTATGCCTGACAAGCGGCAACCCCTCCGCCCGCCTGACCGCCTGCCGGATGACGGCGTCCCGCTTCACCGACTGGGACCCACCGGCGTACGTCACGTGCGAGCCGGCTGGGGAGGGGTGGGGGTTCCGTGTCACTCAGGGTGGGGGTGTGACGGCGGAAGGGGGGTTGTGGTGGGAGCCGGCCTCGAACGCCTGAGCCGGTGGCACGGCGCGGTCACTGACCCGGTACCAGCAGATCGACAGCGGCGGAGTGGCGGCCCGGAACGGCCGAACGGCCGTCGCGGCGGCCGTCCTTGTCACGGTCCGGTTCGACCGGTGGCGGCTGGCGCCGGGTCCACAGTTCGTTCGCCGCGAAGTGCAGGACGTTGACCACGACGATGGCCGGGGCGACGATCGCGACCGTACGGGGAAAGGCCGGTTTCAGGGCCAGGGCCAGGATGACCGCCGTCACACCGTTCTGCTGGCCCAGGGCCAGGGACACCCGGTCGAACCGGTCCAGGTCATGGGCGATGACCCAGCCGACGGCCATCTGCGCGCCGAAGGCGGCCACCCCCAGCGCGATGCCGGGCACCGGCTCGACGCCGTCGAGCAGCAGCATGCCCAGCGCGAAGAGCGCCGAGTAGTAGGCGGCGCGCAGCAGCAGACCGAGCGCCGGCAGCAGCGGACGCGGGCGGTAGAAGAGGCCCATGACCGCCACGCCGAGCATCAGCCCGTACACACTGGCCGCGGCGAGGAGCCCGCAGAGTGCCAGGAGACAGGCCAGGGTGCGGAGCGGGGAATCGGGCCGGCCGCCCCGGCGCAACAGGAACCAGACGAGGCCGGCCGCCGCGACCAGTCCCGCGTTCCCCGCGGTGGTCAGGGCGTACGCGGTGGGTGACACCGGCAGGGCGGAGGCAGTCGTGGTGGCATCCAGGGCGTTCAGGGCCACCGGAGCCAGATAGGCGGTGAGCAGGATGGTGACGGGATCGTCGAAGGAGGACCAGATGGACAGAACAGCCTTGCCGCGCTCGGACATCCGGGAACGGGAGCGCAGCGCGGCCACCGACAGGGGGTCGATCTGAGCGACCGTGACCGCCAGAATCATGTACGCCGGTTGCCCGGCCGCGAGCCACAGCACCGGCGCGATCAGCGCGGCCTTGGCCAGCACACCCACCGTCACGGCCAGGAGCAGCGTCCGCAGATCGCCCTGTGCCTCCGCCAGATCGATGCCCGAGGTCGAACCGTAGAGGCCGATCGCGAGCAGTGCGGAGATGATCAGCGGGTAGGCCGGGGAGTGCGTCACGGAGTCGATTCCCGTGACGGAGGACAGGAGCCAGCCGGAGCCGAGCACCGCGAGCATGATCCATAAATGACGTGCGGTTTTCAGCGTGCGGGTCATGACTCGCTCCGATCCGGCGGACTCCCTACGGCGATGAGCGTCTCAGCAGTGGGTCGCGCGCCGGGACCGAACGCCCGCGGTTCGCACTTGCGGCTTACCCGCATGAGCGAATGGTCATCCTTGTCGTCGGAGTTCAGTCTTTTTCGTCCGGTTCCTCACCGGCCGTGGCTGAGACGAGGTGCACCAGCCGGGTCATCTGCCGGTCGGCCCAGGCCGTTTGGCTCTGGTCCAGGGTGACCCCGAGCAGGAAGTGGCCGTCGGACCGGTCGGCGTAGAACAGGGCGCCCTCTTCGACGTCCAGCACGACCCGGGTGAGGCGGCCCGGCATCACCGCGCGCAGGGACTGGTTGAGCCGCGCCACGACATAGTGCAGGCGCACGCCCAACTCCGAGTATCGGGTGCGCCGTTCGTCCCGGCTGAGGCCGCCGAAGAAGCGTGACAGCTCGGGATCGTCGAAGACATCGGCACTGAAGCGGCCGGTGCCCGGGGCGAAGTAGCCCGCGTAGTGCAGCCCTTCGGTGGTCACCGCGTCGACACAGCGCGCGAACGCGGCGGGCTCCGGCGTGCCCCAATCACCCTCCCTGGCCTGGAGGGGCTCCTTGGCACCGAGCCGCCGCTCTGTCACCGGCGCCGGCGACTCGGTCTCGAAGCCGCCCGGATTCATGAGAGGGAGCCCGATCTCGCGGCGGAACGCGCCCACCAGCTCCGCCATGGCACGGTCGCCCGCGTCCGCCGTGTGGGCGCCCAGCGAGACCCCGGTCAGGTAGTCGTCCGCGCGGAAGTAGTAGTGGAAGACGGCGCCGTCGCCGAACTGGAGCACGCTGCGGATGAGGCGACCGCTGTCGACCGACCGCAGCACATGGTCCATCCGGCCCAGGATGTAGTGGAGTTGACGACCCAGCCGGACGAACCACCGTCGCCTGCCGTCCTGTTCCTCCCCGCCGAACCCGCCGCCCTGGGACGTGGGCAGCCGGTCCAGGATGTCGGCCGAGTAGTTGAACACGCCCCACCGGTACTCCGCGACATGGTGAAGGCCGTCCTCGCTCAGCGCCTTCCCGCACAACTCCACGAACACGTCGCTGTCGTCGGTCACATGAGCCGCGCGGTGGACTTCCGGGGGCCGGGCGGCGGGAGGGCGTTCCGGTCCAGCGGAAACCGGCCCCTCACGCGCTTCCGGTACGCCCGATTCCCTCGCCGACACAGCCCTGTCGTCACTCATCTCGCCCCCATTGCCCCGTCGTTCAGAACGTCCGGCCACAGCTCACGCAGATGCGCGCACAAGGCCAGAAGCAGTGGACTGGTGCCGTCCGGCAGCCTGCCCAGGGCGACCGTCGCCGCAGCGGGGCGGTCGTACGGCAGGCGCATCAGCGGGGTGTCGACGCCGACCGGGGCGCCCGTGCAGGACTGCTCGCCGCTCGGGCTGTTGCACACCCAGCCGATGACCTTCGAGCCCAGCCCCCGGTCCGCCAGCCACGACCGGAGCCGCTCGGTCTCCCCGCCGCCCTCCGGCCCCAACTGCCCCACCAGGATGATGTGTTCGACCCGACGGCACACCTCAAGAGTGACCTGTGTACGGCTGTCACCACAGTCGACTATGAGACAGCCCCCCAACTCCACGAGCCGGTCGACAGCGGTCCCGACGATCTCCTCCAGCGTTCCGTCGGTCGGCAGGCGTTCGCCCGGCTTGTCGCCCGGGCCGAGAGGGAACAGCACCATGTCCTGCCGCGGTTCGGCACCCGTGTACGCATGCCGCAGACAGCGGGACACGGGCCGACCGGCCAACTCCACGCGGCCCTCCGCGAAACCGAGGAGACCGTCGACCCGCGCCTCGGACGTGGCGTTCCAGGAGCGGGTCAGCGCCGTCAGCCCGCCGCCGTCGATGTCCGCGTCCATCAGGATCACGGACTGCCCGACCCGGCCCACCGCGTCGTCGATGAGCAGTCCGGCCGCCGCCGTCAGCAGTGTCGCTCCACTGCCGCGCGTGGTGGACAGGACCGCCACCGCGTGCGGGACGGCGATGGACTCCCTCCTCGGGTACGCCATCGGATCCTCCTTGCCGTGCTGCTCGCTCAGATCTTGGGGATGTCCAGCTCGATGCCGATCCGGTTGTCCGGACCCGCCCGGTCCGTTCCGTCCTCCCGCAGCCCCAGATGCGCGGCCACCGTCAGCGTGAGGGGATGGTCGGGACCGAACTTCGCCAGCAGCCCCTCGTGCGTCCGCTCGTCGAGTTCCCGGGCCGCTCGCGAATCGCCCGCGAAGACCAGCAGGTTGGCGTGGCAGAGGGCCGCCGTGAGGACCAGCGGATGACGTGGGTCGGGCAGCAGCTCGCGCAGGCCGCGCAGGCCGCGTTCACTGACCTCGGCGGCGGTCTCGTCCTCGGCGTCGCGCAGGCACAGCGCCAGGTTCACCTCGCAGATCCGGGCGAAGAGATGGTCCTCCCCCCAGGCCCGGTACGCCGCGAGGTTCTGCTCCGCCAGCGTCCTCGCCTCGACGGTCCGGCGCAGCATCCGCAGATCGGCGGCCCGCCCCACGCGTGCCGAGAGCGCCTCGGGGTGCCCGGTGCCGCCGTAGACCTCGAAACCCTCCGTCGCCTGTACGTCGCACTTGCGGGCGGACTCGATCTTGCCCTGCCGGGCCTCCGTGGTCAGGCCGGGGGAGAGCGTGGCGATGTGCCGCAGCGTCGAGGCCAGCGCGCAGGCCGTGTGCAGGGTCGTCAGGTCGGACGGGCCGAACTCCTCGTGGTCCTTGGTCAGCCGGTAGATCTCCTGAAGCCGGCTCAACGACGCGTCGAGCGAGCCGACTTCACGCAGTCGGCTGCCCACGTGCACGGAGGAGCGCAGCGTCAGCGGATGGTGCTCGCCGAGGACCCGCACCCGCCGCTCGTGGACGTCCTTGTGCTGCTCCAGGGAGTCGTTCGGCAGGCCCAGCATGGCCAGGGACAGTCCGAGGTTGCTGGACGCCATCAGCGTGAAGTGGTTGTCGGGGCCGTACTTGGAGCGCAGCACCTCCCGGGTGGACTGGTCCTCGGCGAACGCGTCCTGCGGGCGGCCCAGGGCACGCAGCTCTCCACCCCGGCCCAGCGCGCTGCGCAGGGTGAACGGGCCGTCCAGGCCCTGGAGTTCACGCAGTTCCTCCAGCGCCGCGCCGTTGAGCAGATTGGCGTCGGGGAAGCGTCCCGCGTCGGTGTGGATGTTGGCCAGCTCCACGCGCAGCCGCAGCAGGAGCAGCCGGGCCGCCGTGTCGTCGGTGGACGATCCGCTGTTCCACGCCGCCTCCAACTGCCGGGCCAGGGCGAACGCGGAGGACAGACACTGCGTACGGCGCCGGTAGCGCACCTGGTTGACCAGCCAACGGCGCACTTCCGGGTCGCTGTCCTGCGCTGCCCCCGAGGATTCGACATGGGCGTCCAGCTCCGCGTACAGCGGGTCCATCTTCTGGTCGTCGACGTGCTCGTCCGGAGGCGAGTACGCGGCGAGAACCCGGCGGACACCGGACGCGATCCGCGCCGACTCCTGAGGCGTCAGGTCCTCGCGCTGCGACTCCAGATGCATCCGGGGAGCCGTCAGCCGCCTGCCGTTCTGGCTGCGGCGGGCCTGGGACCGGTTGACCAGACCCTGCGCCGCGAAGCCGAGTTGGAGTCGGCCGTCCGCGCCCTCGGGGAGCCCCAGGAACTCCAGTGCGGCGGGCGACTCCAGCAGGTCCCAGCCGACGCCCTCCGGTGACAGCACCGTGAGCATCTTCAGCAGGTCCAGCGAGGCCGGACGCTCCTTTCCCAGGTCCTCGACGACGCTCTTCCACACCGCCAGCCTGTTGTCCAGACCGGTGTCCTGACGGGTCCTGATCCCCTCGACCAGCTCGGCCACCACTTCCTCCGGCGGGCGCGCGGTGTTGCCCAGGTACGCGGCCATCTGGTCCAGCACCTGGGGCAGTGTCTCGCCCAACCCCACCAGTTGCTCGGCGAGTTGGGCCGACAGCTGCGGAGCCTTGCGGCGCAGGTACCGCACCGCCTCCTCGGGGGTCGGCGACTCGATGTCGATCCGCCGGGCCAGCGCGCCCCAGTCCGGATATTCCGACGTGATCAGCACATGTGCCTGCGGGCTCGTGATCAGCAGGCTCGCGATCGCGTCGGGGTGCCGGACACCGTCGTAGACGAGAAGCAGACGTTCGGTTGCGGTGCGGTAGCCCTCCAGCAGTTCGCGCAGCGCCTCGATGGCCCGGGGCGAGGAGCGGCGGGCGGCGCCGAGCCGCTCGCTGAGCAGCACGAGTTCCTGCTCGACGCGGTCCGGGCTGTCGGCCGGCATCCACCACACGACGTCGTAGTCCGCCTTGAAGCGGTCCAGGTATTCCAGCGCGAAGGTCCGCTTGCCCACCCCGGCAGGTCCGTGCAGCACCACCGGCCGGGCCGCCTGGCCGGGCGGGAGCAGGTTCCGCAGCTGCCGCAGATAGGACTCCCGGCCCAGGAACTCGCCGTGGCGCTGGCGCAGGCCGTGCCACTCGCGGGGGTTGCGGCCCGGGAAGCGGGGCCCGCGTCCCTGGCGGTCCGCCCAGGTACGCGGGCGCCGGTCGGCGGGCAGGAAATGCGTCAGCAGGGCGGTACGGGCGGGCTCCTCCTCCAGCGTGTACAGCCTGGGGCCCGGTCGGCCCCGGAACGGGGGCTGGACCTCGACGTCGTCGAGCCAGGCCACATCGACCTTCGCCCGGTCGGTGAGCCCGCCGCCCGTCGGCATCTGCCGTCCCAGTCCGGTGAGTCGAGGTGAGCCGACCATGGCGGACGACATGAGGACGAGGAAGGTGCCCGGTGTGTCGCCGCGGGCCGCCCCGTCACCGGATCCGGGATCGAACTCGCAGTTCACCCCGTTCGCGATGAGCTCGGCGCGGATCCAGTCCGCCCACTGCCGGTCCTGCGGTTCGAACAGGAGCCGTACGACACGCGGGGACGCCGGTACCTCGGCGAACGCCTCGGTGTACCGCTCGCGGTCGGCCGCCGGGACGTTCGCGAAGCGCAGCGCGGAGTCGCCGCTGATCTCCTGGGCCAGGCGTTCGTACGCCAGTTTCTGCAGCGACGGCTCGTAGTCCTGGAGGGCGAAGGGCATCAGGACTTCCTCGTACGCGAACTTCGGCAGGTGCCCCACCTCGATCTCGCGCCAGTATTGCTCCTCGCCGCCGAACAGGATGGGGCCGACGACGCCCTCGAACTGGTCCCGGGCCCGGGAGCGACGGCGCTCGACCTGTTCCGGGTAGGACGTGTCGACCCGCATCGGCACCGGCAGGATCCTGATCCGGCCCTGGGACTGCTCCCGCACCTGCCGGGCGACGGCGGCGGAGCCCTCGATCGACTGGTTGCTGAGGTTGAAGCCGATGACGACCACGTCGGGCAGGACCAGCGTGCACAGACTCGCGTTGTCGGAGTGTCCGGTACGGCTGTCGATGAGCACGTAGTCGTAGTCGTCGGAGTGGAGGCTCTCCCGCAGCGCTTCCGCGAAGCGCCTGCCCATCTGGTCCTTGTAGAACCGGGCCCATTCGAAGGCCGCGACGCGCTCGCTGTAGAGGCTGTCCTGGAGGCCCGGTCCGAGGAAGTCGATACGGCCCTCGGCATGGGAGAACCGGTACGCCAGCGAGTCGGTGTGATTGCCCACCTGGGTGTGCCGCTCCAGCAGATCCGCCAGCCGGGACTCGGCCTGCGCGGCGGGGAGTTCACGCTCGGCGAGTTCCTCCACGGCCTTGCCGTAGTCCTGGACCATCTCTACGACGCCCGTCGACTCGCGCAGTTCGGGATCGCGCAGGAACGGGCGCAGGAAGAGATGCAGCCCGGGCGACTCCAGGTCCCAGTCGACGACGAGGACGCGATGTCCCGTGTCGGCCAGCAGCCAGGCGACATTGGCCAGCGCCATGGTCCGCCCGACCCCGCCCTTGTACGAGTAGAAGGTGACGACCGTTGCCCGGTCCCGACCACGTGCGGAACCCGACGGCTCGGCGCTGCTCATCGATGTCGCTCCAACTTCGGTGCGTCAGCTGTGAGGTCCCCGGAGGATCGGCCGCTCGTCGTTCCCCGGGTGGGAGAACCAGGATCTGCGGGTGGATACCTCCCACCCCGGTTCAGGGCGGTGGGACGGTGGTACGGCGTGCGTAGGTTGCAACGGTACCCGGAGCGCCGCGAAGTGCCTATCAGGGAAGCAATCGGTTGAGAGCGGAATTCGCGGCATTTCCGGTGCGCCTGGGGGCAGTGAGTATAAGAGGTCCTCAGGAGTCATCACGGGGGGCGAGTGACGGGCCCCGACGAGGATCCGGTCCACCACCGCGCGCAGCACCTTCAGATATCCGCCACGGGCGTGCGGGGACCCCACCAGCCGGACGAGACCCGAGGTCGTGTAGTCGCCGACCGGCACTCTCAGAGTGTCGGGATCCGGACGGGGCGGCAGCCCCTTGGTGTTCCACAGGACCGGCACCAGAGCGGACGAGTGTTCCCCGGTCTGGTGCTGCTCCCACAGCAGGCGGCGGCGGAACACCGCGAGGTCGAGCAGCGCGCCGGACTCCTTGTAGTAGTGCTCGGTGAGCAGGACGACCAGCGTCCGGCAGCGCATGGCGGGCGTCCAGTCCCGGCCCCCCGGCGCGAAGGCGCCGCGGGCGGGCTCCGGGAGCAGGCCGGTGTGGGCCGGGGCGGAGCCCAGCCGCCGGTAGATGTCGCTCTGGAGATCGGCGTGGAACGTCCGCAGCCAGGGGTCGCCCGGGGCGGGCAGGGCATGACTGATGTAGTAGTACGGAACTCCTGAACCGGTCTGCGCGGTCATGGGATCGCCCCCCGGTCCAGGCGCCCTCGTAACGTGGTGACACCGTTCGTCAGCCGGCCCCGCACATGGTCGATCAGGAGACGCAGGTCGGCGCAGTAGCACGACGGATTGTCGAAGCCGTTGTCCGGGTGGTGCCGGTGGGCGCGCAGTCCGCCGCCGCAGATGTCGACGACGGGGCAGGACCGGCACTGCCGGCAGAGCCCGGCCAGCCCGGCACGCTCCGCGGCGAACCCCGGATCCACCGCCGCGCGGTCGAAGTCGTGGGCCCCGATGTGCAGGACGGACCGGGTCGCCCCGGCACCGACCGTCTTGAGGATGTCGTTGTACTCGATCAGCCCGGACGGCTGGATCACCACGACGTCCGACCCGTACGGCCCCCACATCTCACTGGTGCTGGTCCCGCCCAGGTGCAGGTCGAGCAGGGAGTCGAACAGGCGCAGCGAGGTCTCGCGCCGTACCGCGTCGAACCAGCGGTCGAACACGGCGGCGAGCCAGCGCCCGTACGGCGCGGCGCCCGCGTCCGCTGGCCCCGGTGGCGGGAACTGCCAGGTGGCATGCGGCAGGAGCAGGTCGACGGAGGGCGGTTCGTGCTCCAGCAGCGCCTCGTACGTCTCGACCGGGTCGGCCCCGATGTCGACGACGCACAACAGCCCTCCGTAGAGCTGCCGGTAGCGTGGTGTGCGGAGCAGCGAGAGCGCGCGGGCCACTTCGGTGTACGTGCCCCGGCCGGCCCGGTCGGGGCGGCGCCGGTCGTGGGACGCGGCGGTGCCGTCGATGCTGACGCCGACCGTGATGCCGTAGCGGCGGAAGACCTCCAGGAAGTCCCGGTCGAGCAGCGAGGCGTTGGTCTGTATCAACAGGTCGACCTGGGTGGCCAGCTGGCGGCAGTCGGCACGCAGCCGGCGGGCGAAGTGCTCCAGGGTCGAGGGCCCGGCCAGTAAGGGTTCGCCCCCGTGCAGGATCACCTGGGCCCGGACCGGGCGGTGCCGGCGCAGGTGCTCGGTGATTCTGCCGGACAGCTGCCGCATCACGGCGGGGCTCATGACCAGCGGCTGGGTCCGCCAGCTGTGGTCACGGTGCTCGTACACGTAGCAGTCGGGGCAGCCGAAGTTGCAGCGGCTGTACAGCTTGACGACGAACTGCGTGAAGGCCGCGACCGGTTCGGAAGGCGGCGGGATCGTCGGGCGCGCGGTCTCACACCGCACTTTCCCACCTCGGCCGCTCGGGGCCGGACCCTCGGCCGACATTGCGCAGCAGTGCCTCGACGAGCGCGCTGCGGGGGAGACGGCCCAGTTCGAGTGCGTCGGGCGGGGCATGGGAGGGGCCGTCCGCGGACAACGCCGAACCGCGTGCCGTGTGTTGTGCCGCCTCACGTCCCATAGCTCAGGCTCCCCCCGACTGTCCCGGCTCCGCGACGCACGGAGTCCGACCAGCATGGTTCGGACAGGCGGACGAGGTGTCAGGGAAGTCGTGTGGTTCCTGCTACAGTCCGGGACTCGTGAATCCTCGGACCACTCGCTCCCCCGCTCGTGAATGCCTCGGCGCGCTTACCGAACGCTCCCACCAGACACTTGAGAGTGTACCGAGCGGGACCAAGTAAGCCTATCCTCGGGAGTGTTGAGGGATGGTGAATCGGCCTTCGAGGAGCCACCGCCGACCGATCGGCCGTCTGTCGTGACCGAGTCTGCGCGAATGTCCGTCCTGCCGGACCGCCGGCGGTAGCTTGCGAGGAGCGCGTGGATCCAGCCGCTTTCTTCTATACGAGTTGTGTACGAGCCGACGGCTGGCGTGCGCTGACACGTTTCCACACCGACCTGGAATACCACCTGCGGATCCAGGAGGGGTTCGGTGTCAGCGGCGTCCTCGGGGCGCTGATGGAACCCGACTCCGCCCTTGAGGGCGAGGTGACCGGGGCCGGCGTGATGATCGCGCTGTATTCGCCGAGGTATTTCAAGGACCGCGGCGCAGGACTCGAATGGTCCGTCTTCCGCTCCCGTATGCGACACCACGAGGACACCCGCGGAGTTCCCGCCCGCAGCTGTCTGATCCCGCTGTGCTGGAAGCCCGTCGGCGGCGACGAAGTACCGGAGGCCGTACGGAAATGGGTGGAGGTGCCCGGAGCCTTCGACTGGCTGCGACAGGACGGACTGGAGCGGCTCGCCGCCTCGCTGGAGCCGGAGGACAAGGCGCGTTACAACGCGCTCGTCGAACAATTGGCCAAAACGATTGCCGAGGCCGGGCGAACGGAACTGGAGCCGCTGGACCCGCCGGACGCACGGGAGTTGAGCCCGGAGTTCGGCAGCCAGGGCGTGCCCCAGGACCGCCCGTCGGCGGACGGGTCCGAGGTGCCGGCGGAGGAGGAGCCCGCCGACGGGGAACCCGGTGCGTGGCAGCACGGGGACGGCGGCGCGGACACCGGGCTCCACGAGCGTGGCCCGCGTACCGTCGCCATCAGCTATGTGGGCGCGGATCAGCCGTGGGCCGACTGGATGAAGGAAGTGCTGGAGCAACGGGGTTACCGGGTCACGCAGCGCCGCTGGCGGGTCGGCCGTGAGGGACTCCAGGACGCGGTCGCCCGGGCGCGGGCCGAGGCGGAGCGGCTGGTGGTCATCTTCTCGCGCAACTACTTCGCCGGGGACACCCGCCCCATCGAGTGGGCGGAGGTGTTCGTCGAGTCGCCTGACAGGGTGTCGTCCGACGTGCTGGTCCAGATCGACGCGACCCCCCGGCCGCTCCTGGTCCGCGACGCGCGCGTCGTCGTACTGGCCGGGGCGGACCTCCCGGAGAACGAGCGGCTGATCGGCGAGATGCTGCCCGAACCGCCACAGCGGTCGGAGGACCGCGGGAGCGGCCGGTGAGCCCGCAGAGACGCTCGCCCAGACAGCTTCCCTCGATCACCAATTTCCCGCCGCCGGCCGCACCCTTCGTCGGCAGGGACGAAGAGGTCGAGCAGGCCCACGAGTTGCTCGCGAACCACGGCTCCGCCCTGCTGCACGACCCGCACGACCGCCGCCACGGCTACGGGACCTCGCAGGTCGCCATCACCTACGGCCACCGCTACACCCGGCACTACGACGTGATGTGGATGTTCGACTGCGGCGGGGAGCGGGACCCGGCACGGCTGGCCGACCTCCTCGAACAGGAATTGCGGCGGCTGCGACAGGAGTACCGGCAGAAGTGGGGCGAACCGCTGCTCGACCCGACCGCCGCCAACTGGCTCTACTTCTACAACAACGTGGCGGAACCGGACACGGTCCGGCGGCACTTCCCCAAGGGCAACGCGCGCATCCTGGTCGCCTCGCGCGCCACCGGCACCTGGGACACCGGTGCCCGGCTGTGTGTCGGCCCGCTGACCCGGGCGGCCTCGATCGAACTCCTCCACGAGGTGACGGCGCTAGACCGGGCGCAGGTCCTGCGGCTGGCGGACATCTTCGACGGGCACCCGGGGCAGATCGTGCGCGCCGGCCAGGCCATCCGAGGGAGCGGCATCACGGCGGAGCAGTTCGTCACCCTGACCGAGATCGTCCGGATGGCGCCCGCGCCGGCGGAGGCGGCCTCCCGGTCGCCCGCTCTCCCGGGACAGCGCCGGGCGGAGGTCTCCGACAGCGATCGCACGAGCCTGTGGACCAACCTCCTGCGGTCGGCGGTGTGCCGGGACAAGGGCAGCTACCAGAGCTGGATCGAAGCCCTCCGCAGAGACACGGGCATCCTCCTGGACGACGAGGTGACCGCCGACCTGCCCATCGGGGAACGGGTGGACCAGCTGCTGGACATCGCCTTCGACCAGCAGGACCCCGGCTTTCTGCGGGCGATCGCCGAGACGGTGGCGGCGGAGACCGAGACGGCGGGCTCCGGCCGGGACCCGGCCAACAACGTGAGCCGGATCGTCGAGGAGCTGGTGCGGGGCTGGCAGGGCGGACCGCAGGCGCCGTCGATGACGGCGGCGGCCGGAAAGGCCACCTGTTTCTTCTTCACCAGCTGGTTCAACCGCGACATATACGCCTCGGAGGTACTGCGCTTCCACAACATCCTGCAGAAACAGGTCGAAGCCAGACGCGCGGCACGGGAGATGAGCGACGGCTTCCTCGACCGCACCGCGAAGCGCGGGACACAGTGGGAACCGCGGCTGATCGAGGCGATCCGCACCACGAGAGTGCTGGTTCCCCTGATCACCAAGGACTACTTCACCAGCCCGTGGTGCCGGCGCGAGTGGGCCGTCATGATGAAGCGCATCGCGAGCGTCGACACCGCCCCCGGGCAGGAACCCGTGGCGATCATGCCGGTGTTCTGGGTCAGACCCGAGAAAGGGTGGACGCTGCCGAAGGACTTCGAGCGCTTCCAGCACCGGGCGCCCGGGGAATACCAGGGAGACGTCTTCGAGCTCATGGCCTCGCGCAAGGAGGACGACCTCATGGAGTACGTCTCCGAACTCGCCCGGTGCATGGTCGACGAAGGGGGCGTTCACCTGCCGCACCTCGCACAGGATCTGGTGATGGACCTCCCGCTGGCGTTCCCCGACGCCAACGGTGGCGCCGCCGGCTGACCGGTGCGCTCGCCCACCGGCCTATTGTCGACCCATGAGAGTGGATCATCGTGACGACGACTGCGTCTTCTGCGGCATCGTCGCCGGCACCGAACCGGCCCGTGTCGTCGCCGAGACCACCGGGACCCTGACGTTCCTGCCCGTGCGGCCGGTACATCCCGGGCATGTGCTGGTCGTGCCCCGCCGCCATGTCGCGGACATCTGGGACCTCGACGAGGAGACGGCCGCAGCGGTCGGTACGGCGGTGCTCCGGGCCGCCCACGCGCTGCGGACCGCCCACCGCCCCGAGGGGCTGAACATCATCCAGTCGTCCGGGGCGGTCGCCACGCAGTCGGTGTTCCACCTGCACGTTCATCTGGTACCGCGCTACGAGGGCGACCGGATGCCGTATCTGTGGCCCCCGAAGGCCGAGGAGGATCCGCGGCTGCTGGACGACTCCGCGCGAAGACTGCGCCTCGCGCTGACCGCGGGGCGGCACTGAGGCGGCACCGGGCCGCGATCACAGCACGAAGAGCAACGCGAATGCCTGGCCCAAGGCGAGGCCCCCGTAGAAGAAGGCCAGTGTGGGGGAGACGGCGGCCTTCAGTACACCCGCGCTCTCCATACCGGGTGCCACGTTCATGGTGAAGGGCTCAATCGGATTCTCGGGGCGGCGCACCCGGTCGTACAGGCGCCGGAACAGCCGCTCCTGGTACAGGAAGTAGCCGTCGAGGAGCCAGAAGGCGAGGATCGGCACGAAACTCACCAGCGCCACGGAGCTCTTGCCGTTCCCGACGGCGTAGGCGAGCAGGGCGCCGGTGACCGTCAGCGACCAGCCCTTGATCAGGAACGAGTTGTTGCCCATCCGGGCCACGATCGCCTGGATCAGCTCCAGGTGCCTGATCCGGTTGTCGTCCAGCGCTAAGGGATTCTCCGCTGACATTTGCCCCCCACAGTGTCAACTCGCCTGTGAACGAGCTTACTCAGCTGATCCGCGTCGTGGGTCGCCGCAGACCGACTCGTGAGCGGGCGACTCGTCGACCAAGGGCCGGGGCGATGTCCGATCCTTGGCGGGGCGGTTCGCGCGTGCCGGCCGCCCCAGGACCACTCCGGTCAGGACGAGTGCCAGGCCGCACAGTTGACGGACTGTCAGGACCTCGCCGGCGAGCGCCGTGCCGAGCAGGACGCCGGTGACGGGGTTGAGGAGTCCGATCAGGCCCACCGTGCCGGAGGGCAGGTGTCGTAGCCCGGTGAACCAGACGGCGAAGGCCAGCGCGGTGGCGACGAGAGTGACGTAGCCGAACGCGAGGAGGGCCGAGGGGGAGAGGGTGGGCGGAGGGCCCTCCACGGCCGCGGCGACCGGCAGGAGGAACAGTCCTCCGGCGGTGAGCTGCCAGGCGGTCGAGGCGAGTACGTCGGTGCCGGTGCTGTTCCACCGTTTGGTCAGGATGTGACCGAAGGCCGACACGAGCATGGCCGCGGCCGAGGCGAGGACGCCTCGCACGTTCACCCCGTCCGCTCCCGTGAGCAGCATGAGGCAGACCCCGCCGAGTCCGATCGCGGCGCCGGCCAGGTGCGTGCGGCCGGGTCGTTCGGACATCAGGGCCCAGGCGATGAGCATCATCGCCAGCGGGGACACCGCCATGACGGTCGCGGCGATGCTCGTCGGGAGCAGCTGGGAGGCGGCGTAGACGAGGACGAAGAACACGCTCACGTTGAGCAGCCCGAGCACGGCCGACCGCCACCACCACGCCCCGCGCGGTCGTTGCCGGCACAGGCCGAGGAGGAGCAGGCCGGCGGGCAGCGCTCGTAGGGCCGCGCCGTAGAGGGGTGCGTCCGGCGGCAGGAATTCATGGGTGACGTAGTAGTTGGCGCCCCAGGCCACCGGTGCGACGGCGGTCAGTGCCACCCATCGCATATTAGCTTCCATGGAAGATAGTATAGCTTCCCAGGAAGCTATCATGGTCCGTATGGATGCCCCGCAATCGCCGCGACTCCCATCACCGCCGCCGCCATCGTCACCTTCGCTGCCGCTATCACCTGACCGTGTGGCCCGCATCCAGGCCGACTGGCGCCGCGAACGCCCCGACCTCGATGTCACCCCGCAAGGCGTCATCGGCCGACTGCACCGCCTGGCCGACCGGCTGACCGAGGAACTCTGCCTCGTCTACGGCCGCTACGGGCTCAGCGAGGGGGAGTTCGACGTGCTGTGCGCACTGCGCCGCGCCGGCGAGCCCTACGAACGGGCGCCCGGCGAACTGGCCGCCCACACCATGGTCACCACCGGCGCGATGACGAAACGGATCGACCGACTGGAGCGCGCCGGACTCGTCACCCGCCGCCGTTCCGACGACGACCAGCGTGGCCGGATCGTCGCCCTCACCCACCCCGGCCACGAACTGATCGACCGGGCGTTCACCGACCACATGCGCAACGAACACCGACTGCTGAACCTGCTGACGCCCGCCGAGGCGCAGGCGCTGGAGGGGCTGCTCACCACGTGGCTGTCGCGGGTGGAGGATCCGCGGACGGTGGAGGGGCCGGAGGGGCCGGGGGTGGCGGGGGGAGGGTGATCGGACGGTGGTCGGTTGTGTCGTTCCGTGGATGGCTTGCGCTGCCGGACAGCGTTCGCCGTCGTCACGGACGACCCGCATGTCGATGTTGGCGACCGGCTGAGGGGAAGATGGTCCCTGCCCGACCGAACATGGTCCACTCGGCGTCAGTGCGCAGGCATCTCTCGTGCGGCTGAACAATGCTTGTCGGAGGAGTTGCGGTGCTCGGACTGCTGGGCTTCTACAGCGAGTTGGGCGACGGTCCGGACCGGCTCACCGGCGGGCCGAGCGGATCGATACGTGACGCCGTCCGGCCCGTCGCCGAACCGGACGAAGCGGAACTGGTGGCCTACCTGGACCGTGGGCACGTCCTCCTCGACGTCATGGAGAGCGCACCCGATGTCCTCACCGGGAGACCCCACCGCCACTCTCAGGGATGCTCATCCCTGATGACCGACGGCAGTTGGCTGTGGCGTCGGGACTTCCCGCACTACGTGGAGACCCACCACGTTGCGCTGCCGGAGGCGTTCGTGGCTCACGTCCGCGCCCTGCGTCACCAGATGCCCACCATCGACGTCGCCGGGTTCGCGTCCCACTACGACGAGACCATGCCCCTGGTCGGCTGGTCCTCGCTGGTTCCCTGGCGATCGACTGCGGCCACGCTCGTAGTCGAACCACGAACGGTGATGAGCAAGGCCGAGTTCGACGCGGCGACGGCGACCGAAGCGCGGGAACGGCCATCGGGAAAGTGGAACAGACCGCGCAAGCAGCGTAAGCCGCGGAGGATTTAGATACCTGGCGGGGGCGAGGGGCGGGGAGTAGGACTCAGTGGCAGGGAGTCGCCGATGTGCGCAGCCATGACTTTGCGCATACCGGCGACGCCGAGCCAGTTCGCCGCGTAGTTGTCCGGGACCAGGTCCGACACCTGGGTCGTCTGCTGGTCCGCGCCTGTGTCCAGGCCACGCCGTACGACCCCGCGATCCGGCACCTGAACTGGCTTGGGCCGAACCTGAGTTGTCCGGTCCGCGGAAGGCGCGGCGGATGCTCCGTCTGTGCGCTGCCGCGCGCCCCGGAGTGCGTCCGTCGCGACGGTGGACCGGAGGGAAACGTGCACGGTCGCGTCGGCCGAATGCTGTGCTGAGCGGATGATGCATGGCTCGATCCCCGACGGTCGCGCTTTCCTCGACATGCTGTCTCCTGACACGCGTTCGGCCTTCATCGGGCTCGGCACGCGACGGCGGTACGGCGTGGGGGACGTACTCATTCACCAGGGCGACCACGCGCAGGAACTGATGGTCCTCCTCGACGGCCTGGTGAAGGTGACCGCCCGGCTGGACTGTGAACGGGTGTCGCTCATGGACATCCGGATCGCCGGGGAGATCGTGGGGGAGGTGGCGGCGATGGGTGTCGGACCGCGCTCAGCCACCGTCACCGCCTGCGGCGATGTCGTCGTCACCGTCGTCCCGCGACATGAACTGGAACCCTTTCTCCTTGCCAGTCCGGAGACTTCCCTGGCGCTCAACCGCCTGCTCTGCGGCCGGATTTGCCGATCCGACCGCCTGCGGCTGGAACTCGGTGGGTATCCGGTCCCGGTACGGCTGGCCCGCGTCCTGGTCGAACTGGCGTCGAGGCACGGGCGATCCGAACGGAACTCGCTGCGCATCGACGTGCAGCTGACCCAGCCCGAGTTCGCCGCTCTCACCGGAGCCAGAACGCGCAGTGTGCACAAAGCACTTGCCCATCTGCGCGACCGGAACATCATCACCACCAATTCCCGGAAGATCTACGTACGAGACCTTGCCCGCCTCCGAAAAGCGGCGCGGCTGAGTGTGCCGACCGCCTAGGCCCGTGTCCACAAACTCGCACTAGTGCGTCTTTTTTCGCGACTCGCGGTCCTTCCTCGGACAGTTGGTGTCCACCGAACCCAACCTCCTCCGAAAGGTGGCAAGTTGTCGTGAAAGAGATCTCTCCACCGCCATCCGCGGCCGGCCTGCCGATCCGTCGGCTGTGCCTGGCCGTGGACGTGGAGCAGTACAGCCGTCTCGACACCCGGACCCAGTCCTCCGTTCAGTCCGAGCTGGTCCGGATGCTCGACGAGGCGACAGCGTCGACCGGACTGGACCGGGCCGCCTGGACGCGTCAGCCGCAAGGCGACCAAGAGTTCGCCGTCCTTCCCGAGGCGACGCCGGAGGATGCCGTGCTGGGTCCCTTCGTGCACCATCTCGCGGGCCGGCTTGTGGACCGCAACTCCCACCCGGGCGTCCCGAGGGTCAGGCTGCGGCTGGCCGTGGACACCGGGGTGGCCACGGAAGCGGCCCTCGGACACGCCGGCCCGGCGCCGATCGCGGTGGCACGCTACGTTGACGCGCCCCAGCTCAAGGCCGTACTCGGCACCCTCACCACGGCCGATCTCGCCGTCATCGTGTCGGACCGGCTTTACCAGGACGTCGTACGGTCCGGGCTGCCGCACCTCGATCCCGCGCAGTACGTGCGTGCCCATGTGCGGGTGAAGGAGTTCGGCGGCTACGGCTGGATCCGCGTCCCGGGTCACCCGCCGGACGAAGTTCGACGGGCAGTGGCGGAGGCGTCGGCGCCGAAGTCCTCGCCGGACGCTCCTGTCCGAGGCCGGTCGATCCTGTCCCAGCACGTTCACCAGGGCGCGGCAGTCGGCCGTGACGTCGTCGGCGGTCTCACCGTCGGCCTGCCGGTGCCGCTCCCGCCGCCCGAACCTGGACCCGCGCGGTGACGGCCCACTACAAGGCGCCGCCCGGGCCCGAGTCCTACGACAGTCAGTGGGTGGACCTCGGGGTGAACGTCGGCCACGCCGTGTACGGCGGCATTCACTTCCACCCGCCCGCCACGTTCGTCGTGCGACCCCCGAGCCGGGAGGCGACGACGCATTCGGCCCGCACGACGCGGGACACAGCCCTGCACTGGGCCTTGACCGACTTCGCACACGCCCTCGGAAGGGCTGCCACCGCCCTGGCCGGCCTCTGGCCCGATGATGCCGGAAAGGAGAAGCGATGACTTCGACCGGACCGGACGGCGTCTTCGCCCGGATCGACCGTGGTGTCACCGGACTGCCCGACTGCGCGCGGCCGTCCCTCACCGTGCGAGTCGGCCTCCGCACCCTCTTGCTCTCTCCGGAAGAGAGCAGGAGGACGCTCTACGGCCCCCGACGGGACTCGGAGCTGGGCGCGGCGGTCTGGCGACAGGCCGTCGCCGAGGCCCGGAAGGAGCCCCGGAACGGCGACGGCGCCGGACGGCTGCTCGTCGTCTGGCTGGCCCTCCCAGGGCTGTACCGGAACCTGCACAAGATCCTTCGTTGTTTGCGCGTCGAACGGTCCGACCTGGAAGCGGAAGCCGTGCTTGCCGTCCTCGCCGCCGTCGACGCCCTGGATCCCGACGACCCGGAGCCGGGTCGCCGCCTGATCAAAGAGGCGGTGAACCGGATGTGGGACTACGGGAAGCGTGTCGCACAGGAGATCCCTGTCGCCGACATCGTCGCCATCGCCGAGGCCCGCAACGCCACCGCCCCGCCGGAGGAACGACCCCACCCGCCCGAGGGCTGGGAACTCCACGTCACACCCCCACCCACCCGCGAAGGCTTGTACGCGACGCTCCGCTTCGCCGAGCCTCGCCCCCGGCAAGCGGGGCGGCAGGGCGGCACCCGCCTGCCGGACCTGGTGTTCCGGGCCCGCCGTCATGAGGAGGCCGATCTCATCGGCACGTTGATCCTGCTCCCCGTAGGGGCCCCGCGGTGACCGCCCGATCCGGCTCGCCGCTCGGCTTCGCGGAAGTCCTCGACCTGCCCCTGTGCGTCGACCTGCGCACAGCGGCCCGCGCCTTCGGCATCTGCCGGGGGACGGCGTACCGGCTGATTCACCGTGGCACCTTCCCGTGCCCCGTGCTGCGGGTCGGCGGGCGCTACCGCATCCCCACCGCCTATCTGCTGCGCTCCCTCGGCATCGAGGAGCGACCGGTATACGCCGTCCCCCTGGAGGACGACGCCATGCCCGAGACCCACCCCGACGACACTCGTTCCCGCACATCGGAGGTGCTCGCATGATCACGTCACAGGCGCTCCGCCAGGAGCCCGACCAACCCCTGAGCTGCTTCGTCGTCGGCCCCATCGGTGACCCGCACGCCGCGCACGGCGGCCCCGAGCGGGAGGCGTTCGAGCACCACCTCGCCGTTTTCGAAGAGGTGATCGCCCCCGCCTGTGAGAAGTACGGCATCAGCGCCGTGCGAGCGGACGGCATCGCGCACGCCGGTGACATCAACGAGCAGATCTGCCGGCACGTCGTCGAGTCCGACCTGGTTGTCGCAGACGTCAGCGGCGGCAATCCGAACGTGATGTACGAGTTGGGGCTGCGCCACATCACCGGCAAACCGACGATCCACATTGGAGAGGCCGGGCAGCTGCCCTTCGACATCGCCTCGATCAGGACGATCCGCTATCAACGGACGCGCAGCCAACTGGCCGCAGCTCGCAAGGAGATCGAGAGTGCCCTGGCGGCCGGGCTCCGGGACGGCTTCGAACTCCTCACACCCGCCCGGGTGTTGCGTGGACTCCAGAGCGGTGACGGACCAGCGTCCACCGGGGAGGACGGCGGGCGGGGCGAGGACGAGGACTCTCCCGGTCTGCTGGACGACTTCGCCGTGATCGAGGACGGACTGGACGAGATGACCGCCGACATGGACGCCATCACCAAAACGATCGAGACGATCGCGGAGCTGACGGAGCGGTCCGGGAACGAGATGGGCGAGCTGACCCAGGCGAACGCGCCCGCGAGCGCCCGCCTCGCGGCCGTGGCCCGCTACGCGGAGACTCTCAACGTGCCGGCGGGCGAACTGAACACCGTCGTCTCCGGGTTCGCTGAGCGCATGGCGACCATGGACAGCGGAGTGCGGGCCGCACTCGGACTCATCGAGACGACACCACACGACGAGCGCGGCGAGGGAGCGGAGGAGTTCCTCGATCAGTTGATGTCCCTGGAGGAGGTCATGCAGGAGGGGCTGACGCAGATCGCTGTGTTCGGGGCCTCGGTGACTTCCATGTCCCGAGTGAGCCGACACCTCCGCAAGCCGGTGAAGGAGATCTCCTCGGCGGTGCGCCAGATGACCTCCGTCATGACGAAGATGGGGGAGTGGGCCACCAAGGCTCGTGTGCTGGCGCAGCCGGCCACCGAATGACACCACCCGCACAGTGCCCGGACCTTTTCGGAGGCCCGGGCACTGCGGTGGCCGTCTCCGCCGCACCAACCGATGAGTTCCGGCGCGAAGAGCGCTCTGCCTGGGAGGACGGGCGCGTGAGCTGACGTAAAGGCATTGCCTCCCGACTACCACCGGGCGACCTTCCTGTGGAAGTGCGAGGGTCTGTCGGACGCGCAGCTGCGCCAACGCCCTGGGGAAGGGGGGAAGTCCTTCGCGCGGGCTACCAGGCCCGCGCCGCCCGCCGGAGCTGGTCGCGGACGCGGAGTACCGCGGGGTTGGTGTCGGCGCCGGGGCGTTGGACCAGGAAGAGTGTGTTGAGCGGTGGTTCCTCCGGGGTGTGCAGGAGGGCGAGGCGGCCGGAGTCCAGGTGTTCCTGGCACAGGGAACGGGGCAGCACGCTGAAGCCCGCGCCCGCGTTGACCGCTGACAGCACCGCGTACAGATTGGGTACGGTGACGGCGGCGCGCGCGGTCAGCTGTTTGC
Organism: Streptomyces sp. NPDC091280; assembly: GCF_044768565.1. Taxonomy (NCBI): domain Bacteria; kingdom Bacillati; phylum Actinomycetota; class Actinomycetes; order Kitasatosporales; family Streptomycetaceae; genus Streptomyces; species Streptomyces sp. NPDC091280. Next base: position 323,608 of record NZ_JBIVUZ010000004.1, read on the forward strand.
CGAAGACGTTGCGCCAGTAGCGGCGGACGATCGGCAGGTCCTCGGCGTACGTCACCATCGGGACCTCGCGCAGGGCAGTGCACAGGTCGTCCGCCCCCGGACGTCCGGCGCCGCGCTCGGCCCAGACCGGGCTCGCGACCAGCAGATACTCCTCGTCCGCGAGCGGTACCGACTCCAGTGCCCGGCCGCGTGGCCGCCGGGTCGTGATCACCAGGTCGTGGCGGCCCGCCCGCATCTCCTCCAGCAGCGGCTCGGGCAGTCCCTGCGTGACGCGGAGTCGGACGCCGGCGGTGATGAGCGGGACGAGGGCCGGCAGGACGCGGACGCAGAGCAGTTCGGACGGGCCCGCCAGGTGCACGGGCGCGGACGTCGCGCCGGTGTCCTCCAGCGTCGCCAGCGCGTCGAGCGGGGCCGCGATCTGGCCGGTCAACTCGTGTGCGTAGGGCGTCGGTTCCACTCCGCGCGGCAGCCGGGTGAACAGTTCCCGGCCGGTCTGCTGTTCCAGGGTGCGGATCTGCGCGGTCACGGTCGGCTGGGACAGGCCGAGCCGTGGGGCCGCCGCCGTGAACGACCCCGCGCGGTACACGGCCAGGAAGGTGCGCAGCAGGTTCAGGTCCGCGTGCGGCGGCAACTGCCGGCGACGCCCGGCCGCCGGGGCGTGGACTGGAGCGTCGCCTCCGTCGCCACCGTCCGTTCCATCGGCTCTATCGGTTCCATCGCCCGCATCGCCTGCGCGGCGGGACTGCTTCGTCATGCGTCCAGCATAACGACCTCCGGCATCGGACTTTCGATATCGGAGATCGGTATTCCTATTGGTTGTCGGATGGGTGGTCGGCATACCGTCGGTCGTGGACCTCGCCTGGCAACGCACTCACCGAAAGGCGCCCCCATGACCTCCCAGAACGCGATCAACTGGCCCGCGAAATACCTCCCCGGCACGGGCGACAACTTCGTCTCCAACGAAGTGATCGTCGCGGGTGTCACCGCCGCCCAGGTGTGGCGCTTTCTCATCGACACGTCGGAGTGGGAGGGGTACTACGACAACGTCGCCGACATCTCCTTCCCGCACGGCGGCGGGCCCCGGCTGACCGCTCAACTCGACTTCAGCTTCGGCACGTTCGGCTTCCCGCCCCTGGCCGCCCGGGTCGTCGAGTTCCAGTCGCCGTCCGAAGGGGTGCCCGGCCGCCTGTCCTGGACGGCGAAGCAGGAGGGCGAGCCCGAGCAGCGGCTCGACGTGCTGCACGCCTGGCTGGTGGAGGACCTCCCCGGTGGACGGGTCCGCGTCCTCACCCAGGAGACTCAGATCGGCCGGCCGGCCGTCGCGCTGGCGAGCGAGCGCCCGAACCCGATGCTCAACGGTCATCAGGCGTGGCTCGACGGGCTTGTCGGCGCCGCTTCCAAGTAGCCGTCAGGGCGAGTGGAGGGCGTGGGGCGGGAAGGGAGACCGCCTGTTATGGAGGCCTGGTAGCAGCTGATCACGGTGCATAGGGTGCCCCCATGAACGACGAGATCATGACCACGATCGGCTGCGACATCTATTCGTTCGACGGTCGGATACTGGAGATCTTCGGCATCTTTCCCGCCCGCTTCCATGTACGGCACCTCGACCTGCGCGTCAGCGGCCCGGACCGGAAAGGGAACCGGACCGTGGAGATCGGCCACGGTCAGGTCCGGGGCGGGGGCACGATCCGGAACTACACGGCCGAGGAATGGGAGCAGGCCGATGGCCTGGGCGCGCTGCTGACAGCGGTCCGAGAGGCCGTCGAATCCGCCTCGGGGCATGGGGCCGGGTGACAGTGCGGTCACGGTCACCGTGTCCAAGAGGTGTTCGATGAGGCGTTCGATCCCTTGACGCGACCGGCGAATCCGGGCAACTCGCCTGTGCCGGGCGGGGCTTGAGCGCCGTCGGTGTGGGGATGGTGATGAGGATGGTGACGGGTCGGTCGTCCGGGGCGGTAAATTAGGCATGCCTTAGTACATCTACCGGTGGCGGGCCGCATCATCGTGGTCGCCGACGAGGCCGGCCGAGCTGGACCGTCCCGCCGTCGCGGGTGGGAGGACAGGAGAGCGATGTCGGGCAAAGGGCCGGGCAATGGTTCGGGCAAGGGCGGGGACGAGCGGCGACCGCACGGCGAACTCGTCGCGGACGTGCTGGCGGTGCTGTGGCAGGCCGGTGAACCGATGACCGCGCAACAGGTCAACGCCGTACTCGGCAAGGGGCTGGCCAGGACGACGATGGCCACCATCCTCGGCCGGCTCTTCGAGAAGGGCACATTGCGCCGGATCCCTGTGACACGCGGGTTCGCCTACGAGCCGGTGGAGGACGCGGCGGGGCTGGCCGCCGGCCGTATGCACCGCGAACTGGACGGCGAGCCGCGCCGCGAACTGGTGCTGAAACGGTTCGTGTCCTCGTTGTCGGAGTCCGACGAGGAGACCCTGCGGCGCCTGCTGCTGGAAGCCGAACCCGGAGTCGAAGCTGAAGGCCGCGTTGAAGCCGACGCCGACGCCGACGCCCATGTCCAAGCCGAGGAAGACTCTTAGTGACGTATGTCCTGGTGCTGGTCGGGCTGGCCCTCGCGTTCCCGTGGGGTGCGGCGCCGATCACCCGGTACCTGGCGGATGTGCTTCCGCCGCGCGAGGCGTGCCGGGTGCTGACCGGGGCCGCGGTCCTGCTGGCCGGCGGGACGATCGCGGCGTTGATCGGTCTGTTCCATGTCCCGTTTCTCGCTGCGCTGGAGCAGGTGTCTTTCGCCCGGGTGCTGGAGGCGTGGCCGGCCGCCGTGCCGTTCGCCTGCGTCGCCGGAGCGGTGCTGCTCGTCCAGCTCGTGCTGCTGGTGCGGCGCTGGTCGCAGCACCGTTCCGTGCTCCGGCGCGCCTGGTCGTCGGTGAGTGGGGGCAGGGGGGACGGGGATCTGCTCGTGGTTCCGGGGAATGGCGTGGACGCCTTCGCGCTGCCCGGCTATCGGGGGCGGCGTGGCCGGGTCGTGGTGACCTCCGCGATGGTGCGGTCCCTGAAGGCGCGTGAGCGCGAGGTGCTGTTGGCGCATGAGCGGGCGCACCTGGCGGGTCGTCACCATGTGCTGTCCGCCGCGGCCGATCTCGCCGCCGTGGTGCACCCCGCTCTGCGGAGCCTGCGTGACGCGCTGGTCTTCCATCTGGAGCGATGGGCGGACGAGGAGGCCGCCGCGGTCGTGGGTGACCGCCGGGTGGCGGCTGCGGCCATCGCCCGAGCGGCGCTGGCCGGAGCGTCCCCCGGGCGTGCCGGGGGGTCCCACGGGCGCGTCGACGGGTATCCCCTGCTGTCGGTGACCAGCGGACCTGTGCCGCGGCGAGTCGAGGCCCTGCTGTCGCCCGAGCCGCGGGCTCCCCGGGGCGGGGCCCGACGCGCGGGCGTCACCGCTCTCGCGGGGACCGTGCTCGGTGCGGCGGTGGGAGCTCTCGCACTCGCCTACGGGCTGCACGAGTACGTCGAGTACTCGGCGCAGCGGCTGCTCGGCGCGACCGCACCGTCGGGTTGCTCGGGCATGTGGGACACCTTGCGCGCCCTGTTCGGTACGGGCGCTCCCTGAGCGAGTCGGCGCCCGCACGGCGGCGGTACGGCGAAGGGTCCTCGTGCCGCCCCCGTACTGGTCGTCAGGCCGCTGCCGTGGTGGGCCGGGGCGGTACCGCGGCGAGTGCCGTGTCGTAGCGGCGCAGCAGGAGCAGGGCGGTGGCGGCGAGGCCGGTGAGGAGACCGAGCCAGATGCCGAGCGTGTCGAGGTGCAGGGCGTAGGCGAACAGGCAGGCGGTCGGGAGGCCGATGGCCCAGTAGCCGACGAGGGTGACGCGGAAGCCGCTCTTGGTGTCGTTCAGACCGCGCAGGAGGCCGATGCCGATGTTCTGCGCGCAGTCGAAGAACTGTAGGAACGCGGCGACGGTCAGCAGGTGCGTGGCGACGGTGAGGGCGCGGTCCGAGCCGGTGTCCAGGAACGGGGCCAGGACGAGGCGCGGCAGCGTCAGGTACACCGTGCCTACGACGGTCATGACGGCGCCGGCGCAGGCGAGGGCGGTGTTCTTGAGGCGGCGGGCGGCCTCGGGGTGGCCCAGGGCCAGTTCGCGGCTGACGTTGATGGACGCGGCGTGGGAGAGGCCGACCGCGATCTGGAAGACGATGTAGACGAGCTGGTTGACGGCGGTGTGCGCGGCGAGCGCGTCGGGGCCGAAGGAGCCCGCCATGAGGGCGGTGACGGAGAAGAAGCCGGCTTCGGAGCCGTAGGTGGCCGCGATCGGGACGCCCAGGCCGAGCAGTCGTCTGACGGTGGCGGTGTCGGCGCGGGTGATGTCGAGGGTGAGGTGTGGGGCCAGGTCGGGGTCCGTTCTCGCGGAGAGGTACAGGGCGAGGAAGGACAGCAGGTGGACGGTGGAGGTGGCGATGCCGACCCCGGTCAGTCCGAGCCGGGGCAGGCCGAAGGTGCCGTGGATGAGGACCCAGTCGAGTCCGGCGTTGACGGCGATGGAGGCCAGGGTGATCCGCAGGAGCGCCTGGGGTTTGCGCATGCCGACGGTGAACTGGCGTACGGCCTGGAACCACAGGCAGGGCAGCAGTCCGGGCGCGAGGGCGTAGAGCATCGTCCGGGTCAGGTCTACGACGTCGGCGCTCTGCCCGAGCCGGGCCAGGGCCTGCCCGATGAGGATCATGACGATCGCGCCGGCGACGCCGGCCAGGGTGGCGACGGCCAGGCCGGCCCGGACGATGCCCCGGACCTCGCCGCGCGCCGCCTCCCGCGCGCCTTCCCCGTCCGGGCCGGGAGCGGCCTGCTCGGTTCGGGCCGCCGCCGCGGCGATCTGGTTGCCGACGGAGGTGACCAGGCCGACACCCATGGTGCGGATCTGGTTGAAGATCACGATGGCGAGGCCGCCCGCCGCGAGTTCGGTGGTGCCCAGCAGACCCGCCATCACGGTGTCGGTGGTCGTCAGGGCGACCTGCGCGAGCTGGGTGAGGACGAGGGGGACGGCCAGCGTGCCGAGGGCGCGGCCGTCGCGGAGGAAGGTGGTCGGCATCGCGGTCACCGGTTCCCGCGGAGCTTGGTCAGCTGGTCTTCGACGGCGCGCTCCACCTCCGGGCTGAGGAGGTCGCGCTCGCGCATCCAGTCGTCGTCGAAGACGGTGTCCATGTACTTCTCCCCGCCGTCGTTGACGAGGGCGACCACGGTGGTGCCCGGCGGCAGGGAGGGCAGGCGCCTGAGCGCCTCGTGGACGACACCGCCGGCCGAGCCGCCGATGAGCAGCCCGGTCCTGGCCACGGCGCGGCAGGTGGCGAAGGCCTCGATGTCGCCGACCTTGACGCCTTCGTCGATGAGGTCGAAGTCGACGAGGGCGCCGATCTCGGCTCCTTCGGGGGTGCCGGTGCCGGACTGGTAGTAGTCGTGGGCGGGGCCGCCGAAGGCGATGGATCCCATCGGTTCTACGCCGATGACGGTGAAGTCGGCGACCAGCTTGGCCAGTTCGCGCCCGGTGCCGCACAGGCCGCCGCCGGTGCCGACCGCGCCGATGAGGATGTCGAGGCGGCCGTCGAGGGCCGCGGCGAGTTCGTGGGCGACGGGGAAGTAACCGACGCCGTTGGCGGGGTTGTTGTGCTGTTCGGTGAAGACGGTGTTGTCCGCGTCCCGGGCCATGTCCTCGGCGAGTTCCTCGCGGGCGGCGGTGGCGAGTTCCTCGGTGCCGTCGTCGGCGACGTAGACGAGTTCGGCGCCCAGGGCTTTCATGGCCCGCAGTTTGTCGGCGGCCGCGTGGTGGTCGACGACGGCGGTGAAGGTGTAGCCGCGTTCGGCGGCGATCACGGCGAGGCCCAGGCCGGTGTTGCCGGAGGTGGACTCGATGATCCGGCCCGCGGCCCGCAGTTCTCCGGCGGTTTCGGCGGCGTCGATCATGGCGCGGGCCATGCGGATCTTGGCGGTGCCGGTGGGGTTGAACATCTCCAGCTTCAGCAGCAGGCGGCTGCCGGTCTCGGTGGTGGCCAGTTCCAGCAAGGGCGTGCAGCCGATCAGGTCGGACAGGCGGGAGACCACGGCGGGCCGCTGAAGGGCTCCGGGCATCAGATGACTCCTGTGAGGGGAGGGCGGGGCGGCGCGGGCCGGTTCCGGTCAGGTGAAGTGGCGGTCCAGCCGCCAGCGGGGCCGGGGGCGGTCGATGCGGTCGACGACGACCTTGGGCGGCAGCGGCAGGTCGTGGAAGGGGGACTCGTTGGAGTCCATCTGGTAGCCGGCGGTGTTGGGGTAGAGGAGGAGGTCACCGGGCCGGGGCCGCTGCGGGAAGGCGATCTTGCGCCAGGTGAGCATGTCCGACTCCAGGCAGGTGGCCGCGCCGACGCTCGCCGGGAACACCCCTGGCGCGGTGGCCGGGTTCAGCGGGACCAGCGGGATCAGCAGCGGGTCGGGGAGGTACTCGCTGCCGAACCACTGCTCGGACAGGCTCAGGCTGGTGCCGTTGACCGTCAGGAGCTGGTGGCCGTCGCGGTCCTTGGTCCCCTGGACGGTGAACACGGTGGCGCCCGCCCGGTCGAGCAGGGCGCGGCCCGGCTCCAGCAGCAGTTCCACCCCGGCGTTGGTGAGGATCTTGGCGAGTGTCTTCCCATGGGCGTGTTGGGGGCGGGCTCGTAGCAGCGCGGCCAGCGCGTGCGCGCCGGACTCCGGGGAGTGGTAGGGGTAGAAGTCGCCGCTGTCGAAGCTCTTGCCGGCGTGGTAGTGGGCGGGCCGCTGGGTTTCGAGGAAGGCGCGCCAGCTGTCGGCGTCGGTGTAACTGACGGGCAGCCCGCCGCCGATGGAGATACGGCCGGCTTCCAGCCCCATGACCCTTGCTTTGAGGCACAGTTCGACCAACCGGGCCGCCAAGTCCGCGCGGGGCTGGAGCGCGTAGCCGGACAGATGGAAGCTGAACCCCTCCGTCCGCAGGGCCTCGCCCGCCTGACGACACCGCTCAAGGGCGGTGGTGAGTTCGCCGTCGGTCATGCCGAAGCGGCTGTGCGGCTGGAGCGGGGGCAGGACGCGCAGCAGGACGCGGGCCGGACGGATGTGCCCCGCCGACGCGATGGCGATCACCGCGTCGAGTTCGTCGAGGGCGTCCACGGCGATCAGCGCGCTGTGCGTGACGGCCAGGCGCAGCAGCGCGGGATTCTTCGCGGGGCCGGTCACCACGAGGTGCTCGCCGCGTATCCCGTGCCCGAGTGCTTCGCGCAGCTCGGCGACCGAGGCGATGTCGAGGCCCGCGCCGTGTGCGGCGGCCTGTTCGACGAAGACGGCCGCTTTGTTGGCCTTCTTCGCGTAGTAGATGAAGCCGTCCACCCCGGCCGCTTCCAAAGTCCCTTGCAGGGCACGGAGGTTGGCGGTGAAGGCGTCGGGGAGCAGGAAGTGGAAGGGGCCGCCGAAGGCATGGGCGAGTTCCGGCAGCAGCCCGGACGCCACCACCGCGTCGGTCGCGGCATCCGGCAGCACCGGCAGGGCGGGCCAACGGGTGCGAGTCCTCACTGCCACAGGGCCACCTCGGTGCCCAGGCCCGCGTCCAGGGCGAGTTGGGCGAAGCGGTGGCCCAGGGCGATGTCGGTGACGACCAGGCCGCTGTTGTAGGCGAAGATCCGCTCCGTGGGCGAGGTGCGTCCGGGCGCGGAACCGGCGAGCACGGCGGGGAACTCCGCGTCGACGGCGGGGAGTTCGCCGTCGGCGTCGGCCATGTCGAGCCCCGTGACGTTCATCTGGGCTTCACTGGTGGCGATCACGCGGTCCGCGCGGTGCAGGGTGGAGGGGGCGAGCCCGTGGCCGACCAGGACGGACAGGGCGCCGTCCCGCAGCCGGTCGGCCTCGACGGCGGTGGGTGTGTGGCCGCCCGCGGTGGCGACGACGACGTCCGCCTCCCCGGCCGCGGCCCGCGCGTCGGAGACGACCTCGACGTCCCGGTCCGGGAAGCGGGCGCGCAGTTCCCGCTGTACGGCGGCGAGACCGTCGGGGTGGGTACCGGTGACCATCAGCCGCTCCAGACCGGGCAGCGCGGTCACCAGGAACGGCAGCGCGAGGCGGCCCTGTGTGCCGGTGCCGATCACCAGCGCCGTCCGCGCGCCCGGAGCGGCCAGTTCCCGTGCCAGCAGGGCGGATACGGCGGGGGTGCGCAGCGAGCCGATGCGTGAGCAGTCCATCATCGCCACCGGCAGACCGGTGACGTCGTCGTAGAGGGTCAGCGTCGTGTAGTAGTGCTGTTCCTCGCGGCCCTTGTCCAGGCCGTGCTTGTAGGACGTCTTGACGGCGACGACCTCGCGGGTGCCGTCCCGGCCGAGCATCGCGTAGGCGACGGAGTGGCCGTCGCCGGGCTTGACGGTGAGCTTGCGCGGGTTGTCCGACAGGCCGTCGGCGAGGGTGCGGTAGGCGCCTTCGACGGTCTTGAGCACGTCGGTGAGGGTGATGTCGATACCGGCCAGGTCGCCGGTGGACAGGACGCGCAGGCGGCGGTCCGAGGGCAGGTCGGTCACGGGTGCCTCCAGTCGGGTCGGGGTGTCAGCGGGCGTACGCTTCGCGGGCGGCCTGGCCGTACCCGTGCTCGGCGCGTTCGGCCTCGGGGCGGGTCCTGCGGCCGGGGACGCGCACCGAGGCACGCTTGAGCCAGCGGTCCGTGCCGTCGTAGCGGGCGCGGAACGGGACCCGGCCGTGGACGACGACGTCGTTGTCGACGACCAGTACGTCTCCCGGCCGGAGGCTCACCGCGACGGACACCCGGGCCAGTTCCTTCTCCAGCCGGCGGTACGCGTCGCCCCAGGCCGGGTCGGCCTCGTCGAGCGGGGTGTAGGCGGGGTCGAAGCGCAGGGTCGGACCGTCGGGCGTGCCGAAGAGGGTCGGTACCGGAGCGGGGCGGCCGGGGAACCGCCGGGCCTGTTCGTAGGCGTCGTCGGGCAGGATCGGTGCGACCGGCCGCTTCAGCAACTCGACGTCGGCCGGGGCGAGTTCGGCCAGGCGGACGCTGGCCGCCGTGGTCGCGACGCCGTCGTGGTTGCGCATGCAGCACAGCAGGAGCAGATGGGCGCGGCCGGGGTGGAACGCGTCCTCGGTGTGCGGGGTGAGCAGGACGGAGCTGGACGCGCCGGTCTGCTCGCTCTCGTGGCCGGGCGAGGGGACGATGTTGTGGACGAACCGTCCGTCCTGCTGGCCCTCCCAGGCGATCGGGGTGCCCATCAGCGCCGACACGAGCAGCAGGACCGTGTCCCACAGGGCCCCGGCGTCACCGGCGGTCGACCAGTGGCCGGGCGTGGCCCCGAGCGTGGTGTCGTCGGGGTGGAGGCCGCGCAGGACGAACAGGCCGTCGGCGGTGTCCACGGGCCGTAGCGCGTGTCGCACTTCGTCGCCGAGCCGCGCGCACGCCTCGGGGAGGGCGGCGAGCAGTCCGGGAGAGGTGGCGGTGCCGTGCTCGGCGAGCAGTTCGGCCGCCGCGGTGGTCAGTTCGGCTGCGGTGGGGGCGTCGAGAGGGCGTACCGGGGCAGGGCGGGTGGGCACGTTGGCACCTTCCGGGGCAGGACGGAACGAAGCGCGGGCATGCGGCGGCACCGGCTCGGAATGAGGGGGGAACGGGGGAGCGTCGTAGGGTCCGGCGCGGCTCTGGGACGGGTGCCGGACAGCAGGAACCTAACCCCGTCAGTGAGGTAAGGCAACCCTAATCGATGTGATTGACTACATCAACGTAGTCTCTTTTTCGGCCGCTGCGAGGTGTTCTGACGCATCGTCAAAAGCCTTGCTGAGCTGGTGAATTGACGGTTCGTCGGCTCCCTCTCGTGATTGTCCGTGCGGGTCGGGGTGCCTTGCGGAGTCTGGCCGGTTCAGGTTAGGTAAACCTAAGAAACGGCCGGCGCGACCTGAGACGAGGGCAAGACGTGGGAGTCACCAGACGACAGCTGCTGTGGGCCGGAACCGGCTTCGGAGCGGCCGGATTTCTCGCGGCGTGCAGCGGCGGCCAAGCGGACTCCGAGGGGGCCGCGGCCACTGGTGCCGCGACCGGGAAGCCCCGCTCCGGCGGCACCCTGAGAGTGGGCGCACTGGGCCGCGCGAGTGCGATCACCCGGGACCCGCACGGCACCCAGGCCAACGAGAGCGACTACCTCATCCTCGCCCTCGTCTTCGACACCCTCACCGTCCCCGGCGCGACGACCAACACCGCGCCACGGCTCGCCACTTCGTGGAAGCCGTCGACGGACCTGAGGACCTGGAAGTTCAAGATCGCCGACGGTGCCGTCTTCCACGACGGCACACCGGTCACCGCCGAGGACGTCGTCTGGTCGCTCAAGCGGCTGCGCGGCACCCCCTCCGGCGCGGCCCGCCTGCCCGGCATCCAGGCGAAGAACATCAGCGCCGAGGGCACCGACACCGTCGTCCTCGTCTCCGACTACGCCAACGCCGAGTTCCCGCTCCTGACCCGCTTCACCTCCTTCGTGCTGAAGAAGGACACCAAGGACTCCGAGATCGCCAAGGCGCCCGGGACCGGCCCGTTCGCACTGGACTGGTTCCGCGGCGGGAACGCCCGCCTGGTGCGCAACGACAAGTGGTACGGCGGCACCGTGCACCTCGACGCGATCGAGGTCACCATGTTCGAGACCCCGCAGGCGATGGCCAACGCGCTGCTCGCCGGGCAGATCGACCTCGCCTCCAACGCCGGGGCCCTCGCCGCCCGTACCGCCGCGTCCCGCAAGGACGTCCAAGTCCTGCGCCGCCCCGACGACATGGCGATGCCGATCGTCATGCGCACCGCCAAGGGCAGTCCCTTCGCGGACCGACGCGTGCGTGAGGCCATGCGCCTGACCGTCGACCGGAAGGCGATGGTCGAGCAGGTGCTGTCCGGCTACGGCACCGTCGCCAACGACATCCTGGGCACCGGCGACCCCGACTACGCCAAGGACATCCCGCAGCGCGAGCGCGACCTGACCAAGGCCCGACAGCTGCTGAAGGACGCGGGCTTCGACCTGTCCAGGACCTACGAACTGGTCACCACCGAGGACATCTCCGGACTCGCCGACTCCGCGACCCTGTTCGCCAACCAGGCCCGCGAGGCCGGGATCAGGATCAAGGTCGTCAAGCAGGAGTCCGGCGCGTTCTGGGAGAAGACCTGGAAGACCGGCGACCTCTACACCACGTACTGGGGCACCAACGACTCGGTGATCTTCTTCGCCTCCAAGACCATGGTCGGCGAAGCGGGCCAGAACGAAGCCGGCTGGCACGACACCGGATTCGACGCCGCCTACCGCCAGGTCATCGGCACCGCCGACGAGAGCAGGCGCGCGACGGCGCTGAAGGAACTCCAGCGGATCGAGTACGACCGCTCCGGCTATCTGCTGTGGGGCATGGCCGACGGCATCGATCTCGCCGCCGCGAAGGTCCGGAACCTGCCCAGGCTCGCCGGCTACGGCCGCGTCCAACTCGAAGGCGTGTGGCTGAGTTGAGCCGCACCGCCGGTACCGCAGGCACCGCAGGCACCGCCCCGGTGGCCGTCCCCGACACCGGGGCGGCCACCGCCCCCCGCCGGGCCGGGCACCTCGCCGCCCGCGTCGCGGGAGTCGTCGGGCGGCGACTGCTGATGCTCGCCGTGCTGCTCGCGCTGGTCTTCGCGGCGGTCGAACTGCTCCCGGGAGACGCGGCCAAGGCCTCCGCCGAGCGCGGGGAGAGCGCCGCCGACCTGGCCGCACGCCGCCACCTGCTGGGCCTGGACCGTCCGGTGTGGGAGCGCTTCGCCGACTGGATGACCGCCCTGCCCACCGGTGACCTCGGCACCTCGGCGCGCGGCCGGAAGGTCACCGAACTGCTCGCCGACCCGCTGCCCAACACCCTTGTCCTGGCGGGCGTCTCGTTCGCGATCACCGTGATTTTGGCGCTGCTGCTGGGCTGTTGGGCCGCCGCCCGCCCCGGCCGGGTCACCGACCGCGTCATCACGCACACCTCGACCGCCGCGTTCGCCGTACCCGAATTCGTGGTGTCGGCCGCCCTGTTGCTCGTGCTGTCCCTGTGGACGGGATGGCTGCCCGCCGTCACGGTGACCGGCGGCGACGGCAGACCCGAGACCTGGACCATGCTGATCATGCCGGTCCTCGCCCTGGTCGTCCCGCAGACCGGGTGGAACACCCGCGTCGTACGCGGCGCACTGGCGGACCAGGCGTCCACCCCGCATGTGGAGGCCGCCCACTTCGACGGCCTGCCCGTCCACCGGATCCTGCTGAAGCACCAACTCCCCGGCGCGGTACCGGCCATCGCCGCCGGTATGGCCACCTCCACCGGGCTGCTGTTCGGCGGGGCGGTCGTGGTGGAGACCCTGTTCAACTACCCCGGGATCGGCACCGTCCTGGCCGGGGCGGTCGCCGCACGTGACACCCCGCTCATCGCCGGGGTCGTCATGTGCGCCGGAGCCGTCATCAGCCTGGTGCTGCTGGCCGCCGACCTCGTCCGCCACGCCACCCTGGGAGCCCGCGCATGACCGCCGTGCTGCCGGCCGCCCGCCGGCCCGCCCGCCGCGCGAGAGCCGTCGTACTCCTCGCGCTCGCCGGCCTGCCGTTGCTGCTGGCGCTGGCCGGACCGCTCCTCGCGCCGCACACGATCGACACCCCCGTCACCGCCCCCTTCGCCGCACCCGGCGACGGAGCGCCGCTCGGCGGAGACCAACTCGGCCGCGACGTGCTCAGCCGCGTCCTGCACGGCGGCACCCTCCTCACCGCGGGCGCCCTGCTGGTCGCCGTCGTCACGACCCTGGCGGCCACCCTGATCGGCTGCGTCGCCGCGCTGCGGCCCGTACTCGGCCGCGCGGTCGAGCGCGCCGCCGACCTCGTGATCCTGCTGCCGCCCCTGCTGGGCATCATGCTCATCGCCTTCGCCTGGCCCGGCGGCGGACGCCGGGCCGTGATCGCCGCCGCCGTCGTCCTCGGCACGCCGTACGCGGTCAGGATCGTCGCCGCCGCCGCGTCCCCGCTCGCCACGGCCGGATATGTCGAAGCCGCCCTGGCCCGCGGCGAGTCCACCCCCTACATCGCCCTGCGCGAGATCCTGCCGAACCTCCGCGCCACCGTCCTCGCCCTCTTCGGACTGCGCTTCGTCGAAGCGGTCTACGTCATCTCCATGGCCGGGTTCCTCCAGATCGGACCCCAACCCCCCGCCTCCGACTGGTCGCTGATGGTCCGTGAGAACGCCTCCGGCATCCTCCTCAACCCGTGGGCCGTCCTCGCCCCCAGCCTGGCCATCGCCCTGCTGGCCATCGCCGTCAACCTGGTCACGCTCTCCCTCGCTCCCGACACCACCACGAAGGCGGTGACCCGCGCATGAGCGACCTCGCCCCCGCCACCACCACCTCCCAAGACCCGGCACAAGCATCCCTCGTCTCCGTCACCGGCCTCGAAATACGCCTGCCCGACGGCCCGGTCCTACTGCCCGAGACCACCGCGCGGATCCACCCCGGGCAGATCACCGCCCTCATGGGCGCCTCCGGCTCGGGCAAGACCACCCTGCTGCGCGCGCTCATCGGCCACCTGCCCCGAGGGGCCGCCGTCACCGGCACCCTCGACGTCCTCGGCCACGCCCCGCACCGGCTCCCGGCCCACGAACTGCGCACACTGCGCCGTACGACGGTCGCCTACGTCGGACAGGACCCCGGCTCCGCCCTCAACCCCCGTATGACCGTGCGCCGTCTGGTCGCCGAACTCGCCACCGACCCGGGCGAGGAGAAGGTCCTCGGCCTGCTCGCCGAGTGCCGCCTGCCCGTCGACACCGGGATCGCCGACCGCAGACCCACCGCTCTCTCCGGCGGACAGCAACGACGCGTCGCCCTCGCCCGCGCCCTGGCCCGCACCCCCAGGATCCTTCTCCTGGACGAGCCCACCGCCGGACTCGACGCGGCGGTGCGCGCGGAGATCGCCGACCTGCTGCGCCACCTCGCCACCGGCCGGAACCTCGCGGTCGTCATCGCCACCCACGACCCGCACCTCGTCGAGTCCTGCGCCGACCACACCGTCCGCCTCACCCCCGGGACCACGTCGGCGCCGCGCGCCGCCGCCGGCGTGTCCGACGCCCCAACCCGCCCGTACGACAAGCTCGTTGGAGACCGCATCAGCGCGCGGGCGATCGACGCGTTCTTCCCGGACGGCCGCCGCCGGAGCCCCGCACTGACGAACGTCTCCTTCACCGCCGCCCCCGGTTCGGCCGCCGCCGTCATCGGGCCCTCGGGCTCGGGCAAGACCACCCTGCTGCGCGTCCTGGCCGGACTCCACCCCGCGCACACCGGACAACTCGCCCTCGACGGCGGCCCCTTGGCCCCACGAGTACGGCGCCGCACACAGGAACAGCGACGCCGTGTGCAACTCGTCCCGCAGAATCCCCTCGCCGCGCTCAACCCCCGGCACACCGTGGGCCGTCAACTGGCCAGACCTCTGCGCCTGTTCGCGGACCTGCCCAGGAGCGCCCGCCCCGAGCGCGTGGCCGAACTCCTCCGGCAGGTCGGCCTGCCCGCCGACTGCGCCGACCGCCACCCCGGCGAACTGTCCGGCGGACAACGCCAGCGCGTCTCCATCGCCCGCGCCCTCGCCGCCGACCCCGACGTCCTGCTCTGCGACGAGGTCACCTCCGCCCTCGACGCCGACACGGCGACCGCCGTCATGGACCTCCTGACCCGCCTGCGGACGGAACACCGGCTGACCCTGGTCGTGGTCTCCCACGAACACCACCTGGTCGCCCGCTACACCGACACCGTCCACGTGCTCGACGCCGGTCGCATCACCGACAGCGGCCCTACGACCGCGATACTGCCCGCCTGAGACTCCCGGGGCGCCCGCGTCTCCTGCCCGACGGCGTGGCCCGCACTCTCACCCGTCGTCGCGCCGCACGAGCCGGAAGCTGCCCGCCGACCGCTTCCGCCCCGGCTTCCTGGGGCGGTACGACGACGGGACGTAGACCTTGGGCCTGCGGGACCGGACGTGCCGGGCCGCCTCCAGCAGGGCGACCAGGGTGGGCGACGCGCGCCACAGCCGGCGAAGCCGGTGCGTGCTCAGCCCCGCCGCGTCGGCGGCTTCCCCGAACGGCACGCCTCCGCTCATCGCCACGACCACGACACGCACCGTCGCGGGGTTCTGCGACGGACCGAGGCCACCCGCGTGGGCCACGGCCAGGGCCGAGGCCGCCCGGACGGCGGCGGCGAAGTCCGCGTCGTTCGCCAGCCACTGATGAAGCAGATGCTCGGAGACCCCGGCCCACACGGCCGCCGCCCGCGGACCAAGCCCCCGCGCGGTGGCCTGAAGGACGTCCGCCATCCGCGCGAGCCGTTCCTGCCGTTCGTCCGGCAGTCCGCCGAGAGCCGCGCGGAAGGTCTGCTCGACCTCGCCACGGGCAGCCAGCCACTCCACCGCCTGCTCGGCTCGTGGAACCGCGGCACTGACGGCTTCGGCGCCGGGCCTCCTGCTCTCGGACGTCATCTCCCTCCCGGGCCGGGCACCTCGATACGCACCGAAGGGCCGACGGCACGGACCTCGCCGCCCGGCCGGAGCAGAGTCTACGTAAATGTAGACGGTCGGGGAAGGGTGTCCTTGCTCGTCACAGCGGCGGTCGCGCGCCGCCGCACACTCCACTCAGAGCCAGTCCTTCCGCTTGAAGATCACATACAGACTGGTGCACACCACCGCCATCAGCACGATCGCGAACGGATACCCGAGCACCCAGTGCAACTCCGGCATCCGGTCGAAGTTCATGCCGTAGATCGTGCCGACCAGCGTCGGGGCGAAGAGGATCGCCGCCCACGACGAGATCTTCTTGATCTCCTCGTTCTGTTCGAACCCCGCCTCCGCCAACGCCCGCATCTCCGCGTTCTGTTGCTGGGTCACCAGGGTCGCGTTCACCGTGAGGATGTCCGTGAGGGCCTGGCGGAAGCCGTCGACGCGTTCGCTGGTGTGGGTGACGTGGTCGGCCACGTCACGGAGATAGCGCTGGAGTTCCTCGTCCGTGCCGTACTTCGCGAAGCCCGCCATCAGGCTGTGCAGCATGCCGACGAGCGGGCGGGTCGCGCGCTGGAACTCGACCATTTCCCGGGAGAGTTCGTAGATGCGGCGGGAGACCGCCGGGTCGCCGCGGAAGACCTCCGTCTCGATCTCGTCGATGTCGGTCTGCACACCGGCGACCACCGGCGCGTAGCCGTCGACGACCGCGTCGAGGATCGCGTACAGCACCGCCTCGGGGCCGAGTTTCAGCAACTCCGTGGATTCCTCCATGCGTTGGCGCACCGCCGACAGGTCGGGGGCCGCGCCGTGCCGGACCGTGATCACGAAGTCCGGGCCGACGAAGACATGCAGTTCGCCGAAGTCGACCTCCTCCGGTGTGTCCAAGTACCGGGCCGCGCTGAGGACCACGAAGAGCGTGTCGCCGTAGCGTTCCAGCTTCGGCCGCTGGTGGGCCTCCATCGCGTCCTCGACCGCCAGCGGGTGGAGGTCGAACTCCTCGGCCAGGGAAAGGAGTTCGCGTTCGGTGGGGCGGGCGAGGCCGATCCAGGCCATGCCGGACGGCTGTTCGCGCAGTTCGCGGAAGGTGTCGGCCAGGGTGTCCGGTGCCGAGACCCGCACCCCGTCCCGGTACAGGGCCGCCTGGACGACGCTGCCCACGTCGGACGGTTCCTGGGGTGGCTCGGTGGCGGCGGACGCCGGGGGCTCGGGCGCCGGCGTCGACGGCGGGGCGGGTGCGCGACGCCAGCCGGACATGCGGCCGCTCCTGCCGCTCCTGCCGCTCTTGCCGTCGGCCCTGTCGGCCTTGCCGTTCTTCGAAGGGGGGCGGGCGCGTCGCTGGGGCATCACGGTGCCTCTCGATCGAGCCTACGGATACGTGATCACGGGGCACGAGCAGGATATACGGGGCATATGGACTGGGCGTGTGCGCCAGGTTCCGGAACCGGCGAGAGTTGCGGACCGAAGGTGTCCGCGACGGCGACTAGCTTGCGGAGCATGACGACCAAGGCGGCTGCCTCGCACCCTCCCGTACTCGACGTCCGCGCCCTCAACCGCGCGACCCTCCACCGGCAACTCCTGCTGAGCCGCTCCCCGCTCCCCGCCCACGCAGCCGTCGAGCATCTCCTCGGCCTCCAGGCCCAGAACGTCAAGCCGCCGTACTACGCGCTCGCCGCCCGCCTCCACGGTTTCGTGCCCGAGGACCTGTCCGGGCTGATGGCGGAGCGCGCGGTCGTGCGGATCGTCACCATGCGGTCCACGATCCACACCCACACCGCCGCCGACGCCCTCATCCTGCGCCCCCTCGTGCAGGCCGCCCGTGACCGTGAACTGGGCGCCTTCCGCAAGGGGCTCGTCGGGGTGGATCTCGACCGGCTCGCCGTACTCGCCCGCGCGCTCGTCGAGGCCGGGCCGCGCACCATGAAGGAGCTGCGCGAAGCCCTGCTCGTCGAGTGGCCGGACGCCGACCCGCAGGCCCTCGCCATCGCCGCCCGCTGCAAGCTCCCCCTCGTCCAGGTCACCCCGCGCGGACTGTGGGGCCGCAGCGGTCAGGTCGCGCTCACCACCGTCGAGCACTGGCTCGGCCGGCCCGCCGAACCGGCGCCCGCCCCCGACGCGACCGTGCTCCGCTATCTCGCCGCCTTCGGCCCCGCCTCCGTCAAGGACATGCAGACCTGGTCCGGCCTGACCCGGCTGCGCGCGGCCTTCGAGCGCCTGCGTCCACGACTCGTCACCTTCCACGACCCGAACGGCGTCGAACTCTTCGACCTCCCGGACGCTCCCCGCCCCGCCGCCGACACTCCGGCCCCGCCGCGCTTCCTGCCCGAGTTCGACAACCTGCTCCTCTCCCACGCCGACCGCACCCGGGTCGTACCCGCCGCCCACTGGGGGCGCGCGTGGCGGGGAAACGTCGCCTTCCGCACGTTCCTCGTCGACGGTTTCCTCGCCGGGGTGTGGAAGATCGACGACGCCGACCGTCACCTCGTCATCGAGCCCTTCGGCCGGTTGACCAGGGTCCAGCGGGACGAGGTGTGCGAGGAGGGGGCGCGGATGCTCGGCACCATGCACGCGGGGACGTCGTACGACATCCGGTTCGGGACCGTGCTGTCGTAGTCCCGCGCTCTGCGCTCAGTCCGCCCGGCCCGTCACCGCGACCGTCACGCCCAGGCCGATCATCGTGCAGCCGCCCGCGCCGCCGATCAGGGACAGCCGGCGGTCGGAGCGGGCGAACCAGGTGCGGGCCGCCGAGGCAGTGAGGCCCCACAGGGTGTCCGTGACCAGGCCGATGGAGATGGGGATCAGGCCGAGCAGGAGCATCTGGAACGGGACGTGACCGGCCGAGTGGTTCACGAACTGGGGGAGTACGGCGGCGAAGAACACCACGCCCTTGGGGTTGGTGACGCCGACGAGGGCGCCGTCGAGGACCGTGCGGAGGTCGCCGCGCGGTTCCGTGACCGGGGCTGTCCGCAGCGCCGAGGCGCTCAGTTCCTTGCGGTGGCGGAAGGCCTGGACGCCCAGGTACACGAGGTAGGCCGCGCCCGCCAGTTTCACCGTCAGGTAGATCGTGACCGAGCGCTCGACCAGTGAGCCGATGCCGAACGCCACCGCCGTCACGAGGAGATACGAGCCGAAGACATTGCCGATCGCCGTCGCCACCGCCGTGCGCCGGCCGTGCGCGAGCGCCCGGCCGATGACGAACAGCACGCTCGGCCCCGGGATCACGATCACCAGCAGCGACATCGCCGCGAAGGCGAGAAAACGGTCCGTGGACACCATGCCTATCACCCCTGTCAGGGGGCTCATTGAAACAGGAGTCCGGGCGGGCCCTCTAGGGCCGGGGTCCGCCGGGTCCGCCCCGCACACGGATCCCGTGCGTGGGGCCCGCACATGGATAGGGTGCGTTGCGGGCTGCTCGTGGAAGCCCGCAACGCACCCTGGTTCTTCCCTGAGGAGTACTCAGGAGACCTTCCGGGTTACGAGTTGACCTGTGTGGTCACCAGGCTGGAGAAGGTGGTCAGCCGGGTGTAGACACCCGGGTAACCGGCCTCCGCACAGCCCTCGCCCCAAGAAGTGATCCCTGCCAGGACGCCCCCGATGAGCAGGGGACCGCCGCTGTCGCCCTGGCAGGTGTCTACGCCGCCGGACGTGTATCCGGCGCAAACCATGTCGGACGCGATGAAGTCCGAACCGTAGGAGCTCTTGCAGCTGGAGTCGGACACGATCGGGACGGTCGCGGTCCGCAGCTGGTTGGAGGAGCTGCCGTTCTCCGAGGTGGTGCCCCAGCCGAGGATGCGGGCGGTGGTGCCGGCCGCGTACACGCTGGTCTGGGACGAGGAGACGTACGACGCCGTGGTGTACGGCATCGAGGTCGAGAGGGTCAGGACGGCCACGTCGTCGCCGTTGGTGGCGTCCGTGTAGCCGGGGTTGATCCAGATCTTGCTGACCTTGCTGACGGTGCCGTTCGTACCGTTGAGGTACGTACGGCCGCCGACCACGCGGACGCTGCTGGTGGTCTCGCCGACCATGCAGTGGGCGGCGGTGACCACTTTGGTGGCGGAGACGAGCGTGCCGCCGCAGAACTGGTTCTGCGAGGCGTCCGTGATCTGCATGACGAACGGGTACGACGTCGTCGTGGTCGTGGAACCGCCGACGATGGGCTGGGGGGCTGCCACAGCGGTGGGGGCGCTGAGCAGTGCGGTCGCTGCGGCAGCGGCGGCTGCTGCGACGACTGCGGTGGTTCTCTTTGCGCGGTTGAGCCCGAACATGAGTCTCCTCATTGGGTTGCCGGTGGGGGGTCGCGCGGGTGTGGGGGTGTGCTACGGGGGTCGCGGGACCGACCCCCGTATGCCCGGGCGAGCGGCACACCCATAAGCTAGAACCCGGCACACCCTGCTCCCAATGAGGGAACCCCCTAGGGGAGTTGGGCAGGGAAAACCCTCGGTCGCCGCACAGTTAACCCGTAGGGTCCTCAGTTCGGACGGCGCCCCGCCGCCAGTCGGACGATATCCACCCGGGAGCGGATCCCCAACTTCCGGTAGACCCTGGTCAGGGTCGCCTCGACCGTCTTGACGCTGATGAACAGCCGGGCGGCGATCTCCCGGTTGGTGGCGCCCTCCATGACGAGCGCGGCGACCTGACGCTCCATCGAGGCCAGCCCGTCGAGTCCGTCCAGGGCGGGCGGCGCGGGGGCGGGCGCGGGCGCCGGCTCCGGCGGGCGGGTGACGGCGGCCTCGTCGACCTGCCGCAGCCAGGGCAGGGCACGGCAGCGCCGGAAGAGGCGGGCCGCCTCGTCGTACGACGTGGGGCCGGGCTGCCCGGTGCGCAGCGACGCCAGCGCGAAGGCGGCGCGTGCCTCCTCCAGGCCGTAGCCGAGTTTGGCGAGCCGGTCCTGGACGGACGTCAGCTGCGCCACCGCCGCGTCGTGCTCGCCGTGGGCGGCGCGCACCAGGGCCTCGGCACGGTCGAGTACGGCCAGCACGCTCTCGCGGCCCAGGCGCAGCGCGCGTTCCCGGGTCACGTCGATGACGTCCTGGGCCTCGGCGGTCTCGCCGACCCGGACGAGGGCCTCGGCGAGGTCGCCGTGCCAGCGTCCGCGTGCCGGGTCGGTCACCTTGAGGGCCTGCTCCAGTTCGCGGACCCGGCGCAGGGAGCGGACGGTGCCGTGGGCGTCCCCGGCGACCAACTGGGCGTATCCCAGCGCGCCGAGGGCCCGGGACAGATACATCTGGTCGCCGTCCTCCTCGGCGTGCTCGACCGCTTCCCGCGCCAGCGCGAGGGCCTCCTCGACGTCACCGCCGGAGGCCTCGGCGAGCGCGGTGAGCATCGCGGACGCGGTCTGGCCGATCCCGGAGTCACGGGCCAGCCGCAGGCCCTCGCGGGCCAGGTCGAGGGCGCGGCCGCAGTGCCCGGAGCGCAGTTCGGTCTCGGCGAAGCCGCGCAGGAAGTGCACCTCGCTCTCCACCGAGCCGCGCCGCCGCACCTCGCGCAGCAGCGCGGTGATGGTGGCGCGGGCCTCCGGCAGCTGGTCGCTCATCACCAGCCAGCGGAAGCGGGCCGAACCGGCGCCGTTGTGATGACAGGCCACCCGCGGGTCCTGGGGCTCCTTCAGCGCGCGCTTGATGGTGTGCGGGGCGTCCGGATGGCCCATCAGGGTCTCGGCCTGCGCCTGGAAGGAGAGCGCGAGGAGTTCGGTGCGCCGGTCGCCGGCGAGCGCGGCGAGTTCGGCCGAGCGGGCGGTCTCCGCCCGGGCCTCGGCGAAGTCGCCCTCCACCAGCAGGGCGCGCCACGCCAGTTGGTAGCGGACCAGGGCGAGCAGCCTGGGGTCGTCGCCCGCGTCGGCGAGGGCCTGCGGGAAGACGGCGTCGACGTCCGCCATCGAGTGGCCGGCCGTGTCGATGACGATGATCCAGGCCCGCACCCGCTCGGCGGGCACCGAGGTCCGGGTCAGCACCTCGCGCGCGATGTCCCGGGCGAGGTCCAGCTCGCCCGCGGTGATCGCGTCCTCGGCCGCCTGTAGCCGCCGTTCGTCGGGACCCGGCGCGCCCTCGTTCGGGGTGTGCCGGGCCGCCAGCAGTCCGAGGGACGCGGCGACCGAGGGCGCCCCGCGGTCCCGGGCCAGGGTCGCGGCCTCGGCGAGCCGGGCGGCGACCTCCGGGTCGGTGCCGGTGGTCGCCAGCGCCAGGTGCCGGGCGCGCTCGATGGGGTCCGAGGCGGCCGTGGACAGGGCCGCGTGCGCGGCCCGCCGCTCCTGCGCGGGCGTCTCCGCGTACAGCGCGGCGGAGATCAGCGGGTGCGCGAACCGTACGGCGGGACCCTCGGGTTCCGTTGCCAGCAGGCCGAGTTCGGCCGCCTGCGCGGTCTCCGCCTCGGCGTTCTCGCGGCCCGCCGTCTGGAGCAGGGCCACCGTCGGCCGGGCGCCGGCGCTCGCGACCAGCAGGGTGCGGCGGGCCTCGGCGGGCAGCATGTCCAGCCGGCTGAGCACCAACGCGCGCAGTGACGTCGGCACGGGCAGCGGCTCGCCGGGGCGGGGCGGGGTGGGGTTCTCGGCGAGGGCGCGGCCGAGTTCGAGCGCGAACAGCGGGTTGCCGCCGCTGGTGCGGTGGATCTCGCGGACGGTGGAGCGGGGCAGTCCGGTGTAGCCGCGGTCGTCGAGCAGCGTCGAGACCTGGGCGCGGGAGAGGGGGTTGAGCCGGAACGCGAGGGTGTCGGGCGGCGAGGCGTTCAGATAGTGGTCGTACTCCTGGCCCTCGGTGCGCACCGCGAAGATCATCTGGACCTGGGTGTCGCCGAGCCGGCGGGCGGCGAAGCCGAGGAGCTCGGCGCTGGCCGGATCCAGCCACTGAAGATCGTCCGCGACGACGAGCACGGGACCGTCGGCGGCCAGTGCGCGCAGCGCGGACAGCACGGCGAGGCGCAGGGCGAGTCCGTCGCGCTGGAGGGAGGACTCGCCGCGTCCGGTGAGCGCGGATTCCAGGGCCGTGCGCTGGGCGGCGGGCAGCCGCTCGGACACCTCGTCGAGGACCAGACCGAGGAGGTCGGCGAGGGCCAGGAAGGGGAGATGCGATTCGGACTCCGTGGCCGAGCAGCGCAACACGGTCCGCGCCGCGTCGCCGTATTCCGCGCCCAGGGCCCGCAGGACGGTCGACTTTCCTATTCCGGCGGGACCGTGGAGCAGCACACTGCCACCGCCGGCGAGCTGGTCGCGGGCGGCGTTGAACATGTCCTCCCGGCCGATGACCAGGTCGGGGCGGCATCTGGCAGGCTCCTTGAAGTCCCGTCGCACGGTCACCGCTCCCCTCGTGTCGTGTCCGGGCCAATATTAGGCAATCGGTCCTTGAAATTCGGATGGACTGGGTCGTGAGGGAAATAACAACCGTGTGACAGGAGCAAATTCAAAGCTCCGATGAATGAATAGCCGGCCGCCGAGGAGGCCCGTCCCGGGGGCCGGGCGGCCCCGGCTCACGGCAGCACCCCCGCCCGCCGGGCCGCCACCACGGCCTCTCCGCGCGTGTGCGCGCCGAGCTTGCGCATCGCCGAGCGCAGATACCCCTTCACCGTCTCGGGCCGCAGTCCGAGCCGCTGGGCCGCCACCGCGTTCGTCGCCCCGGCCGCCACACACGCCAGTACGTCCAGTTCCCGGGGCGCCAGTTCCACGTCCCCGGCGACCGCCTCGGCCGTCAACAGGCCGCAGGCGTCCAGGAGTTCGGCCCGCAGCGCCGGATCCGGGATGCGCGGGGCCAGCGCCCGCAGCGCCGCGTGCGCCTCCCGCACCTGCTCCCACACCGCGCTCGCCGCCGGGTCGGGGGCCGGTGCCGGGCGGGCCGCGCTCAGCAGCTCCCGCACCTCCTCCCGCACCACGAGCGCCTGCTCCACGTCCCGGGCCGCCTCCATCGCCGCGCTCAGCATCCGGTCGCCCAGCGGCTGGGCGGTGCGCAGCGCGCCGTAGAGGACACCGCGCACCTTGCGCCGTACGACGACCGGGACCGCGAGGATCGCGCGCAGGCCCTCGGCGGCCACCGGGGCGTCGTACTCGTGGCTGATCTGGCGGGAGGCGGAGTAGTCCAGGACCGCGCAGGGACGGGCGAGGGCGACCGCCTTGCCGCCGAGGCCGTTGCCCGTGCTGACCGCGAGGGCGCGCAGGGCGGGGGTCGCGGTGCCGCTCAGTTCGCTGATGCGCATCTGCTGCCGGCCGGCCTCGACCAGACCGCCGAAGGCGACCGGCAGCCCCGTACCGCGCCGGAGCCGCGCCAGCGCCGCCTGGATCTCCACCGTCCCCGCCGCGTCCGTCGTCACCCGATCGCCCCTTCGTCGCGGCCGTTGTGCCGCACACACCCCCGTACGGGGGTAGTGAGACCCACATCACGGATTACACGATGTCAGAGAGCCGCCCGGCAATGGTCCGGTTATGAGGAGGACAGATGACGACGGCGAGTGAGTCGTTCCGTAGTGCGCGGGATTTCCTGTTGGCACATCGCGAGGACTATGCCACGGCCTACGAGGGCTTCTCCTGGCCCCGGCCCGAGCACTTCAACTGGGCCTTCGACTGGTTCGACGTCATCGCGGCGGGCAACGCCCGCACCGCGCTGCACATCGTCGAGGAGGACGGCCGCGAGACACAACTGTCCTTCGGCGAGCTGTCCGTCCGCTCGGACCAGGCCGCGCACTGGCTGCGCACCCGGGGCGTCCGCGCCGAGGACCGGATCCTGGTCATGCTCGGCAACCAGGCCGAACTGTGGATCACCGCCCTGGCCGCGATGAAGCTCGGCGCCGTCGTCATCCCGGCCACCCCGCTGCTGGGCCCCGCCGACCTGCGCGACCGCGTGGAGCGCGGCCGGGTCCGGCACGCGATCGTGCGCGACGAGGACACCGCGAAGTTCGACGAGGTGCCCGGCGACTACACGCGCGTCGCCGTGGGCAGCGCGCGCCCCGGCTGGCTGGACTTCGAGGAGGTCTACGACACCTCCGCCGCCCTCTTCGTACGGGACCCCGCCCCCACCCTGGCCGACGACCCGCTGATGCTCTACTTCACCTCGGGCACCACCGCCCACCCCAAGCTGGTCGAGCACACCCACACCTCGTACCCGATCGGCCATCTCGCCACCATGTACTGGATCGGCCTCCAGCCCGGCGACGTGCACCTCAACATCTCCTCGCCCGGCTGGGCCAAGCACGCCTGGTCCAACCTCTTCGCGCCGTGGAACGCCGAGGCGACCGTCTTCATCCACAACTACACGCGCTTCGACGCGGCCCGGCTGATGGCCGAGATGGACCGCGCGGGCGTCACCACCTTCTGCGCCCCGCCGACCGTGTGGCGGATGCTCATCCAGGCCGACCTCACCCAGCTGCGCACCCCGCCCCGCGAGGCGCTGGCCGCCGGTGAGCCGCTGAACCCCGAGGTCATCGAGCAGGTCCGGCGGACCTGGGGCGTCACCATCCGGGACGGCTTCGGGCAGACCGAGACCGCCGTCCAGGTCTCCAACAGCCCCGGCCAGCCGCTGAAGACCGGCTCCATGGGCCGGCCCAGCCCCGGCTACCGCGTCGAACTCCTCGACCCGGTGTCCGGCGCCCCCGGCGCGACCGAGGGCGAGATCGCGCTCGACCTGTCCAACCGCCCCGTGGGCCTGATGACCGGCTACCACGGCGACCCCGACCGTACGGCGGAGGCGATGGCCGGCGGCTACTACCGCACCGGCGACATCGGCGCCCGCGACGAGGACGGCTACATCACCTACGTCGGCCGCTCCGACGACGTCTTCAAGGCCTCCGACTACAAGATCTCCCCGTTCGAGCTGGAGAGCGCGCTGCTGGAGCACGAGGCGGTGGCCGAGGCCGCCGTGGTGCCCGCGCCGGACGAACTGCGGCTCGCCGTACCGAAGGCGTACGTCGTGCTGGCGGCGGGCTGGGAGGCGGGACCCGACACCGCGAAGGTGCTGTTCGAGCACTCGCGCCAGGTCCTCGCCCCCTACAAGCGCGTGCGGCGGCTGGAGTTCGCCGAACTGCCCAAGACCGTCTCCGGCAAGATCCGCCGGATCGAACTGCGCGAGGCGACGGCCGCCGGGTCGGGCGCCGAGTACCGCGAGGAGGACTTCCGGTGAACTCGTACACCCATGGAACGGGCGGGACTTCACTCCTCGGCGACACGATCGGCGCCAACCTCGACCGGGCGGTGGCCGCGTGGCCCGACCGCGAGGCACTGGTGGACGTACCGTCGGGGCGACGCTGGACGTACGCCCGATTCGCCGCCGACACCGACCGGTTGGCGCGGGCGCTGCTCGCGAGCGGGGTGGCGAAGGGCGACCGGGTCGGGATCTGGGCGGTCAACTGCCCCGAGTGGGTGCTCGTCCAGTACGCCACCGCCCGCATCGGCGCGGTCATGGTGAACATCAACCCGGCCTACCGCACCCACGAGGTCGAGTACGTGCTGCGGCAGGCGGGCGTCTCGGTGCTGTTCTCCTCCGTCGCGCACAAGAGCAGCGACTACCGGGCGATGGTCGACCAAGTGCGCGGCGCGTGCCCGGAGTTGCGGGAGGTCGTGTACATCGGCGACCCGAGCTGGGAGACGCTGCTGAGCCGAGCGACGGAGACGGGGACGGTGACGGCCGCGTACCCGGAACTGTCCTGCGACGACGCGATCAACATCCAGTACACCTCGGGCACGACGGGCTTCCCCAAGGGCGCCACCCTCTCCCACCACAACATCCTCAACAACGGCTATTTCGTGGGCGAGTCGATCAACTACACCGAGCAGGACCGGATCTGTCTCCCGGTGCCCTTCTACCACTGCTTCGGCATGGTCATGGGCAACCTGGCGGCGACCTCGCACGGCGCCTGCATGGTGATCCCGGCCCCGTCCTTCGACCCGGCGGCGACACTGAAGGCGGTCCAGCAGGAGCGCTGCACGTCCCTGTACGGCGTACCGACCATGTTCATCGCGGAGTTGAACCTCCCCGACTTCGCGACCTACGACCTCTCCTCGCTCCGCACCGGCATCATGGCGGGCTCGCCCTGCCCCGTCGAGGTGATGAAACGGGTCGTCGCCGAGATGCACATGGCGGAGGTGTCCATCTGCTACGGCATGACGGAGACGTCCCCGGTCTCGCTCCAGACGCGGCGGGAGGACGACCTCGAACACCGCACCGGCACGGTCGGCCGGGTCCTTCCACACCTGGAGGTCAAGGTCGTCGACCCGGCCACCGGCGTGACCCAACCCCGGGGCACGGCGGGAGAGTTGTGCACCCGCGGCTACAGCGTGATGCTCGGTTACTGGAACGAGCCGGAGAAGACCGCCGAGGCGATCGACGCGGGCCGCTGGATGCACACGGGCGACCTGGCCATGATGCGCGAGGACGGCTACGTCGAGATCGTCGGCCGCATCAAGGACATGATCATCCGAGGCGGCGAGAACATCTACCCGCGCGAGATCGAGGAGTTCCTCTACGCCCACCCGAAGATCGCCGACGTCCAGGTGGTCGGAGTGCCCCACGAACGCTACGGCGAGGTCGTGCTGGCCTGCGTGATCCCCCGGAACCCCACGACCCCACCGACCCTGGACGAACTCCGCGCCTTCTGCCAGGACAGGCTGGCCCACTACAAGATCCCGACCCTGCTCCAGATCATGGACACGTTCCCGATGACGGTATCGGGAAAGGTACGGAAGATCGAACTACGGGAGGGGGCGGTACGGGGTGGGGGAGCGGGGGGTGACGTCTCGGACTCCCCGGGCTCCCGGGAGTCCTCGGGCCCCTCGGCGCCCCCAGCGTCCTCGAACTGAGCGTCCGCCGGGTGAAGTTGACCGGCCAAGTCGCTTATCGGCCGCGCGGCCGATGGGCACCGGGGCCGGGGCCCGAGGATGTTCTGTGTCGAGGTCGGCGGCCCGCGACGGGTTGCCACGAGTCGGTCGTGGTCGTCGTGGGCCGTCGCTGACTGGCGAACTGGTGCCCTGTGGCGCCGAGTTGGCTGGCCGCGCCGCTCACCAGGCGTGTCGTCCCGGGTTCGGGCCCGGGCCCGTGCCCGGGACGTCTCGGAGTCGGTGCGTCTGATCGGCTGGCGGTCGTGGATCTCGTCGTCCGTGAACTAACCGCCCGCCGCGTCCAGTTGGTCGGCCTGTTCGTTGACCGGCTGGGGGGTGCCCGTGAGGTCCAGGACGAAGAGGGGGACGCGCAGGGTTTCGGCGCGGGCTCGGGCTTCGTCGGCGTAGCCGGCCAGGGAGAAGTAGACGCAGTCCGTGGATTCTGTCATCGCCGTGAGCCACAGGCACTCCACGTCCCGGAGTGACGCGGGGCGGACCGTGGGGTCCACCTGTACCAGGATGCCGCGCGCGGCCAGGCCGATGCCGGACGGGGGGCGTTGGTCGGCGCGGCGGATGTCCCGGTAGCCGAGCCAGCGGAGATAGAGCGCGGCGGCCGTGACCGCGTCGCGCGCGGTGCGGATCGTGACGGGCTGGAAGGCCGGCCGGTCCCGGACCCCGGTGTCGACCAGGGCGACGCTCGCGGCCGGCTGCGCCGGCGGCTCCTCCCCGGCGACCGGGATCCGCAGCAGCGTCCCGCACGGGCAGCCCAGTTCCGGGTAGGGCCATTCGTCCAGACGCCCGCAGGCCTCGCAGCGCACCGCGATCCAGTCCTCGTCCCAGACCCGGTGGCTCACGGCCGTGGCCGCGCCGCGCGGATCCAGCGGCGGTGCCACGGGGGCACCGCAGACACAGGGATAGGACGGCGCGGCATAGACGTGCTCACGGCGGCAGGCCGGACAGCGCACCGGCACGCTCTCGGACATGCGCCCCATCGTCCTCCTGGAAACCCCTGCTTGTCCGTCTCTTGACGGCCTTCGTGGCTCCACTTACATTTCTTCCAGATAGTAGAATCTGGTTTCCGTATTGTGGAATATGGTGCGGACATCAGTCACCGCGGGCGCGACGGTGAAGCGAATCCGACAGCCGAAGCAGGAGTACTCCATGGCTCGTATGACCGCTGCCCGCGCGGCAGTCGAGATCCTCAAGCGCGAGGGCGTCAGCGACGCGTTCGGCGTCCCCGGCGCGGCGATCAACCCCTTCTACGCCGCCCTCAAGGCATCCGGCGGCATCCACCACACCCTCGCCCGGCACGTCGAGGGCGCCTCCCACATGGCCGAGGGCTACACCCGCACCCGCCCCGGCAACATCGGCGTCTGCATCGGCACCTCGGGCCCGGCCGGCACCGACATGATCACCGGCCTCTACTCCGCGACCGGCGACTCGATCCCGATCCTGTGCATCACGGGCCAGGCCCCGACCTCCGTCATCCACAAGGAGGACTTCCAGGCCGTCGACATCGCCTCGATCGCCGGACCGGTGACGAAGATGGCGGTCACCGTCCTGGAGGCGGCCCAGGTCCCGGGCGTCTTCCAGCAGGCCTTCCATCTGATGCGCTCGGGCCGCCCCGGCCCGGTCCTCGTCGACCTGCCGATCGACGTCCAGCTCACCGAGATCGAGTTCGACCCGGAGACGTACGAGCCGCTGCCGGTCTACAAACCGGCCGCGACCCGCCCCCAGATCGAGAAGGCGCTCGCCCTCCTCAACGCCTCCGAACGCCCGCTGATCGTCGCCGGCGGCGGTGTCATCAACGCCGACGCGGCCGAACTCCTCGTCGAGTTCGCCGAGTTGACCGGCACCCCGGTCGTTCCCACCCTGATGGGCTGGGGCGCCCTGCCCGACGACCACGAACTGAACGCCGGCATGGTCGGCCTCCAGACCTCGCACCGCTACGGCAACGCGACCTTCCTGGAGTCCGACTTCGTCCTCGGCATCGGCAACCGCTGGGCCAACCGCCACACCGGCAAGTTGGACGTCTACACCGCCGGACGCACCTTCGTCCACGTCGACATCGAGCCCACCCAGATCGGCCGGATCTTCGCCCCCGACTACGGCATCGCCTCCGACGCGAAGGCGGCACTGGAGCTTTTCGTCGCGGTGGCAAGGGAGTTGAAGGACGCGGGCCGCCTGCCCGATCGTTCCGCGTGGGCCGCCTCCGCGCAGGAGAAGAGGTCGACCCTCCAGCGCCGTACGCACTTCGACGACATCCCGATCAAACCGCAGCGCGTCTACGAGGAGATGAACAAGGCCTTCGGCCCGGAGACCCGGTACGTCTCCACCATCGGCCTCTCGCAGATCGCCGGCGCCCAGTTGCTGCACGTCTACCGCCCCCGCCACTGGATCAACTGCGGCCAGGCGGGCCCGCTCGGCTGGACGATCCCGGCCGCCCTGGGCGTCGCCAAGGCCGACCCCGAGGCGTCCGTCGTCGCGCTCTCCGGCGACTACGACTTCCAGTTCATGATCGAGGAGCTGGCGGTCGGGGCCCAGCACCGCATCCCGTACGTCCATGTCCTGGTGAACAACGCCTACTTGGGCCTCATCCGGCAGGCACAGCTCGGCCTGGACATCGACTTCCAGGTCAATCTGGAGTTCGAGAACATCAACTCGCCCGAGCTGGGCGTCTACGGCGTCGACCACGTCAAGGTCGTCGAGGGCCTGGGCTGCAAGGCCATCCGGGTCACCGACCCCGCCGAACTCGGCACCGCCTTCGAACAGGCGAAGAAGCTCGCCGCGGAGTTCCGCGTGCCGGTCGTCGTCGAGGCGATCCTGGAGCGCGTCACCAACATCTCCATGAGCCGGACGAACGACATCGGCGAGGTCGTGGAGTTCGAGGAGATCGCGACCGAGCCCGGCCACGCACCGACCTCGGTCAGGACGCTGAAGGTCTGAGACCGCGGGAGGAGCGGAGGGGGCCGTCCTTCGGGACGGCCCCCTCCGTCATGCTCGGGGCCGCGTCGACCCTCCTGTTCGGGGCGATGCCGACCGCCGGCCCCCGCTCACTGGTCGTGGTGTTCCGACAGTCCCGGCCAGTCCTCCGGTCCGCCGCCCTGCCACTCGATCAGGTCGCTCACCTCGACCTCGATCCGGTCCAGGTCCGCCAGCCGCAGGATCTCGACGACGTCGTCCAGATGGGAGGCGACCCCGAGGGTCTCGTCGCCGGTGGTGACCCGGCGGGAGCCGTCCAGGGCCGGGGCGTGGACCACGATGTGCGGGAACTCCGCCGGTGGATGTGTCATGCGTCAAGGCTCCTGCGCGTACGGCGGATCCGCACCCGGAAACGCCGAAGAGCGCCGTCGGCGGCGCTCTTCGTGGTGGCCGTCCGACGGCGCGAGGCTGGGCGCGACAGGACATTCGCGCCGCCGGACGGGGTCATGGTGTTTCGGCCGGGACCGCGGCGGTCGCGACGGAACCGGGGCTGCTTCTCTCAGGTCGAGAAGGAGACCCCGGGACCTTCACCACCGCACTGGCTCGCACACCGCCACGGTCCCGGCCCGCCCGTGTCGTACCGACGACCACCCCTCATCCGGGTCGTCCGGCACACACGAGCCGTCTGTTGTCGTACTGGTTGAGCTGGTTGAGCTGGTTGAGCTGGTTCAGATGGTTCGCAGCTGGTTCCGCTGGTCGGGCTGCTGGGTGTGGTTCCGGGCGGTGTCACCGCCTGGGCGCGACAGGACAGATGTCGGCGGTGGCGCCGCCCGGAAGTCTCAGAGCCGTGCGCCGGAGAGTCGCTCGACGGCGCGCAGGAGCGCCGAGTGGTCGAGGCCGCCGTCGCCCTGGGCCCGCAGCGACGCGACGAGTTGGGCCACCACCGCGCCGACCGGCAGGGCCGCGCCGACATTGCGGGCCGCGTCCGTGACGATGCCCATGTCCTTGTGGTGCAGGTCGATCCGGAAGCCCGGCTTGAAGTCGCGGTTGAGGAAGTTGTCCTTCTTCCGCGCCAGCACGGTCGAGCCCGCGAGGCCGCCGCCCAGGACGTCGAGCGCGGCGGCCAGGTCCACGCCCGACTTCTCCAGGAAGACCACGGCCTCGGCGCACGCCTGGATGTTCACGGCGACGATCAGCTGGTTGGCGGCCTTCACGGTCTGGCCTGAGCCGTGCGGACCGCACAGCACGATGGTCCTGCCGAGCGCCTCGAAGACCGGCCGCGCCTCGTCGAAGTCGGCCCGGTCGCCGCCGACCATGATGGACAGCACGGCCTCGATCGCCCCGGCCTCGCCGCCCGACACGGGGGCGTCCAGGACGCGAACTCCCTTGTCCGCGGCGGCCTTTGCCAGGTCGATCGAGGTCTGCGGGGTGATCGACGACATGTCGATCAGCAGGGCGCCGGCGCGCGTGTGCTCCAGGATGCCGTCCGGGCCGTAGGCGATGGCCTCGACCTGGGGGGACGCGGGCACCATCGTGATCACCACGTCGGCGTCGCGCACGGCCTCGGCGATGGAACCGGCCGCGCTGCCGCCGGCGGTGGCCAGGCGGTCCAACTTGTCCTGTTCCAGCGTGAATCCGGTGACGTCGTAGCCCGCCTTGAGCAGATTCTCGGACATGGGGGAGCCCATGATGCCGAGGCCTATCCAGGCGATCTTGGGAAGCGTGCTCATCGGAAGTGCCTTTCGGTGAGGGTCAGTTGGGCAGCCAGTCGAAGGCCTCGGCGCTCGGGCGGTCGCCGGGCTTGTACTCCAGGCCCACCCAGCCGT
Source organism: Streptomyces sp. NPDC091280 (assembly GCF_044768565.1). Taxonomy (NCBI): domain Bacteria; kingdom Bacillati; phylum Actinomycetota; class Actinomycetes; order Kitasatosporales; family Streptomycetaceae; genus Streptomyces; species Streptomyces sp. NPDC091280. Next base: position 355,604 of record NZ_JBIVUZ010000004.1, read on the forward strand.
CGTAACCGGCCTTCCGCAGCCGGCCGAGGAGGTCTTCGAGGGGGAGGGTGCCGGTGCCGGGGGCGCCGCGGCCCGGGTTGTCCGCGATCTGCACATGGCCGGTCTTCGCCGCGAACTGCTCGATCACCGACGGGAGTTCCTCGCCGTTCATGGACAGGTGGTAGAGGTCCATGAGGAAGCGCGCGTTGCCCAGGCCGCTCGCCGCGTTCACCTTGTCGACGACCCCCACGGCGGCGGGGGCGCTGACGAGCGGGTAGTGCGGCGACTCGGGCCGGTTCAGCGCCTCGATCAGGAGGACCGCGCCGATCCGGTCGGCGGCACGGGCCGCGAGGACCAGGTTCTCCAGCGCGAGCGCGTCCTGCTCGGCCGGGTCGACGCCCGCGACGCGGTTGCCGTAGAGCGCGTTGAGGGCGGTGGCGCCGAGCGAGCCAGCGAAGTCGGCGGCCACGTCGATGTTCGCGCGGAACCGCTCCGACTCCTCGCCCGGGATCGACAGGGCGCCCCGGTCCGGTCCCGGGAGCTGTCCGGCGTAGAAGTTCAGGCCGGTGAGCTGGACGCCCGCGTCCTCCAACGCCCGCTTGAGGGCGTCGAGTTCGGACTGCGGCGGGGTGGGGGTGTCGACCCAGGGCCACCACAGCTCGACCGCGGTGAAGCCGGCCGCGGCTGCCGCCGCGGGGCGCTCCAGGAGCGGGAGTTCGGTGAAGAGGATCGACAGGTTGACGTCGAAGCGCTGGTCTGCGGCTGTGTCCCATGTGAAAGCTGGCATCGGGGTCGCGCTCCCTTCCGTGTCGCAATGGCGGGCGGGGATGCCGGGGCGGCTGTTGTATTCCGTATTGTGGAATATTATTTCTGCTTAATGGAAGATTGCCGTCGGGCGTCGGAGCTTGTCAAGAGGGCTCGGCGGAAAACGGCACCGCGCGTTAGGTTGAGCGCGTGCGATTGCGAGTGGAGTTCACGACAGAGCCCTTCGACCTCGAAGAGGCCCCCGCGCATGCGCTGGTCGCCAGGGGGGTCGTCGAGGCGGCGGAGCTGGACTCCGTGGACGTCGGACCGTTCGGCAACACGGCCGAGGGCGGTGCCGACGCGGTGCTCGCCGCCGTGGACGCCCTGCTGCGCAGGACCCTGGACGCCGGCGCCACCCGGATCTCGCTCCAGCTCAACGTGATCGGCGAGGGCGAGAAGTGACGGGCGTCGGCGACGAGCCCTTCATCACCGCCGTGAAGCCGCTGGTCGACGCGATGGGCGGCGAACTGGTCGCGCCCGACGAGGCCGGGCCCGACGATGTCGTGCTCGCCTGGGAGGGCGCTGACGTGGTCGCCGTGCGCCTGCCGCAGCTCGCGGACTCGCTGGACCACATCCTGGCCGCGATGGAGCGCAAGAAGGGCAAGCCCCTCGCCGACCTGGACCGCAAGGCCAAGCAGGAGGTCGTACGGACGCTGGAGGCGCGCGGTGCCTTCTCGGTGCGGCACGGGGTGGAGACCGTGGCGAGCGCCCTCGGGGTCAGCCGCTTCACCGTGTACAACTACCTGAATCGCGAGAAGGACGCCTGAGCGGAGAGACGGACGTCTGAGTCGCGGGAGGGACGTCTGGGTCGCGGGAGGGGTGCCCGAGGTGCGAGGCGGACGCCCGCGCCGCGTTTCGTTACCCCGAATTTTCAACAAAGTGTTGACTCGATGTCGCGTGGGAGCGTTAGCTGACGCCATGACGCCGACTTCCACGCCCCTGGGCCTCGCCCGGTTCAACGCCCTGGAGGAACACGCGGCCTTCGCCGCCCTCCGCGAGGTGTGTGCCTCCACGGTGTGGGCCCGGCGACTGCTCACCGCCCGCCCGTACAGCGGAGCCGAGGACCTCTGCTCCGCGAGCGACGCGGCCATGAAGGAACTGACCGCCGACGACCTCGCCGAGGCGATGGCCGGTCATCCGCCCATCGGTCGCCCCAGGCCCGGCGATCCCACCTCCGCCCGTGAACAGCGCGGCATGGCGGGAGCCTCCGAGGCGCTGAAGGCCGAGATGCTCGAACTGAACCTGGCCTACCAGGAGCGGTTCGGCCATGTCTTCCTGATCTGCGCCACCGGCCGCACCGCCGAGCAGCTGCGCGACGCGGTCAGGGAACGGATCGGCAACTCGCCGGAGCGGGAACGCGAGATCGTCCGCACCGAGTTGGGGAAGATCAACCGTATCCGGCTGACCGGGCTCGCAGCAGAGGAAGCGGAAGAGGGAACGGCATGAGCGGCAGCACCACCGCCTCGGTGTCCACGCACGTCCTGGACACCTCCGTCGGCCGCCCGGCGGCCGGTGTCACCGTCCAACTCGCCGCCCGCAGCGGCCCGTTGGCGGACTGGCAGGCGCTCGGCGGTTCCGCGACCGACGCGGACGGGCGGTGCAAGGACCTCCCGGCACTGCCGGCAGGCACCACACACGTACGGCTCGACTTCGCGGTGGAACCGTACTTCCAGCGTTCAGAGAACAAGCAAGCCGATGCGCAGCAGGACGCCCCCGCGAATCGGGACAGCGGTACGGCCGGAGTGTTCTTCCCGGAGGTGGCGATCACCTTCGCCGTGAACCCCGGCGAGCACTACCACGTACCGCTGCTGCTCAACCCGTTCGGCTACTCCGTATACCGAGGGAGCTAGCAGAAGATGCCCACGTTTCTTGGACAGAACCAGTACGGCAAGGCCGAGAACCGAGTCGTCAGGATCACGCGGGACGGCGCCACCCACCACATCAAGGACCTCAACGTCTCCGTGTCGCTGAGCGGCGACATGGACGAGGTCCACTACTCCGGCTCGAACGCCAACGTGCTGCCGACCGACACCACCAAGAACACGGTGTACGCGTTCGCCAAGGAGCACGGCATCGAGTCCGCCGAGCAGTTCGGCATCCACCTCGCCCGGCACTTCGTCACCTCGCAGGAGCCGATCGGACGGGCCCGCATCCGTGTCGAGGAGTACGCCTGGGAGCGTACGACGGGAGGCCACTCCTTCGTCCGCAAGGGCCAGGAGACCCGGCTCACCCAGATCACCTACGACGGCCGGAACTGGGAAGTCGTCTCCGGACTCAAGGACTTGACCGTACTCAACTCGACGGACTCCGAGTTCTGGGGCTACGTCAAGGACAAGTACACGACCCTCCCCGAGGCCTACGACCGCATCCTCGCGACCGAGGTGTCCGGGCGCTGGCGCTTCAACTGGACCGACGACGCACAGGAGATGCCGGACTGGGAGGAGTCCTACGAGCGGACGAAGCAGCACATGCTCCAGGCCTTCGCCGAGACGTACTCGCTCTCGCTCCAGCAGACCCTCTACCAGATGGGCGCGCGGATAATCGACCACCGCGAGGAGATAGACGAGGTCCGCTTCTCGCTCCCCAACAAGCACCATTTCCTCGTGGACCTGGCGCCGTTCGGGCTGAAGAACGACAACGAGGTGTACTTCGCCGCCGACCGGCCCTACGGCCTGATCGAGGCGACCGTCCTGCGGGACGGCTGCGCGGCGAGCATCCCGGCGGACCTCACCAACCTCTGACATCTCCGAGGTCCCTGCGGCCTCTGAGCAACTCCCTTTCGAGCGGCTTCCCTTGCGGCACCCGCGGCCCGCCCGTCCGTGCGGGCCGCGGTACTCAAATCCCCGGGTCCTGCCGTGCCCACTCCACACAGCGCATAGGACGAACCATGGCAGCAGCGCAGCGCATCGTCATCGAGAACTGTTCGATCGCGACCGTCGACGCCGACGACACCGAGTACGCCACCGGTCACCTCGTCGTCGCCGGCAACCGCATCGAGTCGCTCGGGCCGGGCGGCGCGCCCGAGGGCCTGGAGAACGTCGTACGCCGGATCGACGCCTCGGGCCACCTGGTGACCCCCGGCCTGGTCAACACCCACCACCACTTCTACCAGTGGATCACCCGGGGCCTGGCCACCGACCACAATCTCTTCGACTGGCTGGTCGCGCTGTACCCGACCTGGGCGCGCATCGACGAGCCGATGGTCCGCGCCGCCGCGCAGGGCTCCCTCGCGATGATGGCGCGCGGCGGGGTGACCACCGCGATGGACCACCACTACGTCTTCCCCAAGGGCTCCGGCGACCTCTCCGGCGCCATCATCGGCGCGGCCCGTGAGACCGGCGTCCGCTTCACGCTGGCGCGCGGCTCGATGGACCGCAGCGAGAAGGACGGCGGGCTGCCGCCCGACTTCGCCGTGGAGAGCCTGGAAGGCGCCCTCGCCGCGACCGAGGCGACGGTACGGGAGCACCACGACGCCTCCTTCGACGCGATGACGCAGGTGGCCGTGGCGCCCTGCTCTCCGTTCTCCGTCTCGACCGAACTGCTGCGGCAGGGCGCCGAGTTGGCCCGCCGGCTCGGCGTACGGCTGCACACGCACGGCTCGGAGACCGTCGAGGAGGAGCAGTTCTGCAAGGAACTGTTCGGGATGGGCCCGACCGACTACTTCGAGTCCACCGGCTGGCTCGGCGAGGACGTGTGGATGGCGCACTGCGTCCACATGAACGACTCCGACATCGCCGCCTTCGCCCGTACGCGGACCGGTGTCGCCCACTGCCCGTCCTCCAACGCCCGCCTCGCGGCCGGTATCGCCCGCGTCCCCGACCTGCTCGCCGCCGGCGTCCCGGTCGGCCTCGGCGTCGACGGCACCGCCTCGAACGAGTCCGGCGAACTCCACACCGAACTGCGCAACGCGCTCCTCATCAACCGCCTCGGCGCCCACCGCGAGGCCGCCCTCAACGCCCGCCAGGCGCTGCGCCTCGGCACCTACGGCGGCGCCCAAGTCCTGGGCCGCGCGGGCGAGATCGGCTCCCTGGAGCCCGGCAAGCTGGCCGACCTGGTGCTGTGGAACCTGGACACCCTCGCGCACGCCTCGATCGCCGACCCGGTGACCGCGCTGGTCTTCGGCGCGGCGGCGCCGGTCACCGCGTCGTTCGTGAACGGCCGTCAGATCGTGGAAGCGGGACGCCTGTTGCACGTGGACGAGGACGCCATCGCCCGCTCCACGCGGGAAGAGGCCCGGCGGCTGGCGCGGATCGCCGCGCGGGGCTGAGCGGTCGAACGTTCGGCGCTTAGGCCGTTCGGTCGGTCCAAGATCTCCGGTTGAGGGGGACGGCCCTCATCCGGTGGCCGTGGCCGGGGCGCGCGTATGCATCCGCGCGCCCCGGAACGGCTATATACACCCCTTTTGTCGGGTTCCGTCTCCGGTCCCGCACGACCGCGCACCACCTCCACCGAACCCACGTCAGAGCCGACGTGTCAGCTGACCCGGAGGAACCGCAGTGACCGTTCACCCCGTCGACGAGAAACCACCGGTCCTCAAGATGGCCACCACGGGCCTGCAACACGTGGCCGCCATGTACGCGGGTGTCGTCGCCCCGCCGCTGATCATCGGGGCGGCCGTCGGCCTCTCCGGCGCCGACCTCACCTTCCTCACCGGCGCCTGTCTCTTCACCGCGGGACTCGCCACCTTCCTCCAGACCCTCGGGATCTGGAGGATCGGCGCCCGGCTGCCCTTCGTCAACGGTGTCACCTTCGCCGGGGTCGCCCCGATGACCGCCATCGCCGCCTCCACCAAGGACAAGGCGGACGCGCTGCCGGTGATCTTCGGCGCGGTGATCGTCGCCGGCCTGCTCGGCTTCCTCGCCGCCCCCTTCTTCGGCAAGGCGGTCCGCTTCTTCCCGCCGGTCGTCACCGGCACCGTGATCACCCTCATAGGCGTGTCCCTGCTGCCGGTCGCCTTCGGCTGGGCACAGGGACCCGACCCCTCCGCGCACGACTACGGTTCGGCGGCCAACCTGGGACCGGCGGCGGCGACCCTCGTCATCGTGCTGGTCCTCCGCCGCTTCACCCGTGGCTTCACCCGGCAAGTGGCCGTCCTGCTCGGCCTGTTGATCGGCACGCTGCTCGCGATCCCCTTCGGCGCCACGGACTTCGGCCCGGTCGCGGACGCCGACGTGATCGGCTTCCCGAGCCCCTTCCACTTCGGCGCACCGCAGTTCCAGCTCGCCGCGATCGTCTCGATGTGCGTCGTGATGGTGGTCTCGATGACCGAATCCACCGCGGACATGCTGGCGTTGGGCGAGATCGTGGAGCGCCCGGCGGACGAGGCGACCATCGCCGCGGGCCTGCGCGCCGACACCCTCGGCTCGGCGCTCAGCCCCCTCTTCAACGGCTTCATGTGCAGCGCCTTCGCCCAGAACATCGGCCTGGTCGCGATGACCCGCGTCCGCAGCCGCTACGTCGTCGCCACCGGCGGCGGCTTCCTGGTCCTGCTGGGCCTGTGCCCGATGGCCGCGTCACTCATCGCCGTCGTACCGCGCCCGGTGCTCGGCGGCGCGGGCGTCGTCCTGTTCGGCTCGGTCGCCGCCAGCGGCATCCAGACCCTGGTCAAGGCGGGCCTGGAACAGGGCGACAACGTCCTGATCGTGGCGGTCTCGCTGGCCGTCGGCATCATCCCGATCACCGCACCGGACTTCTACCACGCGTTCCCGCAGACCCTCAGGATCGTCCTCGACTCCGGCATCTCCACCGGCTGCGTCACGGCGGTGGCCCTCAACCTCGTCTTCAACCACCTCGGCCGGATCCGGAACGCGCAGGACCCGGCCCGCTCGGCGGAGCCGGGGCACGAGATCGTGGCCGCGCACTGACGAGCGGCGGCAGGCCGACTCCGTCACGACGTCACCGTCAATTCCCCTGCCACGCCATGAGGTTGGCGAACAGCTCGGCCTGCTCGATCGCGTCGTCGAGGGCGTGGTGGGTGTGCCGGCGCCGGGACAGCAGCTTGCGCGGCATGGTGCCCTTCGCGACGGCACGCAGCGGCAGCCGGGCCTTCGCCGCGTACAGCGTCTTCATGTCGAGGCAGCCGGAGTGCCCGAAGGGACTCGCACCGGTGAACCGGATCAGGTACCAGTACAGGAACATCCAGTCGTACGACGCCGGATAGCCGCACATCACCGGCTGGGCGCCCACCGAGACGGCACGCACCCAGTCGGTGAACTCGCCCAGTGCCGCGGCCGGTTCCGCCCCCTCACGCCCGAGGCGCTCCCGGTCGAGCCCGCTCACCGCGAGCGCCTCCGGCACGAACTCCGCGCTGATCGGCCGCAGTTCACGGTAGAAGGTCAGCTTCTCCGCATCCGCCGGGGTGAACCCGTCGGCGTCCTGTGTCCCGGCCACGGCCGCGCCGAAGCTCAGCATGGAGTACGGGCCCGGGATCGGGCCGTCGGCCTCGATGTCGACGGAGAGGTACAGGCTGGGTCTGACACGTCGTGCGGCCATGGCCCGGAGCATCGCAGGCGGACGGGGCGGCCCGCACCCGAATTCAGCCGCGCCGGACCGCCGCCCGGCAGGGCAGGGCCTCCGGGAGCCGCCCGGTGAAGTACGACCGGGGCGGGACACCCATCAGGGCGCGGAAGTCGGACGTCATGTGGGACTGGTCGTAGTAGCCGGTGACGGCGGCGAGTTCGGCCCAGGAGAGTTCGGTGGCGTGGGCCACCACGGCGCGCACCCGGTTGATCCGGGCGTAGTGCTTGGGGGAGAGACCGACCCCCTCGGCGAACAGCTTGCGCAACTGGCGCTCGCTGACGGCGAGTTCACGGGCGACGGCGGGTACCGGGCCGGGCAGGTGACCGGTGCGGAGCGACATTGCGTCGACACCGGCCCGGACGAGTTCGGTGCGTGCGCCGTCCGCGACGGCGGTGAGGCGGGCCGGGACGACCTCGGCGAGTCGCGCGACCGCCGCCTCGGGCGCCAACCCGCGCAGTTCCACGGCCAGTTGACGGGCGACCGGGCCGGGCAGCTCGTCCAGGGGCAGGGCCCGGCCGACCAGCTCGACGGCCGGAACACCGAGCAGCGGGCGGGCGGTGCCCGGGGTGAGCCGCAACTCCGTGCAGGACACGAGGTGTTTGGCCGCGTGATAGGTGGCCCGCACGCGCGGCCCGACCACGAGCACACCGGGGCGGCCGTTCCCCTCGACCCGGACCACCAACTTCGTCGCCGTGTCCGGGAGATGGGTGAACGGCTCCATCGGGAGGCGGTTCACCCTCAGATCGGCGATGCGCGCGACCCAGGGGCGCAGCGCGTCCGGCAGCGGCAACTCCCGTTCGGACACTTCGGAGTTCGTCACCCCTCCACGGTAAGCGCGCCACCCTCCCGCACCGGGCCTCCGAACGTGCCGGAATCTCCTAGAACCGAAGGCGCCCTCCCGCCCACCGTGGTGGTCATGATCCTAGTGACGGGTGCCACGGGCACCATCGGCAGCGAGGTCGTACGACAGCTCGTGGCGCGCGGCGAGAAGGTGCGCGCCCTGACCCGGGACCCCGACAAGGCCCGGATCCCCTCGGCGGCGGAGAGCGTGCGGGGGTGTCCCGCCGACCGGGCCTCCGTGGACGCGGCCCTGACCGGTGCCGAAGTCGCCTTCCTGGTCGGCGTGTTCGGACCGGACGACGCGGAGCAGGACCGGGGTCTGGTCGAGGCCGCGCGGGCGGCGGGTGTGCGCCGGATCGTGAAGCTGTCCGGCATCGGCACCGGCGAGCCCGCCGTCGGACCGGTCGGCACCTGGCACGTGGCCGGTGAACAGGCGGTGCGGGACAGCGGGTTGGAGTGGACCGTCCTGCGCCCCTCCGCGTTCGCCTCGAACACGCTGGGCTGGGCCGCACCCGTCCGGTCGGGCACCCCGCTGCCGAACACCAGCGGCACCGGCGGCCAGGGGGTGGTCGACCCGCGTGACGTGGCCGAGGTGGCGGTGGCCGCGCTGCTCGACCCGGGCCACTCGGGGCGGACGTACACGCTGACCGGACCCGAGGTGCTGAGCGTGCCGGACCAGGCCGCCGTGCTGGCCGAGGTCCTGGGGCGGGCCGTCGAGGTGCGCGACCTGAACTCCGCCGAGGCGCGCGCGTATCTGCTCGGGCTCGGCTTCAGCGACACCTTCGTCGACGCCTCCGAGATCAGCCGGGAGTTCGTCCGCGACGGCGGCAACGAGGTCGTCACCGAGGACGTGCGGGAGGTCCTGGGCCGCCCCGCGCGCACCTACCGGGAGTGGGTCCAGGACCACCGGGCGGCCTTCGCCGAGGGATGACCCGGGCGGCTGCGGGGGCGGTGTCAGTCGCGCCCCCGCAGCACCCCCGCCGCCAGGACCAGCGCCGCCGCCGCGACCAAGGCCGCCACCCGGAAGGCCAGTTGGTAGCCCGCGGCGGTCGCCGGGACCAACTCCGCGCCCCGGGCGAGCAGTTCGTCGGTCCGGCCCGCCGCCAGCGTGGACAGCACCGCGAGGCCCAGTGAACCGCCCACCATCTGCGTGGTGTTGAAGAGCCCCGAGGCCGGTCCCGCGTCCTCCTCCCGCGCCCCCGACATGGCGAGCCCGGTCAGCGCGGGCATCGCGGCGGCGAACCCGGTGGCCAGCAGGAGCAGCGGTGGCAGCACGTCGGCGACGTACGAGCCGTCGGCGGGGGCCCGGCTCAGCAGCCCCATTCCCACGACGATCAGGACCAGCCCGGCGAGCAGCACCCGGTACGCGCCGAAGCGGCCGATGGTCCGCGCCGACAGGCCCAGCATCAGGACGCCGATCGTGACCGGCGCCGGCAGGAACGCCGTACCGGTCAGCAACTCGCCGAACCCGAGCACGCGTTGGACGTACAGCGCGCCGATGAACTGGAAGCCGAACATGGTGCCGATCAGCAGGATCTGCACGGCGTTCGCCCCGGCCACCAGGCGGGAGCGGAACAGACGCAGGCGCAGCAGCGGGCGGGCGGCCCTCGCCTGGCGGACGGTGAACGCCGTGAAGAGGCCCAGCGCGAGGGCGGCCGTCAGGAGGGTGGCGGTGCGGGAGCGGGCGCCGGTGCCGACGATGACGTAGACCGTGAGCATCAGCGCTCCGGTGATCAGCGCGGCGCCCGGGTAGTCGGCGCCCCTGCCGAGTCCGGTGCCCTGTTCCGGGGCGAGGACGCGGACGGCCGCGAGCCAGGCCGCGATCCCTACCGGCAGGTTGATGAGGAAGATCCAGTGCCAGTCCAGGGCCTGGGTCAGCGCCCCGCCGAGGAAGGTGCCGAGGGCTCCGCCGCCCGCCCCGACCGCGCTGAACACCGCGATGGCGCGGGCGAGTTCACGCGGTTCGGGGAAGAGCCCGACCAGCATCCCGAGGACGACCGCCGAGGCCATCGCCCCGCCGGCCCCCTGCACGGCGCGGGCCGCGAGCAGCATGCCCTGGCTCGTCGCGATCCCGCACAGCACCGAGGCCACCGTGAACACGGCGAGCCCCGCCGTGAACATCCGCTTGCGGCCGACCAGATCGCCCAGCCGTCCGACGAGGAGCAGCAGCCCGCCGAACGGGATCAGATAGGCGTTCACCACCCAGGCCAGGTCCGGCCCGGAGAAGCCGAGGTCGCGCTGGATCGCCGGCATGGCGACCGTGACGATGTTGCCGTCCAGGATCGTCATCAGCGTCCCCGCGCACAGGACGACGAGGGACGCCCGGCGGGAGTACGGTCGTTCGGGCCTGCGCGGTGGTGCCTCGGACAGGGTCGACATGGCTCGTGGCCTCCGTTGTTCTCCGTCGCACCCATAGGTGCACGACTTGTAACGGGGAACATCGTCAGGAACCATGGAGACCGGCGAAAGGAGGCACTTCGATGTCCCAGGGGAACACCGGTGTAACCGTCCAGGTGGTGAACGCGCACGCCTGCCCGGTGCGCGAGGTTCTTGACAGGGTCGCCGGGAAATGGAGCGTGCAGATCCTGGTCGCGGCGGCCCACGGCCCCATCCGCTTCACCGAGTTGGAGCGCGGCATCGAGGGCATCAGCCGCCGCATGCTGACCCTCACCCTGCGCAACCTGGAGCGCGACGGACTCGTCGTCCGCACCGTCTTCCCGACCGTGCCGCCCAGGGTGGAGTACCGACTCACCCCGGTGGCCCAGGAGTTGCACGAGTCGTTGCAAGGCCTGACGGACTGGGCCGAGCGCAACCGCGTCCGCATCGCCGAGTCGCGCGCGGCCTACGACGCCGAGCACGCGGCGGAGTGAGGGCGACGGCGCCCCGGCTCAGAGCCCGAACAGGCCCGGATCGGTCGTCAGCCGCTTGAAGGACTCCTGGGGCCGAGCCACCAGCCGGCGCTCCTTCAGGTCCATCAGCCCGCCCACCGACGCGACCTCCGCGGAGACCGTGCCGTCGGTCTTGGTGACCGTCTGGGTGATCCGGAACGTCTTGCCCTCGCCCCACTCGAAGACACAGCTCACCTCGACGTCCTCGCCCGCGCGCAGCTCCCGCAGATAGCGGATCGTCGTCTCCAGCACGACCGGCCCGATCCCCTCGGCGAGCAGCTCGGTCTGACCCACCCCCGCGGCCTGCAACAGCGCCCAGCGGGCATGCTCCGCGTACTGGAGGTACACGCTCTGATTGAGGTGTCCCAGGGCGTCGGTCTCGTATCCGCGGACGGTCACCGGGACGGAAAACGGCTCGCTCACTGCGTTCCCTTCTCGCACTGACGGACGATCTGCCGCACCGATCTTGGCATGTCCCTCAGCTTCTTCGCGGTGAGGCCAGCAGGTAACTCGCCCTCGTACGCGGCTCGTTGTGCTCGCTCACCTGCCAGCCCGCCCGCTCCAGGGTCTGCGCGCAGTCGCGCAGCGCCGCCCCGTCCGGGTCGCGCACGGCGACGGCCTCGGGCTGCGGGGTGGCCCGTACCCGGTAACCCGCCATGTCGTCCCGCGTGGAGGGGCGGTGCCCGGCCGCCTCCAGGGCCAGCGCCGCGGCCTGCACCAGATGGGTGCGCTCCCAGCCGCACGGCCGGTCCACGGAGCCGTCCGGGTTGGTCATCCGGCGCAGCTCCAGCAGTCCCTGCCAGGCGCTGTGCACCTCACGGGTGCGCGCCGGACCGGAGACCGGCCCGTCCTCGCCGCCGATCCGCGCGGCGAACACCCCGGCGGTCGCGGGCGCCACCACTACGGGCTCGGCGGCCTCCGGGGCGGACTCCCGCAGCCGATGCCCCGCCGGGGTCAGGAAGTGGTTGTGCGGCGGGCGCGGATGCCGGAACGCGAGCCCCCGCAGCACCAGCGCGGCGAGCTGCGGCTCCGTGCCCCGCAGCCGCCCGGTGACCGGGTCGGCGGCGTCGACGACACGCCGCTGCGCGGCGGTCGGCGGTCGTGTCACGGCGTGCTCCTCCCGATGCGTTCGCGGCCTGCGGACGGCTCATTCGAAGGCTACGACGGAGGTCTGACATTCCACGCGGCGATCACCGGCCGCCCGTGCTCCGTGCCCAGTCGGCACAGCGTCCCGGTCGCGAGCTGGAACAGCGCCCCGTCCGCCGGTGGCAGCCCGAGCCGCCGCGCGGTGAGGACCCGCAGGAAGTGGCCGTGCGCGACCAGCACCACCACGCCCTCGGTGTTGGCGAGCGCCGCGTCGACCTTGGCCAGCACGCGGTCGGCGCGCTGCCCTACCTGTTCGACGCTCTCCCCGGGGTGGTCGGGCGGTCCGGGCGGGACCCCGTCGGTGAACAGGAACCAGTCGGGCCGGGTGCGCTGGATCTCGACGGTCGTGATCCCCTCGTAGCCGCCGTAGTCCCATTCCCGCAGATCCGGGTCGATCCGTACGTCCGTCAGGCCGATCAGTTCGGCGGTCTCCCGGGCCCGCTGCGAGGGGCTGACGAAGGCGGCGCCGACCCGGTGGGAGCGGATCAGCGGGACCAGGCCGCGTGCCTCCGTGCGCCCCTTCTCGGTCAGCGGGACGTCGGTCCGGCCGGTGTGCCGCCCCGAGCGGGACCATTCGGTCTCTCCGTGCCGTACGAGGAAAAGATCACCCATACCTCACAGGCTATGGGCCCAGCGCTCCAGCGTCGCGAAATCGGTCGCGCGCAGGCCCCGGCGCGGGTCCACCTTGAGGAGGAGCGCGGGTCCGTCATGGTGTGCCTCGACATGTCGTACGTCCAGGTCGGTGACCAGGTCGTCGACCCAGACGAAGGGCCGTCCCGCCGCCCAGGCCACCACCTGGCGGGTCTTCCAGTAGAGGCCGTCCGGGTCCTTCGCGAACAGCCCGGTGAACTCGATCACCGGCAGGTCCCCCGGGAGCCCGATCACCGGCGCGATCATCTCGTTGGCGTGGTGCATCCAGGTGGTGGCCCAGGCCGGCTCGTACGGGAGCGCGAGTATGCGCTCGCCGTGCCCCGGGTGCAGGCGTACGCGCAGCCCGCGCCGCAGCCGCCGGGAGCCCGCCCGCTGGCGGGCCGCCCAGTTCGGCGGCCACATCCGGTGGGTGACATAGCCCCGGTGGCGCAGGAACCGGGCGCCGTACGGGTTCAGCGGGCCGTCGACGTCGAGGAGCAGCAGCGGGCGGGCGGTCATGCGGAGGAGCTACCCAAGGCGCCGCGCGGATATCTGTCGCCGGTGGTGCCCGCTACTGCCGGTACCCGCCGAGGAACCGCCCGATCCGCCCGATCGCCGCCTCCAGGTCGTCCGCGTGCGGCAGCGTGAGGATGCGGAAGTGGTCGGGCGTCGGCCAGTTGAAGCCGGTGCCCTGCACCACCTGGATCTTCTCCCGGAGCAGCAGGTCCAGGACGAACTTCTCGTCGTCGTGGATCCTGTGCACCTTGGGGTCGAGCCGGGGGAACGCGTACAGCGCGCCCTTCGGCTTCACGCACGAGACGCCCGGGATCTCGTTGAGTTTCTCCCACACCACGTCGCGCTGTTCGTACAGCCGCCCGCCCGGGACGGTCAGATCACGGATGGACTGCCGGCCGCCCAGCGCGGCCTGGATGGCGTACTGCGCGGGCGCGTTGGGGCACAGCCGCATGGAGGCCAGCATCGTCAGGCCCTCCAGGTAGTTCTTCGCGTGCTGCTTGGGGCCCGTCACCACCAGCCAGCCCGAGCGGAAGCCGGCCACCCGGTACGTCTTCGACAGCCCGCAGAAGGTGAGGACGACCAGGTCGGGGGCGAGCGCGGCGGCCGTGTGGTGCACGGCGTCGTCGTAGAGGATCTGGTCGTAGATCTCGTCGGCGAAGACCATCAGGCCGTGGCGGCGGGCGAGGTCGAGGATGCCCTCGACGATCTCCTTGGGGTAGACGGCGCCGGTGGGGTTGTTCGGGTTGATGATGACGACGGCCTTGGTGCGGTCGGTGATCTTCGCCGCCATGTCGTCCAGGTCCGGGTACCAGTCGGCCTGTTCGTCGCACAGGTAGTGCACGGCCTTGCCGCCGGAGAGGGTCGTCACCGCCGTCCAGAGCGGGAAGTCCGGGGCGGGGATGAGGATTTCGTCGCCGTCCTCCAGGAGCGCCTGTACGGCCATGGAGACCAGCTCGGAGACGCCGTTGCCCAGGAAGACGTCGTCGACGTCCACCTCCAGGCCGAGCGTCTGGTAGCGCTGGGCGACCGCGCGGCGGGCCGAGAGGATGCCCCGCGAGTCCGTGTAGCCGTGTGCCTGGGGGAGCATCCGGATCATGTCCTGGATGATCTCCTCGGGTGCCTCGAAGCCGAAGAGCGCGGGGTTGCCGGTGTTCAGCCGCAGGACGCTGTGGCCCGCCTCCTCCAGTGCGTTGGCGTGCTCGATCACGGGACCGCGGATCTCGTAACAGACCTCGCTGAGCTTGCTCGACTGCCGGAACTCCATTGCGCCCTCGCCCCATCGGCTTCGTGTGTTGCTTGGTTTTACCAAGTGTGAGCTTGGAAAGTCCAACAACATGTCTAGACTGCGTCGCATGTCACCTCGCCGAAGCTACGACCAGTACTGTTCCGCGGCCCGCGCCCTCGACCTCGTCGGCGACCGCTGGACCCTGCTGATCGTCCGCGAACTCCTCGCAGGACCGCGCCGCTACACGGACCTGCACGCCGATCTGCCGGGTGTCAGCACGGACGTCCTCGCCTCACGGCTGAAGGACATGGAGCGCGACGGGCTCACCACGAGGCGCCGGCTGCCGCCGCCCGGCGCCGCCTACGTCTACGAACTCACCGCACGCGGGCGGGAGTTGCTGCCCGTCCTCCAGGCCCTCGGCGCCTGGGGCGGGCCCGAACTGGGGGAGCGGCGGCCCACCGACGCGGTGCGCGCCCACTGGTTCGCGCTGCCGCTGCTGCGGGCGCTGGAGGGCGAGGGGCTGGTCGAAGTCCGGCTGGAGGAGGGGGAGTTCCATGTGTTCGTGGGGCCGGAGGCGGACGGCGCGGTCTACGGCGAGGGGCCCGCGCCCCGGGAGCCCGACGCCCGGCTCGCCCTCGACGCCGACACCTGTACGGCCCTCGCCCAGGGGGAGTTGAGCCTGCCCGACGCGGTGCGTGCCGGACGCGTCGAGGTGAGCGGCGAGGGCACGCTCGCGAAGGCCCTGCGGGAGGCCTGACCGGCCGCGGGGAAATGGCAGAAGGCCCGCCGGGGGCGGGCCTTCTGACGATCAGTCACACCAGGTCACATACCGGGCGGCGGAACGCGTCGAGGCCGTCCCGAGCCGCGCGTCAGCGCGTAGCCGCCGATCCCCGCGAGGGCGGCCAGCACACCGCCGACGCCGGTCCACACCCATCGGTCGGACCACCACCCCGACGACCAGCCGCCGTCGGGCTCGATGCTCGACAGCGCGGCCGACGTGGAGGACGAACTGTCCTCGTCCGAGGTCGACTTGACCGCGATCCCCGGTGTCAGGGGCTCGGCCAGCGAGCCGTCCACCGCCGCCGAACCGCCGATGTCCTTGGAGTCCACCCGCAGTTCGGTGCTCACCGGCTGGCCCAGGTCCGAGGACCGGAGGTCCACCACCGTCAGCCGGACGTAGTACGTGCCGGGCAACGGGTCGTTGGCCCACTGCTCCGACCAGGCGCGGACCGTGCGCAGCGTGCACGCCAGGTCCAGCGAGGCGGTGCCCTGCGCGGCGGTGCGCGTCGCGGCCCCGTACTGGCAGGCCTGACGGCGCCGCAGACCGTCGTAGACGTCCAGCTGCCAGGTCTCGCCCGCGTGGGTGTCCGGGAGCTTCACCGTCGCCTTGACGGTGGGGCGTTGACCGGCGTCCGCGGCGAACGACCAGTACAGGTAGTCGCCCGTGGAGCCGCTCGCGGTGGCCTGTTGCCCCTGGTCGAGTTCCGTGGCCGTACGGAACGAGGTGCCGGCCTGGGTGGGGGCCGAGCCGTCGTCCGATGCGGAGGCGCTCGCGGACGGCGAGGAGTCCGCCACCGCCGGTCCCGCGGCGAGGCCCGTCAGCAGCAGGGCCGTGCTCAACACGCGTGTGATCCGCATCAGTTGGTCCTCCAGACCGCGACCCGCCAGCGTGACACCCAGCCCCAGAGCAGACCCGCGACGAAGCCGGTCAGCACCAGGGCGCCGAGCAGCCACCAGCCCCGGCCCAGACCGAAGGAGGCCACGTCGCTCGCCCTGCTCGGCGCGTCCACCACGTCGACCGTCAGCTCCAGGGGCAGACCGGGGGTGGTCTTCACCCCGGAGGCCGCCGAGAAGGAGTTGGTGACCTGGAGACACACGGTCTCGGCCGGCGCGTCGTCGTCGTCGCTCTCCGCCTTCGGGTAGCGCAGCCCGGTGGAGACGACGTCCGTACGGCCATCGCCCGTGCCCTCGCCGCGCACGATCTCCCGGCCGTGCACGGTGACCGCCCGCAGCAACACCCCGTAGTCCGGGTTCACTTCACGGTCGGCGCCCACGCTCACCGAAGCGCGCAGCTCCTGGCCCGGATCGACGTCCACGCGGTAGAAGCGCTGCTTGCCGAACTCCTCGCGGTCCGTGTACAGCCCGGACTTGAGGGTCGGGGCGCCGGAGCACTGGGCGGTGCCCTCGGTGGCGACCGGGGTCACCACCGGGTCGGCGGCCCGGTCCACCAACTGGCCCACGCGGTCGGAGAGTTCCTCCTTGTGCTGCACGGAGGTGTACGTGCCGCCGGTCGCGTCCGCGATGCAGCTGAGCTGGTCGCGGGTCTTGGCGTCCGGCACCAGACCCAGCGTGTCGATGGTCAGGCCGACGCCCTTGGCCGCGATCTCGCGGGCCACCTCGCACGGGTCCAGCGGCTGGCAGGTGTCCTCGCCGTCGCTGATCAGGACGATACGGCGGGTGCCGTCACCGCCGTCCAGGTCGTCCGCCGCCTTCAGCAGCGCCGGGCCGATCGGTGTCCAGCCGGTGGGCGTGAGCGTCGCCACCGCGGTCTTGGCCTCGGTGCGGTTCAGGGTGCCCACCGGGTAGAGCTGCGCGGTGTCCTTGCAGCCCGTCTTCCGGTCGTTGCCGCGGTAGTTGGCGCCCAGGGTGCGGATGCCGAGCTGCACTCCCTCGGGTGTCGCGTCGAGCACCTCGTTGAACGCCTGCTTCGCCGCGGCCATCCGGGAACCGCCGTCGATGTCCCTCGCGCTCATCGAACCGCTGACGTCCAGCACGAGTTCGACCTTGGGGGAGGCCGCGGAGTCCGTCTCGTCGGCGACCGCTCCGGCCGGGAAGGCGACCCCGGCCGTGAGGGTGGCGAGCAGGGCACAGATCCCCGCCGCCAGCCGTTGTCTTGTGATCATCGCCGGATCCTATTGATCAGATGGACCGGGCTCCAAAACGAGCGGGTTGGGCAGCGCGGTCCACTGGTCCCCAGGCAGCTCGGGTGAGAGCCGCATCAGCGTCAACGCCTTGGTCGGCAAAGGCTGTTGGAGCAGCATCGGCAGGTCGGGCGAGGGGTCCAGCCGCGGTACGGCACTCTCCAGCGCCGCCCTGAGCGCCGTACCGGAACCGGCCGTGCCCGCGAGCGCGCCCGCCACCAGCGAGCCGAACAGCTTGCGGCGCAGGGTGGTTTCGTCGTCGGTGACGATCCGTCCGCTCAGCTCCGGGACCGGAATCCCGTGCCGGGCAAGGCGCTTGGGGCTGACCCGGATGTCGGCGAGATCGCGGTAGACCAGACGGACCGGGGCACCCGTCCGGTCCAGCACCACCAGCAGGTTCTGACCGTGCGCCTCAAGGGCCACACCGGACTCCAGCAGGCGCAGACCGACGACGAGGGCGAGACGGGTGAATTCGGCCAGCCAGCCGGGCGATTGGGGCAGGTCGGTGGTCGCCAGGGCGGCCACCGGCAGCACCCGCTCGCCCGCCGCCGTGTCCGCGTACGTCTGCGGCGACTCCCGCATCACGGCCGCCAGGTCGGGCGAGCCGGCGGTGGCCGCGCCCAGGGTGCGGGTGACGTGCAACAGGCCGTCCGAGCGCGCCGCCAGGGTCTCCCCGAACGCCGACAAGGTCGCCGAGAGGCCGATCGAGTAGACCGAGATGTCCCGCACCGAGGACGTCAGCCGGGCGCTCAGCGCGGTCTTGACATGCGGACCGCCCGCCACCGCCAGCGTCCGCAGCGACATCAGCGGATGCGCGTCCACCGGACGGTCCCCGGCGCGCTTGAGCACATGGGCCGCCTGCCACGGGTGCACCGGGATCAACAGCCGTCCCGCGTCCCGCAGTTCGTCCGGCCACACACCGGTCAGCAGGCACTCCTCGGCCCGCACCGGCACCGACCCCAGCGCCACCACCGGCCGGTGCTCGGGCCCGTAGGCGAGCTGCTCGGCCACCGAGAACCCGGGCCGGGAACGGCAGTTGGGGTGGAAAGGGTGCCCGTCGACGATCCGCTGCTCCCACTCCCAGTCGTGCTCCGGCCACTCCTGCGCGGGGACTGGCCGATTGGCCCGCGACAGCGCCAACGAGGCCACGCTGTGCGCGAGTTCGGCCGCGAAGGCGTCGCCGTGCGGCACGGCGAGATCGGTCATCAGCCGGGCCGGATCGTCGTAGGCGAGGCCGTCCAGGCGCACGACACTGACGTAGGCGTCCGTCGCGTACGGATCGGCGGGCGGGCCGTGCAGCGTCCGGCCGCCGGACAGCCGCAGGACCAGGCCCGGCGAGCGGTCGACGATCCACGGCAGCGGCTCATGGGCGAGGGCCCGCCACAGCCGGGTGAGCACCGCCGCACGGGCGCCGGGCAGCTCGGCCGCGTACCGTTGGACGAGGTCGGGACGTACGGCGGCGAGTTCCTCGGCGACCTCGGTCTCGGGATGCGGGGGACGGTCCACGGTCGACTCCTCGGGTGCGGACGGGGCGTCATGGTCGGTGACGACGAGAGACATACTGATCGCGATCGCAGGCCACGGACTTGGGGAACGAATGGATCGCGTCGACTTCACACCTCCGGGCGCCGGACCTGCGGAGCGCGCCGACGCGTACGCGGCGGCGCCCCTGCTCAACTGCCTGCTCCGCGAGGTGGCCCGGCCGCTCGCGGACCCGGGGCGGCCAGGGGTGTACCGGCTGCCGGGAAGCGGCCGGCTGCTGCGGGTGCGCGGCGCGCGGCGGCCCGCCGGGCCCGAGGTGTACGCGGACGGCCGCTGGGAGCGCGTCGGCCACCCCGAACTCGTGAAGCTCGTCGCCGAGGAACTGACCCGGCACACCGGGGTGTCCAACCACGAGCTGCCCGCCGAGATGACCGACAGCCGGGACGCGGTCGCCGCGCTGCTCGCCGCGCGCGAGCGGGCGACGGCGCCCGACGACCCGTATCTCCGCTCCGAACAGTCCTTGATCACCGGCCATCCCTACCATCCCGCGCCCAAGGCCCGAGGCGGCGGCCCCGTCGCCGGCTGGCTGCCCTACGCCCCCGAGGCCTACGCCCGCTTCCCGCTGGTGCTGCTCGGGGTGCGCGAGGACGCCGTCGTGGAGGAGGGCGACACCTCGGCCCTGGACGCGCTCGGCACGGCCCCGCCCGGCCACCGGCTGCTGCCCGCCCACCCCTGGCAGCTCGACCTCGTCGGCGACGCGCTCGCGGACGCCTTCGCCGACGGACGGCTGATCCGGCTCGGCACCACCACGACCGAGGTCTGGCCCACGGCCGCGATCCGTACCGTGTACAGCCCGGTCGACGACCTGTTCCTCAAGTTCAGCCTGGACGTGCGGATCACCAACGACGTGCGCCGGCTCTGGCGCCACGACCTGCTCAAGCTCCGGCGCACCGACACGGCCGTCCGGGACGCCTTCGCGACGATCGGCGGCCCGGCCGGCTGGCTGAGCGACCGCGGCTACCGCACCGCCGGCTTCGCCTTCGAGGAACTCGCCGTCCTGGTCCGCGACGGCCTGCGCGACCACCTCCTGCCCGGCACCACCCCGCTGCTCGCCGCGGCCCTGGTCGAGGGCTTCGACGGCGACCCGCTCGCCGCCGCGGCCGATCCGGCGGCCTGGTGGCAGGCGTATCTGCGGCAGGTCGTATCGCCCGCGCTGGCCGCCTTCGCGGACCACGGCGTCGTACTCGAAGCGCATCTCCAGAACACGGTGGTCGCCGTCGACGCCGACGGCATGCCCGTGCAGGCGCTGTACCGGGACGCGGAGGGCGTGAAGCTGCTGTCGGACGTGGACCGCGCCGCCGGCTGGGAGCGGCTGGTGTACTGCCTCGTCGTCAACCACCTCGTCGAGGTCGCCGGGGTCCTCGCCGAGCGCCACCCTCAGCTGGACCCCTGGCCCGCCGTCCGCGCCGAACTGGCCCGCCGCCACGACCTTCCCGAGGTCGCCGCGCTCCTCGCCTCGCCCACACTGCCCGGCAAGACGAACCTGCTGCTGCGCTGGACGGGCGCGGACGGCGCCGACGCCCGCTATCTCCCGGTGCCCAACCCGCTGGCCGACTGAGCCGCGACGCACGGCCCGGTGCGGCCGGGACGACGCGCGGTCGCCGCGAAACGCGGCCCATCGGACACCGGGCACGGACGGCGGTCGAATCCTTCGGACGGTTTCCCCGGGCCGCGCCGCGTTCCGCCGCCGGCCGGTCATAGGAAGGAGTTCCGTCAAGCGACCGCAGCCAGGGGCACGCATGCTCGCAGAACTCTTCGCCGGACACGGTCTCGACCCGGCACGCACCGCAGGAGAGGCGTTCGGCTACTTCCGCGCCCACCGGCTTCCCGGCGGGGCCGTGCGGGAGGACCCCGCGGAGTTCGCCATGGACAACTGGGACAACGTCCACGTCCTGAAGGCCGTCGCCCTCTGGCGCGACCGGCTCGGGGCCGAACACGCCGCTACGGCAGCGGAGTTGGCCGAGGACGTCCTCGGCTGGCTGCGCACCCGCGAGAACCCCGTCGGCGTGCTCACCTACGGCGGCGCCAACCCCGAGGGCTACTGCCCGGAGACCACCGCCGAGTACGTGATCGCGCTGCTGCGGCTCGGCCGGCCCGACGAGGCCCGGCTCCGCGCCGCCTATCTGCGTTCACGGCAACGGGCGGGCGGCGACTGGGAGGTGGAACACCCCTACCTCCCCGCCGACGCGCGCGCCCTGCCCTCGGTCACCGGCTTCGTGCTCGACGCCCTGGACACCGTGGGCCTGGAACCCTTCGACCTCGACGCCGCGCTGGACCACCTGGCCCGCTCACAGCGGCCCGAAGGGCACTTCGGGTCGCACCGCTGGTACTACGACACCCCGCTGTACTTCCTGCGTCCGGTGACCGCGATCCTCGCCCGCCACGGCTACCACGCGGCCGTCGCCGCCGCCCGCGACCACCTCCTCGGCCGCCAGCAGGCCGACGGAAGCTGGCCACGGGTCGGCGAGGACGGCTCCTCGACCGGGTTCCACACCGCGCTCGCCCTGGAGGCCCTCGCCCACACGGGGACCGGTACCGAGCATCCGGCCGTCCGGCGGGGCGTCGACTGGCTGCTGTCCCGGCGCCGCCCCGACGGCTCGTGGGCCGGCGGACGCTATCCGGACTACCCCGAGATCACCCTCTCCCTGCTGCGGGCGAACGCCGGCGCCGAGTCCTACGGCCGCCCGCCCCAGGACGTCTACGCGACAGCACAGACGCTGTCGACGTTCCATCAGTTCGCCGAACTGGAGGCCCGCCGTGGCACGGCTGTCTGAGCGCCCCTCGACACGGTTTCCCGATCAGCACACCCCGGCCCGGGACGAGCCGTCGCCGTCCGGCGCCACCCGTCTCGCGGTCGTCGGGATCGGCTGCCGCATGCCCGGCGGGATCGACGGACCGCGCTCGCTGTGGGAGCGGGTCGCGGACGGCCTCGACGCCGTCGGCCCGATCCCGCGCGACCGCTGGGACGGCGACCGCTACTACTCGGCGGACTGGCAGCGGCCGGGCCGCATGAACACCCGCCAGGGCGGCTTCCTGGACCGGGTCGACGGCTTCGACGCCGCGTTCTTCGGCATCCCGAGGCGGGTCGCCGAACAGATGGACCCACAGCAGCGGCTGCTGCTGGAGATCGGCTGGGAGGCCCTGGAGGACGCCGGGATCGTCCCCGCCGACCTGGCCGGCACCCGGACCGGGGTCTTCGTCGGCGGATGCAGCCAGGACTACGGCGGCCTGCAAACGGGACTCGGCGAACTGGAGGGCCTGGGCGGGCACTCGGCCACTGGCGCCTATCTGAGCATCCTCTCCAACCGGCTCTCCTACGTCCTGGACCTGCGCGGACCCAGCATGACGATCGACACCGCGTGCTCCTCCTCGCTGGTCGCCGTCCATCTCGCCTGCGAGAGCCTGCGGCGCGGCGAGAGCGACCTCGCGCTGGTCGGAGGCGTCAACCTGATGCTGCACCCGGGCGGCATGGTCGCCCTCAGCCAGGCCTCGATGTTCTCGCCCGACGGCCGCTCTCGCGCGTTCGACGCCACGGCCACCGGTTACGTGCGGGGCGAGGGCGCCGGGATCGTCGTACTCAAGCCGCTGGAGCGGGCGCTGCGCGACCGGGACCGGATCTACGCCGTGGTCGGCGGTACCGCCGTCAACCAGGACGGTCGGACCCAGGGCATCACCGTCCCCAGCGGCGACGCCCAGGAAGCCAACTTCCGCGCCGCCCTCGCCGCCGCGGGCATCGCGCCCGGCGAGGTCGGCTACGTCGAGGCGCACGGCACCGGTACCCCGGTCGGCGACCCCATCGAGGCCAACGCGCTGGGCCGTGTCCTCGCCACCGACCGTGCCCCCGGCCGGGTCGCCTACGTCGGCTCGGTCAAGACCAACATCGGGCATCTGGAGGGCGGTGCGGGGATCGCGGGCCTCATCAAGGCCGCGCTGTCCGTCCACCGCCGCCGCATACTGCCCAACCGGCACTTCGAACTCCCCAACCCCGAGATCGACTTCGCCCGCTGGCAGCTGGCGGTCCCCACCACCGAACGCGACTGGCCGCGGGAGTACGACCGCGCCCTGGCCGGCGTCAACTCCTTCGGCTTCGGCGGCACCAACGCCACCGTCGTCCTGGAACAGGCGCCCGACCTTCCCGCCGAAGCAGGGGCAGAGGCCGAGGCAGCTGCCGAAGTCCGTGTCGGGGGGCGAGCCGCGCTCCCCGCCGGCTCCCTCACCGAAGCCGAAGCCGAAGCCGAGGCCGAAGCCGAGGCCACGCCCGCGCCCGTCGGCCCTCCGGTCCTGCTCACCCTCAGCGCACGCGCCGAGCCGGCGCTCAAGGAACTCGCCGAGCGGTACGCCGACCATCTCACCGCGCATCCCGAGGACTTGGAGAGCGTCGCCGCCAACCTCGCCGTGCGCCGCGGCCACCATTCCGAACGGCTCGCCGTCATCGCCGCCGACGCGGCGCAGGCGGTGGCCCGGCTGCGTGCCTACGCGGAGGGCGCGCCCGAGCGCGGAGTCGTGACCGGTTCCGCGCCGCAGGGCCGCCGCGGCAAGCTGGCGTTCCTGTTCAACGGACAGGGACCCCAGTGGTTCGCGATGGGCCGTGTCCTGCTGCGCGGCAGTCCCGTGTTCGCCGCCAAGATCGCCGAATGCGACGCACTGGCGCGGGAGTTCGTCGACTGGTCGATCCTCGACGCCCTGCTGGCCGACGAGGACACCTCACCGGTCCAGGCCACCTACTGCCTCCAGCCCACGATGTTCGCCGTCCAGGTCGCCCTCGTCGAACTGTGGCGCAGCTGGGGCGTCGAACCCGACGGGGTGGCCGGCCACAGCATGGGCGAGATCGCCGCCGCCCACGTCAGCGGCGCGCTCGATCTCGCCACCGCCCTGCGGGTGATCTGCCTCCGCGCCCGCATCCAGGAGGACGCCGACCCCACCGGCGCCATGATGTTCGTGGCCCTGCCGAAGGCCGAGACGCTCGCGCTGTGCGCACGCCACCCGGACGGGCTGTGGCTCGCCGCCGAGAACAGCCCCCGGGCCGCCACGCTCTCCGGCCGCCGGGACATCCTCGAACCGCTCGCCGCGGAACTCGCCGACCAGGACGTCTTCGCCCGCGTCCTCAAGGTCAACTGCGCGTGCCACAGCGCCGACATGGACCCGCTGGAGGAGCCGCTGCGCGAGCGGCTCGCCGGTGTCACGGGCCGGCCGGCGGACCTGCCGATGTACTCGACCGTCACCGGTGCCGTCATCGACGGCCGGGAACTGGACACCGGCTACTGGTGGCGCAACTTCCGCAGGCCCGTGCTGTTCGCGCCCGCGGTCGAGGCGATGACCGCCGACGGATTCGACACCTTCGTGGAGCTGAGCCCCCATCCGGTACTCGGCAACTCGGTCACCGAGACCGCCCCGGACGCGCTCTGCGCCGGCTCCCTCGTACGCGGCAGGGACGACTGGGAGTCCCTCACCGAGGCACTCGCGACGCTGTACGTCAACGGCGTGGACGTGCGCTGGCGGCGACGCCACCCGGATCCCGTACCCGCCCTCGACCTGCCGACCAACCCCTGGGTCCACGAGTCGTACTGGAACGAGAGCGAGGTCTCCCGCCGGGCCAGGCTCCAGGACCGCCCGCACCCGATGCTGCGCCCGGTCGACGCCACCCGGCCCACCTGGGAGATCGACTGGGAGGACCACCGCCATCGCTGGGTCAAGCAGCACGACGTCTTCGGGTCGGTGATCGTGCCGGGCGCGGTCTACGTGGAGACGGCCCTCGCCGCCGCCCGCGAGGCGACCGGGGAACCCTGCGGACTCGCCTACGTGGAGTTCGAACGGGCCTGCGTCCTGCCCGCCGACGAGCCGCAGCTCAGCCGCCTCGAACTCGACCCCGACGACGGCACGTTCACCGTCCACTCCCGGCCCGTACGCGGCTCCGCGTGGGTCCGCAACGCCTACGGCCGCTACCACCGCGCACCCGGCGGCGAAGCCCTCCCCGAGCCCTTCGACCTCGCGGCGATCCGCACCCGCTGCGGACCGCCGCGAGGCGCCGCCGAGGTGTACGGGCCGCTGCGGGACCGGGGATACGTCTACGGGCCCGCCCTGTGCGGAATCGAGCGGATCCACGTCGGCCGGGGGGAGACGCTCGCCCGGATCACCGCACCGCGCGCGCTCACCAGGGGACAGGACCTGACCGGCTACCTGTTCCACCCGGCGCTGCTGGACGCCTGCTTCCAGAGCCTGCTGATCCCGCCCGCCGACGAGGCCCCCGACGCCGTCCGGCCGCCGAACCCGGTGCCGACGGGCGTGGACCTGGTCCGCGTCCACGGCGAGGTCCGCACCACCCTGTGGTGCCACACCCGGCTGATCAGCGTGCAGGCCGACAGCCTGGTCACCGACGTGTTCGTCCTCGACGACGACGGCCGCCCGGTCGCCGAGTACCGCGGCCTGCGCGCCAAATCGGTCCGGCGGCCCGGCGACACCCCCGCCGACAGTCGCCTCCACCACCTCGTCTGGCGACGCGACCCCGCCGCCGACCTCCCCGGCCGGCCCGCCGCCCTGACCCTGGGCCCGGCCGAACTGCGGCCCGCGCTGGAGCCGCTCGGCGCCGAGGTGGCGAAGCGGCTGCGGAGGGAGGGCTACGCCACGGACTACCAGGTCCGGATCCGGGAACTCTGCGCCGCCTACGCGGGCCGCTGCCTGACCGCCTTCGGCGTCGCGACCCGGCCCGGCGACACCTTCACGGCCGACGACTGCGCGGGGCTGCTCCCCGAGCACCGGCGGGTGTTCGGGGTCTATCTGCGGTTCCTGACGGAGGACGGCTTCCTGACCGAGCACGACGGGGTCCACCGCGTCGTACGCCTGCCCGACCAGGACCCCGACCCGCTCTGGTCGCGGCTGCTGGCGGACCACCCCTCCTGCGTCTGGGAGTTGAGGCTGGTGCGGGCCACCGGCGACCGGCTGCACGAGATCCTGGTCGGCAAGGCCAACCCGCTGGAACTGCTCTTCCCGGCCGGCTCCGCCGAGAACGCCGCCCCGGTCTACGACACCTCGCCCGCCGCCCGCCTCTACAACACGCTCGTCCGTGAGGCCGTACGCCGGCTCGTCGCGACCGCCGACCCGCGCCGCACCCTGCGCGTCCTGGAGGTCGGCGGCGGCAGCGGCGGACTCACCGCGGCCGTGCTGCCGGTGCTGCCGGCCGACCGCTGCTCGTACGTGTTCACCGATGTCTCCCCGTCCCTGGTCCAGGCCGCCCGCGACCGCTTCCGCGACCACGACTTCGTCGAGTACCGCACCCTCGACATCGAGGACGATCCGGCGGCCCAGGAACTCGCGCCGGGCTCCTTCGACCTCGTGCTCGCCTCCGACGTCGTCCACGCCACCGCCGACCTCAGGCTGACCCTCCTGCACCTGCACGACCTGCTCGCCCCCGGCGGACAGCTGGCGCTCGTCGAGGCGGCCCCGGGCAGCCGCTGGCTGGAGCTGACCTTCGGCCTCACCGCCGGCTGGTGGCTCTTCCGCGATCTGCGGCTGCGCCCGGACGGCCCGCTGCTGACCGGCCCGGAGTGGGAACGCGTGCTGGAGTCCGCCGGATTCGAGGACACCGTCGCGCTCGGCGACCCCGCGCACCAGGGCCCCGGATCGCAGACCGTGCTCCTTGCCCGTGCCACGGGGACGGAGCCGGACCAGGACGACCGCGGCACACCGGAACCCGTCGGGAACTGGCTGATCCTCGGTGCTTCCGGCGACGCCGGGGACGCCCTCGCCCAGCGCATCGGGCGGGACGGCGGTCACGCGGTCCAGCGGGCGACACCCCGGCTGCCGGAGGAGATACGGGACCTCGGCGCACTGCTCTCCTCGCTGCGGCACACCGGCGTCGTCCTGCTGTGGGACGGCCCCGCGGACGACGCGGAGCGGGCGGCCCGCGAGCACTCCCTCGCGGTGGCCGGCCTGGTCCGCGCCCTCGAAGACGCCGAGCCGCCCCGGCTGTACCTCGTCACCCGGGGCGCCCACCCGCACCGCGAGCCGGCCCCGCGCCTCGACGGTGCCGCCGCCTGGGGCCTCGGACTGGTCGTCGCTCTGGAACGGCCCGCACTGGGCTGCACGATGATCGACCTCGAAAGCGAACCGGCCCCCGGCGAGGCCGACGCCCTGTGGGCCGAACTCCTGCGCCGGGACAACGAACGCGAGGTCCTGCTGCGGGCCGGGGAACGCTTCGTGCGCCGGCTCGTGACGCTGCCGCCCGAGCGGATCCCCAGGCCCCTGGACTCCGCCCGGCTGCCCGCCGGCGCGGGCTTCGAACTGCGGGTCACGGCGCCCGGCGCGCTCGACGACCTGGAGTACCGGCAGCTGGACCGGGCCGAACCCGGCCCCGGACAGGTCGAGTTGGAGGTGATGGCGGCGGGGCTGAACTTCCTCGACGTGATGACCGCCCTCGGCCAGGTGCCGCCGCTGGAGCACGCCGAGGGATACCGGTTCGGCGCCGAGTGCTCGGGTGTGGTCACCCGCGTGGGGCCCGGAGTGTGCGGACTGCGGCCCGGTGACGCCGTCGTGGCGATGACCAGCACGGGCGGCGCCGTCGCCTCCCACCTCACCGTCGACGCGGACTTCGTGGCCCCCAAGCCGCCGGAACTGAGCTTCGAGGAGGCGGCGACCGTCCCCGTGGTCTTCCTCACCGCGACCTTCGCGCTGTCGCGACTGGCCCGGCTGAGCGCGGGCGAGCGGGTGCTGATCCACTCGGCGGCGGGCGGCACCGGGCTCGCCGCCCTCCAGATCGCCCGGCTCGCCGGCGCGGAGGTGCTGGCCACCGCCGGCAGCCCCGGCAAGCGGGCGCTGCTGCGCGGGCTCGGCGTACGGCATGTGCTGGACTCCCGCTCGCCCGCCTTCGCGGACGAGGTGCTGGCCGCCACCGGCGGCCGGGGCGTGGACGTGGTGCTCGGCGCCGTCACCGGCGAGAGCCTGACCCGCAGCATCGGCTGCCTCGCCCCGTACGGACGCTACGTCGACATCGGCAAGCGCGACCTGATGGCGGACCGCCGCATCGGGCTGCGGCCCTTCCTGCGCAACCTGTCCTACTTCGGCTTCGACCTGCGGCAGTTCATGGCCGACCGGCCGCGGACGGTCCGGGCGGAACTGACGGCCCTGCTGGAGCGGTTCGCCTCCGGCGAGCTGCGCCCGCTGCCCCACCTCGTCCAGCGCCCCTCCCAGACCGAAGCGGCCCTGCGCAGGCTCACCTCGGGCGGCCACCTCGGCAAGGTGGTCCTCGCGATGGACGAGCACGACGTCCCGGTCGTGCCCGCCGCCCGCCATCCGCTCGGCAGTCCGCGCGGCACCTGGCTGATCACCGGCGGGCTCGGCGGTCTGGGCCTGGCCATGGCCGAACACCTCGCCGCCGCCGGAGCCCGGCACCTCGTGCTCGTCGGCCGCTCGGGCATCCCCGACGAACCGGCCCGGGCCCGCGTCGAGGCCCTGCGGGAGCGGGGCGTGACGGTCCTGGCGGAGGCGGTGGACGTCACCTCGCGGGAGGAGCTGGCGGCCCTGCTCGCCCGGACCGGGCGGGAACTGCCCCCGCTGCGCGGTGTCCTGCACAGCGCGATGGTCCTGCGGGACGCGCTCCTCACCGATCTCGACGACGCCGCGCTGCGCGCCGTGCTCGCCCCCAAGGTCCTCGGCGCGCTCCACCTCCACGAGCTGACCGCGCACCTGCCGCTCGACGTCTTCGCCCTCTTCTCCTCCGCCACCTCCATGGTGGGCAACCGGGGCCAGGCCGCCTACGCCGCCGCCAACGCGGTGCTCGACCAGCTCGCCGAGGCCCGCCACGCCGCCGGACTCCCGGCACTCAGCGTCAACTGGGGCGCGCTCTCGGACGTCGGATACGTCGCCCGCAACGAACGGGTGAACCGGCAGGTGGCCCTCACCGGGCTGCGCGGCCTCACCGCCGCCGAGGCGTTCCGGGCGCTGGACCTCCTCGCGGACTGCGGGCACCCCCGGGTCGGCGTGCTGCCGGTGGACTGGCCCGCGTTCTTCCGGCACCGCGGCACCGACGCGGACACCGAGCCCCGCTACACCCAGCCGTACGCGCGCCATGTCGCGGGCGGCACGGCTGCGGGCGGAGCGCAGGGGGAGTCCCTGCGGGCGCGGCTGCGTGCCCGCGACGGGGACGAGCGCCACGACATGCTCACCGGTCACCTCAAGGCCCGGCTGGCCACCTCGCTCGGCGTGCCGCTCGAACGGCTCGACGACTCGACGCCGCTGACCAACTACATCGACTCGCTGCTCGCCGTGGAGATCAGCGTCTGGATCGAACGCGAGACGGGGGTGAAGGCGAGCGTCATGGACCTGATGCGCGGCAAGAGCGCCGCCGACCTCGCGGCCGATCTCCTCGCCCGCCTCGACGAGGAGGAACTCTGATGGGTGCCCAGGACGTGACCTACGAACTCCCGCACACCGCCGTCACCCTGCGCGGCCGGCGTACCGGCAGCCACGACGGCACCCCGATCCTGTGCCTGCACGGCTGGCTGGACAACTGCGCCGGATTCGAGCCGCTCCTCGACGAACTGGCCGATCTGAACCTCGTCGCCGTGGACCTGCCCGGGCACGGGCTCTCCGGCCACCTCCCGTCGGCCGCCCACCAGGTCCTCGACTACGCGGCGTGCGTTCTCGAACTGACCCGGGTCCAGGGCTGGGACCGCTTCCACCTGGTGGGCCACTCGCTGGGCGGCATGGTCGCCACCCTGGTCGCGGGGATCCACCCGGAGCGGACCGCGGGGCTCGTCCTCATCGACGCCGTGGTCCAGCGCAGCGCCGACCCGGCACGACTGCGCGAGAGCACCGCCCGCTACCTCTCCGCCCTCATGGACGGCGCCCGCCCGCACTTCCGCACCCGCTCCCAGGCCGTACGCACCCGCGCCAAGGGCGCCGACTGCCTGCTCGACACGGCCGAACTGCTCAGCGAACGCGACCTGGTGCCGGCGGTCGGCGGCTACACCTGGCGGACCGACCCGAGGCTGCGCTACCCGTTCATCGAGGCGCTCACCGAGGACCAGTTCCGCCACTTCGTCCGGGCGGTCACCGCGCCGACGCTGGTGCTGACCGCCGAACAGTCCCGGGCGGACTCGCCGTTCGACCCCGCGTGGGTCGAGGACACCGCCGGGCTGCGCCAGGTGTCCCTGCCCGGCGGCCACCATCTGCACATCGAGAACCCCGGCCCGGTCGCACGGGAGATCCGGACCTTCCTGACGTGACCGCGCCCCGGTGGTCCTCCTCGTCGGCGATCACCCCTTCGTTACTATGCTCACTCCATGCCGAAGGGCGGAAGCGAGGGGCAGACCGTGGGTGGCGAACGGCCGCAGAGCGCGCTGCGCGAGGTCACGGCGGTCCGCTACGTCGAGCCGCTGCGCTCCGGCGGCTCCGTGCCCGCTGTCGTCGAGGCCGACGACCTCGGCACCTACGTCGTCAAGTTCACCGGCTCCGCGCAGGGCCGCAAGGCGCTGGTCGCCGAGGTGATCGTCGGGGAGCTGGCCCGCGCGCTGGGGCTGCGCTTCCCCGAGCTGGTGCTGGTGCACTTCGATCCGGCGGTCGCCGACGCGGAGCCCCACCAGGAAGTACGGGACCTGCACAGCGCGAGCGCCGGCCTGAACCTCGGCATGGACCACCTGCCGGGCGCCCGGGACTTCACCCCGGAGGTCGCCGCGCGCTGCACGGTCGACCCGCTGGAGGCCGGGAGGATCGTCTGGCTCGACGCGCTGACCGCCAACGTCGACCGCACGGTCCACAGCTCGAACCTGATGATCTGGCCCACGCTCGGCATCGCGCCCCCGCGCCTGTGGCTCATCGACCACGGCGCCGCCCTCGTCTTCCACCACCGCTGGGACGGCGCCGACCCCACGAAGGCCTACGACTTCCGCCACCACGCCCTCGGCCGCTACACGCCCGACACCCGGGCCGCCGACGCGGAACTCGCGCCCCGGGTGACCGAGGAACTGCTGCGCCGGATCGTGGCGGGAGTGCCGGACGCCTGGCTGGCCGACGAACCGGGCCTCGCGACACCCGACCTCGTCCGGGAGGCGTACGTCGACCACCTCCACGCGCGCGTGCGGGCTTCCGCGGCCTGGCTGCCCACCGACTTCCCCAGCGGGGAGGAACTCGCCGCCGAGGAGGCCCGGCGCGCGGCGAGGACACAGCAGGGCCGCCCGAGCTGGCTCAAGCGGGTCCCCGACCTGCACGGCAGGCCGGCGGCCGAACAGGATTGGTCGGTACACCTCGGATGACCCAACGAGTCGAGATCGAGTACTGCACCCAGTGCCGTTGGCTGCCGCGCGCGGCCTGGCTGGCACAGGAGCTGTTGACCACCTTCGAGACCGAGTTGACGGAACTGTCGCTGAAGCCCGGCACCGGCGGGGTCTTCATCGTCCGCGTCGACGACGAGGTCGTGTGGGACCGCCGCGAGCAGGGCTTCCCGGAGCCCACGGCCGTCAAGCAGCTCGTCCGCGACCGGGTGGCCCCGGGCAGGTCCCTGGGCCACTCGGACAAGTGAGCTTCCTCCCGCGGCTGTTGAGCCTCAGCCCTTGAGCTGCTCGTACGCCGGCAGGGTCAGGAAGTCCGCGTAGTCGGCGTCGAGCGCGACCTCCAGGAGCAGGTCGTGGGCCTGCTGCCAGTGGCCCGCGGCGAAGGCGTCCGCACCGATCTCGGCACGGATGTTCGCCAGTTCCTCGGCGGCGATCCGGCGCGCCAGCTCGGGAGTCGCCCGCTCGCCGTTCTCGAACTCGACGTCCGCGTTGATCCACTGCCAGATCTGCGAGCGCGAGATCTCCGCGGTGGCCGCGTCCTCCATCAGGTTGAAGATGGCGACCGCGCCGAGCCCGCGCAGCCACGCCTCGATGTAACGGATGCCCACCTGAACGGCGTTGACGAGCCCGGGATACGTCGGCCGGGCGTGCAGCGAGTCCACGGCGATCAGGTCGGCGGCCTTGACGTCGACGTCCTCGCGCAGCCGGTCCTTCTGGTTCGGCTTCTCGCCGAGCACGGCGTCGAAGGAGGCCAGGGCGATCGGCACCAGGTCCGGGTGGGCCACCCACGACCCGTCGAAACCGTCGCCCGCCTCGCGGTCCTTGTCCGCCTTGACCTTCTCGAAGGCGACCTTGTTGACCTCCTCGTCCCGGCGGGACGGGATGAACGCGGCCATGCCGCCGATCGCGTGCGCCCCGCGCTTGTGGCAGGTGCGGACGAGCAGTTCGGTGTACGCCCGCATGAACGGGGCCGTCATCGTGACCGCGTTGCGGTCCGGGAGGACGAACCGGGGCCCGCCGTCACGGAAGTTCTTCACGATGGAGAACAGGTAGTCCCAGCGTCCCGCGTTCAACCCCGAGGCGTGGTCGCGGAGTTCGTAGAGGATCTCCTCCATCTCGTACGCGGCGGTGATCGTCTCGATCAGCACGGTCGCGCGGACCGTGCCCTGCGGGATGCCGACGTAGTCCTGCGCGAAGACGAACACGTCGTTCCACAGCCGGGCTTCGAGGTGCGACTCGGTCTTCGGGAGGTAGAAGTAGGGGCCCTTGCCCAGGTCCAGCAGCCGCCGCGCGTTGTGGAAGAAGTACAGCCCGAAGTCCACGAAGGCGCCCGGGACCTGCTCGCCGTCCACCAGCAGGTGCCGCTCGTTCAGGTGCCAGCCGCGCGGTCGCATGACGACGGTCGCCAGCTCGTCGTCGGCCTTCAGGGCGTACGACTTACCGGAGTTGGGGTCGGTGAAGTCGATCGCGCGGGTGTAGGCGTCGATCAGGTTGAGCTGGCCCGTGACGACGTTCTCCCACGTCGGCGCCGAGGCGTCCTCGAAGTCCGCGAGCCAGATCTTCGCGCCGGAGTTGAGGGCGTTGATCGTCATCTTGCGGTCGGTGGGGCCGGTGATCTCGACCCGCCGGTCGTTCAGCGCGGCGGGGGAGGGGGCCACCCTCCAGGAGTCGTCCGCGCGGATCGCGGCGGTCTCCGGCAGGAAGTCGAGCGTGGAGGTACGGGCGATCTCCGCGCGGCGCTCGGCCCGGCGGGCGAGGAGTCCGGCCCGGCGCGGGGTGAACCGGCGGTGCAGCTCGGCCACGAAGGCGAGGGCCTCGGCGCTGAGGACCTCCTCCTGCCGGGGCAGCGGTTCGGCGTCGACGACGACCGGCGAGGACGGCGCTGGTGCGGACATGAACGGTCACTTCCTTCACGAGCGTGGCACCGGGTGCCAGATGACCCGGGTAGGGCGGGGAGCACCCGAGGGGCCGCCGGGCGCTTCTGAACAGTGGATACTAGTTTCCTCATCGTGGAAGTTCAATGGACGTCCGGTGGTTTGTCGACGTCGAGATTCTCCGTATCGAGCCAAAGTGGCGCTCAGTGTCACCCCGCTCACTCAAGGTGGACGAGATCCGCCTCGGTGTCGATGTCGTACGGCTCGGCCGCGTCCCCGCACTCGACGAGCACGACCGCGTCCGCGTGCGCCTTGAGATAGGCCCGCGCCCCCCGGTCCCCGGTCGCGCTCCCGGCGATCCCGGCCCAGTGCGCGGCCCCGAACAGCACCGGATGCCCGCGTACCCCGTCGTAGGCGGCCGAGACGAGCGAGTCCTCGCCCGTGTACCCGGCCAGCACGCGCGCCACCGCCTCCGCGCCGATCCCGGGCTGGTCGACGAGCGACACGAGCACCGCCCGCGCCCCCGTACCGGCCAGCGAGTCGAGCCCGGCGCGCAGCGAGGACCCCATCCCCCGCTCCCACTCCGCGTTCTCCACGACCACGCACCCGCCCAGCTCCGCCCGCTCCCGTACGGCGTCGGCGCGCGCCCCCAGCACCACGTGGACCCGGTCGAGGCCGGCCGCGCGCAGCACCCCGACCGCGTGCTCCACCAGGGGCCGCCCCCGGTGTTCCAGCAGCGCCTTGGGCCGCCCGCCGAGCCGCCGGCCGCCCCCGGCGGCGAGCAGCAGCCCGGCGACCCGGTCTTCGTTTCGCGTCATACGTCCTGCATACCTGACCGGACGGCGACGGCACGGAATCCTCCGACTTAATTTCGGTCCGCGGAGTGGCGCGGCCCGCATCGGGTGGCGTTTACTGGCCCGCGTCCCTCGGTGCCCGACCAGTGTCGCGGGGTGCGCGGCGGGATCACAAAGTTCTTGCGCACGAAGGCGTGCGAGGGGGGAGAGCTGTGTTGCGGAGCTTGGGACAGAGGCCAGTGACCGGCAGCGACGAGGACCCGAGGGTGACGGAACTGCGGACCGCGGTGTCCCGGTTGCGCCGCGAACTCGCCGCGCATCCGGCCGAGTTCCCCGACCGGGTCATCGCCGAGGACGAACTCGCCGCGCTGGCCGCGATGACCATCGACGGCATCCCCGAAATCCCGCGCCTGCGCCGCTCGTTGCTCCTGATCGCCGGCGCGATCGGCTCGGTCAGCGCCCTCGCGCGGGGCCTGACGGACGTACGCAACGCCGTGGACCTGTTCGGCCGGCCGCGCGGCGGCCAGGGCTAGGCCCGAAGACCGGAGCCAGGCCCGTGCGGCGCGCTGCTCACGCGGGGTTCTGGCTGGCCAGTGCCTGTGACAGTTCGCCGGCCACCTGCTGGAGCACCGGCACGATCTTCCCGGTGGCCGACTCGGTGACCCGGCCCGCCGGGCCCGAGATCGAAATGGCGGCCGCGGTGGGGGAGTCGGGCACGGAGACCGCGAGGCAGCGCACGCCGATCTCCTGCTCGTTGTCGTCGATCGCGTAGCCGAGGCGGCGCACGTCCTCCAGGGCCGCGAGGAAACCCTCGGGCGTGGTGATCGTCTTCTCGGTCGCGGCCGGCATGCCGGTACGGGCGAGCAGCGCGCGCACCTCGTGGTCGGGGGTGTTGGCGAGCAGCGCCTTGCCGACGCCCGTGGAGTGCGGCAGGACGCGCCGGCCGACCTCGGTGAACATGCGCATCGAGTGCTTGGACGGCACCTGCGCCACGTACACGATCTCGTCGCCGTCGAGCAGCGCCATGTTCGCCGTCTCGCCGGTCTCCTCGACCAGCCGGGCCAGATAGGGGCGGGCCCAGGTGCCCAGCAGCCGGGACGCGGACTCGCCGAGCCGGATCAGGCGCGGGCCGAGGGCGTACCGCCGGTTGGCCTGCTGGCGGACGTAACCGCAGACCACCAGCGTGCGCATCAGCCGGTGGATGGTGGGCAGCGGCAGTCCGCTGCTCGCGGAGAGCTCGCTCAGACCGACCTCGCCGCCCGCGTCGGCCATCCGCTCCAGCAGGTCGAAGGCGCGCTCAAGGGACTGGACCCCACCCGTGGCGGACTTGGTGGAGTCGGTGCTGCTGGCGCTGGACGGCGGCACGGCGCGTTCCTTTCGGCGCGGGCGGGAAGGGCTGAAGCCTACCCGGGGGTCGGTTGACTCCCCGCCTGTGCGTAGCTACGTTCTGCTTGTCGGAAGTGTAATTCCGCTTTGTGGAAACATACAGAGTGCGCGCGGCGGGCGCGTCGTGGAGAAGTGTGCCCTTGACGGTACGGGGGCGGGAGTGAAGACTCCTTCAACAGAACGTTGAATTCCGTTACGTGGACGTAAATCCCGTTTCCCGGAAGCAACAACGGCGGCAGAGAGAGGGGTCCGGGTGTCCGACGCTGAACTGGTGGTGCGCTCCAGGCGGGTCATCACCCCCGAGGGGACGCGCGCCGCGACGGTCGCCGTCACCGGCGGGAAGATCACGGCCGTCCTCCCCTACGACACCGAAGTCCCGTCCGGGGCACGGTTCGAGGACTTCGGCGACGACGTCCTGCTGCCCGGACTGGTCGACACCCATGTGCATGTGAACGACCCCGGCCGCACCCACTGGGAGGGCTTCTGGACCGCCACCCGCGCGGCGGCGGCCGGCGGCATCACCACCCTGATCGACATGCCGCTCAACTCCCTCCCGCCCACGACCACCGTCGACCACCTCCGCACCAAGCAGGAGGTCGCCGCGACCAAGGCCCACATCGACGTCGGCTTCTGGGGCGGCGCCCTCCCCGACAACGTCAAGGACCTGCGCCCGCTGCACGACGCCGGAGTCTTCGGCTTCAAGGCGTTCCTGTCGCCGTCCGGCGTCGACGAGTTCCCGCACCTCGACCAGGACCAACTGGCCCGCTCCCTCGCGGAGATCGCCGGGTTCGGCGGCCTGCTCATCGTGCACGCCGAGGACCCGCACCACCTCGAAACGGCCCCGCAGCACGGCGGCCCCAAGTACGCCGACTTCCTCGCCAGCCGTCCCCGCGACGCCGAGGACACGGCCATCGCGGGACTGATCGCCGCCGCCCGACGCCTCGACGCACGGGTGCACGTCCTGCACCTGTCCTCCTCCGACGCGCTGCCGCTGATCGCCGCCGCCAAGGCCGACGGCGTCCGGATCACGGTGGAGACCTGCCCCCACTACCTCACCCTCACGGCCGAGGAAGTCCCGGACGGGGCCAGCGAGTTCAAGTGCTGCCCGCCCATCCGCGAGTCCGCCAACCAGGACCTGCTGTGGCAGGCGCTGGCCGACGGCACCATCGACTGCGTGGTGACCGACCACTCGCCCTCCACCGCCGACCTGAAGACCGCCGACTTCGCCACCGCGTGGGGCGGCATCTCCGGCCTCCAGCTGAGCCTCGCCGCGGTGTGGACCCAGGCGCGCGCACGCGGCCACGACCTAGCCGACGTGGTCCGCTGGATGTCGACAAGGACCGCGCGGCTGGCGGGACTTGAGCACAAGGGCGCCATCGAGGCGGGCCGCGACGCCGACTTCGCGGTCCTCGCGCCCGACGAGACGTTCACCGTGGACCCGGCCGCCCTCCAGCACCGCAACCGCGTCACGGCGTACGCCGGGAAGACCCTCAGCGGTGTCGTGAAGTCGACCTGGCTGCGCGGCGAACGCATCGTGCTGGACGGCGAGTTCACCGAACCGAAGGGCCAACTCCTCACCCGTACAGCCTGATTCACCCACCCGCACCCGCACAGTGGCCGACTCCCGAAAGGCACATTCAGTGACGGCGCAGCACGCATCTTCTCCGGCTCGCTTCACCGGCGACGCGAACCCCTACGGAGGCGGCGACCCGTACGCGGACTACCGCACGGCCGACTTCCCCTTCACCCGGTACGCCAACCTCGCCGACCGGCAGCTCGGCGCCGGGGTCATCGCCGCCAACGACGAGTTCTTCGCCGAGCGCGAGAACCTCCTGGTGCCCGGACCCGCCGAGTTCGACCCCGAGCACTTCGGCCACAAGGGCAAGATCATGGACGGCTGGGAGACCCGCCGCCGGCGCGGCACCTCGGCCGCGCACCCCTGGCCCACGGCCGAGGACCACGACTGGGCCCTGGTCCGGCTCGGCGCGCCCGGCGTGATCCGGGGCATCGTCGTCGACACGGCCCACTTCCGCGGCAACTACCCGCAGGCGGTGTCGGTCGAGGGCACCTCGCTGCCCGGCTCCCCGTCCCCCGAGGAACTCCTCTGCGACGACGTGAAGTGGACGACCCTGGTCCCGCGCACACCGGTCGGCGGCCACGCGGCGAACGGCTTCGCCGTCTCGGTCGAGCAGCGCTTCACCCACCTCCGCGTCAACCAGCACCCCGACGGCGGCATCGCCCGCCTGCGGGTGCACGGCGAGGTCGTACCGGACCCCGACTGGCTGCGGGCCCTGGGCACCTTCGACGTGGTCGCCCTGGAGAACGGCGGCCGGGCCGAGGACGCCTCCAACCTCTTCTACTCGCCCGCGAGCAACACCATCCAGCCCGGCCGCTCCCGCAAGATGGACGACGGCTGGGAGACCCGCCGCCGCCGCGACCAGGGCAACGACTGGATCCGCTACGCCCTGGCCGCCCGCTCCGAGATCCGCGCCGTCGAGATCGACACGGCGTACCTGAAGGGCAACAGCGCGGGCTGGGCCTCGGTGTCGGTACGCGACGGCGAGACCGGCGACTGGCACGAGATCCTCCCGCGCACCCGCCTCCAGCCCGACACGAACCACCGCTTCGTGCTGCCCGCCCCGGCGATCGGGACGCACGCGCGCGTGGACATCTATCCCGACGGCGGGATCTCGCGGCTGCGGCTGTTCGGTTCGCTGACGGAGGAGGGCGTGTCGGCACTGGCGGCGCGCCACCAGGAACTGGGCGGCTGAACCAGGAGCGCCGGACGGGGGTTCCCGGCCCGTCCGGCGTCCGAGGACGGGGGCGCCCGCGCCCCGGGACCCACCGCGCTCCCGGAACCGAACCCGCCCTCCCGCGCGTTCTCCCCTCGTGACCCTTCAGCAGGAAATCGTCGGCAACGCCATGCAGATGGCGGTCGTCAACCTGAACCCCGGCCAGACCGTGTACTGCGAGGCCGGCAAGTTCCTCTTCAAGACGACGAACGTGACCATGGAGACCCGTCTGAGCGGCCCGCCCGGCGCCGGACAGCAGCAGGGCGGCGCCGGCTCCGGCGGCATGGGCGGCATGCTCCGGCAGGCCATGGGGACGGCCATGCAGGTCGGCCAGCGCGCGCTCGCGGGCGAGTCGCTGGCGTTCCAGTACTTCACCGCCCAGGGCGGCGAGGGCACCGTCGGCTTCGCGGGCGTCCTCCCCGGAGAGATGCGCGCCCTGGAACTGGACGGCACGCGCGCGTGGTTCGCCGAGAAGGACGCCTTCGTGGCCGCCGAGTCCAGCGTGCGGTTCGGCATCGCCTTCCAGGGCGGCCGGACCGGCATGAGCGGCGGCGAGGGCTTCATCCTGGAGAAGTTCACCGGGCACGGCACGGTGATCATCGCCGGCGCGGGCAACTTCATCGACCTGAACCCGGCCGACTTCGGCGGGCGCATCGAGGTCGACACCGGCTGCATCGTCGCCTTCGAGGAGGGCGTCCAGTACGGCGTCCAGCGCATCGGCGGCCTCAACCGCCAGGGCCTGATGAACGCCGTCTTCGGCGGCGAGGGCCTCTCCCTGGCCACCCTGGAGGGCAACGGCCGTGTCATCCTCCAGTCCCTCACCATCGAGAGCCTCGCCAACGCCCTGAAGAAGGCCCAGGGCGGCGACAAGCAGGGCCCGACCGGCGGCATGTTCTCGACGCACGCCGGGTGAGGTGCCGTAGCGGAGACCGATGAGTTGCGGGGGCGGCCGGGGTCTGAGCTGATGACACCGAACCCCGCAGCAGGAAGCAGGCGACCGACATGGGCAAGCTCGTCTCCACCATCTTCGTCACCCTCGACGGCGTCTACCAGGCCCCCGGCGGCCCCGAGGAGGACACCCGGGGCGGCTTCGAGCACGGCGGCTGGAGCTTCGTGTACGGCGACGACGACTTCGGCCGCTTCGTGGTCGACGTCTTCGACCGCTCCGCCGCCTATCTGCTCGGCCGCCGCACGTACGACATCTTCGCCTCGTACTGGCCGAACATGACCGACCCCGCGGACCCGATCGCGTCGAAGCTGAACGCGCTGCCGAAGTACGTCGCCTCGGCCACCCTCACCGACCCCTCCTGGGCCGGTACCACCGTCCTCGGCGGCGATCTCGCCAAGGAGGTCACCGCCCTCAAGGAGCGCACCGAGGGCGAGGTCCAGGTGCACGGCAGCGGCGCCCTGGTCCGGTCCCTGCTCGAACTCGACCTGCTCGACACCGTCCACCTGGTGACCTTCCCGGTCGTGCTCGGCACCGGCCTGCGCCTGTTCCCCGAGGGCACCACCCCCAGGGCCTTCCGCCGCACGGGCGGGACGATCACCGGCACCGGCGTCTCCATCCAGACGTACGACCTGGCCGGACGCCCCACCTACGGCTCGTACGCCGACCCGGAAACCGCCTAGTCAACCGGGGTCCGCGCCGGTACGGTGATCGTTCCGTGTGGCAGCCGCCGATGTCTCCACCCCTTCGCCGGAGACCGGGAGAGCCGCCCCCATGTCCTCGATCGCCGTACCGCGCGCCGCCGCGCCCCGCCGCACCTGGCACACCGACCTGCCCGTCCTGCTGGTCGCCGTGGTCTGGGGCGCCAGCTATCTCGCCGCCAAGGACATCACCACCGCCCGCACGGTCCTCGCCGTCCTGGTCCTGCGCTTCGCCCTCGTCCTGCCCGTCCTGGCGGTCGTGGGCCACCGCGCGCTGCGCGCCCTGACGCCCGCCCAGTGGCGCGGCGCGGCCCTGCTCGGGCTGATCCTCGCCGGGATCTTCCTCCTGGAGACCTACGGCGTCGTGCACACCTCGGCGACGAACGCGGGCCTCATCATCAGCCTCACCATGATCTTCACCCCGCTCGCCGAGGCCGCGGTGACCCGCACCCGGCCCTCCCGCGCCTTCCTCGGCGCCGCCGCCCTCTCCGTGCTCGGCGTGCTGCTGCTGACCCAGGGCGCCGGCTTCAGCCGCCCCTCCCTGGGCGACCTCCTGATGCTGCTCGCGGCCCTGGCCCGCACCCTGCACGTACTGGCCATGTCCCGGCTGACGTCCGTCCGGGGCGCCGACGCCCTCCCCCTGACCACCGTCCAACTCGGCGCCGCCGTCGCGGTGTTCGCCCTGCTGTCGGCCGGGACGGGCCCCACGCCGTGGGCGACGGCGGCGGACTTCGGGGCGGGGGAGTGGGCCGGGCTGCTGTTCCTGTCCCTGTTCTGCACCCTGTTCGCGTTCTTCGTCCAGATGTGGGCCGTACGCCGGACCTCCCCCTCCCGGGTCGGCCTGCTGCTCGGCACCGAACCCCTGTGGGCCGCCGCGGCCGGTGTCGCACTGGGCGGCGAACGGCTCGGCGCGTTCGGGCTGGCGGGCGGCCTGCTGGTGTTGGTGGGGACCGGGTGGGGGCGCCGGGCCGCGCGTTAACTCCCGGAAAACTCATCGGACTTGACGGGAGAAATCTTCGGAGTTGTCATTGACATGCCACTATCTACGCGCGTCATCATGGGGGGCATGAGATTCCCCCCACGCGCAACCCGCATCGGCGCCGCGGCCGCCGTCCTGTCCGCCCTCCTCGTGGGCGGCACCGTCGCCACCGCGAGCCCGGCCGCCGCCGCGGTCGGCAGCATCTGCTACAGCGCCCTGCCCGACCAGGCGTACGACACGCTCGACCTGATCGCGACGAACGGCCCCTTCCCCTACTCGCAGGACGGCACCGTCTTCCGCAACCAGGAAGGCGTCCTGCCCAGCCAGGCGTCCGGCTACTACCACGAGTACACGGTCAAGACGCCGGGCTCCTCCACGCGCGGCGCACGCCGGATCATCACCGGCAAGAAGACCCAGGAGGACTACTACACCGCCGACCACTACGTCACGTTCAAGCTGATCAACTTCGGCTGCTGAGCCGACGCCAGGCCGTACCACGGCTCACCCCTCGCCCCGCGGCTCCCCCCACGTCCAAGGGTCGCGGGGCGAGGCATGTCCGCCGAAAGTCTGCGTTCCCGCGACTTTGGTCGCCGATCCCCGTCGAGGCGGGCCGACCGGGCCCGCCCCTGCGTAGATTTGTCGACCGTGACCGATGACAGGACCGCGCAGGCACCGCCCGCGTTCGCGGGGCGCCGCTGGCTGCTGCCGTCCGCCGTGGCAGACGGACTCGACCCCGACGCCGTAGGGCCCGGACGCTCCCGCCGTACCGCACGCGACTGGGTCGTCGACACCTCCTGCTTCCTGCTCGCCGTGATCATCGGGCTGATCGCCGCGCAGAGCCTCAGGAACGACTCCGCCACCCCGCACCCCCTCGCCGTCGTGGACCAGCTGTTCGGCGTCCTGGCCTGCTGCGCGGTGTGGTTGCGCCGTCGTTGGCCGGTCGG
Source organism: Streptomyces sp. NPDC091280 (assembly GCF_044768565.1). Taxonomy (NCBI): domain Bacteria; kingdom Bacillati; phylum Actinomycetota; class Actinomycetes; order Kitasatosporales; family Streptomycetaceae; genus Streptomyces; species Streptomyces sp. NPDC091280. The sequence goes on from NZ_JBIVUZ010000004.1 coordinate 397,293, forward strand.
ACTGGCCGTCGCGATGATCCCCGTCGGCTTCCTGTCGAACACGGCCGGCGGCGCCGCCATGGTCGCCGTGTTCACCCTCGCCGTGCACCGCCCCTTCCGCTACGTCGCCTGGATCGGCGGCATCCAGCTCGCCCTGGCCCCGGTCTTCTTCTGGCTCCGCCCGGACCCCGACCTGCCCTACGCCGGAGCGGTCGCCTTCACCGAGCTGTTCACCCTCACCGTCATCGGCTGGGGCATGTTCGTCCGCTCCAAGCGGCAGCTCATGCTCAGCCTGCGCGACCGCGCCCGGCGCGCCGAGACGGAGGCGGAGCTGCGTGCCGAACAGGCCCAGCGGCTCGCCCGGGAGGCCATCGCCCGCGAGATGCACGACGTGCTCGCGCACCGGCTGACCCTGCTGAGCGTGCACGCGGGCGCGCTGGAGTTCCGGCCGGACGCGCCCCAGGAGGAGGTCGCGCGGGCGGCCGGAGTCATCCGGGAGAGCGCCCACGAGGCGCTCCAGGACCTGCGGGAGATCATCGGCGTCCTGCGCGCGGGCGAGCCCGACGACACGGGCCGCCCGCAGCCCACGCTCGGCGCCCTGGACGCCCTGGTCACCGAGTCCCGCGAGGCCGGCATGAAGGTCACCCTCGTCAACCGGGTCACCGACCCCGCGGCGGTGCCCTCCTCCGTGGGCCGCACCGCCTACCGCATCGCCCAGGAGGGCCTCACCAACGCCCGCAAACACGCCCCCGGCACCGAGGTCACGGTGACCGTCGACGGGACTCCGGGCGAGGGCCTGGAGGTCGCCGTCGACAACCCGCCCCCGGAGGGCGCGGTCCCGCACGTCCCCGGCTCGGGCCAGGGCCTGATCGGCCTGACCGAGCGGGCGACACTGGCCGGCGGCCGGCTCGAACACGGCCGTCGCGAGGACGGCGGATTCCGGGTACGGGCCTGGCTGCCCTGGGGGTGACCCGGCTCCCGCGCGCGGGAGCGTGGTTACGTAGCCCCATGACTGCGATCAGACTGCTCCTCGTCGACGACGACCCGCTGGTGCGGGCCGGACTGTCCTTCATGATGGGCGGCGCCGCCGACATCGAGATCGTCGGTGAGGCGGCCGACGGCGGCGAGGTCGAGGAACTCGTCGACCGCGTCCACCCGGACGTCGTCCTGATGGACATCCGGATGCCCTCGGTCGACGGACTGACCGCCACCGAGCGGCTGCGCGCCCGCGGCGACGCGCCCCAGATCGTCGTCCTCACCACCTTCCACGCCGACGAACAGGTGCTACGGGCCCTCCGCGCGGGCGCCGCCGGCTTCGTCCTCAAGGACACCCCGCCCGCCGAGATCCTCGACGCGGTGCGCCGGGTCGCGGCCGGCGACCCCGTCCTGTCGCCCGCAGTCACCCGGCAACTGATGGAGCACGCGGCCGGCACGAGCGCGGGCACCGACAACCGTCGCGCACGCGCGCGTGCCCGCCTCGCCACCCTGGGGGAGCGCGAACGCGAGGTCGCCGTCGCCGTCGGCCGGGGCCTCGCCAACGCCGAGATCGCCACCGGCCTCTTCATGAGCGTCGCCACCGTCAAGACCCACGTCTCCCGCATCCTGGCCAAGCTCGACCTCAACAACCGTGTGCAGATCGCCCTGTTGGCCTACGACGCGGGCCTGCTCGAAGATGACGGCGACGGCGGGCACTAGTAGCCGGCGCCGATCGTTCCCACTGCACTGGAAGATCTCGGGGGATCGTCCGGAGGGGGCAGGCAGTGACCGGGGCCATCGATCTGGGGGAGTTCGGCGCGGAGTTCCGGCGGAACCCGCATGCGGTGTACGCGATGCTGCGCGAGCGCGGCCCGGTGCACCTCGTGCGCCTGCCGGAGTCGGACCAGCACCATGTGACCTGGCTGATCGTGGGGCACGAGGAGGCCCGCGCGGCGCTCGCCGACCCCCGGCTCGCCAAGGACGGCAGCAGGATCGGGGTGACGTTCCTCGACGAGGAGCTGATCGGCAAGTACCTGCTGGCCGCCGACCCGCCGGACCACACCCGCCTGCGCGGGCTCGTCACCCGCTCCTTCACCATGCGCCGCGTCGAGGAACTGCGCCCGCGCGTCCAGCAGATCACCGACGAACTCCTCGACGCCATGCTGCCGCTCGGCCGCGCCGACCTCGTCGAGTCGCTCTCCTACCCGCTGCCCATCACCGTGATCTGCGAACTGCTCGGCGTACCCGACATGGACCGCGCGGAGTTCCGCAAGCTGTCCACGGAGGCGGTCGCGCCCACCAGTCCGGGCAGTGAGTACGACGCGTTCGTACGACTCGCCGAGTATCTGGGGGAGTTGATCGAGGCCAAGCGCCGCGCCGGCCCCGGCGGGGACCTCCTCGGCGACCTGATCCGCACCACCGCCGAGGACGGCGACCGGCTCTCCCCGCGGGAACTGCGGGGCATGGCCTTCGTCCTGCTCGTCGCCGGTCACGAGACGACCGTCAACCTCCTCACCAGCGGTATCCACGCCCTGCTCGCCCACCCCGACCAACTCGCCGCCCTGCGCGCCGACATGACCCTTCTGGACGGTGCCGTCGAGGAGATGCTGCGCTACGAGGGACCGGTGGAGAACGCCACGTTCCGCTTCGCCGCCGAGCGCCTGGAGATCGCCGGTACCACCGTGGAGAAGGGCGATCCCGTCATGGTCGGCCTGACCGCCGCCGACCGCGACGGGGACCGCTTTCCCGCCCCGGACCGCTTCGACATCCGCCGCGACACCCGCGGCCACCTCGCCTTCGGCCACGGCATCCACTACTGCCTGGGCGCCCCGCTGGCCCGCCTCGAAGCCCGTACGGCGATCCGCACGCTGCTGGAGCGCGCCCCGGGTCTCGCCCTGGACGGTCCGCCCGGCGACTGGCTCCCGGGCATGCTGATGCGCGGGATGCGCGCCCTGCCGGTGCGCTGGTAGAACGGCCGCACCGGACCGCCGTAGCAGCCGTGGTGGGGTCGGACCGGAAGTCGTCGTGGATGCCCTGGGAGGCCTGTTCTCGTGACCGCGCTCGTGGAGTTCGACCTGGACATGGCCCGGAAGGCGCTGGCGAGCCAGCCCTTCAGCAGGCTGATCGGCGCGCGGCTGAGTGCCTTCGGGGACGGCGGCGCCACGCTGGAGATCGACATCAGGGAGGACCTCCACCAGCAGCACGGCTTCGTGCACGGCGGAGTCCTCGCCTATGCCGCCGACAACGCGCTCACCTTCGCCGGCGGCTCCGTCCTCGGCCCCGCGGTCCTCACCGGAGGCCTCAGCATCCAGTACGTCCGCCCGGCCACCGGCTCCACGCTGCGCGCCCGCGCCGAGGTCGTGCAGTCCGGCCGCCGCCAGGCCGTGGTCCGCTGCGACGTCCTCACGATCGCCGACGACGGCACGGAGTCGCTGTGCGCGGTCGCCCAGGGGACGGTGCTGGCCGTCCGCACGTCCTGAAGGGAGCGGCGGACGCTCGGGAAGGGACCGGCTCGCCCTGCGCGCCTCGGTGGACTTCCGGTGGGCGCGAGTCCGTGATCGGCACGGATGTGACGGCCCCGGCGACACGGCCCCGGCGATACGGCCGCTCAGGTGAGGGCGTACCCGCCCGCGATCTCGCCCAGCCGGACTTGTCTTCGCTCGCGCCGCGACAGTTCGCACGCCTCGGCGATCCGCAGGGCCTGGAGGGCCTCGCGGCCGTCGCACGGGTTGGTCCGCTGTCCGACCACGACCTCCACGAAGGCGATCAGTTCGGCCTCGTAGGCGGGCCCGAAGCGCTCCAGGAAGCCGGTCCACGGCTTGGTCGCGGCCGGCGGTCCGGACGGTTCGGTGGACGCGATCGGGGTGCGGTCGTCCAGGCCGACCACGATCTGGTCCAGTTCCCCGGCCAGCTCCATCCGGACGTCGTAGCCCGCCCCGTTCAGCCGGGTGGCCGTCACCGTGGCCAGCGTCCCGTCGTCCAGCGTGAGGACGGCCGCGGCCGTGTCGATGTCACCGGCCTCGCGGAACATCGCGGGCCCGGCGTCCGAACCGGCCGCGAACACGTCGACCACCTCGCGCCCGGTCACCCAGCGCAGCATGTCGAAGTCGTGGATCAGGGTGTCCCGGTACAGCCCGCCGGAGATCGGCAGATAGGCCGCCGGGGGCGGGGTCTGGTCGGAGGTCATCGCCCGGACCGTGTGCAGCCGTCCCAGCCGCCCCGAACGCACCGCCTCGCGCGCCCCCGTGTACCCCTTGTCGAACCGGCGCTGGAACCCCATCTGAAGGATCGTTCCCGCCGTCTCGACCTCGGCTATCGCCTGTAGGGAACCGGGCAGATCCAGCGCGATGGGCTTCTCGCAGAACACCGGGAGCCCGGAGCGTGCCGCCCGGCCGATCAGTTCGGCGTGCGCCGATGTCGCCGTAGTGATCACCACGGCGTCCACGCCCCACTTGAAGATCTCCTCCGTGCTCGGTGCCGCCGTCTCCCCCAGCCGGTTCGCCAGCTCCTGGGCCCGCGTGGGGTCCACGTCCGTGAGGATCAGCGAACCGACCTCACGATGACGGCTGAGTGTCCTGGCATGGATGGTCCCGATGCGGCCCGTACCGATGACTCCGATGCGCATGGGAACAACCTGAGGGCCGACCAGGCACGCTGTCAATGCGTATGTCCGGACAATCGAACTACATCACTTCCCGTCAACCATTCACAGAGCTACGCTCGCCCCGTGCCGAAACCAGATGTGGACCCGACCGTGCCGCTCGAACTCAGCGTGGACCGGAGCAGCCCGGTGCCGCTGTACTTCCAGCTGTCCCAACAGCTGGAGGCCGCGATCGAGCACGGCTCGCTGACCCCGGGCAGCCTGCTGGGCAACGAGATCGAACTCGCCGCCCGGCTCGGCCTGTCCCGGCCCACGGTCCGCCAGGCCATCCAGTCCCTCGTCGACAAGGGACTCCTGGTGCGCCGCCGGGGCGTCGGCACCCAGGTCGTGCACAGCCAGGTCAAACGCCCGCTCGAACTCAGCAGCCTCTTCGACGACCTGGAGGCGGCCGGACAGCGCCCCGCCACCAAGGTCCTCGTCAACACCGTCGTCCCGGCGTCCGCCGAGGTCGCGGCGGCGCTCGGCGTGGCCGAGGGCGGCGACGTGCACCGCATCGACCGGTTGCGGCTGGCGCACGGCGAGCCGATGGCGCACCTCTCCAACCATCTGCCGCTCGGCCTGCTCGACCTGGACTCCGCGCAACTGGAGGCCACCGGCCTGTACCGGATGATGCGCACCGCCGGGATCACCCTGCACAGCGCCCGCCAGTCCATCGGCGCCCGGGGCGCGACCGCCGAGGAGGCCGAGCGGCTGGCCGAGACCGAGGGCGCCCCGCTCCTCACCATGCAGCGCACGACGTTCGACGACACGGGCCGCGCGGTCGAGTTCGGCAGCCACACATATCGGCCGACGCGCTATTCGTTCGAGTTCCAGCTCCTGGTACGTCCATGAGCGCGCCGTTTGCCCCGGGATGCTCGTCGTAATGTCCGGACAATTAAATTTCGGACGGCGCCCGCCGAAGCACCCCTTCAAGGGCCCGATGAACCGCGCGACCAGCCACAAAGCACCCGCACAGGACAACGATCCGCACCCCCTGTCCGCCCCCGCACAGCACCTACGGTCACCGTGAGGCAGAATCGGGCCTTGATGAGCACCTACGGCAATTTCAGCGCCCCCATAGGCTCCCGCCGCGCCACGGCGCTCCGCACGGTCGGCACCCGTGAGCGGAGGTCGCACCTGACGGCCCCCCGCGTGCCCACCGTCGGCATCGACATCGGCGGCACCAAGGTCATGGCGGGCGTCGTGGACGCCGACGGCAACATCCTGGAGAAGCTCCGCACGGAGACCCCGGACAAGTCCAAGAGCCCCAAGGTCGTCGAGGACACCATCGTCGAACTGGTCCTGGACCTGTCCGACCGGCACGACGTGCACGCGGTCGGCATCGGCGCGGCCGGCTGGGTCGACGCCGAACGCAACCGCGTCCTGTTCGCGCCCCACCTGTCCTGGCGGAACGAGCCCCTCAGGGACCGCATCACCAGCAGGCTCTCCGTCCCCGTCCTGGTGGACAACGACGCCAACACCGCCGCCTGGGCCGAGTGGCGCTTCGGCGCCGGCCGCGGCGAGGACCACCTCGTCATGATCACGCTCGGCACCGGCATCGGCGGCGCGATCCTGGAGGACGGCCAGGTCAAGCGCGGCAAGTACGGCGTCGCCGGCGAGTTCGGCCATATGCAGGTCGTGCCCGGCGGCCACCGCTGCCCGTGCGGCAACCGCGGCTGCTGGGAGCAGTACAGCTCCGGCAACGCCCTGGTCAGAGAGGCCCGCGAACTGGCCGCGGCCGACTCCCCGGTGGCCTACGGGATCATCGAGCACGTCAAGGGCAGCATCGGCGACATCACCGGGCCCATGATCACGGAACTCGCCCGCGAGGGCGACGCGATGTGCATCGAACTGCTCCAGGACATCGGCCAGTGGCTGGGCGTCGGCATCGCCAACCTCGCCGCCGCCCTCGACCCCTCCTGCTTCGTGATCGGCGGCGGCGTCTCGGCCGCCGACGACCTGCTGATCGGCCCCGCGCGCGACGCGTTCAAACGCCAGCTCACCGGCCGCGGCTACCGCCCCGAGGCCCGCATAGTGCGCGCCCAGCTCGGCCCCGAGGCCGGCATGGTCGGCGCCGCCGACCTCGCCCGCCTGGTCGCCCGCCGCTTCCGCCGCGCCAACCGCCGCCGGGTCGAACGGTACGAGCGCTACGAACGGTTCGCCGAGTCCCGGCGCGGCACCCAGGACACCGCATGATCGCATCGCTGCCCCGCCAGGCCACCCCCCGCGACGAGCCGCCCCGGCCGCCCGAGGACCCCCGCCACAAGGCCCGCCGCCGGGCGCTCACCCTGCTCATCATCGTGCTGCTCATCGGCGTACCGGCCGTCTATCTGGCGATCTCCGCGAACCAGAGCCGCAACAGCGGCAAGGACAAGGAGGCCAAGTACTCGGCGACCGGGCTCACCGTGGGCTGGCCCTCCAAGGTCCAGCGCCGCCTGTACCAGGTACCGGTCCCGCACCCGGCGGAGGAAGTCGCCTTCTACGAGACCAACAACTGGAAGACCAGCCGCCTCTACGTCCAGTTCCAGACCTCCGAGGCCGGACTCGACACCTTCCTCGCCGGCACGGGGATCGACCGGGACACGCTGAAGAAGAACGACATCACCATCAGCGACCGCGACCAGAAGATCACCGGCTGGAAGTTCACCGGGCCCGGCCCCTGGTGGGGCGTCGTCAACAAGCAGAAGGACCCGGCACCCACCCAGGACATCGTGGTGAACCTGTCCGACCCGGCCCTCCCCATGGTCTACGTCGTCTCCCGCACGGTTCCCTAGCGGACCGGCCCCGGCCCGTCGCCGGGGCCGATTGTCAGACCCCGCCCGTAGAGTCGAAGACAGCTGACACGACCGACGGGCGGGAGGTGACAGGACGTATGACGGACACGGCACTCATGGAGCAGATCTCCGTACGGCTGGCCGCCGTCTTCCTGCCGTCCCCCGTCGTCCCGCGCGAGGGCCGCTTCGCCTTCTGGGACCCCGACGGCGAGCGCGCCCTCCCCGAAGCCGAAGAGGGCGTGGAACAGACCGAGTTGACGGTCGTACGACGACAGGGCGCCGCGATCCGCCGCAGGTCCGCCCCCGCGCTGACCCTGCCCATCGAAGCGGCCCTGCCCCTGCTGGTGCGCGCCCGCCGAGACCCCGCCGCCCATCCCGCCACGGCCTGCTGGGGCGCCGCCGCCCTGCACGCGCTCCGGCTCACCGCCTGCGGCCGGCTGCTCCCCGGCCTCACCGCCGCGGGCCACGACGCCTGGCGCGCGGGCCCCCTGGAACCGCAGGACATCGCCCACGTCCGCGCGGTCGCCGCGGCCCTGCCCTACGAGGGCCACGCCGTCCCGCTGCCCGGCCCCGGCCCGCTCCGGCTGCCCGAGCCGGAAGCCCTGATGCGGTCCTTCCTGGACGCCGTCGCGGACACCCTGCCCCGCACCCCGGCGGCGCCGTACACCTCGGGGATGCCCTTCGCGGCCCGCCCGCCGCAGCGTCTGCGCGACGCCCAGGACTGGGCCGCGGAGGTCGCTGCCGGCATGGACGCGGGCGTGCGCGTCTCGCTCCGCCTGGACCTCTCGGCCTACGACCTGTTCGACGACGGCGGCCGGGTGCGCAGCGCGGGCGCGGCGATCGTCCAGGTGCACAGTCTCGCCGATCCCACCCTCGTGGTCGACGCGGCGGCCCTGTGGGCGGGCACGGCGGACACGGCCTTCGGCCCGCGCGCCCGCGTGGACGCCGCACTGGCCGTACGCCGGGCCGCGCGCGTGTGGCCCCCGCTCGACCGCCTCACCGAACAGGACGCACCCGACGTACTCGCCCTCTCCGAGGAGGAGTTGGGCGATCTGCTCGGCGTGGCGGCCACCCGGCTCGCGGCGGCCGGGGTCGCCGTCCACTGGCCCCGGGACCTGGCGCAGGACCTCACGGTGTCCGCCGTGGTCCGGTCGGCGCCGGGCTCGGCGACCGACGGCACCGGCTTCTTCGAGAGCGAGGAACTCCTCCAGTTCCGCTGGCAGTTGGCGCTCGGCGGCGACCCGCTCACCGAGGCCGAGATGGACGTCCTGGCCGAGGCCCACCGCCCGGTCGTACGACTGCGGGACCAATGGGTGCTGGTCGACCCCGCCCTCGTCCGCAAGGCCCGCAAACGCGAACTGGGCCTGCTCGACCCGATCGACGCGCTGTCCGTCGCGCTCACGGGCACGGCGGAGGTCGACGGCGAACAGGTGGCGGCGGTCCCGGTCGGCGCGCTGGCCACCCTCCGCGACCGCTTGACGGAGGGCATCCGCCCCGCCGAGCCCCCGCCCGCCCTCCAGGCCACCCTCAGGGACTACCAACTCCGCGGCCTGGCCTGGCTCGACCTGATGACCTCCCTCGGCCTCGGCGGCTGCCTCGCCGACGACATGGGCCTCGGCAAGACGATCACCCTGATCGCCCTCCACCTGCGCCGGGCACACCCCGACCCCACCCTCGTGATCTGCCCCGCCTCACTCCTGGGCAACTGGCAGCGCGAGATCGCCCGCTTCGCCCCGGAGGTCCCCGTCCGCCGCTTCCACGGCGCGGACCGCACCCTCCAGGACCTGACCGGCGGCTTCGTCCTCACCACGTACGGCACGATGCGCTCGACGGCGGCGACCCTCGCCCAGCAGCCCTGGGGCATGGTCGTCGCGGACGAGGCACAGCACGTCAAGAACCCGTACTCGGCGACCGCGAAGGCCCTGCGCACGATCCCGTCCCCCGCGCGCGTGGCCCTCACCGGCACGCCCGTCGAGAACAACCTCTCCGAACTCTGGGCCCTGCTCGACTGGACGACCCCCGGACTCCTCGGCCCCCTGAAGTCCTTCCGCGCCCGGCACGCGCGCGCGGTGGAGAACGGCGAGGACGAGGAGGCGGTGACCCGGCTCGCCCGTCTGGTCCGCCCGTTCCTGCTGCGCCGCAAGAAGTCCGACCCCGGCATCGTCCCCGAACTCCCGCCGAAGACGGAGACGGACCACCCGGTCCCGCTCACCCGCGAACAGGCCTCGCTCTACGAGGCGGTGGTGCGGGAATCGATGCTGGCGATCGAGACGACGGAGGGCATCGCGCGCCGGGGCCTGGTCCTCAAGCTCCTCACCTCCCTCAAGCAGATCTGCGACCACCCGGCGCTGTATCTGAAGGAGGAGCACACGGCGGCCCAGGCCGGCGGCGACCGTCTCACCGCCCGCTCGGGCAAACTCGCCCTGCTGGACGAGCTGTTGGACACGGTGCTGTCGGAGGACGGTTCCGCGATCGTCTTCACGCAGTACGTCGGCATGGCCCGCCTGATCACCTCCCATCTGGCGGCCCGCGCGGTCCCGGTCGACCTGCTGCACGGCGGCACACCGGTACCGGAGCGGGAGCGCATGGTGGACCGCTTCCAGGCCGGCGCGACCCCCGTGCTGATCCTGTCCCTGAAGGCGGCGGGCACCGGCCTGAACCTCACCCGCGCGGGCCATGTCGTCCACTTCGACCGCTGGTGGAACCCGGCGGTCGAGGAACAGGCCACGGACCGCGCGTACCGCATCGGCCAGACCCAGCCGGTCCAGGTCCACCGCCTCATCACCGAGGGCACGGTCGAGGACCGCATCGCCGAAATGCTCGAATCCAAGCGGGCGTTGGCCGACGCGATCCTCGGCTCCGGCGAGTCGTCCCTGACGGAACTGACCGACCGCGAACTGTCGGACCTGGTGTCGTTGCGGAGGCAGCCGTGACGGGGACGGAGACCACGGCACAGGCCGGAAGCGGGCCGGAGCAGCAGGAAACGCCCGAACAGCGAACCTCCCGCCCCGCCGACCTGGCCCGACAGGCCCTGCGGGCGGCCCGCGAGCACCGACAGCGGGAACTGGAGCAGCGGGAACCTGAGGGTGATCCGGCGCACCTTGAGGACGAGGAGGGCGGCGGCGGGGCTGAGGTGTCTGGTTCCGGGAAGCCGGAGTCTCACGCGCCCGTGCCCGCCGACCCCGAGGAGCCGCCGTCGCGCACACCCGTGTCGACCGGCGTCGATGCGTCGGCGGTCACCGCACCCCTCACCGCCGATCCCCAGTCACCCGCCCCACAGCCGTCCGCCCCTCGCCCCGGAGACGCCGCCCGTGCCGCGCTGCGCGCCGCGCGACCGGTTCGGCGCGAGGCAGCCGCGGCGGCCGACCCCGAGGACACGGGCAGCGAACCGGCCACCGGTCCCGCAGAACACGGGGACGACCTCCCCACACCTCCTGCCGCCGCCCCGGCCGACAGCACCCCGGATCAGGCGTCCGCACGTTCCGTACGCCCCGCCGACATCGCACGCGAGGCGCTGCGAGCTGCCCGGCGAGGGGCTCGGCAGGCTCTGACTGACGCCGGGCACAAGGAAGTTGAGCCCGCGCCCCGACCGCCCCGATCACCCCGCCCGACCTCCGCTCCGTCCGGCTCGGACGCCCCACGGCCCCGCGGTGTCGCGGACGAACGGGCCCGCGCCGTACGGGACATGCTCGCCGACGCCTTCGTGATGCCCCGGGACGACGACCCCACGACGGAGCCGCCCGCCGACAACGACCAAGAAGACCAGGAGAGTTGGACCACCCGAACACCGGACCGCACCGCACGCCACACCACGCCCGAGCCCCTCACCACCAACTCGGGCCCCGACCCCGACCCCGCCCCCACCCCCTCCACCTCCCCCTCCATGGCCGCCCCCTCCCGCGACGGCGACCTCCGCCGTACCTTCCCCGCGTTCCCGCCCAGGCCCTCGCAGGACACACGCTTCGCCGGGACCTGGTGGGGCAACGCGTGGGTCACCGCCTTGGAGGAAGGCGCGTTGGACGCCAAACGCCTCACGCGCGGGCGGAGTTACGCGGAGAAGGGGCACGTCGACGCGATCACCGTGACGCCGGGGCTCGTGCTCGCGTACGTGCAGGGCAGCCGTCCCCGCCCCTACCGCGTACAGGTGCGGCTGCGGACGCTCGACGACGCCGACTGGGACCGGTTCCTGGACGCCGCCGCCGACCGGCCAGGGCACATCGCCGCGCTGCTGGACAAGGAGATGCCCAAGTCCCTTGCCGAGTGCGGGGTTCCATTGCTGCCGGGGCCGGGTGATCTGGACCCGCATTGCAGTTGCCCCGACGCCGGGCACCCCTGCAAGCACGCCGCCGCCCTCTGCTACCAGACCGCGCGTCTCCTCGACGCGGACCCCTTCGTCCTGCTCCTGCTGCGCGGCCGGGGCGAACGCCCGCTGCTGGACGCGCTGTCGCGCCGCAACGCGGCCCGGGCCGCCCGTGCCGCCCAGGACCACGAACCGGTCCCCCTCCCCGGAGTCCGGGCCACGGAGGCCCTGGCGAAGGACCGCCGACTCCCGCCGCTCCCGCCCCCGTTGCCCATGCCCCCGCACCCCGGGCAGCCCCCGGTGTACCCGGCGGCACCCGGCGGCCCGGACCCCTTCGCCCTCGACCAGTTGGCGACCGACGCCGCCGTCCGCGCGCACGCGCTGCTCGGCACCGGCCGGGATCCGGTCGGGGAGCTGACCCTGTGGCAGGACGCGGTCCGGCTCGCCGCCGCCCGCCCGGGTTCGGGGCTGACCGCCGCCACCCGTTCCCTCTACGCCTCCCTCGCCAAGGCCACCGGACGCACCGCCGCCGAGCTGGCGCGCGCGGTCGCCGCCTGGCGGCAGGGCGGCATCGAGGGCCTCGCGGTGCTCGAAGAGCCCTGGGACCCGCCGGCCGGCCGCTTCGACCGGGCCCGCCCCCTGCTCCTCGCCGCCGACCTCCCGGCCTTCCGCCCCTGGCACAACCACCTCACCCACCCCCACGGCCACGTCCAACTCCGCCTGGGCCGCGACGGCTTGTGGTACGCCTACGAATCGGAACCGGGCCACGACGACTGGTGGCCCAGAGGCACCCCCGACCTGGACCCGGTCGGCGCACTGACCGGCCTGGGTGCCCCCGGCGAACTCTGAGCCCGACCTCCGACCTGCGACCTTCGCCCCCAGTGCCTCACCCCTGCCCCCGATGCCTCACCCTCGCTACCGGGTGAAGACGCTGTGAGAGTTCCCCACCGAAGTGTGGGAGCCGGGTGCGGAGACCGGGGGCCCCACAGCCGGGCCGTAAGAAACGGCGGTTACGTTGGAGCGGTGAGCGACATGAACAACAGCCCCGCCCTCCAGTACCGCTTCGACGGCCCCGAGGACGCCCCGGTTCTCATCCTGGGTCCGTCGCTCGGGACGACTTGGCACATGTTCGACCGCCAGGTGCCCGAGCTGGCGAAGCAGTGGCGGGTCTTCCGGTTCGATCTGCCGGGCCACGGCGGCTCACCCGCGCACCCGGCGGGCGCGGTCTCCGACCTGGCCGACCGGCTGCTGGTCACCCTCGACGCGCTCGGCGTGCAGCGCTTCGGCTACGCGGGCTGCGCGCTCGGCGGCGCGGTCGGTCTCGAACTGGTCCTGCGCCACCCGGAGCGGGTGGCCTCCCTCGCGCTGATCGCGGCCTCGCCCCGCTTCGGCTCGGCGGACGAGTTCCGCCAGCGCGGGGTGATCGTGCGCACCAACGGGCTCGACCCCATCGCCCGTACCTCGCCCGAGCGCTGGTTCACCAGCGGTTTCGCCGCCGCGCAGCCCGCGATCACCGAGTGGGCCGTACAGATGGTGCGCACCACCGACCCCGGCTGCTACATCGCCGCGTGCGAGGCGCTGGCCGCGTTCGACGTACGGTCGGAACTGGCCCGTATCGGCGTCCCGACCCTCGTCCTCGTCGGCTCGGACGACCAGGTCACCGGGCCCGCCGAGGCCCGCACCCTGGTCGCTGGCATCCCGGACGCCCGCCTCGCGGTCGTACCCGGTGCCTCGCACCTGGTCCCGGTCGAGCAGCCCGCCGCCGTCACCGACCTCCTGGTCCGGCACTTCTCCACGGCCTGGCAGCCGCCCTACGACCAGTCCACCGGGCAGGTCGCCGTTGTCGCGCCCCCGGCCAGGCCGGTCCTCGCCGCGCCCCAGCAGGTCGCACCCATCGCCGAGATCGCGCCGCCGCCTCCCGTACCGCCGCAGGTCATGGGCCGTCCTGATCCCTACGACGCCGGGATCAAGGTCCGCCGGGAGGTGCTCGGCGACGCGCATGTGGACCGGGCGCTCGCGCAGGCGGACGAGTTCTCCGGGGACTTCCAGGAGTTCATCACCCGGTACGCGTGGGGCGAGATCTGGGACCGGCCGGGCCTGGACCGGCGCTCCCGCAGCTGTGTCACGCTCACCGCGCTGGTCGCGGGCGGTCATCTGGACGAGCTGGCCTTCCACACCCGGGCGGCGCTGCGCAACGGCCTCACCCCGGTCGAGATCAAGGAGGTGCTGCTCCAGGCGGCCGTGTACTGCGGGGTGCCGGCGGCGAACAGCGCCTTCAAGGTCGCCCAGCAGGTCATCCGCGAGGAGACGACCCCCACGGAGTGATCGTCAGCCCGGTACCGAAAGCACCAGCCTCGCCCGCCCGCCCGGAGCCGGGCGGGGAGAGGATGGACCCATGACGCTCACCACGCTCACCAAGAAGTCGCACGCCTGCATCCGTCTGGAGAAGGACGGCCGCACGCTCGTCATCGACCCGGGCACCTTCACCGAGGAGGACGCCACGGCCGGCGTCGAGGCGATCCTCGTCACGCACGAGCACCTCGACCACTTCAACGAGGACCGGCTGCGGGCGGGCCTGGACGCCAACCCGGCCGCCGAGATCTGGACCCTGAAGTCGGTCGCGGACCAGCTCTCCGCCGCCTTCCCGGGCCGCGTGCACACGGTCGGCCACGGCGACACCTTCACGGCGGCGGGCTTCGACGTCCAGGTGCACGGCGAACTGCACGCCGTGATCCACCCCGACATCCCGCGCATCACCAACGTCGGCTACCTCGTCGACGGAGGCCGCGTCTTCCACCCCGGCGACGCCCTCACCGTCCCCGACCACCCCGTCGAGACCCTGATGCTCCCGGTCATGGCCCCCTGGAGCAAGATCTCCGAGGTCATCGACTACGTCCGCGAGGTCAAGCCGCAGCGCGCCTACGACATCCACGACGCCCTGCTCACGGACCTCGCCCGGCCGATCTACGACCATCAGATCGGCGCGCTCGGCGGCGCGGAGCATCTGCGGCTGGCGCCGGGGGACAGCGCGTCGGTCTGAGTGTCGGTGCCGCCCGGTAGGTTGTGAGGCATGCGCATCGCGACCTGGAACGTGAACTCGATCACCGCCCGTCTGCCGAGGCTCCTGGCCTGGCTGGAGAGCAGCGGCACCGACGTGCTGTGCCTCCAGGAGGCCAAGCTCGCCGAGGCGCAGTTCCCGTTCGACGAGCTGCGCGAGGCGGGCTACGAGGCGGCGGTGAACGCGACCGGCAGATGGAACGGCGTGGCGGTGCTCTCCCGCGTGGGCCTCGAAGACGTGGTCAAGGGCCTCCCCGGAGACCCCGGCTACGACGGCGTCCAGGAGCCGCGCGCCGTCTCCGCGACCTGCGGCCCGGTCCGCGTCTGGTCGGTGTACGTGCCCAACGGCCGCGAGGTGGACCACCCCCACTACGCGTACAAGCTCCAGTGGTTCGAGGCCCTCAAGGCGGCCGTCGCGGGCGACGCGCAGGGCAGCCGCCCGTTCGCCGTGCTCGGTGACTACAACGTGGCACCGACCGACGACGACGTCTTCGACGTGGCCGCCTTCGAGGGCCTGACCCATGTCACCCCGGCCGAGCGCGCCGCCCTCACCGCCCTGCGCGAGTCGGGCCTGACGGACGTGGTCCCGCGCCCCCTGAAGTACGACCACCCGTACACGTACTGGGACTACCGCCAGCTCGCGTTCCCGAAGAACCGGGGCATGCGCATCGACCTCGTGTACGGCAACGAATCCTTCGCGAAGGCCGTCACCGACTCCTACGTGGACCGCGAGGAGCGCAAGGGCAAGGGCGCCTCGGACCACGCACCGGTCGTGGTGGACCTGGACGTCTGACCGGCCCGTCCCGTCCCGGCCCGGGTCCGTGCGGACGGGCTCGGGCGAGCGACACCGGCCGCCACCGGCGACGCCCTGTGGTGCGTACGGCGGTGCGAATGACACGCTGTATGTATGAACATCCCTTTCCTGGGCGACCGGGCCGAGAAGCACCGTATCCATGACGCCGAGGGCATCGCCGAGTTGCTGGCCGAGTGCGAGCTGCTGCGTTCCCACGCGTCCCGGGAGGGCATCCGACTCGACGACTCCGCAGGCTCGTTGGAGGCGCTCGACCAGCTGGTGCCGCGCTGGCGGGACGACGAGGAGACCGTGTCCTGGCTCGGCAACGACGCCGGTCTGTATCTGGGGACCGTGATCGTGCGCACGGTGGAGGGCGCCGCCTGGGAGATCCGCTCGGACGGCCAGCCCGTCGTACGGCTGGTCTCCGGGCGCGAGTTCGACGTCGTGGCCTCCGGTCACGAGTGGGCCGCGAGCGGTGTGCCGGAGCTCTCGCAGCTGTACGCGGAGGTCGCCGAAGAGTAAGAGCGGTGTAAATACGGCTAATGCCCGAAAAGTGCGTGTCGTGCTTTAACTCCGGTCTTGTCTGGATAGTTTGCGGCGACCACGACACAGCTGAGAGTGAGTAGGGCTGGGCATGGCCGTCGATCCGTTGATCGAACTGCGGGACGTCAACAAGTACTACGGGGAGCTGCATGTCCTCCAGGACATCAACCTCACCGTCGGCAAGGGGGAGGTGGTCGTGGTCATCGGCCCTTCGGGGTCGGGAAAGTCGACGCTGTGCCGGACGATCAACCGGCTGGAGACCATCGAGTCCGGGACGATCCAGCTCGACGGCCGGCCGCTGCCCGAGGAGGGCAAGGCCCTCGCGAGACTCCGCGCCGAAGTCGGCATGGTCTTCCAGTCCTTCAACCTCTTCGCCCACAAGACGGTGCTCCAGAACGTCTCGTTGGCCCAGATCAAGGTCCGGGGACGCAAGCGGGACGACGCCGACCGGCGCTCCCTCGAACTCCTCGACCGCGTGGGCCTCGCCGCGCAGGCGCCCAAGTTCCCCGTGCAGCTCTCCGGCGGCCAGCAGCAGCGCGTGGCCATCGCCCGCGCCCTGGCCATGGAGCCCAAGGCGCTGCTCTTCGACGAGCCGACCTCGGCCCTCGACCCGGAGATGATCAACGAAGTCCTGGACGTCATGCGGCAGTTGGCCCAGGACGGCATGACCATGGTCGTCGTCACCCACGAGATGGGCTTCGCCCGCTCCGCCGCGGGCCGCGTCGTGTTCATGGCCGACGGCCGCGTCGTCGAGGACCGCACCCCCGAGGAGTTCTTCACCAACCCGCGCACCGACCGGGCCAAGGACTTCCTGTCCAAGATCCTCAAGCACTGAGCGGGGAGTGCGATCCATGTTCCGTACCACTCGTGTGCTCCTCGTGCTGGTTCTCGCCCTGTTCGCGACCGCCTGCGGCAAGGAGGGCAGCCCGCCCGTCAAGGGCCCGGCCGCCGACCGGCTCCCCAACTACCAAGTGGCGCAAGGCTTTCAGCTCCCCGACTCCAAGACCTGGAAGCGGGCGAAGAAGCGCGGCTACTTCACGGTGGGCGCCAAGGAGGACCAGCCCTACCTCGGCGAGAAGGACCCCGCCACCGGCACCTACTCCGGCTTCGACATCGAGATCGCCAGGATGATGTCGGCCTCCCTCGGCTTCGCCCCGAAGACCGTCCACTTCCGCACGATCGCCTCCGCCAACCGCGAAACCGCCCTCCAGAACGGCCAGATCGACTACTACGTCGGCACCTACACCATCAACGACCTGCGCAAGAAACTCGTCGGCTTCGCCGGGCCCTACTACCTGGCCGGCCAGTCGCTCCTCGTGCGCACCGACGAGCACGACATCCACGGCCCGCAGGACCTCGCCGGCAAACGCGTCTGCTCGGCGGCCGGCTCCACGCCGTACCAGCGCATCAAGGACGACTATCCCAAGGCCCAACTCGTCGCCTACGACACCTACTCGGTCTGTGTCGACAACCTGCTCACCTACCAGGTCGACGCCGTCACCACCGACGACGCGATCCTCATCGGCTACGCGGCGAAGGTCCCCGACCAGCTCAAGGTCGTCGGCAAGCCCTTCTCGAAGGAGCCGTACGGCATCGGAGTCCCGCACGGCGACAACGCCCTGCGCTTCGCCCTCGACGACGCCTTGGAGGCCCGTGAGAAGAACGGCGACTGGAAGAAGGCGTACGAGGCGACGCT
Organism: Streptomyces sp. NPDC091280; assembly: GCF_044768565.1. Classification (NCBI taxonomy): domain Bacteria; kingdom Bacillati; phylum Actinomycetota; class Actinomycetes; order Kitasatosporales; family Streptomycetaceae; genus Streptomyces; species Streptomyces sp. NPDC091280. Next base: position 415,050 of record NZ_JBIVUZ010000004.1, read on the forward strand.
CGGCCTGTCCGGAGTGCCCGCGCCCACCCCGCCCGCGATCGACCGCTACCCGGCGAGCTGAGCGAGTCCGATGTGAACGTACTGACAGACAACTTCCCGACCTTCCGCGACGGCTTCCTCGGCACCGTCGAACTCACCGTCTACGCCTCGGTGCTGGCGCTCGTCCTCGGCTTCCTGATGGCCTCCTTCCGGGTCGCGCCGGTCGGTTCGCTGCGCGTGTTCGGCACGGTGTGGGTGACCGTCCTGCGCAACACCCCGCTCACCCTGCTGTTCTTCGCGGTCCTGCTCGGCCTGCCGCGCTTCGGACTCGTGCTGCCCTTCAAGGTGTTCGCGGTGCTCGCGCTCGGCTGCTACACCTCGGCGTTCATCTGCGAGGCGCTGCGCTCCGGCATCAACACCGTGCCCAGGGGACAGGGCGAGGCGGCCCGCAGCCTCGGGATGTCCTTCGGGCAGAGCCTCGGCCTGGTCGTCCTGCCCCAGGCCTTCCGCTCGGTGATCCCGCCGGTCGGCTCCACGCTCATCGCGCTCGCCAAGAACTCGGCGATCGCGGGCGCCTTCAGCGTCACCGAACTCCTCGGCACGTACCGGACGTTGAGCGAACTCGGCTACAACATCGTCTGGACCTTCGTCTGGATCGCCCTCGGCTACCTGATCATCACCCTCGCCATCAGCGCGCTGTTCAACGTGCTGGAGAGGAAGTGGGGAGTCGCCCGATGACCACCGCCAACGCCCTCTACGACGTCCCCGGCCCCAAGACCCGCAAACGGCACCGGCTTTACGGCATCGCGTCGACCGCCGTCATCCTCGGGCTGCTCGCCTGGATCCTCTATCTCCTGTTCGACACCGACCAGTTCACCTACACGAAGTGGATGCCCTTCGAGTACAAGGGAATTCAGGAACTCCTGCTGCGCGGCCTCGGCAACACGCTCAAGGCCTTCGGGCTGGCGGCCGTACTGTCACTGGCACTTGGCACCCTGCTCGCCGTGGGACGCCTCTCGGACCACCGTCCGGTGCGCTGGGTCTCCACACTCGTCGTGGAGTTCTTCCGCGCCATGCCCGTCCTGGTGATGATCTTCTTCATCTTCGTGGCGCTCAAGGCGCAGCCGCTGCCCGCGCTGGTCGCCGGCCTCACCCTCTACAACGGCTCGGTGCTCGCCGAGGTCTTCCGCTCGGGCGTCAACAGCGTCGAACGCGGCCAGCGGGAGGCCGCGTTCGCGCTCGGCCTGCGCAAGACCCAGGTGATGTCCTACGTCCTCGTACCGCAGGCGGTGCGGGCCATGCTGCCCGCCGTCATCAGCCAGTTGGTGGTCACGCTCAAGGACACCTCGCTGGGCTATCTGATCACCTACGAGGAGTTTCTCCACGCCGGGAAGCTGATCGCGTCGAACCTCGACTACGATTTGCCGTTCATCCCCGTGGTGCTGGTGATCTCGCCGATCTACATCGGGATGTGCATGCTGCTCTCCTGGTTCGCCGGATGGGTGTCCCGCCGGGAGCAGCGCAGTCCCAGGACCGGGGCCGTGGACGTGGCCCCGGCCGAACCAGGGACGCTGCTGCCGCGGGTGCAGTAGTAGGAGGGCACTTGCTCGCCCGGCGGCAGCCGGAGATCACTGCTCGCGCAACGGGACCGACACGTACGACGGGTCGTTCACCGGCGAGGAGAAGGTCAGCTGCGCGCCGGTCGGGTTGTGCTCGATGTAGAGCGGGTCGACCGTGTCGACGACCAGGGCGAGACGATGCCCTGCCGGGACGTCGTAGGCCGTGGAGAACAACTCCAGGTCCACACCGAACGGCCTGCCGGGCGTCTGCCCGTGCCAGGTGTACGGCGCGTTGCCGACCAGCTTGCCGAGGCCGAGCGGGCCCACGTCGTAGAGGTACGCGACGAGGGTGCCGCTCTCCTTGGTGTCCGTGACCGTGGTGTGCAACGTGACGCTCCCGCGCACTTGTCGGGCCTTCGCGTACGGCCCCGACTGCCAAACGGCGGCCCAGCGGCGCGGCAGCAGCGGGACCCACGCGACCGGGGGCGCCTGCGCCACCTGGTCGAGGATGCTGGACAGGAAGACGATCCCGCCGTCCGCACCCGAGTCGACGTTGGTGTGGATGGTGGTGGTGCCCGCGAGGTCGATCTTCGTGCGCGTCGCGCCGACCGACTTCCAGTCCGGATAGCCCTCGTAGCCGCCCCCGGAACGGGACTTGAGCTCCACCGGCTGCTCGCGGTCGATGCCGTTGTCCGCGCCCTTGAGGTAGTGGTCGAACCAGCGCTCGGTGTCCGTCCACACGTCGTTGGGCAGCCCGAACAGTCCGGTCAGTTCGGCGGTGGCGTGATCGCCGGGGCGGAGTTCGAGCCGCTTGGGCCCGGTCAACCCGCCGTAGAAGTCGGTGATCTGGGCGGGCGGGAAGATCGTGTCGCCCCAGGCGTTGGCGAGCATGATCGCCGTGCCGTTGCCGTTGATCCGGTCGAGGTAGGTGGCGGGGGAGCGCTCCTTCGCCCAGGTGATCATGTCCTGTTCCTTGGACAGGTCACCGGCGAGGAAGTCTTTGAAGACCTGGCTCGTCCGCGCGCTCGGGCGGCCGGTGACGAGGCCGACGCCGTCCAGCAAGGCGGTCGCCTGGGCGTGTTCGGTGCGGCCCGAGTAGATGGAGTCGACCAGGTCGGCCCAGCCGCTCAGCGAGGCGACCGCCTTGATCCGCCTGTCGTGCGCCGCCGCGAGCAGGCTGATGCCGGCGCCGTAGGACACGCCCGCCATGCCGATGTGCCCCGCGTCGGACGGGGTGTTGGCGAGCGCCCAGTCGATCACCTTGGACGCGTCGGCCACGTCGGCCGGGCCGCCCACCTCTATTCCGCCGCCGGACTGCCAGAAGCCGCGCACGTTGTAACTCACCACGACATAGCCGGAGTTCGCGAGCTTCTCGGCCTGGGCCAGGTACTGGACCTGGGGGAAGCCCCAGCTGGTGGGCAGCACGAGGAGGGGGTAGCGGTGCGAGCCGTCGGTATCGGCCGGTACGACGACGTTCGCCGCGAGCTTCGTACCGCCGTCGCCCGCGATGTCGACGAAGCGGACGCCGCTCGTGGCGGCCCCGGCGGCGGGGGCGAGCCCGAGGACGCCTCCGGCGACGAGCGTCGCGGCGACGGCGACCGCGGCGGTCGTACGCAGGGACTGGCGATGAGTTCGCACGGGTCACTCCTCACACGTGTCAATGCAAAGTGACCCGACGGTAACCGCAGCTCTTTACCTGAGGTAACCCGTGAGTAAGTTACGTGCCAGTAACGATTGTTGACCCCTGTGCCCGACTCAGGAGGCGCGGTGCGAACTCCGTGGTGCGGGTGCCGGCAGCGGGGTCTCCGCGGCCCGCGTCACATCGGCGACCAGCTCCACCACATCGGGGCCGTAGGCCTGCGAGTTGACCACCTTCAGCAGCAGGACGAAGGTGTTGCTCCCGTGTTTGCGCGCCAACTTCTCGTGGTTGCGGGCGAGATAGCGGGTCGCCGCCTGATTGGTGATCGCGCGCTGGCCGCAGAAGAGGAACACCGGCCGCGCACCGCCGAGTTGCCCGGCGGTGAGGCGGGCGAGAAGGACGTACTCGCCCTTGCCGGGCTCAAGTCGGTAGCGCTCGCTGCCTATTTGGAACGCGCCCCGGTCGGGTCCCGGCTCGGCGTCCACGTTGACGCGGATGCCCGGCAGCAGCGAGGCCAGATGCGCGGCCATCCGGCGGTTGGAGGCCGGGCCGCCCACACAGAACTCGGTGCGTTCGCCGAAGCCCTGTTGGGTCGCGTCGTGCGCGACGACCTGGGCGTGCGCGTTGCAGTCCTTGATCAGGGCGGCGAGTTCGAGGAGCGCGAACACGTCGTGCCGCATCACCGTGAGTTCGGGGCCGCCCGCCTCGCGGTTCACCACGAGCAGCGACTCGGAGTTGTCGGGCAGCCCGAAGAACGCCTGCTTGCGCCGGAGTTTGCGCTTCCACAGGTAGGTGCGGGCGAGCCAGCCGAGCGCGGCACTGACGCCGGCGGCGGCCACGCCCAGAACGATGTTGCGCAGGTCGTCATTCATGGGCGCGCATGTTAGCGGCCCGACGTTGCTGGTACGTACCGGTGTTCGACGTGTGACGTTCGTGTGGCGGCGGCCGGAAGCGGTCTGTCGGGGCCGGTGCCGGGTCGATACGCTGCGCGGACGGTTCTGAACTGGAGGTGCGGATGCGTCGCGCTGGCGTGCGGAAGCTGACGGTCGTGGCGGTCTCGGCCGCCATCGTCTCGGTGGGGGCGGCGGCACCACCGGCCCCCTCGGCCGGAGCCACCCCCGCGAAGGTCCCGGTCGCCGTCGGCTACGGCGGCGCCGTGGCGAGCGTCGACGCGGACGCCACCGCGGCCGGCATCGAGGTCCTGAAGAAGGGCGGCAACGCGGTCGACGCGGCCGTCGCCACCGCCGCCGCGCTCGGTGTCACCGAGCCCTACTCCTCCGGGGTCGGCGGAGGCGGCTACTTCGTCTACTACGACGCCAAGTCCCGCACGGTGCACACCATCGACGGCCGCGAGACCGCACCCCTGACCGCCGGCTCCGACCTGTTCGTGGAGAACGGCAAGGCCCTCGCCTTCGCGGACGCCGTCAGCAGCGGCCTCAGCGTCGGCACCCCGGGCACCCCCGCCACCTGGCAGACGGCCCTCGACCGGTGGGGGAGCGAGAAGCTGGGCACGGTCCTCAGGCCCGCCGAGCGGATCGCGAGCGACGGCTTCACGGTCGACGACACCTTCCGCAGCCAGACGGCGGCCAACGAGACCCGCTTCCGCTACTTCCCCGACACCGCCAAGCTGTTCCTGCCCGGCGGCGCGCTCCCCGTCGTCGGCTCCACCTTCAAGAACCCCGAACTCGCCGCCACCTACAAGGAACTGGGCAAGAAGGGGATCGGCGCGATCTACCGCGGCGACCTCGGCAAGGACATCCTCGCCACGGTCAACAACCCCAAGGTGGACGCCAGTTCGGGCTGGAACGCCCGCCCCGGCAAGCTCTCCGCCAAGGACCTCGCCGCCTACCGCGCCAAACTCCAGGCGCCCACCAGGACCTCGTACCGCGGCCTCGGCGTCTACTCCATCGCGCCCTCCTCCTCCGGCGGCACGACCGTGGGCGAGGCCCTCAACATCCTGGAGAAGACGGACCTTTCGAAGGCCAGCGAGGTCCAGTACCTGCACCACTACATTGAGGCCAGCCGGATCGCGTTCGCGGACCGGGGCCGCTGGGTCGGCGACCCCGCCTTCGAGGACGTACCCACGAAGGAACTCCTCTCGCAGAAGTTCGCCGACTCGCGCGCCTGCCTCATCAAGGACGACGCGGTACTCACCAGCCCGCTGGCGCCAGCCGACCCGCGCCACCCGACCGCCTGCACCGCCACCGGGACGGCCGCGCCGACGACGTACGAGGGCGAGAACACCACCCACCTCACCGTCGCGGACAAGTGGGGCAACGTCGTCTCCTACACGCTCACCATCGAGCAGACCGGCGGCAGCGCGATGACCGTGCCCGGCCGCGGCTTCCTGCTCAACAACGAGCTGACCGACTTCTCCTTCACCCCGGCCAACCCGGCCGTCCACGACCCGAACCTGCCGGGTCCGGGCAAGCGCCCGCGCTCGTCGATCTCCCCGACGATCGTCCTCGACCAGCACAACGAGCCGGTCGTGGCGCTCGGTTCACCCGGCGGCGCGACCATCATCACGACCGTGCTCCAGACCCTCACCGAGTTCCTCGACCGGGGTCTCCCGCTCGTCGACGCCATCGCCGCGCCCCGCGCCAGCCAGCGCAACGCGGCGACCACGGAACTCGAACCGGCTCTCTACAACAGCGACTTGAAGACCCAGCTGCAAGCCATCGGGCACTCCTTCACGCTGAACCCGGAGATCGGCGCGGCGACAGGTGTCCAACGGCTGCCGAACGGCGAGTGGTTGGCCGCCGCCGAGAAGGTACGGCGCGGTGGCGGCTCGGCGGCGGTGGTCCGCCCGGCGCCGTAGCCGCCGGGCCGGAGCCGTACAGGTCGCGGTCCCGTACCCCTGGGTGCGTTTCACAGCCGCTCGGTCAGCACCCGGGGGCCCGCGTCCGTGATCGCCACCGTGTGCTCGACATGGGCCGCCCTGGAGCCGTCGTTCGTGCGCAGGGTCCAGCCGTCCGACGCCTCGTGATAGCCGTCCTTGCCGCTCCCGATGAGCATGGGCTCGATCGCCAGGGCCATGCCGTGGCGCAGCGGGAGGCCGCGGCCGGGGCGGCCCTCGTTCGGGACGCCCGGGTCCTCGTGCATCTGGCGGCCGATGCCGTGGCCGCCGAAGCCCTGGGGGATGCCGTAGCCCGCCGCGCGGCAGACCGTGCCGATCGCGTGGGCGATGTCGCCGATGCGGTTGCCCACGACGGCCGCCGCGATGCCCGCCGCGAGGGCGCGCTCGGCGGTGTCGATCAGCCGCAGGTCGGCGGGGCGGGGCGTGCCGACGGTGAAGCTGATCGCCGAGTCGCCGGCCCAGCCGTTCAGCTGGGCGCCGAAGTCGATCGAGACCAGGTCGCCGTCGCGCAGGCGGTAGCCGTCCGGGATGCCGTGCACGATCGCGTCGTTCACCGAGGCGCAGACGACCGCCGGGAACGGGGTGGGCGCGAAGGAGGGGCGGTAGCCCAGGAAGGGCGAGGACGCGCCCGCCGCGCGCAGCACCTCGTGCGCCAGCTCGTCCAGTTCCAGCAGGGACACGCCCACGTCGGCGGCCTCCCGCACCGCCGTGAGGGCGCGGGCCACGACCTGGCCCGCCTCGTACATCGCATCGAGAGACGTGTTCGTCTTGAGTTCGACCATACCAATTACTATACCGGTATTAGAATGACGGCATGGTACGCACCCCTCTCACCCCCGAAGAGCGCGAACGCGGCGAACGGCTCGGCCGGCTGCTCCGCGAGGCCCGTGGCAGCCGGAGCATGACGGACGTCGCGGCGAGCGCGGGCATCTCGGCGGAGACCCTCCGCAAGATCGAGACCGGCCGGGCCCCCACGCCCGCCTTCTTCACCGTCGCCGCGCTCGCCGACGCGCTCGGGCTGTCCATGGACCAACTCGTCGTCAGGTGTGCGCCGTTGGCGGTCTGAGGCACGTGCCGGACGCCCCGGATGTCGCGGAACCCGGCGGGCGCACAGGAGGGAGGCGTAGGCTCCGAACTCTCTGCGCCCGGCTCGAAAAGCTTCCGTAGCCGCGTCGTAACACAAATGGTGTTTTCTACGGATCGGAGCATTCCGGTCTGGCGGGAGTTGGAGCATGGCTGTGGATCAACTCCCCGGACAGGTGCGGGAGTTCGCTAACTACCTCGACCGACTCCTGGCGCGCCTCGACCAGGGCGGCGGCTGGTGCGGGGTGTTCTGGCAGCGCGATCCCGATGGTATGCAGGCCTGCCTGGGCGGCCGTGAGATACCGCCCTGGGACGTGGTGGAGGCGCTCTTCCAGGACCTCGCGGCGGAGTACGGCCCCGATGCCGCCGCCCAGGAGAAGGAGCGGGCCCGCGCCCTGCACGCGGCGGCGCTCACCGCGTTCGACGCCCGGCCCGGCAGCCGGGACGCCCTCGGCGACCGGCTCGACGTGATGCTCCGCGAGCAGAAGTACGCCGCCGAACGGCAGGCCGAACTGGGCCGCTCGCTCACCGCCGCCGGCACGCAGGAGGAGGCCGACGCCCTCCGCCTCGACCTCGCCTGGGCCCACGACGACCACGAACGCGCCACCGCCCGCTGCATCGAACTCCGCGCCCGCATCGCCGAGTTGGACAACCTCGTCCGGCTGCGCGCCGCCGGTGCCGTGCGCCGCGACCGGCACGGCAACGTGTTCCGGGTCGACGACACCTTCCAGAACCAGGACACCCGCTCCGGCGGCCAGGACCCGTACGGCGCGCCCGGCGACGGCCCGGCCCCCCGTCGCCTGCCCCGCCAGCGCGACACCGAACAGGCACCCGCCGGCGGCGCGCCCCGGAGCGGCTACGGCGGACCGGCCCACGGCGGCCCCGATCCCGTCCGCCACGACGAGGGGCCCCGCGAGCCGCGCCGAGGCTACGAGGACTTCGAGCGCGCCAACCCCGGCTACGCCGACCAGGCCCCCCTGCGGGACGACTTCCGCGGCCCCGCCACCACTCCCGCTCCTGCCGCCGGCCCCTCCGACTGGCCCGCACCCGAGCCCACGCACTCCACCGACCCCGACCCCGACCCCGACCCGGCACCCACGCCCGACCCCGCCCCCACGTCCAAGCAGCGCAAGCGCCGCCGGGGCAGCGCCCGCTTCGCCGGGATGGCCGAGGACGACACCGCCGCCACCCCCGGCCCCGCAGCCGCCGTACCGGACCTGCCGGCCCCCGCGCCCGCCGCCCGCCGCACCCCGCGCGGGGCCCGTTTCGCCGGGGCCGCGCGGCCGGTCGAGCGGACGCAGCCCAAGCGTGAGGCACTGGACGACGAGGCGCGGCAGGCCACCGTGGAGGCCGTGCAGCGGCTCGTGGGGCTGCGCCGGGAGGGCCGTAGCGGCGAGGCGCACGCGCTGCTCGCCGAGGCCGCGTACTGGCCCGCCGCGCGCTTCCCGCTGCTCGCGGCCGAGCTCCAGCGCGCCGGGCTCGGCGCGGACTGGGCGACGCTGCTGTGGGAGGCCGCCTCGCTGCCCGCCGACCGACTGGTCGGCGCGGCGGACGCGCTGGTCGCGGCCGGCCGTACGGCGGACGGCGAGCAGATCCTGCGCCAGGGCGTGGCCCGCCCGGCCGGGGAGATCGGCGAGGCGGTCCTCGCGCTCGCCGCCGAAGGCCGCCGCCGGGAGATCGGCGCCCTCCTCGACGCCTACGTCCGGGTCCGCACCCCCGAGGAAGCGGCCCGCAGCGTCGCGGCCGACCCCCAGCAGCTCGTCCCCCTGCTGGTGGAGGCGGCCCGGGGAGTCTCGGACGAACGCCACTGGGACCTCGTCCACGCACTCCGGGTGGCAGGCTTCACTGCCTGACTGGCCCATCGGCTCGCCCACCGGAGTGTGAAACGCGATCGACTCCGCGGGTTAACGACGATGGTCTTGGCAAGGCTCCTCCGGAGGCTTACGTTCATCCCTCTACGGCCTTCATCTACGGGCGTAGAGGCTCTGACGTCCCGTCGAAGGAGCAGCTCATGGCCAACGTCGTACGCGCCGCTCTGGTCCAGGCCACCTGGACCGGAGACACCGCGTCCATGGTGGCGAAACACGAGGAACACGCCCGTGAGGCGGCCCGGCAGGGGGCCAGGATCATCGGGTTCCAGGAAGTGTTCAACGCCCCCTACTTCTGTCAGGTCCAGGAACCGGAGCACTACGCCTGGGCCGAGCCGGTGCCCGACGGGCCGACCGTGCGTCGTATGCAGCAGCTCGCGCGCGAGACCGGCATGGTGATCGTCGTCCCGGTCTTCGAGGTCGAGCAGGAGGGCTTCTACTACAACACCGCGGCCGTGATCGACGCCGACGGCACCTTCCTCGGCAAGTACCGCAAGCACCACATCCCCCAGGTCAAGGGCTTCTGGGAGAAGTACTACTTCAAGCCGGGCAACGCGGGCTGGCCCGTCTTCGACACCGCCGTCGGCAAGGTCGGCGTCTACATCTGCTACGACCGCCACTTCCCGGAGGGCTGGCGCCAACTCGGCCTCAACGGCGCCCAGTTGGTCTACAACCCGTCCGCCACCTCACGCGGCCTCTCCGCCTACCTCTGGCAGCTGGAACAGCCCGCCGCGGCCGTCGCCAACGAGTACTTCGTCGCCGCCATCAACCGGGTCGGACAGGAGGAGTACGGGGACAACGACTTCTACGGCACCTCGTACTTCGTCAACCCGCGCGGCCAGTTCGTCGGCGAGGTCGCCAGCGACAAGGACGAGGAACTCGTCGTCCGCGACCTGGACTTCGGACTGATCGAAGAAGTGCGGCAGCAGTGGGCCTTCTACCGCGACCGCCGCCCCGACGCCTACGAAGGGCTGGTGCAGCCGTGACCGAGGACCTGCTGGGACGGCACCGCGCCGTGCTCCCGGACTGGCTCGCGCTCTACTACGACGACCCGCTCGAAATCACACACGGCGAGGGCCGGCACGTCTGGGACGCCGAGGGCAACAAGTACCTCGACTTCTTCGGCGGCATCCTCACCACCATGACCGCGCACGCCCTGCCCGAGGTCACCAAGGCGGTGAGCGAGCAGGCCGGGCGCATCCTGCACTCGTCCACGCTCTACCTCAACCGGCCGATGGTCGAACTCGCCGAGCGCGTCGCCCAGTTGTCCGGCATCCCCGACGCCCGCGTCTTCTTCACCACCTCGGGCACCGAGGCCAACGACACCGCCCTGCTGCTCGCGACCTCGTACCGGCGCAGCAACCAGATCCTGGCCATGCGCAACAGCTACCACGGCCGCTCCTTCAGCGCGGTCGGCATCACCGGCAACCGCGGCTGGTCCCCGACCTCGCTCTCCCCGCTCCAGACGCTCTACGTCCACGGCGGTGTCCGCACGCGCGGACCCTACGCCCACCTGTCCGACGCCGAGTTCATCGCCGCCTGCGTGGCCGACCTCAAGGACCTGCTCGGGCACGTCCGCCCGCCCGCCGCCCTCATCGCCGAACCCGTCCAGGGCGTCGGCGGGTTCACCTCCCCGCCCGACGGCCTGTACGCGGCCTTCCGCGAAGTCCTCGCCGAGCGGGGCGTGTTGTGGATCGCCGACGAGGTGCAGACCGGCTGGGGCCGCACCGGCGACCACTTCTGGGGCTGGCAGGCGCACGGCCAGAACGGCCCGCCGGACATCCTCACCTTCGCCAAGGGCATCGGCAACGGCAGCTCCATCGGCGGTGTCGTCGCCCGCGCCGACATCATGAACTGCCTCGACTCCAACAGCATCTCGACCTTCGGCGGCACCCAGATCACCATGGCGGCGGGCCTCGCCAACCTCGCCTACCTGCTGGAGCACGACCTCCAGGGCAACGCCCGGCGCGTCGGCGGCCTCCTCATCGAGCGGCTGCGCGCCGTCACCGCCGGGCACCCCGGCGTACGGGAAGTGCGCGGGCGCGGGCTGATGATCGGCGTCGAACTGGTCCGGCCGGGCACCGACGAGGCCGACCCCCAGGCCGCCTCCGCGGTGCTCGAAGCGGCCCGCGCGGGCGGGCTGCTGATCGGCAAGGGCGGCGGCCACGACACCAGCGCCCTGCGTATCGCCCCGCCGCTCTCCCTCACCGTCGCCGAGGCCGAGGAGGGCGCCGCCGTCCTCGAACAGGCGCTGGCGAGCACACAGCAGTAGCAGTACGAGCAAGGGAACGCGCTATGGCCACCATCCTGGACACCCTGGAGCCCGCCCTGTCGGTCCGACAGGTCCTGGCACTGGAACGGGTCCTCGCCGGGGAGCCCGAGGTGGTGGCCGGCGCGGGCCAACTCGACCGCGCCGTACGCTGGGTGCATGTCGCCGAGGCCGCCGACGTCGGCGTGATGCTCACCGGCGGCGAGATGGTCCTCACCACCGGAGTGCTGCTCGCCGGTGACGAGGGCGCCCAGGCCGAGTACATCCAGTCCCTGCACCGCGCCGAGGCCGCCGCCGTGGTCCTCGGTCTCGGCCGCGCCTTCCCCGCCCCGCCGGACGTGATGCGCCGCGCGGCCGAGCGCTGCGGACTGCCCATGGTGGTGCTCCACCGCCCCTTCCCCTTCGCGGAGTTGACGGAAGAGGTCCAGTCCCGGCTGGTGCGGCGCAAGTTCGCCGCCGTCAGCCTCTCCGAGGCGGTACGCACCGCCCTCACCGGACTCATCACCAACGGCGCCCCGTTGCAGAGCCTGCTGGACGAGGTCGCCGCGCACAGTGCCTGTCCCGTGGTCGTCACCAACCTCGCGCACCGTGTCCTGGCCACGGCGGGGGAGCGGTCCGCCGTCGACGACGTGCTGCGCGACTGGGAGCGCATCTCCCGGCAGGCCGGCGGCAGCGAGGGCGACGGCTGGATCCGCGCCGAACTGGGCGGACGCGGCGAACGCTGGGGCCAGATCATGCTGTGCGGCCACCGCGGCGACACCGCCACCGGCCGCCTCCTCGCCGACCGCGCCGCCGAGGCCCTGGTCCTGCACCGCATGCTCGGCGGCTCCGCCCACACCTGGGAGGAGCAGTCCGCGCAGAGCCTGCTCACCGACCTGGCGAGCGGAGTCGTACCGGCCCGCCAACTCCTGCCCCGCGCGAGGGCGGCCGGACTTCCCGTCAACCGGCGCAGCTTCGTACCGATGGTCGTCCGCGACGGCGACACCGCCCAACTGGACCGCGTCCTACGGCTGTTGGGACTGCCCGGACTCGTCGCCGAGCTGGCCGACGGGGTCACCGCCGTGCTGCTCAGCCTGCCCCGCGACCAGGACGCGGACGCCCTCGCCGCGCACTTCGCGACCCGGCTGCGCACCGAGTCGGGGGCGTTGAAGGCGGTGGTGGCCGCCGCCGCGCAGCGCACCGTCTGGGACGACGTGCCCGCCGGACTCCGCGAGGCCCAGCACGTCGCCGACGCGGTGGCCGACTCCAGCGACGCCCTCGAACTCCCCACCGTCGTACGCCTCAAGGACGTCCATCTGCGCGGCCTGATCCGGCTGTTGCGGGACGACCCGCAGGTGCAGTCCTTCGCGGAACGGGAATTGGACGGCCTGCTGTGCGCGGCCGACGAGGACCTGCTCGCCGTACTGCGCACCTATCTGGCCACCGGCCGCAACAAGTCGCGCACCGCTCAGCTCCACCATGTCTCGCGGCCCGCGCTGTACCGCCGGCTGGAGGCGATAGAGGGCCGGCTCGGAGTGGACCTCGACGATTTCGAGCAGGCCGCGTCGGTGCACATCGCGCTCCTCGCGCACGACGCGCAACAGGGGTGAAACATGGGACTACCTGCGAAAACGGCGGTGAAACATGCGGCCGGACGAGGGTGACACGGTGGAACGCCGGGTGTCCGCAGACGTGACACCGTGCAACTCAAAGACGACTTCCGGACTTCCTAGGCTCCTGCCACACCTAGCGACCGGAGGTCCCGATGAGCACCGTGATTCGTGCCGCCCTGTTCCAGACAGCCTGGACGGGCGACAAGGAGTCCATGATCCAGGTCCACGAACAGGCGGTCCGCGACGCCGCCGCGCAGGGTGCGCAAGTCCTGTGCTTCCAGGAGCTGTTCTACGGCCCGTACTTCTGCCAGGTCCAGGACAAGGCGTTCTACGAGTACGCCGAGGCGATCCCGGACGGCCCGATCGTCAAGCGCTTCCAGGCGCTCGCCAAGGAGCACGGCATCGTCCTGGTCCTGCCGATGTACGAGGAGGAGCAGCCCGGCGTCCTCTACAACACGGCGGCCGTGATCGACGCGGACGGCTCCTACCTCGGCAAGTACCGCAAGCACCACATCCCCCAAGTCCCCGGATTCTGGGAGAAGTTCTACTTCCGTCCGGGCAACGCGGGCTGGCCGGTCTTCGACACCAAGGTCGGGAAGATCGGTGTCTACATCTGCTACGACCGCCACTTCCCGGAGGGCTGGCGCGCCCTGGGCCTGGCGGGCGCGGAGATCGTCTTCAACCCGTCGGCCACCTCGCGCGGACTGTCGGCGTACCTCTGGCAGCTGGAGCAGCCCGCTGCCGCCGCCGCCAACGAGTACTTCGTCGGTGCCATCAACCGGGTCGGCGTCGAGGAGCTGGGCGACAACGACTTCTACGGCACGACCTACTTCGTCGACCCGGAGGCCCAGTTCGTCGGCGAGGTGGCCAGCGACAAGGAGCCCGAACTGGTCGTCCGGGACCTCGATCTGGCCAAGCTGCGGGAGGTCCGCGACCGCTGGCAGTTCTACCGCGACCGCCGCCCGGAGGCGTACGGCCCGCTGACCGCACCGTAAGACACGCAGGCCCTTCGCGCCCCTGAGGGAGCCGCGCTCCCTCAGGGGCGCCGGGCACTGCGCGCCCAGCCCCCACAGACCCGCACCAGACCACAATCCAGCGGAGTCAAACAATGAGCACCCGTACCGTCATCCGCAACGGCCTAGTCATCACCGCGTCCGACGAACTCCACGCCGACGTCCTGATCGAGGACGGCCGCATCGCGGCCCTGGCCACCACCGGTACGCCGACGGCCGACGCGTGGACCGCCGAGCGGGTCATCGACGCCACCGGGAAGTACGTCATCCCGGGCGGGGTCGACGCCCACACCCACATGGAGATGCCGTTCGGCGGCACCAAGGCCGCCGACACCTTCGAGACCGGCACCCGGGCCGCCGCCTGGGGCGGTACGACGACCATCGTCGACTTCGCGATCCAGAGCGTCGGCGGCGCCCTCCGTGAGGGCCTCGACGCCTGGCACGCCAAGGCCGAGGGCAACTGCGCCATCGACTACGGCTTCCACATGATCGTCTCCGACGTCAACGAGGACACCCTCAAGGAGATGGACCTGCTGGTCGAGGAGGGCGTCACCTCCTTCAAGCAGTTCATGGCCTACCCGGGCGTCTTCTACAGCGACGACGGCCAGATCCTGCGCGCCATGCAACGCGCCGCCGACAACGGCGGGTTGATCATGATGCACGCCGAGAACGGCATCGCCATCGACGTCCTGGTCGAACAGGCGCTGGCCCGCGGCGAGACCGACCCCCGCTACCACGGCGAGGTCCGCAAGTCCCTCCTCGAAGCCGAGGCCACCCACCGCGCCATCAAGCTCGCCCAGGTCGCCGGCGCCCCGCTCTACGTCGTGCACGTCTCCGCGATGGAGGCCGTCGCCGAACTGGCCAAGGCGCGCGACGAGGGTCTTCCCGTCTTCGGCGAGACGTGTCCGCAGTACCTGTTCCTGTCCACCGACAACCTCGCCGAGCCCGACTTCGAGGGCGCGAAGTACGTGTGCAGCACCCCGCTCCGCCCCAGGGAGCACCAGGCCAAGCTGTGGCAGGGTCTGCGCACCAACGACCTCCAGGTGGTCTCCACCGACCACTGCCCCTTCTGCTTCGTGGGCCAGAAGGAACTGGGCCGGGGCGACTTCTCGAAGATCCCCAACGGCATGCCGGGCGTCGAGAACCGCATGGACCTGCTCCACCAGGGCGTCGTCGACGGGCACATCAGCCGCCGCCGCTGGATCGAGATCGCCTGCGCCTCCCCGGCGCGGATGTTCGGCCTCTACCCGAAGAAGGGCACCATCGCCCCGGGCGCCGACGCCGACGTCGTCATCTACGACCCGCACGCCGAGCAGACCGTCTCCGCCGAGACCCACCACATGAACGTCGACTACTCGGCGTACGAGGGCAAGCGCCTCACCGGCCGGGTCGAGACCGTCCTCTCGCGCGGCGAACTCGTCATCACCGAGCGGGAGTACACCGGGCACGCGGGCCACGGCGTGTACACCCCGCGCTCCACCAGTCAGTACCTCAACTAGGAGTGGCGCACATGGACTTCGGACTCGTCCTGCAGACCGACCCGCCGGCCTCGCGGGTCATCAGCCTGATGCAGCGCGCCGAGCGCAACGGCTTCACCTACGGCTGGACCTTCGACTCCGCCGTGCTGTGGCAGGAGCCGTTCGTGATCTACAGTCAGATCCTGGCCAACACCAGCAAGTTGACGGTCGGCCCGATGGTCACCAACCCCGGCACCCGCACCTGGGAGGTCACCGCCTCCACCTTCGCCACCCTGAACGACATGTTCGGCAACCGCACGGTCTGCGGTATCGGCCGCGGCGACTCCGCCATGCGCGTCGCCGGCCGCACCCCGAACACCCTGGCCCGGATCAGCGAGGCCATGAAGGTCATCAGGGCCCTCGGCTCCGGCCAGGAGGCCGACCTCGGCGGCACGGTCATCAAGTTCCCCTGGGCCAAGGAGGACGCCCAACTCCCCGTCTGGATGGCCGCGTACGGCCCCAAGGCGCTGAAGATGACCGGCGAGGAGGCCGACGGCTTCATCCTCCAGCTCTCGGACCTCTACCTCACCGAGTACATGGTGAAGGCGGTCAAGGACGCGGCCGTCGCCGCCGGCCGCGACCCCTCCGAGGTCAAAATCTGCGTCGCCGCCCCGGCCTACGTCACCGAGGACGACTCGCCCGAGGCGCTCGCCCACGCCCGCGACCAGTGCCGCTGGTTCGGCGGCATGGTCGGCAACCACGTCGCCGACCTCGTCTCCAAGTACGGCGCGCACTCCGCCGCCGTACCCGAGGAACTCACGGACTACATCAAGGCCCGTGAGGGGTACGACTATTCGCACCACGGCCGGGCCGACAACCCCGACACGGCCTTCGTCCCCGACGAGATCGTCGACCGCTTCTGCGTCATCGGCTCGGCCGAGAAGCAGATCGAGAAGCTCAACGCCCTGCGTGAGCTGGGTGTCGACCAGTTCGCCGTCTACGACATGCACGACGCGCAGGAAGCGACGATCGACGCCTACGGGGCGAAGATCATCCCGGCGGTCAACGCCTAGCCTGCACAACCCCGTTGGTCTCCCCCTTCCCGCCGTCCCGGGAAGGGGGTCAAGGGCGCTCCCCACGCGCACCCCCCGCCTCGCCCGCACGGCCTCTCCCGTCCCACCTCATCCGATTGGCCTGCCCATGACCGACACCGCTCCCACGGCCATAGAGCCGACCGCTCAAGTCACCCTCGCCGACGGGCGGGTGGAGATCGCCCCCGGATCTCCGCAGCCCAGCGGGCCGTACGCCAACGACGACCTGCTGCCGGTTCCCGTCGCGAAGCGCACCTGGACCACGTACAACTTCTCCGCGCTGTGGGTCGGCATGGCCCACAACACGGCCTCCTGGACCCTGGCCTCCGGGCTCATCGCCGTCGGCATGGACTGGAAGCAGGCGGTGTTCACCATCGCCCTGGCCAACCTGATCGTGCTGGTGCCGATGCTGCTCACCGGGCACGCGGGACCGAAGTACGGCATCCCCTTCCCGGTCTTCGCGCGCGCCTCCTTCGGTGTGCGCGGCGCCAACCTCCCCGCTGTCGTACGGGCGTTGGTGGCCTGCGGCTGGTTCGGCATCCAGACCTGGATCGGCGGTGAGGCGATCTACTTCCTCGCCGGCAAGCTGATCGGGGACAGCTGGGCCAACGCCTCGCACATCGGCGGGTACGCCTGGACGATGTGGCTGTCGTTCGCGCTGTTCTGGGTGCTCCAGGTCGCCATCATCTACCGGGGCATGGAGACGATCCGCCGCTTCGAGAACTGGGCGGCGCCCTTCGTGCTCGTCGGCGCGTTCGTGATGCTGTGGTGGATGAGCAGCAAGGCCGGCGGCCTCGGCCCGCTCTTCGACCAGCCGTCCACGCTGGGCTGGGGCGGCGACTTCTGGAAGCTGTTCTGGCCCTCGCTCATGGGCATGATCGGCTTCTGGTCCACGCTGTCGCTGAACATCCCGGACTTCACCCGCTACGGCAAGAGCCAGAAGGCCCAGACCTGGGGCCAGGCCCTCGGCCTGCCGACCACCATGACCCTGTTCGCGTTCCTGTCGGTGCTGGTCACCTCCGGTTCGCAGGCCGTCTACGGCAAGGCGATCTGGGACCCGGTGCAGCTGGCCGCCAAGACGGACAACGTGGTCGGGCTGCTCTACGCGCTGGTGACCGTCCTGGTGGCGACCCTGTCCGTGAACATCGCGGCCAACCTGGTCTCGCCCGCCTTCGACTTCTCCAACATCGCGCCCCGCAAGATCAGTTTCCGCACCGGCGCCCTGATCACCAGCGTCCTCGGCGTACTGATCTTCCCGTGGAAGCTGTACTCCGACCCGCAGGGCTACATCTTCACCTGGCTCGGCCTGGTGGGCGGTCTGCTCGGCACGGTGGCCGGCATCCTCATCGCCGACTACTGGATCCTGCGCCGCGGCAAGCTCGACCTCACCGACCTGTACAGGGCGGGCGGCCGTTACTGGTACGACGGCGGCTGGAACTGGCGGGCCGTGGTCGCCTTCCTGGTGGGCGGTGTGCTCGCCGTCGGCGGCGCGGACTTCCACCCGCTGGTCGACGGCCGCCCCATCCCGGCCCTGTCCTCCCTCGCCGACTACGGCTGGGCGGTGGGCCTGGGCACGTCGATGGTCCTCTACGTGGCACTGACACTGCTGACCCGCAAGGGTTCGGCACCGAAGGAGCCGACGCCCGCGGAGGCGTAGCGCGCACCGGTGGGGGGTGGCAGGCCCTAGCTGGCCTTGCCGCCCTCCAGCGCGGTCACGGCCTCCTTCGCGGCCTTGATCGCGCCCTTGTTGATGACGTCCGTGCTCGGCGCCTTCTTGTTCTCGAAGTCGCTGCCGTTGTACGTGATGGTCACCAGCGCGTTGCCCGCGCGGACGACGACCGTGCCCTCACGCGTCTGCTGCTTGTCCTCCGTGGTGAGGTTCACGATGGAGTAGGCCGCGTCACCGAGCCCGGGGACCACCCCGCCGCCGCTCTTCTCCGTGGTCGTCTCGGTGTACGACTTCTTCGCCGCCGCGTCCGACTCCGTGATCTCGTACGACACGTCGAGCCACCGGTAGTCGTACCCCTTGAGCGCGTTCCACGAGCAGGTGCGGCGCACCTTCGTGTCCGTCGACGGGATCTCCTTGCCGGCCGTCTTCGCGCCCGGCACCAGGGACTTGAGCGTCGCCGCCGTCACACTTCCGCACGGGGCGGGGGACGTGGAGTACGCCTTGGCGACGGGCGCCGTCGACGGGGCCGAGGTCCCGGTCGAGGCGCCGGAGTCGGGCGTCGACTTGTGGTCGGCGGTCGTCTTCGCGGCGAACGGGCCGGACGTCAGGGCCCAGCCCATCGCGGCGAGCACGACGACCGGCGACAGTCGCGCGGTCAGAGCGAGCGGCAGAGGAAGAGAACGCAAGTCGCACTTCTCGTGGGGGAAGGGTGCGGAGCGGGTCCGCACTGCGGACGGGGACGCCAGTGTCACATGACTCCCTGTGAGGCGGAAGTATGAACTCGCTCCGTACCTGTGCGGTGACAGCCCCCGACCGCGAACGCGCCCTGTGTCCCCTTATGTCCACCGGTCAGGCGCGCGCGGCCGGCACGCGCATCGTCGTCTCGATCCGCTCGACGGCCGCGAAGGCCCCGTACACGAGCAGCCGCACGAGACGCGCGTCACTGTCCGACGGCCCCCGCCAGGCGGCCACGTCCTCCGCCGTGATCCGGTACGGCGCGAGCGCCGCCAGCACCGCCAGGCGTGCGGCCGGCCGCTCCCGCCGGTTCGGGAAGCCGCGCAGCACGACCGGCGGATGCGATCCGTCCCAGGCCCACAGCGTCTCCCGTACGAGGGTCAGGTCGTCCCCGTCGAGCAGGTCCGCGCCCGCGAGCGCGGCCGTCCGCAGCGCGTCGTAGGCCGGGCCCACCGGGGTTCGGGCCGCCCAGTCCGGGCCGGGGCCCGGCGCGTCGAGCAGGGGCAGCGCCGCTCCCGGTACGGCGGCGCGGCGCACCGCGCGGGCCACGCTGCGGCCGGCCAGGCTGCGGACGGCCCGGAACCGCTGGGCGTTGCCCGGCAGCAGCCGCTCGGTCAGCAGGGCCGACACGACACGGTTGATGAAGTGGAAGGCCAGCGCGGTCCCCAGGTAGGCGGGCGCCTGCTCACGGGGGAAGGGATACGGCGCCAGGGCCGCGCCGGGGACCCGGGTGCGGCGGCCCCAGTCGAGCACGCGCGCGTGCACCTCGTGCTCCGGGGTGCCGCCGCGCGCCAGGTGCTCGGCGAGGGCGTGGTCGCCGGTGGCGTGCAGCAGGACGGTGTGGGCGTCCGCGCAGAACGGGCACTTGTTGGCGAGCGAGACCCCCAGGGCGGCCAGCTCCTTGCCGGTACGGCTGCCGGCGCCCGCGATCAGCGACTCCCGCATCAACGCCCAGGCGGGCGCGAGGAGTTCGGGCGCGGACGACAGGACCACGAAGGTCGGGGGCCGTTCGATGCCGAAGTCGGCGGCGATCTGCTCGAAGACCTCGGCGGTCCGCCCGGTGGCGGACTTCGGCGACGGGGGCGTGGTGTGACGGAAAGG
This sequence comes from Streptomyces sp. NPDC091280, assembly GCF_044768565.1. NCBI lineage: Bacteria > Bacillati > Actinomycetota > Actinomycetes > Kitasatosporales > Streptomycetaceae > Streptomyces > Streptomyces sp. NPDC091280. The sequence continues at coordinate 434,962 of NZ_JBIVUZ010000004.1, forward strand.
TGTGGGCATGACGGCAGCGTGCGCCGCCCGGATGCCCCGGGTCGTCGTACGCCCGGAGGGAGTTGACGCTGCGTCGGCCGGGTGGCGCGGGCCCGGACAGTACTGCGTGGGGAGTAGTCCAGGAGTTGTCCACAGGGCTGACGCCCGTGTCGGCGCGGCGGTCTACTGTGCGGTCATGAGCGGGTACCCGGTCGACGCGACCCCACGCAGGCGCCTCGCCGACGCTTCCCTCGCGGTCGTGATCGGCGCCCTCGTCATGACCGTCGCCGCCTTCGACGCGGACACGACCCCCGTCGACTACGCGTTGACGGCCCTGGCCTCGGCGGCCCTGGCGTACTACCAGACGGCTCCGCGCGCGGTCCTCGCCGTGGCCACGGCGGGGCAGACGGCCTACGTCCTGCACGCCCACCCCGGGCCGGTCGCCGGTCTGCCCGTGCTCGCCGCCATGCACACGGCGGCCCGCGCGGGACACCGGGGATGGGCGGCCGGAGCGGGCGGCCTGTTCCTGGTGGCGTACTTCGCGACCGGGCCGACGACCCAGCAGGTGGTCGAGCGGACCGCGCTCATCGCCGGCTGGTTCCTGTGCGCGGTGGTCACCGGCCTCGCCGACCGCAACTGGCAGGCGTATCTGCGGCAGACCGAACAACGCGCCCTGGAGGCCGAACGCACCAGAGAAGAGGTCGCGTTGCGCCGCGCGGGCGAGGAACGCCTGCGCATAGCGCGGGAGTTGCACGACTCCCTCACCCACAGCATCTCGATCGTCAAGCTCCAGGCTGGCGTTGCCGTCCACCTCGCCCGCAAGCGCGGCGAGGAGGTGCCGCCGGCGCTGCTCGCCATCCAGGAGGCGGGCGGCGAGGCGATGCGCGAACTGCGGGCCACCCTGGAGATCCTGCGCACCACCGAGGAGCCCACCGGCACCCCCGAACTGCTCGTGGAGCGGGCCTGCGCGGCCGGACTCGCCGTCGAACTCGCGGTGACGGGCGAGGAGCGTCCCCTCGCGGCGACGGTCGACCGCGCGGTGTACCGCATCGTCCAGGAGGCCCTGACCAACGTGGCCCGGCACGCGGGCCCAGCCAAGGTCAGCGTCCGACTCGACTACGGAGACGCCGACCTGACGATCCGGGTGGAGGACGACGGGACGGCCGACCCCGGCCGCCCGCCGAGACCCGGCATCGGACTCACCGGCATGCGCGAGCGCGTCACCGCCCTGGGCGGCACCCTGCACACCGCCCCGCGCGCGGAGGGCGGCTTCGCGGTCCGGGCCGAACTGCCGCTGGGGGAGGGCGCGGGATGATCCGGGTCGCGGTCGTGGACGACCAGGCGCTGATGCGCGCGGGCTTCCGCGCCCTCCTCGACGCCGAGGACGGCATCGAGGTGGTGGGCGAGGCCGCCGACGGCGAAGCGGGCGTGGCCCTCGTCCGCGCCCGACTCCCCGACATCGCGCTGATCGACGTGCAGATGCCGGTGATGACGGGCATCGAGGCGACCCGCCGCATCGCCGCCGACCCCGCCCTCGCCGCGGTCCGGGTCGTCATCCTCACCAACTACGGCCTGGACGAATACGTCTTCGAGGCACTGCGGGCCGGTGCCAGCGGCTTCCTGCTGAAGGACACCGACCCGGCGGACCTGCTCCAGGCGATCGGGATCGTCGCCGGCGGCGAGGCCCTGCTCTCGCCGTCGATCACCCGCACCCTCATCGGCGAGTTCGTCTCCCGGCCCCCCGACCGCGCCACCGCCACCGGCCTCGAACACCTCACCCGCCGCGAACGCGAGGTCACCGCGCTGGCCGCGCGCGGCCTCACCAACGAGGAGATCGCCGCCCACATGGTCATCAGCCCGTTCACGGCCAAGACCCACATCAGCCGGGCCATGACCAAACTCGGCGCCCGTGACCGGGCCCAACTCGTCGTGTTCGCCTACGAGTCGGGCCTGGTGACGGCCCGCGCACCACAACCCCGCCGCTCGGCGCCCGGCCGCGAGGCGGAGCCGCCCCCGGCCGGCCGGACGTCCTCCCGAGTGCGATGAGCGGGGCCCGCGCGGGCCACACACTTCTCTTCGCTCCCGCGAAGCAGCGAGCTGATGTGTGCACGCCTTCGGTCGATAGTCTGCTGCCCGATCAGGACGACCACGTGCGCGACCACCGAGGTGAGACATGTCCTTCACCACCCGCCCCACCCTCCAGGGCACCTTCGGCATGGTGTCCTCCACCCACTGGCTGGCCTCGCAGTCGGCGATGGCCGTCCTGGAGAACGGCGGCAACGCCTACGACGCCGCCGTCGCCGGGGCCTTCGTCCTGCACGTCGTCGAGCCGCACCTCAACGGCCCGGCCGGTGAGGTGCCCGTCCTGCTCGCCCCGGCCGACGGCGAGGTACGGGTGCTGTGCGGACAGGGCGTCGCGCCCGCCGGAGCCACGATCGACCACTACAGGGGACTCGGTCTGGAGCTCGTACCCGGCACCGGCCCCCTCGCGGCGGCCGTCCCCGGCGCCTTCGACGCCTGGATGCTGCTGCTGCGCGACCACGGCACGAAGTCCCTGGCCGACGTCCTGAAGTACGCCATCGGGTACGCCGACGACGGGCACGCGTGCGTGGAGAACGTCGGCGCGACCGTCGAGGCCGTACGGGAACTCTTCGAGACGGAGTGGACCTCGTCGGCGGACGTGTACCTGCCCGGCGGGCGGGCGCCCCGCCCCGGAGAGCTGTTCCGCAACCCCGCCCTCGCCGCCACCTGGAAGCGGCTCCTCGCCGAGGTCTCCGGCGCGGGCGACCGGGAGGCGCAGATCGAGGCGGCACGAGAGGTGTGGCGGTCCGGCTTCATCGCCGAGGCGCTGGTACGGCAGTCCGGGCGGCCCACCATGGACACCAGCGGCGAGCACCACACCGGCACGCTCACGGCCGCCGACCTGGCCTCCTGGTCCGCGTCCTACGAGCCCCCGGCGACCTACGACTGGAACGGCTGGACGCTCTGCAAGGCCGGCCCCTGGAGCCAGGGCCCGGCCTTCCTCCAGCAACTCGCGCTCCTCCCGGCGGAGTTGCCCGCCCCCGGGTCCGCCGACCACGTCCACCTCCTGATCGAGGGCTGCAAGCTCGCGATGGCCGACCGCGAGGCCTGGTACGGGGACGCGGGCGAGGACCCCGTACCGCTGGCGGACCTGCTGTCGGCGGACTACAACGCGGCACGGCGGAAGCTGATCGGGGACAGGGCCTCGCACGAGCTGCGGCCCGGCGGCCCCGGCGGGCGGGTGCCACGGCTGAGCGGGCACGCGCGCGTGGTGGCGCCCGCCGAGTCCGGCTTCGACCCGCTGGGGGCGGGGGAGCCCACCGCGCGGGTCACGCCGGACGGCGGCACCCGGGGCGACACCTGCCACCTCGACGTCGTCGACCGCTGGGGCAACATGATCGCGGCCACACCCAGCGGCGGCTGGCTCCAGTCCAACCCGGTGGTGCCCGAGCTGGGTTTCCCGCTGGGCACCCGCCTCCAGATGGCCTGGCTCGACCCCGGGCTGCCCAACTCCCTTGCCCCGGGCCGCCGTCCGCGCACCACGCTCACCCCGTCGCTCGCGCTGCGCGACGGCGTGCCGGTGCTGGCCTTCGGCACGCCCGGCGGGGACCAGCAGGACCAGTGGCAGCTGCACTTCTTCCTCGCGGTCGCCACACGCGCGAAGGCCCGCGGCGGGCTCGACCTCCAGGGCGCGATCGACGCCCCGAACTGGCACAACGACAGCTTCCCCGGCTCCTTCTACCCGCGCGGCATGCGACCGGGCAGCGTGACCGTCGAATCCCGCATGGACGCGACGGTGGTGGACGAACTACGCCGCCGCGGCCACGACGTGACCGTGGGGCCCGCCTGGTCGGAGGGACGGCTGTGCGCGGTCGCCCGGGACCCGGCGACCGGGATCCTCTCGGCGGCGGCGAACCCACGGGGCATGCAGGGCTACGCCGTCGGACGGTGACACGGACCCCGCCTCGGACCGCGTTGACGAACCCGGGTGTTCATGGTGATTCCACCCGGAGTGCACCGGACGGGTGGGGATTGTCAGTGGCCCGTGCTCTCATGGAGGCATGATCGAAGACACCGAAACCATCGACGAGTTTCTCGTACAGCACACGGCCGACGTCGAGCACGCGATCCGCAAGGCGGCGGCGGCCGAGATCATGCCCCGCTTCCGGCAGCTCGCCGCGCACGAGATAGACCAGAAGAGCGGCCCGCACGACCTCGTCACGGACGCCGACCGCAACGCGGAGCGCCACCTCACCCAGGTGCTCGGCGCCCTCCTGCCCGGCTCCGTCGTGGTCGGCGAGGAAGCGGTGCACGCCGACCCGGAGACCTACGAGGCGCTCCAGGGCGACGCCCCGGTCTGGATCGTCGACCCGGTCGACGGCACCCGCCAGTTCGTGCGCGGCGAGACCGGCTTCTGCACCCTGGTCGCGCTCGCCCGGCACGGCGAACTGCTCGCGTCCTGGACCTACGCCCCCGCCCTCGACCAGCTGGCCACCGCGGTCAAGGGCGGCGGCGCCTTCCTCGACGGCGTCCGGCTGCGCTCGGGCTCCCCGGACCCCGCCCGGGACCTGGAAGTGGCCACCTCCCACCCCGACTACACGACGGACGCCCAGAAGCGCTCCCTGCTCGGGCTGTGGGCGGACGGGGTGCGCACGCGCCCGTGCGGCTCGGCCGGACTGGAGTATCTCGCCATCGCCAGAGGCGAGTTGGACGCCACCGCCTTCAGCTGGGAGGCGGCCTGGGACCACGCGGCGGGCCTGCTGCTCGTCGAGGAGGCGGGCGGCGCCCACCTCACGCTCACCGGAGAGCCGTTCCGAATCACGGGAGGCAACGCGCTGCCGTTCACGGCGGCCCGGGACGCGGCGACGGCCCGGCGGGTGCGCGAGCTGCTGAGCGGGTCATAGGGGTCGCAGGGTCACGGGTTTCGCACACTGGACGGGCTGGCCCGGGGGTGGTCGGTGCCGCGGCATATCCTGACCCCGAGTTTGCCATCGGCTGACGAAGGGGTCCGAAGGTGCCGTCGATGCTCGATGCGGTCGTGGTGGGTGCGGGGCCGAACGGACTGACGGCCGCCGTGGAGCTGGCCCGGCGCGGCTTCTCCGTGGCCGTGTTCGAGGCACGGGACACCGTGGGCGGCGGCTCCCGCACCGAGGAGCTCACCCTCCCCGGCTTCCGGCACGACCCCTGCGCGGCGGCGCACCCGCTCGGCGTCAACTCACCCGCGTTCCGCGCCCTGCCGCTGGAGCGCTACGGCCTGGAGTGGCTGCACGCCGAACTGCCCATGGCGCATCCCTTCACGGACGGCAGCGCGGCCGTGCTGTCCCGTTCGGTCGCGGAGACGGCCGACTCCTTCGGGCCGCGTGACGCGGGGACGTACCGCAGGCTGGTCGAGCCCTTCCTCCCCAAGTGGGACACCCTGGTACGCGACTTCATGTCCCTGCCGCTGACCTCGCTGCCCCGCGATCCGGTCACCCTCGCCCGCTTCGGCCTGGCCGGACTGCCCCCGTCGACCTGGCTGACCGCCCGCTTCCGGGACGAGCGCGCCAAGACCCTGTTCGCCGGACTGGTCGGCCATGTCATGGCCCCGCTGGGCGGCTTCGCCACCGGCGCGATCGGCCTGGTCTTCGCCCTCGCGGCACACGCGCGCGGCTGGCCGCTGGCCCGCGGCGGCTCCCAATCCATCTCCGACGCCCTGGCCGCCTACCTGAAGGACCTCGGCGGCGAGATCCACACCGACTACGAGGTCAAGCGCCTCGACGACCTCCCCCCGGCCCGCGCCTACGTCTTCGACACCTCGCCCACCGCCCTGGCCAGGATCGCGGGCTTCGGCAACCACTACGACAGCTACCGTTACGGCCCCGGCGTCTTCAAGATCGACTACGCGCTGGACGGCCCGGTGCCCTGGACCGCCGAGGAGGCGCGCACCGCCGGCACCGTGCAGATCGGCGCCGACAGCGCGGAGATCGGCAACGCCCTGCGCGCCGCGTCCCGGGAGAACCGCGCCCCCGAGCGGCCGTTCATGATCACCGTGCAGCCCGGCGTCGTCGACCCCACCCGGGCCCCGGCCGGCAAGCAGGTCTTCTGGGCCTACGGCCATGTCCCCAGCGGCTGGACCGGCGATCTCACGGACGCCCTGGAGCGCCAACTGGAGCGCTTCGCCCCGGGGTTCCGCGACCGCGTGCTCGCCCGCGCGACCGCGGGCCCGCCCCAACTCGCCGCGCGCAACGCCAACTACGTCGGCGGCGACATCGGCACCGGCGCGGTCTCCGGACTCCAGATCCTGCTGCGCCCCAGACTCTCCCTCTCCCCGTACCGCACCCCGCACCCGGCGGTCTTCATCTGCTCCTCGGCCACCCCGCCCGGCCCCGGCGTGCACGGCATGTCGGGCCACAACGCGGCGAAGGCCGTCTGGCGCCGGCTGAGGCAGTCCTGACCACCGTCCGCGGATCGTGAGGCCGTCATGACCACCATCAGGTTCGTCCGGGGCGACATCACCCGGCAGCGCGCCGACGCGATCGTCAACGCGGCCAACTCCTCGCTCCTGGGCGGCGGGGGAGTGGACGGCGCGATCCACCGCCGGGGCGGCCCCGCCATCCTGGAGGCCTGCCGCAGACTCCGCGCTTCGCACTATGGCAAGGGCCTGCGTACGGGCCAGGCGGTAGCGACCACCGCCGGCGAACTGGACGCCCGTTGGGTGATCCACACGGTCGGCCCCGTCCACTCCCGCGAGGAGGACCGCTCGGACCAACTCGCCTCCTGCTACCGGGAGTCGCTGCGCGTGGCCGACGAACTCGGCGCCCGCACGGTCGCGTTCCCCGCCGTCTCCGCCGGGATCTACGGCTGGCCGATGGACGACGCGGCCCGCATCGCCGTGGAGACGGTGCGGGCCGCGCGGACGTCGGTCGAGGAGGTCACGTTCGTGCTCTTCGACGAGCGGGCGTACGAGGCGTTCGCCGCGCGGTCGGGCTGACACGGCGAACGCCCCGCGGATCAGCCGACGATCCGGTGCGTCGTCCAGAACGAGGTCAGGTCCGTGGTCGTCGCGGCCTGGGCCGCCGCCTTGAACTCGGCCGTGGTCGAGACGCCGTACCAGTGCGAAGTGGCGTAGTCCTTCAGGAGTTTGGCCATCACCGTGTCACCCAGGGTGCGGCGCAGATCGTGCAGGGCGCACTTGCCGTAGCCGTAGACGACGGTGGAGTAGCGGGACGAGTGGGCGTCCCAGTAGGCCATCGAGTTGGTGATGTTCTCCGCCGAGGACGCCCAGGAGACGTTGTTCCAGCAGTTGGTGCCGGTCAGGCCCTGGGCCAGGTCGGTGGCGTAGTCGGTGAACGCCTCGTCCAGCCAGGGGCTGTTGTACTCGTCGTCGCCGACGATGCCGTAGAACCACTGGTGGCCGATCTCGTGGGTGAGGGCCGTGGTGCTGACCAGGTCGAGGACGAAGCCGGGGTACTCCATGCCGCCGAACCAGAAGTTGTTGTCGATGACGGCGTCCAACTCGCCGTACGGGTAGGCGCCGAAGCGTCCCGCGTGGGCGTCGACCGCCGACTTGGCGGTGGTCAGCATCGACTGGGCGTTGGCCGAACTGATGCCCGTCACCGAGTAGATGTTGATCGCGGTGCCCGCCGTCGACGTACCCGAGATCTTGCTGAACGGGCCCGCCGCCCAGGCGAAGTCGCGGACCTTGGACGCGGTGGCCGTGGTCACCGTACGGCCGCTGGTGCCGGGAGTGTCGACCGAGGTGCCGGTGGCCGGGACCAGCAGGGTGCTCGGGTGGTCCAGGGTCACCTTGAAGTCGGCGGCCAGGGAGTAGAAGGACTCGCCGTTGTTCGTGTAGGGGTCGAGGTGCCAGCCGGAGCCGTCCTTGACCGCGAGGACCGGCAGCGCGTTGCCGATCATGCTGAACGCGCCGTCGTAGCCGAACCGGTCGGCGCCGCTCGGGACGGTGATGCCGAGGTCGAAGCCGATCGTGGTGGACTGACCCTGCGCGAGCGGGGTCGGCAGCGCGATCTGGAGGGCCGTGCAGGCCACCGAGAGCGCGCCCGCGGTGCCGCCGGTGACATTGGTGACCGTGATCGGCGGGGCCGAGCAGGTGCCGTGGTAGTTGTCCCACAGCCGCAGGTACACCTCGGTGAGCGGGGTGGCCGAGGCGTTGGTGAAGGTCGTGCTCTCGTGCCCGGTCCACACCGTGCCGGCGGTGTTGCTGCTGAGACTCACGGTGTACGCCGGGGCGGCCGGCGTGCGCGTCGAGTCGGCCGGCGGGGCCGTGTCGCCCGAGGTGCTGAGGGCGATGTCGTCCACGACGAAGCTGGTCTGGAGGCTGGAGTCCTCCACGCCGGAGAAGGCGAGGCTCACGGTCTGGCCCGCGAACGACGACACGTCGAAGGACTTCTGGACGTAGCCGGTGGCCTTGTTCAGGTTCGAGTAGGTCGCCAGCGTCGTGCTGCCGATCTTCGCCGTGAGCTTGTCGTAGGCGGTGGACGAGGTCGTCTCGGCGGTGTCGATGTGCAGCCAGAAGGTGAGGGTGGCGCTGCTGCACCCGGACGGGATCGTCACGCTCTGGGAGAGCGTGTCGGTGTGGGTGGAGCCGGTGCCGTCCAGCCAGGCGAAGCTGGTGCCGCCGTGGGCGCTCTGGCCGGTGCGGCTGGTGATGACGGTCGTCGAGGACTGGGTCCAGGACGAAGTGCCGCTCTCGAAGCCGCCGTTGGCGACCACCTGCGCCGGAGTGCAGGCGGCGGCCACGGGAGCCGCGGCCGGTGCCGCGGCGGCCGGGGTGACGGGCAGCGAGAGGGCGGCCAGCGCGGCGACGGCGAAGACGCCGGCGGCGAGGGCCTTGTGGGGGGTCGATCTCACACGGAACTCCTTCTGCGGGCGGCCGGGATCCCGGCCTGCTCGGTGGCCGCCCGCTCGGCAGGGGTACGCCGGAGGGCGGCCGTGGGGTGAGCGTCGCGATTGCGTGATCGCGTGGGGAAGCTTCGCAGATTTGACCGGGCCATGCCATAAAAAGAAGGAAGTGTGCGCATGGAGTGCAGGAAGGGGTGAACAGGGGTCGGAGGAGGACCGCGCATACTCCTACGTTGACCGGGCCATGCCTGGATTTGGCCTCCGGTTGGCCGAATGTACGCCTTCGATTGCTTCCATCGAGCGATGGACCACATCACGTTCCTCGTGGCGGTCGTCATCGTCACGGCCTTGGCCTTCGACTTCACCAACGGATTCCACGACACCGCCAACGCGATGGCGACCTCCATCGCCACCGGGGCGCTGAAGCCCAAAACGGCGGTCCTGATCAGTGGAGCTCTCAACATCGTCGGCGCCTTCCTCTCCACGGAAGTCGCCAAGACGATCTCCGGCGGCATCGTCGACGACACCCTGGTCACCCCGGGGATGATCTTCGCGGGGCTCGTCGGGGCGATCCTCTGGAACCTCCTCACCTGGCTGCTCGGACTCCCCTCCAGCTCCTCGCACGCCCTGTTCGGTGGCCTGATCGGTGCCGTCTGGGTCGGCGCGGGCTCGAACGGCGTCCACTTCGACAAGGTCGTGGAGAAGATCCTGATCCCCGCGGTGGCCTCCCCGCTCGTGGCCGGCATCGCCGCGCTCCTCGCCACCTACCTCGCCTACAAGATCACCGCGCGGGCCCGCAAGGAATCGGTGACCAAGGGCTTCCGGCTCGGCCAGATCGCCTCCGCCTCACTGGTCTCCCTCGCGCACGGCACGAACGACGCCCAGAAGACGATGGGCGTCATCACCCTCACCCTGATCTCGGTGGGCGCGCTCGGCCACGACGCCGGACCGCCGGTGTGGGTCATCACCTGCGCCGGGCTCGCGATCGGCCTCGGCACCTACATCGGCGGCTGGCGCATCATCCGCACGATGGGCAAGGGCCTCACCGACATCCAGTCCCCGCAGGGCTTCGCCGCCGAGGCCGCCTCCACCACGGTCATCCTGACCTCCGCCCACCTCGGTTTCGCGCTCTCCACCACCCAGGTCTGCTCCGGCGGCATCCTGGGCGCGGGCCTCGGCCGGCGCCTCGCCGAGGTCCGCTGGGGCACCGCGGGCCGCATGGTCATCGCCTGGCTGGTCACCCTCCCGGCCGCCGCCGCGGTCGGCGGTCTGTCCGCGACCGTCGTCAAGCACGGCGGCAACCTCGGTACGGCCCTGATCGCGCTGATCGCCGCCGCCGTGGCCGGATTCATCGTGATCGCCTCGCGCCGCAACCCGGTGCACGCCGACAACGTCAACGAGACCCACGAGGTCACCATCCGCAGCGAGGCGTCCAAGGACGTCCGTACGGCCGCCTGAGGCAAGGGAGTCGAGCTATGAGCCTGGACTGGAACGCCCTCGGCGAGGTCTTCGCGGTGAGTGTCGGAGTGACCGTCGGCGTGGTCGTCGTCTTCGCGCTGGGGGTGCTCGGCCTCGCCCAGGCCGAGACCGCCCGCGAACAGGACGGCGGCACGCACGCCCTCGGCATCGCGCAGGCGGGCTTGTGCTTTCTCGCCTGCGCGGCTGTCGTGGCGTACGGCATCTATCTCATCGTGCCGCAGTTCCACTGAACACCGCTGATCACTGAACCGCATCGAGAGGAGGCCGGGATGACGGAGCTGTTGTCGGGGCTGCGCGTCGACTACACGGACCAGGACGACCCGGTACTGATCCGGCCTGACGGCAGCCCGGTGGACACCTGGCGGGAGAACTACCCGTACGAACAGCGCATGGAGCGCAAGGAGTACGACTGGCACAAGCGGCTCCAGCAGATCGAACTGCTGAAGCTGCAACGCTGGATCAAGGAGACCGGACGTCGGCTCGTCATCGTCTGCGAGGGACGGGACGCGGCCGGCAAGGGCGGCACGATCAAGCGGTTCACCGAGCACCTGAACCCGCGCGGCGCCCGCGTGGTCGCCCTGGAGAAGCCCAGCGAGCGCGAGAGCGGTCAGTGGTACTTCCAGCGCTACGTCCAGCATCTGCCGACCGCCGGCGAGATCGTGCTGTTCGACCGGTCCTGGTACAACCGGGCCGGGGTGGAGCGCGTGATGGGGTTCTGCTCGGACGACGAGTACCGCCGCTTCATGCGCCAGGCCCCGCTGTTCGAGCGGATGCTGACGGACGACGGCGTCGACCTGATCAAACTCTGGTTCTCCGTCTCACAGGGTGAACAGCGCACCCGTTTCACGATCCGCCAGGTGGATCCGGTACGGCAGTGGAAGCTCAGCCCGATGGATCTGGCCTCGCTGGACCGCTGGGACGACTACACGGCCGCGAAGGTCGCCATGTTCCGGGAGACCGACACCGAGCAGGCCCCCTGGACCGTGGTGAAGAGCAACGACAAGAAGCGGGCCCGCGTCGAGGCCATGCGCAGCGTGCTCGCCCGCTTCGACTACGCCGACAAGGACGAGGAGGTCGTCGGCAGCCCCGATCCCCGGATCGTCGGCGCGGCGGCCACGCTCCTGGAGGCGGGGGAGGACGACACGGCGGCGGTGTTCTAGGGGCCAGGTCCCTCGGGACAGGGGGTTCTAGTCGCTGTCGCGCGGTACGAGGGTCACCCGGTGGAAGTTGCAGCCGGTCATGGGCGGGTTCCCGGAAGGGGGCCCGCCCGCGTGTGCCTTGAGGGCCATGCTGACCAGGCTCAGCAGCAGGTCGACGTCCGTCTCGCAGTCCAGGTGGACGGTCACCCAGCGGGAGCCCGGGATGATCCGGATCGCGGTCGACTCGCTCAGATCCTGATGGAACCGCAGGATCGCCCCGACCGTGAGATGCAGGTCCACATCGTGGTCGGAGTGGAAGTGCACGATCTCACTGTGGACGGACCGCAGTGCCCGCCCCGTGCCACAACTGGCCGGGCTCGCGCTGAGGTCGGGCCAGCCCGCCAGTCGCTGCATGGCTCTCTCGGCCAGGGTCATGTCCCCATCGTGGACTGCTCACCGCTTCGCAACCAGAGGTTGAGCGATTCGTAACCGTGGCGTGAGGTACCGCACACCTCCGCGGCGCCCGGTGCGCGGCCCCGCCGCGCCGGGTCAACTCGCGTCCGCCACCAGCTTTTCGTAGCCCACGAGCCGTACGCACGTGGCCACCCCGTCGATGATCTCCGCGATCTCCGAGGCGTCCGGGAAGGAGGGCGCGATCCGGATCGTACGGTCCCCGGGATCGTCGCCGTACGGGTGGGCGGCGCCCGCCGGAGTCAGGGCGAGCCCGGCGTCCGCCGCCCGGCACACCACCTCGCGGGCGCAGCCGTCCAGGACGTCCAGAGTGATGAAGTAACCGCCCCTGGGCGCGGACCAGGTGGCGAGACCGGTGTCCGCCAGCCGGTCGGTGAGGATCCGCAGCACGGTGTCGAACTTCGGCCGCAGCAGCTCACGGTGCTCGCGCATATGGGCGCGCACCCCGTCCGCGGCGCGCAGGAACATCGATGCCGAAGCGCTCGCACAGCGCGAAGTGCCGGTCGTAGCCGGGGACCGGGCACAGGAACGCGATCCGCTCCTCGTCGGCCCAGCGGCGCGCCGCCCCGGGCAGCGTGCCGAGCAGCGCGTGCACCAGACAGTCGTGCATCAGCTCCAGACTGGAGTTGCCCACCGCGAGCAACTGCCCGGCGGGCACCTGGAGGAACCCGGAGAAGATCTCCCGGAGCTCCAACAGGCCGTCCGGACCACCGTAGTTGCGGCAGTCCGTGCCCTCGGCGGAGGTGTACCGGCCGCCCGGCAGCGAGAGCAGGCCTGCGGTGGGGGAGGGGTCACGAAGGCCGACGCCACAAAGCCGGGTGTCGCACCACGAACCGATAACCGCGGCCTTCACCGGCCCGGACCCGGGTGGGGAACCGGCCGCGCGCCAGGCCATGGCACGTCGATGTCGGATTCCCGCCAGCCCCGGTCCGGTGCGTATCGGATGCTGGACGTATGCAGAACGGGATGCACACCGACACGGAGCGCTGTGTGCGCGCCGTCCAGTCCAAGGACGCGCGCTTCGACGGCTGGTTCTTCACGGCCGTCCTGACCACCCGCATCTACTGCCGGCCCAGCTGCCCGGTCGTACCGCCCAAGCCGCAGAACATGACGTTCTACCCGAGCGCGGCGGCCTGCCAGCAGGCCGGGTTCCGGGCCTGCAAGCGCTGCCGCCCCGACACCAGCCCCGGGTCCCCGGAGTGGAACCAGCGGGCCGACCTGGTCGCCCGCGCGATGCGCCTGATCGCCGACGGGACCGTGGACCGCGAGGGCGTCCCCGGCCTCGCGGCCCGCCTCGGCTACAGCACCCGGCAGATCGAACGCCAGCTCCGCGCCGAACTCGGCGCCGGCCCGCTCGCCCTCGCGCGGGCCCAACGCGCCCAGACGGCACGGCTGTTGATCGAGACGACCGCCCTTCCGATGGCGGAGATCGCCTTCGCCGCCGGCTTCTCCTCGATCCGCACCTTCAACGACACCGTGCGCGAGGTCTTCGCCCTCTCCCCGAGCGAACTGCGCGACAGGCGCCCCAGGACGGCCGTCCTCACCCCCGGCACGCTCACCCTCCGCCTGCCGTTCCGCGCCCCGCTCAACCCCGACAACCTCTTCGGCCACCTCGCGGCGACCGCCGTACCGGGCGTGGAGGAGTGGCGCGCCGGCGCCTACCGCCGCACCCTCCGCCTCCCCTACGGCCACGGCATCGTGTCGCTCACCCCCTGCCCCGACCACATCGCCTGCCGTCTCACCCTCAGCGATCTGCGGGACCTGCCCGTGGCCATCAGCCGCTGCCGCCGCATGCTCGACCTGGACGCCGACCCGGTCGCGGTGGACGACCAGCTGCGGACCGATCCCGTACTGGCACCCCTGGTGGACAAGGCACCGGGCCGCCGCGTCCCGCGCACGGTCGACGAGGCCGAGTTCGCGGTACGCGCGGTCCTCGGGCAACAGGTCTCCACGGCGGCGGCCCGCACCCACGCGGCCCGCCTGGTCACCGCCCACGGCGAACCGCTCGACGACCCCGAGGGCGGTCTGACCCACCTCTTCCCGTCCCCCGAGGCACTGGCGGCGGTGCACCCGGAGTCCTTGGCGATGCCGCGGACCCGCCGGACGACCTTCACCACCCTCGTCCGCCAACTGGCGGACGGCACAATCAACTTGGGAGTGGAGAGCGACTGGTCGCAGACCCGGGCCCGCCTCCTCGCCCTCCCCGGCTTCGGCCCCTGGACGGTCGACGTCATCGCGATGCGCGCCCTCGGCGACCCCGACGCGTTCCTTCCCACCGACCTCGGAGTCCGGCGCGCCGCACGGGAGTTGGGCCTCCCGTCGACCCCGGCCGCCCTCACCGCCCGCGCGGCGGCCTGGCGGCCGTGGCGGGCGTACGCGGTCCAGTACCTGTGGGCGACCGACAACCACCCGATCAACTTCCTGCCCGCGTAAGGGAGAACAGAAGTGACGAAGCACCACACGGTGATCGACAGCCCGTACGGCCCCCTGACCCTGGTCGCCGACGACGACGGCACCCTCTGCGGCCTCTACATGGTCGACCAGCGCCACCGTCCCCCGGAGGAGTCCTTCGGCACCCCGGACGACACCCCCTTCGCCGAGGCCACCGCCCAACTACAGGCCTATTTTGCGGGCGAGTTGAAGGAGTTCACCCTCGAACTGCGCCTGCACGGAACCCGCTTCCAACGCACGGTCTGGGAGCAGCTCCGCCGCATCCCCTACGGCGAGACCCGCTCCTACGGCGACCTCGCCGACGCCCTCGGCAACCCGGGCGCCTCCCGCGCGGTCGGCCTCGCCAACGGCAAGAACCCCATCGGCATCATCGTCCCCTGCCACCGCGTCGTCGGCGCGAACGGCAGCCTCACGGGCTACGGCGGCGGCCTGGACCGCAAGCAGCGACTGCTGGACTTCGAGAGCGGGGCGGCGCTCTTCTAGTCCCCGTTCCCGCCAGTTCCCGCTAGTTCCCGCGAAGGGACCGCAGCAGCTCGGGCAGGGCCGTCCCGATCGGCTCCCGGATGACCTCGTCGGCGAGTCCATCGTACGGTGTCGGCTCGGCGTTGACGACGACGAGCCGTGCCCCGTGATCGGCGGCGACACCGGCGAGGCCCGCGGCGGGGTGGACCTGGAGGCTGCTGCCGACCGCGATGAACACCTGGCACGCCTTGGTGACGGCGACGGCCTCGCCGAGGACCACCGGGTCGAGGTTCTCGCCGAACATCACGGTCGCCGGCTTCAGGATCCCGCCGCACTCCAGACACGGCGGATCCGCCTCGCCGGCCGCGACCCGGGCGAGGGCGTCCTCCATCGGCCCCCGCGCACGGCACTTCGTGCACAGGACACTCCGCGCGCTGCCGTGCAGTTCGAGCACCTTGCGGGCGGGCAGCCCGGCGAGCTGGTGCAGCCCGTCGACGTTCTGCGTGATGACCCGCACCGGCACACCGGCCTCCGCCAGTTCGGCCACCGCCCGGTGCGCGGTGTTCGGCTCGGCCCCCAGCACATGGTTCTCGCGGCGCAACCGCCACGAGCGGCGCCGGATCTCCGGGTCGCCCATGTAGTACTCGTACGTCACGAGCTTCTCGGCCTCCGGATCACGCCGCCACAGCCCGTTCGGGCCGCGGTAGTCGGGGATACCGGAGTCGGTGGAGATGCCCGCGCCACTCAGGAGGGCGACGAGAGGCTTGTTCATGGGGCGAGGGTAGGTGGGCCGGGTGGGGGCGTGCGAACGGATATCGGCCGCCCGGCACAAGGGAGTTCAGCCCACCCGTCGTCCGTTCTCCAGCTCCGCCGTCCCCGTCCCGTCCGCCAGTACGTCGAGCCCGACCAGGACCCGCAGTCCCAGGGACCCCGGCAGGTACTCGGTGAGTTCGCCGCGCGGGACGAGGCGCCAGGACAGCAGTTCCTCCTCCTGGAGGCGGATCGACTTGAGGTCGTTCGCGGTGAGGATCCCGCCGTCGTAGAGGTAGGCCACCAGCGGCGGGTAGTCCGGTCCGTGGTAGATCCAGTCCACGGCGAGCAGCGGGCCGAGTTCGACGTCGAGACCGATCTCCTCCAGCGTCTCGCGGCGCGCTCCCTGGCGCGGCGTCTCGCCGCCGTCCGACTCGACGGTGCCGCCCGGAAGGGCCCAGCCCTCACGGTAGTTGGGCTCGACGAGCAGGACGTTGCCCTCGGTGTCGCGGAAGAGCGCGGCGGCCCCGGCGAGGATGCGGGGGAGGCCGGCGAGGTACGTCGCGAAGTCTGGAGTGGTGGTCATGGGGGAAGGGTAACCAGCCCGCGCAGGCGCGCCGCTCGGCTCCGGGAAGCGACGGACCAGGGCTGTCGGCGGCATCGGCCGCCCACCCGGTGCCCGCCCCCGCGGTGGCACAGGGGACGCTCAGCCCGGTCCCAGCGTTCGGGCGGGGCATGACGGCGGGGGCGTCCGGCGGTTAAGGTCGCAGCGGCGCGACTGGCCCTCAAGGGCCCGTAGAGCGAGGGGATCGCAAGGTGGCGGACGCTGTGCGGAGGGGCACCCACAGGGTGCTCATCGCCGCGGACAAGTTCAAGGGGTCGCTGACGGCCGTGCAGGTCGCGGAGCGGGTGACGGCCGGGCTGCGCCGGGTCGTACCCGATCTGGAGGTCGCCGCGATGCCGGTCGCCGACGGCGGCGACGGCACGGTGGACGCGGCCGTCGCGGCCGGGTTCGAGCGACGGGAGACACGCGTCGCCGGGCCCCTCGGCGACGAGGTCACCGCGGCCTTCGCGGTCCGCGGCGACACGGCCGTCGTGGAGATGGCCGAGGCGAGTGGGCTCCAGCGGCTGCCCAAGGGCGTCTTCGCGCCGCTGACCTCCTCGACGTACGGCTCCGGCGAACTGCTGCGGGCCGCGCTCGACGCGGGCGCCCGGACGATCGTGTTCGGTGTCGGCGGCAGCGCCACCACGGACGGCGGCGCGGGCATGCTGTCCGCGCTCGGCGCCCGTTTCCTGGACGCGGACGGCGAACCGGTGCCCCCGGGCGGCGGCGCCCTGATCGACCTGGCCTCCGCCGACCTCTCCGGGCTCGACCCGCGCCTGGCCTCCGTCACGCTCGTCCTCGCCAGCGACGTCGACAACCCGCTCACCGGCCCCAAGGGCGCCGCCGCGGTCTACGGCCCCCAGAAGGGCGCCGCGCCGGACGACGTGGACGCCCTCGACGCGGCCCTCGGCCACTACGCGAAGATCCTGGAGGAGTCGGTCGGCGCCAGGGCCGCCGAGCACGCCGCCGCCCCCGGCGCGGGTGCCGCCGGCGGGATCGGCTACGGCGCGCTGCTCCTCGGCGCCCGCTTCCGCCCCGGCATCGAGGTGATGCTCGACGTCCTCGGCTTCGCCTCCGCCCTGGCGGGCGCCACCCTGGTCATCACCGGCGAGGGCTCCCTCGACGAGCAGACCCTGCACGGCAAGGCCCCGGCCGGTGTCGCCGCGGCGGCCCGCGCGGAGGGCAAGGAGGTCGTCGCCGTCTGCGGCCGGCTCGCGCTGCCCCCGCAGGCCCTCGGCCACGCCGGCATCCGCCGCGCTTACCCGCTGACCTCGGTCGAACCCGACGTGGTCAAGTGCATCGCCGACGCGGGCCCGATCCTGGAGCGCGTCGCGGAGAACATCGCGCGGGACTTCCTGGTCTGAGTCCCGCCCCGGGAACGCCGAAGGGCCCCGAGCCAAGCGGCTCGGGGCCCTTCGTTCCGTCTGTCACGACCGGCTACGACTGTGCCGCCCGCGCCTCGCGGCGGTTGTCGCGGAAGTTGTTCACGCGGCGGGCCGTCGCGAACAGCGGGATCACCGCGCCCATGACCAGCTGGAGCGCGCAGCCCGTCTGGAGGAGCAGCTGACCGCTCGGGGCGTCGAACGCCCAGGCCGCCAGCAGGCCCATCGACAGGACGATCCAGGCGAGCATCGCGACCGCGAGGCGGCCCCGCGGCTTCGGGTACTCGACCCGGCTCACCATCAGCCAGGCGGTGCCCAGGATCGCCAGGAGCGTCGCCACGAAGGGCAGCTCAAGGAGCACGATCGAGACCACCGTGAGCGCCCCGAAGGGGGAGGGCATGCCCTGGAACATGCCGTTCGGCGGGGTCACACAGGAGAAGCGCGCGAGTCTCAGCACCACGGCCAGCAGCACCACGATCGCGCCGACCGCCGCCACTCTCTGGTGCGCGTCGTCCGCGACCATGCCGTAGACAAGGACGAAGTACGCCGGGGCCAGGCCGAAGCTGATCAGGTCCGACAGGTTGTCCAGCTCCGCGCCCATGGGGGAGGAGCGCAGCTTGCGGGCGACGAGGCCGTCGAAGAGGTCGAAGACCGCCGCGCACAGCATCAGGATGACCGCGGTGGCCGCGCTGTGGCGGGCCATGCCGGTCGACTCGTCGTTGCCCGTCAGGTGCGGGATCAGGATGCCGGTGGTGGTGAAGTACACCGCCATGAAGCCGCAGGTGGCGTTGCCGAGGGTGAGGGTGTCCGCTATTGAGAGGCGGAGAGAAAGAGGCATCTCCTCCTCGTCGTCCACCTCGTCGGCCTCGGGCACCCAGCCCGCCTGTGTCTCCGGATCAATCACGGTCAATGCGAGTCACCCCAGCCACCGTCTTCTGACCGACCTCCACGTCCACCTCGACACCCTCGGGGAGGTAGATGTCGACACGCGAACCGAAGCGGATCAGTCCGATGCGCTCGCCCTGCTCGACCTTCGTGCCCTGCGGGACGTAGGGGACGATGCGGCGGGCGACGGCGCCGGCGATCTGGATCATCTCGATGTCACCGAGCTCGGTGTCGAAGTGCCAGACGACGCGCTCGTTGTTCTCGCTCTCCTTGTTGAACGCGGGAACGAAACCGCCCGGGATGTGCTCGACCGATGTCACCGTGCCGGAGAGCGGCGCGCGGTTGACGTGGACGTTCAGCGGGCTCATGAAGATGGCGACGCGGGTGCGACCGTCCTTCCACGGCATGATGCTCTGCACCACTCCGTCGGCGGGCGAGATGACCCGGCCCGGGGTGATCTCGCGCTCGGGGTCGCGGAAGAACCACAGCATGCCCGCCGCGAGCGCGGTGGCGGGTACGGCCACGGCCTTGGCGGCGCCGGACTTGCGCGCGCGTACCAGGCTGAGGGCTGCGGTGGCGACGGTCGGCAGGAGCCACGGCGATGCTCCGCGCGCCAGGCGTACGCCTGCCAGGCTGTCGCGTGGTGCAGAGGTTTGGCTGTGGGGCATGGATGACCTTCGTAGCGGATGATGCCGCACTGTAACGGGGGACGGCGGCTTTCCCGGGATCGTACCGGTCGAGGGCCACAACTGGCTAAGCCAGTAAGCCGAGTCGGCGGCTGAAGGGCGTTGACGGGGTGTGATCTTCTTCTCGAAGAAAACACCCCGAAACGGACAATCAGCCCTGGAATCGATACTCTTCGAGCAACCTGCGCCCGATGATCATTTTCTGGATTTCGGCGGTACCTTCGCCGATCAACAGCATCGGCGCCTCGCGGTAGAGGCGTTCGATCTCGTACTCCTTGGAGAAGCCGTACCCGCCGTGGATCCGGAAGGCGTCCTCCACGACCTCCTTGCAGTACTCGGAGGCGAGGTACTTCGCCATCCCTGCCTCAAGGTCGTTTCGTTCCCCCGAGTCCTTTTTGCGCGCCGCGTTGACCATCATCGCATGGGCGGCCTCGACCTTGGTAGCCATCTCCGCCAGCTTGAACTGGATCGCCTGGTGCTGGGCGATCGGCTTGCCGAAGGTGTGGCGCTGCTGGGCGTAGGAGACGCCCAGTTCGAAGGCACGCTGAGCGACGCCGCAACCACGGGCCGCCACATTCACGCGGCCCACCTCGACCCCGTCCATCATTTGGTAAAAACCTCGGCCCGTCTCGCCGCCGAGCACGCGGTCGGCCGGGATCCGCAGGCCGTCCATGATCAACTCGGTGGTGTCGACGCCCTTGTAGCCCATCTTGTCGATCTTCCCGGGGATGGTGAGACCGGGCCGGACCTCACCGAAACCGGGCTCCTTCTCCACCAGGAAGGTCGTCATCGACCGGTGCGGCGCGGTGCCCTCGGGGTGCCCCTCGTCGGTGCGCACCAGGACGGCCACGAGCGAGGACGTCCCGCCGTTCGTCAGCCACATCTTCTGGCCGTTCAGGACGTACTCGTCGCCGTCCCTGACCGCCTTGGACGTGATCGCCGACACGTCCGAGCCGAGCGCCGGCTCCGACATCGAGAACGCGCCCCGGATGTCACCCGCCGCCATCCGCGGCAGGAAGTGGTCCTTCTGCTCCTGGGTGCCGTGCTGCTTGAGCATGTAGGCCACGATGAAGTGGGTGTTGACGATCCCGGACACCGACATCCAGCCGCGCGCGATCTCCTCCACGCACAGGGCGTACGTCAGCAGCGACTCGCCCAGGCCGCCGTACTCCTCCGGGATCATCAGACCGAACAGGCCCAACTCCCGGAGGCCGTCGACGATCTGCTGCGGGTACTCGTCGCGGTGCTCCAGCTCGGTGGCGACCGGGATGATCTCCTTGTCCACGAAGTCCCGGACGGTGGACAGGATTTCCCGCTGGACGTCCGTGAGACCGGCGGTCTGGGCGAGTCGCGCCATGGCTACTTCTCCGTCTGCTTCGGTTCGGGCCGGCCGGGCTGTTCGCCGCCGCGCTCCTTGATGTACGTCTCGGTCGGCACCATCACCTTGCGGCGGAACACGCAGACCAGCGTGCCGTCCTGCTTGTAGCCCCTGGTCTCGACATACACGATCCCGCGGTCGTTCTTCGACTTCGAGGGCGTCTTGTCGAGGACCGTCGTCTCGCCGTAGATCGTGTCGCCGTGGAAGGTCGGCGCCACGTGCTTCAGCGACTCGATCTCCAGGTTGGCGATGGCCTTGCCCGACACGTCCGGCACGGACATGCCCAGCAGCAGCGAGTAGATGTAGTTGCCGACCACCACGTTCTTGCCGAAGTCCGTGGTGTTCTCGGCGTAGTTGGCGTCCATGTGGAGCGGGTGGTGGTTCATCGTCAGGAGACAGAAGAGGTGGTCGTCGTACTCCGTGACCGTCTTCCCGGGCCAGTGCTTGTAGACCGCGCCGACCTCGAACTCCTCGTAGGTGCGTCCGAACTGCATGGTGCTCAGGCCTCCGGGGCTTCGAACGTGCTGGTGCGCTCCATGCCGGCGGCCCGGCCCTTGCCCGAGATGACCAGTGCCATCTTGCGGCTGGCCTCGTCGATCATCTCGTCGCCGAGCATCGCCGAGCCCTTCTTGCCGCCGGCCTCGGACGTGTAGTAGTCGTACGCGTCCAGGATCAGCTCGGCGTGGTCGAAGTCCTCCTGCGACGGAGAGAAGATCTCGTTGGACGCCTCGACCTGGCCCGGGTGCAGCACCCACTTGCCGTCGAAGCCGAGCGCGGCGGCCCGCTGGGCGACCGCGCGGTAGCCGTCGACGTTGCGGATCTGGAGGTAGGGGCCGTCGATCGCCTGGAGGTTGTTGGCGCGGGCGGCCATCAGGATCTTCATCAGGATGTAGTGGTAGGCGTCCGCCGGGTAGCCGGGCGGCTGCTCGCCCACGACGAGGGACTTCATGTTGATCGACGCCATGAAGTCGGCCGGTCCGAAGATGATCGTCTCGACACGTTGACTGGCTTGAGCGATGGCGTTGACGTTGTTGAGTCCCTGCGCGTTCTCGATCTGCGCCTCGATGCCGATCTTGCCGACCTCGAAGCCCATCGTCTTCTCGATCTGCGTCAGCAGCAGGTCCAGGGCGACGACCTGCTGGGCGTCCTGCACCTTCGGCAGCATGATGCAGTCGAGGTTCGGCCCGGCACCCTCGACGACCGTGACGACATCGCGGTACGTCCACTCGGTCGTCCAGTCGTTGACACGCACGACCCGCGTCTTGCCCGTCCAGTCGCCCTCGTTGAGGAACTTGACGATCGTGTGCCGCGCCTCGGGCTTGGCCAGCGGCGCGCACGCGTCCTCCAGGTCGAGGAAGACCTGGTCGGCCGGGAGGCCCTGCGCCTTCTCCAGGAAGCGCGGGTTGCTCCCGGGGACCGCGAGGCACGAGCGTCGCGGACGGAGCCGGTTCACGGGGGCGGGCGTGGTCATGCGGGGACCTCCAAGGGGTCGAGCAGGGGGTCGAGCTTGTTCGCCTTCCGGATCTCGTCGACGATGCGGCCGATGATTCCGGTGATGTCGAAGTCCTTCGGGGTGAAGACCGCGGCGACCCCGGCAGCCCTGAGCTGCTCGGCGTCGCCCTGGGGGATGATCCCACCGGCGATGACAGGTATGTCTGTGGCACCGGCCACACGGAGCCGTTCGAGGACGTCCGGCACCAACTGGGCGTGCGAGCCGGACAGGATGGACAGGCCGACCGCGTGCACGTCCTCGGCCACGGCCGCGTCCACGATCTGCTCCGGGGTCAGCCGGATGCCCTGGTACACCACCTCGAAGCCGGCGTCACGCGCGCGCACCGCGATCTGCTCGGCGCCGTTGGAGTGCCCGTCCAGGCCCGGCTTGCCGACCAGGAAGCGCAGTTTGCCCACGCCCATGTCCCGCGCCGTCGCCTCCACCTTGTGGCGCACCCCGGCCATCGCCGAGCCCTCCTCGGCGGGTACGGCGACCGGGGCCGAGGAGACGCCCGTGGGCGCCCGGAACTCGCCGAAGACCTCGCGCAGGGCCCCGGCCCACTCACCGGTCGTGACACCGGCGCGGGCGCACTCCAGGGTGGCCTCCATGAGGTTGTCGGTGCCCTTGGCGGCCTCCTTCAGCCGCTCCAGCGCCTTGCACGGGCGCGGGTGGTTGAACGGCGGCTGGTAGCGCGTGTCCCGCCACCGCCCCAACGACTCGATGACCCTCGCCTCGACGGCCGGGTCGACCGTCTGGATGGCTTGATCAAGGTCGGCGGTGAGTGGATTGGGCTCGGTCGTGTTGAAGATGTTGACGCCGACGATCTTCTCTTGACCGGACTCGATACGGCCCCGGCGCTCCGCGTGCGAGGACACGAGCTGCGACTTCAGATAGCCCGACTCCACGGCGGCCATCGCGCCGCCCATCTCCTCGATGCGCTCGATCTCGGCGAGGGACTCCTCGACGAGGGAGGCCACCTTCGCCTCGATGACGTGCGAGCCGTCGAAGATGTCCGCGTACTCCAGCAGGTCGCTCTCGTGCGCGAGCACCTGCTGGATGCGCAGCGACCACTGCTGGTCCCAGGGCCGGGGCAGGCCCAACGCCTCGTTCCACGCCGGGAGTTGGACGGCACGCGCGCGTGCGTCCTTCGACAGCGTCACGGCCAGCATCTCCAGCACGATCCGCTGGACGTTGTTCTCCGGCTGCGCCTCGGTCAGGCCCAGCGAGTTGACCTGGACGCCGTAGCGGAACCGGCGCTGCTTCGGGTCCTCGATGCCGTAGCGCTCGCGGGTGATCCGGTCCCAGATGCGGCCGAAGGCGCGCATCTTGCACATCTCCTCGATGAAGCGGACGCCCGCGTTCACGAAGAAGGAGATGCGGGCGACGACATCGCCCTTGCGGTCCTCGGGGATCTGGCCGGACGCGAACACCGCGTCCAGGACGGCGATCGCGGTCGACATCGCGTACGCGATCTCCTGGACCGGGGTGGCCCCGGCCTCCTGGAGGTGGTAGCTGCAGATGTTGATCGGGTTCCACTTGGGGATGTGGTTGACCGTGTAGCAGATCATGTCGGTCGTCAGCCGGAGCGAGGGCACCGGCGGGAACACGTGCGTGCCCCGCGACAGGTACTCCTTGACGATGTCGTTCTGGGTCGTCCCCTGGAGCTGGGTGATGTCGACGCCCTGCTCCTCGGCGACGACCTGATAGAGCGCCAGCAGCCACATGGCGGTGGCGTTGATCGTCATCGAGGTGTTCATCTGGTCCAGGGGGATGTCCTGGAACAGCCGCCGCATGTCGCCGAGATGGGCCACCGGCACGCCGACCCGGCCGACCTCGCCGCGGGCGAGGATGTGGTCGGAGTCGTAGCCGGTCTGCGTCGGCAGGTCGAACGCGACCGACAGACCGGTCTGGCCCTTGGCGAGGTTGCGCCGGTACAGCTCGTTGGACGCCTCTGCCGTGGAGTGACCGGCGTACGTGCGCATGAGCCACGGCCGGTCTTTCTGACGCTCAGTCATCAATGACCTCGGGTGTCCTCGGGTGTCCTCAGATGTTCCGGAAGCGGTTGATCGCGTCGATGTGCCGCGCGCGCTTCTCCTCGTCGCGCACCCCGAGGCCTTCCTCGGGGGCCAGACACAGGACGCCGACCTTGCCCTGGTGGACGTTGCGGTGGACGTCGTGGGCGGCCTGGCCGGTCTCCTCCAGGGAGTACACCTTGGAGAGGGTCGGGTGGATCTTGCCCTTGGCGACCAGCCGGTTGGCCTCCCAGGCCTCGCGGTAGTTGGCGAAGTGCGAGCCGATGATCCGCTTCAGGGACATCCACAGATAGCGGTTGTCGTACTCGTGGTTGAACCCGGAGGTCGAGGCGCAGGTGACGATCGTGCCGCCCTTGCGGGTGACGTAGACGCTCGCGCCGAAGGTCTCGCGGCCGGGGTGCTCGAAGACGATGTCGACGTCCTCGCCGCCGGTGAGTTCACGGATGCGCTTGCCGAACCGCTTCCACTCGCGCGGGTCCTGCTCGTGCTCGTTCTTCCAGAACCGGTAGTCCTCGGCGTTGCGGTCGATGATCGCCTCGGCGCCCATCGCCCGGCAGATGTCCGCCTTCTGCGGCGAGGACACGACACAGATCGGGTTGGCGCCGCCCGCGAGCGCGAACTGCGTGGCGTACGAGCCCAGTCCGCCGCTCGCGCCCCAGATCAGGACGTTGTCGCCCTGCTTCATGCCGGCGCCGTTGCGGGAGACCAGCTGCCGGTAGGCGGTGGAGTTGACGAGCCCGGGGGCCGCCGCCTCCTCCCAGCTCAGGTGGTCCGGCTTCGGCATCAGCTGGTTGGACTTGACGAGCGCGATCTCGGCGAGCCCGCCGAAGTTGGTCTCGAAGCCCCAGATCCGCTGCTCGGGGTCGAGCATCGTGTCGTTGTGCCCGTCGGAGGACTCCAGCTCGACGGAGAGGCAGTGCGCGACGACCTCGTCACCGGGCTTCCAGGAGTTGACGCCCGGGCCGGTGCGCAGGACGACGCCCGCGAGGTCGGAGCCGATGATGTGGTACGGCAGGTCGTGCCGCTTGGTCAGCTCACTGAGCTTGCCGTAGCGCTCCAGGAAGCCGAAGGTGGACAGCGGCTCGAAGATCGACGTCCACACGGAGTTGTAGTTGACGCTCGACGCCATGACGGCCACCAGGGCTTCGCCCGGGCCGAGTTCGGGCACCGGGACGTCGTCCAGGTGGATCGACTTGCGGGGGTCCTTGTCGCGGGTGGCGAGGCCCGCGAACATCTCGGTCTCGTCCTTGTGCACGGTGATCGCGCGGTACGACTCGGGGAGCGGCAGGGCGGCGAAGTCGGCCGGAGTCGAGTCCGGCGACTGGATCGCGGCGAGGATGTCCTTCACGGTCACGGTGTTGCCTCCGGCGAAGTGCGCCCTGAGGGAGGGGCGCTGAGGGGTACGTCGGTGCTGCTGAGGGTGGGTGGAGAGATGCCGTCGGTTCGGCGGGGTGGTGCTTCGGCAGCGCTTTGTGGCGCGGGAGGGTGCCTGTGACGCAGGCGTCCGGGCGCGCAGCCCAGTGGTGGGTTGCGGGGACAGTCGGCGTACGGGAGATCTCTGTACGCCGGCCGCCCGGACACCTTCAACGTATGACACTGCGTGTCACCCCGCAAGGCACCGAGTGCCATGAATTGCTCTCAGGTGAAATCTTTACGTAACAAATGAGCGATGATCGATCGAACGGGGTCTGAAAGGTGCGTGAAAAGGGGCCCTGACATGCCAAAACGGCCACCCCGGAGGGTGGCCGTCACCACACGGGACGGGCAGGGTCAGCGGTCCCTGAGTGCCTCTTCGATGGTCCGCATGACCTCGTCCAGCGGGGCGTCGGTGCGGGCGACCGTCACCAGGACCTCGCCCTGCTGGTGCACCGCCGCCGTGGCCGGCTTGGCGGCCGTGGCGCGGCCGGCGCCGATGCCGCTGCCGAACGTCTTCCGTACGATCCCGAAGGCGTGGTCCAGCTGTGCCTCGACGTCGCCCTGGCCGCCGGCCCGCAGCCAGCGCCGCAGCACGTGGTTGTGGGCGGTGACCACGGCCGAGGCGGCGACCTCGGCGAGCAGCGGGTCGTCGTTGGCGTCGTCGTCGTGCGCGTGCTCGTCGAAGTGGCCCAGCAGGTAGCGCGTGAACAGCCGCTCGTAGCGGGCCACCGACGCGATCTCGGCCTCGCGCAGGGTGGGCACCTCGCGCGTCAGCTTGTAGCGGGCGACCGAGATCTCCGGCTGTGCCGCGTACATGCGCATGACCTCCTTGATGCCCCGGCACACCGTGTCGAGCGGGTGCTCGTGCGCCGGGGCGGCGTTGAGCACCGCCTCGGCGCGGATCAAGGTGTCGTCGTGGTCCGGGAAGATCGCCTCTTCCTTGGAGCGGAAGTGGCGGAAGAACGTCCGGCGCGCGACCCCGGCCGCGGCGGCGATCTCGTCGACGGTGGTCGCCTCGTACCCCTTCGTCGCGAACAGCTCCATCGCCGCCGCCGCCAGTTCGCGCCGCATCTTCAGGCGCTGGGCGGCGGCACGACTGCCCGCGGCACTCTCGGGTGCGTCGGGCGCGGCTGCGGTACGTGGGGGCTTGGCGGGCTGGGGCATGACCCGAACGTACTGCATGTGCGCAGCTTGCCGCGCACGTCGGGGGTTTCCCCCGCCCGGTGCGGGCGGGGGTCCTCCGGCGGGTTCGAGGAGCCCGCCCCAGTCTCCGTCGGCCGCGAACGGGTCGTCGGATCCCTCAGCGGCGGGCATATTCGCGGAAGCCGCGGCCCGTCTTGCGGCCGAGGCAGCCCGCGGCCACCAGGTGCTCCAGGAGCGGCGCGGGAGCGAGGCCCGGGTCGCGGAACTCGCGGTGCAGGACCTTCTCGATCGCCAGCGAGACATCGAGCCCGACGACGTCCAGCAGCTCGAAGGGGCCCATCGGGTAGCCGCCGCCCAGCTTCATCGCGGCGTCGATGTCGTCAAGGGACGCGTAGTGCTCCTGCACCATCTTGATCGCGTTGTTGAGGTACGGGAAGAGCAGTGCGTTGACGATGAATCCGGCGCGGTCACCACAGTCCACGGCATGCTTCTTGATCTTGACGCAGACCTCGTGGACCGTTGCGTGGACGTCGGCATCCGTCAACACCGTACGGACGACCTCGACCAGCTTCATCGCGGGCGCCGGGTTGAAGAAGTGCATGCCGATCACGTCCTGCGGACGCGAGGTGGCGCGGGCGCACGCGACGACCGGCAGGGACGAGGTCGTGGTGGCCAGGACCGCGCCCGGCTTGCAGACCTTGTCCAGCGTCGCGAACAGCTGCTGCTTGATCTCCAGGTCCTCGGCGACCGCCTCGACGGCCAGGTCGACGTCCGCGAACGCGTCGTAGGAGCCCGCCGGAGTGATCCGCTCCAGGGTCTGCGCGGCGGCCTCGGCGGTCATCCGCCCCCGGTCGACGGAGCGCGAAAGGGACTTGCCGATACGGGACTTGGCGAACTGCGCCTTCTCCTCGCTGCGGGCGGCGAGGACCACGTCGTAGCCGGCCTTGGCGAAGACCTCGGCGATGCCGGACGCCATGGTCCCGGAACCGGCGACCCCGACCGAGCGGACCGTACGGCCCGGGGCGAGCCGTCCGCCCTCCGGCGGGGTCAGCGCGTCCCGCACGACGGTGGCGCTGCCGGGCGCCTCGTAGGAGTAGAAGCCGCGGCCCGCCTTGCGGCCGGTCAGGCCCGCCTCGCTGAGCTGCTTGAGGATCGGCGCGGGGGCGTGCAGACGGTCGTGGGACTCGGCGTACATCGCCTCCAGGACCGTGCGCGCGGTGTCGACGCCGATCAGGTCGAGCAGCGCGAGCGGGCCCATGGGCAGCCCGCAGCCGAGCCGCATCGCGGCGTCGATGTCCTCGCGGGAGGCGTACTTCGCCTCGTACATCGCGGCGGCCTGGTTGAGGTAGCCGAACAGCAGCCCGTCCGCGACGAATCCGGGGCGGTCGCCGACCGCGACGGGCTCCTTGCCCAGCTCGATCGCCAGCTCGGTGACGGCGGCGACGGCGGTGGGCGCGGTCAGCACCGAGGAGACCACCTCGACCAGCTTCATCGCGGGCGCCGGATTGAAGAAGTGCAGCCCGAGCACCCGCTCCGGCCGCGCCGAGTCGGCGGCGAGCCGGGTGACGGACAGCGCGTTGGTGCCGGTCGCGAGGATGGTCCCGGGGCGCACGATCCCGTCCAGCTCGCGGAAGATCCGGTGCTTGATCTCGTACGACTCGGGGGCCACCTCGATGACGAGGTCGGCGTCGGCCGCCGCGCCCAGGTCGGTGGAGGTGCGGACCCGGGCCAGGGCGTCGGCGCGCTCCTGCTCGGTCAGCCGGCCGCGCCGCACGGCGTGCGCGGTCGCGGTCTCCAGGGCGGCGACGGCGTGGGCGGTCGCGGCCTCGCTGACGTCGATGCCGACGACCTCGCGGCCGGCCCGGGCGAGGACCTCGGTGATACCGGTGCCCATCGTGCCGAGACCGACGACGGCAATGGTCTTGAACGGGGACAGGGAAGCGTCGGACAGGGGAGTTGCCATCGCGGGACTCCTGGAATGAGGGTGACGACTGGGAGCGCGGTCCGTACGCCGAGGGGCGCGCGGAGCGCGAGAAGGAGTGCGGGTGGTGCCGGGCGACGAGCGCACACGCCCGGAGGAAGGAGAGTTCCGACCGGCCCTGTCCCAGGCCGTGTCGTACTGCGGCACACGAGGTACCGAACCGACTGCGCTCACCATGGCTGCGTCACCAGGCCACGGCGAGGAGGGTGCGAGTGGGTGACTCGCTCACTTGAGGTTAACCGGTGGGTAACGAGCGCGCCAGCCCCCGAGTTTGTGATGTAGGTCCCGCCCCTCCCACGACCCCCCTAGGCTCGGTTTCATGGACGAAGAGTTGCGATCACTCACGGAGCGCTTACGGCGGGAGTCGGGCGGGGCGGTGCCCTACGAGCGGCTCGTGGCGACCGGGGACCTCGGCGAACTGGCGGAGGTGCTCACCGCCGTCGGACAGCCGCTCTGGGCCCGGGAGTTGGCCGCGTTCCGCCTCGGCCTCGCGGGTGACCGCCGTGCCTTCGAGTCCCTCGTCCTGTTCCTCAACCACCGCGACCCACCGCGCTGCGCCTCCGCCGCGTACGCCCTGGCCCGCCTCGACGACCCCCGCACCGCCCGCGCGGCGGCGGCCCTGGCCACCAACGAACTCCGCGTCGCCTACGCCCTGCACCCCGTCCGCCTCCTGGCCGACCTGCGCGCCCCCGAGTCCGTCCCCGCCCTCATCACCACCCTGGAGCGCCGCCTGCGCCCCCACGACCCGTACCGCCGCGTGGCACTCGCCTGCGTCCAGGGCCTGGGCGAACTGGGCGACCCCCGCGCCAGACCGGTGCTCAACGACGCCCTGGCCCACCCCGCGCTGGCGGAGGAGGCGGTGCACGCGCTGGCGCGGATCCCGGAGCAGCGCTGAGCCCTCCGGCAACTGCCCACCGGAAGGCGCCCGGCCGTTCGGCTGTGCCCCTGTGCCCCTACGCGCCGATCACCGCGAACGCCTCGATCTCCATCAGGAACTCCGGGCGCACCAGCGCGGCGACCTGCACGGCCGACGCGGCGGGGAGCCTGTCGTCGGGTATGTGGGTGGCGCGGGCGGTGCGGACGGCCGGCATGTGGGCCATGTCCGTGACGAAGTAGGTCAGTTTGACCACGTCGTCGAAGGTGGCGCCCGCGGCGGCCAGGCAGCGGCGGAGGTTCTCGAAGATCTGGCGGGCCTGGGCCGCCGCGTCGCCCTCGCCGACGAGCGCGCCGTCCTCGTCCAGGGCGAGCTGGCCGGAGATCGCGACGAAGCGGCCGGTGCCCATGACGACGTGGGTGTAGGCCGTCGCGGGGGCGACGCCGTCGGGGGCGGGAATCCTCGTCAGCTCGGTCATGCGTCCATGGTGGACCATGGGTCTGACAACGAGGATTCCCGCCCCCGTGGGAGCGTCCCGGCTCCCGTGGGAGCGTCTATGCGGGGCTCAGCCGCGATAGCCCAGCAGGCCGTGCAGTGTCGAGCCGTGGGCCGTCGTCGTCGCCGACTTCGCCGTGGTCAGCGGTTTCGGGTCGGGTGTCTTCCGGCACACCGCGTCGATCTCGCCGTTGCCGCGCGGCACCTTGCCGTCGGTCAGGTACGTGGCGAGGTACTTGTCCAGGCAGGCGTTCCCGCTCAGCGTGATGCCGTGGTTGCCGCCGCCCTCCTCGACCACGAAGCTGGAGTCGGCCAGGAGTTGGTGGACCGTCGCGCCGCCCTCGTAGGGGGTCGCCGCGTCGTTGGTCGCCTGGAAGAGCAGCACCGGCGGCAGTTTGCCGTTCGCGATGTTGATCGGCTGCTCGGAGCGCGTCGGCCAGAACGCGCACGGCGCGTTGTACCAGGCGTTGTTCCAGACCATGAACGGCGCCTTCTCGTAGGCCGCCCAGTTGTCCTTGCGCCACCGGTTCCAGTCGCGGGGCCAGGACGCGTCACGGCACTGCACCGAGGTGTAGACGCTGTACCCGTTGTCCCCGGAGGCGTCGATCGCCGCGAAGTTGTCGTACGCCTCGACCAGCGGTTCGGCGTTCTTGTCGTTGACGTAGGCCGCGAACGCCTCGGCGAGGTAGGGCCAGTAGCCGTTGTAGTACCCGCCGGGGATGAAGGTGTCCTCCAGCTCGGAGGCGCCGACCTTACCGCCGGCCGGCTTCTTGGCGAGTGCCTTCCGCATCGCGTACCACTTGGCCTCGATCCTGGCCGGGTCGGTGCCGAGCTTGTACGTGGAGTCGTACTTCGCGATCCACGCCATGAGCGCCTGCTGGCGGTCGTTGAAGGCGTAGTCCTGGCCGAGGTTGTCGTCGTACCAGACGCCCGTGGGGTCGACGATGGAGTCCAGGACCAGGCGGCGGACGCGCTCCGGGTAGAGCTTCGCGTACACGGCGCCCAGGTACGTGCCGTAGGAGTAGCCGAAGTAGTTGATCTTCTTCGCGCCGAGGGCCGCCCGGATCGAGTCCATGTCCCGTACGGCGCTGATGGTGTCGATGTACGGGAGGAGGCTCGCGTACTTCTTGCCGCAGGCCGCCGCGAAGGACTTCGCGCGCGTGAGGTTGGCCTGCTCCAGCGCGGGGGTGCTCGGTACCGAGTCGGGGCGCACCGGGTCGAAGTGGCCGGGCTCGCAGTCGAGGGCGGGGGTGCTCTTGCCGACACCGCGCGGGTCGAAGCCGATGACGTCGTACTGCGAGGCCACCGCCTTGGGCAGCGAGGAGGCCACGAAGCCCGCGAGGGTCAGTCCGCTGCCGCCGGGGCCGCCGGGGTTGACCAACAGGGGCCCCTGGTAGGTCTTCGCGGTGTGCGGGACCCGGGACAGGGCGAGCGTGATCTGCTTCCCGCGCGGGTTCGCGTGGTCGAGCGGCACCTGCACGCTCGCGCACTGGAGCGTCGGGTAGTCGGTGGTGGCACAGCCCTTCCAGGTGGGCTTCGCCGGCTGGACGGCGGCCGTGGGACGCGCGGTACTCGCGTCCGCGGGCAGAGCGGTGACCGTACCGGCCACGACGACGGCGGCACCGCACAGTACGGCTGCGCGTTTTCTCATGTGTCCTCCAGGACGCAGAGGCAGCGGACCGCGGGTCTCGCGGTCGGCCCTCGCCGCATAGTCCCGAAAAGGCGGGGCGGAAGAACCTGTTCAGCCGATACTTGACCCAATTGGGCCGCCGGATGCCCTCGAACGCTCCCGGGCCGGTACGGAACGCGCTCAGATCAGCGAGAGCTGCGTCGGTTCGGTCACCGGCGCCTCGCGGGGGTCGGCCGGTTCGGGGATCCGGCGGGGCATCCCCGCGCGCGCGGGACCGATGCCGTACTCCTGCGCCAGGTCGTGGACCTGACGGGTGATCCGGCGCTGGTACCACTTCGGGGCGTACGAGCCCTCCGCGTACAGCCGCTCGTAACGGCGCACCAGATGCGGGTGGTGGTGCCCGAGCCAGGCCATGAACCACTCGCGCGCGCCGGGCCGCAGATGCAGCACCAGGGGCGTCACCGAGGTGGCCCCGGAGGCGGCTATCGCCCGCACGGTGGCCCGCAGCCGGTCCGGGTGGTCGCTCAGGAAGGGGATCACCGGGGCCATCAGGACGCCGACGTCGATGCCGTGCCCGGTCAGGGTCCGTACGGCGTCCAGGCGCCGCTCCGGGGAGGGCGTGCCGGGCTCCACGGTGCGCCACAGCGCCGGGTCGGTGAAGCCGACCGAGACCGAGACGCCGACGTCGGTGACCTCGGAGGCCTGCACCAGGAGGTCCAGGTCGCGCAGGATCAGCGTGCCCTTCGTCAGGATCGAGAAGGGGTTCGCGTGGTCGCGCAGGGCGCCGAGGATGCCCGGCATCAGCCGGTAGCGGCCCTCCGCGCGCTGGTAGCAGTCGACGTTCGTGCCCATCGCGATGTGCTCGCCCGTCCAGCGCCGTGAGCCGAGCTGGCGGCGCAGCAGGTCCGGCGCGTTCACCTTGACCACGATCTGCGAGTCGAAGTCGAGGCCGGTGTCGAGGTCCAGATAGGTGTGGGTCTTGCGGGCGAAGCAGTACACGCACGCGTGGGAGCAGCCCCGGTAGGGGTTGACCGTCCACTCGAAGGGCATGCGGGAGGCGCCCGGCACCCGGTTGATGATCGAGCGGGCCCGCACCTCGTGGAAGGTGATCCCGCGGAACTCGGGCGTGTCGAAGGTACGGGTGGTCACCGCGTCCGCGCCGAACAGCGCGACGTCGGCCGTCCGGCTGTGGCCGTCGGACTCCACTGTGAGGTTTTCCCAGCGCATGACGCCTCCTCGGTAGTCCTGCCCCCAGAGTGAAACACTTGTTCGAATTACTGTGCAAGTGTCATTCCCTGTCGCTCCGGACGCCCTGGGGCACCCCGATTTGGGGGACCGAGCGCGGGGGTGGTTGGCTTGCCCCGACCCCGAGAACGCAAGTCCTGGAGGAACGAAATGGCGCAGGTCGAGGCCACCACCGAGCGGGTCGTCGCAGCCGACGCGGAGAAGGTGTTCGACGCCCTCGCCGACTACACCGGCACGCGGGCGAAGCTGCTGCCCGAGCAGTTCAGCGAGTACGAGGTGCGCGAGGGCGGCGACGGCGAGGGCACCCTCGTCCACTGGAAGCTCCAGGCCACCAGCAAGCGCGTGCGCGACTGCCTCCTGGAGGTCAGCGAGCCGACCGACGGCGAACTGGTCGAGAAGGACCGCAACTCCACCATGGTCACCACCTGGCGGGTCACCCCGGACGGCGAGGGCAAGTCCCGCGTCGTGGTGACCAGCACCTGGAACGGCGCCGGCGGCATCGGCGGCTTCTTCGAGCGCACCTTCGCCCCCAAGGGCCTCGGCCGCATCTACGACCTGGTCCTCGACAGGCTCGCCACCGAGGTCGAGAAGTAGACCCCAAGGGCCAAGCGTTCAGGGCGTGTTGACGCCCTGACCGCGTCCCTCACCGGTTCGGGTGGATCTCCGTCCGAGCCGGGCGTACGCCGTAACTCGTCACGCTTGCTCGCAGTTGTCGCCTAAAGCGGGAATTGTGCGGCAGGCGCGACGAGGGGGAGCGGTACGTGGGCGGGACGACTCTGGTGCAGGACGAACGGCCCTCGACCCCTGCGGACACCCCGGACCCCGCGGCCGTCGGACATCCCGAACTCAGCCCGCGCCGCGTGCGGTTGGTCTTCCTCGGCCTGATGCTCGCGCTGCTCCTGGCCGCGCTCGACCAGATGATCGTCGCCACCGCGCTCCCGAAGATCGTCGGCGAACTGCACGGCCTGGACAAGATGTCCTGGGCGATCACCGCCTATCTCCTCACCTCCACGGTCGGCCTCCCGGTCTACGGCAAACTCGGCGACCTCCTCGGCCGCAAGAGCGTGTTCCAGTTCGCGATCGGCGTCTTCGTGATCGGCTCCGCGCTCGCGGGCCGCGCCCGGTCCATGGACCAACTCATCGCGTTCCGCGCGGTGCAGGGCATCGGCGCCGGCGGACTCATGATCGGCGTCCAGGCGATCATCGCGGACATCGTGCCGCCCCGGCAGCGCGGCCGTTTCATGGGACTGATCGGCGCCACCTTCGGACTCGCCTCCGTCGCGGGCCCGTTGCTCGGCGGCTACTTCACCGACCACCTCTCCTGGCGGTGGTGCTTCTACGTCAACGTGCCCTTCGGCGTGGTCACGTTCGCCGTCGTGACCGTCGTACTGAAGCTGCCGAAGCCTGCCACCAAGGCGCGCCTCGACGTCCTCGGCGCGCTGCTGCTCGCCGTCACCTCGACATGCCTTGTGCTGCTGACCAGTTGGGGCGGGACCGAGTACGCCTGGGGCTCGCGCGTCATCCTCGGACTCGGCGCGGGAGCCGTCGCCGCCGCGCTCCTCTTCCTCGTCGCCGAGCACTTCGCGCCCGAACCCCTCATCCCACTACGGCTGTTCAGGGACCCCGTCTTCAACGTCACCGCCCTGGTGGGCCTGGTGATCGGGGTCGCGCTGTTCGGGGCCGCCAGCTATCTGCCGACCTTCCTCCAGATGGTCGACGGCGCGAGCGCCACCGAGTCCGGGCTGCTGATGCTCCCCATGATGGGCGGCATCGTCGGCGCGTCCATCGTCTCGGGCCAACTCATCAGCCACACCGGCCGGTACAAGGTCTACCCGATCCTCGGCAGCGCGCTGGCCGCGCTCGGCATGTGGCTGCTGTCCCGGCTCCAGGTCGACACGCCCCGGCTCCAGTACAGCCTCTGGATGGCCGTCCTGGGCGCCGGTATCGGCATGGTGATGCCCGTCCTCGTGCTCGCCGTGCAGAACTCCGTACGGCCCGCCGACCTCGGCACCGCCACCAGCGCCAACAACTACTTCCGGCAGATCGGCGGCAGCGTCGGCGCCGCGATCTTCGGCACGCTCTTCGCCGACCGGCTCACCGACGCGCTGCGCGACCGCCTCCCCGCGCGCGCGGGCGCCCGCCTCCCCGACCCCGAGTCCATCACCCCGCAGCTCGTCCACACGCTGCCCCCGGCGCTGCGCGACGGCTACATCCGGGCCTACGCCGACGCCATGCCCCGGATCTTCCTCTACCTGGTGCCGGTGCTCGCCCTCGGCCTGCTCATCGCCTTCTTCCTCAAGGAGACCCCCCTGTTGAACAGCGCCGCGTCCCACAACGCCCCCGCCGAGACGACCGAGGCCGCGCCCCTCGACCCCCCGACCCGGCCCGCCCTTCCCCGCCCGTCGGCCGGTGGCGGCCCCGTCCCGCTCCGCTCGTCGTACACGGCCGGGATCCCGGTCTGCGGAACCGTGCAGCACCCCGACGGAACCGTCGTGCCCCGGGCCGCCCTCACCCTCATCGACGTCTCCGGGCAGCAGATCGGGCGCGGCGCCAGCGGCACGGACGGGCGGTACGCGCTGTCGACGCCCGGCTCCGGGGCGTACGTCCTGATCGCGGCGGCCGGCGGGCACCAGCCGCAGGCGGTGTCCGTGACGGTGGGGGAGCGGCCCGTCGAACTCGACGTCGTCCTCGGCGGCGCCGGACGCCTCGCCGGGAGCGTGCTGACCGCGGACGGCACCCCGGTGCGGGAGGCCGCCGTGACGCTCACCAATGTGCACGGCGAGGTCGTCGCCAGCACCCGCAGCGGGCGCGAAGGCGCCTATGTGATCAGCGAGTTGGTGGCCGGCGAGTACACGCTCGCGGCCAGCGCGCCCGCGTTCCGGCCGGCCGCGCTCCCCGTCAGCGTGCAGGCCTCCCGCGAGACCCGGCAGGACATCGAACTCGCCGGCGGCGCCGTGCTGCGCGGCACCGTCAGGGCGAGCGGCGGGCGGCCCGTCGAGGACGCGCGCGTGACCCTCCTCGACGCGGCGGGCAACGTCGTCGACACCCTCACCACCGGTCCCGACGGCACCTTCCGCTTCGTCGACCTGTCCTCCGGCGAGTACACGGTGATCGCCGCCGGGTACCCGCCCGTGGCCACCGTGCTCCAAGTGGCGGGCGGCGGACGCACCGAACGCGATCTGCAACTCGGGCACGAGGACTGACCCCCCGCCCCAGGAGGCGCTGCGGCGCACGCCGGTGCGGATTGGGTGGAACCAATTCCAGGAATGCCGCACATCGCCACCGGCCGCCCCCGTAGCGTGGTGAGCGGCGGCACAGATCTTGCGGAGCCGTGGGGAGAGAGGTCCTGGGCCATGGATCATGGCACCGAGCGGGAGGCGCCTCCCGGCCGCGGGGCCGGGGACGACGTGGTGACCGAGCACACCGCCGCGGGTCGTATCCCGCTGGCCGTGATCCTCGTGGACCGCCACGGACTCGTCTCGCACTGGAGCCGCGGCGCCCGAAGGCTGTTCGGCACCAGCAAGGAAGAGGCCATCGGCCAGACGGCGGTCGACCTGCTCCCCGTCTCCGGCGCCCTGCCCGACGACGAGGAACCCAGCCCCCACGGCGCGTTCGCGTCCTACGACGGCCTCGGCCCCGACCTGGAGTCCTCGCTCGACGGAGAGCTGTCCTACCCGGCCGCCGGACGCGCCCGCCTCACCGTGCCCGGCCGGAGCGGGACGGGGACATCCCCGGACGACGGCCCGGGAAGCGACCGGGTGGACGTCCTGTGGTGGGCGTACCCGCTGGTCGGCCCCGGTCAGGAGCGGCTGCTCGTGCTCGCCGCCGACGCGGACGGGCTGCGCCCGGAGGTCCCGGCGGCGGACGGCGCCTTCGAGCGCATAGCACCCGGGTTCGCCCACCACACCGACTTCTCCGGCGCCGAGGAACTCGCCCGCAGGCTCCCCGAGATCCTGCCCAGCATGAGCGTCGACGAAAGCGCCCGCATCGTCGCCCAGGTCCTCGAACTGGGCTATCCCGTGCTGGAGTTCAGCCAGAACGAGCGGGTGCCGGTGACCCCCGACTGGGGCGTCGCCCGCCGCGCCGAGCGCAAGGCCCGCCGCGAACGCGCCGCCCTCGCCGTCGCCGAGGGACTCCCGCTGCCCGAGGAGACCGCCGAGGACGAGCGCGAGGACCTCGAATACGTCGCCGTACGCGAGCGGTTGGAGTTCCTCAACGAGGTCAGCGGACGCATCGGCACCTCGCTCGACCTCGCCACCACCATCCTCGAAGTCAGCCGGGCCGTCGTGCCCCGCTTCACCGATGTCGCCGGCACCTATCTGCGGGAACAGGTCGTCGCCGGCGAGGGGTTCCCGGACGGTGTGCCGGACACCACCACCATGTGGCACCGGGTCGCGCTGGAGCACACCGACGAACCCGGCCGCTGGGACGACGTCGTACCGGTCGGCGAGGCCATGCCGTTCCCCGCGCACACGCCGTTCTTCCAGTGCATGACCACCGGCGACCCCGTGCTCGTGCCGCGCATCAGCGAGCAGATGGGGCACATGATCGCCTCGCAGTTCGAGAAGCGCGACATCCGGCCGCTGATCACCGGCCGCTCCATGCTGGTCGTCCCGCTCAAGGCCCGCAACGTGGTCCTCGGCTTCATGATCCTGCTGCGCCACCCCGAGCGCGTCGAGTTCAACGACATGGACCGCGCCACCGGCGCCGAACTCGCCGCCCGCGCGGGCCTCGTGCTCGACAACGCGCGCATGTACACCTACCAGGAGAGCGTCGCCGAGACCCTCCAGGACAGCATGCTGCCGCACATCCCGGCGCGCATGGCGGGCTGCGACATCGCCACCCGCTATCTGCCCGGCACCCTGCTCGGCCGGGTCGGCGGCGACTGGTTCGACTCGGTGAAACTGCCCGGCGCCCGCACCGCGCTCGTCGTCGGCGACGTCATGGGCCACGGCCTCAACTCGGCTGCAATGATGGGCCAGTTGCGCACCGCCGTGCAGACCATGGCCGCCATGGACCTCCCGCCCGCCCAACTCCTGCGCAACCTCGACGACTTGGCCCAGCGCCTCGGCGACACCTATCTCGCGACCTGTCTGTACGTCGTCTACGACCCGATCGCCGGCGAACTCCACCTCGGCAACGCGGGCCACATCCCGCCGGTGATCGTGCGGGCCCGGGACGGCCGCAGTGAACTGCTCGACCTGCCCACGGGCGCGCCCATCGGCGTCGGCGGGGTGCCCTTCGAGGCGGTCCGGGTGCGCGTGGAGCCCGGCGACCGGCTGGTGATGTGCACGGACGGTCTGGTCGAGGTGCGCGGCGAGGACATCGGCGTGGGCCTGGCGACGCTGAGCGAGTCGGCCGCGCATCCGGCCGCGTCCATGGACGACGCCTGCGACACCATCATCCGCTCCCTCAACACCCGCGGCGGCCGCAAGGACGACGTCGCCCTGCTGATGGCCCGCCTGAACGGCATCGAGCCGGACGACGTCGCCGAATGGCGGCTCGCCCTCGACCCGGCCGAGGTCGGCCGGGCCCGCGCGGTGGTCGTCGAGCAGCTCCACGAATGGGGCCTGGCCCGACTCGCCGACACCGCCGCCCTGTTGGCCGACGAACTGGTCACCAACGCGGTACGGCACTCGCACGGCCGCCGCATCGCCCTGCGCCTGGTGCGCGGCGACACCCTGCTGTGCGAGGTGGACGACGACGACCCCACCCTGCCGACCCTGCTCGGTGCCGGCCCCGACGACGAGTACGGCCGCGGCCTGCACGTGGTCGGCGTCCTCGCCCGCGAATGGGGCGCCAGCCGTACGACCGCGGGCAAGACCGTCTGGTTCGAACTCACCCTGCCCCGCCGCTGACGCGCAGGTGACCGTGGGGGCGCACGGGGCGCACATCGGCGTACACGTGTCGAATGAGCGGTGAAGGAATGCGCCGTGCGCTTGTGAGCGGGACCGGGGCGCGATAAACCGTACTGGCCCGTCACTTATGGCGGAACGGCCTCGCATCCTGGGGAGTTGGGCATGAGTGTGACCAGTCGGTACCGGGAGGCCTGGGAGGGCTTCTGGCGCGAGGCGCCCGAGGAACAGGGGGCCGTCTTCTGGGACGCGTCGCCGACACAGACGGTCGGACTCCATCTCGCCCTGTTCGAACCGAAGTTGCGCGACCCCGGCCTGCAGATGATCGACCTCGGGTGCGGCAACGGCACGCAGACCCGGTTCCTCGCCGACCGGTTCACCCATGTCGTCGGCGCCGACCTGTCCGCCGCGGCCGTCGAGCACGCCCGGCGCGCCGACCCGGCGGGGCAGGCGACCTACCGGCTGCTGGACGCCAGCGACAAGACCGAGGTCGAGACGCTGCACGCCGAACTCGGCGACGCCAACGTCTACATGCGGGGTGTGCTGCACCAGGTCGACCCCGACGACCGGCAGTCGCTGGTGGACGGGATCGCCACGCTCGTCGGGGAGCGCGGCCATGTCTTCCTCGTCGAACTCGCCGAGGCCGCCCGCCCCGTCATCGGCGCCCTGGCCCGGGACCCGGAAGGGCCGCCCGCCAAGCTCGCCCCGATCCTCCGCCACGGCATCGCCCCCGGCGAGGTACCCGACGACGAGGTGCCCGAACTCCTGCGCGCGGCGGGCCTCACCATCCTCGCCGGCGGCCAACTGCCGCTGATCACCACCGAGTTCCGGGCCGACGGCGCCCGCATCGAACTGCCGTCGAACTGGCAGATCGCGGGACGCGCGTCCACCTGAGGCGACAGGGAAGGCGAGGGGGAGCGGCGGCAGGGCGGCAGCGACAGGGGGAAGCGGGGCGGCTCACCGCCTCCCCCCGTCCGTCCTAGCCGAACTGGTGCTTGAGGAACGACCCGGACCACGCCATCAGGTCCGCGGGCACGTAGTACCCCTTCTCGTCGTTGATCGTGTCCCAGTTCTTCGCGACGTCCTCGACGGAGGCGTCGCCGCCCTCGTGCGCGTATCCCTCCGTCGAGGCCAGGAAGAGCCGCGCGAAGCGGCCCGCGCCGGCCGTGTAGATCTCCCCGCTGACCGGGACGCTCTCGTGCGC
The DNA here is from genome assembly GCF_044768565.1 of Streptomyces sp. NPDC091280. Taxonomy (NCBI): domain Bacteria; kingdom Bacillati; phylum Actinomycetota; class Actinomycetes; order Kitasatosporales; family Streptomycetaceae; genus Streptomyces; species Streptomyces sp. NPDC091280. The sequence continues at coordinate 474,858 of NZ_JBIVUZ010000004.1, forward strand.
GAGGTAGGCCACCATCGGCGCCACCGCCGACGACGGCATGTACGGCATGCCCTCCACGGTCTCGGTGGGCTCCTCCTCGGGGCCGCCGCCCATCCGGGTCATCGCGGCCGGCGCGATCAGGTTGACCTTGATGTTGTGCGGCTCGCCCGCGAGCTTCGCGCTGCGCGCCATCCCGACCGTGCCCGCCTTCGCGGCGGCGTAGGACAGGTTGTTGTCCATGCCGAACATGCCGCTGGAGGTGGTCAGGACGACCCGGCCGTAGGACTGCTCGACGAAGTGCGGCCAGGCGGCCCGCATGGTGTTGAAGGAACCGAGCAGGTGGACGGCCAAGTGCCGTTCCAGGTTGTCGAGTTCGATGTCCGGCAGGCCCGCGTAGCGGATGATCCCGGCGTTGTTGACGAGGATGTCGATCCGGCCGAAGCTCTCGATCGCGGTGCCGACGATCGCCTCGCCGCCCGCGGGGGTGGAGACGTCGTGGGTGTCGGCCACCGCCTCACCGCCCGCGGCGACGATCCCGTCGACGACCTTCTGCGCGGGTCCGGCGTCCGAGCCCTCGCCCTCCATCGACCCGCCCAGGTCGTTGACGACGACCTTCGCGCCGCGCTCCGCCAGCAGGCGGGCGTAGGCGCGGCCCAGGCCGCGGCCCGCGCCGGTGACGACGGCGACGCGTCCTTCGAAGCCGAACTCGCTCATGGGTGACTCCAGTTGTGTGCGGGTGAAAGCGTGTCGCTACCAGGTGACCGGCAGCTCGTGAAGACCGAAGGCGAGCGCGTCGTCCCGGCGGAACCTCAGCTCGTCGAAGCCGACCGCGAGCCGCAGCGTCGGGACGCGGCGGTACAACGTGCCGTAGACGACCTGGAGTTCGATGCGGGCGAGCTGCTGGCCGAGGCACTGGTGGATGCCCCAGGCGAAGGCGTGGTGGTGCCGGGCCTCGCGGGTGATGTCGAACTTCTCCGGCTCGGGGAAGGCCGCCGGGTCCCAGTTGCCGGCGGGCAGCGCGACGACGATGCCCTCGCCGGCCTTGATGGTGACGCCCTCGATCTCGATGTCCTCGGCGGCGATCCGCCGCTGGCCGAGGGCCGGGATCGTCAGGTACCGCAGGATCTCCTCGACCGCGCCCGCGACGACCTTGGGGTCGTCCGTCTCGCGCAGCAGGGCGAGTTGCTCCGGGTTCCGCAGGAGCAGGGCGGTGCCCAGGGTGATCATGCTGGCGCTGGTCTCGTGACCGGCGATGAGCAGGATCATGCAGAGCATGACGGCCTCGGGCAGGGTGACCTCGCCCGCCTTGATCCGTCCGGCGAAGTCCGAGATGACGTCGTCGCCCGGCTCCTCCATGCGCTTCTGGAGCAGCCCGGCCAGATAGCCGCCGAGCGCCTGGTTGGCCGCCCGGTCCTGCTCGGCGGTCTTGTCGCTGCGGGTGGCCAGCGAGGCGTGCTCCTGGAAGAACTCGTGGTCCTCGTACGGCACTCCGAGCAGCGCGCAGATCATCAGCGAGGGCAGCGGCAGCGACAGCGCGGTGTTGAGGTCGGCCGGGTTCGGGCCCGCGAGCATCCGGTCGATCAGCTCGTCGGTGAACCGCTGGATCTCCGGACGCAGCTTCTCCATCCGGTTGCGCGTAAACGGCGCCGTCATCATGCGGCGGATCCGGGTGTGGTCGGCGCCGTCGGCGTTGAAGATGGTCAGCGGGTGGTGCGGGGAGTTCTCCGCCATGGCCTGGTTGGGGTGCGGGAACCCGGCCTGCTTGTCGTTCGAGCTGACCCTCGGGTCGGACAGGATCGCGCGCTGCGCGGTGTGCCCGGTCACCAGCCACGGCGTGCTGCCGTCCCAGATCCGGCCCCGGGACACCGGCGCCGTCCCGTTCAGGGCGCGCAGTCCGGCCGGCGGGGCGAACGGGCAGGTGCGGTCCCGGGCGCCCGGGTAGTCGAACAACTCCGCGTCAGGGGCGGCGAGTTCGGTCTCGGCCTCGGACATGGTCGTTCCTCCAGATGAGGGTGGGGGTGGGGACGGTGCGGCCGAAGGTCATTCCTCGATGCGGATCGCCAGCGCGGGGCAGACGGCTGCCGCGTTCCGTACGTCGTCGGCCAGTTCGGCCGGCGGGTTCTCGTCCAGCAGGACGACGATGCCGTCCTCGTCACGCTGGTCGAACACGTCCATGGCGGCGGCCACGCACTGCCCGGCGGCGACGCACTTGTCCTCTTCGACGACAACTTTCATGACAACTCTCCTGATCGTTCAGTGGGCCGGGGAGGGGACGGGGGTGGGGGAGGAGGCCGAGTCGACGATCTCCTGGCGGCGCTGCCTGGCCTGCTTGGGCATGTTCCAGCCGAGGATCCCGGTGACCCGGCCGCCGCTGCGGTACCGGACGACGAACCGGCGGGCCGTCAACTCGCCCTCCACGACGTCCACTTCCGCGTCGTGCGGCAGGAAGCCGTGCACCTGGAGCTTGGCGTCGAACTGATCGGTCCAGAAGTACGGCACCGGTTCGTAGGGCCGGTCCTCCCCGAGGATCGCGCCGGCGACCGCCATGGCCTGCTCGGTGGCGTTCGTCCGGTTCTCCAGCCGGACCAGCCGGCCGAGCTGCTCGTGGTGCCAGCGGGCCACGTCCCCGACGGCGTAGATCCCGGGCGCGGCCTGGCAACGCGAGTCGCACACCACGCCGTTGTCGAGTTCGAGCCCGCTGTCGGCCAGCCACTCCGTCGCCGGACTCGCCCCGATCGCGACCACGACGACATCGGCGGGCAGCACCTCGCCGGTGCTCAACTCCACGCCGGAGACGCGGCCTTCGGCACTGGTGAACCCCGAGACACCGTTCCCGAGCCGCAGCCGTACGCCCTGTTCGGTGTGCAGCTCCGCCAGCAGCCCCGACACCAGCGGGCCCACCTGGAGGGCCAGCGGTCCGGCGAGCGGGCCGGCGAGGGTGACGTCCAGGCCCAAGGTCCGTGCGGTGGCGGCGATCTCGGAGCCGAGAACACCCTCGCCCACGACCACCAGACGGGACCCGGCGAGCAGATCGGCGCGCAGGGCGAGCGCGTCGTCGAGGGTGCGCAGCACATGCACACCGGTCAACCCGCCCTGCCCGGACAGCACTCGGGGCTGTACCCCGGTGGCGATCACGACCGCGTCGGCGCTCAGCTCGCGCCCGGACGCGGTGCGCACGGTCCGGGTCGCGGGGTCGAGGGCGACCGCCGGATCGCCGTACACGAACTCGGTGTCCAGGCCGGTCAGCGACTCCTCGGTGCGCAGCGCGGCGCGGCCGGGCTCCCAGGCGCCGGAGAGGATCTGCTTGGACAGCGGGGGCCGGTCGTAGGGGGCGTGCGGTTCGGCGCCGAGCACCGTGATCCGCCCGGTGTACCCCTTGCGGCGGAGGGCCTCCACCGTGGTCAGCCCGGACGCGGAGGCGCCCACCACCAGCACGTGGGCCACGGCCCCGGTGTCGTCCTCGATGCTCATCTGCGGCTCCGTTGCTGCGTCGTTGCGATGTTCTGGGCGGGTGCTCACACGAGGTGGCGTCCGCCATTGGTGCTGAGGGTCTGGCCGGTGACGTAGGACGCTTCCTCGGAGGCGAGGTAGGCCACCGCGTAGGCGACGTCCTCCGGCCGGCCGGCGCGCTTCATCGGCATGGTGGCGGCTGCCGCCTCCACGTCGACGGGGCCCTGGCGGACCAGCGGGGTGTCGATGAAGCCGGGCGGCACGTGGTTGACCGTGATGCCCTTCTCGATGTACTCGATCGCGAGCGCGCGGGTGAGGCCGATGACCCCGCCCTTGGACGACGCGTAGTGGGCCATCGCGGGCGCGCCGGTCTGCGCGGAGGAAGAGGAGATGTTGATGATCCGGCCCCAGCCGGCCGCGACCATGTCGGGCACGATCTCCTTGGTGACCAGGAAGGGGCCCTTGAGGTTGATGCCGATCATGCGGTCCCAGGAGGCCTCGGAGATGCTCGTGAACGGCTCGTAGGCGGTGATGCCCGCGTTGTTGACGAGGATCGTGATCGGGCCGAGCTCCTCGCGGGTGCGGGCGGCGGCCTGTGCCACCGCGCCGGCCTCGGCCGCGTCGCCGGAGACGGCGATGGCCGTGCCGCCGGACTCCTGGATGGCCGCCGCGGTCTTCTCGGCGCCCTCGCTGTTCAGGTCCCAGACCGCGACCGCGGCTCCCCTGGCCGCGAGCACCTTCGCGATCGCCTGGCCGATGCCTCGGCCGCCACCGGTGACGACCGCGATCTTTCCCTGCAGTGACATGTGCGTTCCTTCGTGCTAGTGGGGCGTTGTCGGGCGTCGGGCGGCCCGGTTACTCGCCCAGGGCCTCGCGGGCCGCGGTGCGGGCCGCCACGGCCCGGGGGAAGCCGGTGTAACCGGCGGAGTGGTAGATGACCTCGGCCAGCTCGTCCCGGGTGACCCCGTTGGTCAGGGCGACCCGGACATGGGTCTTGAGTTCGGTCTCGGCGCCGAGCGCGATCAGCAGGGCGACGGTGACCAGGCTGCGGTCGCGCGGCCTCAGGCCCTCGCGGCCCCACAGCGCGCCCCATACGGTGCTCAGGCCGATCTCCACGAGATCGTCGGCGAACTTGCCGTCCCGCATGTCGAGGTCGCCCTCGGCGGGAACCACTCCGGGCAGCGCGGCACGCAGGGCCTTCAGGCCCGCTTCGCGCAGGTCGGTGGTTTCCTTGAGGTCTTCGGCGCTCATGTGCGGCTCCCGGTCCATGCGATTGCATTCGTCCCAAACGAAAGTTAGATCAAACGGTCGGTACAATCAATGCCTGTTACGGATATGGCTGGTCCAAGCTCTCTCCGTCATCGCCATTGATCGGGCCAAGTCCCTCATCTACTCTCGGTCTGAATATTCGACCGACTGGTCGAACTATCAAACCAGGGTCATGTGCGAGCCGCAGCCCCAGTCGCCTTGGAGGGCAAATGAGCGAATCTTCGAAGCCGGCGGACCAGGACCGGGTCGACGTCCTCGTCATCGGGGCCGGCGTCACCGGCATCTACCAGCTGTACGTCGCCCGCGAGGCAGGCTTCTCGGTCCGTCTCCTCGAAGCGGGCTCCGGCGTGGGCGGCACCTGGTACTGGAACCGCTACCCCGAGGCGCGCTTCGACTCCGAGAGCTACACCTACGGCTACCTGTTCTCCAAGGAGCTGTGGGAGGAGTGGGAGTGGTCGGAGCGGTTCGCGGGCCAGCCCGAGATCGAGCGCTACTTCAACCACGTCGTCGACCGCTTCGACCTGCGGCGCGACATCCGCACCGGCGTCAAGGTGACCGAGGCCGTCTGGGACGAGCCCTCCGGGACCTGGACCGTGCGGGGCAGCGACGGCACCGAGGTCCGGGCCCGCTACGTCGTCGCCGCGACCGGCAACCTCTCGGTGCCCTTCATCCCCGCCATCCCCGGACGCGAGGACTTCCGCGGCGCGCAGCACCACACCTCGCGCTGGCCGAAGACCCCCCTCGACCTCACCGGCAAGCGGGTCGCCCAGATCGGCACCGGGTCCAGCGGTGTGCAGATCATCGCCGCCATCGCCGACGACGTAGCACAGTTGACGGTGTATCAGAAGGACGCCGACTGGCTCACGCCGCTCAACAACGCGCCGATCACGGCCGAGGAGCAGGCCGAGCTCAAGGCCAACTTCGAGTCCATCCGCGAGACGCTCAACACCTCGCCCAGCGGGTTCCTCCACCAGATCACCATGCGGTCCGGCCTCGACGACAGCCCCGAGGAGCGCCAGGCGTTCTACGAGACCAAGTGGAACGGCCCGGGGTTCACCAAGCTCAGCGAGCACTACATGGACATGCTCTTCAACGAGACCGTGAACGCGGAGTGGTGCGCCTTCATCGCCGACAAGATCCGCTCCATCGTCAAGGACCCGGAGACCGCGGACAAGCTGATCCCCAAGGGCCATGGCTACGGCGGCCGTCGGCCTCCGTTCGGCACCGGGTACTACGAGACGTTCAACAAGCCGAACGTCTCCCTCGTCGACATCAACCGCACGCCGATCACCCGCATCACCGAGGACGGCATCGAAACCACCGAGGGCGTCCGGGAGTTCGACCTCATCATCTGGGCGACGGGCTACGACTTCGGCACCGGAGCCCTCAACCGGCTCGGGGTGCGCGGGCGTCAGGGCCTGCCGCTCAAGGAGTACTGGTCGGACGGCCCGCGCACCTACCTCGGTGTCGCGGCGGCCGGCTTCCCCAACTTCTTCTTCCCCGGCGGTCCGCACGGCGCGACCGGCAACAACCCGCGCTACGCCGGCGACCAGGTGGAACTCGTCACCGACGCCATCGTGCACGCCCGCGAGCACGGCTACGACGTCGTCGAGGTGACGGAGGCCGCCGAGGTCGAGTGGACGGACAGCATGAACAACAGCAAGATGTCCTCCTTCCTGGAGACCAGCTACTTCTCCGGGGGCAACATCCCCGGCAAGCCGGTCAAGCAGCTGCTGAACCCGACGGGCCGGTGGGCGCTCCTGGAGGCCGCCGCCGAGGTCAAGCAGAACGAGTTCCCGACGTTCGTCTTCTCCAAGGCCGAGCAGAGCCCGGACGCCTGAACGCCCGGACGCCCGTGCCGCCCTGGACGTGGGCGGCACGGGCGTCCGGGTCCCGGCGGGCTACTCCGCGAAGGTCGTGACCCGCTGCTTGAACAGCCAGGTGCCGTTCTCGCGGCGCAGGACGTCGTCGTAGCGGCCGACCATCTGCACGCTCCAGCCGTTCTCGCCGCGCGCGAAGAAGGCCAGGTTGCTGGTGGCGGTGGCCTCGTCCTCGGTGGCGGAGGTGACGACGGTGTTGGCGATCAGGTGCAGCTGCGGTGCCTGGGGCGTGAAGCCGCCGAAGCCCTGCCGTATCGCCTCCCGTCCTTCGAACTTGGCCATGCCGACTATCTCGGCCACGCCGTCGGCGGTGTACAGGGCGGCGATGTCGTCGGTCCGCCCGGTGTCCAGGGCCTGGGCGTAGGCGGCGATGGCGGTCTGTACGGCCGCCGTGACGGACGCGTCGATCGTGGTGGTCATCTCACTCCAGGGTCGCGAGGGCTCAAGTGGGCTGAGGGTGAAGGCGGTTACGCCTGGTACGTGGTCGTCCTGCGGTGCAGCAGCCAGTCGCCGTCCTGGCGGCGCAGCGTGTCGTCGTAGTGCCCGACCACGCCGACCGCCCAGCCCGCCTCGCCGCGCTGGAGGAAGACCACGTCGCTCAGCGCGCGGGCCTCGTCCTCGCCGGTGGAGGTCACGACGGTGTTCGTCACCAGGTGGAGCTGCGGCTGGGTCGGCTCCCATCCCTTGAAGGCCGCGTGGATCGCGTCGCGTCCCTCGACCGGGTCCATGCCCGGTATCTCCAGGACGGCGTCGGACGTGTACAGCGCGACGATCTCGTCGGTGCGGCCGGCGTCCTGGGCCTGGGTGTGCGCGCCGAGCACGGCCCGTACGCCCGCCACGACCCACGCCTGTGTGGATTCGCTCATTCTTCGCTCCAAGGTCGGGTGTTTCGACCACTCAGTCTATTGATGAGTCGAAGATAAAGGGAGGGGGTGCGCCGGATTCGTTGACCGATCGGTACAATCACAAATAACATGCTCGTGGCTGGTCAACGGGGACTGCCGCCGAAGGAGGCGTGAACATGACGAAGCGTTGGAAGCAGCGTCCGCCGGGCTCGACGTGGGGCGATTGGGGCGACGACGACGAACTGGGCCGTATCAACCTGCTCACGAAGGAAAAGGTCCTGGAGGGGGTGCGCGAGGTCGAGGCCGGGGTCAGCTTCAGCCTGAGCCTGCCGCTCGACTATCCGGGCGGGACCGCGCTGAACCAGCGCCGGTACCCCCCGATCCTCAGGCCCACCGAGGACCTGGCCCACAAGCAGGACGTCTTCTACAACGTCGTCGCGAGCGAGCAGATCGACCCCTCGCTCATCGATGTGTGGTCTGACGACGTGGTGACCCTCTGGCTCCAGTACTCGACCCAGTGGGACTCCCTCGCGCACCAGGGCGCCGAGTTCGACGCGGACGGCGACGGCGTCGCCGAGCCGGTCTACTACAACGGGTTCCGTCCCGGCGAGCACCTCGTGGGACCGCAGGAGGACGCCAAGGGCGACGGCAGCGGAAGCGTCAGCTTCGCGCGCAACCTCGGCCTGGAGAAGATGGCGGAGCACGGGGTGCAGGGGCGCGGTGTCCTCATCGACATCGCCCACCACCTCGGCACCGGCTACCAGCCGGTCAGCTTCAAGCAGTTGCAGGACATCATGACCGCGGACAACGTGGTCGTGGAGCCCGGTGACATGGTCCTGCTGCACACCGGCTTCGCCACCCAGATCCTCGCCTGGGAGAAGAACCCGGACCCGGTGGCCATCCACCAGACCGCCGCCTACCTCGACGCGGACGACCCGGAGATCCTGAACTGGATCACCGAGTCCCAGATGTCGGCGCTGATCTCGGACAACTACGCCGTCGAGGGCGTGGGCGTCACCCAGGCCAAGGGCCCGCACACCCTGCTGCCCATCCACCACCTGTGCCTGTTCAAACTGGGCGTCCCGCTGGGCGAGTTGTGGTACCTGCACGACCTCGCGGCCTGGCTGCGCGAGCACGGCCGCAGCCGCTTCCTGCTCACCGCGCCCCCGCTCAACCTGCCGGGCACACAGGGCAGTCCGCTGACCCCGATCGCGACCGTCTGACACCGGCCGCGCCACGACGGGAAGGGCCCCCAGAGATTCTGGGGGCCCTTCCCGTGCGCCTCCTCACACCGCGGCGATCCGCCGCACCGTGTCCGCGATCGTGTCCCGCGAGGGCAGCCAGACATGCTCCAACGAGGGGGCGTACGGCGCCGGGACGGACGGCGGTGCCACGCGGGTGACCGGGGCGTCCAGGTGCCAGAAGCCCTCGTCGACGGCCATCGCGGAGAGTTCGGCGCCGACGCCGAAGTCCCGTACCGCCTCGTGCGCGATGACCAGCCGGTTGGTCTTGGCGAGGGAGGCGAGGACGGTGTCGCGGTCCAGCGGGGCGATCGTACGCAGGTCGATCACCTCGACGCTGATGCCCTCGGTGGCCACCAACTCGGCGGCGGCCAGGGCGTCCTGGACCATCCGCGACCAGGAGACCAGGGTGAGGTCGGTGCCCTCGCGGACCACCTTCGCCTTCCCGAGCGGCACGAAGTGGTCGGCCGGCGGCTTGGGGCCCTTGAGGCCGTACTGGAGCCGGTTCTCCACGAAGACGACCGGGTTGGGGTCCTGGATCGCGGCGCGCAACAGGCCGTAGGTGTCGGCGGGGTTGGAGGGCATGACGACCGTCAGGCCGGGGATGTGCGCGAGCAGCGCCTCCAGGCTCTGCGAGTGCTGGCTGCCCGAGGAGCGGCCGGCGCCGAACTGGGTGCGCACGACCAGCGGCATGGAGGCCCGGCCGCCGGTCATGAAGCGGAGTTTGGCGGCCTGGTTGAGGAGCATGTCGAGGCAGACGCCGATGAAGTCCATGTACATGATCTCGACCACGGGCCTCATCCCGGCCATGGCCGCCCCCACCGCCGTACCGACGATGGCGCTCTCGCTGATCGGGGTGTCCCGCACCCGGCCGGGGAAGGCCTGGGCGAGTCCCCGGGTGAGCCCGAAGACGTTGCCGCCCGCGCCGACGTCGATGCCGGCCACGAACACGCTCGGATCGGCGGTCAGTTCGTGCTCCAGGGCCAGCCGTACGGCGTCCATGGACCGGAAGATCTCGGCGTCGGCCGGGAGCGGCGCGGGCTCGGCGACGGCGGCGCGCGGCGCCGAGACGTACTCGTGCAGGGTCTCGGGGGCGGGCTCCGGCAGGCTCCGCGCCCAGTCGATCGCCGCCTCGATCTCCTTGTCGATCTCCTCGTCCACGGCGTCGGCCGCCGCCGTGTCGAGCTGCCCGCGCGCGATCAGCAGCGGGTCGCGCTCCTTGGCGGCGGCGACCTCCTCGGCGGGCCGGTAGCGCTCGGGGTCGCCCTCGTAGTGGCCGTGCCAGCGGTAGGTCTCGGCTTCGAGCAGGACCGGGCCGCCGCCCGCGCGCAGTCGCGCGACCACCCCGGTCATGGTCTGCGCCACCGCCAACACGTCGTTCCCGTCCACGTGTTGGTACTCGATGCCGTATCCGGCGGCGCGCGCGGAGAGCGGGGCGCGATGCTGCTCGGCCTCGGGGGAGAACTCCGAGTAGTGGTTGTTCTCGCAGAGGAAGACGACCGGCAGATCCCATACGGCGGCCAGGTTCACGGCCTCGTGGAACATGCCCTGGGCCACCGCCCCGTCCCCGAAGAACGCCACCACCACGTCACCGGCCGCCCGCAGCTTCGCGGCGGTCGCGACCCCGGCGGCGATCGGCAGGCCCGCGCCGACGATGCCGTTCGCGCCGTAGATCCCGAGGCCGGGGTCGGCGATGTGCATCGAGCCGCCGCGGCCGTGGCAGGTGCCCGCGTCCTTGCCCATCAGCTCGGCCATCATCGACGCCGAGTCCAGGCCCTTGGCCAGCACATGGCCGTGGCCGCGGTGCGTGGAGGTGATGCCGTCGCGCGGGCCGAGCGGCCAGCAGGCGCCGACGGCGCTCGCCTCCTGGCCGATCGACAGATGCAGGAAGCCCGGGATCTCCGTGGCCTTGTAGAGGTCGGAGGCCCGCTGCTCGAAGCGGCGGATCCGCCGCATCCGCCGGTACATCTCCAGGAGCTGGTCGGTCCGCGCGGTGCCCGTGTCGGTTCCGATGTGGTGCGATGCCTGAGTCATACGGTCCTCGCTTTAATGTACCGTTTGGTCTAGCAAACTAGAGCGACGTCCCCGGGGCCGCTTCCCCCAGGCGTGCCGCAGGGTGGCGCCCGTGCGGGCCCGGGACAGTGCGCACGTCGTCACAGCCAGGGGAGAGAAGACATGCCACGACCGCCGGGTCATGGGCCGGGCTTCGAAGTCAGACGCCAGAAGATCATCGACACCGCGGCGTCCCTGTTCGCGCAACAGGGCTACGCGGCGACCTCCATCAACGACCTGGGCCGCGCGGTCGGGCTCGCCAAGGGTGCCCTGTACTACTACATCGGCTCCAAGGAGAACCTGCTGATCGAGATCCAGTCGCGGGTGCTCGGCCCGCTGCTGGCCCGCGCCAAGGAGATCGCGGCCCTCGACGAGGTGCCGCTGCTGCGGCTGCGGCTGCTGTCCGAGTCGCTGCTGACGATCATCTTCCGCCGGCTCGACCACATCTGGGTCTACGAGCACGACTACCGCAGCCTCAGCGGCGACGAACTGGAGATCGTGCTGCGGCAGCGCTCCGACTTCGAGCACCTGATCACCGGTCTGCTCACCGAGGCCGTCGAGGAGGGGACCTTCCGCGCGGTCGAACCGCACCTGGCCACCCTCCAGTTCCTCAACCTGCACAACCACACCTACCAGTGGGTGCGGCCGGACGGCGGCTGGGACGCCGCGTTCCTGTCCGGCGAGTACTGCTCCACCCTGTTCCGCGGTTTCGCCGCGGCCGACCGCGAGCTGCCCGATGTCGAGGCGCTGGCCGCCGAGTTCAAGCGGGCCCGGCCCGAACTGCCCCTCGATCCCGAGGCGTTGTGGGAGCCGGAGGCGGTGTCCGTCGCGAGCTGACCGGATCCGCGGTGCGCCGCCGCTTCGGCGCACCGCGGGACCCGACGCCTCACGCGCCCTTGACGAGGGCCTTGGCGATGACATTGCGCTGGATCTCGTTCGTGCCCTCGCCGATCTCCAGGATCTTGGCGTCGGCGTAGAAACGGGAGATCTCCGACTCACGCACGTACCCGTAGCCGCCGTGGATCTGCACCGCCTGCGAGGCGGCCCGGTTGGCGACCTCGGAGGCGTACAGCTTGGCCATCGCCGCCTCCGTGCTGTGCGGGCGGCCCTGGTCGGCGAGCCACGCGGCGCGGTACACCATCCAGCGGGCCGCCTGGTACTCGGTGCCGATGTCGGCGATCTTGTGCGCGACGGCCTGGAAGTCGGCCAGCGGACGCCCGAACTGCTGCCGCTCCTTGGCGTGTTTGACCGCGAGGGCCAGCGCCGCCTTGGCCAGCGACAGCCCCAGCGCGGCCACGCTGATCCGGCCGCCGTCGAGCACGGACAGGAACTGCCGCAGGCCGTTGCCCTCCTCGCCGATCAGATGGTCGTCGGAGACCCAGCAGTCGGTGAACACCAACTCCCTGGTGTCCATGGCGTGCCAGCCCAGCTTCTTCAGCTTGGTGCCGACCGTGTACCCGGGCGTGCCGGTCGGCACGTAGAAGGTCGCGTAGCCCTTGCGGCCGTCCGCGCCCTTGCCGGTCGTGGCCAGCAGGGTGACGCCCTGGCTGATGTCGGTGCCCGCGTTGGTGATGAACATCTTCGTGCCGTTGATCACCCAACCCCCGTCCGCGCGGCGGGCGGTGGTCGCGATCCCGGCCGCGTCGGAGCCGGCGTCCGGCTCGGTCAGCCCGAACGCGCCGATCGCCTCACCCTTCGCCAGCGGTGTGAGCCAGCGCCGCTTCTGCTCCTCGGTGCCGTACGCCAGCAAGGGCAGCGTGCCGATCGTCGAGTGCGCGTTCCAGGAGGAGGCCACCGACTGGTCGGCGGCGCCCAGTTCCTCCATCACCGCGACATAGGTGACCGTGTCCGAGCCCGCCCCGCCGTACTCCTCCGGCACGAGCATGCCCATCAGGCCGAGTTCGCCCAGCTTGGTGAACACCTTGGTCGGGAACACCTCGTTCTCGGACCACTCGGCCGCGTGCGGCGTGATCTCGTTGGCCGCGAACTCGCGGACCATGTCCTGGAGGGCGAGGGTCTCCTCGGGCAGGTCGAAGTCCATGTCACAGTCCCTTCGGGGTCAGCAGCACCTTGAGGTGCCGGGCCCGGTCGGCGGCCAGGTCCTCGAAGACACCGACCCCTCCCGAGAGCGGAAAACGGCCGGTGATCAGGGCGGAGGCATCCAGACGTCCGGTGCTCATCAGGTCGATCACGCGCGGGATGTCGAAGTTGTAGCCGAGCGTGCCGACCACCGACCGCTCGTAGAACACGAGTTGGCCCATGTCGAACTCGACGCTGCCGTGTCCGACACCGGCCAGTACGACCCGTCCGCCGCGCCGCACGATCGACACGGCCCGGCCCGCGAGCGCGGGCACGCCGGTCGCGTCGATCACGACGTCCGGGCCGATGCGGTTCGTGCGCACGAACAGCTCGCGCCGAACGTCCGTGGTGCGCGGGTCGAAGGCCTCGGTGACGCCGATGCCGAGCAGCATCTCGCGGCGGCCGGCCAGGGGTTCGCTCACGAACAGGCCCGCCGCGCCGGCGATCTGTGCCGCGAGGACGACCGCGACGCCGATCGGGCCGCCGCCGACCACGAGCACGTTGTCGCCCGGCTTGACGCCGGCGCGGGTCACCGCGTGCAGTCCCACCGCCAACGGCTCGGCCACGGCGGCGAGTTCGTCACTGACGTTGTCGGGCAGGCGGGTCAGGCCGGCCAGCGGGACGGTGACGCGCTGCGCGAAACCGCCGGGGGAGGCCAGGCCGACCGAGCCGCTCTTGGGGCAGATGTGGTACTCGCCGCGCCTGCACCAGAAGCAGGTGCCGCAGCGCCAGACGGGGTCCGCGGTGACGCGGTCGCCGATCGCGATACCGGGCACGGGCGCGCCCAACGCGGCCACCGTGCCGCTGAGTTCATGGCCGAGGGCCAGCGGCGGCTTGGAGCCGGTGAGGGGATGGTGGCCCTCCCGGATCATGTGCGGGCCTTCCAGGTACTCGTGCAGGTCCGTGCCGCAGACGCCGCACCAGGACACTTCTACGACCGCCTCGTGAGGGGCTGGTTCCGGTGGTTCGGGTACCTCTTCGAGACGTAGGTCCTGTGCACCGTGCCAGACGAGTGCCTCCATGTTTTCCGCCCCTTTTCGTCTGCGGGTTCGCTGTGGCTTGTCGCGCGGTTTCCCGCGCCCCTAGAGGGCGCTCCTGCGGTCCTTGTCGAGAAATGAGTCCAGGCCCCTGGCCGCGTCCTCCGTGCCGAACACCCCTGTGAACAGGGCGCGTTCAAGTGCCAGGCCCGCCGACATGCCCGCGTCCGTGCCGTGGTCCACCGCGTCCTTGATCGCCTCCAGAGCGGCCGGTGGCCCCTCGGACAGCCGACGGGCGTAGGTGAGGGCGGCGGTCAGGGCGGAGCCCGTGGGGACCACCTCGTCCACCAGGCCGAGCCGCAGCGCCTCGTCCGCCTTCACCCGGCGGCCGGTCATCAGCAGGTTCTTCGCGCGGGCCGGGCCGATCAGACGGGCGAGCCGCTGGGTGCCGCCCGAGCCCGGCATGATCCCGAGGCGTACCTCGGGCTGGCCGAGCACCGCGTCCTCGGCGGCCACCCGGTAGTCGGCGGCCAGTGCCAGTTCCATGCCGCCGCCCAGGGCGTAGCCGGTGACCGCGGCGATCACCGGCATCGGGAGGCGGGCGACCTCGTCGAAGGTGCGCTGGAGCGCGCGGTTCCAGCCGCGGATCTCCTGCGGGCCCATCGCGGCCAGGGCCTTGATGTCGGCGCCGGCGGCGAAGAGCCGCTCGCCCCCGTGGAGCACCACGGCCCGTACCGCGGGGGAGTCGGCCAGCTCGCGTACGCGGGCGGCCAGCTCCTCCCGCTGCGCGGTGTCGAAGGCGTTCATCGGCGGGTTGTCGAGGCGGAGCGTGACGACCGGACCGTCGGTGTCGAGCCGGATGCGTGGCACGGGGAACCCTCCTCGTCTGCGGAAGCGACGGCACCTGCGCCCGGGTGGTTGTCGATGCGCACGTGCCGTCGTAAAGTGCGGCTCATAGGTTTTATAGACCAAGGGGTACACTAAATTATGTGAGTGGGCAACCGACCGGTCGGAATCCGGTTTGCCCCATGAGCCGTGGTCGAGCCGTGTTCAGCGCCGAACACCACAGAGCGAGAGTGAGCCGTGCACAATTTCGCGAGCATCCTCGATTACCACCTGGCGCAGCGGCCCGAAGCCGTCGCCGTCGTCCAGGACGAGCGTTCTCTGACCGTCCGTCAACTGCACGAACGCGTGAACCAGTTGGCGGCGGGCCTGGCCGAGCTGGGCGTCGGGCGCGGTGACGTGGTGGGTCTGCTGCTCTACAACCAGCCGGAGTTCCTGGAACTGGTGCTCGCCACCAACCGGCTCGGCGCGGTCTTCCTGCCGCTCAACTACCGCCTCTCGGAAGAGGAATGGCAGTACATCCTGGGGCACGCCCAGGCCAAGGCCATCGTCACCGAGCCGGAGTTCGTCCGGGCCGTCGAGCGCAGCGCCGGATGCCTGACCGATCTGGAGCACCGGATCCTGATCGGCGGGGACGAGCCGCCCCAGGAGCCGTGGACCGACTACGAGGAGCTGCTGGCCCGGCACAAAGGGGAGCGGGTGGAGCCCGTGGACGTCGAGGCCGACGATCTCCAGCGGCTCATGTACACCTCCGGGACCACCTCACGGCCCAAGGGCGTCCGTATCACCTACGGCAACCTTGAGGCCAAGAACCTCGCGCACATCGTCCACTTCGGTCTGACGTCGGCGGACACCACGCTGGTCAGCGGTCCGCTCTACCACGTGGGCGGTCTGGACATGCCGGCCCTCGGGGTGCTGCACGCGGGCGGCGGCGTCGTGCTCCAGCGGAAGTTCGATCCGCAGGGTGTGCTGGACGCGATCGAGAAGCACCGGGTCACCAATGTGTGGCTGGCGCCCGCCATGGTCAACGCGGTGCTTGAGGTGCCCGACCGCGAGGAGTACGACACCAGCTCGGTGCGCTTCATCCTCGGCGGCGGCGAGAAGACCCCCGAACCGGTGCTGCGGCGGATCATGACCGCGTTCCCCAACGCCTGGTTCGCCGACGCCTACGGCCTGACCGAGACCGTCTCCGGCGACACCTTCCTCGACCGCGCGCACGCGCTGTCCAAGCTGGGCTCGGTCGGTCGTCCGGTGCCGCAGACCCGGGTGCGGATCGTCGACGACACGGGCGCCGAGGTCCCGGCCGGCGAGCTGGGCGAGATCACGCTGCGCGGCCCGAAGGTCTTCGCCGGGTACTGGCGGGACGAGAAGGCCACGGCGGCGGCGCTGCGCGACGGCTGGTTCCACACCGGCGACATCGGGCACGTCGACGAGGACGGCTTCCTCTACATCGACGACCGCAAGAAGGACATGATCGTCTCGGGCGGCGAGAACATCGCCACACCCGAGGTGGAGCGCGTGCTGTACGAGCACCCGGCCGTGCTGGAGGCCGCCGTGGTCGGCCTCAACCATCCCCGCTGGGGCGAAGTCCCGCGCGCCTTCGTGGTGTTCCGGCCCGGTGAGGCTGCCGGCGCGGAGGAACTGCGGGAGTTCTGCCGGGCCCGGCTCGCCAAGTTCAAGGTGCCGGCCCGCTTCGACATCGTCGACGTGCTGCCCCGCACCCCGTCCGGCAAGGTCCTCAAGCGGACCCTGCGCGACATCCCCGCGGAGGGCTGAGCCATGACGCAGTCGAACGACGTGAACGCCCGACTCCGCCTCGACGGACGGACGGTGTGGGTGACGGGCGCGGGGAAGGGACTGGGACGGGCGGTCGCCGTCGCCCTGTCCCAGGCCGGTGCCACCGTGGCCGCGACGGCCCGCACCGCGACGGACCTGGAGAGCCTGGAGGCCGAACTCGCCGCGCACGGCGGTAAGGTGCTGGTGCTGCCCGGCTCGGTCGCCGACTCGGCCGTCGTGCGGGGCATCGTGGAGCACATCACCGGCCGGACGGGACGCCTCGACGCGGTCGTCAACTGCGCCGGTACGAGCCCCCACTTCACCCGCAGCGAGCGCGTCACCGACGAGGACTGGCAGCAGGTCCTCGACGTCAACCTCCAGGGCACCTTCTTCTGCTGCCGCGAGGCGGGCAAGGTGATGCTGGAGCAGCGCTCGGGCTCCATCGTCAACGTCTCCTCGGTGCACGCCCGCACCGGCTTCGAGCGGATCGCCGCCTACGCGGCCAGCAAGGGCGGGGTCGAGGCGCTCACCAAGGCGCTGGCCGTCGAGTGGGCCGACCGCGGGGTGCGGGTCAACACGCTCGCGCCCGGCTACTTCCACACCGACCTCAGCTCCGGTCTGCTGGCCAGCCGCTGGGGCCAACGCATCGTCGACAGCACGCCGTTGGGCCGCGTCGGTGATGTGGAGGAGCTGGGCGGAGCCGCCGTCTTCCTCGCCTCGGACGCGTCGCGCTTCGTCACCGGGACGACACTCACGGTGGACGGCGGCTGGACCGCGCGGTAGCGCCCGCCGTCACCGCTCGGGGGCGGGCCGCACGGTGAGGGTCTGCTGCGCGTGCCCGACCGGGCCGTCCACGTCGTGCAGCACGGTGCTGGTCAGGCCCAGCCCGGTCGGCCCGAACGTCACCGTGGTGTCCAACCCCGTCCAGGCGCCCACGGGTTGGCGGTGCAGATGGACGGTCAGGTCGACGTTCGGGTAGATCCACTCGGTGGGCGGCCGGCGTACCGCGATGCCGTTCGCGGTGTCGACCAGCGCGAGATAGGACGCGAGCGGGCTGCTGGGCTCGCCCGCGACGAGGGTGTGCGGGGTGGAGATCCAGGCCGTCGCGCGGCCCGGCCGGGGCGGCGCGAGCGGTCGTACGTCCACGGAGGCGATGTAGCCGCCGGGCCACAGGGCGGACATCTCCCACCGGTCCAGCTCCTCGGGCGGGGTGAGCCGGCCGGCCGGGCCGCCCGCGACGGCGGAGGTGTCCAGCGTCGCCAGGTACCAGGCACGGGCCCGCACCACCGGCCGGTCCGCGACCCGCACCACGGCCTCGACCAGCTCGATCGTCCGGCCGGGCCGCAGGGTCCGCACCCGGATCTCGCACTCCTCCAGGGCGAGCCGCCCCAGGATGTCGTAGCTGATCCGGGACATGACCAGGCCGGTGTCCGGCCCGGCGGCCCGCTCCCGCTCGACGGCATGGGCGACCAGCCCACCGAGCGGACTGAAGTGCAGCTCGTCCGGGTCCCAGGCGCCGCCCGCGTGGGCCGTGGGCTTGTAGCGGTGCTCGTCGGTGCGGACGTAGTAGCTGTCGGGGACCGGGGTGCCGGTGTTCAACGGACGTCTCTCCTTGCCGGGGCGCGGGCCGCCGAGTGGGGCCGGCCGGACGATGGTGTCTACACCTACACGGTACGGACTCGGTCCGGAACGGCGTTTCGCTTCATGGCGGGTTCCCCTGGTGGCGCGTAACGTGACGCAGCATGAAGATCCTCATCAGCGCCGACATGGAGGGTGCCACCGGCGTCACCTGGCCCGCCGACGTGGTGCCGGGGACCCCGCAGTGGGAGCGGTGCCGCTCGATGTTCACCTCGGACGTGAACGCCGCCGTCCTCGGCTTCCACGACGGCGGCGCCGACGAGGTCGTCGTCAACGAGGCGCACTCGACGATGCGCAACCTGCTGCTGGAGCGGCTCGACGAACGGACCCGGATGCTCACCGGGCGGCACAAGTCGCTGTCCATGGTGGAGGGCGTGCAGCACGGCGACATCGACGGCATCGCGTTCGTCGGCTACCACGCGGGCGCCGGCATGGAGGGCGTCCTCGCCCACACCTACCTCGCCAACTCGATCACCGGGGTCTGGCTCGACGACGTCCGCGCCAGTGAGGGACTGCTCAACGCGCATGTCGTCGCCGAGTTCGGGGTACCGGTGATCCTGGTCACGGGTGACGACGTGGCCTGCGAGGACGCCCTCGGGTACGCGCCCGGGGCGCTGAAGGTCGCCGTCAAGGACCATGTGTCGCGCTACGCGGCCGTGTGCCGGACCCCGGCGAGGACGGCCGCCGACATCCGGGCGGCGGCGAAGGAGGCGGCGAAGCTGGCGGTCCGTCAGGAACCGGTGCGGGGAGGGCCGTTCACCGTCGCCCTCGAATTCGACGCCGAGCATCTCGCGATGGCCGCGACCGTCGTGCCGGGCGTCGGGCGGGTCGGCGAGCGCAAGGTCGCGTACACCGCCGACACCATGTACGAGGGGATCCGGACCTTCAAGGCGGTCACCACGATCGTCGCCGCCGCGGTGGAGGAGCAGTATGGCTGACATCGACGCGCGGGCCCTGGACGAGGTCGTCACCTTCACCTCGGACCTCATCCGCATCGACACGACCAATCGGGGCGGCGGTGACTGCCGCGAGCGCCCGGCCGCCGAGTACGCCGCCGAACGACTGGCCGCCGCGGGCCTCGAACCCACCCTCCTCGAACGCACCCCGGGCCGCACCAACGTCGTCGCCCGCGTCGAGGGCACCGACCCGTCGGCAAACGCGCTGCTCGTCCACGGCCACCTCGACGTCGTACCGGCGCAGGCCGAGGACTGGACCGTGCACCCCTTCTCCGGCGAGATCCGCGACGGCGTCGTGTGGGGGCGCGGCGCGGTCGACATGAAGAACATGGACGCGATGATCCTCGCCGTCGTCCGCGCCTGGGCCAGAGCGGGCGTACGGCCGCGCCGCGATCTCGTCATCGCCTTCACCGCCGACGAGGAGGCCAGCGCCGAGGACGGCTCCGGCTTCCTCGCCGACCGGCATCCCGCGCTCTTCGAGGGCTGCACCGAAGGCATCGGCGAATCAGGGGCGTTCACCTTCCACGACGGCACCGGCCGGGAGATCTACCCCATCGCCGCCGGTGAACGCGGCACCGCCTGGCTGAAGTTGACCGCGCGCGGCCGGGCCGGCCACGGCTCCAAGGTCAACGACGAGAACGCGGTGACCCGCCTCGCCGCCGCCGTCACCCGCATCGGCGAACACGACTGGCCGCTACGGCTCACCCCGACCGTCCGCGCGGCCCTCACCGAACTCGCCGCCCTGTACGGCCTCGAACCCGACCTCGACGACATCGACCTGCTCCTCGCCAAGCTCGGCCCGGCGGGACGACTCGTCGAGCCCGTCGTCCGCAACAGCGCCAACCCGACCATGCTGAACGCCGGTTACAAGGTCAACGTGATCCCGGGCGAGGCCGTCGCCTTCGTCGACGGACGCTATCTGCCGGGCGGCGAGGACGAGTTCCGCACCACCCTGGACCGGCTCACCGGACCCGACGTCGACTGGGAGTTCCACCACCGCGAGGTCGCTCTCCAGGCCCCGGTCGACTCCCCGACCTACGCCCGGATGCGGGCCGCCGTCGAGGAGTTCGCACCCGGCGGACATGTGGTGCCCTACTGCATGTCCGGCGGCACCGACGCCAAGCAGTTCTCCCGCCTCGGCATCACCGGCTACGGCTTCGCACCGCTGAGGCTCCCCGAGGGCTTCGACTACCAGGCGCTGTTCCACGGAGTCGACGAACGGGTCCCCGTCGACGCGCTCCACTTCGGAGTCCGTGTCCTTGACCGCTTCCTGCGGACCGCCTAGCAAGTGGGGGAGAACATGCGGACGTTGGCGTACGGATCGTGGCCCTCGCCCATCGACGCGGCGCTGGCCGCCGCCCACGACGGACAGCCCGAGTGGGTCGGCTTCGTCGGCGACGAGGTCTGGTGGACCGAACCGCGGCCCACCGAGGCCGGCCGCCGCACCCTGGTGCGGCGCCGCGCGGACGGCTCCCAGGAGCCGGTGCTGCCCGCGCCCTGGAACGTCCGCAGCCGGGTCATCGAGTACGGCGGACGGCCCTGGGCCGGAGCGCTCCAAGACGGCGAGCCCCTCGTCGTCTTCGTGAACTTCGCCGACCAGCGGCTGTACCGGTACCAACCGGGCGGCGAGCCGGTGCCGCTCACCCCGGTCTCCGCCGTGGGCGGCGGACTGCGCTGGGCGGAGCCCCGGTTGATGCCCGACCTCGGTGAAGTCTGGTGCGTGTGCGAGGAGTTCACCGGCCCCGGGCCCGGCGACGTGCGCCGCGTGCTCGCCGCCGTACCGCTGGACGGGTCGGCGGCCGAGGACCGGGACGCCGTACGCGACCTCACCCCCGACGGGCACCGGTTCGTGACCGGACCCCGGGTCTCGCCGGACGGACGGCGGGCGGCCTGGCTGGCCTGGGACCATCCGCGCATGCCGTGGGACGGCACCGAACTGATCGTGGCGGAGGTGACCGAGGCGGGCACCCTGCACGGGGCGCGCCCGGTCGCCGGCGGGCCCGAGGAGTCGATCGCGCAGGTCGACTGGGGACACGACGGCTCGCTGCTGTACGCCAGCGACCGCACCGGCTGGTGGAACCTGTACCGCGACCACGAGCCGGTGTGCCCCCGCGAGGAGGAGTTCGGCGGGCCGCTGTGGAAGCTCGGCCAGCGCTGGTTCGCACCGCTGGAGAGCGGCCTGATCGCCGTCGTGCACGGCCGGGGCGCGGCCCTGCTCGGCGTGCTGGACCCGGAGACCGGCGAGGTCGTCGACGCGGCCGGCCCCTGGACCGAGTTCACCGCCGCCCTCGCCGCGCACGGCGACCGGGTCGTCGGCGTCGGCGCCAGCCCGCGCAGCGCCCACGAGGTCGTCGAACTCGACACCCGCACCGGCAGAGCGCGGGTGATCGGCGCCGCCCACGACGACCCCGTGGACCCCGCCCACTACCCCGAACCGCAGATCCGCACCTTCGCCGGTCCGGCCGGACGCGAGATCCACGCCCACATCTACCCGCCGCACAGCCCGAGTTGGGCCGCGCCCGGCGACGAGCTGCCGCCGTACGTCATCTGGGCGCACGGCGGACCCACCAGCCGGGCGCCCCTCGTCCTCGACCTGGAGATCGCCTACTTCACCTCGCGGGGCATCGGGGTCGCCGAGGTCAACTACGGCGGCTCCACCGGGCACGGCCGCGAGTACCGCAACCGGCTGCGCGAGCAGTGGGGTGTCGTCGACGTCGAGGACTGCGCCGCCGTCGCCCTCGCGCTCGCCGACGAGGGCACCGCCGACCGGGCCCGGCTCGCCGTCCGGGGCGGCAGCGCGGGCGGCTGGACCAGTGCCGCGTCCCTGGTGACCACCGACGTCTACGCCTGCGGCACCATCAGCTATCCGGTCCTCGACCTCGCCAACTGGGCCTCGGGCGAGACCCACGACTTCGAGTCGCGCTACCTGGAGAGCCTGGTCGGACCCCTCGCCGAGGTGCCCGCCCGCTACACCGAGCGCTCACCCGTCGAGCACGCCGACCGCATCACCGCGCCCTTCCTGCTGCTCCAGGGCCTGGCCGACGTGATCTGCCCGCCCGCCCAGTGCGAACGCCTTCTGGAACGGATGCGGGGCCGCCAAGTGCCGCACGCCTACCTCGCATTCGAGGGCGAGGGCCACGGATTCCGCCGCGCCGACACCATGATCCGCGCCCTGGAGGCCGAACTCTCCCTGTACGCCCAGGTCTTCGGCATCGACCCGCCCGGCGTTCCCGCCCTGGAGCTCACCAAGTGACCGCACTCCTGCGGCCGTCCCGGCTCGCCCCCGGCGCCCGCGTGGCCGTCGTCGCACCCAGTGGGCCGGTGTCCGAGGAACGGCTCGAAGCGGGCCTGGACATCCTGCGTGGCTGGGACCTCGACCCGGTCGTGGCACCCCATGTCCGCGATCGGCACGGCGAGTTGGGCTATCTGGCCGGTACCGACGCGGACCGCGCCGCCGATCTCCAGAACGCCTGGTGCGACCCCTCGGTGGCCGCCGTCCTGTGCGCCCGCGGCGGCTACGGCGCACAGCGGATCGTGGACCTCCTCGACTGGGACGCGCTGCGCGCCGCCGGACCGAAGGTGTTCGTCGGCTTCAGCGACCCCACCGTGCTGCACCAGGCGTTCGCCACCCGGCTGGGCCTGGTCACCCTGTACGGGCCCGCCGCGGCCGGCGCCGACTTCGTCAAGAACGCCCGCACCCAGGAGCACTTGAGGGCGACCCTCTTCGACCCGGAGTCCGTGCGGAGCATCCGGGCCGTCCCGGGCGGCGGCGGTGCGCTGGTGCCCGGGACGGCCCGGGGCGTCACGTTCGGCGGCTGCCTGGCCCTGCTCGCCACCGACCTCGGCACCCCGCACGCACGGGCCGGCGCGCCCGGCGGCCTGCTGGTAGTCGAGGACGTCGGCGAACAGGCGTACCGCATCGACCGGATGCTCACCCAACTCCTGCGCGGCGGCCTGCTCGACGGTGTCGCGGGCATCGTGCTCGGCTCGTGGTCCGGCTGCGGGCCGTACCGGAAACTGCGCCCGGTGCTCGTCGACCGGCTGGGCGGGCTCGGGGTGCCCGTCGTGGAGGAGTTCGGGTTCGGGCACTGCGAAGGGGCGCTGACGATACCGCTCGGGGTGGCGGCCGAACTGGACGCGGACGCGGGCACGTTGACGCTGGACGAGCCCGCGCTGCGGTAGCCGCCGGCCCACCCGTCGCACCGCCCTCAGCGAACCCCCCTCGCTCTGCCTCGGGCTGCCCTCAGTGTGGAGGTCCCTGTGTCCCGCGTGTCCAGTGTGTCCAGTGCGCTCCGTATTGCCCGTGTGTTCCGCCGTGCGTCCGGAGTCCGTGCCGCGCTCGCTCTCGCGCTCACCACGCCGCTCGTCCTCGTCGCTGCGCCTGCCGGTCAGGCCGTGGCGGCGGACCGGTACACCGTCACCGCACTGCGGTTGACGGTCCGCGCGGGCGGCCGGGACTGCCCGGTCGACGCCGATCTGTACCGGCCCGCGGGCGTGGACCGCGCCCGCCCCGCGCCCGCCGTACTGGCCACCAACGGCTTCGGCGGCAGCAAGTCCGACGGGTCCACCGACGCCGTCGGCAAGGTCTTCGCGCGGCGCGGCTATGTCGCACTCGTCTACTCCGGGCTGGGCTTCGGCAAGTCGGGGTGCCCCATCTCGCTGGACGACCCGGCCGTCGACGGGAGGGCCGCGTCGGCGCTGGTCGACTTCCTCGCGGGCACCCGCGCCGCGGACGACGGGACCAGGGCGGACTTCGTGACCCTCGACGCGCGGGGGGACCCCCGGGTCGGGATGATCGGCGGATCGTACGGCGGCGCCGTCCAGTTGGCGACGGCCGCCGTGGACCACCGGGTGGACGCCCTTGTCCCGATGATCACCTGGCACGACCTCGCGTACTCCCTCGGCCCTGACAATGTGGTCGGTGGCGGCAGCGCGCCCGGAGCCTTCAAGTGGCAGTGGACCAACGCCTTCTACCTCATGGGCGAATCCCTGCCGCTGACCGCGCGGAGCCTCGACCCGGCCCGCTTCGGCACCCTCCCCTGCGCGCACTTCGTCCGCGAGGCCTGCGCCCTGTTCCGCACGCTGAACTCCGGGAGCTATCCGGCGAAGGCGACGGCGGACACGCTCGCTTACGCGCGCAGCGTCTCGCCGGTGTCGTATCTCCGCCGGGTCCGGGCGCCGACGCTCCTTGTCCAGGGCCAGGCCGACAGCCTGTTCAACCTCAACGAGGCGACGGCGACGTACCGGACGCTGCGGGCCCGGGGGACGACGGCGAAGATGATCTGGCAGGCGTGGGGGCACAGCGGCGGGACGGCCACCCCGCCCGCCGGTGAACTCGACCTGAAGCGGGGCGACTTGGAGTCGAGCTATGTGGGGCGGCGGATCGCGGCCTGGTTCGACCGCTATCTGCGCCTGCGGACGGACGTGGACACCGGTCCCGCCGTCGCCTACTACCGCGACTGGATCACGGACCCGGCCGCCACCTACGCCACGGCGGACCAACTGCCCGCGCTGAACCGGAAGTTGTACCTGTCCGGCGACGGCACGCTGGTGGCCGACCGGGCGAGGGCGGCGCGCGGCAGCCGCGAGTACGCCAACCGGCCGTTCCCCACGAGCCATTCGGAGAACTCGCTGACCGGGATGACCGGCCTGCCCGACCCGGCGCCGTACGACATGCCAGGTACGTACGCCGGCTGGACCGGTGCGCCGCTGGCCCGTGCGACGGACGTCGTGGGTGCTCCGCGGGCGAGGCTCCGGGTGCTCTCCCCGGCCGCGCGGCGCGTGCGGGACTCCGGCGACGCCGCCGACCGGCTGGTCCTCTTCGCCAAGCTCTACGATCTCGCTCCCGACGGGACCGCGACCCTGGTCCACCGGCTGGTCGCCCCGGTCCGGATCGCGGACGTCACGAAGACCTTCACGGTCACGCTGCCGGGGATCGTGCACCGGTTCGCGCGGGGGCACCGGATGCGGTTCGTGATCGCGGCGAGCGACGACGCGTACCTCGGGAACCGGGGTATCAAGCCGGTCACCGTGCTCGGCCCGCCGCAGGACACGGGGGTGCTGGAGCTGCCGGTGGTCCCGGACCGGGTCTCACCGTGCGTGATGACCGATTCGGGCCCACCCTGGAGACATGAGCCCGAAGACCACCGAGAGCGCTGGCCACAGCGGCCGGCGGGAACGCCTGCTGACGCCCGCCCGGATCACTGTCCTGCTGCTCGCCGTCCTGGCCCTCGTCTTCATCTTCGAGAACACCCGTGACACCAGGATCAGGCTGCTGATCCCCGAGGTCACCATGCCGCTGTGGATGGCACTGCTGGCCACGGCGATCATCGGCGCCCTGTGCGGGGCGTATTTCATGCGCCGCCGCCGTCGACCCTGACTAGGGTGACGGGATGCCGCACACCGCATCCCGCTATCTCGCCCAGGGTCCCCGCGCGGGGATACGTCACTTCACCTACGAGGACGCCGCCGAGTTCACCGCGCGGGCCCGGGAGAGCAAGGACCTGCACCAGCCGTGGCTGTTCCCGCCCACCAGCGCGGACGCCTTCACCGCCTACGCGGGACGGCTGATCCAGGACCCCACCAAGGCCGGTTTCCTCGTGTGCGAGCTGGACGGCGACGGCATCGCCGGGTTCATCAACATCAACAACATCGTGCAGGGCGGCTTCCAGTGCGGCGCGCTGGGCTACGGCGCCTTCGCGCACGCCGCCGGCCGCGGACTGATGCGCGAGGGGGTGAACGCCGTGATGGACCACGCCTTCGGGCCGATGCGGCTGCACCGGCTCGAAATCAACGTCCAGCCCGGCAACGCCGCGTCCATCGCGCTCGCCCGCAGCTGCGGATTCCGGCTCGAAGGCTTCTCCCCGGACATGATCTACATCGACGGGGCGTGGCGCGACCACGAGCGCTGGGCGATCACCGCCGAGATGCGGACTTCCGGTTGACCTTCATCGTGTCCAGATCCGTGACCGTCGATCTCAGATCGCGGAAACCGTAGCCCAGGCCCCGCAACGCGGTCTCGGCGCGGTCCTCGGCGAGCGCCGCCGCCATCTCCTCGCCGTCCGCCGCGTCCGACACCACCACGAACCGCCACGAGAAGTGCTTGAGCGGCGACGGTTCGTAACTGAGCGAGCCCTCCTCGGTGAACCGCATGCTCAGCATCCCGTGCTCGGAGGCCTCGTCCAGCAGCCGCCGCCGCGCCTCGTCCGTCAGCGCGTCCCAGGTGCCCCGGACGATCACCCGGTACGTGTGCTGCTCGCCCATCCGCCGTTCCACTCCTCGCTCCGTGCCGTCGACCGCCCGACTCTACGTCGACCCGACCGCACCGCACGCGGAATTTTCCGGTGCCCCGCCTTTGCGGAATCCTGACCGGCGCCGCCCCTGGCCACCGCACCCGTTGCCGGGTTCCATGGTGATCGTGACGACGATCCGACGTGAGGTACTGACCCTGCCCACCGCGGAGTTGGGCCCGGACAACCCGCTGCCCCCACTGCGTCCGCTCGACGAGCCGCACCGCGTCGACGACCGGGACCGCGAG
The DNA here is from genome assembly GCF_044768565.1 of Streptomyces sp. NPDC091280. Lineage (NCBI taxonomy): Bacteria > Bacillati > Actinomycetota > Actinomycetes > Kitasatosporales > Streptomycetaceae > Streptomyces > Streptomyces sp. NPDC091280. Next base: position 501,380 of record NZ_JBIVUZ010000004.1, read on the forward strand.
GCCCTGCCCCGGGACATGGCCCGCCAGATCGGCTACGAACCGCTCCGCAGCCTGCTGCCCACCCGCGTCCGCGACGGCTACGGCAGAGACCGCGCACCCCGCGAACTCGACGCCCTGGTGATCGAGAACGACCGGCTGCGCGCCACCGTGCTGCCCACTCTCGGCGGCCGGATCGCCTCCCTCGTCCACAAGCCCACCGACCGTGAACTCCTATACCGCAACCCGGTGGTGCAGCCCGCGAACTTCGCCCTCAACGGCGCCTGGTTCTCCGGCGGCATCGAGTGGAACACCGGCGCCACCGGCCACACCACCCTCTCCTGCGCACCCCTGCACGCCGCCCGCGTCCCCGCCCCGGACGGCGGCGAGATGCTCCGCCTGTGGGAGTGGGAACGCCTGCGCGACCTCCCGTTCCAGGTCGACCTGTGGCTCCCGGACGGCTCCGACTTCCTCCACGTCGGTGTCCGCGTCCGCAACCCGCACGAGCGGCCCGCGCCCGCCTACTGGTGGTCCAACATCGCGGTACCGGAGGAACGCCGGGTCCTGGCACCCGCGTCGCAGGCCTGGCACCTCGACCACGAGCGGCGGCTGCGCCGGGTGCCCGTGCCGTCGTACGACGGAGTGGACCGCACGTATCCCCTCAACAGCCCTTACGCCGCCGACTACTTCTACGACGTCCCGGACGGTCGGCGCCGCTGGATCGCCGCGCTCGACGCGGACGGGCACGGGCTGGTGCACACCTCCACCGACGGGCTGCGGGGCCGCAAGCTCTTCGTGTGGGGCACCGGCCCCGGTGGCCGCCGCTGGCAGGAGTGGCTCACCGAACCGGGCACCGGCGGCTACTGCGAGATCCAAGCGGGCCTGGCCCGCACCCAGTTGGAGCACATCCGCCTCGACCCGGAGAGCGAGGTGTCCTGGCTTGAGGCCTACGGCCCGCTCGACGCCGGGACGGAGGGGGAGTGGCCCGCCGTGGTGGACGCGGCCGAGGCCCGGCTGGAAACCGCGCTGCCCCGCGCCGACCTGGACGCCGCCCACACCGCCTGGAAGCCGTTCGCCGACACCGAACCCGGCGAGGTCCTCGCCACCGGCTCCGGCTGGGGCGCCCTCGAAGTCCTGCGCGCCGACTGGAAGTTGCCCGGCACCCCCTTCGACGAGTCCACCCTCGGCGAGGCCCAGGCACCCTGGGCGGCACTGCTGCGCAGCGGCGCGCTGCCCGAGCCGCGCCGGGTCCGGCCGCCCGGCGAGACCCTGGTCGCCCCGCACTGGCGGGACATGCTGGAGACCGCGCCCGCCACCCCGCTCACCGAGTACCACCTCGGCGTCGCCCAATGGCACGCGGGCGACCGGGCGCAGGCGGTGCGCAGCTGGGAGCGGGCCCTCGAACTCGCCCCGTCCCTCTGGCCGTTGCTGCGCTGTCTCGCCGTCGCGGACCAGGAGTCGGGCCACCACGAGCGGGCCGCCGACCGCTACACCGAGGCCTTCACCGACCTGTGCCACGAGCGGCGCGACGCCGGCGAGAGCTGGACCGCCGCCACGGCCGCGCTCGGCCGCGAGGCCGTCGAGGCGCTGCTGCGGGTGCGCCGGGTCGCGGACGCCCGCGCGGTCTGGGAGATGCTGCACCCCGCCACCCGCGAACGCGGCCGGTTCCTGCTGCTCCAGGCCGAGTTGCTGCTCGCGGAGGGGCGGCGCGACGACGCGTGGGCGGTCTTCGACGACGGCTTCGAGGTCGCCGACCTGCGCGAGGGCGCCGAGTCGATCGACCGGCTCTGGGCCCGCCTCACCGACGAACCGCTGCCCAGGCGCTACGGCTTCCGGATGCGGCCGGAAACACTCTGAGGCGAGGCGGGGTCTCGCGACGCGCGGACCGGCGGGCGGCCGTCAGCCCCGCCGGTCCACGTACTCGTAGACCGTCCCGTCCGGATGCACCGCGATCAGATTGCGGCCCCCCGGTGTGGTCAGCGGGCCCGCGACGATCCGGGCGCCGAGTTCGGTCAGCAGGGCGTGCGCCTCGTCGACGTCCTTGACGGCGATCGTCGCCCCGACCTTGCGCAGCACCTCCAGTTCCGCCTCGGACCCGCTCATCAGCAGGAAGAATCCGACCGCGGCCACCGACACCCCACCGCGCTCGAAACGGAGCGCCGGGGCGCCCGTGAGGCGTTCGTAGAAGGGGACGGCGGTCTCCAGGTCGTCGACGCAGATACGCAGCGTGGCTCCCAGAATGTCCATACGGACGAGCCTAGTTGGGGCGGCCGGGCCGTGGTGATCCTTCGGGGCGTTTCCGGCCCGGCCGGCCGACGGCGGTACCGGTGGATCACCCGGCCTTGCGGCACAGGATCTCGCCGTGCAGCACGGCGAACCAGCCGTCGTCCCGCTCGCCCCACTCCCGCCAGGCCTCGGCGACGGCCTCCAGCTGCCCGGTGGTGGCGTGCCCGCCGCCGGTCGCGACCGCCGCGTACGAGGACGCGACCGTGCGGTCCGCCCACAGCCCGCTCCACCAGGCCCGCTCGTCCGGAGTGTGGAACGTCCAGTTGCTCGACGTCGCCGTGATGTCCGTCAGCCCGGCCCGCAGTGCCCACGATTTGAGACGGCGTCCGGCATCCGGCTCGCCGCCATTGGCGCGGGCGACCCGCCGGTACAGCTCCAGCCAGTCGTCCAGCCCCGGTACCAGCGGATACCAGGTCATCACCGCGTAGTCCGCGTCGCGGGCGGCGATGAACCCGCCCGGCTTGGTCACCCGCACCATCTCCCGCAGCGCCCGCACCGGATCGCCCACGTGCTGGAGCACCTGGTGGGCGTGGACCACGCAGAACGTGTCGTCCGGGTAGTCCAGCGCGTGGACGTCGGCGACCGCGAAGTCGACGTTGGCCAGCCCGCGTCCGGCGGCCGTGGCGCGGGCCGTGTCCAGGATGCCCGGCTCGCGGTCGACGCCCGTGACGGAGCCGTCCGGCACCAGGGCCGCCAGGTCCGCGGTGATGGTGCCGGGACCGCAGCCGATGTCCAGGATCTTCATGTGCGGCTTCAGCGAACCGAGCAGGTAGGCCGCGGAGTTGGCGGCGGTCCGCTGGGTGTGCGACCGCAGTACGGACTCGTGGTGCCCGTGCGTGTAGACGGCGGTCTCCTGTGGCTTCGGCATGGCTCTACCTACCCCTTCGCGTCTTCTTCGGCGTAGTCGGAACGGTACGCGCGCATGTCGAATGATGAGACCTGCGTTTCAGTATGTGGACTGACGGATGGTCAGAAGGTCGACGGCGGGGCTCGTGCGGCGGCGGGTACGCTGAAATGGCCGCCGGGTACCCTGAAGTGGCCGTTTGCCGCCCGGGGACCACGGGCGAACCGATTCACCGTCGGCGGACCGTTTCATCGGAGGAACCCCCGCATGCGCCTGCTCCTCATCCGCCACGGCCAGACCACGGCCAACGTGGACTTCCTCCTCGACACGGCCGTCCCCGGCGCCGAGCTGACCGACCTCGGCCGCCGCCAGGCCGCCGCCCTGCCCGCCGCCGTGGCCGACGAGGACATCGAGGCCCTCTACGCCTCCACCCTCGTCCGCACCCAGCGCACCGCGGCCCCGCTGGCCGCCGCCCGCGGCCTCGACGTCCGGGTCCGCGACGGCATCCGCGAGCTGACCGCCGGCGACCTGGAGATGCTGCCCGGCGACCGGGAACCCGGCCACGAGTACATGCGGATCGTGTTCGCGTGGGCGGCCGGCGACACGGAGCTGCGGATGCCCGGCGGCGAGAACGGCGCGGAGGCCCTCGCCCGCTACGACGGCGTGATCGCCGAGGCCGCCGACAGCGGCGCCCGCACCGTCGCCATGATCAGCCACGGCGCCGCGATCCGGATGTGGACGGCCGCCCGCGCCGACAACGTCGACGTGTCCTTCGCCGCCGCCCGCCCCCTCGACAACACCGGCATCGTCGTCCTGGACGGCTCCCCGGCCGACGGCTGGAAGGCCCTGTCCTGGGCGGGCGCGCCGGTGGAGGTGGCCGGAGCGGACGGCGAAGACGGCCCGGCCGGACAGCCGCTCGACGCGGACCAGCAGCCGTAGCGAGGCCCTCGCGGGCACAATAAGTGTTTGCCCGGCCGTGAGGCCGCCCCACAGAATGCGTGGTCATGGGACATCTGGAAGCCGCACACCTCGAGTACTACCTCCCCGACGGGAGGCCGCTGCTCGGCGATGTGTCCTTCCGGGTCGGCGAGGGCGCCGTGGTCGCCCTGGTCGGGCCCAACGGCGCCGGCAAGACGACCCTGCTGCGGCTGATCTCCGGCGAGCTGAAACCGCACGGCGGCACCGTCACCGTCAGTGGCGGCCTGGGCGTGATGCGCCAGTTCGTGGGCTCCGTACGCGACGAGAGCACCGTACGGGACCTGCTGGTGTCGGTCGCCCCGCCGCGCATCCGCGCGGTCGCGCAGGAGGTCGACAGGGCCGAGCACGCCATCATGACCGTCGACGACGAAGCGGCCCAACTCGCCTACGCGCAGGCCCTGTCCGACTGGGCCGAGGTGCACGGCTACGAGTTCGAGACCCTGTGGGACATGTGCACCACGGCCGCGCTCGGAGTGCCCTACGACAAGGCGCAGTTCCGGCAGGTCTCCACCCTCTCCGGCGGTGAGCAGAAGCGGCTCGTGCTGGAGGCGCTGCTGCGCGGCTCCGACGAGGTGCTGCTGCTCGACGAGCCCGACAACTACCTCGACGTGCCCGGCAAGCGCTGGCTGGAGGAGCGGCTCAAGGAGACCCGCAAGACGGTCCTGTTCGTCTCCCACGACCGTGAACTCCTCGCCCGCGCCGCCGAGAAGATCGTCTCCGTGGAGCCCTCGCCGACCGGCGCCGACGCCTGGGTGCACGGCGGCGGCTTCGCCACCTACCACGAGGCCCGGCGCGAACGCTTCGCCCGCTTCGAGGAGTTGCGCCGCCGCTGGGACGAGAAGCACACCCAGCTCAAGAAGCTCGTCCTGAGCCTCCGTCAGGCGGCCTCCATCTCCCACGAGTTGGCGTCCCGCTACCAGGCCGCCCAGACCCGCCTGCGCAAGTTCGAGGAGGCGGGCCCGCCCCCCGAGCCGCCCCGCGAGCAGGACATCACCATGCGCATCAAGGGCGGCCGGACGGGCGTAAGAGCCGTCACCTGCAAGGGACTCGAACTCACCGGCCTGATGAAGCCCTTCGACCTGGAGGTCTTCTACGGCGAACGCGTCGCGGTCCTCGGCTCGAACGGCTCCGGCAAGTCGCACTTCCTGCGCCTCCTCGCCGGCGAGGACGTGAAGCACACGGGGGAGTGGAAGCTCGGCGCGCGCGTCGTGCCCGGCCACTTCGCGCAGACCCACGCCCACCCCGAACTCCAGGGCCGCACCCTCCTCGACATCCTCTGGAAGGAACACGCTCAGGCGCAGGGCCCCGCGATGTCCCGGCTGCGCCGCTACGAGCTGACCGGCCAGGCCGAGCAGAGCTTCGACCGGCTCTCCGGCGGCCAGCAGGCCCGCTTCCAGATCCTCCTCCTGGAACTCCAGGGCGTCACCGCGCTGCTCCTCGACGAGCCCACCGACAACCTCGACCTGGAGTCCGCCGAAGCACTCCAGGAGGGCCTGGAGGCGTTCGACGGGACGGTGCTCTCCGTCACCCACGACCGCTGGTTCGCCCGGTCCTTCGACCGCTACCTGGTCTTCGGCAGCGACGGCCGGGTCCGCGAGAGCGGCGAGCCCGTGTGGGACGAGCGGCGGGTGGAGCGCGCGCGGTAGCAGTGCCACGGTTCCCTCCGGTGGGCAGGCCGCGGGGCCCGAATGTTCGTACAGTGGTCTCAGGACCGTGAGACTCGACGAGCGGGGCACACCATGACCGGAGTCGACCCTGCGCGCCTGGACGACTCCCAGCTCATGAAGGAGCTGGAGACCATCCACCGCACGCGCCACGACACCCTGCTGTACGGCTCGGACGACGCGCTGCGCGCCCACAACGACCGCATGGCCCGGCTGGAGGGCGAGTACCTGCGCCGCCATCCGCGCCGCCTCGTGGCTCCCGGCCGGACCCGGCAGGGAGCACGCGAGCGCGACTGACGGGTGTTTGGCCCCCGGGGTCGGGGGCAGGCGAACCACCAGCGCTGGATCGCAGCCGCGTTCCCACCGGTGACCGTCCAACCCGGAGCATGCTCAAGGGAGTTGTGACGCGCCATGCCTGCTCGCACCCACCCGCAACGCCATTCCCACCATGACGCCCCCGACACCGCGGAGGCGTTCCGCACACTGGTCGCGCTGCCGCCCGGCCCACGCCACGACAGCGTCCGCGCACACATCGTGGAGGCCTGGCTGCCGATGGCCGACCGGCTCGCCGGACGCTTCCGCAACCGGGGCGAGAGCACCGAGGACCTGCGACAGGTCGCCGCCCTCGGCCTGGTCAAGGCCGTCGACCGCTACGACCCCGGACGCGGCAACGCCTTCGAGAGCTACGCCGTACCGACCATCACCGGCGAGATCAAACGGCACTTCCGCGACCACATGTGGACCCTGCACGTGCCGCGCCGGGTGCAGGACCTGCGCAACCGGGTGCGGGTCGCCGGACAGGAACTGGCGCAGACGGTGCCGGGACGGCGGCCGACCGTGGCGGAGCTCGCCGCGCACACGGCGCTCTCCGAGGAGGACGTACGGGCCGGGCTCGAGGCGCTGGAGAGTTTCAGCGCGCTGTCGCTGGACGCGGACGCCTCCGGCGGCGGGGACGGGGACGGGTGGGCGTTGGGGGACGTGCTCGGGTCCGCCGACCCGGCGCTGGACGTCGTCGTCGACCGTGAGGCCGTCAAGCCGCGGCTGGCCGCGCTGCCCGCGCGCGAGCGGGAGATCCTGTATCTGCGGTTCTTCGGGGACATGACGCAGAGTCGGATCGCGGAGCGGTTCGGGATCTCGCAGATGCATGTGTCCCGGCTGATCAGCCGGTGCTGCCGACGGATCCGCGAACAGGTGCTTGAGGACGCCGCGTAGCGGGCTGTCGCTCGGCTGCGGGTCCGGTCCGTTTTCACTCGCTCGGGCCTCGCCGCGCGCGCCGCTCCGCGCACCGGGCTTCGATGGTGGTGCCGCAGTCCTCGGTCTAAGGAGCACCGCTCATGCGCCGCACCGCACTCGCCCTGTCCGTCGTCGCCCTGCTCGGGAGCGCCGCCGGACCGGCCGTTGCCGCCGATCCGGCCGCGGAGGTCAGTCCGAGCAGCGTGCGGGCGGGCGAGAGCGTCACCGTGTCCGTCACCTGCGAGGCGACCGGGCAGACCGCGGCCGACACCATCGACGCCACGTCCCAGGGTTTCGACGACGGAACCGTCCAGCTGCAACGCGTCCCCGGCAACGACGACCGCGCCGCCGCGGCGGCCTACCGGGGGACCGCGCGGATCTCCGCCGACGGGGCCGAGCGGGACGCCGCGTGGACCGTCGAGGGGACCTGCCCCGCGCCGCCCGGCGGCCAGGGCAGGCCGTGGAGCGCGACCTTCAGCGTGGAACGCGGCAGTGGCGGCGGGGGCGGGCAGCGACCGTGCCAGGACCCCCGGGGCGAGTCCTGCGCGGGTGCCGCCGTGATCGAGCGCGGGGTACGGGCCGGGGAGGGCGGGACCTTCACCGACTCCGTGCCGGCGCTGGTCGCCGGAGGCGTGCTGATCGCGGGCGCGTTCGGCGGCGCCGTGTACCGGCTGCGCAGGCGCCTGCCGAGGCTCTGAGCGCACGACCACGACACGGCACGGCGGGACACGGCCCGGCAGGACACGGCACGGCGGGACACGGCACGGCATGGCAACGCACGGCACGGCACTGCACCAGGGACTGCGCGGAGGCACCATGCGGCAGGCGGACGCGGTAGGCCAGGGACCCGTCCGCTACGGGCCCGTGTTCCCCGACGACGGACTGCCCGTCCTGCCCGAACTGGCCGCCGTCCTCGCCGCCGCCGCGCACCGCACCGGGGAGCAGCCGGTCGGCGGCGCCCCCGCGCTCCTCGACGCCGCGAGCGGCTACTTCGAACGCCGGGGCCTGCCCGCCGGCCCCGCCCGCCTGGCCGCCGCCCCGGGCGCCCCCGCGCTGCTGGTCGCGCTGACCGCCGCGCTCGGCGGTGACGTCCTGGTCCCCAGACCGTGCGCCGCCTGGTGGGCGCCGTACGCGCGACTGCTCGGCAGGCCCGTGTTCCACGTGGGCACCCCGGCCGAGTGCGGCGGGGTGCCCGACCCCTACGCGCTGCTGGAGACCGTGCGCAGGGTCCGCGACGAGGGCGGCGACCCGCGGCTGCTCGTCCTGTCCGTGGCCGACGACCCGACCGCCACCGTCGCCCCGCCCGAGGTCATGCACGAGACCGTCGAGGCCGCCGCCGGCGAGGGCCTGCACCTGGTCAGCGACGAGACCTGGCGCGACACCCTGCACACGCCCCGGCGCACCATGCTGCTCAGCCCCGCCGAGATGCTGCCCGAGCGGGTCACCGTCGTCACCGACCTGGCCGGCGCGCTCCTGCCGTCCGGCTGGCCCGCCGCCGTCGCCCGCTTCCCCGCGGGCCACGCCGGAAACGCCCTCCACGCGCGCGTGCTCGACGTCCTCACCGCGCTCGGCGCCCGCGTCGCCGCACCCGTCGCCGCCGCGGCCGGCCACGCCCTCGGCGAACCCGCGCCCGTCCTCGCCCGCCGCGACACCGCCGTCGGCCTGCACGCGCGCGTGGCCGCCGCCGCGCACGCCGCCGTCACCGGGGCGGGCGCGTTCGCCCGGCCGCCCCGGGCGGGACGCCATCTGTATGTCGACCTCGGGCCGTTGCGCCACGCGCTCACCCCGCAGGGCGTGGGCGACGCGCAGGACCTGGAGGAGTTCCTCACCGCCCGACTCGGCATGCCCGCGCCGGGCGGCCACCGCTTCGGCGACGACCTGGGCGCGCTGCGGGTACGGCTGTCCACCGGGCCCCTGCTGGGCCGGACCGGCGAGGAACGCGCGGAATGCCTCATGTCACCCGTGCCGTTGGAACTGCCACACGTGCAACGCGCGTTGATGTCCTTGAGGTCGATCTTCGACGATCTCCGCGACGACGCTCAGCGATGGGAGCCTCCTCGATGACGCAGCAGTCCGAGTCGACCACCAGCACGACGACCACGCGGCAGACCCCCGACCCCGCACCCCCGTTCGCGCCCCCCTCCCCGCCGCTGGCCGAACCCCGCCCCCTCGGCGAGCGCCGGGTGTGGCCCCGCACCTTCCACGACCGCCTCACCACCCCGCTGCCCGGCCTCAAGGCGATGGCCCGCTTCGCCCGCGAGGGCTCCGTGCGACCCCGCCCCGAAGGCCTCGCCGACATCCCCCGACTCCCCTTCGCCCCCGAGCCGTTGCCCCGGGTCGACGCCCTGACCGTCGCCGTCACCTGGGCGGGGCACGCCAGTTGGGTGGTGCGCATCGGCGGCCTGACCATCCTCACCGACCCGGTCTGGTCCCGCCGCATCCTCGGCACCCCGGCCCGGATCACCCCCGTCGGCGTCGCCTGGGAAGCCCTCCCGCCGATCGACGCCGTCGTCATCAGCCACAACCACTACGACCACCTCGACGCCCCCACCCTGCGCCGACTCCCGCGCCACACCCCGGTGTTCGCGCCGGCCGGCCTCGGCAGCTGGTTCCGCCGCCGCAGATTCACCCGCGTCACCGAACTCGACTGGTGGGAGGCGGCCCGACTCGACGGCGTACGGCTCGACTTCGTACCCGCCCACCACTGGTCCAAGCGCAGCCTCACCGACACCTGCCACTCCCTGTGGGGCGGCTGGGTCATGACGGCACCGGACGGACAGCGCGTCTACTTCGCGGGCGACACGGGCTACGGCCACTGGTTCTCCCGCATCGGCGCCCGCTACCCCGGCATCGATCTCGCGCTCCTCCCCATCGGCGCGTACGACCCGCGCTGGTGGCTCAGGGACGTCCACTGCGACCCGGAGGAAGCGGTCCGGGCCGTACAGGATCTGGGGGCGCGCCGGATGGCCCCGATGCACTGGGGCACGTTCGTCCTGTCCGCCGAACCCGTCCTGGAACCGCTGACGCGGGTCAAGGCGGCATGGGAGAAGGCCGAGTTGGCGCGCGAGGACCTGTGGGACCTGCCGGTGGGAGGTTCCAGAGTGCTCGCCTAGACGGAAGTTGTCCCGCCGGACAGGAGTCGTCCCGCTAGACGGAAGTCGTCCCGCGCACCCGCCGCCACACGGCCGGGGCCGCGCTGATCACCACGGTCAGCGCGACCGCGGCCACCACACCCTCCCACGGCTCCGGGAACAGCGACCCGCCCAGGATCCCGATCAGCTGATACGTCACCGCCCAGGCCAGGCACGCGGGCGCGTTGCCCCGGGCGAACCGGCGGATCGGCCACTCGGCCAGCAGACAGGCCAGCATCACGGGGATACGGCCGGCCGGCACCATCCGGGACAGGACCAGCACCGTCACCCCGTGATCGGCCAGCTTCCGCCGCGCCTGCTCCAGCCGCTCCTCCGGGGCCCGCGCGCGGATCGCCTCCAGCCACCGCGAGCCGTTCTTCGACCCCATCCCGCGCCGCCCCAGCCAGTACAGCGCGATGTCCCCGAGGAACGCGGCCAGCGACGCCGTCACGAACACCAGCGCCAGCGCGAACGGCGCCGTCTGGTGGAACGCGACCACGGCCGCCGAACTCACCAGCGCCCCCGTCGGGATCACCGGCACCAGCGCCCCGAGCAGCACCAGCAGGAACAACGTCGGGTAGCCGATGGCCTGTTGGGCGGACTCGGGCGAGGTGGTCGCCGTCGCGGACAGCGCGTCCGCGAGCCAGCTCACCGGGCGACCTCCGGACGGACGCTCTCGCCGTGCCCCAGCCGGTGCACCGCCACCGAGGGCGCCAGCAGCGCCGCGATCCGCACGAACTCGTCGCCCGGCGTGTGGAATTCGTGCGGGCGCACCGCGTCCATCCCGATCGGCCAGTACGTGCCGTAGTGCACCGGCACCGCGCTGCGCGGCGCGAGCCGGGCCAGCGCCTGCGCCGCGCGCCCCGCGTCGAGGTGCCCCTCGCCGAGGTACGGCCCCCAGCCGCCGACCGGCAGCAGCGCCACGTCGACCGGCCCGACCTCCTTGGCCATACCGTCGAAGAGTCCGGTGTCCCCGGCGAAGTAGGTACGCGCCGCGCCCTCCACGACATAGCCCAGCGCGGGGGAGCGGTGCGGTCCGACCGGCAGCCGCCGCCCGTCGTGGCGTGCGGGCACGGCCCGTACCACCAGGTCACCGACCGTCTTCTGGTCGCCGGGCGACACCTCGTCGATCCGCAGCTGCCGGAGCCGGCGCAGCCCGGGCACCGCGCGGAGTGCGCCCCGGGGCACGAGCAGGCGCGTGCCCGGGGCGAGCGCGGCGAGCGAGGGAAGGTGCAGGTGGTCGGCGTGCAGATGGGAGACGAGCGCCAGGTCCGCGCGCCGGGCCTCGGACGGCGGCAGCGCGCCCCGGCGCCTTCGCAGATGCGCGAGCCGGCGGGCGAACAGGGGGTCGGTGAGGACACGTACGCCCGAGTCCTCGATCGTGCAGGTGGCGTGACCCCACCAGGTGATCTCCACCGGCACCTTCTTTGCCTCCTTCGCGCGACTCCCCCGAAGCCTACGGGCAGGAGTAGGGTCGGCGGCGAAACCCGGAGGTGAGGGGGACGCCATGGGACAGGCACGCGCTGCCTTGGGCATGCGCTCGCGGGTCAGGGTCACGGCGATCGCCAGCCTGACACCGCTGGAGGAGCTGGACGAGGACCCCTTCCTGGTCGACTCCCGCAGCCAGCACGCCATGTGCGCCCGCTGGGCCGCCGACCACGGCTATGTGATCGCCCGCGAACTCCTGGTGCGCGGACTGCGCCCCGACCACTGCGCCCTGTGGGACGGCGTCCGCCCCGGCCTCGACCTGTTCGTCGCGCCCAGCCGCCGGGTCCTGGAGAGCGCGCTGTCCTCCGTCGAGGAGTTCACCGACGAGTGCGCGCGCCGGGGGGTGCGGATCGAGACGGTGGGCCGCGCGGAACCGTTCTACGACGCCCAGGCCAAGGCCCGCGTCCACCGCCGGCTGTCGATGCCCACGGCCGGCTACGACGGCCGTTAGACCAGGAGCCCTCGCGTCCCGTATGACAGGCTGGGCACAGGCCCGCCAGGTCGACGGGCCCGGGACGTGAGGTGTACGGGGCGTGGGCGGAGGGCGTTGGCGGCGGCTGGCCAGTCAGGTCGGGCGGAGCATCGCGGTGTGGGCCGTCTCCACGGTCACCATGCTGGTGCTCGCCGGGATCCTGCCCGACTTCCGGCTCCAGTCGGCGGACGGCGACAGCGCCACCCGGATCGCGGTCACGGCCGCGTTCGGCGCCGGCGCCTTCGGTGTGCTGTCGGCCCTGGTGTGGCCCCTGCTGGTACGGCTGCTGCTCCTGGTGCCCGCGCTCGTCCTCGGCCTGCTGGTCTTCGTCCTCAACGGCTCGCTGCTGCTGATCGCCCTGCGCATCAATCCGGACGGCGGGCTGCGCGGCCAGGTCGCCCCGGAGACCGCGGTGGTCGTCGCCGCCGTGATGTCCGCCGTCGCCTCCGCGACCGGCGGCGCCCTGGCCGTGCGCGACGACGACGCCTACCGCCGCCGCCTCTACCGTCTCGCCGACCGCCGCCGCAGAGCCCTCCCACCGGGCCCCTCCTCGCCCGGCACCGTCTTCCTCCAGCTCGACGGGGTCGGCCACGACGTCCTCCTCGACGCGATGGACAAGGGGCTGATGCCCACGGTCGCGCGACTCCTCGGCGGCGAGCGCCCCACCCACCGCCTCACCCCCTGGCGCACCGACTGGTCCAGCCAGACCGGCGCCAGCCAGCTCGGCATCCTGCACGGCTCCAACCACGACATCCCCGCGTTCCGCTGGTACGAGAAGGACACCGGCGAGGTCATGGTCTGCAACCGTCCCACCAGCGCCGCCGAACTCCAGGCGCGCGCCGTCGCGTACACCGGCGACGGCGGCCTGCTCACCGTGGACGGCGCCAGCCGGGGCAACCTGTTCAGCGGCGGCGCCGACGAACAGGCCCTCGTGCTGTCCATCGCGACCCGCCGCCGGGGCCGTGAGAACCGTTCCCGCGCGGGCTACTTCGCCTACTTCTCCGACCCCGCCAACGCCGTCCGCACCGCGATGTCCTTCGTCGCCGAGGTCGGCCGGGAGATCGGCCAGTCGACCCGCTCCCGCCTCACCAGGCAGCGCCCCCGCGTCAAACGCGGCGGCCTCTATCCCGTGGTGCGGGCCTTCGCGACCGTCGTGGAGCGGGATGTCGTCGTCGCCGCGGTCATGGGCGACATGCTGGCCGGCCGCACCGCCGTCTACGCCGACCTCGTGGCCTACGACGAGGTCGCCCACCACTCGGGCCCGCGCAGCCGCGACGCCGCCAAGGTCCTCGGGCGCCTCGACCGCGCCCTGGCGCTGATCGAGAACGTCGCCGAGCACGCCCCGCGCCCGTACCGCATCGTCGTCCTCTCCGACCACGGCCAGAGCCCCGGCGAGACCTTCCAGGGCCGCTACGGCCTCACCCTCGGCGACCTCGTCCGGGCGGGCTGCGGGCTGCCCGTGCCGCGCCGGGCCCGGCGCACCCACAGCGGCGCCGAGGCCCGCGCCGCCGTCCGCGCCGCCCTGGGCCGGCCGGCCAAGCAGGGCGACGAGCACCACGCCCGCTCCGGCCGCCACTCGGAGCCGATCGTGCTGGCCTCCGGCAACCTCGGCCTGGTCTCCTTCCCGGACGTACCGCACCGGATGACGAAGGAGGAGATCGACGCCCGGCACCCGGCGCTCCTCACCACGCTCGCCAACCACCCGGGCGTCGGCTTCGTCCTGGTCCGCAGCGAGGAGCACGGCGGGCTGCTGCTCGGCGCGCACGGCACGGAGCTGCCGATCGCCGAACTCGACGACAAACAGGGCCCGTTGGCGGACTTCGGCCCCGGCGCCGCGGACGCCGTACGGCGCACCCACTCCTTCCCGCACACCGCCGACATCATGGTCAACTCCTGGTACGACCCTGCGGAGGGCGAAGTCCTCGCCTTCGAGGAGCAGATCGGCTCGCACGGCGGCCTCGGCGGCTGCCAGGGCAAGCCGTTCCTGCTCTCCCCGTACACCCTCTCCGCGCCGGTCGCCGACGGCGAGGACCTCGTCGGCGCCGAGCACATCCACCGTGTACTGCGGCGCTGGCTGCGGGAGTTGAACGGCCCGCAGATCCCGCTGCCCGCGGAGCCGGAGGAACGGGCCGCCTGACGACGGGCGAGCGGCCCGGCCGATGCCACCGGGCGCTCGCCCGTCGTTCACCCCGCGTGGGCCGGTCTTCCGGGTGCGGTGCGGCGGAATGTGATCGGATGGCTCCGAACGACATCCGCATCGAAAGGACTCACCGTGGCTACCACGCGCACCGCCCACACCAACTGGGAAGGCAACCTGCTGGAGGGCAGCGGCGTCGTCACCTTCGACTCCTCCGGCATCGGCGAGCAGCCGGTGACCTGGGCGTCGCGGGCCCAGGACGCCAACGGGAAGACCAGCCCCGAGGAACTGATCGCCGCCGCCCACTCCAGCTGCTTCTCGATGGCGCTGTCGCACGGCCTGGCCGGCGCGGGCACCCCGCCCACCCGCCTGGAGACCAAGGCCGATGTGACCTTCCAGCCCGGCGAGGGCATCACCGGCATCCACCTCACCGTCCGCGGCGAGGTCCCCGGCCTGGACGAGGACGGCTTCAAGGCCGCCGCCGAGGACGCCAAGAAGAACTGCCCGGTCAGCCAGGCCCTCGCGGGCACGACGATCACGCTCACGGTGGAATCCGCCTGACCCCGCCCCGCCCCGTACGCACCGCGATGCCGCACCCGGAAAACGGGTGCGGCATTGACTTTCCGGCACTCGGGTCCTGTGCTGGAGATCGGGCAGCGCCTGGCGGAAGGGGACGGCGATGGGACGTGCGGTCGGGATCGATCTAGGGACCACGAACTCGGTGGTCGCGGTGCTGGAGGGCGGGGAGGCGACGGTCGTCGCCAACGCCGAGGGAGCGAGGACCACACCCTCGGTCGTCGCCTTCGCCAAGAACGGCGAGGTGCTGGTCGGCGAGGTCGCCAAACGGCAGGCCGTGACCAACATCGAACGCACCGCGCGCTCGGTGAAACGCCACATGGGCAACACCGAGTGGCGCTTCCCGGACACCGGCGGCATCGACGGAACGCGTTACCGCGCCCAGGAGTTGTCCGCGCGCGTGCTCCAGAAACTGAAACGGGACACGGAGGCCTACCTCGGCGAGGACGTCACCGACGCCGTGATCACCGTCCCCGCCTACTTCGACGACTCCCAGCGCCAGGCCACCAAGGAGGCCGGTGAGATCGCCGGCCTGAAGGTCCTGCGGATCATCAACGAGCCGACCGCCGCCGCCCTCGCCTACGGCCTCGACCGCGGCGAGGAACAGACCGTCCTCGTCTTCGACCTCGGCGGCGGCACCTTCGACGTGTCCCTCCTGGAGATCGGCGACGGCGTCATCGAGGTCAAGGCCACCAACGGCGACACCCACCTCGGCGGCGACGACTGGGACCAGCGGGTCATGGAGTACCTGGTCAAGAAGTTCCAGGGTCAGTACGGCATCGACCTCGGCAAGGACAAGATGGCGCTGCAACGGCTGCGCGAGGGCGCCGAGAAGGCCAAGATCGAACTGTCCTCGTCGACCGAGACGACGATCAACCTGCCCTACATCACCGCCTCGGCGGACGGCCCGCTGCACCTCGACGAGAAGCTGACCCGCGCCCAGTTCCAGGAACTCACCGCCGATCTCCTCGACCGCTGCAAGACCCCCTTCCACCAGGCGGTCAAGGACGCGGGCGTCAAGCTCTCCGCCGTCGACCACGTCATCCTCGTCGGCGGCTCGACCCGTATGCCCGCCGTCACCGACCTCGTCAAGGAACTCACCGGCAAGGACCCGCACAAGGGCGTCAACCCCGACGAGGTCGTGGCGGTCGGCGCCGCCCTCCAGGCCGGAGTCATCCGCGGCGACGTCAAGGACGTGCTGCTCCTCGACGTCACCCCGCTGTCCCTGGGCATCGAGACCAAGGGCGGCATCATGACCAAGCTCATCGAACGCAACACGACCATTCCCACCCGGCGTTCGGAGATCTTCACCACCGCCACCGACAACCAGCCCTCGGTCGGCATCCAGGTCTACCAAGGCGAACGCGAAATCGCCGCCTACAACAAGAAGTTGGGCGTCTTCGACCTCACCGGCCTGCCGCCCGCCCCGCGCGGCGTCCCGCAGATCGAGGTCGCCTTCGACATCGACGCCAACGGCATCATGCACGTCTCGGCCAAGGACCTCGCCACCGGCCGCGAGCAGAAGATGACCGTCACCGGCGGCTCCGCGCTGCCCAAGGACGACATCGACCGCATGATGCGCGAGGCCGAACAGTACGCGGACGAGGACCGCCGGCGCCGCGAGGCCGCCGAGACCCGCAACCAGGCCGAACAACTCGTCTACCAGACCGAGAAGTTCGTCCGCGAGAACGAGGAACGCATCCCGGCCGAGACCCGCACCGAAGTCGCGGCGGCGGCCACGGAGGTGAAGGCCCTGCTCGAACAGGAGGCGGACACCGCCGAGTTGCGCACGGCCGTCGAGAACCTCGCCACCGTCAGCCAGCGCATGGGCCAGGCGATGTACGCCCAGGCCGCCCAACAGCCCTCCGCGCAACAGCCGGAGACCCCCACCGAACACACCTCGCCGCAGGAGGAGGAAGGCGTCGTCGACGCGGAGATCGTCGACGACGAACGCGAACCGAAGGGCGGCGCCGCCTAACTCCCGGCCTGCTCCTGCCGCTCCCGCCCCTGCCGCTCCGGGTGCGGCAGGGTGGCACACACGGCGTCGAGGACGGAGGCGTAGGGCGTGCCGCAGTCGGCCAGCCGGGCGCGGAGCCGGTGCAGGGCACCGCGGTACTCGCCCAGGAGGTCGAGCTTGCCGGTGCGGGCCGTGAACTCCAGGACCGCGGGCAGGAAGTCGGGCAGCTGCGCACCGGTGAACTCCAACTCGTGCGCGCGGTAAAGCTCTTGGGAGCGGACCAGGGACATGCCGGGCCGCCGGGTGTCGCCCTCGTGCCACCGGCTCAGGTACAGACTGTGCCGGTTGTCGCGGTCGAAGACCCGCACATAGTGCGCGGCGAGTTCCCGGGGCGGGGTCAGCGCCGCGTGGTCGACGAACTCCCTCAGCTGCGGGGCGGCTTCCCGCAACAGCGGGAGCCGGGCGCGGAAGGCGTCGTCCGGGTAGGTCAGACAGAGCGCCGCCCCCTGGTACAGCACGGCGTCCGAGGGCATCAGACATCCTCCGCGTCGTGGTCCGCGGGCCGCCGCTCGCGCGGCGCGTGACCGTGGGCCACGGCCACGACCGGCAGCGGCCCGCGCCCCGAGTCCGGGCGGCGGAACCGCCCCGACCGCGGCGGCGCCGCTCCCGGCCCGGTGGGCGGTGTCCGCGTCCCTGTCACCTGCGCTCCCTCGCCTACTCGCTCGCCCGTGGTGTCGAACCTAGGGCGGGGCGGGGGAGCGCACCCGTTCACGGCAGCCGTACGGGTCAGCCCTTGCGGGCGACCCCGCCGTAGACCGGGACGATGCCCTCGGCCTGGGCGGCCACGTCCTCCGGCTCCGGGCGCCAGCCGTAGACGGCGATCACGCCCGGGCCGAGCAGCTCCAGGCCGTCGAAGAAGCGTGAGAACTCGGCCAGCGAGCGCGGGTGGAAGGGGGTGCCGCTGCGCCGGAAGTGCTCGGCGGCCTGCGCGATGGCCTCGGGGCTGAGGTCGGGCGTGACCTGCGACATCACCAGGTAGCTGCCCGGGGCGAGGACGTCGACGTACCGCTTGATCAGGCCGTACACGTCGTCGCCGGCGGGGTCGTCGCCCAGGTAGTGGGTGAGCGCGACCAGCGACAGCGCGACCGGCTGTGTGAAGTCGAGGCTCTCGCCGGCCAGCCGCAGGATGGTCTCCGGGTCGCGGACGTCGGCGTGCACGTACTCGGTGCTGCCCTCGGGCGCGCCGTGCAGCAGCGCCTCCGCGTGCCGCAGCACGATCGGGTCGTTGTCCGCGTACACGACCTTGGCGTCCGGGGTGACACTCTGTGCCACCTGGTGCAGGTTCGGCTCGGTGGGGATACCGGTGCCGATGTCGAGGAACTGGCGTATCCCGGCCGTCGCGGCGGCCCGTGTCGCTCGGTGCATGAACCGGCGGTTGGCCCGCGCGCCACGCAGCACCGTGCCGTCCGTGGCGAGGATCCGGCGTGCCAGCTCCTCGTCCACCGGGTAGTTGTCCTTGCCGCCGAGCCACCAGTCGTACACCCGCGCCGGATGCGGCCGGCTGGTGTCGATACGGGGGGGCGCGGCTTCGGATCCGGTCATGCGGTGTCGTCTCCTCGGGAGTTCGGGTCGTGCGGGCCGGGAACCGTGCTGTGCGGGGCCGTGCTGTGCGGGGCCGTCCTCAGAAGGTCTCGCGGTAGTCCCGCAGGATCTTCTTGGTGCGCTGGGCGGACGCGGCGTGCGCCGTCATGTGGTCGAGGACCTCCAGATGCGCGGAGACCTCGGTACGGGAGTCCAGATACAGGGCGCCGGTCAGATACTCGGTGAACACCATGTCGGGCAGCTCCGGTTCGGCGAAACGGAACAGCGAGAACGGCGCGTACGTCCCCGGGTGCGGACCGTTCGCGAACTCCGCGATCTGGAGCGTGACCCGGTCGCGCTCGCCGAACTCCAGGAGTCTGTCCAGCTGTTCGCGCATCACCTCGCCGCGCATGCTCACCGGCCGACGCAGCACCGTCTCGTCCATGATGACCCACAGGTGCGGCGGGTTGTCCCGCTCCAGCAGGCTCTGGCGGGCCAGCCGCAGGGACACGTGCCGCTCGATGCTCTCGGGGCCGCTCTGGCCGATGGTCCCGGCCTCCATCACGGCGCGCGCGTAGTCCTCGGTCTGCAACAGGCCCGGCACGAAGTGCGGTTCGTACGAACGGATCAGGCCCGCCGCGCCCTCCAGGCTCACGTACAGGCTGAACCACTCCGGCAGCACGTCGTGGAAGCGCTGCCACCAACCCGGCTGGTTCGCCTCCTCGGTGAGCGCGACGAACGCGTCCGCCTCCTCGTCGGCCACCCCGTACGTGGTCAACAGCACCTGGACGTACGGTACTTTCAGCGCGACCTCGGCCATCTCCATCCGCCGCACGGTCGCCGGGGCCACCCGCAGGACCTGCGCGGCCTCCTCGCGTTTGATGCCGGCCGCCTCGCGCAGCTCCTGGAGCCTTCTGCCCAGCACCACTTGACCCACGGTGGGCGCGGGCCGCCGTTCACTCACGCCACGCCTCCCCATACGCGCCGAAGTCTGGGGGCAGTGTGCCATGTTCCGGCCGTTGTCTCAGCGGTTCCGAGGCGATCATCGGTCAGTCCCCCGGCGCGCGGAGGTACTTGGCGGTCGCCGGATCGGCCGGCAGGAACGTCTCGATCGCCAGCTCCGAGACCGTCACGTCCATCGGTGTGTTGAACGTGGAGATCGAGGAGACGAACGACAGCACCCGCCCCTCGTGCTCGATCCGCATCGGCAGCGCGAAGTACGGCACGGGAGACGCCGGTTGGGCCTCGGCGCCGGCCGACTCCGGCAGGGGATAGGCGGCGACCTCGTCGTAGAGCGCGCGCAGCGGTTCGGACCGGTGCAGGGCGATCTGCCGCTCCATCTGCGCGAGGAGATGCCCGCGCCATTCACCCAGATTGCGGATGCGCGGCGCCAGGCCCTCGGGGTGCAGCGTCAACCGCATGGCGTTGAGCGGCGGCCGGAGCAGGGCCTCGGGTACCCCGTCCAGCAGCGTCGTGATGCCCCGGTTGGCCGCCACGACGTCGTACACGGCGTCGACCACCAGCGCCGGATACGGCTCGTAGCCCTCGATCAGCCGCTCCAGACCCTCGCGCAACGCGCCCAACGCCGGGTCGTCCCACGGGGTTTCCGGATAGTGGGGGGCGTAACCGGCGGCCAGCAGAAGGGAGTTGCGCTCCCGCACCGGCACCTGAAGGTGCTCGGCCAGCCGCAGCACCATCTCCTCGCTCGGCCGGGACCGCCCCGTCTCGACGAAGCTGATGTGCCGGGCCGAGGAGTCGGCCCGCAGCGCCAGCTGGCTGACCCGCCGCCGCTCCCGCCAAACACGCAGCAGCGGACCGACACCCTTGCCGGCGGGGGTGCCGGTACCGGTCGCGACGATGGTCATACCCATGACCGTAGTCGACGCGGCCCGCCCGTGAGCGGACCGAGAACCCGTCCGGGGGAGCCGCGTCCCGCACCCATCCTGGGGGCCCTCCTTCCGCTGGGCGCGCGGCGGGCCGCCTGTGGCACGCTGAAACGGCCGAGAGGAACCCGCACCCGCCAGGAAGGACCGAGGCCATGCCCGTCGCACCGCTGTCGCAGAAGGAGATCGAGGACCGCCTCGCGGAACTCCCCGGCTGGTCCCTCGACACCGACCGACTCACCCGCTCCTACCGGCTCGGCTCGCACTTCGCGGCCACCGCGATGGTCGTCCACATCGCCCAGGTCCAGGAGGAACTCGACCACCACGCCGACCTCACCCTCGGCTACAACACCGTCTCCCTCGCCGTGCACACCCACAGCATCGGCGGCGCCGTCACCGACCTGGACTTCCAACTCGCCCGCAGAGTCGAGGACTTGGCGCCCGGACACGGAGCGGCCTGACCGTACAGGACAGAAAGGGACGACCGCGCGTGCTCGACTACGACAAGGAAGCCGACGCCTACGACGCGACACGCGGCGGCGAGCCCCGTGCCGCCGCCGCTGCCGAAGCCGTCCTCGGCCTCGTCCCGCAGGACGCCCGCGCCCTGCTCGACGTGGCCTGCGGCACCGGCATCGTCACCCGCCGGCTGGCCGCCGCCCGCCCCGGACTGCGGGTCACCGGCCTGGACGCCGCACCCGCCATGGCCCGCACCGCCGCCACCCGGCTGCCCGGCGCGGTCCTCCTCGCCGACAGCCGCCGACTCCCCTTCCCCGACGGGGTGTTCGACGCCGTCACCACCGTCTGGCTGCTGCACCTCGTGGCGGGCCCCGAGGACGCCGGGGCGATCGTCGCGGAGTGCGCGCGGGTGCTGCGACCGGGCGGGGTGTACATCACCACGGTCGACAAGGCCGCCGCCCACGACGTCGGCAGTGACATCGACGCCGTCCTGGCCGCCCGTCCGCGCCGCCCCGCCCAGGACCGACCCGAGCAGGTCCGCGCCCACGCCGCCGAGCAGGGCCTGCGGCCGGCCGGCACCGCCCGCTTCCGCGGCCACGGCCAGGGCCGCAGCCCCCGCAGCACCACCGCGGACCTGCGCCGCGGCTGGTTCACCATGCTGCCGCCCGGCGAACCCCTCACCGAACGGTTCGTCGAGCGGCTGAGGACCCTCCCGGAGCAGGAACGCCCGCGCGCGGACCCGGAGTTCACCGTCCTGGCCTTCAGGAAGCCCCCGGCCGGGTGACCTCCGCCGTCCCGTCACATGCTCGCCGCCGGCGCCGCTCAGGCGACCGCGCAGGCCTGATCACCCACCGTGAACGCGCCGGGTCCCGTATTCACCCCCGACCAGCTCCCCGTGAACCCGAACCCCACCGAGGAACCCGCGGCGACCGTCCCGTTCCAGCTCACGTTCCTCGCCGTCACGGCCGCGCCCGACTGGGTCCAGTCGGCGTTCCACAGCTGACCGATCCGCTGCCCGTCCGCGAAGGACCACCCGAGTGCCCAGCCGTTCCAGGCCGTCGAGCCGGTGTTGGTCACCTGGACGTCGGCCTGGAAGCCGCCCGCCCACTGGTTGGTGATCCGGTACGTGACCGAGCAGGCGCCGGTGGGAGGGGTCGGATCGGTGCCCCCGCCGCCGTCCCCGCCCCCACCACCGGCGTCGGACGAGTCGCCGTAGACGATCCCGCGCCCGTTCGTCGACACGTACACCCGGCCGTACACCCGCGGGTCGCCGGTGATCGCCGCACCCGTCCAACCCCACTGGTGCGCGTCGTCGTTGATCCGCGTCCAGCTCACGCCCCGGTCGGTCGAACGGAAGATCCCGCGCACACCGCCGATCTTCGCGCTCGTGTAGAGCGTCTGGTACGAGGCTCCCGTCGCCGCCTTCCCGAAGCCGATGGTGTCGGCCTGAGCGACGTTCGCGAGCTTGGTGAAGGAGGCGCCGCCGTCCGTGGAGTGCCACAGTCCGTACGCCCCGTCGCTCGCCCCGCCCGCCAGCCAGACGTCCCCCTTCGTACCGGGCAGTGCTTTGAACCGCACGCTGTCACCACCGGGCAGCCCGGTCGCCGCCGAGGCGGTGAAAGTCGCCCCGCCGTCCGAACTGACGTAGAACTTGCCGGACTTGAAGCCGTAGAAGGTTTTGGCGTCGACCCGGTCCGCTTCCACGACGGCGCCCGCCGGGATGCCGCCGGACGCCGACCAGGACGAACCGAACCCGGTCGTGTACTGCACCCCGGCACCCGCCGGACTCCACACGAACCGGCTCCCGTCCGCCGCCGCGGCCACCGTCCCGCCACCGTTCACGCCCGAAGGATCCGTCCCCGCGAACCAGTTGGCCCCGTTGTCCGTCGAGAACGCGATGTGCGGCCCCGAGTCCGCATTCCCCACCCGCACCACCGTGTCGGGGTTGCTCTCCGCGAAGTCGAGGCTCGTGGTCGTCGTGAAGGTCGGCGAAGTGAACATCATCGAGGGGACCTTCGTGAGATCCGTGTGCCGGAACCCGCCGATGTCGCCCAGCGCGCTGAGGAGTTGGGCCCCGCCGGACGGGGGAGCGGCGAGGTCGTCGACGGCCGTCTCCTCCAGCCCCCGCACCATGGGCCGCACGGTGAACCGGCCCCCGCTGTCCCAGTTCGTCAGGTCCTCCGTGCCGTAGAGCGTCGCACCCGTCCCGTACATCATCCGGTTCGAGTCGAACGGGTCGATCTCCAGCGACTCGGTCATCCAGCCCAGTTTCGGGGCCTGTTCGGGCGGTGACGGATTCGCCCCGAAGGTCAGCCACGGCACGGAGGACACGTCGATCGTGTAGCGGTTCGAGCGGTTGGGATAGGAGGTGTAGTCCCAGGCCTTCGTCCAGCTGCCGCCGCTGTCCGTCGAGCGGAAGATCTGCGTGTCCGGCCACCAGGAGCTGTACGCCGTCGCCATCACGGTCCCGGGATGCTGCCGGTCCACGGTCAGTCCGCCGAAGCCGTAGTAGGTGTCGGCCTCCGCGACCGGGCTGATGTTCGTCCAGGTGCCGGTCGCGGTGGCGTAGCGCCACAACTGGCCCTTGCCGCCGTCGTACGGACCGCCCTTGTCGCTGTATGCGATGTACAGACAGCCGTTGACCGCATCCAGTACACCCTTGTGCGCCAGATACCCGGTCGGCTGCCCGGCCACCCGGCTCCACGTCGCGCCCGCGTCCGTCGACCGGTACACGGCGCCCGCCAGGTCCGCGACCCCGACGTAGATCGTCCTCGTCGCGCTGCCGGACGTGCCCGTCGACTCGTCGAAGGTGACCCACACGATGCCCTGGTTGTCGCCGGCGTAGCCGCTCGTGTCGCTCGGATCCTGCACATAGGTGCCGGCGTCGGGGAAGTTCGTCACCTGCGACCAGGTCACCCCGGAGTCCGTCGACCGCCACAGCCCCTTCCCGCTGGGCGCGCCCAGATACAGCACGCTGTCCTTGTTCGGATCGACGGCCAGCCGCTCACCCATGCCGCGCCCCGGCATGTTCCCGCCGAGCTTGAACGGCAGATCGGTCTTCTGCCAGCTCGCGCCCCGGTCCGCCGACCTGAGCACCGCGCCGTTCGTGGGGTCCCAGCTGTTCGTGTACGTCCCGACGGCCGCGTACACCTTGTCCGGATCGACGGAGTCGGACGCGAGGCTCACCACACCGGTGTGCCCCCACTCGTCCCACCCGACCGAGTCCAGCAACGGCGTCCAGGTCTTGGTCGCCTCCTGCCACCGGTAGGCGCCGCCGATGTCGGTACGGGCGTAGGCGAGGTTCTTCTCGCTCCGGTTGAACACGATGCCGGGCACGAACCCGCCACCGTCGACCCGGGCGTTGTGCCAGGTGTAGGTGTCGGCGGCGAGCGCGGTCTTCGGCGCGCTCGCGGCCAGGGCGGATGGGTTGCCCGCCAACAGGCCTGCGGCGAGGGCGAGTACGGCCGTGAGGATACGGGTTCTTCGCACGATGGAGTCCTCTCCGTGCGGATGGGAAAGGCGAGGGGACCGGGCGGCCCCCAGTGCAGGTGGGGGCCGCCCGGCGGTTCCGTGACGGTGCCGTGAGGCGGGGCGCTCTGGAGGGAACCGCCCGACGGGGTGCGGCTATTCGAGCAGTTCCGCGTACGACCCCATGGCGAGCGCGACATCCGCCTGCGCCCAGAACCGGTGGTACGTGAAGACGGGCGCGGCCCCGCCCGCCAGATAGCTCTGGATCTTCGACCACGCCGGGTCGTTCTGGTAGAAGGACCTCAACGAGGCGAACGTGGAAGCGGAGTTGACCGCGTCCCCGTTCGGCATCGTGCCGCTCCAGCCGCTCGGCACGTACACGCTGTCGTCGAACCGGTTGTAGTCGGCGCGGGTCTCCGGGACGGCGATGCCCAGGCTGTCCTGGTAGTTGTTCCACATGCCGTCGAGGAGGGCCTTCGCGGTGGTCTTCGCGCTCGCGCTGCCGGACCTCGCCGCGTAGTACGTCAGGGTCTTGGCGTACGCGGCGGCCACGCCCACGTCGTTGGTGTAGTCGGCGACGGTGACATGAAGTCCCGTGTTGGCACCGGGACTTGACGCGTTCCAGGTGTCGGGCTGCCCCGACCACTGGAGGGTGGAGGGGATCAGATAGGTGCCGTCCGGGTTGACCGTGGTCTTGGACAGCGCCCACGCCACCCACTTGTCGAGGACCGCCTTCGCGCTCGCGTTCCCCGTCTGCTGGTAGTACTCGGCGACCCGCTCCATCGACCACGCCTGGAAGCCGAACCACTGGTTGGACGGCGGGTCGTGGTAGACGGGCTGCTGGTCGTAGTACATGCCGTAGAACGTCGACGTCCCGGCCGGCGGACTCGCGTACCGGCCCTGCCAACTGTTCGTCGCCCCACCGGCGATGGCGCCCTCGCTCGACTGCAACCAGCGGTAGAACTCCAGCTGCCGGGTCAGCGAGGTCCCCCAATCCGCCGCGCCCGTCGCGGACTTGGGCTTCAGGTCCGGATACGAACTCAACGCGTAGGCGGCCAGGGGGTTCTGGTAGCCGCCGTGCACATGGCTGGAGCCGATCCGCCATGCCCAGCCCGCACTGGTGTCGCTCGCGCCGCCCCACGCGTAGTACCAGGACAGCAGGTAGTCCGAGGCGTCCTTGCCGGTGCCGGCCGGGCAGGTGGACGGCCCGACGCAGTTGCCGATCTTCTTGAAGTACTTGTCGTACATCGCGTACCGCAGATAGTCGCCCATCTTGGCCGCCTTGCCGACCGTCGCGGAGACGTCGGCCCCCTTGCCCTGCTCCTTGGCCCAGGTGTCGGCCCAGTACGCGGCCTGCACGGCCCGCGCGTCGGCGTCCGGGGCGTCGGTGTACTTCCACTGCTTCGCGTACGAGGAGTCACCGGTGAAGAGGTCCAGGTACCCGTTCTTGCCGCCGTACTTGAAGGCGTCGCAGGTCGGCTGCGGCACCGTCTCCCACACGGACTCCTGCGGTCCGCGCTGGAAGGTGTTGATGTACGACGGCCCGCTCGCGGTCGGCCCCGCCTCGCACCCGCCGCCCGGCGTGTCGCCGTAGCCGTAGGTGTTGTCGACATCCTCCAGCCAGTGCATACCGTAGACATCGTCCGTACCGTATGCGGTCTTCAGTTCACCGGCGATCGGATCCGATCCCACCGGCACCGAGGTGTCGAGCTTCGCCGGGTACTCGTTCGGAGTGTCCAGCTCGGGCGCGTACGTCGCCGGCTTCGAGGCGTTGTAGAACGAGTTGGTCGGCTGGTCGGCGTGGGTGGGGATCATGTACTTCTCCATGAGCGCCCAGGCGCCGTTGAACTTCGACCAGTCGCCCGTCACCTTCCCGTACATCGCCTGGAGCCACAGCAGATAGCTGTACGCCTCCGACGTGGTCTCGTGCCCCTGGTCCGGCGCCTCCACGATCAGGGTCTCCACCGAGTGGTAGGGGATGCCCTGGGGCGAGAAGTAGCCGTTCGCCGGGTCGGTGATCCTGCCGTAGAGGTCGAGGAAACGGGCGTCGTACGCGTTCGCCGCCGCCAGCTCCGTCGCCGTGACCGTCGCCTTGGTGAAACCCGTCGCCGTCGAGTCGAAGGACGCCGAACCGGTGCCGGACGCGTCGGCCGTGAGGGTCACCGGCTGCGCGGTGCTCCAGTTCGACGGTGTGAAGGTGAGCGAGCCGCCGCCCGTGACCGACAGACCGGTGTTGCCGCTCGCGCGGGCCGTCGTGACGGTCACGTTCGACGCCGGCTGCGAGGACAGCGACACCGCGTAGGTGCCCGACTTCCCCTGCTGGACGCCGAGTTGGGTCGGCGAGGCGACGATCGCGGGTCCCGCGGCGACCGTGATGCCGACCGGCGCGGAGGTGCCCGTCGCCCCCAGGCTGTCGTACGCCTTCGCCACCAGGGAATGACTGCCCACGGTCAATCCGGTGGCCGAGAACGCGTACGGCGCGGTCGTGTCCGTGCCGAGCAGCGTCGTGTCGTCGTAGAACTCCACCTTGGCGATCGTCGCGTTGTCGGCCGCCGCCGCGGTCGCCGCGAGCGGCACCGCCGTCCCCTGCGTGTAGACGGCGCCCGCGCTCGGGCTGGTCAGCACCGTGATCGGCGGCTGATGCGCCCCGACGCAGACGGTGCCGTTGATCGCGAACGAGGTGGGCGCGGTGTTGGTGCCGCTGTAGGCGAACTGCGCGCCGGTCGAGACGGCCGCGCCCGCGGCGATCGTCCCGTTGTACGACGCGTTCGTCACGGTGACCGCGGAGCCGGACTGGGACCAGGTGCCGTTCCAGCCGTTGCCGAGCTTCTGGTTGCCCGTGTACGCGTAGGTCAGGGTCCAGCCGTCGATCGCGTCCGTACCCCGGTTGGTGAGGGTCAGATCCGCGGTGAAGCCGGAGCCCCAGTCGTTGGTCTTGTAGTCCACGCTGCACTGAACCGTGGCCGCCCGGGCGGGAGTCGTGCCGGTCGCGAGCATCGACACGGGAAGTGCGAGGGCCGCCACGACGGCGGTCCACAGTCGCCGCGTCACGCGGCGTCTCCTTCTGGGGTGCATGTGCTGGTTCCTCCTTGCGGCTCGGAGGGGTGGGGGCGGAGCAGCAACAAGCCTTGAACCAGTGGGAGCGCTCCCATCGTGGAGACGGGGGTGAGAGCCGTCAAGGTGCTTACGGAGTCGAAAAGATTCGACGGACGCGCGCGGCGGGAAAGTCCGCGAAAGTCTGTGACTCCCCTGTCCTTTACCGTCACTTGGCGCTACCTTCCTGGACACCAGTGGGAGCGATTCCGTCAGTCGACGCGTCCGTACGACGCGCCCGAGCTGCAAGGAGTCGCTCATGCGACACCCCCCGCGTTCAATCCTTTTAGCCGTGGCCGGCGCGACCACCCTTGTCGGGGCCATGGTCGTCCCGGTGGTCACGGCGTCCGGTGCCACCCCCGCGTGCACGGTGGAGTACTCGGTCACCAGCCAGTGGGACACCGGATTCCAGGGCGCAGTGCAGATCACCAACAACATGGCACCGGTGAGCAGTTGGAGCCTGAGCTTCGACTTCGCCGGCGGCCAGAAGGTCACCCAGGGCTGGAACGCCAAGTGGTCCCAGTCCGGCACGACGGTCACCGCCACCAATGAGAGCTGGAACGGCTCGCTCGGCACCGGCGCGAGCGTGAGCGCCGGCTTCCTCGCCACCTGGTCGGGCAGCAACGCCGTACCGTCCGCGTTCAAGCTCAACGGCACGACCTGCAACGTCGACGCCGAACCGACACCGCCCACCTCGCCGCCCCCGACCTCACCGCCGACGGGCGGCACCGCCCCCGCACTGCACGTCTCGGGGAACAAGCTCGTGGACGCGAGCGGAGCCGACCACCGCCTGCTGGGCGTCAACCGGTCCGGCGGCGAGTTCATGTGCGTGCAGGGCTACGGCATCTGGGACGGCCCGGTGGACGACGCGGCCGTCGCCGCCATCGCCGACTGGAAGGCCGATGTCGTCCGCATCCCGCTCAACGAGGAGTGCTGGCTGGGCCTTTCCAACATCAAGCCCGAGTACGCGGGCGCCAACTACATCGCCGCCGTCAAGGACCTGGTGGCGAAGGTCGAGGCGCACGGCATGACCCCGATCGTCGAACTGCACTGGACCTACGGCCAGTACACCGGCAACTCGGCGGGCTGCTCCGACGTGCATGCCACCTGCCAGAAGCCGATGCCCGACGCGCAGTACACCCCGTCGTTCTGGTCCTCGGTCGCCAGCACCTTCAAGGCCGACCAGGCCGTCGTGTTCGACCTGTTCAACGAGCCGTACCCGGACCGCGCCACCTCCACGACCACCCAGGCGTGGCAGTGCTGGCGGGACGGCGGCGCCTGCCCCGGCATCGGGTACGAGGTCGCCGGTATGCAGGATCTCGTCGACGCCGTACGGTCGACCGGAGCCAAGAACGTGATCATGGCCGGCGGGATCGCCTACTCCAACGACCTCAGCCAGTGGCTGGCCTACAAGCCCACCGACCCGACCGGCAATCTCGTCGCCGCGTACCACGTGTACAACTTCAACACCTGCGCCGGCGAGAGCTGCTGGAACTCCACCCTCGCCCCCGTCGCGGCCCAAGTGCCCCTGGTAGCGGGGGAGATGGGTGAGAACACCTGCTCGCACGCGTTCGTCGACCAGGTCATGAAGTGGTTCGACGACCGCGGACTCTCCTACCTCGGCTGGACCTGGAACACCTGGGACTGTTCCTCCGGTCCGTCCCTGATCTCCGACTACACCGGCACACCGACGGCGTTCGGCATCGGGCTGCGCGACCATCTGCGCGCCCTCGACGGATAGGCGCCCCGCACACCGCACAGCGCAGCACCCGCAAGCACTTCATCGGCAGAGAAGGAAACCCGCACTCATGAGCCGTACCAGAACAGCGTTGCTCGCTGCCTTGGTGCTCGTCGCCGGGGCCTCGGGGACGGCGGTCGCCGCCACCCCCGCCGCGGACGTCGGCATCGCGGCGATCCCGTGCACCGTCGACTACAAGGTGCAGAACCAGTGGAACACCGGCTTCACCGCCGCCGTCACGATCACCAACAACTCGGCCGCCAAGTCGAGTTGGGCCGTGAAGTGGGCGTACGCCGGCAACCAGCAGGTCACCAGCGGCTGGAACGCGAAGATCAGCCAGAGCGGAACCGCCGTCACGGCCGCCAACGAGACCTACAACGGCAGCCTGGCGACCGGCGGTTCGGTCAGCTTCGGCTTCAACGCCTCCTACAGCGGCACCAACGCGCTCCCGACCACGTTCACCCTCGACGGCGTGACCTGCAACGTCGACGACGGCAGCGGCGGGGGAGGCGGCGGTGGCGGCACCGATCCCAGTGGCCGGGTCGACAACCCCTACGCGGGCGCCAAGGTGTACGTGAACCCCGAGTGGTCGGCGAAGGCCGCCGCCGAGACCGGCGGCAGCCGGATCTCCAACCAGCCCACCGGTGTCTGGCTCGACCGCATCGCCGCGATCAACGGAGTGGGCGGCGGCATGGGCCTGCGCGCCCATCTCGACGCGGCGCTCGCCCAGAAGGGCAGCGGCGAAGAGGTAGTCCAGCTCGTCGTCTACGACCTGCCCGGACGCGACTGCGCGGCCCTCGCCTCCAACGGCGAACTCGGCCCGACCGAACTCGGCCGCTACGAGAGCGAGTTCATCGACCCGATCGCCGCGATCCTCGCCGACAGCAAGTACGCCTCGCTGCGGATCGTCACCACCATCGAGATCGACTCGCTGCCCAACCTGGTGACCAACACCGGCAGCAGGGCCACCGCCACCCCGCAGTGCGACACCATGCTCGCCAACGGCAACTACGTGAAGGGCGTCGGCTACGCGCTGAACAAGCTCGGCGCGATCCCCAACGTCTACAACTACATCGACGCCGGACACCACGGCTGGCTCGGCTGGGACGACAACTTCGCGCCCGCCGCGACCCTCATGTACCAGGCCGCCAACGCCGAGGGCGCGACCGTGAACGACGTGGCCGGCTTCATCACCAACACCGCCAACTACAGTGCCCTGAAGGAGAACAACTTCACCGTCAACGACAGCGTGAACGGTGTCTCGGTGCGCCAGTCCAAGTGGGTCGACTGGAACCGCTACGTGGACGAGCTGTCGTACGCCCAGGCCTTCCGCAACCAGTTGGTGTCGGTCGGCTTCAACTCCGGTATCGGCATGCTGATCGACACCTCCAGGAACGGCTGGGGCGGCTCGGCCCGGCCGACCGGTCCGGGCGCGACCACCAGCGTGGACACGTACGTCGACGGCGGACGCTACGACCGCCGCATCCAGGTCGGGAACTGGTGCAACCAGTCCGGCGCCGGGCTCGGCGAACGCCCGCAGGCCGCCCCCGCGACCGGGATCGACGCCTATGTGTGGATGAAGCCGCCGGGTGAGTCGGACGGCTCCAGCACCGCCATCGCCAACGACGAGGGCAAGGGCTTCGACCGGATGTGCGACCCGACGTACACGGGCAACGCCCGCAACGGCAACAACATGTCGGGCGCGCTGGCGAACGCCCCGCTGTCCGGGCACTGGTTCTCGGCGCAGTTCCAGCAGCTGATGGCCAACGCCTACCCGCCGCTGTAGGCCCTGCCCGCGGCAGTACATCGGCACGGCCCCGCGCCCTTCCGGGGCGCGGGGCTCAGCCCTCGCCGGACAGGCCCCTGCGGATCGCGAACTCCACCGCCGAATAGTCGCCGTCGGAACGGTCCAACTCGTACGGCACGGCCGGAAGCAGCGGCGGCTGCCCCAGGAAACGGGGCCGGTCGCCGTGGTGGGGCTGGGCCGCGTGGACCAGGAAGGGGTGGCAGAGATAGACGTCACCGGGCCGGCCGGTGGCGTACGCGAGGGGCCGCCCGGCGGACGCCTCGGCCACCTCCGGACCGAGCGCCAGCGAGGAGGCGCCCCTCTCGCCGTACGGTTCGAGGACGCGGGGCACATCGAGATGGGAGCCGACCCGGATGCGGGTCGGCGCGTTCTCCTCGGTGACCTCGGAGTACAGCATCAGCATCAGCAGCGCCCGCCCGCGCGAGCGCAGATTCGCGTACGGCCACTCGTGCTCCGCGCCCTCGGCCGTATAGCTGCCCTCGATGTGCCAGCCGGCGTCGTCCGGCTCCGTCGGGTGCGGGAAGCGCAGCGGAAAGCTGCCCACCGAGTACCGGGCCTGCCAGCGCCCGGCACCCACCAGCAGGTCGAACGCCCCATGCAGGACAGGGGAGTTGACCGAGGCGGCGAACGGTCCGTGGGCCATGTCGCCCACCCACACCACGGGGTCCTTCCAGGTGCCGGGGTCGTCGGCGTCGTAGCCCGTCTCCCGCCACAGCAGCCGCGCGCAGTCGGCGGCGACGCGCGGCGGGAAGGCGCCCTCGATCTTCACGAACCCGTCTTCGAGGAAGCGTTCCAGCAGTACGTCGTCCATACGGGGCATGCTCGACGACCGGCGGCCCCGCCGCACCCCATTTTCCGTCGCCTTCCGCCGCCCTCTTTTTGCCGCTTCGGCAAGGGAAGTGGCCGCCCGGCGGTGCGTCGGCGCAGGCTGGCGGCATCCGGACGAGAGGCTGACCACCATGGCGCACGAGCACGACGAGAAGCACGCACACCACCACGAACACGACCACGACCGCGACCGCGACCACGACCACGGACACACCGACATCGACTGGGCCGTCATGGGCCCTCTGCTGGAGACCCAGGCGGGGCTGTTCGCACCGCTGTACGAGCGGGCCATGGCATGGCTGGCGAAGGAGCGGACCGACCCGGGGCTGATCGTCGACGTGGGCAGCGGGCCCGGTGTGGTCGCCTGTCTGTTCGCGGAGACGTTCCCGGCGGCCCGGGTCGTCGCGGTGGACTTCTCCGCACCGCTCCTGGAGCGGGCCCGCACCCGCGCCGAGCGGCTGGGCCTCGCCGACCGCTTCGGCACCCTGACCGGTGAACTGCCCGATGTCCTGGGCGAGTTGGAGTACCCGGCCGACCTGCTGTGGGCCGGCCGCAGCCTGCACCACCTCGGCGACCAGCGCGCCGGTCTCGCCGCGTTCGCGCGGCGGCTCGCCCCCGGCGGCACCCTCGCCGTCATGGAGGGCGGCCTGCCCTCCCGCTTCCTGCCGCGCGACTTCGGCATCGGCCGCCCGGGACTGGAGGCGCGGATCGACGCGATCGAGGCCGACTGGTTCGCGCGGATGCGCGCCGACCTGCCCGGTGCCGTCGCCGAGACCGAGGACTGGTCCGCCCTCCTGACCTCGGCGGGCCTGAAGTACACCGGCAGCCGCAGCTTCCTCCTCGACCTGCCCGCGCCCGCCCCGGACCGGGCCCGCGCCTACGCCGCGTCCTGGCTGACCCGGGTCCGTGACGTCTACGGCGACGCCCTGGACGCCGAGGACCGCGCCACCCTCGACCGCCTGGTCGATCCGCTGGACCCGGCGGGTGTGCACCGGCGCGCCGATGTGTTCGTGCTCGCCGCGCACACCGTGCACACGGCGGTGCGGCCGGTGTGAACGGCCGTTGATCTCGGCGGCTTGACTTCGAGAGTGCTCAAGATGATGAACTGCCCCTCCGGAAACGCGGAGTTCACCGAACCACGGGGGGACCTCACCACCATGAACGACAACTCTCACGTCGCGCTCATAACCGGCGGCGGCAGCGGGATCGGCGCGGCCGTCGCGAGACAACTCCTCAGCGCCGGCGGCCGGGTGGCCGTCACCGGCCGCAGCGAGCAGCGGCTGCACACCTTCGCCGGTCAACTGGGCCACCCCGCAGGCCTGTTGACGATCCCCGGCAGCGCCTCCGAGTACGACCAGGTGCAGGCCGCCGTGGAGGCGACGCTCAAGCAGTTCGGGCGGCTCGACGCGGTCGTCGCCAACGCCGGGGTCGCCACGCACGACTCGGTCGCCGAGGGCGACCCGGCCGGATGGACCGAGATGGTGCTGACCAACGTCCTCGGCCCCGCCCTCCTGATCCGCGCCTCCGTCGAGGCGCTGAAACAGACGCACGGCCGGATCGTGCTGATCGGCAGCGTCGCCGGGTTCGTGCACACACCCGGCAACATCTACGGCGCCACCAAGTGGGCGATGACCGGTCTCGCCGAGAACACCCGGCGCGAGGTCACGGAGTTCGGCATCGGCGTGACGCTGGTCGCGCCGGGCCGGGTGGAGACCCCGTTCTGGGACGGCAACGGCAGCCCGCCGCCCGGCCGGCTGCTCACCGCCGACCACATCGCCGACACGATCCTGTGGGCG
The DNA here is from genome assembly GCF_044768565.1 of Streptomyces sp. NPDC091280. Classification (NCBI taxonomy): domain Bacteria; kingdom Bacillati; phylum Actinomycetota; class Actinomycetes; order Kitasatosporales; family Streptomycetaceae; genus Streptomyces; species Streptomyces sp. NPDC091280. The sequence continues at coordinate 534,772 of NZ_JBIVUZ010000004.1, forward strand.
ATCCGCCAGCCCGCCGGCGTCGACATCAACACCGTCGTCGTACGGCCGGTCGGCCAGCCCAACTGACGCGGCGGGCGCGACCCGCCCCCGCGCGAGGCCCGTTGCCGCGACCCGGCCGGTCGCGACGACGGGCCTGGTGGCAACGGGCCTCACCCGCACGCTAGTTGTTCGCCAGGAACTGCTTGGCGAGCTGGTCGCCGAGGGAGACCGCCGCGCTGTGGCTCTCGATGGGGGAGACCGTCGAGTTCTTGAACAGGATGTACGTCACGCCGGAGTCGGCGCCGCCGGTCGCCGGGTCGGGGTCGATGCCGAGGGCCTTGGCGGTGGCGTAGGAGGCCTCGCCGATGATGTTGGTGGGGCCGGTGTCGCCGACGACGGCGTACTCGACCTTGTTGTTGTAGATCACGGCGACCACGCCGCCGCCCTTGATGCCGTAGCTGGAGTACTTCCAGATGCTGCTGGAGCTGGGCACCACGATGTAGGGCAGTGAATCCGCCTTCAGGGGCTTGCCGTTGGACTGGTGGAACGCCGTGTCGTCCTGGTACCAGGGGTCGGCGTTCTCGTTGCAGTTCGAGGTGCGCTGGCCGTCGCAGTCGATGTCCATGTCGGCCTTCCAGAACACGGCGCCGTTCTTGCCGCAGACCGGGACGGTGGCCGAAGTCTCGTCGTCGGTACGGTACTTGCCGTTCGATATCTGCGAGCAGGACGTCACCTTGGCGAGCAGGGAGGCCGCGCTGACCGAGCCCTCCTGCGCGGACTTCGGGGTGGCGCCGGAGGCGCTCGCGGGGAGCACTCCGGCGGCGAGGAGTGCGGCACCTGAGGCCGCGGCGAGGGTCAGTGTTCGGATGCGCACTGTGGGGGACCCTTCTGTTAGGAAAGTTTCCTTACCGGGTGCGCAACAAGGTGGCCCCGCAGGCATGCTCGCGTCAAGACCCTGGTCCGAACCAAGTGCGCGAAAGCGCCCCGGAGTTGACCTCCGGGGCGCTTCCTGGCGCTCGGTACCGCTTGCCTCGGGCGGTTCGCCCGGTCAGCCCGCGTTGAACGTCGACGGGTCCGGACCCAGCCGCCGGTCCTCGTTGAGCGCGCTGATCGCCGCGAGGTCCTCGGTGTCCAGGCTGAAGTCGAAGACCTCGATGTTCTCCCTGATCCGCGACGGCGTCACGGACTTGGGGATTACCACATTGCCCAGCTGGATGTGCCAGCGCAGCACGATCTGGGCCGGAGTGCGGCCGTGCTTCTGGGCGACGGCGACGATCGCCGGTACCTCCAGCAGGCCCCGGCCCGAGCCGAGCGGCGACCAGGCCTCGGTCGCGATGCCCTGCTCGGCCTGGTACTCACGCCCAGCGCGCTGCTGGAGCTGCGGGTGCAGCTCGATCTGGTCGACCGCCGGGATGACCGAGGTCTGCGCGATCAGCCGCTCCAGGTGGTCGGGCTCGAAGTTGGAGACGCCGATGGCGCGCACCCGGCCGTCCGCGTGCAGCTTCTCGAACGCCTTGTAGCTGTCGACGTACTTGTCCCGGGCCGGGGTCGGCCAGTGGATCAGATACAGGTCCAGGTACTCCAGGCCGAGCTTGCGCAGCGACTCGTCGAAGGCGCGCAGCGTGGCGTCGTACCCGTGGTCGGAGTTCCAGAGCTTGGTGGTGACGAAGAGTTCCTCGCGCGGGACGCCGGAGGCGGCGATGGCCTTGCCGGTGCCCTCTTCGTTGCCGTAGATCGCAGCCGTGTCGATGCTGCGGTACCCGGCCTCCAGTGCCGTCGCCACCGCGCGCTCCGCCTCGTCGTCCGGCACCTGCCAGACGCCGAAGCCCAGCTGGGGCATCTCGACACCGTTGTTGAGGATGATCGGGGGGACCTTGCTGCTCACGAGCTCTCGATCCTTCAGTCGTCGGGTGGGTACTCTCCATCGTCAACGATCACGTGCCGTGGTGCATTCCTGACCGCGAAATCCGTCCGGATCCACCGGTGAGGCGGCGCGGTCGGCCGAAAGAATGGCGAGAAACGCATCCGACCTTTTTCGGTCCGGACCATTGACCGCGGACCGTCGTGCCGCAACCCTGAGACACGCTGCCGGACGCGTCCGTGAACGCGATACGTCCATGTGAACGCTGGCGCCTGTCGGTACGCCGAAACCCCCCACTCCGCAGGAGAGCAGGTATGCGCACACCAGCGGACCGCTGCCCGGATTTCCGCAGACAGTCCATCGTATGCAGGAAACATCGGATGAAAAGGTGTGGTGAAGGCCTCGTCGGGTGCCTCTTCGCCCGTACCGACTGATCGGTCGGTCAGTAGACCGCGCACCGGCCGGTCGGCCGACAGTCCACGAAAGGGAGGAACATGAGACGCCGACGACTGCGAGCTGCCCTGACCGCGGCGGCCCTCGCCACCGTCACCCTGACCGGAGCGGCCCCACCGCTCGAAACGGCGGTGGCGGCGAGCCGCCCGGCCGCCGCGCCCGACTGGTCCGTGGCCGTGGTCGACTCCACGACGGCCCGCTACACACCGAGCACCATCGGCGGCTGGTCCTACCCGGTCGGCCTCTACCTCTACGGCCAGTACCTCACCTACAAGCGCACCCACGACGCCCGCTACCTGGCCTACATCAAGAGCTACGTCGACCGTTTCGTGAAGAGCGACGGCTCGATCGACCAGTCCTTCAACAGCCTCGACAGCATGCAGGCCGGCCGCCTCCTGGTGATCCTGCACCACGAGACCGGACAGGACCGCTACCGCAAGGCCGCCAAGAAGATCCGCGACCGCCTCGACACCTACCCGCGCACGGCCGACGGCGGCTTCTGGCACGCCGACAACAGCAGCCGCGCCCATCAACTCTGGGCGGACGGCGTCTACATGGTGAACCCGTTCCTCGTCGAGTACGGCAAGGAGTTCGGCGACAGCGCCTACACCGACGACGAGGCGTCCAAGCAGCTCTACGTCTACGGCAGCCATCTCCAGGTGGCAGGCGGCCTGTTGAAGCACGCCTACGACGAATCGCGCACCGCGAGCTGGGCCGACCCCGCCACCGGACTCGCGCCGGAGCACTGGTGCCGCGCGGTCGGCTGGTACGCGATGGCCGTCACCGAGGTCCTCGACGCACTCCCCGCCGACCACCCGCGAAGGCCCCAACTCCTGGCCATCTTCCGCAGGTTGGCGGCCGGACTGGAGAAGTACCAGGACCCGGCGACCGGCCGCTGGTTCCAGGTCGTCGACAAGGGTGCCCGCAGCGACAACTGGACCGAGACGTCCTGCTCCAGCATGTTCACCTACGCCCTCTCGCGCGGTGCCCAACAGGGCTATCTGGACCGGCACTTCGCGGCGGTCGCCCGGCGCGGCTACGAGGGCGTCCTCGCCCGCCTGACGGTCGGCACCGACGGCCGCACCGACCTCAGCGACATCTCCATCGGCACGAACGTCGGCGACTACGCCTACTACGTCGGCCGCACCCGGGCCGTGAACGACTTCCACGGCCTGGGCGCCTTCCTGATCATGAACGAACAACTGCGAGGTGAGTAGTGTCATGAGCACGTCCAGAAGGGCGGTTCTGGGAGCCGCCCTCGGCGGCGCGGCCGGCGCGGCGGTCGGCCCGCCCGCCGCCACCCCCGCGCACGCCGCCCCCGCCCTCGCGCCGGCCGCCTCCTGGCAGCAGAAGTGGGCGCCCACCGCGAGCGGCGACGGCCTCGGCGCCTTCGAGACCGTCGAGGACGACCGCGCCGACTCGCACCCGGCCGGGCACCCGCACATCTACCCCACCGCGAACAACTGGCGCTTCACCATGCACACCGTCGACCGTGACACGTCGACCGACCGACAGCGCCAGGAGGTCACCGGGCTGCGCACCGGGAGCAGCGGCTACCTCAAGTGGACCGAGGGGCAGACCTGGCGGATCACGTACTCGATGTACATCCCCAGCTCCCTGAAGGCGACCACGACCTTCACGCACATCATGCAGATGAAGCAGCCCGGCAACGGCACCTCGCCGATCGTCGTGCAGTCCCTGCGCCGGGTGAACGGCGCGCAGACCATCGAGCTGAACCTGCCGATCGCCGGTGTCCTGGTCGGCCGTACCGGCCTCGACGCGCTGCACGACCGCTGGACCGACGTCGACTTCCAGATCAAGGTCGGCAACGGCACGGCCGGTTCGGTCCGCTGGATCCTCAAGTCCGGTTCCACGACGGTGATCGACAGGACGAAGACCGGCGTCGACACCTTCCTCGCCGACCGGGTCCGCCCCAAGTGGGGCATCTACCGCTCCCTCGGCGACACCTCCGGATCCCTCCAGGACACCTACCTCCTGCTCACCGATCTCCGCGGCTACCAACTCGTCTGAGGAGCCCGTCCAGTGAAACCCCCCACGAAGTCCCGCATACGGCCCCGTATGCGGTCCCGCATGAAACCACCGATGTACAAACGGAGTTGGACGGCGAGCGTGTTCTTCGCGTTCGCCGTCGTCCTCGGTCTCGCCCACCCCTCGGCCCTCGCCGCCGCACCCGAGGCGACGCCGGGCCGTAGCGCCGCCGTCTACGACGTACGCGACTACGGCGCCAAGGGCGACGGCTCGGCCAATGACACCCCGGCCGTCAACAAGGCCATCACGGCGGCCAATTCGGCCGGCGGCGGCACGGTCCGCTTCCCCGCCGGCACCTACAAGTCCAAGAACACCATCCACATGAAGAGCAACGTGACGCTCCAGGTCGACACCGGCGCCACGATCCAGGGCTCGTCCGCGGACACCTACGACGCCGCCGAGGCCAACCCGAACGACCAGTACCAGGACTACGGGCACAGCCACTTCCACGACGCGATGATCTACGGCGACCGGCTCACGAACATCGGCTTCGTCGGCGGCGGGGTCATCGACGGGCTCGGCAACCTGATCACCGGCAACCCCAAGTCGGGCCAGGCCGACAAGATCCTGTCGCTGACCCGTTGCGACGGACTCCGGATCGGTGACGGCCTCACCCTGCGCCGGGGCGGCCACTTCGCCGCGCTCATCAACGGCTGCACGAACGTCACCTCCGACCACCTGACCATCGACACCGCGAGCGACCGCGACGGCTGGAACATCATCTCCACGACGAACGTCACCGTCACCAACGCCAGCATCAAGGCCAACGACGACGCGCTCGTCTTCAAGAGCGACTACGCGCTCGGCGCCAAACTCCCCAACGGCCATGTGCGGGTGAGCGATTCGTATCTGTCGGCCAAGTGCTGCAACGCGCTCATGTTCGGCTCCGAGACCTGCGGCGACTTCTCCGACTACCAGTTCGCGAAGATCCGCATCGAGGGTGCCGACAAGTCCGGCCTCGGCATGGTCTCCATGGACGGCGCGAAGATCTCCGACGTCCACTACCGCGACATCACCATGACCGGCGTCCACTCGCCGATCATGGAGAAGATCGGCACCCGCAAGCGCTGCGGCAACAGTCCGGGCGTCGGTTCGATCAGCGACGTGACGTACGACAACATCACGGCCACCGGCACCAGCCCCTCCTTCAGCCCGACCCTGTGGGGCGAGAGCGGCCACCGGATCAGCGGGATCACCTTCACGAACGTCGACATCACCGTCCCCGGCGGCAACGGCACCATGGCCACCGGCGTACCGGACAACGACCCCAAGGACTACAACCCGAAGGCCATCGGCACCCGGCCGGCCTACGGCTGGTACCTGCACAACGCCGACGACGTCCGCTTCACCGACAGCTCGGTGAAGTTCGCGGCGAACGACGGCCGGCCTGCGGTGATCGCGAACGCGGCGAGCGGCATCCGCTTCACCGGCTTCACCGCCCAGCGGGGCAGCAACTCGCCCTACGACCTGGGCTTCCAGGACGTGAACGGCTACTGCGTCACCGGCGCCGGCGCGCCCCGCGTCTCCAGTACCGGGTCCACCGAGAACTGCGCGACCGGCGCGACGGGAGCCGTCGGCACGACCGCGAGCACCCGCGCGACCGGTGCCGCCGCCCGCCCGCTCGACCTGGAGAACCCCCGCCAGGACTTCCTCCGGAGCTCCGTCGGCGGCCTCTTCCTGCACTGGGGCCTGCGCACCGCACCGGCCCACACCAGCTGCACCGCCTGGGAGAGCGACGTCACGAACGGCGGCTGGACCCCCGACTACTGGATCAACGAGGCCCGGAAACTGCATACGCAATACCTCGTACTGGCGACCTTCCACAGCCGCCTCGGCTACGCCCGCCCCTGGCCGTCGAAGATCCCCGGATCCTGCTCCACCAAGCGGGACTTCCTCGGCGAGCTGATCACCGCGGCGAAGGCCAAGGGCATGAAGGTCATCCTCTACATGACCGACGACCCCCAGTGGCACGCGGACGGCGGCCACGAATGGCTCGACTCGGCCGCCTACTCCGCCTACAAGGGCAAGAACGTCGACCTGACCACCCGCGACGGCTTCGGGCAGTTCAGCTACGACAACTTCTTCGAGGTCATGGACCGCTATCCCGACCTCGGCGGCTTCTGGATCGACAACGACAACGCGTACTGGGAGAGCCACGACCTCTACCAGCAGATCTACCAGAAGCGTCCCAACTACACGCTCAGCAACAACAACGAAGACACGCCGATCATGGACATGATCAGCAATGAGCAGAAGACGGGAATGTCGCCCGCATACGACTACCCGCAGGCCGTGTACACCGCTCAACCCCGCCTGACGGAAGCCGACTTCAAGCTGCCCTCGACCGGTGCCTGGTGGTACGACGGCTCCGACCCGGCCGTCGACCGGATGCTCACCCTCGGCCGTCTCGTCACCAACGCGGGCTCCTCGGTGAAGGCGCTGATGGCGGAGACCGCCCAGGTCAACGGCAAGTTCCCGGCCAACCAGGCCGCCTTCAACAACTTCGCGAACTCCTACCTCGACCCCATCTGGGAATCCCTGCACGGCACCGAGGGCGGCGGCTATCTGTACGGCGGCCTCAAACCCGGCTTCTGGAACGACGGCGCGCACGGCGTCACCACCGTCAGCCGCAGCGACCCCGACCTCCAGTACATCCACGTCCTGACCCCGCCCAGCACCAGCATCCTGCGCGTCCGCGACAACGGCTACCGCATCGCCTCCGTCACCAACCTCCGTACCGGGGCGCCGATTTCTTGGTCCCAGTCCGGCGGAGTGCTCACCCTCAGCGGGCTCGGCGGCTGGGACCCCTACGACACCGTCTTCAAGGTCACCACCGCCGGCCGCCAGGGCATCCTGTCCGGCGTCACCGTGAGCGCGAGCGCCTCGGCGAGCGGACACACGGGTTCGGCCGCCGGGGACGGGAGTTACCTCACCTACTGGGACAACGACAAGACCCTGCCCGTCAACCTCACCTTCGACCTGGGCAGTTCGAAGAAGGTGCAGTACATCGGCCTCAACCAGCGCGAGGACTCCGTGGCCTACGCGCGCTCCGACACCGAGCAGTCCGCGCGGATCAAGGCGTACAAGGTGTTCCTCAGCAACGACGGCACCACCTGGGGGAGCGCGGTCAAGACCGGCGAGGTGCCAAGTCGCCGCGGAATCCAGGGCATTGACCTCACGGCGGCCAACGCCCGCTACGTCCGTCTCGAAGTCGACTCCACCTGGGCCGCGTCCACCGACACCACCCGCTACAAGCGGCTGCGGATCGACGAGGCCTGGATCGGCACCTCCTACGCGACCCCCGCGACCTCGCTCTTCACCCCGAAGTCGGACAACGGCCAGTCCTCGCGCCCCGCGATGGGCTGGTCCAGCTGGAGCTACGTCCGCCGCACGCCGACCGAGGCGAAGATCAAGGCCCAGGCCGACGCCCTGGTGGCGAGCGGCCTCAAGGACCACGGCTTCGTGTACGTCAACCTCGACGACTTCTGGCAGAAGTGCGACAGCAACGGCTTCACCGTCGACTCCTACGGCCGCTGGGCCGTCGACCCGGCCAAGTTCCCCTCCGGGATCAAGGCGCTGGCCGACTACATCCACTCCAAGGGACTGAAGTTCGGCTTCTACGTCACCCCGGGCATCGCCAAGAACGCGGTCACCGCGAACACCCCGATCGAGGGCACCCCGTACCACGCGAAGGACATCGCGGACACGTCGAAGACGGAGAAGAACTACAACTGCAAGAACATGTACTACATCGACTACGGGAAGCCCGGCGCGCAGGAGTTCGTCGACTCGTGGGCGAAGCAGTTCGCCTCGTGGGGCGTCGACTACCTGAAGATCGACGGCGTGGGCAGCGCGGACATCCCCGACGTCCAGGCCTGGGACAAGGCCCTTCGGGCGAGTGGCCGTCCCATCAACTTCGCGCTCTCCAACAACCTTCCGATCGCCGACGCCACCACCTGGCGCCAGTACGCGAACAGTTGGCGCACCCAGGGCGACGTCGAGTGCTACTGCGGACCCGGCGCCAACGGCAGCGGCTACCCGCTCACCGACTGGTCGCACGTCTCCGCGCGCTTCAACACCGCGGCGTCCTGGCAGCCGTACGCCGGTCCCGGCGGCTGGAACGACCTGGACTCCCTGGAGGTCGGCAACGGCGACCAGGTGGGTCTGACGGCGGACCAGCGGCGCTCGCACTTCACCCTGTGGGCGATGGCGGGCTCGCCCCTGCTGCTCGGCACCGACCTCACCCACCTCGACACCGTCGACAAGGCGATGCTCACCAACGACCGCCTCATCGGCGTCGACCAGGACGGCGTCGCCGCGAAACGCGTGGTCAACAGCGGTGTGAAACAGGCCTGGAGCAAACGCGAGAGCAACGGCGCCTACGTGGTCGCCCTGTTCAACACCGGCACGTCCGGCAGCGCCACGGTCTCCGTGAACTGGTCGCAGGTCGGCTTCACCGGCTCCGGCGATGTCACCGACCTGTGGTCCGGCTCCCACAAGGGCACGGTCGCGGACTCGTACAGCGCGACCCTGCGGCCCGGCGAGACCCGCCTGATCCGGGTGAACCCGGTCGACGAAGCACTGAGGGGACAGTCATGAACCGCGAAAGAATCCTGGCCCGGGGCCTCTCCCTGGCCCTCGCCGTGCCGCTGGCCGCGCTCACCGGGCCCGTCGCGCACGCGGCGAGCACCGACTACCAGGCCGAGGACGCCACCGTCGTCCAGGGCACCGTGGCCACCAACCACACCGGCTACACGGGCACCGGCTTCGTCGACTACACCAACGTGACCGGTTCCTATGTGGAGTTCACGGTGAGCGCCACCACCACCGGTACCGCGTCACTGGCCCTGCGCTACGCCAACGGCACCACCGTGGACCGCCCGATGGACATCTCCGTCAACGGCACGGTCGTCGCGTCCGCCGTCTCCTTCCCGGCCACCGCCGACTGGAACACGTGGGCCACGAAGACCGTGAACGTGCCGTTGACGTCCGGCACCGACAAGATCAGGGCGACCGCGACCACCGCGAACGGCGGCCCCAACCTCGACCGCGTCACCGTCGGCACCGCCGCCGACGCACAGGCCCCCACCCGCCCCGGCCAGCCCAGCTGCTCCGACATCGGCGAGGACGGCCTCACCCTGGCCTGGGGCGCCTCGACCGACAACGTGGGCGTCACGGCGTACGACCTCTACGAGCACGGCAACAAGATCGGTGAGGCGCCCGGGAGTTCGACGAGCAAGGCGCTCACCGGGCTCGCCCCGAACACCACCTACGACCTCACCGTCATCGCCCGGGACGCGGCCGGCAACACCTCGCCCGCCAGCCCGGTCGTCGACTGCACGACGAAACCCAGCACCGACACCACCCCGCCCACCCAGCCCGGTACATTGTCGACCGCCGACATCACATCGAATACGGTCGACCTCGCCTGGGGCGCCTCCACCGACGACCGCGCGGTGGTCGCCTACGACATCCGCAGCGCGGACACCGTCTACAAGACGGTCACCTCCGGCACCTCCACCACCCTCACCGGTCTCGCCTGCGCCAGCCCGTACACCCTGAACGTCGTGGCCCGGGACGCGGCCGGCAATCTCTCCGCGCCGAGCAACACCGTCACCTTCACCACGAAGGCCTGCGCGGGCGACGGCGGTGTCCCCTCGTCTATCGCGACGCTCTCCACCGGCTGGACCATCCCGTGGGGCACCTACTGGATGCCGGACGGACAGAGCGCCCTTGTCACCGAGCGCGACGACTTCCGGGTCTGGAAGACGACCAAGGACGGCACCCGCACCCAGGTCGGCACCGTGCCCAACGCGGTCACCACCAACGGCGAGGGCGGCCTCCTCGGCGTCGCCGTCGACCCGAAGTGGTCCACCAACCACTACGTCTACTTCATGCACACCGCCGCCGAGGGCAACCGCGTCGTCCGCATGACGTACAACGGCACCACCCTCACCGACTACACCGTCCTCCTCCAGGGCATCAAGAAGAACCGCTACCACAACGGCGGTCGCCTCGCCTTCGGCCCCGACGGCTACCTCTACGTCTCCACCGGCGAGGCCCAGACCCCCGACCTCGCCCAGGACAAGACCTCCCTCAACGGCAAGATCCTGCGCATGACGACGGACGGGAAACCGGCCCCCGGCAACCCGTTCGGCAACTACGTCTACTCGTACGGGCACCGCAACCCGCAGGGCCTCGCCTTCGACCGCAACGGCCGCCTGTGGGAAGCGGAGTTCGGCAACAGCTCCAAGGACGAACTCAACCTCATCAAGCCGGGCGCCAACTACGGCTGGCCCACCTGCGAAGGGACGTGCAGCGTCGCCGGCATGACCAACCCGAAGGCCACCTGGAACGTCAACGAGGCCTCGCCCAGCGGGATCGCGATCGTCCGCAACGTCGTCTACATGGCGTCCCTGCGCGGCGAACGCCTGTGGCGCATCCCGATCAACGGCGACGCCGAGAGCGTCGGCACCCCGACCGCGTACTACGTCGGCACCTACGGCCGGCTGCGCACGGTCACCAAGGTCCCCGGCGCCGACCAGCTGTGGCTGTCCACCACCAACTGCGACAACAACGGCAACCAGCCCGCCGGTTCGGACAAGCTCCTGCGCGTCAACATCGGCTAGGGGAAAGGGAGTTCAGGCCCGGTAGAGCGCCTCGACCTCGTTCGCGTAGGTGTTCTCGATGGCCTTGCGCTTCAGCTTCAGGGACGGGGTCAGCAGACCGTGCTCCTCGGTGAAGGGCTGGGCCAGGATACGGAAGGTACGGATCGACTCGGCCTGCGAGACCAGGGTGTTGGCGGCCACCACCGCGCGCCGCACCTCGGTCTCCAGGTCGGCGTCCCGCACCAACTCGGCAGGAGTCATACGGTGCTTGCCCCGCATCGTCAGCCAGTGCTCGACGGCCTCGTGGTCGAGGGTGACCAGCGCGGCGATGTAGGGGCGGTCGTTGCCGACGACGATGCACTGCGAGACCAGCGGATGGTCGCGCACCCGCTCCTCCAGGAGCCCCGGCGCGACACTCTTGCCGCCCGAGGTCACCAGGATCTCCTTCTTGCGCCCGGTGATGGTGAGATAGCCGTCCTCGTCGAGGGAGCCCAGGTCACCGGTGGCGAGCCAGCCGTCGTGCAGGGTCTCGTCGGTGGCCTTCTGGTTGTTGAGATACCCCTGGAACACGTTGTCGCCGTTCAGCCAGATCTCGCCGTCGTCCGCGATGTGCACGGTGACACCCGGGATCGCCTGGCCGACCGTGCCGTAGCGGGTGCGTTCGGGCGGATTGGCGGTGGCCGCGGCCGTCGACTCGGTGAGGCCGTAGCCCTCGTAGATCTGCACCCCCGCGCCCGCGAAGAACAGTCCGAGGCGGCGGTCCATGGCCGACCCGCCGGACATGGCGTTGCGGATCCGGCCGCCCATGGCGGCCCGCACCTTGGAGTAGACGAGCTTGTCGAACAGCTGGTGCTGCATGCGCAGTCCGGCGGACGGGCCCGGCCCGATGCCCCAGGCCTTCTCCTCGATCGCCTCCGCGTAGCGCACCGCGATGTCGACGGCCTTCTCGAACGGCCCCGACTTGCCGTCCTTCTCCGCCTTGCGGCGGGCCGCGTTGAAGACCTTCTCGAAGATGTACGGCACGGCGAGGATGAACGTCGGCCGGAAGGCGACCAGGTCCGGCAGCAGAGCGGCGGCGTTCAGCTGCGGCTGGTGGCCGAAGCGGACCCCGCCGCGGATCGCCGCGACCTGCACCATCCGCCCGAAGACGTGCGCCAGCGGCAGGAACAGCAGGGTCGCCGCCTCGTCGCCCTTCTTCGAGTGGAAGACGGACTCCCAGCGGTCGATGACGGTGTCCGCCTCGTACATGAAGTTGCCGTGCGAGATGACACAGCCCTTGGGCCTGCCCGTGGTGCCCGAGGTGTAGATGATCGTCGCGGTCGACTCGGGGGTGACGGCCTGGCGGTGGCGGTGCACCACCTCGTCCTCGATGTGCGCGCCGGCGTCGTACAGCTCCTGCACGGCGCCCGTGTCGAGCTGCCACAGCTGGTGCAGCGCGGGGAGGCGGTCGATGACGGTGGCGATGGTCATCGCGTGGTCCTCGTGCTCGACCATGGCCGCCGAGACCTGCGCGTCGTGCAGCATCCAGAAGCACTGCTCGGCCGAGGAGGTCGGGTACACGGGCACCACCTGGGCGCCGATCGTCCACAGCGCGAAGTCGAACAGCGTCCACTCGTAGCGGGTGCGGGACATGATCGCGACCCGGTCGCCGAAGCGGACACCCCGCGCGAGCAGGCCCTTGGCGAGGGCGAGGACCTCGTCGCGGAACTCGGCGGCGGTCACGTCCCGCCACTCCTCCTGCTCGTCCTTGCGGCCCAGCGACACATGCAGGGGGTCGTCCTGGGCACGCTCGAACACGACGTCGGCCAGACCGCCCACCGGCGGCGCCAACGCCGACGGAGGGTTGGTGAACTCGCGCAAACCCGCTCCCCGCTCTCGTCGACGCCCCCTCGGCGCGGTGAAAGCTACCCCACCGGGCGGACGGGCGGGAGGGGGCCGGAAGGCGAGCGCTGCTCACGTTCGTACTGGTCAGCGCAGGAAAATACCCTCACAAGGGGAAGGGTCGGACAGAAATCCTTACGGTTCCGTAGGTTTCGGCCCCGTAATCTCCACTGAATCTGTACGACCCTGCCACCCCCGCGATCCCGCCCGTGCGACGTCACCCGGACGACGCCGTCTCCTCCTCGTTCAGCGTCCGCGCGGCCGATTCCGTCACCTCGCCGCGCTCCGTACGACCGGTCCCGACCAGTACGAGGACCAGCGCGCCGGCCGCCGTACCGACGAACCCGGCCGTCACGAACGCCGAGTCCAGGCCCGCCGCGAACGCGGCCCGCAGCGCGTGCTCGGAGAACGCCCCGCGCAGCGCGCCCGCCCCGCCGCCCGCGAGGGTGCGCGCCGCGTCGTGCGGGAGCGTGTCGCGCATCCGCGAGGCCAGCACGGTCCCGGACACGGCGACACCGAGCGCGTACCCCAGCTGCCGTACGGTGTTCAGCGCGCCGCCCGCCATGCCGGCCCGCTCGGCGGGCACCGCCGCGAGCGCCGCCCCCGCTATCGCCGGCCCCACCAGGCCGGTGCCGACGCCCACCAGGACCAGCCCCGGCACCAGCGCCGTCCAGTGCGAACCGGCCCCCAGGACGGCCTGGCAGAAACACCCCGTGCCGATCAGCAGCAGCCCGCCCCCGACGGTCAGCCGGGCCGGCGCCCCGTGCAGCAGCTTCCCGGCGAGCACCGACACCACGACGGCCGCCCCCGTCAGCGGCAGCAGCGTCAGCCCGCCGCGCACCGGGCTCAGCCCCAGCACCGTCTGCAACCAGATCGACAGATACGGCATCCCGCCGAACGCCACCCCGTTGAAGGCGAGCCCGCCCACCAGCACGCCCACGAACGCGGGCGCGCGCAGCAGCGCCGGATCCAGCAGCGGACGCGCCGCCCGCCGCTCCACCAGCACGAAGCACACCAGCGCCAGCGCCGCGCAGCCGAACGAACCGAGCGTCACGGCCCCGCCCCAGCCGTCCTCCCCGGCCCGCACCACCGCGTACGTCACCCCGCCCGCGAAGACGGCGAACGCGACCGTGCCCGCCCAGTCCACCCGCAGCCCGCGCGGCCCCCGCGACTCGGGCACCACCCGCAGCGTCAGCCACACCGCGACCACACTCACCGGCAGGTTCACGAAGAAGATCCACCGCCAGCCCGGCCCCTCGGTGAGCACCCCGCCCAGCACGGGCCCGACCGCCGCCGCCCCGCCGCTGACCGCGCCCCACACCCCGAGCGCCACCGACCGCCGCCGCCCCTGGTACACCGAGCCCAGCAGCGGCAGCGTCGTCGCGAACATCGCCGCCGCGCCCACGCCCTGCACCGCCCGCGCGGCCACCAGCGTCCCCGGCCCGTCCGCCAGCCCGCACAGCAGCGACGCCACCGCGAACAGCACCACACCCGCCACATGCACCCGCCGGCGCCCCAGCACGTCGGCGGCGGCCCCCACCCCGAGCAGCAGCGCCGCCAACGCCAGCGCGTACCCGTCCACCACCCACTGGAGCGCGCCCAGCGACGCGTGCAGCGACCGCGCCATGTCCGGCAGCGCGACGACCACGATCGTCACATCCAGCAACAACATGAACGTGCCCAGGCAGATCGCCGTGAGCGGTCCCCATGTCCGCATGCCCTCAACTCCCCGTTCCGAGATGTGCAGTTCCCCGTAGGATGGGCTCCCGGCGGACGATCGGCCCGGTACCGGCCACCCCCTCGCCGAAACCCGACAGGAACAGCCATGCTGGAGACGGAATCCGACACCGTCGACCGACTCGACCTCCAACTGCTCACCGCGCTGGAGGTCAACGGCCGGGCCTCCTTCCGGCGCCTGGGCACGGTCCTGGGCACCTCCGACCAGACCGTCGCCCGCCGCTTCCGCAGACTCACCGCCGAGGCCGGCCTGAGGGTGGTCGCGATCCGCGACGCCGTGGCCCTGGGCCAGGACCAGTGGACGCTCCGCCTGCGCTGCGCCCCCGACAACGCCCTGAACATCGCCGACGCCCTCGCCCGGCGCCCCGACACCGGCTGGATCGGCCTGGCCTCCGGCGGCACCGAGATCGTGTGCCTGACCCGCCCGCGCACCCCCGGCGACTACGACGACCTGCTGCTCGGCAAACTTCCCCGCACCCCCAGCGTCATGGAGATCCGCGCCCACCAGACACTCCACCGCTTCTACGGCGGCCCGACCGGCTGGCTGCGCCGCTTCGGCGCGCTCTCGGACGACCAGATCGCCGCCCTGCGCCCCGAGATGCCGCCCGCACCGGGCCCCGCCCACATCGAAGCGGACGACGAGGCCCTCGTCGCCGTACTGGAACGCGACGCACGCGCCACCCACCCCGAACTCCAGCGCGCCACCGGCCGCTCCGAGTCCGCCGTCAAACGCCGCCTCGCCACCCTGATCGGCTCCGGAGCCCTCTACATCGACATCGAGTACGACCTGGAGGCGCTCGGCTACGGCTGTGTCGCCGCGCTCTGGATCACCGCGGCCCCCGCCGCCCTGCACTCCGTCGGCGAGGCACTGGCCGGTCACGACGAGATCGCCTCCGCGGCGGCCACCGCAGGCGCCACCAACCTCGTCGTGACCGCCGTCGCCAGGAACACGGCGGGCCTCTACGACTACCTCAGCGGACCCCTCGGACACCTCGACGGGGTGCGGCAGGTGGAGGCCAGTCCGTTCCTGCGCCGGGTCAAACAGCTGACGTACCGGACGCTTCCGCTCAACTCGTCCGCAACACGCGGTCCCTCAAAGTAAGTTCAAGATAAATCATGCTCAACACCCAGCACGCGGAGGCGTGAATCACAGTGTCCGGCGATCGAATGTGGCTCGTCCGAAACGATGCCCCGGGGAATTTCCCGAAGATCCTTTCCGGCACCGGAAAAAATCTTCGGAAGTCCTCGGGGCGAGACCCCTGAAAGGGATATCGAATTGAAGACGAAAAACACTCACCGCAGGTCCCTGGGACGCCACCGGAAGGTGGTGGGAGCCTTAGCGGCGGCGACGGCCCTCCTCGGCGGCGGGCTCTACGCCACCGCGAACGCCGCGTCCGTCCAGACCGACCCGTCCAGCAGCGCCTCCGCGCCGGACACCGGATCCCCCACGCAGTCCGGCCCCACGTCCACCTCCCCGACCACCCCCGGATCCGCCCGCCCCTCGGCCGTCGTGCCCACGAACTCCGCCGGGAGCGGCGGCTCCGTCCAGGACGTCGTCGACGCCGCCACCACCTTCCTGGACACCCTCGACGACGACCAACAGGCCTCCGTACTCCTCGACTTCACCCAGGCCAACGCCGTCGCCTGGTCGAACCTCTCGTGCGGCGCGACCTGCCGGGTCGGCATCGAACTCGGCTCCCTCAGCACCACCCAGCTCGCCGGCGCCAAGGCGGTGGTCGAGGCCGCCACGGGCACCGGCAGCGACACCGGCTACGACCAGATCTCCCAGATCCTCGCCGCCGACGACGTCCTCGGCGAGACCGACAGCAGCTACGGCAGCGGCACCTACTACCTCGCCTTCCTGGGCACCCCGAGCACCACCGGCACCTGGCAACTCCACTTCGGCGGCGACCGGTTGGCCGTGAACCTCACCTACAAGGACGGCGAGGTCGAGGGCGCCACCCCGTACTTCGCCGGCGTCGAACCCGTCAGCTGGACCGACGACGGCACCACCTACGCGCCCCTGTCCGGCATGCACGACGGCCTCGTCTCCATGCTCGAAGGCCTGACCGACGACGAACTCGCCGAGGCCGAACTCGCCGACACCACCACCGACGTCGTGCTCGGCCCGGACGACGACGGCGACTTCCCCACCACCAAGGAAGGCATCGCCGCCAGTGAACTCACCGACGACCAGCAGCAGTTGATCCTCGACGCCATCACCCCCTGGGTCGAGGCCGCCGACGACACCACCGCCGCGGCCACCCTGAGCACCTACAAGTCGGAACTCGACGACACCTACATCTCCTACTCCGGCAGCAGCGCACTGGACACCGCGGGCGACTACGTACGCATCGACGGCCCCGGCGTCTGGATCGAGTTCTCGGTCGAGGACGGCGTCGTCGACACCGGCCAACTCGGCTACAACAGCGTCTACCGCGACCACGACACCGACTACGGAGGAGAATTCACGTTCTCCTGATCCCGCCCCGGGCACAACGGGCGGCGCCGCTCCGGACGGCGCCGCCCACCGCCCCGCATTCCCGCGCCCCGCATTCCCGCGCCCGGAATTCCCGTACGGCGCTTTCTCCCGACCCGGCGGAATTCGACACCGGCATCGCCCCGCAGTGAAAGGGAGCGGGAATTACGGACCGCGCCGATGCAGCCGGTCACCGCCCGCCAGAATCGCCGCCGCCAACGCGTCCGCCGCCCCCTGGGCGGAAACCCGCCGCCGCCCGTGCACCAGCACGAAATCCACCTCGCCCAATTCCGGCAGCCCCGCCCGCTCCGGCACCCGCACCAGACCCGGCGGCACCAGACCCTTCGAGTGCGCCATCACCCCGAGCCCCGCCCGCGCGGCGGCGATCAGCCCGTTCAGACTCCCGCTCGTGCACGCGATCCGCCACGCCCGCCCCTGCCGCTCCAGCGCCTCCATCGCCAGCGCCCGGGTGATCCCCGGCGGCGGATAGACGATCAGCGGCACCGGACGCTCCGCGTCCAGCCGCAGCCGCTCCGCGCCGATCCACACCAGCTTGTCGTGCCACACCAGTTCGCCCCGGGGATCCTCAGCCCGCCGCTTCGCCAGCACCAAGTCCAGCTTCCCGGCCGCCAGTTGCTCGTGCAGCGTCCCGGACAGCTCCACCGTCAGCTCCAGGTCGACCTCGGGATGGTCGTAGCGGAAGCCCTCCAGGATCTCCGGCAGCCGGGTCAGGACGAAGTCCTCGGACGCCCCGAAGCGCAGCCGGCCGCGCAGCCGGGTGCCGGTGAAGAACGCCGACGCCTGCTCCTGCACCTCCAGGATCCGGCGCGCGAAGCCGAGCATCGCCTCGCCGTCCTCGGTCAGCTCCACGGAGTGCGTGTCCCGGGTGAACAGCTGCCGTCCCGTCGCGTCCTCCAGCCGCCGCACATGCTGGCTCACCGTGGACTGCCGCAGCCCGAGCCGCCGCGCGGCCTGCGTGAAACTCAGCGTCTGCGACACCGCGAGGAAAGTCCGCAGCTGAGAGAGGTCGTACATGGCATACACGGTAGCCGGTCATCGCGAAACGTGATGGCAGTCAGAGCGGTATGACGGATTCCCGATCAAGCGGCGGAAGAGGACGATGGGGAGGGCACGGGTCCGCGCCGCACGGGCGGACGTACAGCGAGACGGTGGAGCACAGTGAAACGCCTGCGACGGCCCGGTCGGATGCCGATCGACCCCTACATCCTGCTGCTCCTCGCAACGGTCGGCGTCGCCGCGCTCCTGCCCGCCACGGGCACCGGCGCCGACATCGCCTCCGGCGCCTCCACCGCGGCCATCGCCTTCCTCTTCTTCCTCTACGGCGCCCGCCTCTCCACCCGCGAGGCACTGGACGGCCTCAAGCACTGGCGCCTGCACACCACCGTCCTGGCCTGCACCTTCGTCGTCTTCCCGCTGCTCGGGCTGGCCGCCCGCGGTCTCGTCCCGGTGCTGCTGACCCACCCCCTCTACCAGGGGCTGCTCTTCCTCACCCTCGTCCCCTCGACCGTCCAGTCCTCCATCGCGTTCACCTCGATCGCGCGCGGCAACGTGCCCGCCGCGATCTGCGCCGGCTCCTTCTCCTCGCTCGCCGGCATCGTCATCACCCCGCTGCTCGCCGCCGCCCTGCTCGGCGGCAACGCGGGCGGCTTCTCCGCCGACTCCCTCGTCAAGATCGTGCTGCAACTCCTCGTGCCGTTCCTCGCCGGACAGCTGCTGCGGCGCTGGGTCGGCGCCTTCATCGCCCGGCACAAGAAGGTCCTCGGCTATGTCGACCGCGCCTCGATCCTCCTCGTCGTCTACACCGCGTTCAGCGAGGGCATGGTCCAGGGCATCTGGCACCAGGTCAGCGCCCTGCGCCTGGCCGGACTGCTCGCCGTCGAGGCGGTCGTCCTCGCCGTGATGCTCACCCTGACTTGGTACGGCGGCAGGGCGCTGGGCTTCGACCGAGAGGACCGCATCGCGATCCAGTTCGCGGGCTCCAAGAAGTCCCTCGCCTCCGGACTGCCCATGGCCAGCGTCCTGTTCGGCGCCCACGCCTCCCTCGCCGTGCTCCCGCTGATGCTCTTCCACCAGATGCAGTTGATGGTGTGCGCGGTCATCGCCAAGCGCCGCGCCCGCGATCCGCTGCCCGGGGCCACCGGTACGGCGGCCCCGGGCGCGGGATCACGAAGCGCGGTCGGTACGGCGACACGTTCCGCCTGAGGCGCCGGGCGCGGTCGGCGGGCGCGAAGACGTCAGTGGCCGCCGCTCACCCGGTCCAGGGGCAGCCAGAGCACGGTCCCGGCGGTGGGCGGACGCGGGGCGGCCAGCTCGTCGTCCGTCAACAGCCGGTCCCAGACGTGGACTTCGTCCAGAGAACCCGTGAAGTACTGCAAGCTGTCCATGCGTTGGCCGAGGTGCACGCCGAACGGCGAGTTGCGGCTCACGGACCCCACGACGTCCGCCGTGCCCACCGCCGTACCGTCCACGGACAGCGTCAACTGCCCGCCGCCGCGCCGCACCACGGCGTGATGCCACTGCCCGTCGTTGTAGGCGCCGGCGGTCACCACGGACGTGGTGTGCACGGCCGTCGCGCCGTCCCGGGTGGTGATCAGCGCCCGCACGTGGTTGCCGGCGGGCTCACCGCGCAGCCACACCTGCGGCTGGCTGGTGCCGACCCCGCCCATCCACAGGAACGGCTGGTCGCCGGTCGTGGCGGTGTAGCGGAACCAGAGGGAGACCGTGAAGTCCTTCGTCCCCAGGGGCAGTCGGTCGCTGTAGGGCAGGCGGACGGCGTCGTCGACACCGTCGAAGGACAGCGCGCCGCCCGACACACCGTCCGTCTCCTCGGCGCCGCCGAGCACGGCCGCGCGCCCGGCGTGCGGGGCGAGGTCGGCGGTCGTCGGGTCCGGGCCCCGGCGCGGTTGCAGCCAGGCCTCGTCGAAGCGGGCGAAGCGGATCTCGTCGGTCGCCGACACGGCACCGCCCTCGTAGACCAGGCCCACGGTGTCGGCGCCGATCCGCGCCATGTCCGAGTAGCCGGACCAGTCCTTGGTGACCACCGTGCCGCGGTCGACGCTGTCCCAGGTGCGCCCGCCGTCGTAGGAGGAGCGGATCATCATCGTCCGGCGGCGGTCGGGGTCCGCGTCGCAGGACAGCAGGATGCGGGAGCCGACGCCGAGGGTGGCGCACTGGACCTGCGGGGCGTACAGGTCGGGCAGGTCGCGGAAGGGCGCGCTGAAGCTGTCGCCGCCGTCGCGGCTGACCGCCTGGGTGCGGTGGCCGAGGTCGGTGCCGTCCTGCTCACGGCCGCTCACCAGGATGGAGCCGTCGGAGCGCTCGGTCATCGTCACCTCGGACGGCTTCTGCCGCCAGGTCCCGTCGGCCGCTATCGGGTACGAGTCGGTGGCGCCGATCTTCCAGTGGTCGCCGCCGTCGTCGCTCACGATCAGCGCCGCGTTGTTGGCGGTGACCCGACTCCCGTCCCAGGTCTCGGTGTTGACGCCGAACACGAGCCGCCCCCGGTGCTTGCCGCGGGTGAGCTGGATGCCGTGCACGGGTCCGGTGGCGTACCAGGAGTTCCAGTTCGGGGGGAGGATCTCGTCGCTCAGGTCGCGCGGCTGCGACCAGCTGAGGCCGTCGTCGTCGCTGTACTGGAGGTGCGGGGTGCGGTCGCAGGGCACCGAGCAACTGGCGCTGTCCGTACGGCCCGTGTTGTACGTCTCGGCGAGCAGGATCCGCCCGGTCCTGCGGTCCACGACGGGTGCCGGGTTGCCGTGCGTGTCGCCGCCGCCGCGGTTGACGACCTGGAGCGGGCTCCAGGTGGCGCCGTCGTCGGTGGAGCGTTTGACGACGATGTCGATGTCGGCGGCGTCACCGCAGTTGAGGACCCGGCCCTCGGCGAACGCGAGCAGTGTCCCGTCGTTCGTCCGTACGACGGCCGGGATGCGGAAGCAGGCGTAGCCCGGGTCCTGGGACGCCTTGAAGAGGACCTGCTGCTCGAACTCGGCTGCGGGGGAGGCGGATCGGGCGGCGGCGTGCGCGGGGCTCGGAAGCACGAGCAGCGCGGCCAGGGTGAGTACGGCGGTGAGGGTGGATCTCAGACGTGCGCGAAGACTTGACGGCATGGTGGTGCTACCTGCCCTTCATTCGTCTTGACATCCGGACATCCCACGTCCAACGGGCGCGTCACAGACGTTAGTTGGGGCATCCGGGGCCTCACAAGAAGCGTGCAGCTTTCGGTGTCGGGGAAGTTGACGGGGCGCCAGGTCCGGGCCGGTGCCTCAGGGCCGCAGCACGACCTTGCCCAGGTTGCTCCGGGACTCGATCACCCCGTGCGCCCTCGCCGCCTCCGCGAGCCCGAACTCCCCGTGCACGCACGGCTTCAGGGTGCCCTCGGCGAACAGCCGCCACAGCTCCCGCCGCCACCGCCCGTACACCTCCGGCCGCCCGCGCGCGATCCGCGCCAGCTGGAACCCGGTCACGGACTTCGCGCCCACGAGAAGGTCGTGGGCTTGGACGGTCCCGCCGCCCGAGCTGTACGCCACGAGCCGCCCGCCCGGAGCCAGTGCGGCCAGTGCCGGGGTGAGCAACTCGCCGCCCACCGCGTCGAGTACGCAGTCGACCGGTTCGACCGAGGCGAGCGCGTCGTAGCCGATCACCTCGTCGGCGCCCAGGGCGCGCACGAAGCCGGCCTTCGCCGGATCGGAGACCGCGCCCACCACCCGCCCCGCACCCCGCGCCTTCGCCAGCCGCACGGCGAGATGCCCCACCCCGCTGGCCGCCGCCGTGACCAGCACGGCCTCGCCGGGCTCGGGGCGGGCCGCGTCCAGCGCGCCCAGCGCGACCAGTCCGCTGCGCACGAGCGCGACGGCGTCGACGGCGGAGGCGGCGTCGGGCACCGGCGAGGCCATCTCCTCGCGCAGGACGGCGTAGTCGGCGTAGCCGTGCCCGAAGCACAGGCCCGTCACCCGCTCGCCCACCCGGAAGCCGGTCACCTCCTGTCCCGCGGCGACCACCTCGCCCGCGATCTCACCGCCGAGCGGGATCGGCCCGGCGGCCTCGGTGACCTTGCGGACGACCGGCAGGGTGACCCCGATCGCCTCGGCGCGGACCAGGAGTTCACCCGGTCCGGGCTCCGGTACGGGGACCTCCTCCAGGAACAGGGGGCCGCCGGTGGACTCGTAGCGGACACGGCGCATCGCACCTCCAGAAATCGTTGGGAGTCCCCATGATATTCACGAGGTCATGGGGACGTCCAACGACTTCCCGGTAGGCTGCGCACATGGCCCAAGCACCCCTCACCGCGATCCGCTCCCTGCCCAGCTGGCTCCTGGGCCGAGCCGCCGCCCGCGGCCGGACCCTCGTCGCCGACGCCCTGGCCGCCGAAGGCCTCAAGATGTGGCACCACGTCGTCCTCTCCGCCGTCCGGGACCTCGCCCCCGTCGCCCAGGCCGACCTCGGCCGCGGAGTCGGACTCGACCCCAAGGACCTCGTCGGCGTCCTGAACGACCTCCAGGCCGCCCGCCTGGTCGTCCGCGAACCGGACCCCAAGGACCGCCGCAAGAACGCGGTCTCGCTCACCGCGGAAGGCGCACGCTTGCTCAAGCGGTGCGAGAAGGCGGCCCGCGAGGCCAACGACACGCTCCTCGCCCCGCTCACGGCGGCCGAACGCGACCGGTTCACGGACCTGTTGATCCGGATCTCCGGTGTGGACGGCTGACGGGAGCTAACGTTCCGTCATGACCCCACCGCAGACCCCCGAACCCCGGCTCGCCCTCGACCCCGCACGCACCGCCCTCGTCCTCGTCGACCTGATGGACCGCATCGTCGCGCTGCCGCTCGCACCGTACAAAGGCACCGAAGTCCTCACCGCCGCCCAGGAGTTGGCCGCCGCGTTCCGCTCGGCCGGAGCACTCGTCGTACTGATCCGGGTCGAACGCCCCGGCATCACCGAACAGCCCTCCGGCAGCGGACTCGCCGCCGGACTCGCCCACGAAGGCGACCTGGAGATCGTGAAACGGACCATCGGCGGCTTCCAGGGCACGGGACTTGACGAGCAGCTGCGTGAACGGGGCGTCGACACCCTGGTGTTCGGCGGAATCGCCACCAACCTCGGCGTCGAGTCCACCGCCCGCGCCGCCGGCGACCTCGGCTACCGGCTCGTCTTCGCCGAGGACGCCATGAGCGCCTTCACCGACGCCGAGCACCAGGCGTCGGTCACCCTCGACTTCCCACGGCTGGGATCCGTCGTGACCGCCGCCGAGGCGGTGTTCGCACCGGGCGGCTGAGACGCCCCGCACGCACGGCGGCCGGGACGCGCCGCCCGGCCGTCACACCAGGACCGTGCCGCCGTCCACGACCACCGTCGAACCGGTGCTGTAACCACCGCGCAGCAGATACAGATACGCCTCGGCCACATCGGCCGGCTCACCGATCCGGCCGACCGGCAGCGACCCGGCGACCGAGTCGAACAGCCCCGCCCGCTCCTCCTCACCCAACTCCCGCCACAACCGCGTCCGCACCACCCCCGGCGCCACCGCGTTGACCCGCAGCGGCGCCAACTCCAGGGCCAGCGCCCGGGTCAGCGACTCCATCGCCCCGCACAACGCGGCGGCCACCGACGTACCGGGCAGTGGCCTGCGCCCGGCGGTCCCCGTGGTCAGCACCACCGAACCACCCTCCCGGATCGATCCGGCACCGTACTTCACCGCCATGTACGCACCCCACAGCCGGGTCTCCAGGAACCCCCGGGCCCGCCCGAGATCCGACTCCGCCACACTCTCCAACAGCAGCGCCTCACCCGCCGTGTACACCAGGTGGTCGTAGCCGCCGAGCCCCGCGAAGAAGTCCCGCACCGCGGACTCGTCGCCCGCGTCGAGCACCCGGCCCTCCGCGTCCTGAGGCAGCCGCTCCAGCGCCGCGTCCACACTCTCCCGCCGCCGCGAGGCGACCACCACCCGGGCGCCCTCCCGCCCGGCCTCCTCCGCGACCGCGAGCCCGATGCCCGCCGTACCGCCGATGACGACGACCCGCTCTCCCCGCACACCCATGACCAGCCCCTTCCGTCGCGCTGTGACACCGTCCAGCCTGCGGTCGCCGCCACCGCGCCGTCCAAGACCTCTTCCGCCGCCGGCGATACCCTGAAGGCATCGCCGACGGCGACACGACGACACCGGCCACACGCACGGCGGACAGACGGTGGGAGCCATGGACCTCGACCTGCGCAAGCTCCGCTACTTCGTGGCGGTGGCCGAACTGCTCCACTTCGGACGCGCGGCCCAACGGCTCCACATCGCGCAACCGGTGCTGAGCCGTCAGATCCGGTCCTTGGAAAAGGACTTGGACGTCACCCTCTTCGAACGCGACAGCCACGGCGTGACGTTGACGGCGGCCGGACACCAACTCCTCGACGACGCACGGACCCTGCTCGCCACCGCCGACGCCACCCGCGGCCGAGTGCGCCGCGCCGCACACGGGCCGCACCGCCTCGTCGTCGGCTTCCGCGCCGGGATCGTCGTCACCCCCGCGCTGCGCGCCTTCGCCGCCGCCCACCCCGACACCGAGGTCAAGGCCCGCCGCGTCGAATGGGACGACCAGGAACACCTGATCCTCGACGGCACCGTCGACCTCGCCTACCTGCGCCGCCCCGTCCGCGCACAAGGCCTCACCCTGCTCCCGCTGTTCACCGAACCCCGGGTGGCGATGCTCCCCGCCGACCACCGCCTCGCCGGAAAACCGGACCTCGTCCTCGCCGACCTCGCCGGCGAGAACCGGCTGCGCTACCTCAACCCGCACCCCGACCCCGGCGACGTACCGATCCGCACCATCGAGGAGAAGTTCGAGAACGTCGCCTCCGGCGCGGGCATCACCCTCGTCCCCGTCTCCGTCGCCGAGCAGTACTCCCGCCCCGACATCGCCTACGTCCCCGTCACCGACGCCGAACCCGACGAGGTCGTCCTCGCCTGGGAGACCGCCCGCCGCGCCCCGCTCGTCACGGCGTTCGTGCGGACCGCGCGGAGCGTCGTGGACCAGGACTGAGGCGGGGCCCCTGCGGCGCAGGGGGCGCTCCCCGCCGGCCGGGGCCCCGCCGCCGTGCCGCGGGACGGGGGCGTCAGCCCTGGGTGGCCGCGGCCGTCAGGGCGATGCGGTCCTCGCCCGCGTACACGTTCATGTTGGCGCCCCGCAGGAAGCCCACCAGGGTCAGTCCCGTCTCCGCCGCCAGGTCCACCGCCAGCGAGGAGGGCGCCGACACCGCCGCCAGCACCGGGATCCCGGCCATCACCGCCTTCTGCGCCAGCTCGAAGGAGGCCCGGCCCGAGACGAGCAGGATCACCCGGGACAGCGGCAGGTCACCGTTCTGGAGGGCACGGCCGACCAGCTTGTCGACCGCGTTGTGCCGGCCCACGTCCTCCCGCACGTCCAGCAGCTCGCCCTCCTCGCTGAACAGGGCCGCCGCGTGCAGACCCCCGGTCCGGTCGAAGACCCGCTGGGCCGCGCGCAGCCGGTCGGGGAGGCTCGCGAGCAGCGCGGGCGCGACACGGACCGGGGG
This sequence comes from Streptomyces sp. NPDC091280, assembly GCF_044768565.1. Classification (NCBI taxonomy): domain Bacteria; kingdom Bacillati; phylum Actinomycetota; class Actinomycetes; order Kitasatosporales; family Streptomycetaceae; genus Streptomyces; species Streptomyces sp. NPDC091280. The sequence goes on from NZ_JBIVUZ010000004.1 coordinate 560,370, forward strand.
AGTGTCGGAGATCGGCCAGCGGGTCGTCGTACGGACCGCGTCCAGGCTCGCCTTGCCGCACAGACCGCACGAGGACGTCGTGTACACGTTCCGCTCCAGCGTGATGTCCGGGATCACCACGTCCGGAGCGGTGCGCACATCGACGACGTTGTACGTGTTCGTACCGTCGACCGTCGCCCCCGCGCAGTACACGATGTTCCGCAGATCGTATGCGTTCGCCAGTACACCTTCGCTGACCAGGAACCCGGCCGCGAGCGCGAAGTCGTCGCCCGGCGTCCGCATCGTGATGGCCAGGGGCTTGCCGTTGAGCCGGATCTCCAGCGGCTCCTCGGCCACGAGCGTGTCCGGCCGGCTGGAGACCGCGCCGTCGCGGATCCGGATCACCTTGCGTCGTTCCGTGACTCGTCCCATGTCCTGATCAGCCCCGGTCCTGTACGTGCTGGTGGCCGAAACGGCCCTTGCTGCGGAAGTCGCCGCGGGTCACCGCGCCGCCGTGCGACGAGGCGACCCCCACGCCCTCATTGTCCTGCACGCGCGGAGCGGACCGGCGGCCCACCCGCGCCACCTCACGCGGCGGCGCCCAGCGCGAGCAGGTCCGAGATCGCGTGCACGGTGCGCAAAGTGGGCACCTCCACACCGGTGATCTCCGCCAACTCGACCACGGCCGCGAGGAGTACGTCGAGTTCGAGCGGCTTGCCGCGCTCCAGGTCCTGGAGCGTCGAGGTGCGGTGGTCACCGACGCGTTCCGCGCCCGCGAGCCGCCGCTCGATGGAGACCCCGACCTCGCAGCCCAGAGCCTCGGCGACCGAGAGCGTCTCGGTCATCATGATCTCGATGACCCTGCGGGTGCCGCCGTGCAGACACATCTGCCGCATGGTGGCGCGGGACAGCGCGCTGATCGGGTTGAAGGAGATGTTGCCGAGCAGCTTGAGCCAGATGTCGTTGCGCAACTCCCGCTCGACCGGGCACTTCAGCCCGCCGGCCCGCATCGCCTCGCTCAGCGCGAGACAGCGCGCCGAGACGCTCCGGTCGGGCTCCCCGATCGAGAACCGGGTGCCTTCGAGATGGCGCACCACTCCCGGCCCCGCGAGCTCCGTCGCCGCGTAGACGACACAGCCGACGGCCCGCTCGGGCGCGAGCACCGCACTGACCGCGCCCCCCGGGTCGACGCTCTCGACGCGCTGCCCGTCGTAGGGGCCGCCGTGCGCGTGGAAGTACCACCAGGGGATGCCGTTCTGCGCGGCCACGACCGCCGTCGTGTCGTGCAGCAGGGGCTCGATCAGCGGCCCGCACGCCGCGTACGAGTTGGCCTTCAGGCCGAGGAGGACGAAGTCGGCCGGGCCGATCTCCGCCGGGTCGTCGGTGGCGTGGACGCGGGCGGTGAAGTCGCCGCGCGGGCTGAGGACCTGGACGCCGTGCTGCCTCATGGCCGCGAGATGCGGTCCACGGGCGACGAGATGCACGTCGGCGCCCGCGCGATGCAGCGCGGCTCCGACGTAGGCGCCGATCGCACCGGCGCCGAGGACTGCGACTTTCACGTGAGACTCTCCGTTCGGTCGAGGGAGTACCGCGGAGGTGGCTGCCGTCCCGCTGCCGCGGCTGCCGCCGGGCCGGTGCGGACGACAACCGAACAGTGTCGACGAAATATTGTCTACAGTATGGACTCGACCTCGGCAAGGGTTCGGACAACGGCCGTCACATCGGCAGCCGTCACGTCAACAGCCGTTCCGGCGGCGACCGTTCGGCGCACACTGCATACCGCTCATCGCATACGGTCGACGCACCGCCTTCTCAACTCACCCGCCACTCCCTACCGTCCGGGATCATGAGTCCCCCAGTAGCACCCCCGGCGTGGAGCCGCTGGCTGGTTCCCCCCGCCGCCCTCTCGGTGCACCTCTCCATCGGCCAGGCCTACGCCTGGAGCGTGTTCAAGCCGCCGCTCGAATCCGCGCTGAACCTGAGCGGCACCCAGAGCGCGCTGCCCTTCCAACTCGCGATCGTCATGCTCGGCCTCTCGGCCGCGTTCGGCGGCACCCTCGTCGAACGCAACGGACCCCGCTGGGCGATGACCGTCGCCCTGATCTGCTTCTCCTCCGGCTTCCTGATCTCCGCGCTGGGCGCGGAGACGAAGCAGTTCTGGCTGATCGTCCTCGGCTACGGCTTCGTCGGCGGGATAGGCCTCGGCATCGGCTACATCTCACCCGTCTCCACCCTGATCAAGTGGTTCCCCGACCGGCCCGGCATGGCCACCGGCATCGCCATCATGGGCTTCGGCGGCGGCGCGCTCATCGCCTCCCCGTGGTCGGCCCAGATGCTGAAGTCGTTCGGCGCCGACAACACCGGTATCGCGCAGACGTTCCTGGTACTCGGTCTTTCGTATGCGGTCTTCATGACCCTCGGCGTACTGCTCGTCCGGGTGCCGCGCACCGAGGACTCCCGACACCCGGCGGACCCGGCCGGCGCCCCGGCCCTCACCGGCGTGCAGGTCTCCGCCAACAGCGCCGTGCGCACCCCGCAGTTCTGGTGCCTGTGGGTCGTCCTGTGCATGAACGTGACCGCGGGGATCGGCATCCTGGAGAAGGCCGCCCCGATGATCACGGACTTCTTCGCCGACACCTCCACACCCGTCTCGGTGTCGGCCGCCGCCGGCTTCGTCGCGCTGCTCTCCGCGGCCAATATGGCGGGCCGCATCGGCTGGTCGTCGACCTCCGACCTGATCGGCCGCAAGAACATCTACCGCGTCTACCTCGGCGTCGGCGCCGTCATGTACGCGCTCATCGCCCTGTTCGGCGACTCCTCCAAGCCGCTGTTCATCCTGTGCGCGCTGGTCATCCTCTCCTTCTACGGCGGCGGATTCGCGACCGTACCCGCGTACCTGAAGGACCTGTTCGGCACCTACCAGGTCGGCGCGATCCACGGCCGGCTCCTCACCGCCTGGTCCCTGGCCGGCGTCCTCGGACCGCTGATCGTGAACTGGATCGCCGACCACCAGAAGGACGCCGGCAAACACGGCGCCTCCCTCTACGACACCTCCTTCCTCATCATGATCGGGCTGCTCGTCGTCGGCTTCGTCGCCAACGAACTCGTCCGGCCCGTCAACGCCCGCCACCACATCCCCGCCCAGAGGGAGGCCGTCGATGTCGAACGACACCAGTCCGAGTCCGCCTGACCGGCGCCCGCTGATCGCCTTCGCCTGGCTCTGGGTCGGCGCACCCCTCGCCTACGGCCTGTACGAACTGGTACTCAAGGCGAAGCAGCTGTTCACCGGCTGAATGTTCGGGCGAGTCCGTCAACCGCGGGACGGCTGACGGAAGCCGACAACCCTGACGGCAGTTTCCTGTGGCATCACCTGCCGTCGTACCCGCGAGTCACTGGCAACACTGGTGGATCCCGCTACCCAAGGCACCGAGGGGAACCACCCATGAACGGCACGCGGATCGCCGCCGTCGGCCACTACCAGCCCGCCAAGGTACTCACCAACAAGGACCTGGCGGGCATGGTCGACACCAGCGACGAGTGGATCACCTCCAGGGTGGGCATCCGGACCCGCCACATCGCCGGACCCGACGAACCGGTCGACGAGCTGGCCGCGCACGCCGCCGCCAAGGCCCTCGCGGCGGCGGGCCTGACGCCCGAGGACATCGACCTGGTCCTCGTCGCCACCTCCACGGCCATCGACCGCTCCCCGAACATGGCCGCCCGGGTCGCCGCCCGCCTCGGCATCCCCTCGCCCGCCGCCATGGACGTCAACGTCGTGTGCGCGGGCTTCACCCACGCCCTGGCCACCGCCGACCACGCCGTCCGCGCGGGAGCGGCCGTACGGGCCCTGGTCATCGGGGCCGACAAGATGTCCGAGGTCACCGACTGGAGCGACCGTACGACCTGTGTCCTCGTCGGTGACGGAGCGGGCGCCGCCGTCGTCGAGGCCGCCGACGGACCCGGCATCGGACCCGTCCTGTGGGGATCCGTGCCGGAGATGGGCCACGCGGTACGGATCGAGGGCACGCCCCCGCGGTTCGCGCAGGAGGGCCAGAGCGTCTACCGCTGGGCCACCACCCAGCTCCCGCCCATCGCCCGCAAGGCCTGCGAGAAGGCCGGCCTGACCCCCGCCGACCTCGCCGGCGTCGTCCTCCACCAGGCGAACCTGCGGATCATCGAGCCCCTCGCCGAGAAGATCGGCGCCGTCAACGCCGTGGTCGCCCGCGATGTCGTCCAATCGGGCAACACCTCCGCCGCCAGCATCCCCCTCGCGTTCTCGAAACTCGTCGAACAGGGCGCCGTCCGCACCGGCGATCCGGTCCTGCTGTTCGGCTTCGGCGGGAACCTGTCGTACGCCGGCCAGGTCGTACGGTGCCCATGACCTGCGCGGACGTCCGGGTGCCCCGGCGGGTGTGACGAGGCCGACGCGCGCACCCTCTGGCTACCGTGCGCCGTAGACTGTAGACAAAAGACAATCGATACTTGGTCGTACGGTTACTGTCTGCAAAATGCCGGTGCTGCCCAGGAGGGGACCGTGATGTTGTCCGCAGGACTGCCGCAGGGCGCCGTGCCCAAGCTCGAACGACCGGGCCCGCTGCGCGACCGGGTCTACGAGGCGCTGCTCGAACTCATCACCACCCGCGCCCTCCAGCCCGGCCAGCATCTCGTCGAGAGCGAACTCGCCGGGCACCTCGGAGTGTCCCGGCAGCCCGTGCGGGAGGCGCTGCAACGGCTCAACACCGAGGGCTGGGTCGATCTGCGGCCCGCCCAGGGCGCGTTCGTGCACGAGCCGACGGAGGAGGAGGCCGACCAACTCCTCACCGTGCGCACGCTGTTGGAGGCCGAGGCGGCCCGCCTGGCCGCCGCCAACGCGGGCAAGGCGGGCATCGCCGCCCTGGAGGAGCTGTGTGCCGAGGGCGAGCGGGCCGTCGACGCCGACGACGTGGACGCCGCCGTCGCCATGAACGCCCGCTTCCACGCGAAGGTCATGGAGCTGGCGGGCAACGCGGTCCTCGCCGAACTCGCCGCACAGGTCGACCGCCGTGTCCGCTGGTACTACACGCCGGTGGCACGGCAACGCGGACTGACGTCCTGGATCGAGCACCGCACCCTGATCGACGCCATCGCGGCCCGCGACGAACTGCGCGCCGGCCTCCTGATGCGCGAACACACCGAGCACACCCGGCGGTCGTACCACGAGCGCGCCAAGTCCTGAGCGGCGTACGCCGGTCGACCGGCGACGGCCCTCCCATCACGGGAGAGCCGTCGCCGGTCGTCATGCCGTCGTCATGGGAACTCTCAGACAGCGGGCTGCGGTTGAGCGACAGTGGCCGACTCCCGGTCCCCGCGCCCCGGTTGGCGCAGCAGCAGCGCGATGGCCGCCGCCACCATCGAGACGCCGCCGGCCAGCGCGTAGGCTCCGTTGTAGCCCCAGGCCGCGACCACCATCGAGCCGAGACCGCCGCCGAACAGGCCGCTGACGAGCTTCCCGCTGTACACCAGGCCGTAGTTGGTGGCGTTGAAGTTCTCGCCGAAGTAGTCCGGGGTCAGCGCGGCGAACATCGGGTAGAACGCGCCGCCGCCGAAACCGGACAGGAACGCGAAGAACAGGAACAGCCACTCGCTGCGCAGATGCCCGGCCCAGATCACGCCGAACTGCGCGAGGCCCAGCACGACGATGACGAAGACCAGGGTGAGTTTGCGGCCCCACAGGTCCGACAGCCAGCCCACCACCGCACGGCCGATGCCGTTGATGACGGCCATGACACCCATCGACGAGGCCGCCACCAGCGGGCCGAAGCCCACCTCCTTCGCGAAGTCGACCTGGAAGGAGATCCCGAAGATCGACACCCCGGCGGTCAGCACGATCGACAGCCACATCAGCGGCAGCATGCCGCTGCGGATGGCCTCCTTGGGCGTGAACTGCCGTACGGCGGGCGGGTTCTTGGCGAGGCTCGCCGCGCTCTTGCCGGAGCCGCCGTAGGTCAGCGGATCGATGTCGGCGGGCCACCAGTTCTTCGGCGGGTCCTTGAAGAAGAACGCGCACCCGAACACCACGATCAGGATGTAGCAGCCGATCAGATCCAGCACCCGGTGGTAATTCCCGGTGTCGAAGGCGTAGTTGAAGATGAAGATGAACGGCAGCGAACCGTACGCGAAGCCGCCGTTGACGAACCCGGTGCGGGCGCCCCGCCGTTCGGGGAACCACTTGCCGACCATGTTGATGCAGGTCGCGTAGACCAGACCGGCGCCGATGCCGCCGATCACACCGAAGCCGATGATCGCCAGCCACACGTTGTCCAGATGGGACAGCGCGAGGAAACCGACCACGCACAGCACCGAGCCCGCGTACATCGCCTTGCGGGCCGTCAGGATGCCCTTCTCCCGCAGCCAGCCCGCCGGGAAGGCGATCCCGGCCTGGAAGAACACCCAGACACTCAGGATCCAGAAGGTGTTGCTCTGCGTCCAGCCGTGCGCGCTGGAGAGGGTGTCCTCCGCCGAGCCGTACGCGTACTCGAAGACGCTGATCGCCATCATGGCGATCCACGGCAGATAGATCATGATCTTGCGCGAGTGGCCGAGGATGTCGCGGTCGGTCTCGCCGACCCGGTAGACCCGGCCGCCCGCATCCGTCACCTCACGGTAGGGACGGCTCGCGGCGCCGGATTCGTTCGTGGTGATGGGATCTGCGGTCATGTCACGCCATCTCCTCGCCGAGCGGATGCGGGTTGGGGACGATGCGCCGGGCGCTTGGCCTGCCCGGAGCCTTGAGGAAGAGCGCCAGCACCGCGGAGGCCAGGCCCACCGAACCGGCCAGCACGAACGCGCCGTGGTAATCCCACTCACCGACGACGACCGCGCCCAGACCGGAGCCGACCAGCCCCGAGATCAGCTTCGAGCTGTAGACCATGCCGTAGTTGCTGGCGTTGTTGTTCTCACCGAAGTAGTCGGCCGTCATGGCCGCGAACAGCGGGAAGATCGCCCCGCCGCCGAAACCCGAGACCATGGAGCAGAACAGGAAGAACGGCATGCTGCCCATCTGGCCCGAGACCAGCACACCGAACTGGGCGGTACCCAGCACAACGCATACGATGATCAGCGTGTGACGGCGGCCGAAACGGTCCGAGATCCAGCCGATGACCCCGCGCCCGGTGCCGTTCACGATCGCCTTCAGGGACATCGCCGTGGCCACGATCCCGCCCGCGAAGCCCATGTCCTTGCCGAACGGCACCTGGAAGGCGATGCCGAAGATGTTGATGCCGGCCGTGCACAGCAGACAGAACCACATCATCCAGAGCACGGGTGTGCGGGCGGCCTCCCTGGGCGTGTACTGCTTGACCGCCGGCGGGTTCTTCTCCAACGCCCGCCGGATCCTGGGGTCTTGGGCCACCGTCAGCGGATCGACGTGCGCGGGCCACCAGTTCTTCGGCGGATCGCGGAAGAACCAGCCCGCCGACGCCACCACCAGACACAGCCCGACACCGACCAGGCTGAGCAGCACCCTGTAGTTGCCGAGGTCCAGCACCGAAGTGAAGAGGAACACGAACGGCACCGACCCGTAGGCGAATCCGCCGTTCACGAAGCCCGTCTTGCCGCCCTTGCGCTCCGGATACCACTTGCCGACCATGTTCACGCAGGTCGCGTACACAAGACCGGCGCCGATACCGCTGCACATACCGAAGCCCAGATACGCGACGAGCACGTTCGGCGCGAACGCCAGCGTCAGATAGCCCAGCAGCGTGCCGAGCGCGCCGATCAACATGGCCGTACGGGCCGGGAGTCTGCCGCTCTCACGCAGTTGCCCGGCGGGGAAGGCCACGGCCGCCTGGAAGAACACCCAGACGCCCATCAGCCAGAAGATGTGCCCACTGCTCCACAGATGCGCGTCGTGGAGCGTGTCCTCCGCCGACGTGAACGCGTACTCGGCGGAACTGATGCCCATCATGCCCACCCAGGGCAGGACGACCATCCACCTGCGCGTCCGGCCCATGATGTCGACATCGGATTCACCGATGCGGTACACCCGGCCGTGACGGTCCGTCACCTCCCGGTAGGGGACGGACGTCTTGTAGTCCGTTGTTGCCATCGCTCAGTGCCCCTTGCGTCGAAAGTTCTGGCCAGCGCCCCCTGTCCAATGCCTTTCGTGTGCGCACGGGTCCCCGGGGCCGGCCGACCGCACTGTCGGCCGGCCCCGCGTCGGCTCACGTCATGAACCACCGCCCAACAACCCCGCCGCGCGCGCCCATTGGTACTTCGCGCCGAGCACCGCCACCGGCTTCTCCGTCGTGTACGGGTACGCCACCACCCCGCGCTCGTACAGGTACTGGCAGGCCTCCTCGACCTCCACGTCACCCGCCAGCGACGCCACCACCGGCTTCTCGATGCCGCGTTCCCTGAACTCGGCGACCACACGGGCGGTGAGCTCCGCGAAGACCATCGGGGGAGTGACGATGGTGTGCCAGTAGCCGAGGACCAGCGCGTGGATGCGCGGATCCTCAAGCCCCAGCCGGATCGTCGCCTCGTACGTCGACGGCGGCTCGCCCCCGGTGATGTCCACCGGGTTGCCCGCGGCCCCGAAGGGCGGGATGAACTCCCGGAAGGACGCGTCGAGATCAGGCGGAATCTCCATCAGGGACAGGCCGTTGTCGGTCACCGCGTCCGAGAGCAGTACGCCACTGCCGCCGGCGCCCGTGATGACAACTACGTTGTCCCCCTTGGGAGTCGGCAGCACCGGCAGCCCGCGCGCGTACTCCAGCATGTCGTTGAGACCGGGAGCGCGGATGACACCGGCCTGCCTCAGGATGTCCCCGTACACGGCGTCGTCACCGGCCAGTGCGCCCGTGTGCGACCCGGCGGCCTTCGCGCCCGCCGCCGTACGACCCGCCTTCAGCACCACAACCGGCTTGCGCGGTACGGTCTTTCGGGCCGCGTCGACGAACGCGCGGCCGTCCTTGAGGTCCTCCAGGTGCATCGCGATGCACTCGGTGTGCGGGTCCTCGCCGAACCACGTCAGCAGGTCGTCCTCGTCCAGGTCCGACTTGTTGCCGAGCCCGACGATCGCCGACACACCCGTCTTCGTGGTCCGCGCGAACCCCAGGATGGCCATGCCGATCCCACCCGACTGCGAGGTCAGCGCCACCCCGCCCTTCACGTCGTACGGCGTGCAGAACGTGGCGCACAGGTCCTGCCAGGTCGAGTAGTAGCCGTAGATGTTCGGCCCGAGCAGCCGCACCCCGTACCGCTCGGCGATCTCGACGATCTCCTCCTGGAGTCGGACCTCCCCCGTCTCGGCGAACCCGGAGGGGATGAGGACGGCGTTGGGGATGTTCTTGCGTCCCACCTCCTCCAGTGCCGCGGCCACGAACTTGGCGGGAATGGCGAAGACGGCCACATCCACCTCACCGGGAACGTCCGTGACACTCTTGTACGCCTTGCGGCCGAGGATGTCATCGGCCTTGGGGTTCACCGGATGGATCTCGCCGGCGAAACCGCCGTCGACGAGGTTGCGCATCACCGAATTGCCGATCTTGCGCGGCTCGTTGGAGGCACCGATCACGGCGACCGAGGCCGGCTCCATCAGCCGGCGCATGGTCGTCAGGATCTCGTCGTGTGTATACCGTCGACGGGCTACCGGCTGCGACGCGGCGAGGATGACACGGATGTCCGCCGCGACCGCGCCCTCCGGAGTGGCGATCACCGGGTTGAGGTCCACCTCGGCGATCTCCGGGAAGTCCGCGACCAGTTGGGACACCCGGCGGATCTGCTCGGCGATCGCCCACCGGTCGACGGCCGGCGCGCCCCGCACCCCGCGCAGGATCTCCGCCGCCCGGATCGAGTCCAGCATCGACAGCGCCTCGTCCGCGCTCACGGGCGCCAGCCGGAACGTCACGTCCTTCAGCACCTCGACCAATACCCCGCCGAGCCCGAACGCGACCACCTTCCCGAACGTCGGATCGGTGACCGCCCCGACGATGACCTCCTGGCCCTGCGGCAGCAACTCCTGCACCTGGACGCCCTCGATACGGGCATCGGCACTGTAGGCACGGGCGTTGTCGACGATCCGGTGGAACGCGGCCCGTACGTCCGCCGCGCCCTCGACCCCGACGACCACGCCGCCCGCGTCGGTCTTGTGCAGGATGTCGGGCGAGACGATCTTCATCACCACCGGCCCGCCGAACCGCGCCGCGTACGCCACCGCCTCGTCCACGTCCGTCGCCAACTCCTCGCCCGGCACGGCGATCCCGTACGCGTCGGCGAGCACCTTGCCCTCGGGCGCGGTCAGCGCGAGCCGTCCCTCGGCCCGCACGGCGTCGAGCAGGGTACGCACCTTGAGCACCCGGTCCTCAGCCATCACGTCAGATCACCCCGTTCGACTTGAGAAGGCGCAACTCTTCGTCGCCGAGGCCGAGTTCGCCGATGTAGACCTCTTCGTTGTGCTCGCCCAGCAGCGGTGAACTGGTCACGTCCACGGGGGAGTCGGAGAGCTTGAGCGGGCTGCCGACGGTGACGAACGCGCCGCGCTCGGGGTGCGGCACCGTCACGACCATCTCGTTGGCGACCAGCGAGGCGTCCTCGATGATCTCCCTGGTCGACAGGATCGGCCCGCACGGGATGTTGTGGGCGTTGAGCTGCTCCAGCACCTCCCACTTGGGCAGCGTGGCCGACCACTCCTCGATCAGCTGGAACATCTTGGCGAGCCGCGGCAGCCGGGCCTGCGGTGTCGCCCACTCGGGGTCCTCGGCCAGTTCGGGCCGGCCGATCAGTTCGGTCAGCGGCTGCCAGCCGACCGGCTGCACGATGACGTACACGTAGTCGTTCGGGCCGCCCGGGGCGCACTTCACCGCCCAGCCGGGCTGGCCGCCGCCGGACGCGTTGCCGGAGCGGGGCACCTCGTCGCCGAAGTCGTCGTTCGGGTACTCGGCGAGCGGCCCGTGTGCCAGGCGCTGCTGGTCGCGCAGTTTGACCCGGCAGAGGTTCAGCACGGCGTGCTGCATGGCCACGTTGACGCGCTGGCCGCGGCCGGTGCTCTCCCGCTGGAAGAGTGCCGCCAGTATCCCGGCTACTGTATGCACTCCCGTGCCCGAGTCACCGATCTGAGCGCCCGTGGCCAGCGGCGGCCCGTCCTCGAACCCGGTGGTCGACATCGACCCGCCCATCGCCTGCGCGACGACCTCGTACGCCTTGAAGTTGGTGTACGGGCCCTCCCCGAAGCCCTTGATGGACGCATACACGATCCGTGGATTGATCTCCTGTATGCGATCCCAGGTGAACCCCATACGGTCGACCGCGCCCGGCCCGAAGTTCTCGACCATGACGTCGGAGCGCCGGATCAGCTCGGTCAGGATCTCCTTGCCGCGCTCGGTCTTGGTGTTGAGGGTGATGCTCCGCTTGTTGCAGTTGAGCATCGTGAAGTAGAGCGAGTCGACGTCCGGGAGGTCGCGCAGCTGACCCCGCGTGATGTCACCGGTCGGCGCCTCCAGCTTGACGACGTCGGCGCCGAGCCAGGCGAGCAGCTGGGTGGCGGAGGGGCCGGACTGGACGTGCGTCATGTCGAGGACGCGGATGCCCTCAAGTGCCCTGGCGGTCATGGCCGTTCACCTCACTTGTACATCGTCTGGTTCATGGTTCCGGGGGCGTACGCGTCCGGGTCGACCCAGACGTTGATCAGCGAGGGCCTGCCCGACTCGCGGGCGCGCCGCAGCGCGGGGCCGATGTCGGCGGGGTCGCGGACCTCCTCGCCGTAACCGCCCAGCATCTGGGCGAACTTGTCGTAGTGGACGTCGCCGAGGGTGTTGCCGACCCGCTCGCGTTCCAGGCCGTACTTGGCGGCCTGGCCGTAACGGATCTGGTTCATCGAGGAGTTGTTGCCGACGATGCCGACGAACGGCAGGTCGTAGCGGACGAGCGTCTCGAAGTCCCAGCCGGTGAGGGAGAACGCGCCGTCGCCGAACAGCGCGACGACCTCCTTGTCGGGCCGCGCCTGCTTCGCGGCGAGCACGAAGGGGACGCCGACGCCGAGGGTGCCCAGCGGGCCCGGATCCATCCAGTGGCCGGGCGACTTGGGCTGCACGACCTGCCCGGAGAAGGTGACGATGTCGCCGCCGTCGCCGATGTAGATCGAGTCCTCGGTGAGGAAGTCGTTGATCTCGCTGACCAGGCGGTACGGGTGGATCGGCGAGGCGTCGGACCTCAGGCTCGGCAACCGCTTCTCGATCGCGGCCTGTTCGGCGGCGCGCAACTCGTCGAGCCACTCCTTGCGCCTGGACGCACCGCCGTTGAGGCGCCCCGAAGCGGCCTCGGTCACCGACTTCAGGACGAGCCCCGCGTCGCCGACGATGCCGAGGTCGATGTCGCGGTTCTTGCCGACGGTGCGGTAGTCGAGGTCGATCTGCACGACGGTCGCGTCGGGGGAGAGACGCTTGCCATAGCCCATACGGAAGTCGAAGGGCGTGCCGACGATGACGATGACGTCGGCGTGCGAGAAGGCGTACCGGCGGGAGAGCTGGAAGTGGTGCGGGTCGCCCGGCGGGAGCGTGCCGCGGCCGGCGCCGTTCATGTACGCGGGGACGTTGAGGGTGCGGACGAGGTCGACGGCCGCCTCGGTGCCGCGAGTTGTCCACACCTGACTGCCCAACAGGATCGCCGGCTTCTCTGCGTGGACCAGCAGGTCGGCCAGCTTCTCGATCGCCTCGGGGTCGCCGGCCGAGCGCGTCGAGGCGCGGTAGGCACCCGCCTTGGGCACACGCGCCCTGCCCACCGGCACCTTGGCGTCCAGGACGTCGCGCGGGATCTCCAGGAAGGAGGGGCCGGGCGCCCCGTGGTAGCACTCGCGGAACGCCATCGACACCATGTCGGCGGCCCGTGCCGTGTCCGGGACGGTCGCCGCGAACTTGGTGATCGGCGTCATCATGTCGACGTGCGGGAGGTCCTGGAGCGAGCCCATCTTGTGCTGGGTGAGGGCCCCTTGGCCGCCGATCAGCAGCATCGGGGACTCCGCGCGGAAGGCGTTGGCGACACCGGTCACGGCGTCGGTCGTACCGGGGCCGGCGGTGACGACCGCGCACCCGGGCCTGCCGGTGATCCGCGCGTAGCCGTCCGCCGCGTGGGCTGCCACCTGCTCGTGGCGTACGTCGACGACTTCTATGCCCTCGTCGACGCAGCCGTCGTAGATGTCGATGATGTGGCCGCCGCACAGGGTGTAGATGCGGTCGACCCCCTCGGCCTTCAGGGCTTTGGCGACGAGATGACCACCGGAAATCACGTCCTGGGTGTCGTCGGGCATGGCGAAGTCCTGTCCCTTCGTAGGGGGTTGGAAGGCTCTCGCGGTACATTGCATACAGTCGACGAATACTGTATGAAGCTTGTTATCCCGCATCCGGTGGGTGGTGTCCAGGGGGCGTGCGGCACTTTTACGTGGGAGCCGAGAGGGAGCCGAGATGGACCTGTACGAGCACCAGGCAAGGGAACTCTTCGAGGAACACGGCATCCCGGTGCCCCGGGCCGAGGTCACCACCTCGTCCAAGGAGGCCCGCGTGATCGCCCGCCGACTGGGCGGCCGGGTCGTGGTGAAAGCCCAGGTGAAGACCGGTGGACGAGGCAAAGCGGGCGGGGTGAGGTTCGCCGCCGACCCGGCCGCGGCGGAGCTGACCGCGCGGCAGATCCTCGGCATGGACATCAAGGGGCACCCGGTCGGCGCCGTGATGCTGGCCCAACCCGTCGACATCGAGAGCGAGTTCTACGTCTCCTACGTCCTGGACCGGGCGGCGGGCCGCTTCCTCGCGATCGCGTCCGCGGAGGGCGGTACGGAGATCGAGGAGATCGCCGCCCGTCGACCGCACGCGGTCGCCCGTATGCACATCGACCCGGCGGAGGGCGTGACCTCCGCGAAGGCGGGACAGATCGCCGAGGCGGCCGGACTCCCGCCGCAGACCGTCGACGTCCTCGTCCGGCTCTGGGAGGTGCTGGTCGACGAGGACGCGGTCCTCGTCGAGGTCAACCCACTCGTCCGCACCCGTCAGGGGCGGATCCTCGCCCTCGACGGCAAGGTCACCCTCGACGACAACGCCCGCTTCCGGCAGGCCCGTTGGGGAGCCGAGGGCGCGACGCACGACGACCCGCTGGAGGCGACCGCCGCCGCGAAGGGACTCAACTACGTCAAGCTCGACGGCGAGGTCGGCGTCATCGGCAACGGCGCCGGCCTGGTCATGTCGACGCTCGACGTGGTCGCCGGATGCGGCGCCCGCCCCGCCGACTTCCTCGACATCGGCGGCGGGGCATCCGCCCGGATCATGGCCGACGCACTGTCCGTCGTCCTCCGCGACCCGGCCGTGAAGTCGGTGTTCGTCAACGTCTTCGGCGGCATCACCGCGTGCGACGCGGTGGCCGACGGCATCGTACGGGCGCTGGAGACGGTCCGGCTGACCAAGCCGCTGGTCGTCCGGCTCGACGGGAACAACGCGGCCCGCGGCCGGGCGATCCTCGACGGCCACGCCCATCCACTGATCCAGCAGGCCACCACCATGGACGGCGCCGCCCGCCGCGCCGCCGACCTCGCCAACACGCACTGAGGAGCCGGGACATGGCGATCTATCTGACCAAGGAGAGCAAGGTCCTAGTCCAGGGCATGACCGGCGGCGAGGGCATGAAGCACACCCGCCGGATGCTCGCGGCCGGCACGGACGTCGTCGGCGGCGTCAATCCCCGCAAGGCGGGCAGCACGGTCGACTTCGACGACCGGGTCGTCCCCGTCTTCGGGTCGGTCGCCGACGGTATGCGGTCGACCGGAGCCGATGTCACCGTCGTGTTCGTGCCGCCCGCCTTCGCCAAGGCCGCCGTGACCGAGGCCGCCGACGCGGGCATCGGCCTCGCCGTCGTCATCACCGAGGGCATCCCGGTCCACGACACGGTCGCCTTCACGGCCCACGCCAGGTCGCAGGGCACCCGGATCATCGGCCCCAACTGCCCCGGCCTGATCACCCCCGGCCAGGCGAACGCGGGCATCATCCCCGCCGACATCACCAAGCCCGGCCGCATCGGCCTGGTCTCCAAGTCCGGCACGCTCACCTACCAACTCATGTACGAGCTGCGGGAGATCGGCTTCTCGACCTGCGTCGGCATCGGCGGGGACCCCGTCGTCGGCACCAGCCACATCGACTGCCTCGCCGCGTTCCAGGACGATCCCGACACCGAACTCGTCGTCCTCATCGGGGAGATCGGCGGCGACGCGGAGGAACGGGCCGCCGCGTACATCCGCGACCACGTCACCAAACCCGTCGTCGGCTACATCGCCGGCTTCACCGCACCCGAGGGCCGCACGATGGGCCACGCGGGCGCCATCGTGTCCGGCTCCTCCGGTACGGCGGCGGCGAAGAAGGAGGCACTGGAGGCCGCGGGTGTCCGGGTCGGGCGGACGCCGACGGAGACCGCCCGGCTGGTGCTGGACCGGCTGGCGGAGGCGTGAGAACCGGCACGTGATGTCACTCATAGTCCATGTGACGTGACTGTCGGGCGCCTTCGGGTCCAACTAGCGTCACCTGTACGACGGTTCCTGTGCGGGACCGTTCCCTGCCTCACCCCGCCCCGACTGTGCACCGAGAGCGGAGCAGAAGCATGGCATCAACCCTCAAAGCAGGTACGTCCTGGCACGACGCCTGGCGGCGTTGTCTCGCCCTCGCCCCCGAGGCGTTCCAGGACGACCGTGTCCTCAACCTCTGGAACGCCTCCTGGCAGCGGGACGGCCGGGTCCTGCCCGCCACCACCCCCGTCGACGGCAGCCCCATCGCCGGACCGCCCCGTCTGGACCGGTCCACCGCCCACCAAGCCGTCCGCGCCTCCCTCGACCAGCACCGCGCCTGGCGGCACGTCCCGCTCGGCGAACGCAGGGCCCGCGTCGCCGCCACCCTCGACGCCCTCACCGAGCACCGTGAACTCCTCGCGCTGCTGCTGGTCTGGGAGATCGGCAAACCCTGGCGGCTCGCCCAGGCCGACGTGGACCGTTCCATCGACGGCGTGCGCTGGTACGTCGACGGCATCGAACCGATGCTCGCCGACCGCACCCCGCTGGACGGCCCGGTGTCGAACATCGCGAGCTGGAACTACCCGATGAGCGTCCTCGTCCACGCCATGCTCGTGCAGGCGCTGGCGGGCAACGCGGTCATCGCCAAGACCCCGACCGACGGCGGCGTCGCCTGCCTCACCCTGGCCTGCGCGCTCGCCGCACGCGAGGGAATCCCCCTCACCCTCGTCAGCGGCAGCGGAGGCGAACTGTCCAAGGCGCTGGTGCGGGCGCCCGAGATCGGCTGCGTCTCCTTCGTCGGCGGACGCGACACCGGGGCGGCGGTGGCCACGGCCGTCGCCGACCTCGGCAAACGCCATGTCCTGGAACAGGAGGGACTCAACACCTGGGGCATCTGGAACCACACCGACTGGGACGCGCTCACCGCGGTCGTCCCCAAGCTCTTCGACTACGGCAAGCAGCGCTGCACCGCGTATCCGCGCTTCGTCGTCCAGCGCGAACTGTTCGACGAGTTCCTCACCGCCTACCTCCCGGCGGTCCGAACTCTGCGTGTCGGCCACCCACTTGCCGTCCAGCACGCCGAAGACCCCTACCCCGAGCTGGACTTCGGCCCGGTGATCAACGCGGCCAAGGCCAAGGAACTCCGCGACCAGGTGGCCGAGGCGATCGACCGCGGCGCCGTACCGCTGCACCGCGGCCGGTTGTCCGAGGCCGACTTCCTTCCCGGGCAGGACACTTCGGCCTACGTCCGCCCCGTCACGCTCCTCAACCCGCCGCCGTCTTCGCCGCTGCACCACGCGGAGCCGTTCGGACCGGTCGACACCATCGTCCTGGTCGACACGGAGGCGGAGCTGCTGGCCGCGATGAACGCGTCCAACGGCGCGCTGGTCGCCACCCTGTCCACCGACGACCGGGCGACCTACGAGCGACTGGCCCCGCAGATCCGGGCGTTCAAGGTCGGCCACGGCAAGCCGCGTTCGCGCGGCGACCGCGACGAGCTGTTCGGCGGGTTCGGCGCCTCCTGGCGCGGCGCCTTCGTCGGCGGCGAACTCCTCGTCCGCGCGGTGACGCAGGGGCCGGTGGGGGAGCGGTTGCCGGGCAACTTCCCGGAGTACCAGCTCATGCCGTGACCGGGTACCGACCCATGCCGTGACCGTTGCTCGCGAGTTCACGCGGTGATCCGTCCGCTCAGGCGGTGATCCGTGGCCGGGCCGCACCCGCGTGCGTCGAGTGCGGTCCGGCGATGATCTCGTCGGCCAACCATCTGGCCACGCCCCTCGGATACGGCCGGGGCAGGTTCAGCACGATGTGGTTCATCCCGGCGTCGACGAGCCGCCCGACCGTCTCCCGGGTCGCGGCCGGCTCGTCGTACGACACCAGGACCTGCACCGAACGCGTGATCCCGGACGGGTCGCGGCCCAGTTCGGCGCAGTGCGCGTCGAGGACGCGGGCGCGCTCGGCGACGTACTCGACGGAGTTGTGCGGCGGTCCTGGAACGTTCCATATGTCGGCGTGCTCGGCGACCAGTCGCAGGAGCCGTGTGCCCCAGCCGCCGATCAGCAGCGGGGGACCAGGCCGCTGCACGGGTTTCGGCGCGCAGCGCGTGCCGTTGAGCCGGTAGTGGCGGCCCTCGAAGTCGAAGACGTCCCGGGTCCACATCCCCTTCAGGATCGCGACGGTCTCCGCGAGCCGTTCGACGCCCTCGGCCGGCGGGACGAGTGGGAGACCGTAGGCCGCGTACTCCGCGATCGCCGGATTGGCGCCCGGGATTCCTCCGGCGCCCGGCGGCTGACGCGTCCCGCCGACGCCCAGCCCGAGCACGAGACGCCCGCCCGAGATCACGTCCACGGTGGACGCCATCTTGCCGAGCAACGCCGGTGGCCGGACGCGGTTGCTGGTCACGAGGAGTCCGAGCCGCAGCCGCTCGGTCTGCGCGGCGAGCCCGGCGAGCAGGGTCCACCCCTCGTGCGCCTGTCCGTCCCCGGGCCCGGCGACCGGCAGCAGGTGGTCCCACAGCCAGGCGTCCGCGATCTCCGTGACGGCGTCCGCCTCCAGCCAGACCCGGCGGATGTCCTCGTACGACACATGCATCGGTGTGGTCTTGATCCCGAAGCGCACAGCGGTCTTTTCCATCGCCCTCTCCGACTTCTTCGTGTTCTCCGCGGTCTCGTCCGCTCCAACCGTCAGCATAGAAAATTATCAGCAACCCTGACGATCAGGAGAGGGATTCGCTCGGGATACAGTCGACGGATGGCCAACGATCAGTTCCCCAGCCCGCTGGAGTCCCGGCTCGGTTACCTCCTCAAGCACGCCCAGGCCAAGCTGGCCAGGGCGTCGGCCGAGGCGCTGGCGCCGCACGGTGTCGACGGTCATGAGCTGGCGGTACTGGTGGTGCTCGCGGCGGGGGAGCCGTTGTCGCAGGTGGAGGCCGCCGGGCGGCTCGGCGTCGACCGCACCACGATGGTGTCGCTGATCGACGGCCTGGAGGACCACGGGCTGGTGGTGCGGCGGCGCAGCCCGCAGGACCGCCGTAAGAACATCGTCGAACTGACGCCCGAGGGGCAGGACTGTCTGCACCAGGCGGAGCGGGCCCGGCGCGCGGCGGAACGGCAGTTTCTCGCTCCGCTGGACGAGGCGGGGGCGGCCTCGCTCGTGCGGGCGTTGCAGACCCTGGTGCTCGACGGGCGGGGGCCGGAATCCGGCGCGCGACCGTAGCGGTCCGTTCACCCCTGGTGGTGGAAGTACCCGCAGGTGGCAGGCCTCGCGCCGCTGCTTCCGCGGGGCTGGATACGCAGGTGAAAGGCACCCCGAAAGCTTGGTATTGTTGTCCATGTCGCCGCCGGGAACACTCCCGGCAGTGCGGCAGACACCTAGTCCGGGTGGCGGAATGGCAGACGCGCTAGCTTGAGGTGCTAGTGCCCTTTATCGGGCGTGGGGGTTCAAGTCCCCCCTCGGACACTTATTGATCACTGATCTTTATCCGCACGATGAGTGCTGGCCACGCTTTGGCCAGCACTCTTCCTGTTTCGTGGTCGTGTGTCGGGTCTTCGTGGAACAGAGGTCGTGCGGTGTGACCGCCCCATAGGTTCACCGCGTCCCAGGAGGTGAGGCCGTGACCACGTACGGCACGATCTTGATTCCTGTGCCGCTCGAACAGGCGGCCCCCGTCCTGCGCGAGGTTTGCGCGGCCGGTTACGCGACTCCCGCCGGGCCGGGATTCTGCCTCGCGCATCCGGACCGGTTCGTCGGCGGCAATGGTGTCTTCGCGCTCGCCGGGCCGATCAGTGCGGAGTTGGGCGTCCCGGTGCTGGCCGCCTTCCAATACGACGGTGACCGACTGGAGTTGGAGGTCTGGCGGGACGGAGTTCGAGCCCACCGCTACGACTCCTGGCCGGACCGGGACGATGAGAGCGTCGGCGACGTGCCCTCGGGCGCGGATCCCGCCGCGTTCCTGGACTTCGCCGCCGGACCCGTGGACAGCCACCGTTTGGCCTCCGCACTCGCGGACACCCCGATCGACGTGGAGGACATGGACGTCGACGGCGAGCCGGGGTACGTCTGGGCCCAGGCCCTGCACTGGGACGTGCTGTGTGCGCTCGGTCATCCGGACGAGGTGATCCGCCGCGCGCAGCGGGACCACTGCCACATGCGCGCCGCGCCGCAGGTCGTCGCGGAGGTGCTGGGCAGCGCCGAACTCGTCGTCCTGGGCGCGGCCGATCGCGCGGCCGATCGTCCGGCCTGAAGCCCGGCCCGCGCTCTGGAATTGTTCTCGCGAGGCAGTACGGCACATGACACGGCGTCTGCCAGGGGTTTCGTCTCGCGCACTCCACGGGCGGGGTGGCCCCGGTCGTGCACGGCGCCCGGCGCCCGGCGCTCGCTCGAACTCCCCGCTCTGTTGATCACCGGATCGAGTGGCGCGACCAGCGCATCCGGCCGTTTTCAACGGTCCTCGTCACCGCTGCTCGATCACGCTGCACGCGCGACAAACCAGGGAACGTCCGGCAGGCTGCCGGAATGAAATCTCGGACTGATGGCATGTGGTGGGGAACGGCGATCGAAGCGCCGGACCCCGGCGGTCTGGCGAGGTTCTACGCCGAACTGCTCGGCTGGCACATCGGACACGAGGAGCCGGGAACGGCCGTCATCGCCGCCTCACCACAAGGGCCGTTCTTCACGTTCCAGCGGGCGGACGACTATCGGACCCCGGTCTGGCCTCCGGCCGACGGAGAACAGCGTCCGATGATGCACTTCGACTTCCAGGTGGGCGACCTGGACTCGGCGGTCGCGGAGGCGGTCGCCCTGGGCGCCACGGTCGCGGAGTGCCAGCCGCAGGCGAACGTCCGCGTGCTCTTCGACCCAGCCGGCCATCCCTTCTGCCTCTGCTACGACGAAGGATGACCGACTGCATCGCGCGTCACGGGATCGATCCACACCTTCAGTGACTGTCGTTGCTCGATGCCGTCGTGACGCGTCGTAGGCCGTAGAGCGCAGCGCCGAGGACGAGGACCGCGGCGCCGGAGATGACGGCGCTCATGGGCAGGGCGAAGGCGAGGGCCGCGCAGCCGGTCAGGCCGATGGCCGGGATCAGACGGTTCGGTCGGCCCTCTTCCTCGGTGAGGGTCCAGGCGGAGGCGTTGGCGACGGCGTAGTAGGCCAGGACGGCGAAGGACGAGAAACCGATCGCACCGCGCACGTCCGTGGTCGCGGCCAGGACGGTGACCACCGCGCCGACCGCGAGTTCGGCGCGGTGGGGAACACCGAAGCGAGGGTGCACGGCGGCCAGGACGTGCGGCAGATGACGGTCCCGGGCCATCGCGAGGGTGGTCCGGGAGACCCCGAGGATCAGTGCGAGCAGTGAGCCGAGCGCGGCGACGGCGCCGCCGATACGGACGGTCGGCACCAGCCAGTCGGCGCCCGTGGCGCGCGCCGCGTCCGACAGTGGGGCGGTGGCGTCCGCCAACCCGCGTGGTCCCAGCAGCGTCAGGACGGCGACCGCGACGAGCGCGTAGACGGCCAGGGCGATCCCGAGCGCGATGGGGATGGCGCGCGGGATGGTCCGGGCGGGGTCGCGGACTTCCTCGCCGAGAGTGGCGATGCGGGCGTAGCCGGCGAAGGCGAAGAAGAGCAGTCCCGCGGCCTGGAACAGCCCGGCTGCGGTCGTGTCCGGGCCGATGTCCAGCCGTGCGGAGTCCGCGTGGGCGGAGGTCAGGGCGGTGACGACCACGACGGCGAGCACGGTCAGGACGACGGTGACGACGGCGCGGGTGAGGAGCGCGGACTTCTGCACCCCGGTGTAGTTCACCGCGGTCAGCGCCACTACGGCGGCCATGGCCACCGCGTGGATCTGGTCGGGCCAGAGATAGGCGCCGACCGTGAGGGCCATGGCCGCGCAGGAGGCCGTCTTGCCGACGACGAACGCCCAGCCGGCCAGATAGCCCCAGAAGTCGCCGAGGCGCTCGCGGCCGTAGACATAGGTACCGCCGGACTGCGGGTAGCGGGCGGCCAGCCGCGCCGAGGACGTCGCGTTGCAGTAGGCCACCACGGCTGCCAGCGCCAGAGCGAGCAGCAGCCCGGAGCCGGCGGCTTCGGCCGCCGGGCCGAGCGCGGCGAAGATCCCGGCTCCGATCATCGACCCCAGACCGATCACCACCGCGTCCGACAGGCCCAGACGCCGCTGCATCCCACCCGCGCCCGGCGGGCTGCTCTCCGCGTTCATCGCCGGCTCCTCCTCGTACTTGGGGCACGGTAGCCGAGGAGGGGCGGGTCATCGCCGGTGGGCTTGCGACCTCGACTCGGCCCACGCAAAAGACTGCCGATGTCGTACGACGGCCCCGGCACCGAACGTCGTAGCGGCGAGGCGAAAGCGAGTGCGGCGGTCAGGCCAGCCAAGGACGGTGGGTCCTAGGACCGTCCCCTTCGGACTCGCCTGCTCGACGGTGAAGTCGCCCGCCGAGTCCGGCCGGACCACCATCTCGGATCCGGCCGACTCTCCCATGCCCTGGTCGGTCTCAGACTCCGGTGACTCGGCGGATCCAGGCGCGGTGGGCGGCGATGCTGCTGTACTCGTCGGGGCCGAACAGGACGCCGACCTGCTTGCCCTTGTAGAAGGCGGGGCCGCCGGAGTCGCCGGGTTCGTCGTCGCCGGTGAGCTTCTTGGTCCGGATGGCGCGGCCGATGATGTCGTCGTGCTTGACGGAGTTGACGCGCTCGGTGGCGGTCCGCAGGTTCTTCGGCTGCGACTTGAAGCTGCCGTATCCGTAGATGTCGACGACGGCGCCCTTGCGCGGGTCGGTGTCGGCGAGCTTGACGTGCGGCGCTCGGACCGGCTTGGCGAGACGGAACAGGGCCACGTCGTCGAGGCCGTCGCTCTCCATGTGCCTGATCCGCGTCACGTCGGCCTTGACGCCGTGGCCGATCCGTACGGAGGCGATGCGTACGGTCATCCGGGCCGGCTCGTCGTTGTAGCAGTGGTAGGCGGTGAGCACCCACCTGTCACTGAGCATCGTGCCGGTGCAGGCGAACCGGCCGTCGGAGTAGACCTGTACGGCCCAGGGCGCGGCGTGGACGGCCCGGCCGCCGCTGATCGCGTGGGCGGAAGTGGCGGGCACGGCGAACGCGGCGGCAAGTCCTATGACGGCGGCGGTCGCGAGTCGTTGGCGGTGTCGCACAGGGGGCTCCTCGGGGGGTGGGCTGGTGCGTGATCGGACTCGCACAGCCTCGCGGAGCGGCGGCTACAGCCACCTCCGCCATTCGGCCAGGAATGGGAGGCTGAGGCGGTCGTAGATCGGCGGGTGTCGGTCTTTCGGCCGAGGAGGAACGAGATACCAGCTGTTGGGGTGCCGGGCGGCCGGCGTGGTGATGTCGCCGGCCGCCCGGTCTTTCTCAGTTGGCGAGGCTGAAGTCGCCGCCGACCGGGGCGGCGATCTTGTCGACGCCGGTCAGGGCGGTCAGCGTGGTCACGGGAGTGCTGCTGTCGGTGGTGGTGCCGTTGCCCAGCTGGCCGGAGCCGTTGTTGCCCCAGGACCGGACCGTGTTGTCGCCGAGCAGGGCGATGGTGTGCTCCCGACCGCCGGCCACCAGCTGGACGCCCCTGATGCCCGGCACCGTGACCGGGGTGGTCCGGTGGTCGGTGGTGCCGTCACCGAGTTGTCCGGACATGTTCTGGCCCCACTCCTTGAGCTTGTTGTCGCTGTCGGTCACGGCCAGGCTGTGGTTGCAGCCGGCCGCGATCTGGGAGACGCCGCCGGTCCAGCTGCCCTGGGTGTCGACCGGGGTGTAGCGGTTGACCGTGCTGTTGTCGCCGAGCTGGCCGGTGGCGTTGTAGCCCCATGCCTTGACCGCGTTGCCGCTGCTGCCGGGGGCGCCGGCCAGGGCGAGGCTGTGGTTGCAGCCGGCCGCGATCTTTGTGATGCCGGTCAGTCCGCCGACCTGGGTGGGGACGTTGCGGCTGGCGGAAGTGCCGTCGCCGAGCTGGCCGTTGATGTTGTAGCCCCACGCCCACACCGTGCCGTCCTGGCGGAGCGCGAGACTGTGGTTGAGGCCCGCCGCGATGGCGACCACCTTGTTGAGGCCCTCGACCCTGACCGGGACGCTGCTGTCCGCGTTCGTGCCGTTGCCGAGCTGGCCGTAGTTGTTGCGGCCCCAGGCCACGACCGTGCCGTCGTCCAGCAGGGCCAGGCTGTGCCAGCCGCCGGCGGCGATGTCCCGGGCGCTGGAGAGGTTGACGACCTGGCCCGGCGCGTTGTGGGAGAACACCGAGCCGTCACCGAGCTGCCCCGACCCGTTCGCGCCCCAGGACTGCACGGTCCGGTCGGTCAGCAGGGCCAGGCCATGACCGGTCTGGGCCCCGCCACCGCCGGCGGCGATCTTCACCACCTCCGCGCTGGTCAGCCCGAGCACCGTGGTCGCCGTCGTACGGAAGTCGGTCCAGGTGCCGTCCCCGAGCTGGCCGGAGCGGTTGTTGCCCCAGGACTTCAGCCGCTTCTCCTGCCGCGCCTGGGCGTGCCCCGCACCGGGAGAGGCTGCGTGCGCGGCGATCGGAACGAGCGCGACAGCCAGCGAGCAGAGCGCGGCAGCCAGCCTGCGGCCTGTACGAATGGGATACACGGAGAAGTCCTTCCGAAGATCACGAATCTGCTGTGATCTTCGTAGCGGTCTCGGAGGGACCTACGGCGCAATCCGGCGACAGTGCCACCCGGTCGGCCGACTATGCCGTTTCGTTCGGAGCGGGCGGGCGGGCGGGCGCGCGGGCGAGCGGGCGGGCGAGTGTCAGATTGTCCGAGCGTCGGATTGTTGGCTTGGTGTCGCGTTGATCGATGCCCAGCGGGCCCGGGCGATCGAAGAGGAAGGCCATTCGGCCCGTACGGGCCGGGTCACCCGGCTCGAAGGCGACCGCACACCGCGCCGGCCGTCCGGCATGCTCACGCGCAATCCACCACACCATGGGTACCGCTTCCTGCTCCTTTCCTTGTGTCCCGCTTCTCTGTGCCGCTGTTCGGTCGTCCGGTCGTCCCGGTCTTCTACGGGGCTTCAGTGGCTGAGTCGGGCGAACCGGCGCAGGGCCAGCGGGAAGAACACGGCGAGCAACGCCAACGGCCAGAGCACGGCGGGCAGAACATGCCCGGAGGAACCGCCGACGCTGCCGAACAGGTCCCGTACCGCCGTCGCGGTCTGGGACATGGGGTTCCACTCCACGACCGTGCCCAGCCAGTCCGGCATGGACGCGGGCGTCGCGATGGCGTTGGACAGGAAACCCACCGGCCAGACCAGGATCTGCACGGCCTGCACCAGCTCCGGTTTGCCGGCCACCAACGCCAGATGGATGCCGATCCACAGCATCGCGAACCGGAACAGGAGCAGGAGTCCTACGGCGCCGAGGAAGCCGCCCACCGTGGCGTGCGCCCGCCAGCCGATCGCGTACCCGACGCCGATCATCACGACGAGGCTCACCGTGGACTGAAGCATGTCCGCCGCCGAACGACCCACCAGAACAGCGCCGTTGGCCATCGGCATCGACCGGAACCGGTCGATCACACCCTTGTTGAGATCCTGGGTCACCGCGAGCACCGTGCTCTCCAGGCCGAAGGCCATGGTCAGCGCGAGGATGCCCGGCACCAGGTAGTCGATGTAGTCGCCGCCGACGTTCCGGCCGCCGCCGATCAGATAGCCGAACATCAGCAGGATCATCACAGGGAAGATCACGCCGACGGCCACCCGCACCGGTTGCCTGCCCCAGTGGGCGAGTTCACGCCGGGTCATGGTCCAGGAATCGCTCAGCGCGAAGGCCAGACCACCATCGCGCTCGGACACCGCGTCCGTCGTGCCCACCGCGCTCATACCGCCTCCCTGGTCCGGGTCCCGTCCGTCGACCGGGCCTCCTCGGAACGTCCCGTCAGCCGTAGGAACACCTCGTCCAGCGTGGGCCTGCGCACCGCGATGTCCTCCGCCTCGATGTCTGCGGACTCCAGCGCCCGCACCACCTGGGTGAGCGCGCTCATCCGGTCGGTCACGGGCGCGCTGAGGCTCCGGCGGTCGGTGTCGACCGTGACCTCGTCGGCCGGGAATGGCATCAGCGCCACCGCGTCGGCCAACCGGCGGGCATCGCGCAGGACCACGTCGATGCGGTCGCCGCCGGTGCGGGTCTTCAACTCGTCGGCGGTGCCGTCGGCGATGACCTGCCCGTGGTCGACCAGCGAGATCCGGTCGGCGAGTTGGTCGGCCTCCTCCAGGTACTGGGTGGTCAGCAGGACCGTGGTGCCGCGCCCGACCAGTGAGCGCACCGAGGCCCACACTTCGGCCCGGCCGCGCGGGTCGAGGCCGGTGGTCGGCTCGTCGAGGAAGAGCACCTCCGGCTCGGTGATCAGCGAGGCGGCGAGGTCCAGCCGGCGCCGCATGCCGCCGCTGTACCGCTTGACCTGCTTGTCGCCGGTGTCGGCGAGGTCGAACCGCGCCAGCAACTCGTCGGCCCGGGCACGTGCCCGCCGGGCGCCGAGGTGGTGGAGGCGGCCGAACATCTCCAGGTTCTGCCGACCGCCGAGTTCCTCGTCGAGTGCCGCGTGCTGGCCGAGCAGTCCGATCCGGGCCCGCACGCGGGCGGCGTGCGTCGCCACATCGAACCCGGCGACCCTCGCGCGGCCCGAGTCCGGCCGCAGCAGCGTGGTCAGAACGCGGACCGCCGTCGTCTTGCCCGCACCGTTCGGACCGAGGAGGGCGTGCACGGTGCCGCGTCCCACCCGCAGGTCCAGCCCGTCCAACGCGGCCTTGTCCCCATCCCCGTAGCGCTTCCGTACACCCTCGACTTCGATCGCGTCGGCCATGTGTCCCCTCCGCCTTGTGTAGTCAAGCTTGACTACTTCTCGCCGGGCAAGGTAATGCCCGCGCTGCGGATTAGTCAAACTTGATTACCTCGGAGCGGCTCCGCCTACGGCACTTCGTGTCACTGCGAGCGGGTGATGGCCGCGCTCAGCCTCGTCATCGCTGCCCTCGCCCTCGCCGTCGCCGTCGCTGTCGCCATCGCCGCAGGCGTCGGCGACGTAGACACAGAACTGGAGGCCCTGCTTCAACTGGGCACCGTGCACTGGCATCAGGCCCTGCGTCTTCTGCGAGACGCGCTCGAATCATTTCGCGAGCCGGGTGACCTGCGGACGCGCGCGGACTCCAGACTGCGCCTACTGGCTCGGCGTATTCACCTTCTTCCCGAGTGGTCGGAGGCGGTCGCGGAACCCGGACGCGCCCGGTCCGGAATGGCAACTGGGCTGGGGGGCATGGGAGATGCCGCTTCTGAAAGGGGCTAGCCCCGATCTCTGTCGTGCCGCCAGAAGGAACGCCCGGCCTGATTCAGGCGGATCCCTGCAAGGAATTGATCGCCGCCAGCGCCCAGAGGAGCGCCAGGGCTCCCAGGATCAGGATCAGGATCCGGAACGGATCATCCTGGTCGCCCACGACAGGCATATGAACCCTCTGGCCGGTACAGAAGCTCCACGCTGTCGCCCTCTGACAGTGGGCTGCGCAGCGCGTGTGCTCCGCCCTCGCCGACGACCTCTTGGCCGTCACCATGAACTCGCCAGGCATTGCGCCCCATCGCCACGCTGACGCCGGTGAGGCCCGCCACGAGCAGCGTCCGCACCATGAATTCCCCCATACGAGAGCCTTGGTTGCCTCCGTCGTCCGTCCCGAGCGCGCGTACGGCGGTTCAGTTCTCGTCGAGGTCGAGGTCGAGGTCGAGGTCGAGGTCGAGGTCGGGCTCCGGTGATCGCTGTCCCCGCGGGATCCCCGCCTCGGACGCGCCGCGTCCTCATGAACTCGGGTACCGCATTTGCAGGACAGTCCTTGAGGGGCGACGTTTACCTTCATGGATGAATCTTGGCAGCTGGTAGGGGAGACTGCGGTTGAGCCGTTCAATGTTGAAGTTTAACTTTCCAGTATGTGCTTTCTTCGGTAGGCTTCCTTTCTCTGGGGGTGGAGTGGACGGCACTGAATTACCGAACAAGTGCAGTCATCTGTTCAGGCTCGCGTTGGGTGATGATCCGGGTCGGTGGCGTCAGGTTTTTCCGGGTGATGTGGAATCCTTTCGCTCCTTCTGGTACAGGCCGAAAGACTGCGAGAGAACATTTCTCACCGGTCGGCTGGTGGACGACAAGCTGCTGCTCGATGTCACCTCGGCGCCCTGTGACATCAAGATAGAACATCGCGAGAGTCGTCCAGAATTTCCGAAGAGAGCGTTATGGGTGCTCGCCCACGTCATCAGCGGCAGCGTGGTCGTGGAGCAGGGCAGCCGCACGGCGGTGCTCGGGCCGGGCACTCTCTGGATCTGTGACCTGGGGCAGGAGACCGGGCTGCACACCAGCGTCAACGCACATCTCTCGCTGATCAGTCTCCCCTGTGACGAGCCCGCCGTGAACACCACGCTTTTCGGCAATACGGCCATCAGGGCCATCGCCGGAGGGCCGGGAATCAGCAACGCGACGGCGAGCCTCCTGCGGACCGTCACGGCGGATCTTCCCCAGTTCAGCGAAGACTCGATCCGTACCGCACATCGATCGATAGGGTTACTGCTCCACTCGGCCCTGCACGATTGTCGCCGCGGTGGTGACCTGTGGACCGACGGTCAGGAACGGAATTTCGTTCTGAATGTGCTGCGGTTCATCAGGGACAACCTGGCGGACACGGAACTCGGTCCCGCGATGATCGCCAGGCACTTTCACATATCACTGCGTCAATTGCATCGTATCTTCGAAGGCGAATGCCGAGGCGTCGCGCACGAGATTCTGCATCAGCGGATCGACCACTGTGCCCGGGAACTCCGGGACCCGGCACAGCGGCACATGAAGGTGAGTCTGATCGCGGCCCGCTGGGGAATCACCGACGCGTCGAAGTTCTCACGGCAGTTCCGGTCCGTCCTGGGCGTGTCCCCCAGGGAGTACCGCGCCGGCCACGGGACCGGCTGAGCCCCGCGCGGCTCGGCCCGCCGTCAGGGCCAGGGCGTGGACGGGGCAGAGCGCGACGGCCCGGCGCGTCCCGGGGGCCTCGGCGGCAGACGGTTCGGGGACGAGGACGACGACCCGGCCGTCGTGCTCGGCCTGATCGAACACACCGGGCGCGACCCGTACGCACAGACCTCCGCCGACGCACACGTCCCGGTCGGCGGTCACCCGCACCGCTCCGGCCGGAACGGCCGCCGTCACCAGGTCACCCGCAGCGCGCTCAGGCCGAACACCAGGCTGGAGGCGCGGAACTCGACGTCCTCGTACGGGTCGGCCGGCGCGAGGGCGGGGAAGCGGCGCAGCAGGGCGGGGAAGGCGATGCGCATCGCCATCCGGGCCAGCGGTGCCCCCAGGCAGTGGTGCACCCCGTGGCCGAACGCGATGTGCCCGCCGGGCTCCCGCGTGATGTCCAGGACGTCGGGATCGCCGACCAGGGTGCGGTCGCGGTTGGCGGCGGGGATCGACAGGATCACGAACGAGCCCTCCGGGATGACGGTCCCGGCGATCTCCACCTCGGTCGTCGTCGTGCGCGGCGGCAGCGAGTGCGCGATGGACAGCCAGCGCAGCAGCTCCTCGACGGCGGGTTCGACCCGCGCGGGATCGTCGCGGACCAGGGCCAGTTGGTCGGGGTGGCGCAGCAGGGCCAGGGTGCCGAGCCCCAGCATGTTGGACGTGGTCTCGTGCCCGGCCTGGAGCAACAGCCCGGCGATTCCGGTCAGTTCGTCGGGACGTAGATCGTCGCCGTACTCGCGGGCGAGCATGCCCAGCATGTCGTCGCCCGGTTCCGTGTACGCGCGGGCCACGAGACCGGCCATGTACTCCCGGTCCTCACGGCGTGCGGCGCTCCGCTCCTCCATCGGCAGGGACATGTCCAGCAGGCGCGCGGAGCGGTTCTTGAAGTCCTCGCGGTCGGCGTACGGGACGCCGAGGAGTTCGCAGATCACCAGCATCGGCACCGGCAGCGCGAAGTGCGCCATCAGGTCGGCCGGTTGCCCGGCCCGCTCCAGATCGTCGAGGGCCGCCTCGATGATCTCCACGGTCCGCGCCTCCAGGTGGCGCATCCGGCGTTCGGTGAAGACGGGGATGAGCATCCGGCGCAGCCGGGTGTGTTCCGGAGGGTCGAACCCGAGCAGGTTCCCGGCGCGCATCGCGGTCAGTTCGGCCTCGCTGACGTCGCCGCCGCTGGTCAGCCCGAACAACGGGGTGCGGGCCAGGCTGAACCGGGCCGAGTCCGACAGGACTTGGCGGACGTCGTCGTAGCGGCAGACCAGATAGGCCGGCATCCCGAACAGCGTGGGGACGCGCAGCACGCCCTGGCCGTCCCTCGCCCCGGCCAGTTCCTCGGCCGGGTCCAGCCCGTTGCGGCGCATCTCCAGTGGCAGCAGCTCCGGTGCTTCGGTCATCGCCTCTCCACCATCCCTCGTTTTCGTTTGTCTGCGTTCTGCGTTCTGCGTTCTGTCCGAATTCCTGTCCTGGGGCCGGGACGCGTGGCGCGTCCCGGCCCGGGCCTTTGTGGAAGGAGGCCGGTCAGACGGGGTCGGCGCGGGGCCGGACCGCCCTACACCCGCTCGGAGGCGATGACCAGGTAGTCGATGCTGCCCTCGCGGAAACCCTGGAGGAAGGGCTCCTCGACGCCGGTGCGCAGCCGGGAGTGGGTGCGCAACTCCCAGTAGGGGATGGCTTCTTCGGTGTAGCGCTGCACGTGGTAGGGGACCAGGCCGTTGGCCGTCAGCGCCTCGAAGTAGGTGGAGCGCCGGTGCATGGCGCAGAGGTAGTGCTCGTCGATGAGCCGGGAGGCCTCCGAGCGCGGGTCCACGGCGTCGTTGCGGCACCAGGTGACGGCCACGTACCGTCCGCCCGGACGCAGCACGCGGGCGAACTCGGCGAACGCCTTGTGGATGTCGACGCACATCGTGGTCTCGTTGGACACGATGTGGTCGAAGGTTCCGTCGGCGAACGGTGTCTGGACCATGTTCGCGAAGTGGAAGGCGACCCGGTCCGCGCTGCCCCGGTCCCGGGCCAGGCCCTGGGTGAACTCCACATGGTGGGCGCAGTAGTTGACGCCGTCGACGCGGCAGCCGAACCGGTCGGAGATCATGAAGGACGTTCCGCCGCGTCCTGAGCCGGCGTCCATGACGCGGGCGGTGGGCGGCACGTCCCCCAGCGCGTCCAGGATGAGACCGGTCTCCCGGGTCTCCATGCGGTGCAATTCCTGGAGGATGGCCTCCTCCCGGCGTTCCGCGGGGGTCTCCAGTACCGCGTGGTCGTAGTCGCCGATGCCGTAGTGGTGGTGGTAGAGGCCGTCCTCGGTGCCCAGCAGCAGGTTGATGTCGTCGCTGCGCTTGGCGTCCCAGTAGCCCCGCTGCTCCGTGTCGTGTTCGCCGAGGGTGACTACGTCCAGGTTCGGCATGGGTCCGTTCCTCCAGGGTGGTTCGGGTAGGGGAGAGTTCGGCTGCGGTGGGTCAGACGCGTTCGGAGGCGACGACGAGGTAGTTGAGGGTGCCGTCGCGGTAGCCCTCCAGGAAGTCGTCCTCGACGCCGGTGCGCAGCCCACTGTGGTTGCGCAACTCCCAATAGGGCATGGCCTCGTGGGTGTAGCGCCGGACGCGGTAGGGAACCAGGCCGGATGCCGCGAGCGCCTCGAAGTAGGTGCTCCGCCGGTGCATGTGGCAGACGTAGTGGTCGTCGATCCGCCGGGTCGCCGCCGAGCGCGGGTCGACCGCGTCGTCGCGGCACCAGGTCGTCATGACGTAGCGCCCGCCGGGCCGCAGCAGCCGGGCGAACTCGCGCATGGCCTCGAACGCGTCGGTGTACATGGTCGTCTCGTTGGAGACCACGAAGTCGAACGAGCCGTCCGGGAAAGGGGCCTTGAGCATGTTGCCCAGATGGAACCGGACACGGTCGTCCCAGCCTCGCCTGGCCGCGATCCGTTCGGCGAACTCCACATGGTGCTCACAGAAGTTGACGCCGTCGATACGGCAGCCGAGTTCCGCGGCGAGGGTGAACGCGGTGCCGCCGCGGCCCGATCCGGCGTCCATGCCGCGCGCCGTGGTCGGCACCGGTCCGAGGGTGTCGAGGATCAACCGGACCTGTTCGTTCTCCATGCGGTGCAACTCCCGCAGGATCGACTCCTCGCGCCGGTCGGGGGGAGTGTCCAGGACGGTTCGGTCGTAGTCGCCGATGGCGTAGTGGTGGTGGTACAGGTCGTCCTCGGTGCCCAGCAGCAGGTTGATGTCGTCGGACTTCTTCGCGTCCCAGTGGGCCTTCAGGGCGCGTTCGTACTCGTTGCGCGCGTGGCTTCCGGTCCGTGTGGTGGTGGTCATGTGCCGCCCCTCTGCTTCGGTCAGGTCGGTCGGGGTGAACGCCCGGCGGGATCAGGTGTGTTGTCCGCGGTCCAGGCGATGGACGCGCAGCGCAGCAGGGACATCGCCGACGGCTCGGTGGGATCGAGGCCGACCAGGGCGCGGATCCGGCGCAGGCGGTAGTCCAGGGTGCGCGGATGGATGCCCAACGAGGCGGCGGTGTCGCCTCGTTGGCCGTGGTGGGCGATCCACGCGGTGAGCGTGTCGGCGAGTTTCGCGTCGGCGACCGCCTCGCGGATCAGCCAGGTCGCCTGGCAGAGGGTCGCGGGGTCCGCGCTCAGCACGATGCGCTCGAAGAGCAGTGACCGCGTCGGGTAGCACCCGGCCGGGTAGTCGAGGCGACGGACGCTCGCCATGGACGCCTGGCAGTCCGCGGCTGTCCGGCGGATCTCCGTCATGGCCACGGCGGGGGAGACGAGGGTCCACAGCGGTGCCTCCGCCTCCTGGGCCGCCGCGCGATGGACGGCGTCCGCGGTGTGCTGGTCGACGGCGCCGGGCAGCACCAGGGCGAGGTCGTCGCCGACGAGCGCCCAGCAGACGTCGTCGCCCTCGATCCGCTCGGCGACCCGGCGCCAGACGCGTTCGGCGCCCTCCCCGGAGCCGTCCCCGTGCCGCCGACGGGACAGCAACAGGACCGTGGCCGGGGTGAACCTCGCCGGGTCCAGCCCCGTGGGAGCCGAGTCGGCCGGACTCCCGCACACCAGTGCCCGCCCGATGAGTTCCCGGTCGGAGACGCCCCGGCCGCGCTCCAGCAGGTACGGGTGGTAGGCCGCGGCGGCGCCGTGGGTGAGCGCGAGGACGGCCGGCCGGCAGAACGACACGAAGTCCATCAGGCCGGCCACCGACTCCGGCGGGCACCGCTCCAGGACGTGCCCGAGGGCCGCCCGCACGCCCACCCTCACGACGTGGAGGATCTCGTCGCCCGTGAGCGCGTGGTCCGCGCAGATGCGTGCCGTCTCGCGCAGCGGCCCGGCCCCGGCCTTGCGGACGTCCCCGCCCTCGGTGAAGGCGTCGACGACGTGGGACCACACGGCGTTGAGCGACTCCTCGTACCGTGCGCGCTGCGTGCCGGTGATCCTCGTCTGCGTGGGGACCGCCCGGTCGGCCGCCGCCACCACGGCGGTGACGACCGTGTGCCGGCACGACGTCAGAACCGAGGCGATGGAGCCGGGATCGCCCGGAGTTCCGCCTGTCCCAGCCATGGTCATCCGCTCTCCTCGGTGAGGTCACGCGCAGACGGAGTTCACGACGGGGTGGCCGAGTGCGGCGAGCACCTCGTCGGTCCGCCGGCAGACGACGAGCCGCCGGGCGGTGGCGGGGGTGACGAAGCCCTCCCGGACCGCGTCGTCCAGGAAACCGAGCAGCTGGCGGTAGAAGCCGTCGCCGTCCAGCAGCACGCAGGGCTTGTCGTGCAGCCCCAGATGCGACCAGGTGAGGGCCTCGAAGAACTCCTCCACGGTGCCCAGTCCGCCCGGCAGCGCGACGAAGGCATCCCCCAACTCGGCCATCAGGGCCTTGCGTTGGTGCATGTCGGCCACGACATGGAGTTCGCTCAGCCCCTGATGCGCGGCGCCCTCATGGGCGTTGAGGTTCTCGGGGATGACTCCCACGACCGTTCCGCCGGCGTCGAGCGCCTCGTCCGCGAGCGGGCCCATGAGCCCGACGGTGGCCCCGCCGTAGACCAGCCGCAGGCCCGCCCCGGCCAGGGCCCGGCCCAGCGCTCCGGCCGTACGCAAATAGGTGTCGGCGAGATCCGGCTTTGCTCCGCAGAACACGGTGACGCTATTCACCATCTCAGGAATCCGCCTTCGCTTTCGGAGCGGAACGGGGAAATCCGACGAGACTCGATCGTGTCAGAACCGGGTTCGATGTTCTTGGCATCCGGTGCACACATTGTTGCCAAAGAGTGCCACCGCGTATGTGAGAGGTGAGAGGAGGTGAAGAGTTTCTAAGGCCTATCCCTCGCGTGGCACCGGAGCGGGAAACTGCGCCCTGAAATGTATACGATTCCAGAATTCGAGGCCCCACATGACCGATGCACGCACGGCGGCCGACCGGCGCGGGCGCGCGTTCGCGCTGCTCGCCATGACCCAGTTCGCCGTCGTCCTCGACATCACCATCGTGACCGTCGCCCTGCCCTCGATCGAGACCTCGCTCGGGTTCTCCCGGGCGGGCCTGGCCTGGGTGGTCGACGCCTATCTGCTCACCTTCGGCGGCTTCCTGCTGCTCGGAGGCAGGGCCGCGGACCTGTTCGGCCGCAAGCGGGTGTTCCTCGGCGGCCTGGCGCTCTTCGGTCTGGCCTCCCTGGCCTGCGGCCTCGCCGTGACCGGCGGACAGCTCGTCGCCGCCCGCGCGGCCCAGGGCCTCGGCGGGGCCGTGCTCTCACCGGCGGCGCTGTCCTTGGTGGCCGTGACCTATCCGCAGGAGGCGGAACGCAACAGGGCCATGGGCATCTGGGGCGCGGTGGCCGGGGCCGGCGGGGCCACCGGAGTGGTCCTGGGCGGCCTGCTCACCCACGGCCTCGGCTGGCAGTGGGTGTTCTGGGTCAACGTCCCGCTCACCCTCGGCGGGGCCCTGCTCGGCATCCGCCTCATCACCGACGCCGACCCCGGACGCGGCGCGCCCTGGCGGGAGTTCGACGTCCTGGGCGCGCTCACGGTCACCGCCGGACTGTCGGCGCTGCTCTACGGCCTGATCCGGACCGGTGAGCACGGCGTCGGCTCGCCGCTCACCGTGTCCGCGTACGCGGCCGCCCTCGCCCTGCTCGGCGCCTTCGCCGTCGTCGAACTTCGTGTGCCGGTACCGCTGATCGACTTCGCCGTCTTCCGCTCCCGCACACTGTCCGCCGCCAACGGCATGATGCTCGCGTTCATGGCGGGCGTCGTGGCCACCAACTTCTTCGTCACCCTCTACGCCCAACAGGTCCTCGGCTACGGCCCGGTCGGGGCCGGCCTGTCGCTCCTGCCGCTGGCTCTGGGACAGGTGCTGTTCGCGCGGCTCGCCCCGCACGTGTCGACCCGGCTCGGACTGCCGGGGACACTGCTGGCCGGGATGGCCGCCGCGGTCGCCGGCTTCGGCTGGTTCGCGCTGCTCAGGCCCGACGGCTCCTTCACGGCCGACATCCTCGGCCCGGCACTGCTGGTGTCCGTGGGCGGCGGCTTCGGCTTCGTCGTGCTGATCGTCCTGGCCGTCTCCGACGTCGCACCGCACCGGGCGGGCCTGGCCGGCGGGCTGATCAACATGTCGCAGCAGCTCGGCGGCGCCCTCGGACTCGCCGTACTCGCCTCCCTGGCCACCTGGTACGCCGAGGACCGGGTCCATCACGGCACCCCCCTCCATCCGGCGCTCACGGACGGCTTCCGACTGGGCTTCCTGGCCGCCGCCGTACTCGTCCTGGCCGCCGCCCTCGGCACCGCCCTGGCCCTGCGAGCCCGCGCCACGACGGCCCGGACACCGGCTGCCGACACTCCCTCGCAGCCGGTCCCCTCGCCCTGAGCCGTCGTACCGCAAACCCCGGCGCTTTTACCGGAATGTAAAAGCGCGGAAGCCGATTGTGCCTGCGTGAGCATTGCGCACACCGAATTGGTTTCATAGGCTCGGTATCTGCCGAACACCCATCCACCGGACGGCGCCCGCAGGGCACACCTCCGGGATTTCCGAGGGAAACAGGATGACGACATCCACTGCATTCGGCTACGACGACCTCCCCGATCTCATCGCCCGAATGACCGGCGACGAACGCCACGATTTCTCGTCCTCGTCGACCAAGGAAGTCCTCTGGGTGCTTTACGACCGCGTACTCGACGTGGGGCCCGACCGCACCGACGACGAGGACCGCGACCGCTTCCTGCTCTCCAAGGGCCACGGCCCGATGGCGTACTACGCCGTGCTCACCGCGAAGGGGTTCCTGCGCCCGGAGCAGTTGAGCGGCTGGGCCGCCTTCGACTCCCCGCTGGGCTTCGCCCCGGACCGCGCCAACGTGCCGGGCGTCGAGATGTCGGGCGGTTCCCTGGGCCACGGACTTCCCCTGGGGGTGGGAGTCGTCCTGGGCCTGCGGATCCGACGGCGCACGAAACCAAGGGTGTTCGTACTGATCGGCGACGGCGAGTTCGACGAGGGCAGCAACCACGAGGCGATGGCCTACGCCGGACGGGCCGGCCTCGGCCAACTCACCGTCATCGCCCTGGACAACGGAACCGCGAGTCAGGGCTGGCCGGGCGGCATCGACCGGCGGTTCGCCGCCGAGGACTGGGACACGGCCGTCGTCGACGGCACGGACCACGACGAGATCTTCGCCGCCCTGACCCGGGAACACCCCGACAGGCCGCTGGCCGTCGTCGCCACCGTCAGCCGCTAGCCGCCATCTGTCAGGAGGCGAACACCATGAACTCCCCCACCGCACCCGCCACCCAGAGCGTCCCCCGGGACATGTGGAGCGCGTTCGGCCGGGCGATGTCCGGCGCGCTCGACAGCGACCCGCGGGCGGCCGTCGTACTGGCCGACATCGGCACCCATCTCTTCAAGGACGCCAGGCGGAAACACCCTCAGCGGGTGATCAACGTGGGCATCAGGGAGCAGCTCATGATGGGCGTGGCCGGCGGCCTCGCGATGTGCGGTCTACGGCCCGTCGTGCACACCGTCGCGGCCTTCCTCGTGGAACGCCCCCTGGAACAGATCAAGTTGAACTTCGGGCAGCAGAACGTCGGCGCCGTCCTCGCCAGTTGGGGCGCCTCCTACGACCTCTCCGAGTTCGCCTTCTCCCACTTCACCCCCGGCGACGTCGCGGTCCTCGACTCGATGCCCAAGTGGACCGTCCACGTGCCGGGCCACCCCCAGGAGGCGGGCGAGCTGCTGCTGCGGTCCCTGCCCGGCGACGACCGGGTGTACCTGCGGCTGTCCAGCCAGACCAACAAGGAGCCGCACCCGGTGTCGGCGTCCTTCACCCCGGTCCGACGCGGCGCGCGCGGTGTCGTCCTCGCGGTCGGCCCCACCCTCGACCGGGTCCTGTCGGCGACCGAGGGGCTCGACGTGACCGTGCTCTACGCCTCGACGATCCGGCCCTTCGACACGGCCGGACTACGGGCCGCCGTCCGCTCGGCGACCGCCGCCGATGTCGTCCTGGTCGAGCCCACGCTGGCCGGCACGTCGGCGCACCACGCGGCCTCGGCCCTCGTCGACGTGCCGCACCGGCTGCTCGCGCTCGGGGTCCGAAGGGACGTGGAGGTCCGCAGCTACGGCACGCCCGAGGACCACGACTTCCGGCACGGCCTGGACGCCGCGAGCCTCGGCAAGAGCATCCGCTACTTCCTCGGCCTCTAGAGCGAGACAGCACCAGGGAAAGCCGTTCCCCGCGCGGAGAGAGAAGGGGTCCCATGCAGGCCGAGCGCGTGCGTACCAGGTCGAAAGTCCACGCGATCGTGGGCCCGACCGGAGTCGGCAAGAGCGCGGCGGCGACCGAGCTGGCGTCGGCCACCGGTGCCCCCGTCCTGGTGGCCGACCGCATCCAGTGCTTCACCGACCTGGCGGTGACCACCAGCCGGGCCACCGACGAGAACGCGCACGGCGTCCACCGGATCTGGCTCAGCGACCGCACCATCGGCGACGGTGACATTCCGCCGGACGACGCGGTCGACATGGTGGTGACCAGGCTCGGCCAACTCGTCGCCCGCCACCGGCTCGTGGTCGTCGAGGGCGGCTCCATATCGATCATGCTCGGACTCGCCGAACGGATCGACGACCTGCCGTTCCCCGTCACGATCCAGGTGATGCGCATCACCGACCCCGACGGCTACCGGACGCGGCTGCGCGCACGGGCCCGCCAGATGCTGCTGCCCGACCGGTACGGCAGAAGCCTGCTCACCGAGTTCGCCGCCGTGTGGGCCGTACCCGCCCAACGCGTCTTCCTCGCCGCGCTGCCCGGCCCGGACCGCATCCTCGACTGGTGCGAGCGGCACGCGATCGAGCCGGGGAGCGTCGACCGTGTCGCGTTCGCCCCGGCGATGCTCGACGCGTTGTCGCGCAGCATCGGCGACCGCCACGCCGAACACGGCTTTCTGCAGGACCAGATCTTCTCGGAGGTCTTCGATTAACGTCACCGAACTTCCCCGTACCGGCGGCCTGTGGTGCACCGACGACGCTCAACTCGCCCGTGCGGCCGACGACTTCGGCCACTGCGTGCACGCGCGGCCGGCCGCGGTCCTGCTGCCCGCCTCGACGGCCGACATCCAGGAAGCGGTGTCGTTCGCGGCGGCACGCGGACTGCGGCTCGTCGCCCGCGGCGCCGGGCATTCGACGTACGGGCAGAGCCAGGCCGCGGGCGGGATCGTCGTCGACATGACGACCCTGGCCGCCGTGCGTGAGGTCGAGCCCGGTCACGCCGTGGTGGCCGCGGGGACGCTCTGGTCGCAGGTCGTCGACGCCGCCCGCGCCGGGGGACAGACGCCCCCGGTGCTCACCGACTACCTCGCGACCACGGTCGGCGGCACCCTCTCGGTGGGCGGATTCGGCGGCGCGAGCCACCGCCACGGCGCGCAGACCGACAACGTGACGGCCCTGGAGGTCGTCACCGGAACCGGCGAGCTGACGACCTGTTCGGCCACGGAGAACCGCGACCTGTTCGACAGCGTGCGCGGCGGCCTCGGCCGCTTCGGCGTGATCACGGAGGCCACCCTCCGGCTCACCCCCGCGTTCGACAACACCCGCTGGTACAAGCTGTGGTACGACGATCTCGCGGTGTTCCTCACCGACCAGAGCCGGCTCGTGGCCGAGGCCCGATGCGCCCATGTGCAGGGCAGGATCGTCCCGGCCGGGAACGGCTCCTGGCGCTACCGCGTCGAACTGGCCGAGCACTACGACCGCCCGCACCCGCCCGACGACCACGAACTGCTCCGCGGCCTGCGCCACACGCCCGGCACCGAGGAGACCGAGGACCTCACGCACGCCGACTTCCTCGACCGCATGGCGGACGGGGAACGCAGGCTCCGCGCGGCAGGCGACTGGTTCCACCCCCACCCCTGGCTCAACCTCATGCTGCCGAGCGGGACGACGGAGTCGTTCGTCCGCCGCGCGCTCGGCACACTGACCGGGGAATCCCTTGGCCGGGCCGGACTCGTCCTCGTCTACCCGCTGCCGACACGGCACCTGGCCACGCCGCTGGTCCGCAGACCGGCCGGCGCCACCGCCTTCATGGTCGCGCTGCTGCGCACGGCCCGCCCCGGCACCCAGCACACCTCCATCGCGGCCAATCGCGCCCTCTACGGCCACGCGCTGGCCGCCGGCGCGGTGGCCTATCCGACGAACGCCCTGCCGATGTCGCCCGAGGACTGGCGTCGGCACTACGGCCCCCGGTGGCCCGACGTCGTACGGGCCGGGCGTCGGTTCGATCCGCGCGGAGTCCTCGCGCCCGGACACGGAACACAGGCCGGCTGAGCGGCCGGTCTGCACGGCACCAGTCACCCTGGGAAGGAAAGCCATGCGGGTTGTCATCGTCTTTCCGCACGTCGGATACTGCACCGGGTGGCGTCCGCACCTGGCGACCGAGGTCAAGAACGGCTCGACCTACCACATCGCGCAGGCGCTGACGTATCTGTACAGCACCGCGCGCCACTACACGCCCCATGTCCAGGTCGTCGACTTCAACTTCGGCACCTACCAGGACAACGTGCAGCGGGTGCTCGACTACCGCCCGGACGCCGTGCTCATCTCGTCCACGGTCAACTCCTACGACAGCACCCGGCAGATCTCCGTCGACGTCACCCGCCGGTCGCGGGCCAAGCTGTTCGTCGGCGGCCCCGCGGTCAGCTCCAACTACTTCCTGCGGCCGGACCTGTTGAAGCTCGACGTCGACTGCGAGTTCGTCGTGACGAACCGCGACATCTTCGCCTGGGCCAAGCAGGTGTTCGGCCGCGCGGACGACCTGAAGTTCCGTACGTTCCGGCCGGACAACTCCTGGATCGCCGAGACCTACGCCCCCGAGGTCCGCGACAAACTCCGGTACACGGTCGTCACCAGCATCGGCTGCACCTACAAGTGCACGTTCTGCCTGAACCCGATGGTGTACAAGATCAACTACAAGGACCCGGACATCCTCCGGGAGGAGATCCACTACCTGCGGGAGGAGTACGGTGCCGACGCCGTCTCCGTGGCGGACCCCTTCTTCTTCATGCGGCAGGAGCACTCCGACGACATCATGGACGTGTTCGCCGACTCCGGCATCCGCTGGTCGCAGCAGACCTGCCTGGTGACCCTCACCGACCGGAACCTGGAGCGGATGGCCGAGACCGGATGCCACTCCGTGCTGGTCGGCATCGAGAACTTCACCAGCAAGGAGATCAACAAGCCGGTCGAGGTCACCGAGTTCGAGGACCGTCTCGAAGTCGCGGCGGGCATGGGCATCTCGATCAAACCGAGCTTCATCTCGGCCCTGTTGGACATCGACTACGAGGTCGACCTCGGCCAGATCCGCTACATCCGCAGCATCATCGACCGCGGACTGGTCCCCAACTACCACATCCAGTCCAACATCTACACGCCCTACATCCCGGACGCCCGGGACCGGCTCCTCGACGTGCCGTTCCGGTTCTGGGGCGTGATGCCGGTGACCGCCCAGGACGAGGAGCACTGGCGGCAGAACCTCAACCTGTGCGACATGATCTACGAGTTGGTGTTCCCCGAGACGGCCGCGCGGTACCAGGAGGTACGCGCGGAGTACCTCGACCTCTTGGCACACAAGGACACGATGTGGATGACGCACCGCCCGGTGCCCCACGTGCCCCCGGAGAAGCGGATCCATCTGCTGACCTCCGGCAAGGTCCGGGTGTGACGGCGTGACCTCCTCCCAAGCGGTCGCCCTGCTGGCCGGACTGGCCGTCGTCATCGCCGCCGCCGGCCTGCTCGGCGGCCTCGCCCGCAGGCTCGGCCAGCCGCCCGTCGTCGGCGAGATCCTCGCCGGGGTCGTCCTCGGCCCGACCCTGTTCGGCGGCGCCCTGTCCCGCGCCCTCCTGCCCACCGACATCCGGCCCTTCCTGACCGCGCTGGCCGACATCGGAGTCGCCGTCTTCATGTTCCTGGTCGGGCTCGAACTCGACGGAACGCTGATCCGCGGCACCGGCCGGATCGCGGCCTCCGTCTCCCTGGCCGCGCTCCTGCTCCCGTGCGGACTCGGCGCGATCCTGGGCCTGTACCTGCTGCACGACCACCCCAGCGCAAACCACGCGGGCTTCGTCCTCTTCATGGGCGCCGCCATGTCCATCACCGCGTTCCCGGTGCTCGCCCGCATCCTCACCGACCGGGGCATGCACCGCACACCGCTCGGCGCCCTGGCACTGAGCTGCGCCGCCCTCAGCGACGTCCTCGCCTGGTCACTGCTCGCCGTGGTCGTGGCGATCGTCGCACCGGGCGGTGACCCGTGGCGGACGCTGCTGTTCCTGCCGTACCTGCTGCTGATGCTCCATCCGGTCCGCAGGCTGGCCGGCCCGCTCCTGAAACGGCTGACACCGACCGGGCGGCCGACCGCCGCGCTCCTCGCCGCGATGTTCACCGGCCTGCTGCTCTCCGGGGCGGCCACCGAATGGATGGGCCTGCACTTCATCTTCGGGGCGTTCCTGTCCGGTCTCGCCGTCCCGCACACGGGCACCGACCGGCTCCGCGCCGACCTGCACGAGCGCATCGGACTCGTCAACAACGTCCTGCTGCTCCCGGTCTTCTTCCTGGTCGCCGGCCTCCAGGTCGACCTGTCCCGGCTCAGCTGGTCCGACCTGCGCGAACTGGGCCTGATCCTCCTGGTGGCCGTCGGCGGCAAGCTCGTCGGCGCCTACGCGGGCGCCTTCGCGGGCGGCCTGGACCACCGCGTGTCGTCGGCCCTGGCCGTCCTCATGAACACCCGCGGCCTCACCGAACTCATCATCCTCAGCGTCGGCCGCCAACTCGGCATCCTCGACGGCCGGTTGTACTCGCTCATGGTCGTGATGGCCCTGCTGACCACCGCCATGACGGGACCGCTCCTGGAGAAGGTCTACCCACGCGGGCTCGCACTACGGGCAACCCCGCAGGACGTGACCCGCAGGCACCGGGAACGGATCGCGGTGGGCGACCAGGGGTGACGGGACTCGGCCCGGGGCCGTGGTTACCATAGTTGCATGAATGCGCAAGAAGGGGCGTGGGACGAGGAGGCCGCGGAGCGGGCCGTGGCGGTGCTCAAGGCGGTGGCCGATCCCTCGCGCTATCGCCTGCTGTGGGCGCTGAGCGGACGCGAACTGCCGGTGAGCGAGCTGGCCGGGATCCTGGGTGCCCATGTCGCCGCGACCTCGCAGCATCTGGCGAGGCTGCGGTCGGCCGGGCTGGTCACCACGCGACGGGACGGGACGCGTATCTACTACCGGGCGGCGGACGCGCGGGGGCTGCTGGAGGAGGCGCAGCTGGTGGCGCGGCGGGGCGACCGCGACCCCGGCTCCGGTGGCGGGGCGGGTGAGGAGACGGCGGTTGCCGTGCGGGAGAACGCCGTCGCGACGCGTCCGGCACGCGGGCGACGACCGGCGCTGGGGTAGGAGACCGGCGGATCCAGTGGCGCCGGTCGGTCGCAGGTGCGGTCGTGTCGGCAGAGTGTCAGAGACGGCTCACGTCTGGTCAAAGGCCCGTCCACGGGCGGGAGTTGCCGGGGATTTCGGGCCGGTGCCGTCAGCGTCGGTCCGTCCGCCCCCGTGAACCGTCTCGGTCGCCTTCGTCGTCCTGGTCGAGCCGGTACTCCTGGGGTTCGGCGTCGTAGGAGTACAGCTCGGCGTAGCGGCCCCAGTCGGTGGCCGTCTCCAGCTGTGCGGTGACCTGTTCGCTGGTGAAGTGGTGGGCGAGGATGTCGCGGAAGAAGCCGGCGCGCAGGGTGCCGCCGGGGTTCTGGCGCAGACTGCGGGTGATCAGCTGGACCAGCGGGGCGCGCAGCACCGCCTCGGCGAAGATCTTCTTCGACTCCTGGACGTCGGCGTCCGCGAAGGCCGTGCCGGTGTCGGTCAGGAGCAGGTCGTCGCCGCTGAGGGTGGTGAAGCCGAGCAGGTCGAGGGCGTCGACCTGGGGGAGGATGTCGTCGATCTCCAGGCCGAGATCGTCGGCGAGTTCGGCGAGGTCGCAGCGGCCGTCCTGGTGCAGGACCATCTCGGCGAGCCCGGAGAGGCCGTCGACGCTGGCCTGCGGAAGCGGGGTGTTGG
This sequence comes from Streptomyces sp. NPDC091280, assembly GCF_044768565.1. Taxonomy (NCBI): domain Bacteria; kingdom Bacillati; phylum Actinomycetota; class Actinomycetes; order Kitasatosporales; family Streptomycetaceae; genus Streptomyces; species Streptomyces sp. NPDC091280. The sequence goes on from NZ_JBIVUZ010000004.1 coordinate 603,403, forward strand.
CGGGGGTGCGCTTGTCGAGTTCGACGCCCTCCGTACGGCCCGGGGTCCGGCCTTCCTTGTGGCGGCCGGTCATCGTCCGGTAGACGCGGTCGATGAGGTCCTCGAAGGCCGCCGCGTCGCGGTCGCGCGGGCGCTCCAGGCGGACCTCGAAGACCTCGCGGATGGTGCCGTAGGGGCGGGAGCCGAGGACGACGATCCGGTCGGCCATCAGCACCGCCTCCTCGATGTTGTGGGTGACCAGGACGATCGCGCGGGTCGGGAACTGGCCCGACTCCCACAGCTCCATCAGCTCGCCGCGCAGGTTCTCCGCGGTCAGTACGTCGAGCGCGGAGAACGGCTCGTCCATCATCAGCACGTCCGGCTCGACCACCAACGCCCGTGCGAAGCCGACGCGTTGGCGCATCCCGCCGGACAGTTCCTTCGGGTACGCCGACTCGAAGCCGTCCAGGCCGATGAGGTCGATGGCCTGGCGGGCGGCCTCGGCACGCTCGGCGGCGCCGACTCCCTTGGCCTCCAGGCCGAGTTCGACGTTCTGCTGCACGGTGAGCCAGGGCAGCAGGGCGAAGGTCTGGAAGACCATGGCGGTGCCCGGGTTGGCACCGGTGAGCGGGGTGTTCTTGTAGGTGACGGTGCCGGAGGAGGCGGGCACGAGCCCGGCCAGGCAGCGCAGCAGCGTCGACTTGCCCGAGCCCGACTTGCCGAGCAGGGCGACGACTTCGCCGGCCCGGACCTGGAGGTCGATGCCGGACAGGACGGGGAGTTCGCCGTCGGCGCCCGCGTACGACTTGGTCAAACCGACGGTCTCCAGCAGGAGTTCGCCGTTGGTGAGCGTGGTCATGGCAGTTCCTGTGCTGTTCAGAGGGAGTAACGGGTCTCGGCCAGCCGGTACAGGCGGCGCCAGAAGAAGCGGTTGAGGGAGACGACGTACAGGCTCATCACCGCGACGCCCGCGATGAGTTTCGGGAAGTCGCCGTGCTCGGTGGCCCGGGCGATGTAGGCGCCGAGGCCGGTCGCGACGAGGGTCGTGCCGCCGAAGCCGACGACCTCGGAGACGATCGAGGCGTTCCAGGCGCCGCCGGACGCGGTGATCCCGCCGGTGACGTACGACGGGAAGATCCCCGGGATGATCAGCCGCTTCCAGCGCTGCAGGCCGGTCACGCCCAGGTCGTCCATGGCCTCGCGCAGGTCGGTCGGGATGGCCATGGCGCCGGCGATGGTGTTGAAGAGGATGTACCACTGGGCGCCGAGCGCCATGAGGAAGACGCCGCCGATGTCGATGGTCAGCCCGGTCTTCAGGAAGAACCAGACGGCCAGCGGGAAGAGGAAGTTGGCGGGGAAGGACGCCAGGACCTGCACGACCGGCTGGGCGATGCGGGTCAGGCGGGGCGAGAAGCCGATCTTCACGCCGACCGGGACCCAGACCAGGGTGGCGACCACGACCAGGACCGCGACACGGGCGAGGGTGGCCAGGCCGAGGAGGAGCGGTTCGCCGAAGACCCCGAGGCCGGTGCGGTCGTAGAGGTAGTGGCCGAGGTCGAGGAGACCCCAGAGGATCAGTCCGCCCGCCACGACCGTGAACACCACGTCCCCCGTGCGCTGTCGGCCGCGGTCGACGGTCAGCGGGCGGTCGTCGACGCCGAGGAGGCGGCCGGCCCGGCCGAGGGCGCGCCCGGCGGGGCGCAGGGCGCGGCCGAGCAACTGCGGCCAGTGGGAACGCCGTAGGAAGTCCAGGACGTACGACCGCTGGACCTCGCTCGCTTCCGACTGCTCGTTCTTGAAGCGCTCGGCCCAGGCCGTCAGCGGGCGCCAGAACAGGAAGTTCACGCCGATCACCATGACCGCCATGGTGAGGATGGCCCAGCCGACCTTGCCCAGGTCGCCGTCGGCGATCGCGGCGCCCGCGTAGGAACCGACGCCGGGAAGGGCGTAGTCGGTGTTTCCGAGGGTGACCGCCTCGGAGGCGACGAGGAAGAACCAGCCGCCGCCGAAGCTCATCATGCCGTTCCAGACCAGGCCGATCATGCCGGAGGGCAGCTCCACCTTCCAGAACCGCATCCAGCGGGTGAAGCCGAACGACCGTGACAGCTCGTCGAGTTCACGGGGGAGGGAGGTGAGGGAGTAGTAGAAGCTGAACGTCATGTTCCACGCCTGCGAGGTGAAGATCGCGAAGATCGAGGCGCACTCCAGGCCCAGCATCGAGCCGGGGAACAGGGCGACGAACCCGGTCACGGCCACCGTCAGGAAGGCGAGGACGGGGACGGACTGGAGGATGTCCAGGGCCGGGATGAGGATGCGTTCGAGCCTTCTGCTCTTCGCGGCGGTATAGGCGTAGACGAAGGTGAAGACGGTGGACAGGGCGAGCGCCACGAACATGCGCAGCAGGGATCGGGCCGCGTCGTAGGGGAGTCGGCCGACGCTCGTGTCCACGTGCGTGGACCGGCTGGTGGTGAACGAGACCGTGGTCCCCTGGCCGACCCTGAGGGTGAGGTAGAGGAGCACCAGCACGGCGGCGGCGACCACCACGTCCACCCAGGAGAAGCGGGCGGAGAAGGGCGACCGCAGGGCCGGCGGGGGCGTCGGGCGGGGTGCGTCTGTCCGGAACGGCATCACGAGAACCTCCGACCGCACGGCGTGTCAGGACCTGCCAGGGCATGGCAGGACACGGCGACAGCATGCGTGCGGCGAGCAAGCGGACGGTGAGAGTCGGGGGACCGTCACGGCCGTATGCGCGCTCGGGGCGTGGTGGCCGTCATCGACGGAAGCGGATCAGCGGCTGCCGGGGAGGCAGCGGCGCGGACTGGGTGGGTCGACGTCCATCGGTGCCTCCCTTCGGGCAGCGGTTCCGGCGGCGGACAGGCGGTGCCGACAGGTAGTGTGCCGCTTCTTGCGTCGATACGCAAATAATGCCTCTGACCTTTCTTGTTGCGTGAACATGCAAATGTGATGGTGCGTGGACACGGGCCCTCGCCGAGCCCCTGGTCCGGTAGCCGGCGGTCCTTCCGTCACCGGACGGCCGCCGGCTCTTCCTCCGGAGCGGGTGGTTCTCAGGTACCCGGTTTGAGTCCCACCCCCGCCAGCATCGCGAGGTCGGGGTCGGCCTGCTCCCCGAGCTCGGGGCGCCATACGGGAGCGCGGACCACACCGGGGGAGAGCAGGTCGAAGTCGGCGAAGAGCGCGGTGAGTTCGGCCGTGTCGCGCCAGATGACCTCACTGACCGCGCCCCGGTACTGCTCCGCCGCCTCCGGAGCCCGCCGCGGAACCGTCTCGGCGCCCGCGTGGGAGAGGACCAGCGCGCTGCCGGGGACCAGCGGCGCGGTGAAGTGGCGCACCAGCTCCAGCGGATGCTCGCTGTCCGGCACGAAATGCAGCACGGCGGCGAGAATCAGGGCCACCGGGCGGTCGAAGTCGATCAGCCGGCGGGTTTCGTCCGCCTCCAGGATCTTCCGCGGCTGGTGCAGGTCACCCTGGAAGACCGCGGCCCTCGGCTCGTCGGCGAGCAGCGCCCGGCCGTGTGCGACGGCCACGGGGTCGATGTCGACGTACACGACGGTGCTGTCGGAGTGCGCGGACAGGGCGACGTCGTGGACGTTGCCCTCTGCGGGGATGCCGGACCCGATGTCCAGGAACTGGCGGATGCCCAGGGCCGACAGCTCGCGGACCGCCCGGCGCAGGAACGCGCGGTTGGCGCGGAGGGAGGCGACAAGCCCGGGGTTGCCCGTGCGGACCCGGTCCCCGAGTTCCCGGTCGACCGCGAAGTTGTGGGTGCCGCCGATCCAGTAGTCGTAGACCCGGGCGATGCTCGGTGTCTCGATGTCCACGTCCGGCGGTGCCCAGTCGGGGCGTGTGGTGTCCAGTCGTTTCATGTCTGTCTCCTGAAGTGGGTGGCCGTGTCAGGCGGTGAGGACCGGGAGTTCCTCCAGACCGCGCATCATCAGGCTGCTGCGCCGGCGCAGTCCGGTGCCGTCCACGGCGAGCCGCAGGGCCGGGAAGCGGGCGAAGAGACGGCTGATGACGATGTGGCCTTCGAGCCGGGCCAGCGGGGCACCCAGGCAGTGGTGGATGCCGTGCCCGAAGGCGACGGAGGCGTTGTGCGGACGGGTGATGTCCAGCCGGTCGGGGTCGGGGTAACGGGCGGGATCCCGCCCGGCCGCACCGAGCGAGATCGTCACGAACTCGCCCTCGGGGATCAGCACCCGGCCGACTTCGACGGGTTCCGTGGTGAAGCGCCAGGTGGCGTTGGTGACCGGACCGTCGTAGCGCAGGAACTCCTCGACGGCCGCGGGCCACAGCGTGGGATCACCGGCCAACTGCTCGGCGACCTCGGGGTGTTGGAGCAGAGCCAAGGTGCCGTTGCCGATGAGGTTGACCGTCGTCTCGTGGCCGGCGACCAGGAGCAGGAACGCCATGGAGATCAGTTCGTCGTCGGTCAGCTGATCGCCCTCCTCGCTCACCCGGACCAGGTCGGTGAGCATGTCGTCGGCCGGCCGGACGCGCTTGCCCTCGATCAGGTCCCGCAGGTAGGCGATCATCGACACGCTGGCGTCCCGGACTTCGGGCGTGCCCGCGCCGGAGACCAGCAGGTTGGACCAGCGGCGGAACTCCGACCGGTCGTTCGGCGGCACACCGAGCAGCCAGCAGATCACCGTGAACGGCACCGGGAAGGCGAGCGCCTCCATCAGATCCGCCCGCCCGCTTCGGGCCATGCCCTCCAGCAGTTCGTCGGTGAGGCCGGTGATCCTGGGCCGGAGTGCCTCGATCCGGCGGGCGGTGAAGGCCCGGCCGACCAGCCGGCGCAGCCGGGTGTGGTCGGGGGGATCGCTGTCCAGCATGTGCACGCTGAGGACCTGGGGGAACTGGCTGTGGTCGCCGGACTCCGCCAGGAACGCCCGCTGCTTCTCCGCGTCGGCGAAATTGCGCGGGATCAGGTCCCGGCCCACCCGCATGTCCTTGCTGAGGCGGGGATCGGTGAGCAGTTCCCTGGCCTGCTCGTACCCGGTGACCAGCCAGGTGCGCAGCCCGTTGGGCGTGACGACGGGCACGGCCGGCGCGCTCCGCCGCAGGGTGGCCAGTACCCCGTGCGGGTCCTGGTGGAAGGCGGGGGTGAACAACTCGACCGGCGGCGGGGCCGGGTTGGGTGCGGTGGACATGCTCAGTCTCCTTCCACGGCGGGCACCGGTCGGTCGCTCTCGTAGCGGGCGAGTTCCCGGTAGATCTCGAACGGGCGGTCCCGCTGGAGATCGCGATACGGCCGCAGCGGCGCGGTCTGCTCCTTGTGCGCGAGACCGCGCTCCCATGCCTCGAAGGCCGCCCGGTCGCGCCACCGGCTCACCACGACCAGCGCGCGCGGGTCGCTCACGGCATGCAACAGCCGGTTGCCGAGCAGCCCGGGTGTGCCCGCCATACGGCGGCTGGCCTCGTGGTAGGCGCGGACCACCTGCTCGGCGTCGTCGCTCAGGTGGTGCAGCACCACTTCCAGCGGGGGCGCCGTCACCGGGCCCCCCGCTCGGTGACGGCGGCGCCGGTGAGCGCGGCGACGACGTGCATCGTCGTCATGGAACCGCCGCTGCGGTAGGGGTGGAGCCTGCGGCGGTGGTCCACATGCCCGTCACTGGTCTCGAACTCGCGGAACAGAGGCTCGTTCACCCAGTCGCTCACGATGTAGTAGATGCCGTTCTCCTCGGCACTGCGGGACAGCCACTGCCCGAGATTGGCCGGGTGGCCGGTGACCGAGTCGCCGACCTCCTGCCAGACCTTCTCGAAGTCGTGCTCCATGCCGGGCCGGATCTCCATCCGCAGCATGACCCGGAAGACCTGTTCGGCCATGTCAGATCCCCCCGTCGACGCTGAGCGTCTCGCCGGTGATGTAGGCGGCGTGGTCACCGAGCAGGAACAGCACCGGGCCGGCGATCTCGTCGACCGTGCCGAGCCGGGCGAGGGCCGTCTTCTGGGCGTAGGTGGCGCGCAGGCCCGCGGCCCGTTCGGCGGGCATGTCGTCGAAGGCCTCCGTCTCGATGACGCCGGGAGCCACCACGTTGACGCGGATCCCGCGGGGCCCGAGCTCCTTGGCGAGCGATCGGGTCAGACCGGTCATCGCGGCCTTGGCGGCGGTGTAGTGCGCGCGCAGCGGTATGCCGGCCGCGGCCCCGCGCGAGCCGATGTTGACCACCGAGGAACCGGCGCCGAGCAGCGGGAGCGACTGCTGGATGACCCGGTAGGCGGCGGTGAGGTTGGTGTCGATGATCCTCGACCACTCCTCGGCGGGCAGGTCGGCGAAGGGGATGTGACTGATCACGCCCGCGTTGTTCACGATCCCGTCCAGGCGCCCCCAGCGGTCCTTGACCTCGGCGACCAGCCGGTCGACCTCGGCGATGTCGCCGAGGTCGGCGCGGAGCACGTGGTGGTCGCCGCCGGTCTCCTTCAGAGCGGCGGTCAGGGTGGCGACGGCCTCGCTCTCCTGCCGGTAGCAGGTGACGACGTCGGCGCCGGCCCGGGCCGCGGCCAGTGCGATGCCCCGCCCGATGCCCCGGGTGCCGCCGGTGACGAGCAGCTTCTTGCCGTGCAGTGCGAGTTCCACTGGGTTTCCCTTCGTTGGCTTGTCGGCGGGCCGCGCGGTCACACGCAGCCGTCGACGTGGATGTTCTGGCCGGTGATGTAGGCCGCGTGGTCGCTGGCGAGGAACAGCACGGTGCGGGCGATGTCGTCGACGGTGCCGAGCCGGCCCAGGGCGGCGAACGAGGAGAACCGTCCGCGCTCGCGCTCGGCGTCCGCCGCGGGCATCTCGTCGAGCGCCTCGGTGGCGATCCGGCCCGGCGAGACGGTGTTGACCCGGATGCCCAGCGGACCGAGTTCGCGGGCGAGTGAGCGGGTCATACCGACCAGCGCCGCCTTCACCGCCGTGTAGTGCACACCCCCGGCCATGCCGAGGAAGGCCACGGTGCTGCCGATGTTGACGACGCAGGAGCCCGCGGCCAGCAGCGGCAGGGCGCGCCGGGTCACCAGGTGGGCGGCGGTCAGGTTGCCCCCCAGGGTGGCCGCCCACTCCGCGTCGTCCAACTCGGCGTAGGGCCGGGGCCGGAACATGCCCGCGTTGTTGACCACGGCGTCGAGTCCGCCCAGGCTCGCGTCGCACTCGGCGAACAGCCGGTCCACGTCCGCCCGGTCGGCCGCGTCGGCCCGCACCACCTGGTGCTTGCCCGGCGTCCTGGCGAGCTCCTGCTCAAGGGTGGCGACGGCCGGACCCGGGGTGCGGTAGCAGGTGACGACGCTCGCACCGGCGCGGGCGGCGGCCAGTACGATGCCGCGGCCGATGCCCCGGGTGCCACCCGTCACCAGCATCCGCCGCCCCTCCAGCTGTCGGCCGGCCCGCGCGGCGGCCTCCACCTTGGCCTTGATCAGCCGCATCTGCACGGCGGTGTTGCGGTTGAGGCGCGCTGTCATGCCGGCGTCGTCGACCGGCGCCCCCGGCTTCATCGCGAAGTCCTGGATCCAGCGCATCCGGACGCCGTCGGGCCCCTCTTCGTACTCCCAGCGGATGTGCATGTGGGCGAAGGGGCCGGTCTCCACCCGCTGCGCCCGGACGGTGCGGGTGACCGGGTCGGGGGTGCGTTCGGACACCCAGCTCCAGGCGGTGCCGCTCTCGTCGGGGTACAGGGTCAGCCGGAAGGTGACCGTGTCGCCGTCCCGGCCGAGGATCTCCGCCGACGCGTACTCGCTGAACAGGTCCGGCCAGGAGGACACGTCGTTGGTCATCGACCACACGAGGTCGATCGGGGCGTCGATCACGACCGCGTTGTCGGTGTGCCCGGCCATCAGATGCTCACCTCCGCCAGCCTGGCCAGGACATAGGCGAGGGCCTCACGCGGAGTCTGGGTGTGCTCAAGGTCGCCGTCGGGGATGTGCACGCCGTACTCGCGCTCGACGCGGTTGGCGAGTTCCAGCAGTGCGAGGGAGTCGTACCCGAGGTTCGCGAACGCGGTGTCGGCGAAGTCCGGGCCGTCGAGGTCCGTGTGATCGTCGACGCCCGCGCTCGCGAGCAGGATCCGTTTGATGTCGTCGAGGGTGAACCCGTCCATGATGAGCCGCCTTCCAGTCGTGGTGAGGTCGTTGTCGGTCACTTCTCGGGGTCGTCGCGGTCCGCCGCGCCGACGACCAGCGCCGACACGAAGCCGCCGTGGCCGCGGGCGAGGACCAGGGCGGTGCGCGGTCGGGTGGGGCGTGGACGGTCCAGCACGAGATCGATCTCGCAGCCTTCGCGGACACGGTCCGGCCCGGCGGTGTGCGGTACGACCCCGGCCGACAGGGCGAGCAGCGCGGTCGCCGTGTCGAGGGCCGCACCGCCCGCGTACAGCCGTCCGGTGAGCGTTTTCGGCGCGGTCACCGGCACAGCTCCGGGACCGAAGACCTCGGTGACGGCCCGGGCCTCGGCGAGGTCTTCGGCGGGCACTCCCGAGGCATCCGCGAAGACCATGTCGATCCGCTCCGGCGGCAGAGCGGCGTCGTCCAGCGCCCGCCGGATCACTGACGCCGGCACGGAGTGGCGGGGGCCGCGGGCGGCGGTGCCCGGGGCCGGGCCGCTCCCGGCGCCCGGGTCGAAGCCGGCGGCGTAGCCGAGGAGTTCGCCGTAGGCCCGGGCGCCGCGCTCGCGTGCCTCCTCGACGCCCTCCACGACCAGCATGGCGCCGCCCTCGCCGGGTACGAAGCCCGAGGCCGCGGCGTCGAACGGCAGATACGCGCGCGCCGGGTCGTCCTCGGTGGACAACTGCCCCGAGGACAGCTGCGCCACCAGGCCGTACGGGCACAGGGAGGCGTCCGTGCCACCGCTGAGCACGAGCCGGGACCCGGTGTCCAGCAGCCGGCGGGCCTGGCCGAGGGCGTCGAGGCCACCGGCCTGTTCGCAGCAGATCACCCCGCACGGGCCGCGCATGCCGTGCCGGATGGACACCTGCCCGGTGGTGGCCGCGTAGAACCAGGCGATCGACTGGTAGGCACCGACCCAGGAGGAGCCGTTCTGGTAGAGGTTCTCCATCTCGTGCTGGCCGAACTCGGTGCCACCGGACGAACTCGCGGTCACCACCGCCATCTCGTACTCGGGCACCCGCGCGGGATCCACGGCGGCGTCCGCGAGGGCCGCGTCGGCGGCGGCCAGGGCGAAATGCGTGAACCGGTCGGTCTGTTTGACCAGCCGCCCGGGGATCTGTTCGTCCACCCGGAACCCGGGCACCTCACCGGCGATCCCGACGGGGTAGCCGGTCGGGTCGAACCGGGTGATCCGCCCCAGGCCGCTCTTGCCGGCGAGCACCGCCTCCCAGTGCCTGGCGGCGCCGATGCCGGTCGGCGCGATCACGCCGAGCCCGGTGACCACCGCCCGCCTCCGGTGGCCGGGACGGATGCCGGAGGCGCTCATGCGGCCTCCCCGCGAACGCCGCCGGCGGCCCGGGCCGGGTGCGGTCGACGCCGGGTCCCGACGGGCCGGCCCAGCACCATCGCGGTCTGGAAGCCCCCGAAGCCGCTGCCGACGCTGAGTACCCGCTCCATGCGGTGTTCACGGGCCGTCACCGGAACGTAGTCCAGATCGCACTCCGGGTCGGCGACGGAGAGGTTGGCGGTGGGCGGGACCACCTGGTGGCGCAGGGCCAGGGCACAGGCGGCGATCTCCAGGGAGCCGATCGCGCCGAGCGAGTGACCGATCATCGACTTGATGGAGCTGACCGGCACCTCGTGGGCATGCCGGCCGAGGCTGCGCTTGAACGCGGCGGTCTCGTGCCGGTCGTTCTGCTTGGTGCCGGAGCCATGGGCGTTGATGTAGTCGATGTCACCGGGGTCCAGGCGGGCCCGGTCCAGCGCGACCCGGATCGCCTCCGCCATCTCGCGGCCGTCCGGCCGGAGGCCCGTCATGTGGAACGCGTTGCTGCGCCCGGCGAAGCCGAGGATCTCGGCGTACACGGGTGCGCCGCGGCGCCGGGCGGACTCGGCCTCCTCGATCACCATCACGGCGGAGCCCTCCCCGAGGACGAAGCCGTCACGTCGGCCGTCGAACGGGCGGGAGGCATGGGCGGGATCGTCGTTGTTGGCGGTGGTGGCCTTGATCGCGTCGAAGCAGGCGGAGGTGATCGGCGACAGCGGGGCGTCGGTCGCGCCGGCCAGTACGACGTCGACGCTGCCCTCCTCTATCAGCTGGACGCCGTGTCCGATGGCGTCCAGGCCCGAGGTGCAGCCGGTGGAGATCAGCGCGACCGGCCCTTCGGCCCCGGCCTGCCGGGCGACCTCCGCGGCGAGGGTGCTGGGCACCATGTAGCCGTAGAGATGCGGTACGCCGTAGCTGTGGTCGACGAGCCAGTCGCGGCCACCGTCGGAGAGCACCGCGTACTCCTCCTCCAGGCCCATCGTGCAGCCGACGGCGCTGCCGAGGCTCACCCCGACCCGGCCCGGATCGCCGCCGGGCAGTTCGATGCCGCTGTCCTCGACGGCCTCCCGGGTGGCGACGACGGCGAACTGGGCGGCCCGGTCCATGCGCCGGGCCTGTTGCGGGGTGAGACCGGCGGCGAGAGGGTCGAAGTCGCACTCGGCGGCCACTTGGGACCGGAACCCGGTGGGGTCGAACAGGCTGATCCGGCGGGTGGCGGTGCGTCCGGCGGTGAGCAGTTCCCAGTAGGCGTCACGGCCGCGTCCGCCGGGTGCCACGACACCCACGCCGGTGATGACCGCGCGGCGGGTCGGGCCGCTCACCGTGCCCTCCCCACATCCGGGTCGCCGGCGTTCCCGTCGAGCGGCTGCTCGGTGTCGACATGGCCGAGTTCCGGGCTGGGGGCGAGCGGGGACAGGTGGAAGACCACTTCGGCCGGCACGGTACCGGTGTTGACCAGTCGGTGCCGGGCACCGATGGGTACCAGCAGCGAGTCCCCGGGCCCGAGGGGCACCGGCACGTCTTCCAGCCGCATCTCCAGCCGGCCCTGGACCACGTGCAGGAATTCCTCGGAGTACGGGTGCAGATGCTCGGTGACGAACTCGCCGGGGGCCAGTCGCAGCACTCCGCCGAAGCCCGAACTGCAGCCGACCGTACGGGGGCTGAGGGTGACCCGGATGTCGCCGCCGCGCTTGGTGTTGGCGGCGACCGTGTCCATGTGCACCTTGGTCGTGGCGGGGGCGCTCATTCGGCGCCCAGGTGTGCGGAGGTCGGCGCCGTGCGGACGGGGCCCTGCTGCGGAGTCCACGAGTAGAAGGGCACGGCCATCGCGTCCTTCGGCTCGCGCCAGTCCGGGTCGTAGGGCGATATGAACGCGCCCAGGCGGGTGTTGATCTCGCTGTAGAGCGGGTGGCTGCGTGCCTTGTAGAGGTTGGGCGCGATGTCCTGGTCCGCCTCGACGAGATGGAAGTACAGGTCGTGGAAGGCGAACAGGGTGCGCCGCGACACGCCTACCATGTGCGGCAGTTCGGTGCTGTCCGAATCAGCGAAGACCTGCGCGACGCCCTCGGCGTCGGCGAGGTTCATCCTGGCCACGATCAGCGTTCGGTGCACGGTGTCCTCCAGGGCTTGTCTTCTTGTGCGTTCACCCTGGTCGGAACGGTTCGAAGGATTCTGGAGGCCCTCTGGAGAACGGCTCGGCGCGCCGACGGCCGTCCGGCACAGCCCGAAAGGCCCGTCGCACCCCGGGGTGCGACGGGCCTTTCGGGCTGTGCCGGTGGCGGGCTTCGCCGGACGTGCTCAGACGCCGGGAGCCGCTGTTTTCAGGAGCGTGACGGGTGCGATGCGGTGGACGACCGGCTCGGTCACGGCGCCCGAGCGGAGTGCGCCGCCCGGCTGGACGCGGGCCATGCCGGGCAGCAGCTGGAGCAGGACCTGCCGGGTGAGCGCGGGTACCGCGTACGCGGGCTCACCGTCCGGGGACGGGGACTCCTTGACGAGGTGGACGTCCACCAGGAATTCGAGCAGCGCCTCCATGTCGTCGGCGCGGTTCGGCATCAGGGCGCGGACGTCCTCGATGCGCCAGTGCGGCTGGAAGCGACGCAACAACAGGTGCAGCAACTCCTGGGAGGAACGGGGCAGATGGCGGTAGCTGAGCGCCACGGTGCTCATCAACGACTGTGTGCCTGCCGGGAGTTCGAGAAGCAGGCGCTTGTTCCTGCGCAGCCGGTCGACCAGGCGCCAGGCCGGCCAGCCCGGCCGGTCGGCCAGCCGTCCGGCCACGGCCCGTACGACCAGCGGCAGCCCCTCGCTCATCCGGATCAACTCGTGCACGGCGGTCGTGTCCTCGTGCTGTCTGCGGTCCTGCGTCACCCGGTCGTACAGCTGCCGGGACTCGTCGGCGGACAGGGCGGGCAGCACGATCTTCCGGCCGGCGGAGAGACTGTGCGCGCGGAAGCGGTTGGTGGCGATCACCGCGCAACCCGCGCCGCCGGGCATCACGGCCCGCAGCTGGGAGGCGGTGAGCACATCGTCGACCACCATCAGGACCTTGCGGTCCGCGGTCCAGCTGCGGAACAGCCGGCTGAGCTCGTCGAGTCCGCCGGGCTGCTTCTCCCGTGCGATCCCGCAGGCTCCCAGACAGGCGGACAGCACGTTCACGAGCTGCTCGGTGCCGTCGCCCACGGTGGAGAGATCGACGAACAGCTGCCCGTCGGGAAAGTGCGGGCGAAGGCGGTGCGCGGCGTGGATCGCGAAGGTGCTCTTGCCGACGCCGGGCGGACCATGGACCTCCACCACGCGCATGCCGGTACCGTCCCAGTCGGCGCCGAGGAAGGTCTCCAGCTGGTCCAGCTGCTGCTCGCGGCCGATGAAGTCGCTTATGTCATGCGGCAGTTGGGCCGGCCGGGGTGGCACCGGACGGGGCGACGGCACGGGCGGAGCGGCACTCCGCCCGCGGCCGGCCGATGCGACGAGGGTTCCCCGGTCGGACAGGATCTCCTGGTGCAGGCGCTGGAGCTGGAGCGAGGGCTCCAGGCCGAGTTCGTCGACGAGGTGGCCCCGCAGGGTGCGGAACACCTCCAGTGCGTCGGGTCGGCGGCCACAGCGGTGCAGTGCTCTCATCAGCTGTCCGGCGAAGCCCTCATGGGTGGGGTGATCGCCCAGAGCCTCCGCCAGCTCGTCCAGTACGACGTGGTGCCGGCCGAGTTCGAGTTCCAGGGAGAATCGTTGCTCCTGGGCGTTCTTGCGCCGTTCTTCGAGTTTGGTCGACCACGCGGACAGCCGGCGGCCCGAGCTGATGTCCACGAGGGCCGCCCCGTGCCAGACGCCGAGTGCTTCCTTGAGTACGCGTACCGCGTCTTCCGGGGCGCCGGCGCGTTCGTGCGCCTTGCCTCGCTCCACCAGCAGTTCGAAACGGTAGGCGTCCACGGTCTGCTTGTCGTGCAGCCGCAGTTCGTACCCGCCGACGCGGGTGAGGAGAGCCGGGGACCCTTGCGGCGGACGGGAGCCGAACGGTTCGCCCTGCTGTCCGGTGGCCAGCCGTAGTCTGCGGCGCAGTTGGTAGATGTAGGTCTGGAGGGTGGTCAGTGCGCTCAGCGGCGGGTGGTCCTCCCATAGCTCTTCGCACAGTTGGTCGACGGTGACAAGCGCGTTGGCGTTCAGCACCAGCAGGGCCAGTACCTGACGCAGTTTCGGGGCCGACGGGGTCACGTCGTCGCCGTCCCTGGAAACCCGCATCGAGCCCAGCAGGCCGATCTCTATCACTAAGTTCCCCCTGAGTTGCCACCTTGTGGGCCGCCGGCCGACGGCATTGCCGTTTGGCGAATGGCGTCGGCTCTTCTCTTTCCTGTACCCGTGCCCCCCGCGGTAAACGCAGCCAAGTCGAATGCGGCAGCTGCGGTAAGCCGAGATCCGGCCACTGTCTTCGGTCGAATCAGCGACGGATGTTGGAAAGGCGAGGGTGAAAATGGATCGCCGAAGACGCGATAAAAGCAAAGGAAAGAGAAAGGACTCCTGGGGGCCTCTGTAGGTGAGACCCCCGGGATCGGAACTAGATGCTTGAATGCATCTTATTGCAAGGCGCATGTGTGGGACAAGGGGCACATCTCCGGTCTCGCGTCGGTCGTCGTGAGCTTCCTCACAAGCGAAGTTCAACGTTGTACGAGGTCAGCCATGTGTTGAGCTGGAGGACCATTTCCATGCTGGCTCGCTCCACCCAGGCGAAGGCTCCGCTCGGCGCGCCGGCCGCGTCCAGCGCCGCGCCCGTCGCCTCCGCGTCCAGCAGGGGGGTCACCCGTGCCGAAGCGTCCTTTGCCAGTTCGCAGAACCGGTCGCGCACGAATTCGCCGTACGCGGCCTCCTGCACGGTCGGGTAGGCACTCTTGGGGCGTTCCAGCACTTCGCGGGGAAGGAGGTCGGCGACGGCCGACCTCAGCAGGCTTTTCTCCTGTCCGTTCACCCGCTTCAATTCGGCCGGGACGCTGTAGACGTATTCGACCAGTGCCCGGTCGCAGAACGGCGGGCGCAATTGCACTCCGTGCGCCATGCTCATCCGGTCCGCCCGGTCCAGGTGCGTCGGTGCCCACCGGGTCAGAGCCAGGTACGTGATCTCCCGGGCCCGTCGCTCGGCCGGTGTCTCGCCCGCCAGGTGCGGGACCTCGGTGAGCGCGTCCCGGTAGTGCTGGTCGGCGTACTCCATGAAGTTCAGCTCACGGCGCAGCGAACGGTCCACGAGGGAACAGCCGAGTCCGCCGGCCGCGGCGTCGTGACCGCGCTCGAAGGAGACCCAGGGGAAGGTCGTCGAGTTGCTGTGCCGGGGGTCGTAGGACCAGAAGTAGCCGTTGAACACCTCGTCCGCGGTCTCCCCGGAGAGCACGGCGGTGACTCCGGCACCCCGGAGGGCCTCGAAGAACAGCAGCAGCGAGACGTCCATGTCACCGAGCGGGGAGGGCACGTCCTGGCACCGCAGGGCGGCGCTGTGCGCCCGTGGGTCCGAGAGCGCCGAGGTGTCCAGCAGGATCTCGGTGTGATCGGTGCCGATGTGCCGCGCCGCCAGCGCCGCATAGGGGGCGTCGGGGGTGGCCCGCATGGTCGGATGGGGCTCGAAGTTCTCCGCGTATCCGGTGAAGTTGACGGAGAACGACCGCAACGGACCCGTACCGGCGGCGGACCGTGTCTGTGAGGCCAGTGCCGTGAGGGCGCTGGAGTCGATGCCGCCGGACAGCATCGCGCCGACGGGAACGTCCGCCCGCAGATGCGAGGAGACCGCCTCGGCCAGGAGCCGGCGCACGGTGGCCACGGTGGCCTCCGGACCGTCCTCGTGCCGTCGCGCGGGCAGCGCCCAGTAGCGGCGCCGGCCGACGCCGTTGTGGCGAGCCGTCAGGACATGGCCGGGCAGTACCTCGGCCATGCCCCGGAAGACTCCGGTACCCGGTTTGCGGCTGTGCGCGAACAACTCGCGCAGCCCGTCGGCGTCCACCACGGCAGGCACGGCCGGGTGGGCCAGCAGCGCCTTCGGCTCCGACCCGAACAGCACACCGGACGGAGTCCGGAAGTAGCACAGCGGTTTCACGCCCAACCGGTCGCGGACCAGGTGCAGTTCCTGCCGTCGCGCGTCCCACACGGCCAGGGCGAAGAGACCCTCCAGGTGGGCCGCGAACTCCACGCCCCACTCCAGGAACGCGTGCACGGCGACCTCGGCGTCGCCGCGGCCGGTGAACCGGTGGCCCTTCGCGGTCAGCCGGGCCCGCAGCTCGGGCTCGTTGGTGAGCACGCCGTCGAGCACCAGCACGGCCTCGGGACGGCCACCGGCCGACTCGACGCACACCGGCTGCCGCCCCTCCGACGGGCCGAGCAGCGCCAGCCTCCGGTGAGCCAGCGCCGCATGCCCCTCGATCCAGTCCCCGGCACCGTCCGGCCCTCGATGGGCCAGGGTGTCCGCCATCGCCCGTACGGTGCGCGCCTCGGGCACCAGGTCCCGCGTGAAGTCCACCCAGCCGGCCAGTCCGCTCATCGTCGGGTCCTCTCCTTCTCCGAATCGGGAACGTCCGCCGTGTCGGCGGCCGTTGTGGGCACGACGGTCACCAGGGAAAGACCGTGGCGTGCGACAGCCGTACGGAACTCCACCAGCCCGGGTGTGCCGCCACCGCGCACCGCGATGCCCAGCCGACGCGGTGCCGCCTCTCCGTACCGCTCGTAGAGCTCCCAGTAGGCGCGGGCCGTGTGCTCCGCGTCGGTCACCAACGTGAACCGCACGGGGCTGATCCGGCCGCGCCAGGTGAGGGAGCCGTCCGCGCCGTCACGGAAGTTCCACCGCCAGGCGCTGCCGGTCGCCACGACCATCTCGTCGCCGAGACCGTGCATCCCGGCGGGTACCGTGTACGCGCGCCCCGTGCGACGGCCGGTGAAGTGCAGCAGGGCGAGGCGCTCGGCGAGCGGTCCTGGCTCCGGCCGTGAGAGCAGGTCCCGCATCCGGGCGTCGGCTTCCGCCCGTTCCTCGCCGTTCGGCAGGTCGCGTACGACCTCGGGGCTCATGACGCCACCACTGCCGCGGCCGAGAGCGCGCACCCCATGAAGGCGCAGCAGGTGCGCACCAGATGCCACCCCCGCCACGCCGGCCGCGGATCCCGCCAGCCCGGGCCCAGGTCCTCCGGGCGGGTCTGCTTGACCTGCCGGTTCATGGGCACGTTCCTGGTCTGCGACACCACGGCCACGCCGGCCATGAACAGCGCGGCCAGCGCGAACAGCAGCCGCGGACCGCCGTGTGCCCGGACGGCGAACCCCACGTCGATCGCCGTGGAACCGGTCACGACGAACGGCATGATCCGGTCGTACCGCCGGCCGAGCAGCCGATGGGTGTCCACGTACCGATCGGGCGTCATCGCGATCAGCGCGGGAACCACGCTGATCGCGACCGCGAACAGCACCCCGGCCACCACGCCGGTGCCCAGCAGCACCAGCACACTCAACGCCTCCACCATCGTCGCGATCCTCCTCCAGTGCCTGACACGTTGATCGGGTGGGTCGAACCTGTCAGCCGGGGCTCGTGCACCACTCGAAAACATCTGGGGGCGCAGGCATCCCGGTGCAGTTGTCCTCGCACGCGCCACCAGGCCTCTTCGAGCGGGAGGAGGTTGTATCGGGCCGCCCGTGTCCGAGCACATCCGCACCGTCCAGGAGCGCGTATGACAGACGAGACGACCGACGTACTGATCGTGGGTGGCAGCATGGTGGGGCTGGCCCAGGCGCTGTTCCTGGCCCAGCAGGGACTGCGCCCCCTGCTCGTGGAGCGGCACCCGGAGATCTCTGCCCACCCGCGCGCCCAGGCGGCGAGCCCCCGCACCATGGAGCTGATGCGCGCGCTCGGCCTGGAGGAGGCGGTGCGCGCCAACGAGAACCCGCACGCGCACTACGGTGACGTCCTCCAGGCCGAGTCGCTCACCGGAGCCGAACTGGGCCGTTTCGACGGGCCGTTCCGGCACGACCCGACCGAAGTGGGCAGCACCGGATGGACGTTGATCGGGCAGGACCGCTTCGAACCGGTGCTGCGGGCGCGCGCCGAGGAACTGGGGGCGGACCTCCGGTTCGCCACCGAGATGACCGGTTTCGCGCAGGACTCCGACGGCGTCACCGCGGTGCTCCGCGACCTGCGGCCGGGCGCCGGGGACGCGGAACACACCGTGCGGGCGCGGTACCTGATCGCCGCGGACGGAAGCCGGGCGCAGGTGCGCGAGCGGCTCGGCATCGGCCGGCACGGCCAGGGCACCTTCGGCCGTCAGATGAACATCGTCTTTCACGCCGACCTCGACCCGTACGTGGCCGGCCGTGCCTTCTTCCTCTGCTTCGTCACCAACGACCGGGTCAAAGGCGTTCTCGGCAAGCTCGGCGGCGACGACTCGGACCGCTGGGTGCTCGCGCCCAGCCTGCCGCCGGGCGCCGGCCACGAGGAGTACGGCACGCAGGACTGTGTCGCCCTGGTGCGGGCCGCGGCCGGAGTGCCCGACCTGCCCGTGCGGATCGAGTCGGCGACCAGCTGGGAGATCGCGGCCTGGGTCGCCGACCGCTTCCGGTCCGGTCGGGTGCTGCTGGCCGGCGACTGCGCCCATGTGATGCCGCCCACCGGGGGGTTCGGCGGGAACATGGGTGTCCAGGACGCGCACAACCTGGCCTGGAAACTCGCCCTCGTGCTCAAGGGCCGGGCGGGTCCCGGGCTCCTCGACAGCTATGAGCAGGAGCGGGCGCCCGTCGCCGAGTTCACCGTCGACCAGGGGGTGATCCGCTACCTGCAACGCAGCGGCCTCGACGAGGCATCGGCCGCCCGGCACCGACCGGAGACCACGGTGCTCTTCGGCCACGTCTACCGCTCCGGTGCCGTGCTCGCCGAGGACGACCGCGACGGCGCGCCGGTGGAGGACCCCACGGCGCCCTCCGGCCGCCCCGGCACCCGCGCACCGCACCTGCCCCTGGTCAGGGAGGGCAAGGAGGTACCTCTGCACGATCTGCTGGGCCGGGACTTCTGGCTGCTGGCCGGACCCGAGGGCGGCGCCTGGGAGAGCGCCTGCGCCTCGGCCGCCCTGCCCACCGACGTCATCTTCCACCGGGTCGGCGCGCAGGAGCCCGCGGAGACGGTGGAGCGGTTCCTCGCCCGCTACGCCGTCGGTGCCGGCGGTGCCGTACTGGTGCGGCCCGACGGGTTCGTGGCCTGGCGTACGCGAGAGCTGCCGGACCGTCCCGCGCGGACACTGTCGGAGGTGCTCGACCGGATCCTCGCCCGCCCGCCGCGCTGACCGGGCGGGCACAAGGACGTGCGCGGGGGGGGGCGCGCCCCCCCCGGCCCCCCGGGGGGGGGGGGGGGGGGGGGGGGGGGGCCCGGGGGGGGGCGGGGCGCGCCGGGACGCCCCACCCCCCCCGCCACCCACC